>NZ_JALPTH010000013.1 GCF_023218175.1 Streptomyces lichenis | reverse complement strand
GGGGGGGGGGGGGGGGGTGGGCGGGGGGGGGGGGGGGGGGGGGGGAGGGCGCGGGGGTCGCCGAGGGTGCCGAGGCCGTCGGCGCAGGCGGCGCCGACACGCCAGTACGGGTCGCCAGGGGTGAGTCGGCGTCGGAGGACGGTGATGAGCGCGGGGACCGATTCGGGGGCGCGCAGTTCGGCGAGGAGCCGTACGGGGAGCAGGGCGTAGGCGACCCGGAGTTCGTTGGTGGCGAGGGCGGCGGCCGCGCGGGCGGTGCGGGGGTCGCCGAGGCGGGCGAGGGCGTAGGCGGCGGAGACGCAGCGGTCGGGGTCGCGGTGGTTGAGGAGGAGGACCAGCGTCTCGAAGGCGCGCCGGTCGCCGGCCAGGCCGAGGCGGAAGGCGGCGGTCTCGCGGGCCCAGAGCGGTTGGCCGGGCCGGGTGAGGACGGCGGCGAGTTCGTCGGTGGAGGCGGCGGGGCCGGTCAGGTGCGCGAAGGCGGCGGGGTCGTCGGCGGCCTCCTCGCGCAGCCGGTGCACCAGGGAGCGGAACTCCTCGTCGGAGAGAGGGCCCTCGGATGCGGAGTTCCTGGCGGCGCGGCTGGGGTTCTCGGCGGCGTCCATGGGGGTCAGTATCCAGCGCGAGGGCGACCCAGATCACAGGATCCGGATAGTTCGCAGGGCTGGCGCGCTCGTTACTCGCTGGTTAAGCTCAAGTGAGCGGGTCACACCCGCATCCGTCGTGGCGGCCTGGTGACGCAGCCGCCGCGACCGCCAGTCGGTTCGGCATCTTCGTACGGCGCGGCCCCGGGACAGGGCCCGCCGGTTCTCCTCCCGCGATCGTGTGCGGCCGTGCGGCCGGCCCCTCGGCCCCCGCCCGGACCCTCCCGCGTACGTCGCGGTTCCACCGCCGCCTGCCCGGGCGCACCCCGGCTCGACCACCGCTCCCGGGCACGCCCCGACCGCGGGCCATGGGCGTGCGGGCGGCGTGCGCGTCGTGATGCAGCGGACGAGTCGCCGACCGGCCCGGGGTTCGGGACGATCACCGGCCGGACGGTTCCGTTGCGGCGCGCACGCCCACGCCCGTATCCCCTGCCGCATCCGCGCGCCGCGCCCCGCATTCCCTCGTGCCGCCGGCGCGCGCCCCTCCTCAGTCGTCACTCATCCCTGGAGTCCCCTGATGGACACCCCTCTCTCCACCATCGCCGTCGTCGGTCTCGGCACCATGGGCACCGGTATCGCCGAGGTCCTGGCCCGTGCGGGCCGCGAGGTCGTCGGCATCGACATCAGTGAGGCCGCCGCCCGCCGTGCGGTGGACGCGCTGGCCGCCTCCACCGCCCGCTCGGTGGCCCGTGAGCGGCTCACCGAGGAACAGCGGCGCGAGGTGCTCGCCCGCTTCCGTACCTTCACCGAACTCCGGGCGGCCGCCGACGCGGACCTGGTCATCGAGGTGGTGCCGGAGTCGTACGAGGCCAAGCAGGAGGTGTTCCGGGCGCTGGACGGCATCGTCCGGCCGGACGCCATCGTCGCCACGGGGACCAACGCGCTGTCGGTGACCCGGCTGGCGGCTGAGTCGGCGCGGCCCGAGCGGGTGCTCGGGATGCACTTCTTCAACCCGGCGCCGGCGATGAAGCTGGTGGAGGTGGTGTCGTCGGTGCTCACCTCGCCGGCGGCGGTGGCCGCGGTCACGGACCTGGCCCACGCGCTGGGCAAGGAGCCGGTGGCGGTCGGGGACCGGCCGGGGTTCGTGGCCGACGGGCTGCTCTTCGGGTATCTGAACCAGGCGGCCGCGATGTACGAGTCGAAGTACGCCTCGCGGGAGGACATCGACGCGGCGATGCGGCTGGGCTGCGGGCTGCCGATGGGGCCGCTGGCGCTGCTGGACCTGATCGGGGTGGACACCGCCCGCACCGTGCTGGACGCGATGTACGCCGAGTCCCGGGACCGGCTGCACGCTCCGGCGCCGATCCTGCGCCAGTTGAGCGAGGCCGGCCTGACCGGGCGCAAGTCGGGGCGGGGTTTCTACACATACGAGAGCCCCGGCAGTTCGGTGGTGGTGCGGGATGCCGCGACTCCGCTGGAGGGCGGGCCGGTGGCGGCTCCGGCGCGGGAGGTGCGCTCGGTGGGGGTCGCCGGGTCGGGGACCATGGCGAGCGGGATCGCGGAGGTCTTCGCCAAGGCCGGGTACGCGGTGGTGCTGGCCGCGCGGTCGCCGGAGAAGGCGGAGGCGGCGAAGGGGCGGATCGCCGGTTCGCTGACCCGGTCGGTGGCGAAGGGGCGGCTGTCGGCACAGGACGCGGAGGCGGTGCTGGCGCGGATCTCGCCGGCCGGGTCGCTGGACGCGTTCGCCGAGGTGGATCTGGCGGTGGAGGCGGTCGCGGAGGATCTGGCGGTCAAGCGGGAGCTGTTCGCCACCCTGGACAAGGTGTGCAAGCCGGGGGCGGTGCTGGCCACCACGACCTCCTCGCTGCCGGTGGTGGCCTGCGCCCGGGCCACCTCCCGCCCGCAGGACGTGATCGGGATGCACTTCTTCAACCCCGCGCCGGCGATGAAGCTGGTCGAGGTGGTGCGGACGGTGCTGACCTCCGACGAGGTGCACGCCACCGTGCGCGAGGTCACCGCCAGGATCCGCAAGCACCCGGTGGACTGCGGTGACCGGGCCGGGTTCATCGTGAACGCGCTGCTCTTCCCGTACCTCAACAACGCGATCAAGATGGTCGAGGAGCACTACGCCTCGCTGGACGACATCGACGCGGCGATGAAGCTGGGCGGCGGCTATCCGATGGGCCCGTTCGAGCTGCTGGACGTGGTGGGGCTGGATGTCTCGCTCGCCATCGAGCGGGTGCTGCACCGGGAGTTCCGGGACCCGGGGCTGGCCCCGGCGCCGCTGCTGGAGCACCTGGTGGCGGCCGGCTGCCTGGGCCGCAAGACCGGGCGCGGCTTCCGCGAATATGCCCGGCGCTGACGGGACCGTGCCCGGCCCGGAGCCGTACGGGGAGTGGGGAGGGCTGCTCGGGCCCTCCCCGCACCCTTCCCGGGGGACCGCCGAGGACCCCGCCGGCCGTGGACCTCGGGCGCGCTCCCCCGCCCGTATGCAGTACGTTCATGGCATGTCCCAGCCCGCCAGGTCACCCCGTGCCACCTCCTCGCAGCCCTCGCGGGCGGCCTCCCGGACCGAGCCGCCGGAGACTCCCGCCGGTGGGCGGGCCGCCGCGCAGCGGCTGAAGATGCGGCGTGAGCTGGCGGCCGCGGCGATGGAGCTGTTCGCGACCAAGGGGTACGAGGCGACGACCGTCGACGAGATCGCGGCGGCGGCCGGGGTGGCCCGGCGCACCTTCTTCCGCCACTTCCGCTCCAAGGAGGAGGCGATCTTCCCGGACCATGACGACACCCTGGTCCGCGCGGAGGCGGTGCTGAACGCGGCACCGGCGCACGAGCACCCGCTGGACACGGTGTGCCGGGGGATCAAGGAGGTCATGAAGATGTACGCGGCCTCCCCTGCGGTGTCGGTGGAGCGCTACCGGCTGACCCGTGAGGTGCCGACGCTGCGGGAGCGGGAGATCGCCTCGGTGGCCCGCTACGAGCGGCTGTTCACGCGCTATCTGCTGGGCCACTTCGACGAGCGCGACCACCATGACGGCAATGACGACCCGCTGCTGGCGGAGGTCGCGGCCTCGGCGGTGGTGACCGCGCACAACCATGTGCTGCGGCGCTGGCTGCGGGCGGGCGGGCAGGGCGATGTGGAGGCGCAGCTGGACCACGCCTTCGCGATCGTGCGGGACACCTTCGGTACGGGGATAGGCGCGGGGCGGTCGGGGTCGGTGCCGTCCCCCCCCGCGGCGGCCGCGGCCGAGCCCGCCGCCGCGGCGACGGCGACCGGGGACGTGCTGGTGGCGGTGGCCCGTACCGACGCGCCGCTTGAGGAGATCATGGGCGCGATCGAGCGGACGCTGAAGAACCGGTAGGGCGCGGCCCTCAGAAGGGGTCGGCCCAGGGCCGTTCCCGGCGCTCCTCGTAGAGCGCGCGCAGCCAGGGGCGGCGGACTTCCGGCAGCCGGGCCAGGGTGTGGAAGAAGACGTCCCCGGCCGGGCGGAACCGGTACCAGGGCCGCAGGGGCAGCGGGTCGTCGCGTTCGACGCCTTCGGGCAGCCCGCCGGTGACCGGGAGCAGCACGCGCTCCGGTGCGCGAGCCAGCCACACCCACACTGCGGCCTCCAGGGGCACGGGGATCGTGCCGCCGGGCGGTCGCCACACCTCGCCGGTCCCCGGGTGGCGGGGTACCAGGGCGAGGTCGGGCGAAGGGGCGGTGGCGGGCAGTCCGGGGCCGGCCAGGGCGACGGTCCGGGCGCCCGGGCCGGGCGGCAGCAGCGTGTCGAGCGCGCGGCGGAAGAGGGGCGCGAGCGGGCCGTCGGGGACGGCGAGCGGGGTGCCGTCGGAGGCCGCGAGCAGTCGGGCGAGGGCGGCGCCGACGGTCGCCTCCCAGCGGGGGTTCCAGCCGCCGGACAGGTCGATGGGCGCGCTGCCCTCCCCGGCCACGACCTCGTCCCAGCCGGCGGCGGGCGCCTCGGGCTCGTCGCGGATCCGGCGCACCGCCCGTGCCTCCAGCCACACCACCTGCCAGAGCGGGCAGTCGTCGATCCGGGTGGCGACCGGCCGGGCGCAGCGCAGGCAGGCCAGGTTGGGGCCGTCGCTCCCGTCCAGCCCGCAGCAGTGGCCGCCGCAGCGGTCGGGGATCACGGCGGTGTTGCGGAGGTCGCCGGGGGCGAGGGCCACCGCGCCCTGCGCCCCGAAGGAGAGGGCGCACACCGGCGCGTGGACGCCCTGGGCCTCGGCCTCCTCGGGGGAGATCTCGCTCCACCGGCGCCACGGCGGTCCGGAGGGGGCCGGGTCGACGGCGTAGGTCCCCGGTCCCATCAGGACGGGCGCGGTGGCGTGGTAGCCGTGCTTCTGGTGGGCGCTGTCCGGCAGAGCCACCCGGGTCAGCGGTGCCGTCAGCTCCGCACCGCATCCCGTACATCCGAAAATCGTCAACCGGACCTCTTCCCACGCTGCCGCCGATGGGGATCCTCTCCCCCGCCGACTACCCCTGACCAGCAGTTTTTCTTGGGAAGCGGTTCCATTCGATCGATCATCGCTCATCTGTGACATCCAGATGACAACTGAGAGAAATTCCTGGCACTCAGTGTCTTGCCGACTGGCACGCGGTGTCATACGTTGAAGTCGTCCGGGCGGCCGGCGTGCCGAGGTCTCCTCGCACGCCGGCTGTCCCCGCAAGCCACCCGGCTCGTGCGCCCGGACGCCTGCGTCACAGGCACCTTTCGCGCACCACCCCGCGCTGCCGAGCACCACCCGGCCGAACCGACGGCACCCCTCCGCACCACATCCGCAGCAGCAGCACCACCGACGTTCCCCTCAGCGTCCCTGACGCCTCCTCCGCACCAGGCCCGAGCTCCCTCGCCGGGCCGGAGGAGACACACCCGCCGGAGGCACCACCGTGAAGGACATCCTGGACGCGATCCAGTCGCCGGAGACCACCTCCGCCGACTTCGCCGCTCTCCCGCTGCCCGAGTCGTACCGCGCGGTCACCGTCCACAAGGACGAGACCGAGATGTTCGAAGGGCTCGCCACCCGCGACAAGGACCCGCGCAAGTCGCTGCACCTGGACGACGTGCCGCTGCCCGAACTTGGCCCGGGCGAGGCGCTGGTGGCCGTGATGGCCAGCTCCGTCAACTACAACTCGGTGTGGACCTCGATCTTCGAGCCGCTGTCCACCTTCGGCTTCCTGGAGCGCTACGGGCGCGTCTCGGAGCTGACCAAGCGGCACGACCTGCCGTACCACATCATCGGCTCCGACCTGGCGGGCGTCGTGCTGCGCACCGGCCCCGGGGTCAACGCCTGGCAGCCCGGCGACGAGGTCGTGGCGCACTGCCTGAGCGTGGAGCTGGAGTCCTCGGACGGGCACAACGACACCATGCTCGACCCGGAGCAGCGGATCTGGGGCTTCGAGACCAACTTCGGCGGGCTCGCCGAGATCGCCCTGGTCAAGTCCAACCAGCTGATGCCCAAGCCGGACCACCTGAGCTGGGAGGAGGCCGCCTCGCCGGGCCTGGTCAACTCCACCGCGTACCGGCAGCTGGTCTCCCGCAACGGGGCCGGGATGAAGCAGGGCGACAACGTGCTGATCTGGGGCGCGAGCGGCGGGCTCGGCTCGTACGCCACCCAGTTCGCGCTGGCCGGCGGCGCCACCCCGATCTGTGTGGTGTCCTCCCCGGAGAAGGCGGACATCTGCCGGGCCATGGGCGCCGAGGCGGTCATCGACCGCAACGCGGAGGGCTACCGGTTCTGGAAGGACGAGGAGAACCAGGACCCGAAGGAGTGGAAGCGCTTCGGCAAGCGCATCCGCGAGCTCACCGGCGGCGAGGACATCGACATCGTCTTCGAGCACCCGGGACGGGAGACCTTCGGCGCCAGCGTGTATGTGACCAGGAAGGGCGGCACGATCACCACCTGCGCCTCGACCTCCGGCTACATGCACCAGTACGACAACCGCTACCTGTGGATGTCGCTGAAGCGGATCATCGGCTCGCACTTCGCCAACTACCGCGAGGCGTGGGAGGCCAACCGCCTGATCGCCAAGGGCAAGATCCACCCCACGCTGTCCAAGGTGTACGCCCTGGAGGACACCGGCCAGGCGGCCCACGACGTCCACCGCAACGCCCACCAGGGCAAGGTCGGGGTGCTCTGCCTCGCCCCGGAGGAGGGGCTGGGCGTCCGCGACGCCGAGAAGCGCGCCCAGCACATCGACGCGATCAACCGCTTCCGGAACGTGTGATCCAGCGGAACGCACGAAGTCTCTGAGAGGTCTGAATGACCGAGCGCCAGAAGGACCGGCCGTGGCTCATGCGGACGTACGCCGGCCACTCCACGGCCGAGGCGTCCAACGAGCTGTACCGGCGCAACCTCGCCAAGGGCCAGACCGGTCTGTCCGTCGCCTTCGACCTGCCCACGCAGACGGGGTACGACCCGGACCACATCCTGGCCCGCGGCGAGGTCGGCCGGGTCGGGGTGCCCGTCTCGCACCTGGGTGACATGCGGCGGCTGTTCCAGGAGATCCCGCTGGAGCAGATGAACACCTCGATGACCATCAACGCCACCGCCATGTGGCTGCTGGCGCTCTACCAGGTGGTCGCCGAGGAGCAGGGCGTGGACATCGCCAGGCTCCAGGGGACGACGCAGAACGACATCGTCAAGGAGTACCTGTCGCGCGGGACGCATGTCTTCCCGCCCGGGCCGTCGCTGCGGCTGACCACCGACATGATCACGTACACGGTCAACCACATCCCCAAGTGGAACCCGATCAACATCTGCTCGTACCACCTCCAGGAGGCCGGGGCGACGCCGGTCCAGGAGATCTCCTACGCGATGTCCACCGCGATCGCCGTGCTGGACGCGGTCTTCGCCTCCGGGCAGGTGCCCGAGGAGAAGAAGGGCGATGTGGTGGCCCGGATCTCGTTCTTCGTGAACGCGGGCGTCCGCTTCGTCGAGGAGATGTGCAAGATGCGCGCCTTCGGGCGCATCTGGGACCGCATCACCCGGGAGCGGTACGGCATCGTGAACCCCAAGCACCGCCGGTTCCGCTACGGGGTGCAGGTCAACTCCCTCGGGCTGACCGAGGCGCAGCCGGAGAACAACGTCCAGCGGATCGTGCTGGAGATGCTGGCGGTCACCCTGTCCAAGGACGCCCGGGCGCGGGCGGTGCAGCTGCCGGCGTGGAACGAGGCGCTGGGGCTGCCCCGGCCGTGGGACCAGCAGTGGTCGCTGCGGATCCAGCAGGTGCTGGCGCACGAGAGCGATCTGCTGGAGTACGAGGACATCTTCGCCGGCTCGCATGTCATCGAGGCCAAGGTGGACGCCCTGGTCGAGGAGTGCCTGGCGGAGATCGACCGGATCCAGCAGATGGGCGGCGCGATGGCGGCCGTGGAGTCCGGCTATCTGAAGTCGCAGCTGGTCTCCTCGCACGCCGAGCGGCGGGCCCGGATCGAGGCCGGCGAGGAGAAGATCGTCGGCGTCAACATCTTCGAGACCACCGAGCCCAACCCGCTCACCGCCGATCTGGACACCGCCATCATGACGGTGGACCCGGCCAACGAGGCGCGGGTGGTGGCCGCCCTGCACGAGTGGCGGGACAACCGCGACGAGCCGCGCGCCCAGGAGTCGCTGGCCGCGCTGAAGGCCACCGCGGCCGGGGACGGCAACCTGTTCGCGGCCACCCTGGAGTGCGCCCGCGCGGGTGTCACCACCGGCGAGTGGGCGTGGGCGCTGCGGGACGTGTTCGGCGAGTTCCGGGCGCCGACCGGGGTGTCCTCGGCGCCGATGGCGGTCGCCGCCGAGCAGGGCAGCCTGCTGGCCGCCGTACGGGAGAAGGTGTCCCGGACGGCGGACGAGCTGGGCTCGGGCCGGCTGCGGCTGCTGGTGGGCAAGCCGGGTCTGGACGGGCACTCCAACGGTGCCGAGCAGATCGCCGTACGGGCCAGGGACGCCGGGTTCGAGGTGGTCTACCAGGGCATCCGGCTCACCCCGGAGCAGATCGTGAACGCCGCCCTCGCGGAAGACGTGCACTGCGTCGGCCTGTCGATCCTGTCCGGGTCGCACGCCGAGCTGGTGCCGGACGTGCTGGGGCGGCTGCGCGTGGCCGGCGCGCCCGACATCCCGGTCATCGTCGGCGGGATCATCCCCGGTGCCGACGCCGCCGAACTGAAGCGGGCGGGTGTGGCCGCCGTCTTCACCCCGAAGGACTTCGGCATCACGGAGATCATCGGCCGTATCGTCGACGAGATCCGCACCGCCAACAAGCTCGACCCTCTGGAGGTCCCCGCATGACCCCGACCGCTTCGGTCAACCGGCTCCGTCCGCGCCGCTCCTGCCTGGCGGTGCCCGGTTCCAACCCGCGCTTCCTGGAGAAGGCCCAGGGCCTCGCCGCCGACCAGGTCTTCCTGGACCTGGAGGACGCCTGCGCCCCGCTGGCCAAGCCGGAGGCCCGGCACACCATCGTGAAGTTCCTCAACGAGGGCGACTGGACCGGCAAGACCCGGGTGGTCCGGGTCAACGACTGGACCACCGAGTGGACCTACCGCGATGTGGTGACCGTGGTGGAGGGCGCCGGTCCCAACCTGGACTGCATCATGCTGCCGAAGGTGCAGGACGCGGCCCAGGTGAGGGCGCTGGACCTGCTGCTGACACAGATCGAGAAGACCGTGGGCTTCGAGGTCGGCCGGATCGGCATCGAGGCGCAGATCGAGAACGCCCGCGGGCTGAACAACGTCAACGAGATCGCCGAGGCCTCGCCGCGGGTGGAGACCATCATCTTCGGCCCGGCCGACTTCATGGCCTCCATCAACATGAAGTCGCTGGTGGTCGGCGAGCAGCCGCCCGGCTACCCGGCGGACGCCTACCACTACATCCTGATGAAGATCCTGATGGCGGCCCGCGCCAACGACCTCCAGGCGATCGACGGCCCCTACCTCCAGATCAAGAACGTGGACGGGTTCCGGGCGGTCGCCGGGCGGGCCGCGGCCCTCGGCTTCGACGGCAAGTGGGTGCTGCACCCGGGCCAGGTGGAGGCGGCGAACGAGGTGTTCTCGCCGTCCCAGGAGGACTTCGACCACGCGGAGCTGATCCTGGACGCCTACGACTACTACACGTCCGAGAAGGGCGGCAAGAAGGGCTCGGCGATGCTCGGCGACGAGATGATCGACGAGGCCAGCCGGAAGATGGCGCTGGTCATCTCCGGCAAGGGCCGGGCCGCCGGCATGACCCGCACCTCCTCCTTCGAAGCCCCGGAGGCCTGATCGCCATGCAGTTCGGACGCACCTACGAGGAGTTCGAGGTCGGGGCCGTCTACAAGCACTGGCCCGGCAAGACGGTCACCGAGTACGACGACCACCTGTTCTGCCTGCTGACGATGAACCACCACCCGCTGCACCTGGACAGCAACTACGCGGAGCAGACGACCGACTTCGGCCGCAACGTGGTGGTGGGCAACTACGTGTACTCGCTGCTGCTGGGCATGTCGGTGCCCGATGTGTCGGGCAAGGCGATCGCCAACCTGGAGATCGAGTCGCTGCGGCATGTGGCGCCGACCTTCCACGGCGACACCCTCTACGGCGAGACCAGGGTGCTGGACAAGACCCCGTCGCGGTCCAAGGACGACCGGGGAATCGTGTACGTGGAGACCAAGGGCTACAAGCAGGACGGCACCCTGGTGTGCGTCTTCCGCCGCAAGGTGATGGTGCCCACCGAGACGTACGTCAAGGAGCGCGGCGGCGAGCAGCCGGGCCGCCCGGAGCTCGTCGAGCCCCCGCGCAAGGCCGACTCGGGGCCGGCGGCCTCGCGGAAGACGGAGAAGTAGTCATGGCACGACTGGCGCAGACCCACGGTCTGACCGACGTCCAGCAGGAGATCGTCTCCACGGTCCGCGACTTCGTGGACAAGGAGATCATCCCGGTCGCGACCCAGCTGGAGCACCGGGACGAGTACCCGCAGGACATCGTGGACGGGCTGAAGGAGCTGGGGCTCTTCGGCCTGATGATCCCGGAGGAGTACGGCGGGCTCGGCGAGTCGCTGCTGACCTACGCGCTGTGCGTGGAGGAGATCGCCCGCGGCTGGATGTCGGTGTCCGGCATCATCAACACCCATTTCATCGTGGCGTACATGCTCAAGCAGCACGGCACCCAGGAGCAGCGGGACACCTTCCTGCCGCGGATGGCGGCCGGCGAGGTGCGGGGCGCGTTCTCCATGTCGGAGCCGGCGCTCGGTTCGGACGTGTCGGCCATCACGTCCAAGGCGGTGAGGGAGGGTGAGGAGTACGTCCTGAACGGCCAGAAGATGTGGCTGACCAACGGCGGCTCGTCCACTCTGGTCGCCGTTCTGGTGCGGAGTGACGAAGGACACCCCGAGGGCACCGCCCCGCACAAGTCGATGACCACCTTCCTGGTGGAGAAGGAGCCCGGGTTCGGCGAGGTGCGGCCGGGGCTCACCATCCCCGGCAAGATCGACAAGATGGGCTACAAGGGGGTCGACACCACCGAGCTCATCATGGATGGCCTGCGCGTTCCGGCCAATCGGGTCCTGGGCGGCACCACCGGCCGGGGCTTCTACCAGATGATGGACGGCGTCGAGGTGGGCCGGGTGAACGTGGCCGCCCGTGGCTGCGGTGTCGCCCAGCGTGCTTTCGAGCTGGGTGTGGCGTACGCGCAGCAGCGCCACACCTTCGGCAAGGCCATCGCCCAGCACCAGGCCATCCAGTTCAAACTGGCCGAAATGGCTACCAAGGTGGAGGCCGCCCATGCGATGATGGTGAACGCCGCACGCAAGAAGGACTCCGGGCAGCGCAACGACCTGGAAGCAGGGATGGCGAAGTACCTCGCCTCCGAATACTGCAAGGAGGTCGTCGAGGACGCCTTCCGTATCCATGGCGGATACGGGTTCTCGAAGGAGTACGAGATCGAGCGCCTCTACCGCGAGGCTCCGATGCTGCTCATCGGTGAAGGTACCGCCGAGATCCAGAAAATGATCATTGGTCGGCGGTTGTTGGAAGAGTACCGGTTCCAGGGCTGAATGTCGCTTTTCGGTCGGTTCGGCCGCGAAGAAGATCACACCCTGTCATCGTCTTCCGGCCTCCGACTCGGCTTCTGGCTTTCCCAGTTGCGGGCCGCACCCGATAGCATCGCTGAAAAGCCGCCGTCCCCCGTCACCCGCGCGGCGCCATCCGCTACGAAGGTCATCCATGCCCCACAGCCAAACCTCTGCATCTCGCGACAGCCTCTCTGGCATGAGCATCGCTCGCGGAGCATCGCCGTGGCTTCTGCCGACCGTCGCCACCGCTGCCCTCAGCCTCGCCCGCTCCCGCCGCTCCAAGGGGGCCAAGGCGCTGGCCGTGCCCGCCACCGCGCTGGCCGCCGGCATGCTGTGGTTCTTCCGCGACCCCGAGCGCGAGATCGCGCAGGGCCGGGTCATCTCGCCCGCCGACGGTGTGGTGCAGAGCATCATGCCGTGGAAGGACGGCCGGACCCGGGTCGCCATCTTCATGAGCCCGCTCAACGTCCACGTCAACCGCGCCCCGCTGGCGGGCACGGTGACGTCGGTCGAGCACATCCCGGGCGGGTTCGTGCCGGCGTTCAACAAGGAGAGCGAGAACAACGAGCGCGTCGTCTGGCACTTCGACACCGAGCTCGGTGACATCGAGATGGTGCAGATCGCCGGCGCCGTGGCCCGGCGGATCGTGCCGTACATCCCGCAGGGCACCAAGGTCGAGCAGGGCGAGCGCATCGGTCTGATCCGCTTCGGTTCGCGGGTCGACATCTACCTTCCGGAAGGTGTCGAGGTGGACGTCGAGGTCGGTCAGACCACGACCGCGGGGGTGACTCGCATTGACCGTGATTGATCCCGAGACACCGGCGAACTGGGTGGCCGAACCCGAGGACGACGAGACCCGGGAGGAGACCGAGGACATGCCGCTCTCGCTGCGGCTGTCGATAGCGGACACCCTCACCCTGGGCAACGCGACCTGCGGTTTCATGGCGGTGTACTTCACCACCACCGGCATCCTCATCCCGCACCTCACCGGCAGCGACGAGTCCGGCATGGCCCGGCACTCGGCCGCCACCGCGGTGATCCTGATGCTCTGCGCGGCGGTCTTCGACCTCTTCGACGGGCTGGTGGCGCGCAAGCTCCGCAGCTCCCCGATGGGCGCCGAGCTGGACAACCTGTCGGACCTGATCAGCTTCGGTCTGGCCCCGGCGTACTTCGTGCTGGTGTACGGGATGGTCGCGGACGACGCGCACCAGCGGGTGTCCGCGGTGGCCGCGATCGTGGTGCTGCTGGCGGTGGTGCTGCGGCTGGCCCGGTTCTCCTGTGTGACGGTGAGAGACGGCGTGTTCCAGGGCATGCCGAGCCCCTTCGGCGCGCTCACGGTCGTCTCGATCGTGCTGCTTGAGCTGCCGTTCGTGCCGACGCTGCTGGCGATCATCGGCACCGCCTGGCTGATGGTGAGCCGGGTCGAGTACCCCAAGCCGCGCGGGATCCTCGCGGTGGCGATGCTCAGCTGGATCGTCGGCGCCATGGGCATGCTGGCGGCCTGGGCATTCGACGCCCCCGCCGGGCAGCTGCTGCTCCAGATGGGCTGTGTGCTCCAGGTGGTCCTGGGCGCCGTGATCCCGCTCTTCGCGACCGCCCGGCGGGTGAACACCTTCCGCGGCAACCGGCGCGAGAGCCGGGAGGCCCGGACGGCGCAGCTCCCCTGACGGACGCGGAGAACGAAGGGCCCGGTGGCGAGTATTCGCCACCGGGCCCTTCGTCGTATGCCGGGGGCCGGGCACGCGGGCTGTTGTGCGGCGGCTAGAGCCGCTTGTAGTAGTACGTGGTGGGGTGCGGGTCGCCGGCCGGGGTGAGTGCGTAGTCGGGGACGGTCCCGGCCGGGGTCCAGCCGACCCGGCGGTAGAGCCGTTCGGCGGCGCCGCCGGTCTCGGTGTCCAGCACCAGCAGGGTGAGCCCGGCGAGCCGGGCCGCCGCCTCGGCGGTGGCCAGCAGCTCGGCGCCCAGCCCCCGGCCGCGCGCCTCGGAGTGCACCAGCAGCTTGACCAGGTCCCCGCGGTGCGGCTGGTTGGGCATCGGCGCCCGGACCAGGCTCACCGTGCCGACGAGCCGGCCGCCGGCCCCGTACGCCGCCCAGACCCGCCGGGTGCCCCGCTCCATCCGCTCGGCGACCCCGCGCCACCAGCCGGCCGCGTCGGCCCGGCTGAGCGGTGCCAGGAAGCCCACCGAGGCGCCGCCCGCCACCGCGTCCAGCAGCAGCGAGGCGAGTCCGTCCCCGGCCTGGTCGCGGACCAGCCGCGCGGTGAGCGGTCTGATCCGGGCGGCGGTGGCCGGGACAGCGGTGGAGGCGGGGTCGGTCATGGGATTAGCGTGGCACGGGGGTGTTACGGGACGGAGTGGTGCTGTTACGCGGAGATGACGCCGCCCGGGGTCGCGGGCGGCGTCATCGGTGCGTAACGGGCTCAGCACGGGAGTCCCGGGCTCAGCGCAGGAAGTCCCGGGCCAGGTTCTCCGCGGCGCGCTCCAGCAGCGGGCCCGCCTCGGCCATGGACCGGGCCGGGTCCGGCTCCAGCTCGGCCAGGGCGTAGGCGCGGCGGATGCCCGCCCGGCCCAGCGCCTCCGGCGGCAGGGCGAGCCGGCCGCAGACCGCGACGGTCTCCACCCCGGCCTCCCGGGCGGCGGCGGCCACCCCGGCCGGGGCCTTGCCGTGCAGGGTCTGCTCGTCCAGCGAGCCCTCACCGGTGATCACCAGGGTGGCCCGGGCCAGCGCCGGGGCGAAGCCGAGCACGTCCAGCATGACGTCGATCCCGGGGCGGAAGCTCGCGCCGAGGCCCACCAGGGCGCCGTAGCCGATGCCGCCGGCGGCGCCCGCGCCGGGCGACTCGGCCAGCTCGGCCGCGTCCCGCACGCCCGAGGCGGCGAGCACCGAGGCGTAGTGCGCCAGGGCCGCGTCCAGGTCGGCCACGTCCTCCGGCGAGGCGCCCTTCTGCGGACCGTATACGGCCGGGGCGCCCTTGGGACCGGTCAGCGGATTGTCGACATCGCTGGCGAGGACCAGCTCCACCTCGGCGAAGCGGGGGTCGAGCCCGGAGAGGTCGGCGGTGGCGAGCTGCTTCAGTCCCCCGCCGCCCGGGCCCACCGGCTCGCCGTCCGCGTCCAGGAACCGCGCGCCGAGGGCGGCGAGCATCCCGGCGCCGCCGTCGGTGGTGGCGCTCCCGCCGACCCCGAAGACGATGGTGCGGGCGCCCGCGTCCAGGGCGGCGCGCAGCAGCTCCCCGGAGCCGTAGGTGGTGGCGGTCAGCGGGGCGAGCCCGTCCCTGGGGAGCAGCTGGAGCCCGGAGGCCTCCGCCATCTCCACCACGGCGGTGCCCTCACGCAGCGCCAACGCCGCGGTGACCGGTTCGCCGACCGGTCCGGTGACCCGTACCTCGTGCCGGGTGAACCCGGCCGCCACCGCGGCCGCCACCGTGCCGTCCCCGCCGTCCGCGACGGGGAGCGTCTCCACCTCCAGATCGGGGACGACGCGACGGAGGCCGGCCGTCACCCGCTCGGCGACCTGCACGGCCGTGAGCGAACCCTTGAACTTGTCGGCCGCGACCAGTACGCGCGCGGCCTCAGAAACTGCTCCGTCCGCCACCGTGGTATCCCTTGCTTTCGAACAGGCAGTCGCGCCGAGGCCGACCCTATCCGGAGGGCCGGAGGCCTGACCAGCCCCGGCCGAGCCGTATCCGCCGGTCGGACAGCGGTCGGACGGACGAAGACGGCAGGGGACGGTTGCGACGGCTTCCGACGGTTTTCGGACGTGGCGGAATTCCCTCTTCCGCACGGCTCGCATCGTTGGGCCGTTCGTGTGACGCTGGCCACTATGACGTGGGCATCGTGGACGACGACCGACGTGTACACGGGCAGTGGCGGGGTTCGCACCGACGAGCTCGGCATCGTCACCGGCAATGTCACCGTGCACACCACCTGGGCGGGTGGCGAGGCGCTGATCGCCATCCAGTACAGCGGGGCCTCCGAGTGGTTCACCATGACCGGATCACCCGTGCCCTGCGCTTCGGAACGGGACAGCCGCGATCTGCACGACGCGGTGGTGGAGGCGGTACGGGAGGGCCGCGGAGCCCGGGTACCGACCCCGGTCGCCCGGCCGCCGGGCTGAGCCACCGGCACCCGTGCGCGGGTGGCTAGGCTGCCGAGGGTGACCTCCAGCGACTACGCCACCTATATCGCCGGGCTCCCCCGGGTGCTCGCCGGCGCCGCCACGCTCTTCCGGGACGCCGGCGGCCGGGTGCTGCTCGTGCGGCCGAACTACCGCGACGGCTGGGCGCTGCCCGGCGGCACCATCGAGTCGGACACCGGGGAGACGCCCCGGCAGGGCGCCCGCCGGGAGACCCGCGAGGAGATCGGCCTCGATGTGGAACCGGGCCGGCTGCTGGTGGTGGACTGGGTGCCGGGCCCGGGGCGGCCGCCGATCGCCGCCTGGATGTTCGACGGCGGGATCCTCGGCGAGGAGCAGCTGAGCGCCATCCGGCTCCAGGAGGAGGAGTTGCTGGAGTGGCGGCTGGTGGAGCCGGCCGAGCTGGAGCGGTATCTGCTGGGCCAGCTGCGCCACCGGGTGGCGGCGGCGCTGGAGTCGCTGGCGGCGGACGCCGGGGCGGTGGAGCTGGAGAACGGCCGCCGGCCGGACGTGCGTTGACACCTGCGGGAAAAGGCGTTGGTGGCGGCCCGGGCGGGCTGCGTACGCTCGCGGGTATGACCCTTGTCGCCATCCTCAGCGGTGCCGGCATCTCCACCGACTCCGGTATCAGCGACTACCGCGGCCCCGACGGGCTGTGGCGGCGCGATCCGGACGCCGAGAAGCTGGTGACCTACTCGTCCTACATGGCCGATCCGGAGATCCGCCGGCGGGCGTGGCGGATGCGGCGCGACGGCCCGGGGCTGCGGGCCCGGCCCAACACCGCGCACACCGCGATCGCCGAGCTGGACCGGACGGACGGCTTCGCGGTGCGGGTGCTCACCCAGAACGTGGACGGGCTGCACCAGCTCGCCGGACTGCCCGACCGCAAGGTACTGGAACTGCACGGCACCGCGCGGGCGGTGCTGTGCACCGGCTGCCATGCCCGCTCCCCGATGGCGGACGCGCTGGCGCGGGTGGACGCGGGCGAGGAGGATCCGGTGTGTGAGCTGTGCGGCTCCGTCCTGAAGTCGGCGACGGTGATGTTCGGGGAGCGGCTGGACCCGGTGGTGCTGGGCCAGGCGATGGCGATCGCCAAGGCCGCGGAGGTGTTCCTCGCGGTGGGGTCCAGCCTCCAGGTGCAGCCGGCGGCCTCGCTGGCGGGGATCGCGGCGGAAAACGGGGCGCGGCTGGTGGTGGTGAACGCCGAGCCCACCCCGTATGACGAGTTCGCGGACGAGGTGGTCCGCGAGCCCATCGGCACCGCGCTGCCGGCCCTGCTCAGGCAGCTCGCCTAGTCGCCGTATCCCGGGCAGGGGTCAGAAGAGCGTGCCGGCCGCCGCCGGGCGCCTCCCCGTCCCGCCGGTGGTGCTGGTGCCGCTTTCGAAGGCGAGCAGCCGGCGCTTGTTCTCCAGCCCGCCGCCGTATCCGGTGAGGCTGCCGTTGGCGCCGACCACCCGGTGGCAGGGCACGATGATGATGAGCGGGTTGCGGCCGTTGGCGAGGCCCACCGCGCGGGAGGCGGTCGGCGCGCCGAGTTCCCGGGCCAGCTCCCCGTAGCTGCTGGTCTGCCCGTACGGGATGGTCAGCAGCCGTTCCCAGACCTGCCGTTGGAACGGGGTGCCGGCCAGGTGCAGCGGCAGGTCGAAGGCGGTGAGCTCGCCGGTGAAGTACGCGTCGAGCTGGCGGACCGCCTCGGTGAACGGGCGCGGGTCGGGCTCGCCGAAGGACTCCTCGGGCGGCCGGTAGCGCTGCCCGGCCATGTACACCCCGCTGAGGACGCCATGGGTGGCGACCAGGGTGAGCGGGCCGTAGGGGCTGTCGACCACGGTGTGCCGGCGGTGCATGACGGGTGCTCCTCAGCTGGGCAGGGTGTTGATCGGGTGGTTGTCGGTGGCCCACAGATGCTGGACAGCGTAGGCGCGCCAGGGCCGCCAGGGGGCGGTGCGGGCGGTGAGCGCGGCGGGGGTGGCGGGCAGGTCGAGCCGCTGGGCCGCCTTGCGGACGCCGAGGTCGGTGGCGAGGAAGGCGTCCGGGTCGCCGAGGGCGCGCATGGCGATGGTCTCGATGGTCCAGGGGCCGATGCCGGGCAGTTCGGCCAGCCGGTCGCGGGCCTCGTCCCAGTGGGTGTCGGGGCCGAGCCGTACGGTGCCGTCGGCCAGCGCGGCGACCAGGGTGGTCAGGGTGGTGCGGCGGCTGCGCGGCAGCGCCAGGGCCTCCGGGTCGAGCGAGGCCAGCGCCCCGGGGCTGGGGAAGAGGTGGGTGAGGCCGCCGTCGGGGTCCTCGACGGGCTTCCCGTGCGCGATGACCAGCCGGGCGGCGTGGGTGCGGGCGGCGGCGGTGGAGACCTGCTGGCCGAGCACCGCGCGGACGGCGAACTCGGCCGGGTCGACGGTACGCGGCACCCGCCGGCCGGGGGCCGCCGCCACCAGCGGGGCGAGCATCGGGTCGGCGCTCAGCTGCTCGTCCACGGCGAGCGGGTCGGCGTCCAGGTCGAGCAGCCAGCGGCAGCGGTTGACGGCGAGGGTCAGATCGCGCGGGTCGGTGAGGGAGAGCCGGCAGCCGATGTGCCCGGGGCGCGGGGTGAGGGTGACGATGCCGTGGCCGTGCGGCAGGGCGAGGGTGCGCCGGTAGGCGCCGTCGCGCCACTCCTCCACGCCCGGGACGCCGGTGGCGGCGAGGTGGCCGAAGAGGTTGCCGGGGGTGAGCGGGGTGCGGTGGGGCAGCCGCAGCTCGATGGTGCCGGGGCTGGCCCCGACGGCCCCCGCCCGGCGGGCCGCCCGGGCCCGCAGTTCTCCGGGGGCGAGCGCGAAGACCTCGCGCACGGTGTCGTTGAAGGTGCGCACCGAGGAGAAGCCGGCGGCGAAGGCGACATGCGCGAAGGGCAGTGCGGTGGTCTCGATGAGCACCCGGGCCGTCTGGGCCCGCTGGGCGCGGGCGAGGGCGAGCGGTCCGGCGCCGAGTTCGGCGCGCAGCTGGCGTTCGATCTGGCGGGCGGAGTAGCCGAGCCGGGCGGCGAGACCGGGCACGCCCTCGCGGTCCACCACGCCGTCGCGGATCAGCCGCATCGCCCGGGCGACGGTGTCGGCGCGGGCGTTCCACTCCGGTGACCCGGGGCTGGTGTCCGGTCGGCACCGCTTGCAGGCCCGGAAGCCGGCCCGCTGGCAGGCGGCGGCGCTGGGGTAGAAGATCATGTTCTCGGCCTTGGGCGGCACGACCGGGCAGCTGGGCCGGCAGTAGATGCGGGTGGTGAGTACGGCGGTGAAGAACCAGCCGTCGAACCGTGCGTCCTTGGACCGCACGGCCCGGACGCAGTGCTCGGTGTCGGTGTGCATGGGATCAGCATCCAGCAGCGGCGGCCCCGGTCGCTGGCAGGAAAACGACATCGGCGGCGGGGGCCCGGGCGGGACCCCTCTCCGCCGCTCACGGACCGGGGGTCACACGGGCTGGATCCGGGTGCGCAGCAGGCAGAACTCGTTGCCCTCGGGGTCGGCGAGGACGTGCCAGCTCTCGTCACCGGTCTGGCCGATGTCCACCGGCTCGGCGCCGAGGGCGAGCAGTCGTCGCAGTTCGGCGTCCTGGTCCTGGTCGGTGGGGCTGACGTCGATGTGCAGCCGGAGCTTGGCCGGGCGGGGGTCGCCGGTCGGGCTGAGGATCAGGGTGGGCTGGGGGCCGCCGAAGCCTGCGCCGGGCGGGCCGATCTCGATGGATCCGTCCTCGTCCCGGCCGAGTTCGGCGTAGCCGAGGACCTCGCTCCAGAAGGCGGCCAGCCGGCCGGGGTCCGTCGCGTCGATGACCAGTTCACTGATGCGGCATGCCATGGCCGTCACTGTACGAGATGGCACCGCACGAGATGGCCGGGTCGCGCCGCCGGTGCGGGACGTGGCCAAGGTCTCGTCGGCGCGCGGCGGCTCGGCTTGCGGCGACCGGCGGGGCCCATGATGGGATGTGGTGATGCGATCCCCCACACGCATGACATCACAACGCCCCAATCCCTACGACGAACTGGCCGCGCTCGCCGACCCGGAGCCCGACTTCGGAGCGGAGCGTGACGCCGGCCGCGACGACTTCGCCGATCTGACCGGCGCCGTCAGCTCGGACCGCGAGCGGGAGGAGTGGTCCCCGCCTCGGCACCGCTCCCACCGGGGCAGGAGCCGGCTGGCGGGGGTGCCCGTGGTGCTGAAGCTGGGGGCGACCGCGCTGGTCGGCGCGGTGCTGCTGGTCGCCGGTGACCGGCTGGCCGTGGCGTACGCGGAGCAGAAGACCGAGGAGAGTATCCAGCAGTCGCTGCACCTGGCCGCCCGTCCGCAGGTGGACATCGACGGGTTCCCCTTCCTCACCCAGGTACTGGACAAGCGGATCGACCGGGCGCGGGTCACGGTCCCGGACGTGGCGGCGAGCAAGGTGTCGCTGGCCGAGGTGCAGGCGACCGCGCAGAACATCCATGTCGTCGGCGACCTGCCGAGCTCGGTGCAGGGGGCCGTCATCGACCGGATGGACGGTGGCGTACTGCTCTCCTTCGATGATCTCAGCCGTGAACTGGGTGCCTCCCAGCTGAAGTTCAGCAAGGCCGGGAAGCGGGAGGTGCTGATCACCGGCACCCTGCCGGTGGCCGGCCGGGAACTGCGGCTCCAGGCGAGGGCGACGGTGGGGGCACAGGGCGGCAGGTCGCTCTCCACGACGATCGCGGGGATGCGGCTGGATGTGCCGGGGCTGTTCACCTATCGCCCGGGCGAGGGCCCCGAGGCGGGGCTGCGGTTGCACCCGGCGGCCGCCCGCCGGATCAGCTCCACCGCCGCCGAGGCCAAGGCGCTGCTCGGGGTGCCCGCGCTGACCCGGCGGCTGGGGCTGCCGAAGTCGGCGGTGGACCGTGCGCTGCACGGCGAGGAGGAGCTGCACCGGCTGACCGGATCGCCGCGGTTCCTCCAGCAGTTGAGCCAGGTCAACCTGGTGGACCTGGTGGTCGAGCACCCCTGGCTGCTGGAGAAGGCGGGCATCGATCCCGGCCTGGTGGACGCCCTGCTGAAGCTGCGGCCGCCGGCCCTGACCGACCGGCTCTCCTTCTCCTACGCGCTGCCCGAGTCGGCCCGGGACATCCGGGTGCGGGATGTGTCCGTGGAGGAGTCGGGTATCCGGGCCCGGTTGGTGGGCACGGGGCTGGCCTTCGGCTCGACGGAATAGCGCTTGTGAGGACCAGCGCGCTTGAGGGCTGGTGCTTGCGGGGGCTGGTGCTTCTGGCGCGGGGTCAGCGGGGTGGTGGCGCCTGGTAGAGGCCGCGGCCGGCGCGGTGGGCGCGGGAGGTGGCGACGAGCCGGTCCAGGGTGCCGCGTACGGTGTTGATGGCGTTGTTGGAGGTGTCCCGGCCCAGCAGCGCGGCCACGTCCCGGGCCCGCATCGCCGCTCCGCCGTGCGCGGCCAGGATGGCGGCCACCTGCTCGGTCAGTCCGCCGGGCCAGCCCGCGGGCCCGGCGTCCGCTCCTCCGATCGCCGCCTGGTGGGCGGGGGTTGCCCGGGGCGCGGCGGGCGAGGCGGAGGCGGTGAGGGCCTGGAGGGCGCCGAGGGCGGTGCGGACGGCGTCCAACCGGCTTGAGACGGCGGCCAGATCCCGTTCCAGATCCGCCTTGCGCTGCTCCAGCCGGGGCAGTTCCTCCCTCAGCAGCGCGGCGGTGCTCGCCACGCTGTCCGTCCCGAGTGTCTGCGGCATGGCCCCTCCCATCGGGCGTCGCGGTTCGGTTTTCAACGGCCCAACGTGGAAAACGTCCACATGATAACGACCGGGGCGAGGGCGGGGAGGGTGGACGACGGGATCGGGACACCGGTGAGGGGACGGGCCTGGGGGCGGGCAGGGCGAAGGGCCCCGGGTGCCTGAGCATCCGGGGCCCTGCCGTGCGCTGGTGCCGCTGGGGTCAGCCGATGGTGGCGCCGGTGGCGCTCAGCGCCTCGGTCACCGGCTGGAAGAAGGTCTCCCCACCCGAGGAGCAGTCCCCACTGCCACCCGAGGTCAGACCCACCGCCGCGTCACCCGAGAACAGCGAACCGCCACTGTCCCCCGGCTCCGCACACACATCGGTCTGGATCAGACCCTCCACCACATCACCATTGCCGTAGTTCACCGTGGCGTCCAACCCCGTCACCGTGCCCTCATGCACCTGCGTCGTCGAACCCGAACGCGTCACCTTCATCCCCACGGTCGCCTCGGCCGCCTTGGTGATCGCCTGCGTCCCACCGCCGTACAGGTTCACCTCACTCGGCGCCCGCACATCACCCGCGTACTTCACCAACGCGAAGTCATTGCCCGGGAACTGCGAATCCACCATCGTCCCCACCGGCGCACCCCCCGCCGACTCCGACCACTCACTACCCGTCTCACCGCAGTGCCCCGCCGTGATGAAGTGCGGCGCACCGTCCTTCACCACGTTGAAGCCCAGGGAGCAGCGCCCGCCGCCGGAGTGGATCGCGTCCCCGCCGGAGAGGAAGGTGCGGAACTCGCCCTGGGTGCGCTTCAACTCCGCCTTGCCGCCCAGCTCCTCGACCGCCGCGGTCACCTTCGCCAGATCCGCACCCTTCACCGTGCGGTCGGCGGTCACGATCACCGTGTTGGTCTCGGGGTCGACCGCCCAGGAGGTGCCCGGCACCGAGGCGTCCTTCTTCAGCTCACCACGGGCCGCCTTCAGCTCCACCAGCGTGTTCTCCACGACTCTGGCCTCACCACCCGCCGCACGCACCGCGTCCACACCCGCCTGATCCACCACATTCACCACGAGCTTCCTCGCCGAGGCGTCGTAGTAGGCGCCCGCCGCCTCGGTACCCAGCGTGGACTCCAGCTTCGAGGCCAGCGAGCCGGCCGCCGCCACCGACAGGGTCCGGGGCTTCGGCGCTTCCGCGCCCGGGTCCTGGCTGGCGTTCGCGGTCTGGATGGTCAGGCCCGCGCCGAGCAGGGCCGCTATGGCGCCGCCCGTCACCACTGCCGTCCGCCGCTTCGTCGTTCGACGATGATTCACTGTGTCGCCTTCCTGTGGGGCCGTGCCGTGCGGAGCGTGGGGCACCGGGTGGCACGGAGGATGGGCCGCTCACTATTCCGACGCCTCGGCGACGGCGACAAGTCTCATCGAGTGAGACACACGTGACCTTCACACCGGTCACAACGACGTCATGTTCACAACACAACGCAGCGCACCGGTGCAGAAGCCCGGAAGACGGCCGGGTGGGCGCGCGGGCGAATGGGTGCCTCTTGCACTCCTTAGCAGAAGGAATGACCCATTCCGCCTGTGTGGAGGGAAAGTGGCAACTTTCGGCCAGAGTGACCCCCGTTGGTTCGCGGAGGGCGTCGGCGGCCTCCCGGGTGGCGGTGGCGGACCGTGTTCGCGGTGCCGCACGGGGTGACACCGCTCAGAGATCACCGCGCTTCATCCGGAGACCGTCTCCCCATCGCGGAAAATTTCCTGCACCGTTGCTAAAACGCCGAAGAAAAATGATCAAAAATGGACAGCTCGCGTTGACGACTGATCATTCGTTCGGTGAAGGTCGCTCATATGTCCGTAACCCACACCGTCTCCGGGCGCGGGGGTCCGCTGCGCCTGCGGGACTTCCGGTTGCTGCTGGCCGGCGCCGCGGCCGGCCAGGCGGGCGCCCAGATCACCCTGGTGGCGCTGCCGCTGGTGGCCGTCCTCGTACTCGACGCCTCCCCGCTGGAGGTGGGCGCGCTCACTGCCGCGGAGACGGCCGCCTTTCTGCTGATCGGCCTGCCCGCCGGGGCCTGGGTCGACCGGATGCGCAAGCTTCCGCTGATGATCCGCGCCGACGTGGTCCGGGCGGCCGCCATGGCGAGCGTCCCGCTGGCCGGGATCGCCGGGGTCCTGACGATGGCCCAGCTCTATCTGGTGGCCCTGGTCACCGGGGCCGCCACCGTCTTCTTCGACGTGGCGCACCAGAGCTTCCTGCCCCGGCTGCTCCCCCGTGAACAGCTGGTGGCCGGCAACGGCGCGCTGGAGGTGGTGCGTTCCTCCGCGCAGGTGGCGGGCCCCGGTCTCGGGGGCGGGCTGGTGCAGCTCGCGGGGGCCCAGCTGGCGGTCGCGGCCAACGCGGTCGGCTATGCGCTCAGCGCGCTGTTCCTGCTCGGCATCAAGGACACCGAGGAGCGGCCGGAGCCCGTGCCGGGCGCCTCGCTCACCGGGGAGGTCGCCGAGGGGCTCCGCTTCGTCGTCCGCCACCCGCTGCTGCGGGTGATCGCCGCCGCCACCGCCCTGGGGAACTTCCTCGCCGCCATCCTGATGGCCGTACAGACCGTCTTCCTGGTCCGGACGCTGGAACTGCCGCCCACCGCACTGGGGTTGGTGTACTCGGCGGCCGCCGTCGGCGGACTGGCCGGTGCGCTGTGCGCCGGGGCGATCGGCCGCCGGTTCGGGCAGGCCCGGGTGATCTGGCTGGCGCCGCTGGCCACCGGCCCCTTCGCGGTGCTCTGGCCGCTGTCCTCCGGCGGCGCGGGCGCGGCCCTGTTCGCGGTGGCCTCGGGCACGGTGTTCTTCGGTGCGGTGGTCTACAACGTGGCGCAGGTGAGCTTCCGCCAGTCGCTCTGCCCGCCGCGGCTGCTGGGCCGGATGAACGCCACCCTGCGGTTCCTGATGTGGGGCACCCTGCCGCTGGGCGCGCTGGCGGGTGGCGCCCTGGCCGAGGGCCTCGGTCCGCGCACGGCGCTGGTCTGCTGCGCCGCCGGCTTCCTGCTGGTCCCCCTGCCGCTGCTGCTCTCCCCGCTGCGCCGGATGCGCGACCTGCCGGCCCCCGCGGACGCCGACGCCCAGGCCGACGATGCCGCGCCCGCCGGGGCGGGCACCCCATGAGCGGCGGACGACGACACACCACCTCCGGAAGGGATCCCGTGCAGAGCATCACCGGTCAGTACCTGGCCCGCTACCGGCGGCTCGACGAGGGCGGGGAGGCACCGCTGCTGCTGCCGGCCACCGGGGCGCAGCGCCGCTTTCTGCTGGTGCGCGCCCTGGACCGCGCGGGCCGTCCGGACCTGGTGCCGATGTTCTTCGCCTTCCCCGCGGGGACCGTGGACCCGGAGCGGCTGCGCGCCGCGGCGGCGCGGCTGGCCGCCCGGCATCCCGCGCTGCGGGCCCGGCCCTCGGTGGTACGGGGCATCCCGGTGCTCCGGCTCGCCGAGCCGGAGGTCCCGGTGGCCCGGGTGGCCCGGCTGGCCGGGGAGAGCGCCGAGGACGCGCTGCGCCGCGCCCTGGCCGAATGGGCCGTGGACGGGCCGCCGATGCGGATCCTGCTGGCGGAGGACACGGGCGGCGGTGAACCGGGACAGGCCCGCGAGATCCTGGCCATCGTCCTGGACCACGCCGTGTGCGACGGCTGGTCGCTGGGGCGGATCGTGGCGGAGCTCGGCGCGGCCTACGAGGAGCGGGGCGCCGAGGAGGCGGACGGGGACGGGGCGGACGACCGGCCGGCCGACTACCGGGCGGCGGTGCTGGCGCAGCTCGACGCCGAGGAGCGCGCGTCCACCCCGGCCGCCCTGGACTACTGGGGCGAGCGGCTGCGCACCGTACGGGAGCACACCGCACCGCCGGTGCCCTCCGCGACCGGCGCGTCCAGTGGCGCTTTGCGGGTCCGGCTGCCGGGCGTCCCCGGCGGGGTGGGCTTCCCGGCCCTGCTGGACGGCTGCACGGCGGCGGTGCAGGCGCTGTACGGGGCGGAGGGCGGGCCCGTACCGCTCGGCTACCCCTGGGGCGGCCGGCCGCCGGGGGCCGAAGAGGTGCTCGGCTGCTTCCTCAACACCCTGGTCTTCCCCGCCGGTTCGGATCAGGGGGCGGGCCGGGACTCCACCACCGAGCGCTGGTGGGACGACCTGGACCGGGCCGACACCCCCTTCGACGCGGTGGTCCAGGCGGCCAGGGCCGCGGGCTCCGCGTGGTCCGGGGCGCTGGCCGGGCTGCTGACCGTGGACGATGTACGGGACCGGCCGGCGCTGGTCCTCGGCGGTGTCCCCGGCCGGGAGGCCGAGGTGGACGGGCGCCCGGTGCGCGGCCCGTTCGCGGTCTCGGTCACCCAGGGCGACGGGCTGCGGCTGCGGATGGTGTGGGACCGCGCGGTCCTCGCCGACCGGGACGCCGAGCGTGCCTTCGCCGCCCTCACCGACGCGCTGCGGGTGCCCGAAGGGCCCGAAGCGACGCTGGTTCTCTGACTTCTCCCCGTACCGCCGGCGGCGCCGGACCGTGTTCCGCACGGCGGCGCCGCACCCTGCCGGCCCCACCCATGTCGGCGACCCCACCCGGGCCCGCGCGTGATCCGCGTACGGCCCACCCCCCACCGCCCGGCACCACCGTGCCCGGGCGTGTCCGCACGACCCGACAACCCAGGGATCGCCCATGTTTCCGCTCTCCTCCTCGCAGGAGATCGTGTGGCTGCACGAGCAGGTGCACACCGGCAGCCGTGCCTACAACTTCACCGCCGCCCTCGATCTGTGGGGCACCCTCGACCCCGAGGCGCTGCGCCGCGGCCTGGCCGCCACCCTCGACCGCCATCCCGGACTGCGGCTGGAGCTGGTCGATGTACCGGGCTCGGTGCCCGGGCAGCGGGTGGCCGAGGAGTGCGCGCCGCGGCTGCGCACCGTGGACCTCAGCGGCCGGCCCGATCCGGACGCCGCCTTCCAGGAGCTGCTGCGCACCGAGGCGGAGACCTCGCTCGACACCCATGAGGCCCCGCTGCTGCGCTGGACGCTGGTGCGGATGGCCGCCGACCGGCACCGGCTCATCCACGTCGAGCACCATCTGATCCATGACGGCCACTCGTTCGCGATCCTGCTGCGGGACGTGTTCACCGTCTACCGCGCCCAGGTGCTGGGCGAGCCGGTCACCCTGCCCCGGCCCTCCTCGTACGCCGACCATGTCCGGGCGCAGCTGGCCGAGCAGGAGGCCCGGCGGGCGCGTACGGCGGCCGGGGAGCGCGACGAGTCCCTGGCCTTCTGGACCGGGCTGCTCGGGGACCTGCCCCGGGACATGCCGCTGCCCGGGCTGGCCCGGCCCGGGGCCCGGCGCCGGCACCGCGGCGGCCAGTTGCGCCAGACCATCGGCGCCGACCTCGCCGAGCGGCTGCGGGCGCACGCCAAGGAGAACGGCTTGACCCCGTTCGCCGTACTGCTGGGGCTGTTCGCGGAGTTGCTGCGGCGGCACAGCGGGCGCTCCTCGATGGTGGTCGGCACCGCCGTCGGCAACCGGCCGCGCGGGTACGAGGACGCGGTCGGGATGTTCGTCAACACCATCCCGCTGCCGCTGCGGCTGGACCCGGCGGCGCCCGCGCAGGAGGCGACCGAGGAGGTCACCGATGTCCTGATCCGGGCGCTGCCCCATCAGGGCACCCCGGTACAGGAGCTGACCCGGGAGCTGGGGCTGCACACCAGCGGCGCGGACAATCCGCTGTTCGGGGTGATGTTCAGCGCCCATGACGCCGAGCTGCCGGAGATCGACGTACCGGGCCTGGACGTCACCCTGTTCGAGGGGTTCAACACCGGCACCACCCGCTTCGACCTCGATGTGGTGCTGCTGCCCGACGACCGGCGCGGGGTGAGCCCCCGGCAGGGGGTGGCCGGGATGACCCTGGTCTGGGACTACGACGCCGACCTGTTCGGCGAGGAGGTCGCCACCCTGCTGGCCGAGCGCCTGGCGGGCCTCTGCCGCGCCTATCTGGACTCCTCCGGCACCCCTCTGGCCGACCTCGCCCCGCAGCCGGTTCCGGAGGTGCCGGCCGTCCCGGCATCCGCCCGTGACCGCGATCTGCTGGACCCGCTGGCCGCGCACGACCCGGCCCGGCCCGCGCTGCTGACCGGGGAACGGACGCTGAGCTACGGCGAGTTGGACGCGCTGGTCGCCTCGCTGGCCGAGCGGCTGCGGGCGGCCGGGGTGCGGGCCGGTCAGCCGGTGGCGGCGGTGCTGCCGCGCGGTGCCGACTCGGTGGTGACCCTGCTGGCCTGTCTGCGCACCGGGGCGGTGTACTGCCCGCTCTCCCCGTCCGATCCGCCCGCCCGGCTGGCGGCGCTGCTCGACCGGCTGGCCCCGGCGCTGGTGCTGACCTCGCCGGACGCCCCGATCCCCGTACCGGCCGGGCTGCCCGCCGCCGAGGTGCGCGCGCCCCGGCTGCCGCCGGCCGCGCCGGCCGCCACCCTGCCCGGCGCGGTGTACGTCATCCACACCTCGGGCTCGACCGGGATGCCCAAGCCGGTCGCGGTGGGCCGGGTCGCGCTGGAGAACCATCTGACGGGCGCCGCCGAGGTGTTCGGGCTGGTGCCCGAGGACCGGGTGCTGCTCTTCGCCCAGCCGTCGTTCGATGTGTCGCTGGAGGAGGTGCTGCCCTCGCTGCACGCCGGGGCCTGCCTGGTGGTGCCCGCTGTGGAGGTGCCGACGGGGGCGGAGCTGGCCGAGTCGCTGGTCGCCACCGGGGTCACCGTCGCCAATCTGCCCACCAGTTACTTCCTGGCCGTGCGCGGGGAGCTGACCGCCGTGCTGGCGGGCGGCCGCTGGGCCCCCAGGGTGCTGGCGCTGGGCGGCGAGCGGCTGCCGGCCGAGGTGGCCCGCGCCTTCCGGGGCCTGACCGGCGCCCGGCTGTTCAATGTGTACGGGGTCACCGAGGCGGCGATCAGCTCCACCGCGTACGAGATCACCGCCGGGAGCCTGGACGGGGCGGCGGAAGTGCCGCTCGGCACCGAGCTGCCCGGGCAGCGGGTGTACGTGCTGGACGCGCACCGGCGGCCGCTGCCGGACGGCGCGGTGGGCGAACTGGCCATCGGTGGCGCCGGATTGGCCGAGGGCTACCCGGGCCGTCCGGAGGTCACCGAGGCCCGGTTCCCGGAGGTCGCCGCGCTCGGCGGGCAGCGGGTCTATCTCACCGGCGACCTCGGCTACCGGGGCCTCGACGGGCTGCTGTACTTCCTGGGCCGCCGCGACCACCAGGTCAAACTGCGCGGCTACCGCATCGAGTTGGAGGAGGTGGAGGCGGCGGCGTCCACCATCCTCGGCGGACGGTCCTGCGCGGTGGTGCTGGACCGCGAGGGGCCCGGGGCGCCGCGGCTGGTCGGCTTCCTGGAGCAGGGCGGCGAGGCGGACGCCTGGAGTGAGCGGGCGCTGCACGAGGAGCTGGGGCGCAGGCTGCCGGCCGCGCTGGTCCCGGCCCGGTGGGCGCGGCTGGAGCGGCTGCCGGTGCTGGCCGGCGGCAAGCCGGACCGGTCCGCGCTGACCCGGGCGGCGGCGGTCCTGGAGGGCGCCCCGGAGCCGGAGGCCGCCTCGGCCGCCCTCCCGGACGGCGACCCGATGACGGCGCTGCTCGCCGACGGCTGGCGGACGGTGCTGGGCCACGACCGCTTCGACGCCTCCTCGCACTTCTTCCACACCGGCGGCCACTCGCTGCTCGCCGCCCGGCTCGCCGCCTGGCTGGAACCGCGGCTCGGCCACCGGCCGCCGCTGCGGGTGCTGTTCCAGCACCCGGTCCTGGCCGACCAGGCCGGCGCCCTCGCCGCCACGACCACCCCGCTGGAGTCCCGATGACCGCCGCAGCCCCGATGACCCGGACCACGGGCGCCGCCGTGCTCGCCCGCTTCGAGGAGTGGGCGGCGGCCGCCCCGCAGGCGCCCGCCGTGGTGGACGGCCCGCACCGCTGGTCGTACGCGGAGGTGTCGGAGGCCGCCGACCGGGCCGCCGGCATCCTGCGCGACCGGGTGCGCCCGGGCGATCTGGTGGGCGTCTGCCTCGACCGCTCCGCCGCCCTAGTGGTCACCGCCGTGGCGCTGGCCCGGCTGGGCGCGGTGTACCTTCCGCTCGGCCCGCGCCCCGGGGCGCGCCGCACCGAGGCGGTGACCGAGGACCTGGACGTGGTGTGCCTGATCGGCGCCCCGGAGGTCCTGCCGCCCCGGCACCGGGACGCCGAGCGGGTCGCGCTCCCGCTGCCGGTGGCCGGTGCCAACGCCGTGGACGCGGTGGTGGCGGCGTTCGCCGAGCGGCCCGAGGGGGCCCGGCGGGCGCCCGAGGGCAGCTTCTACGCGGTGCTCACCTCGGGCTCCACCGGCCGCCCCAAGGCGGTGGCGGTCGGTGAGCGCTCGCTGACCGGGCTGCTGGACTGGTACCGGGAGGCGGTCGGACTGGCCCCCGGCGACCGGCAGTCGCTGCTCATCGGGGTCGCCTTCGACCCGCATCTGCTGGAGTTGTGGGCCGGGCTGACCTCGGGGGCGGCGCTGGTCCCGGCCCCGGACGAGGTGCGCTGGGACCCCTCCGCGCTCACCGACTGGTGGCGGGAGGCCGCCGTGACAGTGGCGGTCGCGGCGACCCCGATGGTGGAGCCGCTGCTCGACCGGCCCTGGCCGAAGGGGCTGGTGCTGCGCCAGCTGGTGTCCGGTGGGGACCGGATGCGCCGCCACCCGGGCCCGGAGGTGACCGCCACCGTGCACAACGCCTACGGCCCGGCCGAGGCCACCGTGGTCACCACCGTGCACACCATGCGTCCCGGTGAGGGGCCCGCTGATCGCTCGGCCGCCCCGCCGATCGGCCGCCCGATCCCGGGCGCGTCCGTGCTGGTCACCGACGGCGAGGGACGGCCGGTGCCGCCCGGTGCGGAGGGGGAGCTGCGCATCGGCGGCGACTGCCTGGCGCTGGGCTACCTCGACCCGGAGCTGACCGCCCACCGGTTCGCCCAGGAGGGCGGTACGCGGGCGGGGTCGGGCCGCTGGTACCGCACCGGCGACCGGGTGCGGATGCGCGCGGACGGGCTGCTGGAGTTCCTGGGCCGCCTGGACGACCAGGTGAAGATCAGCGGGGTGCGGATCGAACCGGCCGAGGTGGAGGCGGCGTTCGAGCAGGACCCGTCGGTGCGCGGCGCCGTGGTCACGGTCGCCCGCACCCCCGAGGGCCGTGCCCGGCTGGTCGCCCATGTGCGGCCGGTCCCGGGGGCGCGGCCCACCGCGAGCGCGCTGCTCTCCGCCGTACGCGGCTGGCTGCCCGAGCAGGCCGTGCCCGGCACCGTACGGATCACCGACGCCTTCCCGCTGGACGCCAACGGCAAGGTGGACCGCGCCGAGCTGGCCCGCCGGGCGGAGGCCCCCGCCCCGGCGGCCGGGTCCGAGGGGAACACCTTCGGCGAACGGCTGGTGCTGGCGGCCGTACGCGAGCTGCTCGGCCGCCCGGACGCCGCACTGGACGAGGGCTTCACCGCCGCCGGGGGCACCTCGCTGGCCGCCGCCCGGCTGCTGACCGTCATCGAGGACGAGGCCGGGATCCGGCTGCGCGCCTCCGCCCTGCTGCGCCAGCCCGACCTGCGGTCCATCGCCGCCCTGGTCGACGCCAAGCGCGCCGACTCCGCCCGCCCGGAAGGGAACTGACATGGACGCCCACATCATCGGCAACGGCATGGACCGGCCGGGCCCGTCCCCCGTCCCGCCGACGCTGCCCGAACTGGTGCTCCGGCACGCCCGGCGCACCCCCGGCGCGCTGGCCGTCACCGACGGGGACACCACCCTCACCTACGCCGAACTGACCGCCGCCGCGGGCTCCTTGGCCGGTCAGTTGCGTCGGCACGGGGTGCGGACCGGTGACCGGGTGGGGCTGCTGGTCCCTCGGTCCGCCACCACGGTCGTCGCCCAGCTGGCGCTGTGGTGGGCGGGCGCGGTGTGCGTCCCGCTCGACCCGGCCCACCCCCGGCCCCGTACCGAGGCGATGGCCGCCGACGCCGGGATCAGCCTCACCCTCGGCGACTCCAAGCTGCTGGAGTCGGCGGCCCTCACCGGCCGGACGCTCGCCCTGCCGGTCACCGGCCACGAGGCGGCCCCCCGTACGGAGGAGTGGGCGCCGCCCGCCCCGTCCGCGACCGCCTTCATCATGTTCACCTCCGGGTCCACCGGCCGCCCCAAGGGCGTGGCCGTGCCGCACGGGGCGGTCGCCGAACTCCTCGCCGACCCGGCGTTCGTGACGCTGACCGCCCGCGACCGGGTGCTCTTCCACTCCCCCACCACCTTCGACGCCTCCACCTTCGAGGTATGGGGCCCCCTGGCCAACGGGGCGGCCGTGGTGGTGTGCACCGTGGAGAAGCCCTCCTTCGAGGACCTGGCCCGCCATGTGGAGCGCCACGGGGTCACCGTCGCCTTCCTCACCACCGCCCTCTTCCACCAGCTGGCGGCCCGCCGCTCCCGGCTCTTCTCGGTGCTGCGGTCCGTGGTGGTGGGCGGCGAGGCGCTGGCCGCCCGGCCCGCCCGGGAGGTCCTGGCGGCCTTCCCCTGGCTGGAGCTGGTCAACGGCTACGGGCCGACGGAGACCACCACCTTCGCCACCGCCCACCGGGTGACCGCGGCCGACTGCGAGGGCCAGGTGCCCATCGGCCGGCCGGTCGCCGGGGCCACCGCGCATGTCCTTGACTCCGAGGGCGCGCCGGTGGCGGACGGGGAGCGCGGCGAGCTGTGGATCGGCGGCAGCCGGCTGTCGCAGGGGTACGCGGGCCGACCCGAGCTCACCGCCGAGCGGTTCACCGACCACCCGGGCGCCGGGCGCCTCTACCGCACCGGCGATGTGGTCTCCCGGGACCCTGACGGCCTGCTGCGCTTCCACGGCCGCACCGACGACCAGGTGAAGATCCGCGGTCACCGGGTGGAGCCGGGCGAGGTGGAGCACGCGCTGCGGAGCCTGGACCAGGTGGACGACGCCGCGGTCACCGTCGACCGCCCCGAGGGGGGTGACATCCGGCTGGTGGGGCATGTGGTCGCCGCCGCCGGGCCGGTGCCGCGCACCACCGCGCTGCGCGAACGGCTGGCGGCCCTGCTGCCCGCCCCGCTGGTGCCGGAGGAGCTGAGGATCGTCGAGCGGCTGCCGCTCACCGCCTCCGGCAAGGTCGACCGCCGGCTGCTGGCGGCGGCCCCGGCCCCGGACGCGGCCGACGGGGCGGCCACCGCGCCGCTCACCCCGCTCCAGGAGGCCGTCGCCCAGGTGTGGGCGCGGGCGCTGGGCTGCGAGGTGACCCGTGCGGACGCCGACTTCCTGGCCCTGGGCGGGCACTCGCTGCTCGCCCTGGTGGTCACCGACGACCTGCGCGAGGAGCTGGGCGTGGAGATCGCCCTGGCAGACTTCTTCACCGCCCCCACGGTGGCGGCGCACGCTGCCCTGGTGGAGCACGCCCTGCTCGCCGCGCACGCCGATCTGCGCCCCGACGACCGTCCTGACGGCCGTCCTGATGGCCCGTCCGGCGGCCGCCCCGATGGCCCGTCTGGCGGTCTTTCCGGCGGTCCTTCCAGCGGCCTTCCCGGCGGTCCTTCCAGCGGCCTTTCCGGCGGTCCTTCCAGCGGCCTTTCCGGCAGCTTTTCCGGTGACCTTTCGGAGGTTGCAGATGCCCGCTGAGCATGTGTCCCCTTCCTCCTCCACCGCCTTCCAGGAGGAGCTGCTGCGCCGGGCCCGCGCCCGTCGCGCCTCTGTCCCGGTCGATGCGCCTGGCACCGCCGCCGCGGCGGTCGGGGAGCGGGCGCCGCTGTCCCACGCCCAGCACCGGATGTGGCTGATGGAGCGCCTTGGTGGTACCGGCGACTCCTACGCCGTACCGTTCGCCACCCGGGTGCGCGGGGCGCTGGACCTAGCGGCGCTGGAGGCGGCGCTGACCGGCCTGGTCGCCCGGCACAGCGCGCTGCGGGTGCGCTTCCGCGAGGAGGCGGAAGCCGTCGAGCCGTATCGGCAGACGCCGTACCAGGAGACGCTGCCCGCGCCGGAGCGGATCGCGCTGCCGGTCGTCCGCTGCGAGCCTGCCGAGGCCGCGGAGCTGCTGGCCCGCGAGGCGCGGCGCCCGTTCGACCTGGCGGCGGGCGCGCTGCCCCGGGCGCTGGTGCTCCGCCACGGCGAGCGGGACCACACGGTGCTGGTGGTCTTCCACCACATCACCATCGACGGCGGCTCGCTGGAGACGGTCGCCACCGAGCTGGCCGCGCTCTACTCGGCCGCCACGAGCGGCGGTCCGGCGGTGCTGCCCGGCACCCCGCCGCAGTACCTCGACCACGCGCGCCGCGAGCACGCCGGCGCGGGCGGCCATGAACCGGGGCTGCGCCACTGGGCGGAGCGGCTGGCCGGGGCGGCGCCGGTCTCGCTGCCGGGTCCGGCCCGGGGCACGTCCACCGGAAGCGTGGCGGTCTCCCGTTCGCTGCCCGCCTCGCTCCCGGCCGAGCTGCGCGAGTTGGGCACCCGCCATGGCGCCACCCTCTTCACGGTCGCGCTGGCCGCCGCGTTCGCCTCGCTGCACCGGCTGACCGGCACCGACGACCTGGTGATCGGGGTCGCCGGTACGCACCGCCGGGGCAGCGCGATGCGCGGTCTGGTCGGGCTGTGCGTCAACACCCTGCCCGTACGGGTGGACCTCGGCGGTGACCCGGCGTTCGCCACCCTGCTCGGGCGGGTTCGCGAGGCGCTGCTCGACGCCCAGCACCACGGTGACGTGCCGTTCGACCTGATCCTGGGCCGGCTGGGGGCCGCGGCCCGGGGCGGTGACGGTACGGGGCTGGTGCGGGTCACCGCGGACCTGCCGGGTGAGCCGGTCGCGCTGCGGCTGCCGGGCACCAGCGGCGAGTATGTCGACGTCCCGGCCTCCACCGCCAAGTTCGACCTGTCGTTCTGCCTCCTGGAGGGCGGCCCGCTGGACGGTGGCGGCCTGCCGGCCGCGCTGGTGCAGTACGCGGGCCCGGCGCTGGACGAGGAGACCGGGATCGCGCTGGCCGAGGCGCATGCCGCGGTGCTCACCTCGGTGGCCGCCGACCCGGCGCTGCCGCTCTCCGCGCTGCCGTCCGTGGCCCGCCCGGAGGAGGCGCGCTCCGCGCACCCGGCCGAGTCGGTCCTGCGGTCGCATCCGCAGGTGGCCGAGGCGGCCGTGGTCGCGCCACCGGGTGGCGGTCCGGTGCTGGCGTACGCGGTGCCGTGCGGGGTGTCCGCCCCGCCGCCCGCCGAGTTGCGCGCCCGGCTGCGCACCCGGTTGCCGTCGGCACAGCTCCCGGCGGCCGTGATGCTGCTGGACGCGATGCCCCGTACGTCTGACGGCTCCCTGGACCGGGCGGCCCTGCCGGGTCTCACCGGCCTCCCTGCGGACGCATCGGGGCCGCGGGCCGAGGCGGTGACCGAGGGCTTCCGGGTCCTGCTGGGCCGCACCCCCGAACCGGACGACGACTTCTTCGCGCTGGGCGGCCACTCGCTGGTGGCCGTGCAGCTCGCCGAACGGCTGCGGGCGGAGCTGCGGTTGCCGCTGACCGGGCTCGACATCCTCCAGGCCCGTACCCCTCGGGAGATCAGCGCCCTGCTGGACGCCCGGGAGGCCGAGCGGACGGCGGCCGAGGCGGCGAAGGCCGCCGCACCGGTGTCCGGTCGGCGCCGTCGCGAGGGCGCGGTGCTGGTCACCGGGGCGACCGGAGGGGTGGGCGCCTTCGTGCTGCGGGAGCTGGCCGCGCGGGGCCGTCCGGTGCTGGCGCTGGCCCGCCCGGAGTCGGCCCATCTCCTCCACGGCGTCGGCGACGGGGTGGAGGTGGTGGAGGGCGACCTCACCGACCTGGACGGGCTGCGCGCGGCGGTACGCGAAGCCGACGCCGTCGTCCACGCGGCCTGCACCTTCACCCGCCATGAGGTGGACCTCGCGGCGATGGCGGCGATGACCGAGGCCTGGCGGTCCGGGCCGTTCGTCTTCGTCAGCAGCGTGGACGCCTACGGCCGCCCGGATGCCGGGGAGGTGGCTGAGGGCGCCCCCTCGGTGGAGCCGCTCAGCCCGTACGGCCGGGCGAAGCGGGACGCCGAGGCGATGCTGCTGGCGGTGGCCGGACGAGGCGGCCGGGGCGGCGCGAGCGCGCTGCGCGCCCCCCTGGTGTGGGGGCCGCACGAGCGGTTCCGCGACCAGTTGCGCTGGGGCGCCACCGGGCTGCTGTACCAGGCGGCGGCCGAGGGCCGTGAGCTGGCCGTACCCCGCCGCCCTGGCCCGGCCGGTCGTGACTGGTACGGGGCGCCCTGGGTGCACGCGGTCGCGCTGGCCCGCGCCGTGGCGGCCGCGCTGGACGCGCCCGTGCACGGTGTCGCCAACACCGTCTCGGGTGAGGTCTCCTGGTGGGACCTGGCCACCGAACTGGTCGCGCTGACCGGGGGCAGCGGCCGGGTGGTGGAGTCCGGCAGCGTCCACCGGGACCTGGACCACGTCTGGCGTTACCGCGCGGACCGCCTGGCCGGGGCCCTGGCCCCGCTTCCAGGGGAGGACTGGCGGACCGCCCTGGCCGCGACGGCGGGCGCGGCCGGCCGCTGAGCGGCGGGGTGGGGGGCAGGCGGCTGAGTGCCAGCCCCCCACCCCTGGGGCGTCCTCACCCGCCCCTGAGTGGCAGCGCTCATGATCGAACACCGGTCCGGTCCCAGCGTGGCCGGTACGGCAACTGGAGAACGGCGCCTACGGCGGCGCGTACGACCCGCTCGGTTCGGGCGCGACCGCCCGCTGGGAGGACGGCATGGAGGCCACCGTCAGCGCGGCGCACCCGGAGGCCGACGACGGCTACAGCCTCACCGCGATCTACGGCAACGGCACGGACACCACCCAGCACCCGGGCGGTGAGGAGCGGGTCGAAGCCGTCTCCGGGATCGGTGACGCCCCGCTGGTCATCCGGTCCGGGGAGCGCACCATGGACTACGACCCGGGCGCCGGCCGGAACTGGACCAACCAGGACGAGAGCGCCGACGCCCTGCTGCCGCCGCCGGCCGAGGACGAGGAACGCCCCGTCCCGGTCCGGCTCAGGTCCGATCGGAAGGGCGTCCCCGTCACCGTGGAGGTCCGTCCGGCAGACCCCGGCTACCGCGATGCGGCGTACTGCCGGCTGACCCTCGGCTGACCGGGCAGACGGGGAGTCCCTTCATCCGACCCGCCGGGGGTTTCCCCACCCCGTCGGGGTTTCCCCGCCCGGATGGGGCGCGGATGGGACACTGGGAGCGTCGAGGCGGGAGGCCCGGATGTCCGACAGGACGGCTTCGGAAGGACGCGGCGGGGCGCGCGGCGGGATGCGGGGCGCCCTGGGCGAGGCCCTGTTCGCGCGGGTGGCCGGCCCGCAGGGCCCGAAGAACCGGCGGCGCATCCACCAGACTCCCGGGCCGCGCTGGTTCGCCCCGGACCGACCGGTGCGGCGGGTGCACGGGGACGCCTCGATGTTCGTCGGCGGTCTGGCCGCGCTGCTGCTCCAGTCGCTGCACCCGCTGGCCATGGCCGCCGTCGCCGAGCACTCCGGTTTCCGGGGTGACCCCTGGGGCCGGCTCGCCCGCACCAGCACCTTCCTCGCCGTGACCACCTTCGGCACCGCGGACGACGCCCGGCAGGCGGTGGACCAGGTACGCGCCATCCACGGCCGGGTCCGCGGAACCACCTCGGACGGTACGCCGTACCGGGCCGACGACCCCCGGCTGCTGGCCTGGGTCCATATCGCCGAGGTCGCCTCGTTCCTCGCGGCCCACCAGCGCTTCGGTGCCCGCCCGCTCGACCCGGCCGGATGCGACGGCTACCTCGCGGACACCGCCCGTATCGCCGAGGCGCTGGGAGCGCAGGACCCACCGCGCGACCGGGCCGCGCTGGCCGCCCGCCTCCGTGACTACCGGCCCGAGTTGCGGGCCACCCCCGAGGCGCGTGAGACGGTCCGCTATCTGCTCCGCCATCCGCCGCTGCCCTGGCCGGCCCGGCCGCCCTACGCGCTGCTGGCCGCCAACGCGGTGGGCCTGCTCCCGCCCTGGGCCCGCGCCGAGCTGGGACTACGGCGTCCGGGCGGAGTGGCCGAGCCCCTGCTCGTACGGCCCGGCGGGCATCTGGTGACCGGCACGATTCGCTGGGCGATGGGGCCCGGGCGGGAGGCGGCGGCCCGAGGACCGCAACCCTGAACAGAATGAACAGCCATGGACGGCCCTGAACAGCCCTGAACACCGATCCGATGATCCGGCTGCGCAACTTTCAACCAATCGCTTAGTCTGAGCGTCCCGCCGGGCCCGAATTGGGGGGTGCCCGGCTGTGAACAAGGGACATTCATGCTGCGTATCCGCTCCATCGCCGCGGCGACCGCTGCCGTGGCGGCGATGGGCATCGTCTCGATGCCCACCCCCGCGCAGGCCGCCGGCTCGGTGCACCTGTACAAGATCTACTACGACAGCCCGGGCACCGACCGCCGGTCGAACGCCAGCCTCAACGCGGAGTACGTCCAGATCCGCAACACCACCAACGCCTCGGTGAACCTGCGGGGTTGGACGGTGACGGACGCTTCCAACCACCGCTACACCTTCGGCGCGTACACCCTGGGACGGGGCAAGACGGTCACCGTCCGCACCGGCCGGGGCACCAACACCGCCGCCAATGTGTACCAGCAGCGGCGCGCGTACGTCTGGAACAACGACCGGGACACCGCCACCCTGAAGAAGGCGAACGGCACCCGCGTCGACACCTGCTCGTACAACTCGACCCGGGTCGACTACAAGGTGTGCTGACGGCTGTCCTCCGGCATCCGCGGCCTTGACGGCCGCCGTGCCGGGCCAGGTGCCCCGGCGGACGGCTTGCGCCGACCCCGTCGGGGCACCTTCACGCCGACCGCGGACCGGGCTCAGATGAACTCGCAGTCGATGGTTGGGTCCGAGGGCCCGTCGACCGGGGCGCCCGGCACCGGGCGGTCGTTGGAGCCGCCGCTGGCGAACACCGCCGAGATCCACCCCAGGGTCCCGCCCGGCGTGATCACCTGGACCCAGTAGGTGTTGGTGTAGGGGCCGTCGGTGACCCGTCCCGGCTCGCCCATGTTCATCTGGCAGTAGGCCCTGACCCGGACCCGGGTCAGCCGCTCGTTCGTGGCGAGGTCGCAGGAGGTGCTCTGGCACGACCGCACCCGGACATCGCTCGCCCATACGTACACGGACCCGCTCGGCGGGTGGGCGGCCGCCGGCTGGGCGGCCGGCAGCACGATCGAGCCGGCGATCGCCAGCGCACCGGCGAGGGGCCGCAGGAACCGGCGGCCGAAGCGGGTGCGGGTGGTGGGGACCGTCATGGTGGAGCCTCTCCCGGTGGTGATGGCGGGCGGCGGGCGCCGCCCCGCACCCTGCCGACGGTCGGCGCCCCTTCCCCGTATGACCACCGCCCCGGACGGCGTGCGCCGGCTAGCGGGAGCCGGGCCGCACGGCCGGAGGCTCCAGGGCCTCACGGCTGCCGAGTTCCCGGAAGACGGCCCCCGCCTCCTCCTCGTAGCGGCGACCGGTGTCCACCGCGCCCTCGGCCACGGCGGCGCGGGCCAGGTCCCGCAGGGTACGGGCCCGCCACAGCGGCAGCGCCAGCCGCTCCCACAGCGCCAGCGCCTGGCGCAGGGTCTCCGTCGCCCGCGGCAGGTCGGAGGCGGCGAGGTGCCACTCTCCGAGGGTCCGCAGGACAAGGGCCTCGCCGAACAGGTCCTGTCGCTCACGGGTGATCTCCAGGCACCGGTCGAGGCGCCGCCGGGCCTCGGCCAGCCGGCCCTGCCGCACCTCGACCTTGGCCAGGGCCTGGCTGGCGTACATGACACCGAAGGCGTCGTCCGTCTCCTCGAAGACGGCCAGGGACCGCCGCAACAGGCCCTCCGCACCCGGCAGATCACCGCGCGCCCGGTGGCACAGCCCCAGCGCGCGCAGCGCCAGGGCCTCCCCGTGGCGGTCCCGGGCGGAGACATACAGGTCGAGTGAGCGGGACAGCGCGTCCCAGGCCTCCTCGTCATGCCCCCGGTCGCGGTGGACGGACCCGATCCCGTAGAGCACATGGGCCATCGGCGCGCCGTCCTCCGGCTCCCGGTAGTGGGTCAGCGCGGAGGTGAGCAAGGCCAAGGCCTGGTCGTAGCGGGCCTGTTCGCGGCGGGCCGTGCCCATGCCGGTCAGCGCCTCCGCGCGGCCCCGCCGCACCTCCCGCTCCTCGAAGAGGCGCAGTGCCGTGGCGAAGTAGGTGTGGGCATCCTCGTACCGGTCCTGCTCCAGGCGGAGCCGGCCGAGGCCGTTGAGCAGCCAGGCCTCGCCCTCGACGTCCCCGCTGCGGCGCACCGCCTCCAGGGCCGTGCCATGGGAGCGGGACCAGGCGTCGAACTGGTTGTAGAGCGCGGCGGACGCGGCCGTCAGCGCGGTGGCGAGCTCGCGGGCGGCGTCGGACATCCCGTGCTCGGCGCAGTGGGTGACCGCGGCCAGCAGGCACCGCTGCTCGGCGGCGAACCAGGCGGTGGGCTCCCCCGGCAGGACCCCCGTCTCCCCCGCCGGTCCTTCCCCCACGGCCCAGGTGCCCGTCTGCTCGTCCCGGGAGGCGACCGGCGGTTCGCCCCTGTGAGGGACCGGGAGGAGGCGCGAGGCACCGCCCGGGCCGCGGGCCGCCGCCTCGCGGGCCAGTGCCAGCCAGCGGTCCACCAGCCGCTGCACCGCCGCCCCGCGCTCCCGCGGGTCCTCGTCGGCCAGGGCACGCTCCCGGGCATGCTCGCGCGCCAGGTCGTGGATGCGGTAGCGGGTCAGACCGGTCTCGTCGGTACGGACGACCTCCACGAAGTGGCAGTCCACCAGCTGTTCGACGGCGTCCTCGGCCTCCTCCGGGTCCACGTCGAGGAGCGGCCCGGCGATCCAGGCGGCGAAGTCGGGCAGGTCCATCAGGGCCAGGCGGCGCAGGGCACGCTGCCCTTGCGGGTCGAGGTCGGCGTAACCGAGCCCGAGACTGGCGCGCACCTCCAGGTCGCCGACCCGCAGTTCGTCCAGGCGGTGGCGCTCGTCCCGCAGCCGGGCGGCGAGCCGGGCCGGGGTCCAGTGCGGGCGGGCGGCGAGCCGGGCGCCGGCGATGCGGACGGCGAGCGGCAGGCGGCCGCAGAGCGCGACGACCTCGGCGGCCTGCTCGGGCTCCAGCGGCGGCCGGGCCGGGCCAGCCACCCGGGCCAGCAGTTCCCGGGCCTCGGTGTCGGTGGGCACGCCCAGGTCGAGATGGGCGGCGCCCTCCAGGGCGACCAGCCGGCGGCGGCAGGTGATCAGTACGGCCGACCCGCCGCCCGGGGGCAGCAGGGGCCGCAGCAGCGCCTCGCTGACCGCGTTGTCCAGGATGAGCAGCACCCGGCGCCGGGCGAGATGGGTGCGGTACAGGCCGAGCAGGTCCTCCTCGTCCCGGGCGGGGGTGTCGGGGTCGGCCCCGAGGGCGCGCAGCAGCCGGGCCAGGGCGTCCACGGTCCGTACCGGCTGGGAGTCCGAGGCGCGCAGGTCCACGAAGAGCTGCCCGTCGGGGAAGAGCGCGGCGGTGCGGTGGCCGACATGGACGGCCAGAGCGGTCTTCCCGGTGCCCGAGCGGCCGGAGACCACACCGATGGGCGGAGCGGTGCGCCGCGGGTCGCGCACCTGCTCCAGCAGGGTCGCGGCCCAGCGGATCTGCTCGGTGCGGCCGACGAAGTCGGAGACGTCGGGTGGGAGTTGGGAGGGTGACGGTCGGCGGTCGTCCCGGCGATCAGGCCCGGCGGCACCGTCCTCTCCGGCAGGCGTCCCGGCGGGTGCCGGTGCCGGTCCCGGTACGGGCGGGGCCGGGGGGCGGGGCGGCGCTCCCAGCACCGCGGTGTCCGACTGGAGCACGGCCCGGTGCAGGGCCCGCAGTTCCGGGCCGGGGTCGACGCCCAGTTCGGTACGGAGCAGCCGGCGGCCCTCGTCGTAGCAGCGCAGCGCCTCGGCCGCCCGGCCGGTGCGGAACAGCGCGGTCATCAGCTGGCCGCGCGGGCGCTCCCGCAGCGGGTGGGCGGCGACATGGGCGACGAGTTCGGCGACCAGGTCGCCGCGGCGGTCCAGGTCCAGTTCGGCGGCGAAGCGGAACTCCTGCGCCTCCAGCCGGAGTTCCCCCAGCCGCATGGCCTCGACCCGGGCGAAGCTCTGGCCCAGCCCCTCCAGGGCGTCCCGGCCGCGCCACAGCCCGAGTGCGGTCCGCAGGACGTCCACGGCCTCCTCGGCCCGCCCGTCGAGCGCCGCGTTCCGCCCCTCGGCGCACGCGGTCTCGAAGCGCCGGGCGTCCACGGCGGAGGGCGGGAACTCCGCGACGTATCCCGGGGAGCGGGTGCGGATGGCGTCCGCGCCCTCCCGTCCGGCCAGAGCGCGGCGCAGTCCGGACACATGCGAGGCGACCAGCGCCCGGGCGGTGGCGGGCGGGTCCTCGTCCCAGACCAGGTCGACCAGCCGTTCGGCGGAGACGACCTCGCCGAGATGTACCACCAGGGCGGCGAGAATGGCGGTCGGTTTCGCGCCGTTCAGCGGAATGCGCTGCCCTCCGCTCGACACCTCGACCGGACCCAGAAGGCGAACGTCCACCCTGACCCCCGATGTTCACGCTCCCCCGCGTCAGGGACAACATACCGGCGCCCGCGCGCGGGCATGCCGGTCGCCGCGCTGCCTACGGGCGCGGGGCGGCGCGGTGGGACGGCGGGTGGCTTGAACTCGCTGGGTGTCCGGTGAGGATTCCCCCCATTTCGCTGATGAGACTGTCCGGCTTTCGCCACGGAGGCCGTGCGGCGTCCGCCGCGGAGAGGGCGACATCCGTCGCGGAGACCGTTCGCCGTCCGTCCCGGAGGCCGTCCGTCCCGGAGACCGTTCGCCGTCCGTCCCGGAGGCCGTTGGCCGTTCGCCCCAGAGGCCGTCCGCCGCGGAGGGCGTGCGGCTTCCACCTCGGTGACGGAGCGGGCCCGCCGCCCGTATGAGCGCCACCGGAACGGATCTCTCTCCCCCCGGTCAGCCCTCTGCAGGACGTTGCAGCGCTTCCTGCAGAGGGAATGCAGCGCTCCTGCAGAGCCCGCCCCGACGCTGTGAGCGTGACGGACCTCATCCTCCTCTCCGACCACCGGGTGGCCGGTACACCTGTCCGCGAGACAGGTGAACCGCTGCTCGACGTAAGGGAGTTCCCCGCGCTGGGGGTCGACCCGCGCAAGGCCGACGACGACGGCTCGTACGCCCGGCTGAGGGCCGGGGTGCTGCGCCGGCTGCTGCTCGCGCAGCAGGCGCTGCCCTCGGGTGTGCGCCTGCTGATGGTGGAGGGCTTCCGGCCCCCCGCCCTGCAGTGCCGCTACTTCGACGCCTACGCGGCCACCCTGCGCGCCGCCCACCCGGACGCCCCGGCCGACCGGATACGCGAGCTGGCCAGCGCGTACATCTCGCCCCCGGAGGTCGCCCCGCATGTCAGCGGTGGCGCGGTGGATCTGACCCTGTGCACCGGGGACGGTACGGAGCTTCCGCTCGGCACCGAGGTCAACGCCACCCCGGAGGAGAGCGAGGGCCGTTGCCGCACCGCCGCGGACGGTCTCACCGCCGAGGCGCGGGCCAACCGCGAGCTGCTGGGCCGGGCGATGACGGCCGCCGGGTTCGTCAACTACCCGACCGAGTGGTGGCACTGGTCGTACGGCGACCGGTACTGGGCGCTGCTCACCGGGGCGCCGGCGGCCCTCTACGGGCCGGCCGCCCCGGCCCGCCCATGACAGAAGCGCACGACAGAAGAACGACGGGGGAACACCGTGGAGCACACCCGCCCGACACCGACCATCACCACCGACCGATCGACCGCCACCGACGAACCCATGACCATCGCCGAGTTCGACGAGGTCTTCACCACCGTGATGCCCAGGCTGCGGCGCCGGCTGCTGGCCCTCACCGGCAACCCGCATGACGCCGACGATCTGCTCCAGGAGACCTACCTCAGGCTCTCCCGCCGGGCGCGCAGCCGCACCCTGGCCCGGCAGCGGCAGCCGTACGCCTACGCCTGCGCGGCGGCGCTGAACCTGCTGCGCGACCTGTGGCGGCACCCGTCGCACCAGGAGCGCTGCACCGACCAGCTGCCCGAGCAGAGCTGGGACGGCGGCTTCGCGGGCCGGGAGGCCGAGGCGGTGGCGACCGCCCTGCTGCGCGGGCTGTCCCCCAAGGAGGCGGCCGCGGTGATCCTGGTCGACATCGAGGATCTCACCCACGACATGGCGGGTGAACGGCTCGGCGCCCACCGGGGCACCGTGCAGCGCAACCGGATGCGCGGGCTCGCCAAGATCCGCGCCACCCTCGACGCGGCCCCGCCGCGGGCATACGAACGCCCCGCCGCTCCCGTCCCCTTCCCACAGGGGCACACCCGGCCCACCCGCGCGGCTTGACCTGTCGCGCCACGGCCGCCCCACCCACCCACGTACGTCCCACTCCACTTCCGCACCCGCACCCGCACAGGAACCATCCCGGGGGAACCGCATGCACCGCACCAACCGCACCATGGCGGCGGCCGGAGGACTGCTGCTCGCCACCGCACTGAGCTGTACGGGTACGGCGACGGCCGCCGCGCCACCGCTCCCCGCCACGGCCGCGACGGTCGCCGCCGCCGACTGCCGTCCGCAGGCGGACACTTCCGAACAGGCGCGGGCCATCGTCGACGCCGCCTGCTCCCAGCTCGGGGTGCCCTACTCCTGGGGCGGCGGCTCCCTCCACGGGCCGACCTACGGCCAGGACTACCCCGGGGGCGGCCCGGGCGCCCACGACAGCAAGGTGAAGGGCTTCGACTGCTCGCACCTGGTGCAGTACGCGGCGTGGCAGGGCGCGGGGATCGCGCTGCCCGAGGGGTCCTGGAACCAGGCCCAGTGGAGCGGCGCCACCGCCCGGTTCTCCCGCGACCAGGGGCTCGGCCCGCTGCAACCGGGCGATCTGCTGCTCTGGGGCTCCAACCCGGCGAACCTCAACAGCGTCCACCACATCGCCGTCTACCTCGGCGGCGGCAGGATGGTCGAGGCCCGGGAGTCGGGGACGCTGGTCATGGTCAGCGATGTACGGCTGAACGCCCAGTACGCGGGTGCCCTGCGGATCGCCGGCACCGAGCAGCCGCCGGCCGGCACCAAGCGGTTCATAACCTGGGGCACCGGGGTCGGCCTCCGTCCGGAGCCCGGCACCGGGAAGCCGCCGGTGGTCCGGCTGCCCGGCCCCACCGCGGTGGACGTCCAGTGCCAGCAGCGCGGCGAGGTGGTCAACGCCGAGGGCTACCGCAACGACGCCTGGTCCTACCTGCCGAAGTACCGGGCCTGGATCTCCAACATCTACATCGACGACCCGGCGGCCTGGCTGCCCGGTGTCCCGACCTGCTGACCACCTCTTCCCTCTCCTCGCCCTACTCATCGGAGTCGCCCTCATGCGCACCACACCCCTCCGCCTGCTCGCCGCCGCGGCCGTCGCGGCCGGACTGCTCCCGCTCACCGCCGGCGCGGCCGAGGCGGCGCCGCCCGCCAAGCCCGCCGGCTACGCCGGGTCCTGCCCGGCCGCCGGAACCATCACCCAGGGATGGCACTCCGGGCACGACGGCGTGGACATCGCCAACAACCGCGGTACGCCCATCTACTCGGCCGGCCCGGGCACGGTCATCGTCTCCGGCCCGGCCAGCGGCTACGGCCAGTGGATCCGCATCCGGCACGACGACGGCACGGTCACCGAGTACGGGCACATGTACGAGCGCCTGGTCTCGGTGAACCAGCGGGTGAGCAGCGGCCAGTTGATCGCACGGATGGGCTCCGAGGGCCAGTCCACTGGCCCCCACCTGCACTTCGAGGCGCACAGCTCCACCTCCAGCACCCGGGGCATGGACCCCGGGCCGTATCTCTCCGCGCGCGGGGTGGGCCTGCCGTGCACCCCGGGCGGGGGGACGCCGGGGACCAACTTCACCACCTGGGGCACCTCGGTCCGGGTGCGGGCCGACGCCCGGCTGAACGCGGCGGTGGTGCGCACACTGAGCGGGCCGACGCCGGTCCACGTGGACTGCCAGAAGCGCGGTGACCTGGTCGAGGCCGAGGGCTACAAGAACGACGCCTGGTCCCACATCCCCGCGCTCGGCGGCTATGTCAGCAACATCTACATCGACCACCCGGACGCCTGGCTGCCGGGCGTGCGCACCTGCTGACCGGAGCCCGCGGCGGTGATCCTGGCCACCGCCGCGGTCCTCCTGGCTCCCCCGGGACCACCACCGCGGTCCCGGGGGCATCAGGCCCGTCGTCAGCTCGGGCAGCGGCCCACGGAGTCGGAGGGGTCCTTGCCGATGTTGACGTTGCCGCCCCAGGCCCACACATCGCGGTACGGGCCGTTGCCGATCACCGAGTCATGGACGGTGCCCCGGTACCAGACGTCCGTGCGGTAGCCGCCGGCGGTGACCGGCTGGCCGTGCACGTAGCAGACGCCGTCCAGGTAGTAACGGTCCCTGCTGGAACCGGTGTTGAGGATCGGCACGTTCTGGGTGTTCGGCAGCGAACGGATGTTGCTGTTGGTCTGCAGGGAGACGTAGAACCCCGCGGCCCCGGCGTGGGCGGTGCCGGTCGCGGTGGACAGGGAGAGCGCGGCGACGGCGGCGAGACCCGCGGCGGCGCGGCGGACGAGGTGCTGGGACATGGGTGCTCCGGACGGTACGGGCCCGGCGTGGCCGGGACGGAATCGGACGAGTCGGCACAGGGCCAGGGCGCCCGAGCGGGGCCCGTCTCCCCGACGTACCGCGACCGCCGTCCGTATGAGTCTCGCTCCCCCGGTGGAAGGCCTCCCTCATACGGCCCGGGGGCCGCCCCCGTCTGCCCGACGACACCGACGCACCCACCCCAACGCCCTCGTATCGAACCGGAGGACAATAACAATGACCCCGAGCAGCACGCGTGGACGGCGCACCGCCCGTTCCACCCCCCACGGCGCGACCCGTCCGGGCCTCTGGGCCGCCACCGCCCTCGCCGCCCTGCTGTGCACCACCGCGGCCACCACCGGCGCCGCCAACGCCGCGAACGCTCCCTCCCCCTCCCCGCCCCCGGCCGGTGCCTCCGCCCGGGCCGAGGTGCCGGCCGGGGTGACGGCGGGAGTCGCCGTCTTCGACCGCCACACCGGCGCGTTCACCGAGCAGCTGAACACCTCGGCCCAATTCCGTTCGGCCTCCGTGGTCAAGCTGCTGATCGCCCTGGACCTGCTCTGGGGCCGCAGCCCCGACGCCCTGTCCGCCGCCGACCGAGCCAGGGTCGACACCATGCTGCGGGGCAGCGACGACGCGGCCGCGAGCGCCTTCTGGTCCGCGAACGGCGGGGGCGCGATCGTCGACCGGATGGTCTCCCGCCTCGGTCTGACGGACACCGCCCGGCCTCCGGCCACCCACCCCGGCTACTGGGGCTACACGGCCCTCTCGGCCCGTGACACCGTGCGGATCTACCGCCATCTGCTGGACTCCGCCCCGGCCGCGGTACGCGACTACCTCCTCGGCGATCTGCGGCAGTCCACCCGCTGTGCCACCGACGGCTACGACCAGCACTTCGGCATCGCCGGCTCCTTCGACCGGCCCTGGGCGGTCAAGCAGGGCTGGTCCGGCTTCAGCTCGGGCGGCTGCACCTCCACCCCCGCCGCCACCCGCACCCAGGCCCCGCCCGCCTCCTCCCCGACCGGAGCCGACGCCGTCGACCTGTCCCGCCCGGCGCTGCACACCACGGGCGTGGTGGGCGCGGGCGACCGCACCATCGTGGCCGTCCTCACCCTGCACCCGAGCGGTACGTCCTACGGCAAGGCGTACAGCGACGTCGGCCGGCTGACCCGCTCGCTGAACGTGCCCGGCGCCACCCGGCCGGCCGGGACCTGGGTCGGCACCTGGGGCAACGGGGTACGGGTCCGCACCTCGACCTCGACCACCTCCGGCGCGATCACCGCCCTGCCCGCCGGCGTCGAGGTCCTGGTCCGCTGCCAGAAGCGCGGCCAGGAGGTCAGCGTCCCGCCCTACGTCAACGACTGGTGGGCCCATCTCCCCCAGTACGGCGGCTATATGACCAACATCTACCTCAGCGTGCCGGAGAACCAGGTCCCCGGCGTACCCGTCTGCTGACCCCCTTCCCCACCCCGACCCGAGGAGAGCCCATGAACAAGCGCGTGCTCGCGACCCTGGCAGCGGCGATGTCCGCCACCGCCATCCTGGCGACGGCCCCGCCGGCCACCGCCGAACCCAACCCGCCAGGCTGCGAGAAGGGCTACTTCTGCATCTACTCCGGCGAGAGCGCCACGGGACGTCTGGTGCACAAGTCCTCGGGCAACTGGTCGGGCTCGATGACAGGCCTGTCCATCTTCAACAACGGCCGCCCCCAGCCCGGTTACGACCACATCCAGTTCGACTGGAGGTGGAAGAACGGCGGCGGCGGTTCCTCGACCTGCCTCCACTACAACCCCGGCCCTGGCGCCTACATCAACACCTTCGGCGACGAGGTCGTCTTCACCAAGGTGGTCTGGCGCGGCGAGTGCTAGGAGCGACGGGGCCGCCGCTCTGTGCGTTCAACACATGCAATGCGGCAACTCCAATATGCGGCAAGCCCGTTAAAGTGGTCCGCCATGCCTGACGACCCAACTCACCGCCGCAGCAACAGGAGCCCTCTTCGAAGAGGTAAATAAACGGCAAAGCGCGACTGACTGCCCAGGTCGCGAAGATGTGTTCCCCGCGCAAGCGGGGGTGTTCCATCCGCGGCCCGGTCGGCGTACCGCTGCGCCTCGTGGTCCCCGCGCGAGCGGGGGTGTTCCGCGGGATTCCGCCTGATCGACCCCGATGACCAGGTGGTCCCCGCGCGAGCGGGGGTGTTCCGCGCGCGAAGGAGCGCTACGAGTGGTCCCCGCGCGAGCGGGGGTATTCCGGACTCGGCCTCAGTGCGCCGGGCGCAGGTGCTGTGGTCCCCGCGCGGGCAGCCCCCGGCTTCCGGTCGGGCGGCACACGCGGTCCGCAGGCGTCGGAGGCGACGGTCACGTCGAACGCGGCCGAGGTGCCGGCCCCTGTCGCAGTGCAGCGCGGGGACCGCACGGCAGCGGATCGCCTACGTCTGCTCCCGCCCTTCCTCCGCACCCTCCGGCTTCGTCCGTACGCCGAGCAGGTGGTCGATCGACGTCTGCAGGCGGGTGGTGAGGTCGTCGGCGGGGGCGCGGCCCATGCAGACGCGCACGATGTCCATGTACATGGTCGAGTAGACGGCGTGCGCGGTCCGGTCGAGACCGGGTGCCGGGCGGGCGCCCGCGTGAAGGCGAAGGATCTCCTCGATCGCGGACTCGACGCGGGCCACCTGTTCGGCCGCCCGCTCGCGTTCGGGCCCGGTGCCGAAGAGCGTCTCGCGCTGGTAGACGGCCGTGTTCTCCGGGTGCCGGGAGCCGGCGTCGACCAGGGGGGCCACCAGGGCGAGGATCGCGTCGGCGGGCGCGGCCCCGCTGCGGGCGAGCGCGAGTCCCTGCTCGACACCCAGCCGGAGCTGTTCGTTCATGACCAGCATGAGGAGCCCGGCCTTGGAGCCGGCATGGCGGAACAGGGTGCCGGTGCCGACGTCGGCGGCGTCGGCGATCTGCTGGGTGGCCACGGCCGCGTAGCCGTGCTCGGCGAACAGCGCGCTCGCCGCTACCAGGATCCGGTCGAACTTGTCCCGCTTGTTGCGCTCGCGGCGGCCGCCCGGCCGTGCGGCCGGGGCCGGTTCCGGCGGGGGCGGCGGTGAGCTGGGCGGCATGGGCGCCTTTCCGCGGGCGGGAGGCCGCCGGCTGGGCCGAACGGCTCTGTTCCGGAGGGTGGCCGGGGCCGAAGGTCCCGTGTCCGCTCAGGATAGGCGGAGGGAGGGGAGAACGGGACTACGCTCAAAACGGAGCCCAGTCCGAAATAGAGGTGTAGACGATGAGCGGCAACGACAACCGGCAACTGTGGATCGTCGGCGGCGGGATCGCCGGCATGGCGGCGGCGGCCTTCGCCATCCGGGACGCCGGCCTGCCCGGTGAGCGGATCCACATCCTGGAGGAACTGGACATCGAGGGCGGCTCGCTGGACGGCGCCAAGTCCCCGGCCCACCAGGGCGCCTATGTGACGCGCGGCGGACGGATGCTGGAGGAGGAGGCGTACCGGTGCGTCTGGGACCTCTTCGCCTCGATCCCGTCCCGGGACGACGCCGGCACCAGCGTCACCGACGAGATCCAGGCCTTCAACGAGAAGGTCCGGACACACGCCCGGGCCCGCCTGATCGACGCGGAGCACCGGATCCTGGACGCCGCCGACTTCGGCTTCTCCGCTCGGGACCGCGGCGAGCTGTCCCGCCTCATGGGCACCCCGGAGAAGCTGCTCGGCAGCAAGCGGATCGACGAGGTGTTCGGCCCGCACTTCTTCACCACCAACTTCTGGCAGATGTGGCGTACCACCTTCGCCTTCCAGCGCTGGCACTCCGCCGCCGAACTGCGCCGCTACTTCCTTCGGTTCGTCCAGGAGTTCCCCCGCATCCACACCCTGTCCGGGGTGCGCCGCACGGTCTACAACCAGTACGACTCCATGGTGGTGCCGCTCCAGCGCTGGCTGACCGCGCAGGGCGTGGACGTGCGCTTCGGCACCCGGGTCCTGGACGTCGACTTCCAGGGCACGTCGGCCACCGGCCGCCGCGCCACCTGCCTGCATGTGCAGGACGCCGACGGCACCCGGCGCATCGACCTCGGACCCGACGACCACACCCTGCTGACCCTCGGCTCCATCACCGCCGACGCCACCTACGGCGGCAACGACACCGTGCCGGAACTGGTCCGGGACCGCCGCGACCAGGGCTGGTCCCTGTGGGAGGCCATCGCCCGCAAGGCCGACGACTTCGGCCGGCCGATGTCCTTCTACGGCAGCGTCGACGAGCACAAGTGGGAGTCGTTCACCCTCACGATGCGCGACGACGCGCTGCTCAGGCGCATCGCCGCCTACACCGGCAACGAGCCGGGCACCGGCGCCCTGATGACCTGGGTCGAGTCGGGCTGGCACCTGTCCATCGTGGTGCCCTACCAGCCGCACTTCCCCGACATGCCCGAGGGCACCTGCACCCTGTGGGGCTACGGCTTCGAGATCGACCGCCCGGGCGACCACGTCCGCAAGCCCATGGCCGAGGCGACCGGCAAGGAGATCCTCACCGAACTCGTGCGCCAGCTCGGCTTCGACGACCTCCTGGAGCACGTGCTGGAGACCACGGACGTGACCACGGTGATGATGCCGTACGCCTCGGCCCTCTTCGCCTGCCGGGCGCCGGGGGACCGGCCGGAGGTCGTCCCCGACGGTGCCCGCAACTTCGCCTTCGCCGGCCAGTTCGTCGAGATGCCCGACGACGTGGTCTTCACCGTGGAGTACTCGGTGCACGCCGCGATGCTGGCCGTCTACACCCTGTTCGGCGTCGACCGGCCCATCCCGCCGATCTACCGCGGCATGCTCGACCCGAAGGTCGCCGCCCGCGCCACCCGCACCCTCCTCCAGGGCCGCGGCGACGACTGATCCGCCCCACCCCCGCGGCGCCTGGCACCGAAGGACGGCGGGGTGGCTCAGGCGCCCTGCGGGCTCGTCCCCGAGGGGGGCTTCACCGGGGCGTCGCCGGAGGGCGGGGGCGGGGGCGAGGTGTCGGCGAGGGTGACGTCGGGGACCCGGGTGGCGGCGAGGACGCAGGCGAGGAGGGCGGTGGCCGTGCCGAGCAGGAAGGCGGCGTGCAGGCCGTCGAGGTAGCCCTCCAGGAAGGGGCGGGCGAGGGCGGAGGGGAGGCGGCCGAGGAAGGCGGTGTCCTCCAGGTCGACGGTGCCGTCCGGGCGCGTCACCGCGGCCAGGGTCTCGGCGTTGGCCGGGTCCTCGGCCAGGTGGCGGAGGGCGGGGTCGCGCAGGGTGGACGCCACGCGGGCGGTGACGCCGTCGGCGGCGAAGGCGAAGACCAGGGAGAGGAAGGCGGCCGTGCCCAGGGTGCCGCCGATGGAGCGGGAGAAGTTCACCCCGGCGGTGGCGGCGCCCATGTCGGCGCGCGGCACGTCGGACTGGGCCAGGGTGGTCATGGTCTGCTGCGCGGCCCCGAGTCCGGCACCCAGCAGCACCAGGCCGAGGGCGAGGTACCAGGGCGGGCTGTCGGGGTGGAGGGTGGAGAAGACCAGGAGTCCGGCGGCGAGGGAGGCGAGGCCGGCCACCAGGGCGGGCTTGGGCCTGCCCATATGGGCCACCAGGCGTCCGACGGCCAGGGTCACCGCCACGTTCGCGGCGGTGCTGGGCAGCATCGCCAGTCCGGCGGCGGCCGGGTCCATCCCGCGGGCGAGCTGGAGGTAGAGCGGCAGCGCGGCCATCGCGCCGAACATCCCGATGGCCGCGCAGAAGTGCAGCAGCACGCCGAGGCGGAAGGTACGGATGCGGAGCAGGGCCGGCGGGAGCAGCGCCGCGGGTCCGGCGCGCCGCTCCAGCAGGGCGAAGGCGGTCCACCCGGCCGCGGAGGCCGCGTACAGGGTCAGCGCGATCGGGGAGGTCCAGCCGAGGTCGCGGCCCCGTTCCGCCACCAGCAGCAGCGGCACCACACCCACCACCAGGGCCAGCGCGCCGGGATGGTCGAGGCGGTGGCGGACCGGGCGGTGGGGCACCTGCCGCAGCACCCGCAGCAGTACGGCGAGGGCCAGCACGGAGAGGGGGACGTTGAGGAGGAAGATCCACCGCCATCCGGCCACCCCGGCCGGGTCACCCGCGCCCGCGAGCAGCCCGCCGACCAGCGGGCCGAGCACACTCGCCCCGCCGAACACCGCGGTGAACCAGCCCTGGTAGCGGCCGCGTTCTCGTGGGGTGGTGATGTCCGCGATCACGGTCATGGCCAGGGACATCAGCCCGCCGCCGCCGAGTCCCTGCACCCCGCGGAAGACGGCGAGCTGGGGCAGGGAGGTGGCGCAGCCGCAGAGCAGGGACCCGGCGGCGAACAGGGTGATCGCGGCGATGTAGAGGGGGCGGCGGCCGTGGATGTCCGCCAGTTTTCCGTACAGGGGGGTGGAGACGGTGGCGGTGATCAGGTACGCGGTGGTGATCCACGCCTGCGCGCTGGCGGCGTCCAGGTCGTCGGCGATGGTCCGCAGCGCGGTGAGCACCACCGTCTGGTCCAGGGCGGCCAGGAACATCCCCAGCATCAGCCCGGACAGCACGGTGACCACCTGCCGGTGCGCCAGCCGCTCGGGTGGCGGGGCCGGCGGCCGCGGGCCGTCCCCGGCGGACGGCCCGCGGTCCGCCGAGGTCACCGGGCCGCTCCGACCAGCTTCAGCAGGTCGTCCACCGCCGCCTCCACAGGGGGCAGTGCCAGCATCTCCAGCCGGGCCCGGCGCGCGGTGCGTCCGGCCTCCGGATCGGCCAGCACCGCCCGGCAGGCGGCGGCCACGGCCTCCGCAGTGCGCTCGGTGATCTGGCGGCCCAGCCCCAGTTCCTCGACCCGTTCGGCGTTGGGCTGCTGGTCGCCGAAGTGCGGCAGTACGGCCATCGGCGTGGCGGTGCGCAGCGCCTCGCGGACGCTGTTGAAGCCGCCGTGGGTGAGGAACAGGTCGGCCGTCTCCAGCACCAGCGGTTGCGGCAGCCAGTCGGTCAGGGTGATGTGCGCGGGCAGCGAGGCGGGGTCGATGTCGTCCGGCAGTATGCCGGAGGTGCCCACGACCACGGTGCAGTCGGTGAGTCCGGCTGTCGCGTCGAGGATGATCCGCAGCGACTCGCCGGGGTCCGGCACCGGAAAGCCGGTGTCGCCGGGCAGATACCGGCGGATGTGCGGCAGCGCGCTGCCGAGCGCGGCCCACACCAGGGGCCGGTCGGTGGGCAGCCGGGCGAACCAGTCGGGCAGCCGCGCGGAGCGGGTCACGCCGGTGGTCTGCTGGTAGGCGAGGGCGCCGGAGGAGTGCCGGGCGAAGGAGAAGGCCGCCGGGACGTAGTCGACCCGGCCGTGCGCCACCACCGACAGCGGATCGTCCCGCCGCGGCAGGCCGAGTTCGGCGCGCACCGCGTTGAGCGGTTCGTGCAGATCGGCCGGGTCGAGCACGTTGAGAGCGCCGGAGGGGGTCGGCAGCTGCGGTACGTCCAGCTCCTCGGCGACCAGGCAGGCTCCGAGGTCCATGCCGTCCCGCAGCACCAGATCCGGGCGGAAGGCCCGGGCCGCGGGCGCCTCCACCTCGTACATCGCCCTGGCCAGCGAGCCTCCCAGGGCTCGGGTGAGGTCGCGCATCCGGGCCTGCTGCGCCTCGGCGGGCGCCTGCGCCCCGAGCGGTCCGACACCGTCCCCGTCCTGGACGAGGGCGCCGGGGTCGAAGGCAGGCAGCAGGGGGTCCACGGTCACGTCGTCGTCGCCGAAGACCGTGGTCAGCTCGGGGGTGGTCAGCACCCGTACCTCGTGCCCGGCGGCGGCCAGCGCCCGTAACAGGGGGAGTTGGGCCCGGCCGTGGGAGGGGCTGCCGGTGGTGGTGCACAGGACGCGCATGGTGCTGCCTTTCGAAGAATGGGGATACGGGGTCCGCTGGGGGTGGGCGGGACGGGGCCCGCCGAGAGCTCCGGGCCGGGGCTCAGCCGGTGAGGACGCGGGGGCGGCCGAGGCCGTGCAGGGCCAGGCCGGCCCGGGCCAGGCGGTCGGGGTCGAGGACGCCGCGCGGGTCGTGGACGGTCCGGCCGCGCATGTGCCCGGCCATCCGCTCCCAGTCCAGGGCGCGGAACTCCGGCCACTCGGTGAGCACCACGCAGGCGTCCGCCCCGTCCGCCGCCTCGGTGGGGTCCTCCACCAGGGTCAGCAGGTCGCTTAGGTCGGTGGTCTCGGCGCTGAGCGCGGGGTCGGCGGCGACGAGGACGGCGCCCCTGGCCCGCAGCAGCCGGGCGACGGCCAGGGCGGGCGAGTCGCGCAGGTCCGCGGTGCCCGCCTTGAAGGTGAGGCCGAGCAGGGCGAGCCGCGCCCCGGCCAGTGAGCGGCCGCCGGCGTCCAGGTCGGCCGCGATCCGGTCCACCAGGTGGTGCTGGTGGGCGACGTTGGTCTCGATGGTGGCCCGCAGCAGGGGGAAGTCGACGCCGGCTCCCTCGCAGGCGGTGAGCAGCGCATGGGTGTCCTTGGGCAGGCAGGACCCGCCCCAGCCGGGCCCGGGGCGCAGGAAGGCCGGGCCGATCCGGGGGTCGAGGCCGATGGCCGCGGTGACCTCGGAGACGTCCGCGCCGACCGCGTCGCAGAGCACGGCGAGGTTGTTGGCGAAGGAGAGCTTCATGGCGAGGAAGAAGTTGGCCGCGTACTTGGCCAGTTCGGCGTCGGCCGCCGCGCAGCGCAGTACAGGGGCGTCCAGCGCCCGGTAGAGCCCGGCCACCCGGTCCAGGGCCGCCGGGTCGCCGCCGCCGATGACGATCCGGTCGGGGTGCAGGAAGTCGTGGACGGCGCTGCCCTCCCGCAGGAACTCGGGGTTGCTGAGCACCGGGACGTCGCTCCGGCCGAGGAGGGCGGCGACCCGCTCGGCGGTGCCCACCGGGACGGTCGACTTGTCGACCACGACGCAGCCGGCCGGCAGCCGGTGCCGGATCTGCCCGGCGACCGCCTCCACGGCGGCCAGGTCGGCGGCGCCGCCCAGCCCCATCGGCGTGGGCAGGCAGAGGAAGACCACCTCCGCGTCGTCCACCGCCGCGGCCGTGTCCCCGGTGAACGCCAGCCGGCCGCCGTCCAGTCCGTCCCGTACCAGCTCGTGGAGGTCCGGCTCCAGGAGGGCGACCTCGCCGCGGCGCAGGGCGGCGACCTTGGCCGCGTCGGCGTCCGCGCACACCACGCGGTGTCCCAGTGAGGCCAGGCAGGCCCCCGTCGTCAGACCCACGTAGCCGGTCCCGACGACCACCACACGACGGCTCTCTGCGGGCATCAGCCCTCACCCCTCCCGACGGTCGCTGCTGTCGAACCGGACTGTAGGTCGTCGGGCGGGTCTAGAGTCAACAGCCGATGACATCCGCTGATGACTTTTCGGACACCGGCCGGAGCGGGGAGCATGGCCCTCCGGCCGGCGGCACGGCGGGCCGGACGACGAGGGGTGACGAGGGCGTGGACGTGAGCGGATACCCGGTCCAGGGCGGTGGCGGGCGGGGGCGGCAACCTGCGCCGGAACCGTCCGGTGCGGCGGTACGGGGCGGGGAGGCGGCGGCGGACCACGGCGGCCCGCGACCGGGCGACCGACCCGCCGCGAGCCGTCCCGCGGCCGACGACACGCCGGAGACGCCCGCGCGGCGGCCGAAACGGCGCAAACGCAGCGCCGCGGGCACCCGCAGCGCCCTGATGGCCGCCGCGGCGCAGCGCTTCGGCGCCTACGGCTACGAGGGCACCAACCTGCGCGACATCGCCCGGGACGCCGGGGTGGACGCCGCGCTGGTCTACCGCTACTTCGGCTCGAAGGACGCCCTGTTCGCGGCGGTCTCCTGCCCCTCCGCGCTCTTCGACCCGCTGCTGGAGACCCCGCTGGACGAGGTGGCCGGCTGGCTCTGCGACTTCCTCGCCGGCGGCCCCCCGGCCGAGGAGATACCGCATCCGGTGGTGGCCGTGCTCAGCTCACCGGACCGCCAGACGGCCGTCCGGGAGTTCCGCGACAATCTGGCCGAGGTGTTCTCGGAGCGTTTCGCCGCCCGTCTGGACGGCCCCGACGCCCCGCTGCGGGCCGAGCTGGTGGCGGCCCTGCTGCTGGGTACCAGTCTGCTCGGCCGGGCGATCGGCACCCCGGCCCTGGCGCGGGCCTCGGAGGACGACGCCCTGCACCGCCAGCTGGGCAAGGCGATCGGCGCCCTGCTGCGGCCCGAGCCGGACGCCTTGTGATCGCGCGGTGCTCGGTGGTGGTCAGCCGGCCTGCGCGGCGAACGCCTCGTACGCCCGCTCGTCGAAGAGCACGAATCTGACCTCCTCCACCGAGGTCTCCGCCGCGCGGACCGTCTCCACGGCGATCCGCGCGGCGTCCTCCACCGGCCAGCGGTAGACGCCGGTGGAGATGGCCGGGAAGGCGACGCTGCGGGCGCCGAGCTCGTCGGCGACCCGCAGGGACTCGCGGTGGCAGGAGGCCAGCAGCTCGGAGCGGTCCTCCGTAGTGGAATGCACCGGGCCCACGGTGTGGATCACCCAGCGGGCCGGGAGCCGGCCGGCCGTGGTGGCGACGGCGCGGCCGGTGGGCAGGCCCTTGCCGTAGTGGGAGGCGCGCAGGTCCCGGCAGGCGGCCAGGATGTCGGGGCCGCCCTTCCGGTGAATCGCGCCGTCCACTCCCCCGCCGCCGAGCAGGGAGGAGTTGGCGGCGTTGACCACGGCGTCCACCTGCTGCTCGGTGATGTCGCCGCGGACAAGGACGATCTCCATGCCGGTCAGTCCTTTCTGAGGTGGCGCCAGACGGCCTTGGCCGCGTTGTGCCCGGACATGCCGTGGACGCCGGCGCCGGGCGGGGTGGCGGAGGAGCAGAGGAAGACGGCCGGGTGGGGGGTGCGGTAGGGGAACAGGGTGGGGCGGGGGCGCAGGACGAGCTGGAGCCCGGAGGCGGCGCCGCAGGCGATGTCCCCGCCGACGTAGTTGGCGTTGCGGGCGGCGATCTCGGGCGGGCCGGCGGTGGCGCGGGCGATGACCCGGTCGCGGAAGCCGGGGGCGAAGCGCTCGATCTGCCGCTCGATGGCCTCGGTGAGGTCGCCCTGCCAGGAGTTGGGGACATGGCCGTACGCCCAGAAGACGTGCTTGCCCTCGGGGGCGCGGGAGGGGTCGACCAGGCTGGGCTGGGCGGTGATGAGGAAGGGCACCTCGGGGGCGGCGGTGCCGCTGGAGGCCTGCTTCAGCGCGGTGGCGATGTCCCGGCTGCTCGGCCCGATCTGGACGGTGCCGGCGCGGCGGGGGGGCTCGGCGGTCCAGGGCACCGGGCCGTCCAGGGCGTAGTCGATCTTGAAGGCGGCGGCGCCGTAGCGGAAGGAGTCGTAGGAGCGGCCGAGGCCCGCGATCCGGGCGAGCGCGGTGGGCGAGGTGTCGAAGATGTAGGCGCGGGCCGGCGGGAGGTCGTCCAGCCGTTTGACCTCGTACGAGGTGTGGACGGTGCCGCCGAGGTCGCGGAGGTACGCGGTGAGGGCGTCCGCGATGGACTGGGAGCCGCCGCGCGGCAGCGGCCAGCCCACGGCGTGCGCGGCGAGGGCGAAGACCAGCCCGATGGCGCTGGAGGCCGGACCGCCGAACGGGGCCATCACATGGGCGACCAGCCCGCCGATCAGGGCGCGGGCCCGGTCGTCGCGGAAGCGCCGCATCAGCCAGGTGTACGGGGGGAGCCCGGCGATGCCGAAGCGGGCGAGGGTGACCGGGTCCCGGGGCAGCGCGCTGAGCGGCAGGGACATGAAGTCCCGGGCCAGGGTGTCCCACTTGCCGAGGTAGGGGGCGACCAGCCGGCGGTAGGTGCCGGCGTCCCGGGGGCCGAAGGAGGCGGCGGTCTCGGCGACGGAGCGGGCCAGCACGGCGGCGGTGCCGTCGTCGAAGGGGTGCGCCATCGGCAGCTCGGGGTGGAGCCATTCCAGGCCGTACCGGTCCAGCGGCATGTCCCTGAAGGCGGGTGAGCCGATGCCCAGCGGGTGGACGGCGGAGCACGGGTCGTGGCGGAAGCCGGGGAGGGTCAGCTCCTCGGTGCGGGCGCCGCCGCCGACGGTGTCCCGGGCCTCGAAGACGGCCGTGGAGAAGCCGCGGCGGGCCAACTCGACGGCGGCGGTCAGCCCGTTGGGCCCCGCCCCTACGACGACGGCATCGAGCATCGACGGCACCACGGCTCCTTCGTCAGCGGGTGTGAGCGGGTCGAGCGAGGTGAGCGGGTGAGCGGGTGACCGGGCCACCCGGTCGGGACCCTCCGGCCCCTGCGCGCCCATCCGGCCCTCCCGTGTCCGTCCGCCCCTCCCCCGTCCCTCCGGCCTATCCAGGACCATCAAGGATATGGGGTACGGAGGCGGTCATCCGGCGGTGGTGAGCAGCTCGCGTATCCGGGCGGCGGTGGCCGCGTCCCGGGCGGCGGTGAAGGGCAGGGCGTTGCCCCCGGCGATCCGGAACGGCTCACCGGTCAGGGTGGACTGGGCGCCGCCGGCCTCCTCGACCAGCAGCAGCCCGGCGGCGTGGTCCCAGGCGAACTCCCAGGAGAAGGCGACCGCGTCCAGCTCGCCGCTCGCCACCGCCAGGTACTCCAGCCCGGCCGCGCCGCAGGGACGGGCCCGGACGCCCTCGGTGTCCAGGCCGAGCAGGGCGGCCTTCTGGTCCGGGGTGGTGTAGTCCGGGTGGGACATGGCGACCCTGAGCGGCGCGCCCGCCTCGGGCGACCCCGCCCGCAGCTCGGCGCCGTCCAGCCGGGCGCCCCGGCCGCGTACCGCCGTCGCCATCCGGTCCCGGGCCGGGGCGAAGGTCCAGGAGGCGAGCACCTCGCCGCGCAGCGCCAGCGCGACCAGGGTGCAGAATCCGGCCTCGCCGCGGACGAACTGCCGGGTGCCGTCGACCGGGTCCACGATCCACACCGGGGCGTCGCGCTCCAGCGCCTCGTACACCGCCGGATCGGCGTGCACGGACTCCTCCCCCACCACCGCGGAGCCCGGCAGCAGCCGGGTGAGCGAGGCGGTGAGATGGGCCTCGGCGGCCCGGTCCGCCACCGTCACCACGTCGTGCGGCCCGCTCTTCTCGATCACCTCGTGCGCGGCGAGCTGCCGCCAGCGCGGAATGATCTCGGCGGCGGCCGCCTGGCGCACCGCCTCCTCCACTTGGCGCAGGGATCCGCTGGAGGGGTCGAGAAAGGCATCGATCATGCCTCCAAGCTAAGCACGCGCCTCCGACAATCCGGCCACCGGCCGAGCGGCGGGGGCCGGACAGCAGCAGAGGCACCCGGTCACCCGGAGTGCCGAGCGCGTGTCCTCAGGCGACCGCCGGTGGGACGTGGTCGTGCCAGCGGAGGTCGGCTTCCAGTTGGGCGGCGAGGGAGATGAGGCGGGGTTCGGTGGCGGCGGGGCCGAGGAGCTGGGCGCCGATGGGGAGGCCGTCGGGGGTGAGGCCGGCGGGGATGTTGACGGCGGGCCAGCCGAGGACGTTCCAGGGCCAGGCGTAGGGGCAGGCGGCGGCCATGGTGAGGTCGGTGCGCCAGCCGGACAGCCGGTCGAAGGCGCCGATGCGGGGCGGTGGGGCCGCGGTGGTGGGGGCGAGGATCACGTCGTGGTGGCGGAAGAGCGCGCCGACACGGGCGTGCTGGGCGGCCTCGCGGGCACGGGCGGAGCGCAGGGCGCGGCCGGCGAGGCGGTGGCCGGTGCGGGTGGCGCCCAGGGTGCGCGGGTCGAGCACGGCGGGGTCGGGGTGGCGGTCGGCGTACGCGGCGATGCCGGCGGTGGCGCGCGGCAGGAAGCCCAGGCCGATCAGGCCGTAGCGGGGGCGGGCCTCGGTGACGGTGTGGCCGAGCCGGGCCAGGGTCTCGGCGAGGGCGGTGACCGCGCGGCGGATGTCGGGGTGGAGCGGGGCGCGGGTGGCGGTGAAGGGCGGGCGCAGGGCGAGGGCGATCCGCAGCCGGCCGGGGTCGCGGCGGGCGGCGGCGGAGGCGTCCACCGGGGCGGGATGGTGGCGTTCGTCCTGGTGCGGCCCGGCCGCGGCGTCCAGGAGCAGGGCGGCGTCGGCGACGGTGCGGGCCAGCGGGCCGTTGACGGTGAGGCCCTCGAAGCAGTCGGTGTAGGGGTGGACGGAGACCCGGCCGCGCTGCGGTTTGATGCCGACGAGGTGGGTCCAGGCGGCCGGGATGCGGATGGATCCGGCGCCGTCCGAGCCGAGCGCGGCGGGCACCAGGCCCGCGGCCACGGCGGCGGCCGAGCCTCCGGAGGAGCCGCCGGGGGTGTGGCCGAGGTTCCAGGGGTTGCGGGTGGCCCCGAAGGCGGGCCCCTCGGTGAACGCCCACTGGCCCAGTTCGCAGGAGTTGGTCTTGCCGACGACCACCGCCCCGGCCGCCTTCAGCCGGCGTACCGCCTCCCCGTCGGCGGTGGCGGGCGGGATGTCGCCGCGGCAGCCGAACCGGGTGGGCAGCCCGGCCACGTCGGTGTCGTCCTTGACCGCGACCGGCACCCCGAGCAGCGGCAGCCGCTCCCCCGCCAGCAGCCGGCGGTCGGCGTCCTCGGCCTCGGCGAGCGCCTCCTCGGCGCGGGTGCAGCGAAAGGCGTTCACCGTGGGCTGGGCCGCCTCGATCCGCTCCAGACAGGCCCGGACCAGGTCGGCGGAGGTGGTGTGCCCCTCCGCCAACGACCGTGCCTGCTCGGTGAGTCCGGGGGGCGTGGCGGTGGTGTCGGTCGGCATGCGCGGAGCCTACTGAACGGTGCTACCGATGAGTAGAGGGCGACCGATTCCGATCCTCCTGGTACCGGAGGCCGCGGCGGAGGCCTCCGGGACCGCCGTCTGACCCGCCGCCCTCAGCCGCCGCCCCCGCCCCCTGCATCGGCGTCGGCGTCCAGCGCGGCCAGGCCGTCCTGCCAGCGGGTCCGGCGTTCGGCGGGCGACTGCTCCCACCAGGGGGTGCCCCGCTCCCCGAGGGCGACCTTGGCGGTCTGCACCCGGTCCCGGGCGGCGCGCTCGGCGGCCGGGTCGTCGGCCCGGCGGGCCGCGCCGACCGCGCGCCGGGCGGCCATCAGATGGGAGCGCAGCCGGGCGGCGGGCTCCTCGGGGATGTCCGGGTCGGTGGCCCGCCAGCGCCGCCCGCCGATGACGACGTACCGGCCGTCCGGCGTACGGTCGGGGCCGCCCTGTGGCGGATTCATCGGCGGGGGTCAGGTACGGACGGCACGCAGCCCCTCCAGAAGCAGTCGCAGCCCGAACTCGAAGTCGGCCGAGAAGTCCGTGCTGGTGAGTGCCGGCAGGGTGGCGGCGAGGTGTGGATACGCCCCCGCCGCCACCGCCTCGCGGAGGACGTCCGGATTGGCGGGTTCCCCCTCCCCCGGCCGCAGGGCGGCCTGCTCCTCCAGGGTGTGGCCGACGGTGAAGTTGGCGACGGCGTGGAGTGCGCGGGCCGCGTCGTGGTCGCCGAAGCCCGCCTCGCGCAGGACGCCGACCAGGCTGTCGGCGAAGCCGAGGGTGTTCGGGCCGGTCGAGTGCGTGCCGGCGAAGACGCGCGCGCCGTCGCGGTGGGCGAGCAGGGCCGTGCGCAGCGCGCGGGCGAGGCGCGCCGTCCGCTCGCTCCAGTCGCCGTCCTGCGGGGACTCGGTGACGCCGTCGACCATGAGCTCGGCCATCGCGGTGAGCAGGTCCTGCTTGGTCGCGAAGTAGCGGTACAGCGCGCCGGCCCGCACGTCCATGGCGTCGGCGAGCCGCCGCATGGTCAGTGCGTCGAGACCGCCCTCGTCCAGCAGGTCGAGGGCGGTGCGGATGGTGCGGGCGCGGTCGAGCCGGGCGGGCCGGCCCCGTGCCGGGCTTGACGGGGAGCTCATGGGCCTCACTATAGTGAACAACGTCCACGTGAACACTGTTCACTTAAGGGGCGAGACCTCTGACGCCCTGCCGAAAGGAGCTGCCATGACCGTGGAACGCGTCAATCCACCGTCCGTGCACAGCCCGTCCGATCAGATCAGCCAGGTCGTCACCGTCGATGGGACCCGGCTCGCGTATGTCTCCGGGCAGGTCGCCTGGGACGAGCACGGGTCGCCGGTGGGGCTCGGCGACCATGGGGCCCAGGCGGCACGGATCGCCCGCAACCTCGACGCCGCGCTCGCCGGGGTCGGCGCCACCCGCGACGACATCGTCGAGGAGACCGTCCACGTCGTCGGCTACACACCGGAGCTGCTGCCCGCGATCCTCGGGCCGCTGCGGGCCGGTGTCGCGACGGCGCCCGCGAGCACCCTGGTGGGCGTGTCCGCGCTCTTCGCACCGGAGTACCTCGTCGAGGTCAAGGTCATCGCCGCGCTTCCCGTACGGGGGAGCCATGACTGAGCCGTACCGGCCGGCGGGACCTCGGTACGAGGGGACGCCGGGGCCCTGCCCCACCGGGGAGGACCAGGACCTGGAAGCGGCGCTCACCCGCCGCGCCTGGGCGGACCCGGCCTTCGCCGCGCGACTGGAGCGCGAGCCCCTGGAGGCCCTGGCGTCGATGGGGGTGCGGGTGCGCCCGGGGATCACGGTGCAGGTCAGGCTGCAGAGACGCGACACGCTGTACTACGTCCTGCCACCCGCGAAGCGGCCGGACGAGCCGGACCGCCGTGAGCCTGTGAACCTGATGGACCTGTGGCGCAGCGGGGACAACTTCGTCTGGCTGCTGCCCGAACGGCTCAAGACCGAACTGCTGGCCATGCGCCGGAGTTTCCACCAGGCCCAGGCCGGCACCGATGAGACGCGGAGCAGCCATGGGGCATGACGCGGGCACCGTCCACACCCTCCGGCTCGTCAACGACAGCGCCTACCGGGCGAGGCTCGTCGCCGACCCGAAAGCGGTGCTGTGCGAGGAGTCGGGCCACCACCCCGTACAGGACTTCGCCGTCGAAGCGGTGGAGCAGCGGGACGACACCCTCGTCATCCTGCTCCCCGCGAGACCGGAGGACGGCGAGGACTTCGGGGAGCGGCTCACCGAGGTGTCCCAGCGCGTGTACGACGTGCTGTTCTCGTCCGGAGTCGGCGGGTTCCTGATCCCCGACGACGGTCTGAAGTGGGTTCTGCGGGACATCCGCTCCTCCTGGGCGGCCAGGGCCGCGTCGGAGGAGTGATGGCCACCCTCGTCCTCGTACACGGCTCGTGGCTCGGAGGCTGGGCGTGGGAGCGGGTCGTCCCGGGGCTACGGGCCTTGGGCCACACCGTCTTCTGCCCCTCGCTCGCCCCGGCCGCACCCGGCGTCGGTCTGCGCACCCACATCGCCGAGATCGTCGCCCTGATCGACAGGCACGGTCTCACCGACGTGGTCCTCGTGGGCCACAGCTACGGCGGCATGGTCATCACCGGCGCGGGATACGAACGGCCGCGGCGCATCCGGCAACTCACCTACCTGGACGCGTACTTCCCCTCGCCCGGCCAGTCCGCCTTCGACCTCCAGCCCGTGCTGCGCGAGGCGTGCGACGCCGCTGCCGCCCTGCGGCCGGAGGGCGAGGCATGGCTGATACCGCCTTTCGGCTTCGAGGCCATGGGGCTCGCGGCGGGCGATCTGGAACAGGTGACCGCCCGGGCCCGGCCGCTGAGCCGCGCCACCCACGAGGAACCCCTGCCGGGCCCCGCGTCCGGCCACCCCCACCCACCGGCGACGTACATACGGTTCGGAGGTTCCCCCTACTTCGCCGACGCGGCGCATACGGCGCTACGGCGCGGAGCCCGGCTCCTGACCATCGAAGGCGCCGCCCACCTGGCACCCCTCACCGACCCCGAGCGCGTACGCGCGGCACTCGACCGGTCCAGGTAAGGCTCGCCGGTGTGCGGGGTGTCGCGGCGCGACGAGTCGGGCTGGGACCCTGCCGGGACAGCACCGTCAGAGCGTTTCCTCCATACCGGGGACGAGGACGCGCAGGGGGTCCTGGCCTATGCGGCTCTGCTCGCTCCGGAGGTAGTCGCCTTCCCGGGAGGGGACGACGTCGAAGAGGAAGTAGCGGGACTTCACGGTGAAGGCGAACCGCATGTCCTGCTCCTCGTCGGCCGCAGACCGTTGTGCGGAGCCGACCAGCGCGGTAGCGCGGTCCGTCACTCGTCGGTGACGCCTCCTCCGGTCTCGCGCACCATGCCCAGCAGGCGGGTGAGGACCTTTTCGTCGCCGACGCCGTCGTGCTCGTACTCGTTGGTGACCCACACGCGTGTGTTGCCGACCCTGGCGGCGGTGTCCAGTTGGAGACCTGCGTCCACGTACATGTCGTCGTGGTAGACGGCGGCGACGACCGGGACGTCGTTGGCGGCCAGCCGGGCCGGTTCGTACAGTCGCGGCCAGCTCCCGCGTTCGGCGAGCAGTTCCACCGCCGGCCGGAAGGGACGGAGTGCGGCGATCTCCTCGAACATCCAGGGGTAGATCATCTCGCCGGTGAACAGCAGCGGCCGGCTGGTCTCGGCGAACTGCGGGTGCCGATGCCGCTCCGCCTCGGCGGCCCATCCGGTCGAGCCGCTTCCCTGGCCGTAGATGCTCTCCTGGAGCGCTGCGAACAGCGGATTGTCGCTGTAGGAGGTCCTGGCCAGCACCTGGTGCAGGAAGGTCGCCGACAGCTCCGTCCCGTTGAACGCCTCGTCCAGCAGCCAGTGCAGCCGTTCGTGCCCCGGCTTCATGCCGAGGTCGATGCCCAGCGACTGCAGGCGCCGCACGGTCAGCAGGTCGCCGTCGGGAAGCCGCACCTCCCGTTCGGCGAGCCGGTCGGCGATCCGGCCGACCTGCTCCGCCTGGTGGGGGTAGCGCTGGTAGAACAGCGCGTTCTTCGCCGCGACCCGGGGATAGGTGCGCCGGTAGACCTCGGCGGCCGAGGGATCGAGGGCGGGCAGTCCGCCGGTGACATGGCAGGCGCTGAGTCCTTCGGGGGCCTGTGACAGATAGGTCAGGGTGATGAAGCCGCCGTAGGACTGGCCGAGGGTGGACCAGCGCCGGCCGCCGTACAGAGTCCTGCGCACATACTCGTGGTCGGCGACGATGGCATCGGCTCGGAAGCACGCCAGGAAGTCCGCGGCTTGGCGGGCGGTGGCGAAGGCGTCCATCCGCCGACCGTCGATCCGGGTGCTGCGGCCGGTGCCGCGCTGGTCGACCAGGACCACCCGATGGGCTTTCAGCGCCACTCCGAGCCACCCGCCGAGATCGAGCGGCCGCGGTCCCTTCCCGCCAGGGCCGCCCTGGAGGTAGACGAGGCAGGGCAGGTCCTCGCCGGAGCGCATGGGATCGGTGATGTCGCGGACGAACAGGTCGATGGTGCCGCGGTCGGGATCGGACCAGTCGAGCGGAACCTCGACGGTCTGCTCCCGCACCCGCATGCCGGGGATGGTGTAGGCGACGCTGCCGCTCACGCGCTTGCTCTCCTCCTCCTGCGTTCCGACGAGGGGTGCAGGGGTCGTGCGAACGGTCGCAGACCTGAGCGCGCGGCCGGATCGAGCACCTCGAACGCCGTTGCCGGCTCGGTGCCATGTGGCATTGCACTGACCGTAGGCGCCTCGCTCGGCAAACGGCAAGAGCAGCCCGTCGACTCCGAGAAGTCCCCCACCGGCGGCGGCATCCCGCCCGGTCATCCCCTGCCGCGGCCGACCAGGAAGGTTCGCCATGGCGGCCCCCCGCGAGCCGGGCAGCACCCCGATCCTCTCAACCAGGCTGAAGGAAGAGGCTTGTTGCCCTCCCCCGGGCAAGGGTCTACCTTCTTGCCGCAACACAGCCAACCACCCTGGAACGGACCCGTCCGCTTCCCTTCGAGAGGCCACACACCATGATCGATTCCACACCGCAACGGGGTCTTCCCCGCCCGCCGGCGGCGGCTTCCGGCCCGTCGAAGCGGGTCGTCAGACGGCGCTGGCAGGCCGTGGCGCTGAGCCTGACCCTGCTGGGCACCGCGGCAGGGGTCAGCCACGCGAGCACCGGCCCCCGGCACCTGCCCGAGAGGGCGACCGCCTTCACCACGGCCGCCGCCGCCGTACAGAGCCCGGTACCGCAGGATGTCGTACGGCGGTACAACCTGGACACCCGCTGGTACACCAAGTACGTGGCCGGGCCCACGGACCCGCAGACCGGGCTGCCGCTGCCGGTACTCGGGTCGTCGAGGATCCAGGACGCCACCCTGCTCAAGGCGGCGCGTCAGCTGGACACCCTCACCCGCACCTACCCGTACTACCCGATAGGCGAGCTGAACCGGCGCAAGGTCCGCGTCGTGCTCACGGCCCGGTCCGAGAAGATGAGCTCCATCCCCGAAGTCAGGGCGCAGTACGGGACCTCACTGGACGAGCGCTACTGGGCCGGCATGGGCGCGACCGACAGCCTGCCCCTGTCGGTGGGCACCGAGGCCAACCTCGTGGACAACCAGGGCGGCGAGAACTGCTACGCCCATGAGTTCGGCCACTCGGTCGCCGACATGGCCCTCACCCACATCGATCCCGACTTCCAGCGGCAGCTCGACGCCGCTCTCGGCAACGCCCGCTCGAAGGGCCTGTGGCGGAACACCTACGCACAGACCAACTACCACGAGTACTGGGCCGAGGGGCTGCAGAGCTACTTCGACATCAACCGGGCCGGGCCGGCCGGCGGGGACGGTGTCCACAACGACATCGACACCCGCTCCGAACTCCAGCGGTACGACCCGCAGTTGTTCGCCCTGCTCGACCGCGTCTACCGGGGCGCCAGGCTCCCCTCCTGAACGGGGCGCCGACCAGCCCCCTGTCATCTTCTCCGACCAGCACCACGGTCAGGCCCTGTGTGACATTTCACATGTCAAAGGGCTTTGAGGTCGGCAGATGGGCGGCGTGGTCTGGGGCGGCTGAGGGTGGCCGAAGGGGCTTGACCGTCCGGTCCGGTGAGGTCGCCGGACCGGACGCCGCCCGGTGCCGGCCGGGCGTGATCGGCCGCGTCAGCGAAGGGCGGGGATGACCTCCGCCCCGTAGGCGTCGATCACCGCCTCCCGGGCGTCGTGCATCGCGTACGCCGCGAACTGGTCGACGCCCAGGTCCCGTAGCGTCGTCAGCTTGCCGATGTGCGCGGCGGGCGGGCCGAGGAGGCAGAAGCGGTCCACGATCTCGTCGGGGACGAAGTCGGTGGACGGGTTCCCGGCCCGGCCGTGGTGGCTGTAGTCGTAGCCCTGGCGGGAGGTGATGTACGCGGTGAGGGCCTCGGGCACCAGGCCGGAGTGCTCGCCGTACCGGGTGACCAGGTCGGCGACGTGGTTGCCGACCATGCCGCCGAACCAGCGGCACTGGTCCCGGGCGTGGGCCAGGGCCTCGGGCGAGTCGTCGTCGGTGACGTAGGCCGGGGCGGCGACGCAGATGGTGAGCGAGTCGGGGTCGCGGCCGGCGTCGGCGGCGGCTTGGCGGACGGCCTTGACCATCCACTCGGTGAGGAAGGGGTCGGCAAGCTGGAGGATGAAGCCGTCGGCCTTCCGGCCGGTGAGGGCGAGGGCCTTGGGGCCGTACGCGGCCATCCAGACGGGCAGCCTCCCGTTCTTGATCCACGGGATGCGGATCGTGTTGCCGTCGACGGTCGCCTCGCGGCCCTCCGCGAGGTCGCGGATGGCGTCGACGGCCTCGCCGAGCCGGGCCAGGGTGTTCGGCCGGCGGCCGGCGACCCGCATCGCGGAGTCGCCGCGGCCGATGCCGCAGACGGTCCGGTTGCCGAACATGTCGTTCAGGGTGGCGAAGGTGGAGGCCGTCACCTCCCAGGTGCGGGTGCCCGGGTTGGTCACCATCGGGCCGACCCGGAGCTTGGTGGTGTGTTCGAGGATCCGGCTGTGGATGACGAAGGGCTCCTGCCACAGCACGGCGGAGTCGAAGGTCCAGCCGTAGCGGAAGCCGTTGCGCTCCGCGCGCCGCATCAGGCCGACGACCTGCGAGGCGGGCGGGTCGGTCTGCAGGACGAGTCCGAAGTCCACGCGGCTTCCCTTCAGTCCAGGTACTGGCAGGTGGAGCGGGGCACGAACCGGCCGTGCCCGGGGCTGCCGGTGTACTCCCGGCCGTCCAGCACCACCCGGCCGCGGGAGAGCACCGTCTCCACCCGCCCGGTGAGCGTGCGGCCCTCGTACGCCGAGTAGTCCACGTTCATATGGTGGGTGGCGGCCGAGAGGGTCTGCTCGGCCGCCGGGTCGTAGATCACCAGGTCGGCGTCGGCGCCGGGGGCGATGGTCCCCTTGCGCGGGTAGAGGCCGAACATCCGGGCCGGGGTGGCGCAGGCGATCTCGATCCAGCGGCGGCGGCTGATGTGCCCGTCCAGCACGGCCTGGTGGAGCAGGTCCATCCGGTGCTCCACCCCGGGCAGCCCGTTGGGGATCCTGGAGAAGTCGCCGCGCCCCAGCTCCTTCTGGCCGCTGAAGCAGAACGGGCAGTGGTCGGTGGAGACCACCTGGAGGTCGTTGCCGCGCAGCCCGCGCCAGAGGGCGGCCTGGTGCTCCCGGGGCCGCAGCGGGGTGGAGCAGACGTACTTGGCGCCCTCGAAGTCCGGCTCGGCCAGGTTGTCGGTGGACAGGAACAGGTACTGCGGGCAGGTCTCGCCGAAGACCGGCAGCCCCTTGTCGCGGGCGGCGGCGATCTCGGCGACCGCCTCCTCGGCGGAGACGTGCACCACGTACAGCGGGGCGCCGGCCACCCGGGAGAGCTGGATGGCCCGGTGGGTGGCCTCGGCCTCCAGCAGCACCTTGCGGACCTCGCCGTGGTGGCGCGGGTCGGTCTCCCCGCGGGCCAGTGCCTGCTCCACCAGCACGTCGATGGCGATCCCGTTCTCGGCGTGCATCATGATCAGCCCGCCGCTCGCGGCGCCGCGCTGCATGGCCCGCAGGATCTGGCCGTCGTCGCTGTAGAAGACGCCGGGATAGGCCATGAAGAGCTTGAACGAGGTGATCCCCTCGTCGACGAGGAGGTCCATCTCCTTGAGGGAGGACTCGTTCACGTCGGAGAGGATCATATGGAAGGCGTAGTCGATGGCGCAGCGGCCCTCGGCCTTGGCGTGCCAGGCGTCCAGTCCCTCGCGCAGCGCGCCGCCCCGGGACTGCACCGCGAAGTCCACGATGGTGGTGGTGCCGCCCCAGGCGGCGGCCCGGGTGCCGGTCTCGAAGTCGTCGGAGGCGAAGGTGCCGCCGAACGGCAGCTCCATATGGGTGTGGGCGTCGACTCCGCCCGGGATGACATAGCGGCCGGTGGCGTCGATGACGCGCTCGGCGGTCCAGGCCTCGGCGGCGGAGCTGCCGTGCGCGGCGAGCGCGGCGATCCTGCCGTCCTCGACCAGGACGTCGGCCGGGGTCTCCTCGGCGGCGGTGATGACGAGTCCGCCGCGGACGAGGAGGCGGCCGGTGCCGGGGGTGCCGCCGGCGGAGGCGGGGGTGGTGGTCATGGCCGGTGAGTACCTCCGGGCGTTCAGCAGACGGAGCGCAGGGCGTGTTCCAGGATGTCGGCGCCCTCGGCTGCCTCGGCGGCGGTGAGGGTGAGCGGCGGGGCGATCCGCAGGGCGCTGGAGTCGTGCCCGCCGCCCTTGCCGACGAGCAGTCCGCCCTCGCGGGCGGCCTCCAGCACCGCCCCGGTGGCCTCCGGGTCGGCGCCGCCGGTGCCGGGCTTTGCGATCTCGATGCCGATCATCAGCCCCCGGCCGCGCACCTCGCGGACCCGGTCGAGACCGGCGGTGGCGGCGCGCAGCCGCTCGATGAGCAGTCCGCCGACCCGCCGGGCGTTGCCCTGGAGGTCGTGCTCCAGCAGGTAGGAGAGGTTGGCCAGGCCGGCGGCCATGGTGACGGGCGAGCCGCCGAAGGTGGAGATGGAGTTGGCGGACAGCCCGTTCATGATCTCCGCGCGGCCGACCACCCCGCCGATGGACATCCCGTTGCCGATGCCCTTGGCGAAGGTGAGCAGGTCCGGCGGGCCACCGGCGCCGTGCGCCTGCCAGCCCCAGAAGTGCTCGCCGGTGCGGCCCCAGCCGGTCTGCACCTCGTCGGCGATCCACAGCACCCCGCGCTCGGCCAGCACCTCGCGGAAGGCGGCGTACAGCCCGTCCGGCGGGGAGGTGAAGCCGCCGATGCCCTGCACCGGTTCGGCGATCAGCGCGGCCACGTCCCCGGTGTGGCCGAGCAGGTCGGTGAGGTCCGCCACGCAGGCGGCGGTGAACTCGGCGTCGTCCAGGTGGGCGTAGGGGCCCCGGGTGCGGACGCCGCCGTGGACGTAGAGGGTCTGGAGCGGGGAGAGGGTGGTGGGCGTCCAGGAGCGGTTGCCGGTGATGGAGACGGTGGAGAAGGAGCGCCCGTGGTAGCTGTTGCGCATCGCCAGCACCTGGTTGGAGCGGCGGTGGGCGGTGGCGAGCAGCAGCGCGGTGTCGTTGGCCTCGGTGCCGGAGGTGGTGAAGAAGACCCGGGCGTCGGGGATGCCGGAGAGGGCGGCGATCCGCTCGGCCAGCTCCACCATGGGGCGGTTGAGGTAGAGGGTGGAGGAGTGGATCATCCGGCCGGCCTGCTCGCTGACCGCCCGGGTGACCTCGGGCAGCGCGTGGGCGGTCATGGTGGTGAGGATGCCGCCGAAGAAGTCCAGGTAGCGGCGGCCCTCGGCGTCCCAGACGTACCGGCCCTCGCCGTGGGTGATCTCGATGGGGTCGCGGTAGTAGAGGGTGACCCAGTCGGGGATGACGGCCTGGTGCCGCTTGAGGAGGTCGTTCACGGCCGGATCAGCTCCTCGTACGCGTCGGGGCGGCGGTCCCGGTAGAAGGCCCACTGCTGCCGGACCTGGTCGATCAGGCCGAAGTCGAGGTCGCGGACGACCAGTTCCTCCTCCTTGTCGGAGGCGAGGTCGCCGACGAACCGGCCGCGCGGGTCCACGAAGTAGCTGGTGCCGTAGAAGTCGTTGTCGCCGTACTCCTCGCGGCCCACCCGGTTGATCGCGGCGACGAAGTACTCGTTGGCGACGGCGGCGGCCGGCTGCTCCAGCTGCCAGAGGTGGGCGGAGAGGCCCCGGTGGGTGGCGGAGGGGTTGTAGACGAGCTGGGCGCCGGCGAGGCCGAGTTGCCGCCAGCCCTCGGGGAAGTGGCGGTCGTAGCAGATGTAGACGCCGACCCGGCCGACGGCGGTGTCGAAGACCGGCCAGCCGGCGTTGCCCGGGCGGAAGTAGAACTTCTCCCAGAACCCCTTGACCTGCGGGATGTGGTGCTTGCGGTACTTGCCGAGGTAGGAGCCGTCGGCGTCGATCACGGCCGCGGTGTTGTAGTAGAGGCCCGGGCCCTCGATCTCGAAGACCGGGACGACGATCACCAGGCCGGTCTCGCGGGCCAGTTCCCGCATCCGGGTGACGGTGGGCCCGTCGGGCACCGGTTCCGCCCAGCGGTAGTGCTCGGCATCCTGCACCTGGCAGAAGTAGGGGGCGTTGAACACCTCCTGGAAGCCGATGACCTTCGCTCCCTGGCGGGCCGCCTCCCGGGCGTGCTCCTCATGCTTGGCGATCATGGAGTCGGTGTCGCCCGTCCAGGTCGCCTGGACCAGCGCTGCGCGCACGGTATGGGACATGGGGCTGCTCCTTCGCGACATGCGTCGACGAGCTCTACGCCCGTAGAAGCGGTGCGTAGACAGTGAACGTAAGCCGCGTCACATGCGGGAGCAAGACCGCCGCCGTGAAGCAACGGAGTCGATCATGTTTCGCACCCGAGTGGTCCACATCGGGCGGAGGCGGACACGAGGTCGATCGCCCGGGCAGGCGGTCGTCAGCCGGCGAGGCCGGATACCCGCAGGGCGTGCACCAGGGCTTCCTCGCGGGCCGGGGCGGCGGGGGCGGCGGCGCGGGCCGCGTCCAGCAGCAGCGGGACCAGCCGGTGCGGGGCGTACGCGGCGAGGCGGGCGGCCTCCTCGGCGGGCCGGCAGCCGACGAAGGCGTCCAGCAGGGCGCGGGCGTGCGCGGTGCGGCCGCTGTCCTCCAGCGCCAGCACGGCCGCCGCGGTCTCGTCGGTGGGCCGGGCCACGCCCTGGCGCAGCAGGGCCTCGGCGTCCCGGTCGCGGCCCGCGTCGGCGAGCGCCCGGCCCAGTTCGGCGATCCGCTCGGAGGGCAGGGAGGCGGCCTCCCAGAGCAGGGTGGCCCAGTCGGCGGCCAGCCCGGCGGTGCCCAGTTCCCCGGCGAGCGGGGGCACCAGCTCCGCGGGCCAGGCGGCGGCCTCGCAGAGCAGGGCGTGCGCCTCGCCGCCCCGCCCGCCCGCGCGCAGCCGCCGCAGCGCGGCCACGGCCTGACGCGCGGGCCCCGGGTCGGGGCGGGGCGCGGGCGGGGCCTCCTCCGGGACGACCGGGGCGAACCGGGCGCCGCGCGGGGCGGCGGTGGCGGTGACCGGAGCGCCCAGGAGCGCGGCCGGGCCGGCCGCCTCGACCTCGGACCCGTACGGGTCCGGCTCCTCGGGGACCTCGTCCAGCCAGGCGTACCGCGCGCCACGCGGCCGCCCGGCCCGACCCCGCCGCCGAGCGCGGTGCCTGGCGGGGTCGACGGGGGCTTCGGGTTCTACGGGGACGGGGGCGGCCGGCGGTTCGCCAACGGGGGACGGCTCGGTGCCCGGGCCGGTGTCCGGGTGGACGGGGGCGGGCTCCCTGGCGCCCGGTGGGGCGGTGCCCGGGCCCGGGGCACGCAGGCCGGCGGGGAACGGGCCGGGCTCCCCGGCGACCGGCGGGAGGGTGTACGAGCCCGGGGCCCGCGCGGGCTCCGTGGCGTCCGGGCCGGAGTACGGGCCCGGGGCCCACGCGGGCTTCCTGACATCCGGGCCGGTGTACGAGCCAGGGGCCCGGAAGGCGGGGTCGGGGCCGGGGTCTCCGGCGACCGACGGGACGGCGCCCGGGCCGGAGTACGGGCTCGGGGCCCGGAGGGCGGAACCCGTGGCGAGGCCGGGGTACGGGTCGTGAGCCGGGGCGGGGTCCATGGCGGCCGGCGAGTGGCTGGCGGGGGCGGGGTCCATGGCGGCCGACGAATGGCCGGCCGGAGCAGGGTCCATGGCGGCCGGCGAGTGACGGGCCGAGACGGTGTCCGGGCGGGCCGGAGCAGGGTCCATGGCGGCTGACGGGTGGACGGCGGGGCCGAGGGCGGTGAGGCGGGCGGTGAGTTCGGCGGTGCGGGCCTCGGCGCGGGCGAGGTCGTCGCGGACCCAGACCAGTTCACGGGTGAAGCCGGCCGCCTCGGCGGAACCGGGGACGGCGCGGCCCAGCAGGTCCAGCAGTGCGGTACGGCGCCGGTCGGCGCGCTCCCGCTCCCCCGCCATCAGCCGGATCCGCTCCCGCAGCGCCGCCCGGCCGCCGGGGCGCCGGTCGTGGGCCGCCGCCGCGGCGGCGTGCACGGCGGCGGCGCGGGGGCGTTCCCGCTCCGCGGCCTTCGGGCCGTACCGGACCGCCAGGTCGTACAGCAGCGCCTCGACCACGTCCCAGGGCGGGATCTCGGTGCCGTCCAGGCAGGCGCGCAGGCCCTCGGGGTCGCGGCCGGCGAAGACCCCGTACCAGCCGTCCGCCGGATCGAGCAGCCCGGTCAGCCGATGGAGTAAGGCCGCCGACTCGGCGGCTCCGGTGATGAGTTGAGGGTCCGACACGCGCGCTCCCGGCCTTCGGCGGAACTGGCGGAACTTGTCGGAGGCATTGGACCGCGGGCGTGTTACGCCTGGGCTACGGCTGCTTTTCCGCCGTGAGCCGCACCGCGATCCCGGTGTGCGGGCGCTTGCCGCGCCGGAAGACCGCGGCCGGCGCGTCGATCAGCCAGAACTGCCAGCTGTACTTGCGGGACAGCAGCCTGCGCACCCGCTTCAGCTCGTCCGTCTCCAGCAGCCGGGCGGTGCCCTCGGCGTGCGGGGCGTCGTCGGCCACGTTGCCGCGCAGGTCGCAGGGGGCGACGATCACCCGCTGGTCGCGGCGCAGCCGCTTGACCTTCCAGGAGTCGGAGTTGGTCCAGACGAGGATGTCGTCGCCGTCCACCGCGTACCAGACGGGGGTGGCGACGCCCGTGCCGTCCTTGCGGAAGGTGGTGAGGCTGAGGTAGCGGCCGTGCCGCAGCGTCTCGGGAGTCACGGCGCCGAGCCTACGCGGCACCTGGCGGGATCGTATGGGTATGGTCCGGTAGCACGTGTACGGCGTACGTGCCGAGCCCTTCCGCGAGTGAGCGGGCGCGGGGCCCGCGTACGAGTTGCGGAGAGACGATGTCACACAGTCGAGAAACCCTGGCGCAGATTTTGGACGCCGCCGAGGACGCGGCGCCGGTGCGGTCGCTGGACGTGGTGGCCGGCCATCTGCGCGAGCGGTTCGCCGCCCGCCAGGTGTCCTTCCTCTTCCCCGATGTCGTCGGGCAGCGGGTGGTGCGGGTCAGCGAGGCCTCCGCGGCACCCGCGGATCCGGACGACGAGAAGGCGGTGGCGCTGGCGGGCAGCGTCTACGACGAGGTGCTGCGCACCCAGCGGATCAGCCGGCGCACGGGCGGGGCCGGCGAGGAGTGGGTGGTCGCGCCGGTCACCAACCGCGGCGACACCATCGGCCTGCTGGAGCTGCGCCTGGAGCAGGTCACCGAGGAGATGCTGCGGCAGGTGGGCGACGCGGCGCACGCGCTGGCGTACATCGTCGTGACCGACCGGCGCTTCACCGACCTGTACCACTTCCACCGCCGTACCACCCCCTTCAGTCTCGCCGCGGAGATCCAGCACCAGCTGCTGCCGTCCGCCCCGTCCTGCGAGGCGGCGCAGTTCGCCCTCGCGGGGGCTCTGCTGCCGGCCGACGACGTCGGCGGTGACACCTACGACTACAGCCTCGACCAGGACACCCTGCATCTGTCCATCACCGACGCCATGGGCCATGACACCCGCTCGGCGCTGCTGGCCACCCTGCTGGTCAACGCCGCCCGCGGCGCCCGGCGGGCCGGGATGGGCCTCGCCGACCAGGCCGAGCGGATCCACCGGGCGCTCAAGGAGCACGGCGGTGGCGCCCTGGCCACCGGGCAGTTGCTCTGCATCCGCCTGGACGGCGGCGGCGCGCAGCTGGTCAACGCCGGCCATCCCTGGCCCCTGCGGCTGCGCGGGGGCCGGACGGAGGAGGTGCGGCTGGAGATCGACCTGCCCTTCGGGGTCGGCCGGACCAGCCCCGGTTACCACGTGCAGGACATCGACCTGCGTCCCGGGGACCGGCTGCTGCTGTACACCGACGGCGTCCAGGACCGCGGTGCGGCGTCCGTGGCACTGCCGGAACTGCTCTCCCGTACCGCCGGGGAGCATCCGCGCGAGGTGGTGCGAGCGCTGGCCGCCGCCGTGGTGGAGGCCAGCGGGGGCCGCTTGCAGGACGACGCGACCGTGCTGTGCCTGGACTGGCACGGCCCCACCGGGCAGGACCGGCACACCCGGGCCGGCAGCGAGCTCCGTCCCTGAGCGGCCCCCGGGCGCCGGCACGTCGGGTCGGGTCGGGTCAGCGGCGGGCTTCGGCCGGGCAGGCGAGGTCCGTGGACGGGCGCCTGCCGGTGGTGAGGAAGGCGGTCGCCGCGTCATTGGCGCAGGTGTTGCGGCCGAAGGGGTAGACGCCGTGGCCGCCCTGGTCGGCGGTCACCATCCGGGCGCGCTCCCCCAGCGTCCGGCGCATCCGCTGGGCGCCCGTCAGCGGTGTGCCCGGGTCCCGTTCGTTCTGCACCAGGAGGATGTTCGAGGGGCCGCGGTCGCTGATCCGCACCGGCGGTTCGCGGCGCTCGTCCGGCCAGAAGGCGCAGGGCGTGACGTTCGCCGTGGACGCGCCGATCAGCGGGTGGCGCAGCCGGTCGACCAGGACGTTGAGCTGGTAGGTGCCGAGGTTCCTCGGCCAGCGGGAGTCGGCACACAGCACGTAGAGGCGGGCGGCCATCGTGTTCTCCTGGTTCGGCGGCAGTTCGCCGGGCTCCAGTCGGCCGGCGGCCAGGTCCTGCCAGGCCCTGGCCAGGACGGGCATCAGCCCGTCCACGTACAGCCCCTGGAAGGTCAGACCGCGGAACAGCGTCCCGTCGACGCCCTCGACCGGCTTGGCGTCCAGCCGCCGGGCGAGCGCGTGGTACGTGGCGGTCACCTGCGCGGGGGTGGAGCCGAGGCCGTACTCGGGGTGCGCGGCCGCGAACGCCGCGAAGTCGGGGAAGCGGTCCTCCATGCCGCGCCCGAGGGCCCGGAAGGCGGTGACGTCGTAGCCGCCGGGGCCCAGCACGCTGTCGAGCACGATCCGGTCGCCGCGCCGGGGGAACATCGTGGCGTAGACCGCGCCGAGCTGGGAGCCGTAGGAGTGTCCGAGGTAGGAGACGGTGCTCTCGCCCAGGGCGGCCCGGATGCGGTCCATGTCGCGGGCGGTGTTCGCCGTCGTGGTGTGCGGCAGCATCCAGGTGGTCCTGGAGGTGGCGCACCGCCGGGCGACGGTACGGGCGTAGGACGCCTCGCGGGTGACGTCGGCCGGGCCCCGGGCGTGGACGGGGAAGGCGCCGCGCTGCTGCTGGGCCGGGGTGAGGTGGCAGGTGACCGGGGTGCTGCGGCCGGTGCCGCGCGGGTCGAAGCCGATGATGTCGTACGCGTCCAGCACCGCGCGCGGCAGCTTCGCGGCGGCGAGGTCCGCCGGGTGGGCGAGACCGGGGGCGCCGGGGCCGCCGGGGTTGGTCAGCAGCACCCCGCGGCGCTTGGCGGGGTTTTCACTCGGCAGCCGGGAGAGGGCGATCTCGATCGTGCGGCCGCCGGGGTGGCGGTAGTCCAGCGGGACCTTGAGGGTGGCGCACCGCAGCGAGGGTGAGGCGGTGGGCTTCGGGCACGGGCCCCATCGCAGCGGCGCCGGTGCCTCCGCCGCGGGGGCCGGGGCCGGGCTGGTGGCGGCGGCCGGGTACGGCGCGGCCGCGGTCGCGGCCAGGGCGGCCGCCGCGAGGGTGAGGGCCAGGGGTGTGCGGTGTTTCATCCGATGTCCTCCGCGTCGTCCATGGGCCCCTCAGTCTGTTCGGCTCGTGCCGCCGGTACGTCGGCCTGCCGGCCCGCTCCGGCCCTCGACCGGGGGTGAGGCCGACCGGGGCCCGCTACGACCTGGGTAGGGGGTCCGCCCCGACCCGGGGCGGAGTCACCCCCCGGGCGCGGCCGGGATAATCGACGGATGAGAACGGGTGGCGCGCCACGTCGTGGCCCTTGGCAGCAGGCGGCGCGGTTCGCGGCGGCCGCGGCGGTGGGGGTGTCGCTCTGGGTCGCCACCGCGGCGATGGTGGAGCCGGGGTGCGCGGCGCACTCCTGCTCATGGCTGGCCACCGGCGATCCGCTGATCGCCGTCGGCTGTCTGGCGGCGCTGTTCTGGCGGCACCGGTTCCCCCTCGCCGTGGCGCTCTCGACCGCGGTCGCGTCGGCCGGCTCGACCCTCGCCGCCGGTGCCGCGCTGCTGGCGCTGGGCTCGCTGTCCACCCGCCGCAGACCGCCGGAGATCGCGCTGGCGGTGGCGGCCTTCGTGGTGGCGCCGCTGTTCGTCGGCGAGCTGTACCCGCTGCCGAGCGCCCCCGGTTCGTTCTGGCTGCCCACCCTGACGCAGGCTCTGGCGGGGGGTGCCGCGGTGGCCGCGGGCACCGCGGTCGGGGCGCGCCGGGCCGAGGTCCGGTCGCTGCGGGAGCGGGCGCACGGCGCGGAGCGGGAGCAGCGGGCGCGGGCGGACCGGGCCCGGGCACTGGAGCGCAACCGCATCGCCCGCGAGATGCACGATGTGCTGGCCCACCGGATCTCCCTGGTCGCCATGCAGGCCGGGGCGCTGGACCACCGCGCCGATCTGGCGGCCGAGGAGGCGCGGGTCCTGGTCCGGGGCATCGTGGACGGCTCCCACCAGGCCCTGGAGGAGCTGCGCGACGTCCTCGGGGTGCTCCGGGCCGATCCGGACCGGCCGGAGCAGCGGCCGCCCTCGCTGGCGCGGGTCCCCGCCCTGGTGGCGGAGGCACGGTCGTACGGCCTGGACGCCGTGTTCGCCTCCACCGTGACGGCGGAGCCGCCCGAGGCGGCCGGGCGCACCTGCTACCGGACCGTCCAGGAGGCCCTGACCAACGCGGCCAAGCACGCGCCCGGGTCCCGGGTGCGGGTGACGGTGGACGGGGCGCCCGGCGGGGACCTGCGGGTCGCGGTCCGCAACGGCCCCGCGACGGCGGCGGCCACCGGCGCGGCGGCCTCGGGCTTCGGGCTGCCGGGCCTCGCCGAACGGGTCGCGCTGCTCGGCGGGGAGCTCGACTACCACCCCACGGCCGACGGCGGGTACCTCCTCTCCGCGCGGCTGCCCTGGCCGCGCCCCCCTGACGAACGGAGAAGCTGAGTGGACGGCGAACGGCAGCCGGTGCGGGTCCTGGTCGTGGACGACGAGCAGCTGGTCCGGGTGGCCCTGCGCCTCATCCTGGACGGCGAGCCCGATCTGACCGTGGTCGCCGAGGCGGCCGACGGGGACGGCGCGGTCCGCGCGGTGCGGGAGTCGCGGCCGGACGTGGTGCTGATGGATGTGCGGATGCCGGGCCGGGACGGTCTCAGCGCCACCGAGGGGGTGCTGGCACTGCCCGCCCCTCCGCGGGTCCTGATGCTGACCACCTTCGACTCCGACGACCTGGTGCTCGGCGCGCTCCGGGCGGGGGCGCTCGGCTTCGTACTGAAGGACACCCCGCCGGCGCGGATCGCGGACGCGGTGCGGACGGTCGCGGGCGGCGATCCGGTGCTGTCCCCGCAGGCCGCGACGCGGGTGATCGCGGCGGCCACCGCCCGGCGGTCGCCCCACGCCCGCAGGGCCGAACGCGAGGCCGCCCGGGAGCGGCTGGCCGCCCTGACCGAGCGGGAGCTGGACACCGCGCGGGCGGTCGCGGAGGGCCTGGGCAACCCGGAGATCGCCGGTCGGCTGGGTATCTCGGTCGCGACCGTCAAGGCGCACATCACCAGCCTGTTCGGCAAGCTGTCGGTCGCCAACCGGGTCCAGATCGCCCTGCTGGTCCGCGACGCCGAGGAGTGAGCGGCCGGGCCCGGCGCACACGGTGACGGTCAGCGGAGGGCGGCCGTGGTCAGGAAGGCCTCCGTGGCCGGGCCGGTGGCCCGGGCGGAGTGCAGGGCGTGCAGGGGTGCCCGCAGCGGCGGGTCGAGGGCGAGGACGGTGACCGCCCCGCCCGCGGCGGGGCCCGGCGGGGTGGTGACGAAGGCGAGCCGGTCGGTGCCGATGACGGCGGTGGCGGGCGGGGTGCCCTGGAGGGAGGTGCGTTCGGTACGGGGTTCGAAACCGGCGGCGCGGCAGTGGTCGAGCAGCAGGTCGGTGTACCCGGACCGACCGGGGCGGCCCCAGACGACGAAGCGCTGGTCGGCCAGTTCGGCGAGGGCCACGGACGGCCGGGCGGCCAGCGGGTGGTCGGCGGCGACCGCGATGTTGAGGGGCTGGTGGCCCAGGGTGGTGCGGGTCAGCCCGTGCGGCGCGGTCATGCCCCGGCACAGTCCGACGTCGATGTCCCCGGCCAGCAGGGCGTCGGCCAGCTCGTCCGGGTAGCGCGGGCTGACGTCGGCGGCCAGCTCGGGGTGGGTGGCGCCGACCCGGCGCAGCAGGGCGGTGACCTCCTCCCCGGTGACCGCGGGGGTGTGGCCCAGCCGCAGCACCTCCCGCTCGCCGCGGCCGATACGGCGGGCCCGTCGCAGGGCGGAGCGCACCGCGCCGCGCAGCGCCCGGGCGTCCTCGACCAGCGCGACCCCGGCGGGCAGCAGGCGGACGCCGCCGGCGGTGCGCTCCAGCAGGGTGACGCCGACCTCGCGCTCCAGGACCCGGATGGAGGTGGACAGGGCCTGCTGGGACAGGTGCAGCCGGGCCGCGGCACGGGTGATGCTGCCCTCCTCGGCCACCGCGATCAGGTACTCCAGCCTGTTCAGGTCCAGCCCCATGCCCGCTCGCCTCCCTCTCCCGTCCCCGGCCCCCCCCGCCCGACGATCGTCCCGCACGGGGCCGGCCGCGGAGGCGACCGGCCCGGCGGTACGGACTACCGGGTGGTGTAGCCGCCGTTGGCGAACAGCGTCTGCCCGGTGATCCACCAGCCCTCGGTGGCCAGGAACCTGATCAGCGGGACGATGTCCTCGATATGGGTGAGCTGACCGCCCATCGCCTGGGACTTGTGGAACTCCACCCGCTCCGGCGTCTCCTGGGGGTAGAAGAACGGCGTGTCCATCGGCCCCGGCGCCACCACGTTCACCGAGATCGACCGGTCGGCGAACTCCTTGGCGGCCGCCCGGGTGAAGTGCTCCAGCGGCGCCTTGCCGCCCGCGTAGGTGGAGTAGCCGTCGGTGAAGGCGGCCAGCAGGGAGGTGCCCAGGCTGACGATCCGGCCGTGGTCGTTCAGCCGGCGCCCGGCCTCCTGGAGGAAGAAGTACGCCGCCTTGGCGTTGACGCCGAACATCCGGTCGTACTCTTCCTCGGTGGTCTCCAGGATCGGCTTGCGCAGCACCATCCCGGTCGTGTTCACCGCGATGTCGACGCCGCCGAAGGTGTCCACCGCGGTGTCGAACAGCCGCCGCACCTGCGCGACGTCCGTCAGGTCCCCCTGGACGGAGACGGCCTGACCGCCGGCGTCCTCGACGGCCCGGACGGTCTCCTCGGCCTCCTTCTCGCCGGTGTGGTAGTGCACCACCACCTTGGCCCCGTCCCCCGCGAACGTCCTGCTGATCAGGGCGCCCAGGTTCTTCTCGCCCCCGCCGACGACCGCCACCTTGTCCCGCAGCGTGTGCTCGGCCATGTCCAGCACCTCCTTGTGTCACCGTCGGTCACCGGCTTGATCACCGACCACTCACGAGGCTAGGCAGACATAACGGGCGTAGGCCAACAGAACATCCCTGTGGAGCCACAGACGCCGTCGATACCCCCCTCTGAATTTCATGTGATCCAGATCACATTTCACACTGGGCCGCCCGGTCCGCTCTCTCCTGGCATGACGGAGAACAGCGCACACCGCGCCGCCACCGCCCCCGCCCAGAGCGAGACCGGCGGGCTGGTCCTGCTCATCAACTCGGCCCTCGGCGGCGTCGGTACCGTGTATGTGACGACCGACTCCACTGCTGTCACGGTCGTTTCGGCCGTGCTGGTGCTCCTGATCACGGTGGTGGTCCTGGCGGTGCGGCGTACCGCCGGCGCGGGGGACGGGACCGACCGGAAGGACGAGCGGGGTGGCCGATGACGACGCGTACGAGGTCTTCTTCGAGGAGCAGTACCCGAGGGTGGCGGCGATGCTGATCGCCTACCGCGGCTTCGCGCCGGAGATCGCCGAGGAGGCGGCCGCCGAGGCCATGATCCGGCTGTACGAGCGGTGGCACACCGTGCGCTCACCGCGGGCCTGGGTGCGGACGGTGGCCTTCCGGGTCGCCGTCGGCCTGGCCGTGAACCGTCCGGACGGGCTGCCGGAGTGGGAGGTGGCCGACGGGCGGCCGGCCGAGGAGCTGGAGGCGGCGTTACTCGCCCTGGCCGCCGGGACGGCCGCGGCGAAACTGCCGCCTCGTCAGCGGGAGGTCATGGAACTGGCCCTGGCCGATCTGAGCCCGGCGGAGATCGCCGAGACCCTGGGCAGCACCCCGGAGCAGGTCCGGGGCAATCTGGCGCACGCCCGGCGGGCGATGAGGACCCTGATGGGGAGCGAGGAGGGATGACCGTGGGGGGAACGAACGAGGCGTGCGACGCCCGGGAGTCGGCGGAGGCCGCCTACGCGCGGCTGGTCGCCCACTACTCCGCGCCCGAGCGGGTCGGCTCCGCGCTGGAGCGGGTGAAGGCCGAGGCGCGCCGCCGCGCGGCGGTCCGGGCCCGCGGCGGGGTGCCGCACAACCGCGGGTCGGCTCCGCGCTGGAGCGGGTGAAGGCCGAGGCGCGCCGCCGCGCGGGGTCCGGGCCCGCGGCGGGGTGCCGCACAACCACACGGTCCGCGAGGTGGCCCGGTACTTCCGGGGCGAGGAGCGCGGCCGGGTCGATCTGCTCCAGGTGTCCCGGGCCACCGGCATCCCGCTGGGCGACTGCCGCCAGGTGCTGCGCGAGTTCACCGAGGCGGGACTGCTGAGGGAGTACGCGGAGCCGGCCGGTGAGCGCGGCGAACCGGTGCGCCGCTCCTACGAGCTGGCCGAGGGCGGCCGGGGCGGGATGACCGAGGTCTTCGTGGAGACCTGCTGATCCGGGTCACCTCCCTCCACCTGGGTGCCCTGCGACCCTTCCTGACCGCCGTCGGCTTCGTTGCCGGTGCCGGCTTCGCCCTGTCGGTCCACCTGGTTCTGCACCACCGCTTCATCCCGAAAGCCCTCGCCGCGTACAGCTCCCGATGGGGCCGGGCCGCGCGCCCGCCGCCATCGGGCCCGGATGGACGCTGTCAGCACGGCGGCCGCCCCCGTGGCCGTACGGGAGCGGCCGCCGCGTAGGTCACCTCACCCCGCCGGACGCACCACCATCGCCGAGCCGCCGCCCCGGCGGACCTTCTCGGCGGCGGCGAGCCAGCGGCCGTCGGGGAGGCGCTGGACGCCGGTCGCGGCGCCGATCTCCGGGTTCCGCTTGAAGGCGTGGCCCAGCGCTTCGAGTTCGGCGCGGAGCGGGGAGTCGTAGAGGGCGGGCTCCAGCTCGGTGGTGGCCGCGTTGCGCTGGCTGGCGCGGGGCGCGGCGATGGCCTCGACCAGCGGCAGGTCCCGGTCGAGGACGCCGGTCAGGGTCTGGAGCACGGTGGTGATGATGGTGGCGCCGCCCGGGGAGCCGACGGCGAGGACGGGCCGGTCATGGCGGTCCAGGACGATCGTCGGGGAGATCGAGGAGCGCGGCCGCTTGCCCGGTCCGGGGAGGTTCGGGTCGTGCACGGCCGGGTCGGCCGGGGCGAAGGAGAAGTCGGTCAGCTCGTTGTTGAGCAGGAAGCCGCGCCCCGGCACGGTGATGCCGCTGCCGCCGGTGGACTCGATGGTGAGGGTGTAGGCGACCACGTTGCCCCAGCGGTCGGCGGCGGTGAGATGGGTGGTGTTCTCCCCCTCGTACGTGGTGGGGGCGGCCTTCCCGGCGGTGGCGCACGGCCGGGGTGAGCGCGGGTCGCCGGGGGCGAGCGGGCTGGTGAGGGCGCGGTCGTCGCGGATCAGGCAGGCCCGGGAGTCCGCGTACCGCTGGGAGAGCAGCCCGGCGGTGGGGACGTCCTCGAAGGCCGGGTCGCCGACCCAGCGGCCCCGGTCGGCGAAGGCGATCCGGCTCGCCTCGATGGAGCGGTGCAGATAGCGGGCCTGGGAGGCGGCCGACAGGTCGGTGCGCTCCAGGATGTTGAGGGCCTCACCGACGGTGGTGCCGCCGGAGGAGGAGGGCGCCATGCCGTAGACGTCCAGGCCCCGGTAGGAGACCTTGGTGGGCTTGCGGCGGATGGTGTCGTAGCGGGCGAGGTCGCGGGTGGTGAGGTCGCCGGGGCGGACCGTGCGGGTGGCGCCGGGGCGCTTGGGCGGGGCCTGCACGGTGCGGACGATGTCGCGGGCCAGCTCGCCCCGGTAGAGCGCGCCGACCCCGTCGCGGCCGAGCCGGGCGTAGGTGCGGGCCAGGTCGGGGTTCTTGAAGGTGGAGCCGACGACCGGGAGCTCGCCGCCGGGCAGGAAGAGCCGGGAGCTGGCCGGGAAGTCGCGGAAGCGGGCCTCGTTGGCCTGGGTCTGGGAGCGGAAGGTGGCGTCCACGGTGAAGCCGTCCCGGGCCAGTCGCTCGGCGGGCTTCAGCAGGTCCTTCAGGGACTTGCTGCCCCAGGCGTGCAGGGCGGTGTCCCAGGTGGCGGGGGTGCCGGGGGTGCCGACGGCCAGGCCGCTGGTGACGCCCTCCTCGAACGGGATGGGCTTGCCGTTCTCCTGGAAGAGCGCGGCGTCGGCGGAGCGCGGGGCGGTCTCGCGGCCGTCGACGGTGTGCACCGTGCGGGTCCTGGCGTCGTAGTAGACCAGGTAGCCGCCTCCGCCGACGCCGGCCGAGTACGGCTCGGTGACGCCGAGGGCGGCGGCGGTCGCCACGGCCGCGTCCACCGCGTTGCCGCCGCGCCGCAGCACCTCGATCCCGGCAGCCGAGGCGTCGGCGTCCACGCTGGCCACCGCACCGCCGTAGCCGACCGCCTCGGGTGTCTTGGCGGGTGTCCGGGGCGGGGCGACCGGCGACCGGCCATCCGGTGGGGCGGCGGTCAGCCCGGTGAGGGCCGTCGCGGCGACGGCGGCCAGCGCCACCCCCCGCACCCCCCTGCTCCAGCGGGCCTGCTGTCCCTGCCGTACCTGGGCTCGACGCACCTGTACCTCCTGTCAACGGCCGTTCAGGCGGCCTCGGTTCCACGCCGCAGCCACCCCGCCGGGACCGGCTCGGCGGAGCCAGCCTGCCCGCCGGACGGCCGCTCATGTGCGGGCTGACGTGACAGGCGCGTGAAGAGGGCGGGGACGGGTGGGATGACTCACACGACCATCCCGGAGAAATGCGGGGCAAAGGGGCAACCACCGGCCGCGTGTCGCCCTCTCCCCGGGGGACGACGACCGCCGACGGAGGTATCCGTGACCACGCCCACCCGCCCGCGCACCCCTCTTCCCCGCAGCGCCCGTGCCCTGCCGCGCGCCGTGGTGCTCGGCTGCACCGCCGTGCTGGCCACCTCCGCGCTCTCCGCCTGCTCGGGCGGTTCGGGCGCGAAGGCGGACGACGGACGGGGCGGGGCGCCGGCGCCCGCCCGGATCTCGGTGAACCTCAGCGGCGAGCAGGCCGAGGCGGGCCGTCCGGTGACCGTGGAGCTGGCCGAGGGCACCCTGAAGCGGGTGGCGGTACGGGACGGGAAGGGCGGCACGCTGGACGGCGCGGTCTCCCCGGACGGCCGCCGCTGGACGTCCACCCGGCCGGCGGCGCCGGGCACCTCGTACACCGTGGAGGCCCGGGACGACAAGGGCGGCACGGCGAGCAAGCGGTTCGCCACCGCCAAGCCGGAGAAGATCAACAAGCTGACCCTGGCGCCGGGGAAGAACGCCACCGTGGGCATCGCCCATCCGCTGTCGGTGGTCTTCGACAACCCGGTGAAGAACAAGGCCGAGGTGGAGCGGCGGCTGAAGGTCACCACCTCCGACCGCACCACCGGCTCCTGGGGCTGGGTGAAGGACTACTCGGGGCGGGACCGGGTGGACTGGCGGCCCAAGTCGTACTGGAAGCCGGGTACCAAGGCCACCCTGAAGGCCGAGCTGAACGGGGTGGACTCGGGCGGCGCCGGGGGCTGGTTCGTCCGCGACTACACCACCACCCTGACGGTCGGCCGCAACCAGCTGGTCAAGGTGGACCTGGACGCCCACCGGCTGACCCTGCTGCGGGACGGCGCGGAGGTCCGCTCGCTGCCGGTGTCCGGCGGCACCCCCGGCGGCGACAAGCGCTCCTGGGGCGGCACCTCGGTGCTGATGGCCAAGGAGGGCACCATCAACATGCGCTCCGAGACGGTGGGGCTCGGCGACGCGTACGACAAGATGGTCGACTCCTCGATGCGGCTGACCTGGTCCGGGATGTACGCGCACGCCGCGCCGTGGAACCGGGCCTTCCTCGGGCGCGCCAACCACAGCTCCGGCTGCGTCGGGATGGGCAGCGAGGACGCGGCCTGGCTGTTCGGGCAGGCGCAGGTGGGCGACCCGTTCGAGATCACCGGCGCGGACACCAAGGGGAATCCGGAGGCGGGCAACGGCTACGGGGCGTGGAACGAGTCCTGGGCCGACTGGCAGGGCCGCAGCGCCCTGAGCTGAGGATCCCGCGGAGAGGCCCCCTGCGGAGAGGACCCCCGCGGAGAGGCTCCCTGCGGAGAGGCCCCCGACCCACGATCGTTACCAGTGCGTAACATACCGACTAGTTACCTCCGGTAAGGCACCCATGGTTACCTTCGGTTCACCCTTCAAGTGACTGGGGAGTAACCGTGGGACAGCCGCTCACATCCCTGCGTACCGCCACCTCCGCCGCCGCCTGCGCCGCCCTGCTGGCCGGCACCACCCTCGCCCTCACCCCCGCGCCCGCCACCGCCGCCCCGGCCGCCGCCTCCGCGCCCGGGGTGCGGTTCGTGGACATCCCCGGCGACGGCGGCACCATCCTCAAGGCCAATGTGGTCACCCCGCCGGGGGCCGCGCCCGGCAGCCGCCACCCGGTGATCGTCCTGCCCACCAGCTGGGCCATGCCGCAGATCGAGTACGTGGCCCAGGCGGCCAAGCTCGCCGCCGAGGGGTACGTGGTGGTCAGCTACAACTCGCGCGGCTTCTGGCAGTCCGGCGGCAACGTCGAGGTGGCCGGGCCGCCGGACATCGCCGACGCCTCCCGGGTCATCGACTGGGCGCTGGCCCACACCCCGGCCGACCCCGAGCGGGTGGGGATGGCGGGGGTCAGCTACGGCGCGGGCATCAGCCTGCTGGCCGCCGCGCACGACGAGCGGGTCAAGGCGGTCGCCGCGCTCAGCGGCTGGGCCGACCTGATCGACTCCATCTACAGCGGGCGCACCCAGCACCTCCAGGCCGCCGCCCTGCTCGGCGGCTCCGCCCAGCTCACCGGGCGGCCCAGCGCCGAGCTCCAGCAGGTGCTGAAGGACTTCCTCGCCTCCAATCTGGAGAAGGAGGCCGACATGATCGCCTGGGGCGCCAAGCGCTCCCCGGTCACCTACCTGGACCGGATCAACGCCAACGGCACCGCCGTGATGCTCGGCAACGCCTGGGGCGACTCGATCTTCCCGCCCAACCAGTACGCCTCCTTCTTCGAGAAGCTGAAGGGCCCCAAGCGGCTGGAGTTCCGCCCCGGCGACCATGCCACCGCCGAGGCCACCGGACTGCTCGGGCTGCCCAACGACACCTGGACCAGCACCCGGCGCTGGTTCGACCACCATCTCAAGGGCGAGGCCAACGGCATCGACCGGGAGCAGCCGGTCCAGCTGAAGGCCCGTACCGGCGGCGGCTACGAGGGCTACCCGGACTGGAAGTCGGTCGGCGCCACCGAGCGGAAGATCGCACTGGCCGGGCAACAGCGGCCCTGGGCGAACGTCAACTCCGGCGCCGACGGCGGCACTCTGATCCTCTCCAGCGCGCTGGACCAGTTCCTCAAGCTGCCGCCGCTGGCCTCCATCCCGCTGCTCCCCCGCTCCTTCACCGCCGTCTGGCAGTCCGAGCGGTACGGCAGCGAGCAGCGGGTGCGCGGCACCGCGAAGCTGCACACCACGCTCACCAGCACCCAGGCGAGCGGCACCATGGTCGCCTATCTGTACGACGTGGGGCCGCTGGGCGTGGGCAAGCTGGTCAGCCACGCCCCGTACACCTTCCACGACAAGACGCCGGGCCGGCCGTTCCCCGTCGACCTGGAGCTGTTCTCCACCGCCTACGACGTCCCGGCCGGCCACCGGCTCGCCCTGGTCGTCGACACCGTCGACCCGCTCTACATCGAGCACAACCCGTCCGGCGCGCGGCTGACCTTCTCCTCACCGGAGGCCGACCCGTCATACGTGTCGGTACCGGTACGCGAGGAGTGATCCCCGGCCGCCCGCCGGGCGGGGCAGGGCCTCCCCGTTCCCGGTGTTCCGGCGGTGTCACGGTCAGCGAAACTACCCAGCTCGGAAAGGGACTTCGCCGGTCCGACACGCGAAACGGGGCAGATGCCGCATGAGTCGTATGAGCGGCATGTGACACCGGCCCCCCTCGGGCGCGCCCCGGCGGGGGGCCGGGTCAGGTCTCGGCGGCCTCCGCGTACACCTGCGACAGCTCCGGCGAACCGCCCGCCGCCCAGTCCAGGCCCGCCGCCACCACGTCGATCTCCCGCCCGGAGGCGAGCCGCACCACCGGGTGGCCGGCGGCCGTCAGCTGCCACGCCGCACCCGGCACCGTACGCACGATGACGGTGCCGAGGTACAGCCCCGCGTCGTTGCCGAACCAGGGCAGCTCCTCGGGGTCCTCGCGCCAGCGCGGCGGGAGCTGGTCGATGGCCGCCAGCGAGTCCGGGGTGTCGTCCAGCCGCACCCCGTACCCCTGGACCCGGGCGCGCAGCAGCTCGCACTCGGCGAGCATGCCCGCCAGGGCGGCCGGGTCGCGCGGGCCGCCCGGGGCGGTCCGCTCGCCGTGTCTCCTGCGCCAGCCGTCCAGGAAGGGGATCTCCATCCCCTCAGCCTCGCATGCCGCACCCCGTCAGGTCGATCACCGGGCGCCGGCCGACGCCTCGTCAGACGTCGAGGTCGACCACCACCGGGGCGTGGTCGGACGCCCCCTTGCCCTTGCGCTCCTCGCGGTCCACATAGCCGTCCTTGACGGCGTCGGCGAACGGCTTGTTCCCGTACACCAGGTCGATGCGCATGCCCCGGTTCTTCGGGAAGGCGAGCTGGCGGTAGTCCCAGTACGTGTAGGGGTGGTCGTACTTCAGCGGGCGGGGCACCACATCGCCCAGCCCGGTGTCCCGCAGCGCGGCGAGCGCGGCCCGCTCCGGCTCGGTGACATGGGTGGCGCCCTCGAAGACGGCGGGGTCGAACACGTCGTCGTCGGTGGGCGCGATGTTGTAGTCGCCCAGCACCGCGAAGGGGCGCGGGCCCGCCGCGTCCTCCGCGACGGCCTCCTTCAGCGCCTCCAGCCAGCGCAGCTTGTACGCGTAGTGCTCATGGGCGACCTCGCGGCCGTTGGGCACGTAGACGGACCAGAGGCGGACCGGGCCGCAGGTCGCGGAGATCGCCCGGGGCTCGGCCACCCCCTCGTACTCCGGTCCGCCGGGCAGGCCGTGCACCACGTCCGCCAGGCCGGCCCGGGAGACCAGCGCCACGCCGTTCCACCGGCCGGTGGCGTGCACCGAGGACTCGTACCCCGCCTCGCGCAGCGCGTCGGTGGGGAACTGCTCGGCGGTGCACTTGGTCTCCTGGACGCAGAGCACATCAGTGCCGCTGCTCTCCAGCCAGGCCAGCAGCCGGGGCAGCCGGGCGGTGATCGAATTGACGTTCCAGGTCGCGATGCGCATGGCCCCCAGCGTATCGGGGGCCACTGACACCGCTCAGAGCTCCCGGGTCGCCCCCGGGTCCAGGGGCAGGTGGTCGGCGCCGGTGAGCCGGCCGACATGCCCCCCGTACACCGGGCGCGCCAGGTCCGTCAGCAGGGCGTCGTGGACGTCGATGGCGCGCACCGGCTCGACCTCGCGGACGTAGTCGACCACCTCGGAGACCTTGCTCCACGGCGCCATGATCGGCAGCAGCAGGGTCTCCACCGGGCGGCCGGGGACGGTGAGCGCGTCACCCGGGTGGAAGACGGAGCCGTCCACCAGATAGCCCACATTGGTGATCCGGGGGATGTCGGGGTGGATCACCGCGTGCAGCTCCCCGTGCACCTCCACCTCGAAGCCGGCGGCGGTGAAGGTGTCGCCGTGGCCGACGGTGTGGACACGGCCCGGGAAGGCCGCCGAGAGCGCGTCCGCGACACTGCGCAGGGTCCAGATCTCGGCGGCCGGGTCCGCGTCCAGGGCGGCCCGCAGCCGCCCCTCGTCGAAGTGGTCGGGGTGCTCATGGGTGACCAGCACCGCGTCCGCGCCGAGCGCGGCGTCCTGCTCGCTGAACCCGCCCGGGTCGATGACCAGGGTGCGCCCGTCCTTCTCCAGCCGGACGCAGGCGTGCGTCTTCTTCGTCAGCGTGATGCCCATACCGCCGTCCTCCTCCGCTTCACTCGCCGTAGGTCGCCCGCGCGTCGGCCTCTCCGCCGCCGTCCTCCCCCGCGCCGCTTCCGCCCGCGCCGGTCTCCTCGCGGACGACCCGTCCCGCGACGCGGAACGCCGCGTTGGCTGCGGGTACCCCGCAGTAGACGGCGCAGTGGATGAGGACCTCGCGGATCTCGGCGGGCGTCATCCCGCCCCGCAGGGCCGCCCGGGTGTGGAAGGCCAGCTCCTCCAACTGCCCGCCGGCGACCAGCGCGGTGAGCGTGACGGCGCTGCGGGTGCGGCGGTCCAGGCCGTCCCGGGTCCACACCTCGCCCCAGGCGTACCGGGTGATGAGCTCCTGGAAGTCGGCGGAGAACGCGTCGGCGCCCTCGGTGGCCGCGTCCACATGCGCGTCCCCGAGGACCTCCCGCCGCACCCGTATCCCGGCCTCGTACGCATCAGGCCGCCCGGTCTCGTACGGATCAGGACGCCTGGCCTCCGGCTCGGCCCCGGTGGCCTCCGACGCGGGGGGCACGAGGGGCGCGGAGGGGACGGGGGTGTCCAGGGGCGGGGCCAGGGGTACGGGCTGGGCCGGCGGCTCGGCGGGCCCCTCCGCCTCGGCGACCGGGGCGGGGGCGCCGAGGTCGACGGGGGCGGGCGCCGGGGCGGGGACAGGGGCGCCGAGGTCGACAGGGGCCGGGGCGGGCGGTGCGAACGGCCCGGTGGGGCCGGTGGGCGCGACGGGGCCGGTGGGTCCCGTGGGGCTGGTGGGTCCCGTGGGGCTGGTGGGTCCCGTGGGGCTGGTGGGTCCCGTGGGCTGGATCGGGCCCGGGTAGCCGTAGCCGGCGGGGGCCGGGGTGGGGGCCTGGGGGTACGGCGCGGGGGCGGGCGTGTAGCCGACCGGGGGCGGGCCGTAGCCGGCAGGGGCCGGGCCCGGTGCGGGCGCGGGGATCGGCGCCGGGGGCGGGACGGGGGCGGCCATTCCGGTGGAGGAGTCGGCGGCGGGCTGCCAGGCGGACGAGAGGTGGCGGATCAGGAGGTCGGTCACCGCGGCCGGCTGCTCGACCGGGGCCAGATGGGAGGCGCCGGGCACCACGGCGAGCCGGGCGTCCGGTATGCCGGCCACCAGGGTGCGGGCCTCGGCGGGGCCGGTGACCCGGTCCTCGGAGCCGACCAGCACCAGGGTGGGGACGCCGATCCGGCCCAGCTCGGCGCGTACGTCGAAGGCGGCCAGCGCCTCGCAGGCGGCGGAGTAGCAGCCCGGGTCGGTGGTGCGCACCATCTGCACAGCCCACTCCACGATGGCGGGCTGGGCCGCGGCGAAGCCGGGGGTGAACCAGCGCTCGGGGGCGCTGCGGGCCATCGGCTCCAGCCCGTTGGCCCGCACGATCGCGCCGCGCTGGCGGAACTCGTCGGCGGTGCCGAACCGGGGCGAGGCGGCGACCAGGACGAGCGCGGCCAGCCGGTGCGGGGCCCGCAGCGCCAGGTCGGCCCCGATCGCGCCGCCGATCGAGCACCCGGCGTACCCGAAGCGCTGCACGCCCAGCTCGTCGAGGGTGGCCAGCAGCCGGTCGGCCAGCTCCCCGACGGACGGCGCCGGGGCGGCGGGGGCGCCGCCGTGCCCGGGCAGGTCGAACCGGACGACCCGCCACTGCCGGGTGAGCTCGGGGATCTGCCGGTCCCACATGTGCCAGGTGGTGCCCAGCGAGGGGCCGAGGACGAGGACGGGAGCGTCATCGGGCCCGTCGGTCCGGTACTGGAGGGTGTTCGGTGATGTCTCGCTCACCCGTCCGACCCTCTCATGCACCGCGCGCTGCCACACGACCGGGGGAACGCGGCGGCAGATCCGAGGGCCGTCTTTCGCCCCCAGCCCAGGTCGCCCGACGCGGGGGCGAGCGCGGCGGCACAGCGGGAACGCGGGTCGGACGTCATCGTCAACTCCTCCACCAACGCCCATACCGTGGCGCGCCGGCTGCTCGACGGTCCCGACCGGCCCTCGGCCGTCTTCTGCGTCACCGACGACCAGGCGATCGGTCTGCTGCGGGCAGCCGCGGAGCTCGGGATCCGGGTGCCGGAGGACCTGGCGGTGGTGGCCTTCGACGACATCGCCGAGGCGGTGATCGCCGGTCCCCCGCTGACCACGGTGGCGTCCGCCCAGCGCGCGATGGCCCGCGCCGCGGTCGACCTGGCCTGGAAGGCGGGCCCGCCGGCCTTGGGGGAGGAGGCCGTGGTGCCCGGCGTTCACCCGGCCCGGCCTACATGCAGGGCCGTCACCTCGTAGGACACGGACGAGGCGGCGTGCAGGCCGCGGCAGGTGAGGCGGTTCGGCGGAGTGCGGTGCGAGCGCACCTCGACCTCGAAGGCCGACAGGCCGGTGAGACGGCCGGTGACGCGGATGTACCAGCGGTCGTGGTCGCGGACCGTCTCCTCGATCGCGTAGTCATGGCGGCCGGCTGGCCCAGCGTGGCGGAGCACCGCGGCGAGGGCGGCCTGCTGCGGCGGCACGAGATCGGTGTAGCCGCGCAGATGGTCGCCGTGGATGCGGCCGGCGAGGTGCTCCCCGACGGCGGTCACGGCGGTGGGGCCGTCCAGATTGCCGTAGTAGACCCCGTCCGGGGCGACGACCACATTGGCGGCGAAGCGGTCGCCGCCCACATGGGTGCACTCCCAGACCAGCTCGGGCCAACGCTCGCTGAGCGCGCGGCCGACCGGCCGGCCGCGTACGGCGCAGCAGGTGTCGTGCGTGCCGTGCGCGCAGACCAGGACGACCGGTGGCCACCCGGGTTCGCCGGGCGTGTCCAGGGCCTCGACGATCTCCCCGAGGTCCTCGTCGCGTCGCCAGGTCCCCCACCGCTGCCGATGCTCGCCGTCCGCGTACTGCCGCAGGACGGCCCAGCGCGGCAGGGACGAGGACGTGGTGCGGCGGCCGTGGCGGCGGATCAGCAGCATCCGGGCGCGCAGGGCCGCGGCGGCCGCGTACACGCGCGCCTTGACTGCGGGCTCCAGGTCCAGCCCGTCGAAGCCGTTGGCGGGCCAGCCGCCGCGGTGTTCGATCAGGATCCAGACCGAGCCGTACGGGGCGGTGCCCGCGAGGGCGTCGCCCCGCACCCGGGCGGCCTCGGCGCAGAAGAATCGGCTCGGTTCGGTCATCGCCGCCGCTTCACGCCCCGGCCGGCACCAGCACGCCCGTACGCAGCAGCCGTTCGGCGAGGGCGAGACCGAGGTCCCCGGCCGTGTGGACCTCGCCGTCCAGTACCCGCCGGACGGACGGAAGGTCCGCTTCCGCGAAGTCGAGCCAGCCGACCCGGGTGGACAGCCGCCGCCCGTCGAGGCGTGCCGCCAGAGCCCCGCGCAGGCGCAGCGGCACGTCGGGGGCGAGGGCGGCGAGGGCCGCCGACTGGGCGAGGGGGCCGAGCGGTTCGGGTCGCGACTGGCTCCGGCGGACACGCTGGACGCGGGGTGCGGGGTCGGCCCGGGTGAGCGCGGCGGCGAGCCGTTCGCGGACCAGGGCGAGCTCGTCGCCCGGGCCGTCCCAGCCGAGCGGCAGCGAACCGCGCATCTCCTCGTCCTCGACCAGCAGGGCGAGGGCGCTCTGCGCGAGGTGCTCGGCCAGCGCGTGGCGGGTCCAGGTGTGCACGCCGAGCGTCAGATGGATGGAGACCTCGCCCTGCGCCTGGGCGGCATGCAGCCAGCCGCGCGGCAGGTACAGCACATCGCCGGGCTCCAGCACGGTGTCCAGCCACGGCTCGCCCTCGGCCGCGGCGGCGACCTCGGCGCGGTGGTCGGTCCAGGGCTGGTCGCGCAGGGGGTCGGGATGGACGGGCTCGTGCAGGATCCACCGCTTGGTGCCGGCGATCTGCAGGACGAAGACGTCGTGGACGTCGTAGTGGTCGTCGAAGCCGCGGTTCTGCGGCGGGGTGATATAGGCGTTCGCCTGTACGGGGTGGCCGAGCTCCGTGCCGAGCCGGGAGGTGAGGTCGGCGACCGGTTCCCAGGTGCGCTGCAGCGCCTGGAGCACCAGCGTGGCGCCGTCGGCGAAGCTGCGCCACAGGGCGGTGTCGTCGAGCTGGTCCGCGATGGTGGCGCCGACGCCCGCGGGTGCGGTGAAGGCGGAGTCGGGGAGGGTGGCCCCGTTCTTGGCGACCCTCAGAAAGGGGGTGCGCAGTCCGCGGCGGGAGACCAGCTCGTCCACGGCACGCGCGGAGAAGAGGTCGGAGAAATCGTCGGCTGCGCGGGTGAGCGAGGGGACACGTCCCCAGACCTCGCGGGCGAACTCCTCACGGCCGAGGCCGGTCAGCCGCGCCGCGAGGACACCGCCGCCGTTGTCGGCGGCGGTGTCCTCGGTCGGCCGTGTGGTGGTGCTCAAGCGCCGGCACCGCCGTCGGCGCCACCGTCCCGCACACCCGGGGTGCCCGAGGCTCCGCCATCGGCCGGCCCCTCCGCACCACCGTCCGCGCCACCGTCGTGCACACCCGGGGTACCCGCCGCACCCCCGTCGGCCGGCCCCTCAGCACCGCCGTCGGCGCCACCATCCTGCACACCCGGCGTGCCCGCGGCGCCGCCATCGGCCGGCCCCTCCGCACCGCCATCGGCACCACCGTCATGCACACCCGGGGTACCCGCGGCGCCACCGTCCGCCGGGCCCTCCGCACCGCCGTCCGCACCACCATCGTGCACGCCCGGGGTGCCCGCGGCACCGCCGTCGGCCGGGCCCTCCTGCTGGGTCGGGTCCTGCTCGGGGTCAGTCATGGTTCCTCCTAGGGGTCGGGGACGACCGGACTCGGGGTCCCGGTCGGTCCCACTCGAAAACCCCCAGTACCCCCCACACGCCCACTCACGCGGCACCGGCGGCACCCGTTCCCCCACGGGCGGCCGACCCGGTTCCGTACGCTGGCAGCATGCGTATGCGCCCCACCCTGAGCTGGGTCCCGGACGGGGACCTTCCGCCCGGCACCACCGACTGGGAACCGGTCGCCGAGGTGCTGGGCGGTGGCGGGGTGCTGGTGCTCAGTGGCGCGGGCATCTCGACCGAGTCGGGGATTCCCGACTACCGGGGTGAGGGCGGGAGCCTGAGCCGGCACACGCCGATGACCTATCAGGAGTTCGTGTCCGACCCGCGGGCCCGGCGCCGGTACTGGGCGCGCAGCCATCTGGGCTGGCGGGTCTTCGGCCGCGCCCGGCCCAACGCCGGGCACCGGGCCGTGGCGGCCTTCGCGCGAGGCGGCCTGCTCTCGGGTGTGATCACGCAGAACGTCGACGGACTGCACCAGGCCGCGGGCAGCGAGGACGTCGTGGAGCTGCACGGGAGCCTCGACCGGGTCGTCTGCCTGTCCTGCGGCACCCTCGGGGCGCGCCGTGAGCTGGCCCGCCGGCTGGAGGAGGCGAACCCGGGCTTCGCGCCGACGGCCGCCGGGATCAACCCGGACGGGGACGCCGACCTCACCGACGACCAGGTCGGGGACTTCCAGGTGGTGCCCTGCGCGGTCTGCGGCGGGGTCCTCAAGCCGGACGTGGTCTTCTTCGGGGAGGCCGTACCGCCGCCGCGGGTCGAGTCGTGCCGGGCGGCGGTCCGGGAGGCGGCCTCGCTACTGGTCCTCGGATCTTCGCTGACAGTGATGTCCGGGCTCCGGTTCGTCCGCCAGGCGGCCGGGGAGGGGAAGCCGGTACTGATCGTCAACCGGGATCCGACCCGCGGCGACCGGTGGGCGCGGACCCGGGTGGCGCTGCCGCTGGGGCGGGCCCTCACCGAGGTGGCCGCCCGGCTGGGCGTCCCCGTCGAGGGCCCCGGCGACCCGGTCACGGGCTGAGCGGGTGGTCTCGGGCTCACGGGATACGGGCCACGGCGCCCCAGCCGGCTCGGGCGGTCGTGGTGCCGGTGTTCTCGTCGGGCCGCCAGTTCGGCCAGGACACCATCCCCGGCTCCACCATCCGAAGGCCGTCGAAGAACGCCACGGTGGTCTCCGGCTCCCGGAAGATGTACGGGATGGCGCCGCTGCTGTTGTACTCGTCCTGCACGGCGCGGTGGGTCTCGTCGCCGGCGGTGGAGTGGCTGAGCGCCAGATGGCTGCCGGACGGCAGCCGGTCCACCAGCCGCCGTACCAGGGACAGCGCCTCGTCCCAGTCCACGATGTGCCCCAGTACGTCGGAGATCACCAGCGCGACCGGCTCGGACAGGTCCAAGGTCTGTGCCGCGCCGTCGAGCACCGCGTCGGTGTCCCGCATGTCCGCCTCCACATAGGCGGTCGCGCCCTCGGGGGTGCTGGTCAGCAGGGCGTGGACGTGCAGCAGCACCAGGGGGTCGTGGTCGACGTAGACGATCCGGGACTCCGGGGCCAGGCGCTGGGCCACCTCGTGGGTGTTGTCCACCGTGGGCAGCCCGGCGCCCAGGTCCAGGAACTGCCGGATGCCGGCGTCCCGGGCCAGATAGGTCACGGTGCGCCGCAGGAAGTCCCGGCTCTCCCGGGCGAACGTCTCGATGAGCGGGTACTTCTCCCGGTAGGCGTCGCCCGCCGCCCGGTCCGCGGCGAAGTTGTCCTTTCCGCCGAGCCAGTAGTTCCACACGCGCGCGGAGTGCGCCACGCTGGTGTCGATCCGCGCGGGCAGCTGGGGTTCCTCACCTGCACTCATCAGCCGGTGCCTCTCTCGTCTTGGTCGGTTTCCAGTCCGTGCTCAGGGCCGGGATGCGGTGTCACGGGCCCGGGTGCACCATCGTCATGCTTCGGAGAGCGGCGAGGGAGCCGGGTTGCGGGTATCTCCTCGCGATCTGTACGACACGGTGGAGCGCGGGCCGCGCCGGCTGTGTCACAGGCCCAGTGGCAGGCGAGCTCTCCGTCCGGAACGAGGTCTCGCGGCGGACGCCGCCGACCGAGGCCCGCGCGGCCTGCCCCATCCCCGACCGCCGGTCAGCCCAGGTAGCCGTCCGGGCGGATGCGGAAGATGGCGCCGGGCTCGGCGGCGTAGGCGGCGAAGGCGTGGCCGTCGGGGTCGGTGACATGGCGGCCGTGGGCGGGCGGGGTGGTGCCGGGGCGCAGTACGGCGTAGGCGTGCGGCTCGTCGGGGGCCGGGGTGCCGAAGTACAGGCGGGTGGCGTGCGGGCCGCGGAAGAGGTCGAAGAGGCGGACGGGCCGGCCGGCGGGGTCCAGCAGCGGGGCGTCCGGGGCGCGGTCGCCGGGGGCCAGGGGGCCTTCGGCGTCCGGGGCGCGGTAGCTGATGTCCAGGCCGTAGCCGTCCGGGCCGCGCCGGTGGGCGTCCTCGCGGCCCTCGGTGTACCGGTCGAGCAGGGCGGTACTGGCGCCCAGGACGCGGGCGGCCACCGTGCGCCGCTCGGTCTCGTAGGTGTCGAGCGCGGTCTCCCCGGCGAGCTTCCAGCCCAGGTTGTAGGCGTCCTGCACACCGGTGTTGAGGCCCTGGCCGCCGGTGGGCGGGTGGACATGGGCGGCGTCTCCGGCGAGGAAGACCCGGCCGGCCCGGTAGCGCTCGGCCAGCCGGGCGTTGGGCCGCCAGACGGTCGCCCAGCCGTGGCCGGTCAGCCGTATTCCGGCGCCGCACCGGTCCAGCAGGGCCTGCATGGTGGCCAGGGAGGCGTCGTCGCCCTCGCCGAGAGGGCTGATGAACTGGAACGCCCCGGTGCCGGGCAGGGGGGTGAGGGCGACCCCGTGCACCGGGTCCTCCGCCCGGGCGAACCAGTGGCCGAGGGCGAGGTCGAGACCGGGCGCGGTGACATCGCCGACCAGGACCCGGAAGGACTCGTCGGTGGTGCCCGGGAAGGCCACCCCGATCGCCTTGCGGACCAGGCTGGCGCCCCCGTCCGCGCCGACCAGGTAGTCGACGCGGGGCCGCTCGCCGGTGGACAGCCGGGCGGTGACCCCGTCGGGGTCCTGCTCCAGGGCGGTCAGCGCGGTGCCGAGCTCGACCTTCACCCCGTACTCGGCGAGCCGGGCCCGCAGGATCGCCTCGGTCTGCGACTGGCCCAGCACCCAGGGGTCGGGGTAGGGCACGGCCGGGGTGGGCGCGGCCGGTTCGACCATCCGCCGCTCCCCCGCGTACACGCCGTCGAGATGGACCCGGAAGGGCGCCGTCGGCGCGCCGGCCCGGAGTACGGCGTCCAGGACGCCGAGGTCGTCGAAGACCTCCAAGGTGCGCGGCTGGAGGCCGTCGCCGCGCGAGCCGGAGAAGAAGGACCGGGCCTTGTCGATCACCCGCACCTCCACTCCGCGCCGGGCGAGGTCGATGCCGAGGGTGAGTCCGGTGGGTCCGGCGCCGATGACGAGGACGCGCATGGGGTTCTCCGTTCGGGGGGACGTGAGCGGGCGCGAGGATTTGCTGAATTGAGATTCAGTGAATGCAGGTTCAGCATGCGCGCTGCTAGCGTGCGTCGTCAAGTGGCGAGGAGGAACGGACGTGCGGGCGAGTCGGGAGAAGCAGGCGGCCGACACCAGGGCGGCTCTGCTGGCGGCGGCCGAGCGGGTGTTCGCCGCGAAGGGGTACCTCAACACCAAGATCACCGACATCACGGCCGAGGCCGGACGCTCGGCGGGCTCCTTCTACAACCACTTCACGGGCAAGGAGCAGCTGCTGGAGGCGCTGCTCGGGGAGGTGGCCGCGGCGAGCGACGCCTGGGCCGCGGACGAGGCGCACAGCGCGGACTTCTCCGACCCCGAGGCGATCCGCCACCATGTCTCCGCCTACTGGCGGGTGCACCGCGCGCACGCCCCGACCATGGCGGCGCTGCGCCAGGCGGCGCTGGTGAGCGAGGAGTTCGCGGCCGTGCTCGACCGCTTCCGGCGGGACCAGAGCGAGGACCTGGCCGGGCATCTGGCGCCGGTGGAGCGGCTGCCGGCCGCGCCGGGGACCAGTCTGGCGCTGATGACGACCGTGCTGGAGGGGCTGGCCGGGCTGTGGCCCGAGCTCTCCGAGGAGGAGGCCGTGGAGGCCGGCACCCGCTTCCTCTACCGGGCGCTGAACGGCCGGGACTACTGACCCGGGGCCTGCGGGGGGGGGCGGGGTTGCCGACCCCGGGCCCGGGTCTCCGGAAGGGGCTCCTGCGGGCCCGGGGCGTCAGGGGGTGGTCGTGGAGACCACGTAAACCCGGGGGGCGGCCGGGTCGGTGAGGTCGACGGTGATGTCCCGGTCGGGGCGGGGGGTGGGCAGGTGGTGGGTGGTGGCGGCCCAGTCGCGGCGGTCGGGGAAGGTCCAGCCGACGGTCGCGGCGTCCCGGTGGCCGACGCTCACCCTGCCGGTGTCCAGGGCGGAGCGGCTGGTGCCGACCCGCTCCAGGAAGGTGTCCAGGCCGGAGCCGCTGGTGGTGAACTCCACGTACAGCCGGCTGGTCTTCCAGTTGCTGGTCTCGAAGTAGGCGACCTCGGTGGCGCCGCCCGGGATGGGCACCTCGAAGACCCGGCGCTTCATCTTGGAGGGCCACTGGTCCTGGAGGCCGGCCACCGAGGACTCGGCGGCCTTGTCGCGGCCGCTGTCGCGGCTCTGCTGGGCGGAGATCACGAGATAGCCGGCCGGGATGCCGATGAGCAGCACGATGACCAGCGCGGTGATCACCCGGCGGCGGATCATCCGGCGGCGCTCGTCGGCGGTGGCGGGCTGGTGCAGGACGGACATGGCTACGGTTCCCGAGGGGTGGGTTCGGTCTCCGTACCGTCGGCCACCGCACCGCTGAAGGGCAGGGTGCCGGTACGGATGGCCTGGGCGTACCGCTCGTAGCGCTCATGGCGCTCGACGCGGCGGCGGTTGGCGCGGCGGAAGCGCCGGGCGACCAGCCGGGCGAGGTCGGCGGCGCCGACCATGCCGGCCTCGGGGCCGAGCTGGGCCTTGGCGATCCGGGCCTCGGGGCGGTAGCCGCGGCCGGTGAGGTGGCGCTTGAAGGCGTCCCGGGCGGGGACGATCAGCAGGTCGTCGGCGGCCGAGACACCGCCGCCGATGACGAAGCAGGAGGGGTCCAGGGCGGCGGCCAGGTTGGCGATGCCGACGCCGAGCCACTGGCCGATGTCCTGGAGCAGCTCCACGCACATGGCGTCGCCCTCGCGGGCCAGCTCGGTGATGAGCGGCCCGGTGATGTCGGGGACGCTGCCCTTGACCCGTTCGATGATGTCGTGCGCGACCGGGGAGTCCGCGGCGGCCAGCTCGCGGGCCTCGCGGACCAGGGCGTTGCCGGAGCTGTACTGCTCCCAGCAGCCGCGGTTGCCGCACGGGCAGCGGTGCCCGCCGGGGACCACCTGCATATGGCCGAACTCGCCGGCCACCCCGTACTTGCCCCGCTTGACCTGGCCGTCCTCCAGGATGGCGCCACCGATACCGGTGCCCAGGGTGATCATCACCAGATGGTCCTCGCCGCGGCCGGCGCCGAAGCGCCACTCGGCCCAGGCGGCGGTGTTGGCGTCGTTGTCCACCATGACGGGGACGGCGAGCCGGGCCTCCAGGGCGTCGCGGAGGGGTTCGTTGCGCCAGGCCAGATGGGGGGCGAACAGCACCCGGCTGCGGTCGGCGTCCACCCAGCCGGCCGCGCCGATGCCGACGGCGTGCACATCGTGCCGGTCGGAGAGGTCCAGGACCAGCTCGGTGATGGTGTCCTCGACCACCTTGGCGCTCTTGGACTTGTCGGGCGTCTCGGTCTTGATCCGCTCCAGGATCTGACCGTCGGCGTCCACGACGCCCGCCATCACCTTGGTGCCGCCGATGTCGATGCCCACGGTGGGCACGCGGGGCGCGCTCAGATGCGAGCGGCGCTCCCGGGTCCCGACGGTCCGCAGCACGGTGGCGCGGGCGGAGCCCCGGTGGGCGACGTCTCGGTACGTGCTCAACGGTCCTCGCGTGGGTGGTGTCGGTGGGGCCGGCGGGACGGGGCGCACCGGCGGCGGACGGCGCCCGCCGGGACCGATTCTGCCAGGTGCGCACCGCCGGGCGGCCGGGCCGCGGGGTGCGGCGGCCCGGCGGCGCGGATCACCTTCCGGGGTCGCGCTCCAGTTCGTGGCGGAGGTCGTCCAGTTCGCTGCCGCCCGCCATCTGCCTGGTCAGCTCGTCGAGGGTGACCGCCTCGCGGGTGTGGGCGGCGGCCATGGCGCCGCGCTTGAGGAGCACGAAGCGGTCGCCGACCAGGTAGGCGTGGTGCGGGTTGTGGGTGATGAGGACCACGCCGAGCCCGGCGTCGCGGGCGGCGGCCACGTACTTCAGGACCACTCCGGACTGCTTGACGCCGAGCGCGGCCGTGGGCTCGTCCAGCACCAGCACCTTGGCGCCGAAGTGGACGGCGCGGGCGATGGCCACGCACTGCCGCTCGCCGCCGGAGAGGGTGCCGATGGGCTGGTCCACGTCCCGCAGGTCGATGCCCATCCGGAGCAGCGCGGAGCGGGTGGTCTCGCGCATGGCGGCGGTGTCCAGCCGGCGGAGGGGGCCGCGGCCGGTGGTGGGCTCGGAGCCGAGGAAGAAGTTCCGCCACACCGGCATCAGGGGGACCACGGCGAGGTCCTGGTAGACGGTGGCGATGCCCCGGTCCAGGGCCTCGCGGGGGGAGCCGAGGCGGGTCTCCTCGCCGTCGATGCGCAGGGTGCCGGCGTCATGGGGGTGCAGCCCGGCGATGATCTTGATCAGGGTGGACTTGCCGGCGCCGTTGTCGCCCAGCACGCAGGTGATCTGCCCGGCGCGCACCGAGAGGTCGATGCCGTCCAGGGCGCGCACGGCGCCGTACTGCTTGCCGACGCCGTCCAGCTCGATCAGAGGGGTGGTCCCGGGGCTCATCGGGCGGCCTCCGCGCGCTTGCGGACCCAGGCGTTCAGCAGGGTCGCCAGGAGCAGCATCGCGCCGAGGAAGAATTTGAACCAGTCCGGGTTCCACTCCGCGTACACGATGCCCTTGCTGGTCATGCCGAAGATCAGCGCGCCGACCGCCGCGCCCACGGCGGAGCCGTAGCCGCCGGTGATCAGGCAGCCGCCGATGACCGCGGCGATGATGTAGATCAGCTCGTTGCCGACGCCCTCGCCGGACTGGACCACGTCGAACGAGAACAGCAGGTGCTGCCCGGAGACCCAGGCGCAGAAGGCCACCCCGGCGTAGAGGGCGGTCTTGGTGGCGCGCACCGGTACGCCGACGGCGCGGGCCGCCTCCGCGTTGCCGCCGACCGCGTAGACATGGTTGCCGAAGCGGGTGCGCAGCAGGATCCAGGTGGCCACCGCCACCAGGGCGAGCCACCAGAGCACGGTGACCTTGATGCCGACGCCGCCGACGGTGAAGGCAGAGGCGAAGAGCGCCCGGGCGGAGCCGAAGCCCTCCATGTCGGCGATGGTCTTGGTGGAGACGGTGCCGCCGACCAGCTTGGTGACGCCCAGGTTGAGCCCGGTCAGCATCAGGAAGGTGCCCAGCGTGATGATGAAGCTGGGCAGCTTCGTCCGGGTGAGCATCACGCCGTTGAAGACGCCGACGGCCAGGGTGACCAGCAGCGATACGGCCGCGCCGACCCAGACGTTGGCGGTGAACTGGAAGCTCACCATGGAGGAGACCAGCGCCGAGGTGGTGACCAGCACCCCGGCCGACAGGTCGAACTCGCCGCCGATCATCAGCAGCGCCACCGGCACCGCCATGATCCCGATGGTGGAGGCGGCGTAGAGCACCGTGCCCAGGCTGGCGGGGCGCAGGAAGCCGTCGGCGGCGACCGCGAAGAAGAGGAAGACGGCCAGCGCGCCGACCACCGAGCCCAGCTCGGGGCGGCCCAGCAGCCGGCGGGCCAGCGGGGGGCGGCTGGTGGTACGGGCCGCCGGGGCGGCCTCCTTGGCGGCGGCGGTCACCGGGTGCCCCGCCTGGTGTACTCCTCCAGCCGCGCGGCGTCCTCCTTGGTGACCACCTGCGGTCCGGTGAAGACCGGGCGGCCGCCGCCGAGGACGTCGGCGTTGTAGCGGTAGAGCCAGAGCAGGTCCACGGCCTGGTAGCCCTGGAGGTAGGGCTGCTGGTCCACGGCGAAGCCGAGGTCGCCGCTCTTCAGCCCGGCGGCCACCTTGGGGTTGAGGTCGAAGGTGTCGATCTCCGCCCGGGAGCCGGCGGTCCGCTTGGCCTGCGCGGCGGCGTCCGCGAACGGCGCGCCGAGGGTGACCACCGCGTCGATGGCGCGGTCGGTCTGGAGCTTGGCCTCGATGGAGGCCTGCACGTCCGGCATGGTGGTGCCGTCCACGTAGAGGTTCTCCACCTGGCCGGGGAAGGTCTTGCGGACCCCGTCGCAGCGCTGCTCATGGCCCACGTTGCCCTGTTCGTGCAGGACGCACAGCGCCTTCTTGCGGCCCCGCTCGCCGAGCTCGGTGCCGACGGCCTGGCCGGCCACGCCCTCGTCCTGGCCGATATGGGTGAGCGCCCCGTAGGCCTTGGACTGGTCGGCGCCCGAGTTGACGGTGATCACCGGGATGCCGGCCTTCACGGCCCGCTGCACGGCGGCCTTCATCGCCTCCGGCTTGGCCAGGGTGACGATCAGCCCGTCGACCTTCTTGTCCACGTAGGAGTCGATCAGCTGGGCCTGCTGCTGGCCCTCGTCGCTCTTGGCGTAGAGGAAGTCGATGTTGTCCTTGACGGCGGCCTGCTTGGCGCCGCTCTGGACGATGTCCCAGAAGGTGTCGCCGTCCCCCGAGTGGGTGACCATGGCGACGGTCCAGCGGGGGGTGTCCACGGCCGAGCGGCCCTCGGCGGCGGCCGCCTTGCGGGCGTCCTCGGCCCGCTTGCCGCCGGTGGAGCTGCATCCGGTGAGGACCACCCCCAGCACCACCGCGAGCACCGCCCCCACCGCGCGTACCGGGAGGCCCCGTACCGGCCCGTGTCCTGTTCTGACTGCCCTTGCCACGCCGCCGTGCCCTTCTCGCCGTACCGCTCGCCGCCGGGACACCGACCGCTCCGTCCCGACCGGCCAAGTATGGGTCATCGTGCTCCGGCGCCCGGTCATCGGCCCCGTCATCGGGTGCCACCACCCCCGTCCGTCCCCGTCTCCGCCGTCCTCGGGCGTTTGTACGGGTGGCGGGGCCGGCGGTCAAGAACGCGGACGGTCGGCCCGGTGGCCGCTGGGCCGACCGCGGTGATCGCTTGACAGCGGCCGGGGGCCGATCCACCGTCGTGCCCATGCGCATCGGAGTCATCGGCACGGGGCGGATCGGCGCCTTCCACGCGGGCCTGCTCGCCCGCCATCCGGAGGTCGGGAGCCTGGTCGTCGCCGACGCCGACCGGACGCGGGCGGCGCGGGTCGCCGAGGCCACCGGGGCCGCGCTGGCCGGCGGCGCGGACGAGGTGTTCACCTGGGGCGTGGACGCGGTGGTGATCACCTCGGCCACCGCGTCGCACGCCGAACTGATCGCCCGGGCCGCGCGGGCCGGGCTGCCGGCCTTCTGCGAGAAGCCGATCGCCGTGGACCTGCCCGGCACCCTGGCCGCGCTGCGGGCGGTCGAAGCGGCCGGCTCGGTGCTCCAGCTCGGCTTCATGCGCCGCTTCGACGCCGGGTACCGGGCCGCTCGCCGGGCGGTGCGGAGCGGGCGGCTGGGCCGGCTGCACACCGTACGGGCGATCACCTCCGACCCGGCACCGCCGCCGTCCGCGTACCTCCCGCTCTCCGGCGGGCTCTACCGGGACTGCCTGGTCCATGACTTCGACATCCTGCGCTGGGTGACCGGGCGGGAGGTGGTGGAGGTGTACGCGACCGGGTCGGACGCCGGGCCGCCGATGTTCCGGGAGGCCGGGGACGTGGACACCGCGGCGGCGCTGCTCACCCTGGACGACGGGACGCTGGCCACCGCCACCGCCACCCGGTGCAACGGAGCCGGCTACGACGTACGGATGGAGCTGGCCGGGGAGCACGACCAGATCGCCGTCGGCCTGGACGAGCGCACCCCGCTCGCCTCCACCGAACCGCTCGGCCCGCCGCCCGCCACCCGGCCCTGGACCGGCTTCCTGGAGCGGTTCGCCCCGGCGTACGAGGCCGAGCTGGACGCCTTCGTCCATCTGGCCCGCGGGGAGCGGGACAACCCCTGCGACGGCCGGGAGGCGCTGGCCGCGCTCCGGATCGCCGAGGCCTGCGAGCGGTCCCGGCGGGAGCGGCGCCCGGTGCGGCCGGCGGAGGTCGACGGAGCGCCCTGAGAGCCGGCCAGGACGAGTTCTACCAGGTCACGGGCAGCCGGCGGACCCCGCGGATGAGCAGTCCGGGCAGCCAGTCCGGCGGGCCGGCGGCCGGGTCGAGGGCGAGGTCGGGGAAGCGGTCCAGCAGGGCCCGTACCGCGATCCGGCCCTCCAGCCGGGCCAGCGGGGCGCCCAGGCAGTAGTGCAGGCCGTGGCCGAAGGCGAGGTGCCCGGAGGTGTCCCGGCGGATGTCGAAGCGGTCCGGCTCGGAGAAGCGGGCCGGGTCCCGGTCCCCCGCCGCGATCCCGACCAGCACCGAGGCACCGGCCGGGATGACCGCGTCCCCGCAGGGCACCGGCTCCCGGGCGAAGCGCACCGTGCCGGTCTCCACCGGCCCGTCGTAGCGGAGCATCTCCTCCACCGCCCCGTCCAGCAGCCCCGGATCGGCCCGGAGCGCGGCCAGCTGCTCCGGGTGCGAGAGCAGCGCCCGCATCCCGTTGCCGATCAGGTTCACGGTGGTCTCGTGCCCGGCGATCAGCAGCAGGTACGCCATGGCGCGCAGCTCGGTCGCGGAGAGCGCGTCGCCGTCCTCGGCGCGGGTGCGCAGCAGCCCGGAGAGCAGGTCGTCGGCGGGCCCGGAGCACCGCTTGTCCTCGATGAGCTCGTCCAGATAGCCGGAGAGCGCGTGTACGGCGGCGTACTCGGACTCCTCGCCGCTGGGCGCGACGATCTCGGTGGTCCAGGCGCGGAAGGCGTCCCGGTCGGCGGCGGGCACCCCGAGCAGTTCGCAGATGACGGTGATGGGCAGCGGGAAGGCCAGCCCGTCCACCAGGTCGGCCCGCCGCCCGCCGCCGCCCGCCATGGCGTCCAGCAGGCCGTCGGTGATCGACTGGACGCGGGGGCGCAGCGCCTCCACCCGGCGCCCGGTGAACTCCCGGGCCACCAGCCGGCGCAGCCGGGTGTGGTCGGGCGGGTCCAGGACCAGCAGGCTGGAACCGACCACCTGCTCGTCCAGCATGGTGCCGCCGACGGTGGCGGGCGACTTCGACAGCCGGGGGTCGGCCAGCGCGGCCCGCGCCTCGGAGTGGCCGACCACCAGCCACACCTCCTGGCCCTGCGGGGTGCGCACCCGGTGCACCGGACCGGCGCCGCGCAGCTTGGCGTACACCGGATACGGGTCGGCGGTGAAGTCCTCGGCGAGCGCGCCGAGTTCGATGATCTCCATCGGCCCACTGTAGGCACCCGGCCCGCCCGCCGGTCCGCTAGGGCGCGGCGTCGCCGTCGAGCAGTCCGGCGTCGTGGACCAGCAGGGCGATCTGGACGCGGTTGTTGAGGCCGAGCTTGCCCAGCACCCGGGAGACATGGGTCTTGACGGTGGGGACGCTCATGTAGAGCACGGCGGCGATCTCGGCGTTGGACCGGCCCTCGCCGACCGCGAGCGCCACCTCCCGTTCGCGTTCGGCGAGGACGGCGAGGCGCGCGGTGGCCGCGGCCCGGCGGTCGGCGGGGCCGGGCGGGGCGTCCGCCACCCGGTCCATCAGCCGGCGGGTGACCGCCGGGGAGAGCACCGGGTCGCCGGCCGCGACCCGCCGCACCGCGTCCACGATCCGGTCGGGCGGGGTGTCCTTGAGGACGAAGCCGGCGGCTCCGGCCCGCAGCGCCCGCACCACCTGCTCGTCGGCGTGGAAGGTGGTGAGGACCACGACCTCGGGGGCGCCGGGGCGGGCGCGCAGCCGCTCGGTGGCGGTGAGCCCGTCCACCCGGGGCATCCGGATGTCCATCAGCACGACGTCGGGGGCGAGCCGGTCCACCAGGGCGGGCACCTCGGAGCCGTCGGCGGCCTCGCCGACGATCTCGATGCCGGCGCCGCCGAGCATCAGGGTGAGTCCCGCGCGGACGAGGGGGTCGTCGTCGACGATGAGCAGCCGGATGGTCATACCGGCCACGGTAGCCAGGCCCGCAGGGCGAACCCGCCCTCGGGGAGGGGCCCGTGGTCGAGCCGGCCGCCGGCCAGCACGGCCCGCTCGGTGAGCCCGATCAGCCCCTGCCCGGCGCCGGGCATCCGGGCCGCGCTGTCTTGGGCGGCCGGGTTGCGCACCTCGACGGTGAGCCCGTCGCCGGGGCGGCCGCGCACGGTGACGGTGACCTCGGCGCCCGGGGCGTGCTTGCGGGCGTTGGTCAGGCCCTCCTGGGCGACCCGGTAGACGGCGCGGCCGGTGGCGGCGGGGACGCCCGAGGGGTCGGGGACGCCGTTGTCCAGGGTGACCCGCATCCCGGCCTGCCGGGACTCGGCAGCCAGCTCGTCCAGGGTGGCGAGGGTGGGCTGCGGCCGGTCCGGGTCGCCCTCGCCGGGGGCGCGCAGCACCCCGATGATCTCGCGCAGGTCCTCAAGGGCGTCATGGGCGCTGTCCCGGATCACCCCGGCGGCCCGGGCCACGTCGGCGGGGGCGGCGTCGGGCCGGAACTCCAGGGCCCCGGCGTGCACGCTGAGCAGGGTGAGCCGATGGGCGAGGACGTCGTGCATCTCCCGGGCGATGGCCTCCCGGGCGGCGCGCTGGGCCTGCTCGGCGCGCAGCTCCGCCTCGGCCTCGGCGCGGGCGGCCCGTTCCCGCAGGGCGGCCACCAGCTGGCGGCGGGAGCGCACCAGCATGCCCCAGCCGGTGACCAGCAGGAGCAGCACCGCGCTGGCGATGACCCCGGCGAGCAGTCCCATCGACGGGTCGGGCCGGACCACCGCCTGGGCGATCGAGCAGGCCATGGCGAACAGCCCCAGCGGGGCGAGCCGGCCGAACGGCACCCGGACCGCGGCGGTGAACAGGGCGACGAGCAGCGCGCCGCCGACCCCCGGGGCGACGATGCCGACCACGCTCAGCACGGCGGTCAGCTGCACCGGCCACCGCCGGCGCACCCACAGGGCGCAGCAGGCGGCGGCCGCGACGACCTGGTCGGCGACGACCACCGCGGAGGCGTTGTCCATCCCCCGGGAGGCCTCGGCGGCGAGCACCCCGAGCAGGGCGGCGAAGGCGAAGGCGGCGGTGTCCACCACCCAGTCGCGGACCGTCCGGCGCCGCCCCGGCCGCCACCGGGCGCCCCGGGCCGCCGGGCCGCCGGCGTCCCGCACGGGGCTCTGCTGTGGTGTGGCCGCCGCCTCCGCCGGGTCGTCCGCCAGGTCGGAGGGGAGCAGCCAGCGGTACTCCGCTCGCGTCATGCCCTCCACGCTACGCAGCGGCGAGGCGGAAGGGGCGGCCCGGCGGGCGGGCGGCTACCGAAGTCGAACGGGCCGATACTTTCGGACCCTCGGAACGGTGCCGTTGCCGGACGCGGCGGAGGCCCCGCCCGGCGGAGGATCGGCACCATGAAGAAACTACTGGAGCTGGTGGGTGGAATCCTGCTGATCGCGGGCGTCTGCGGTGTGATCCGGGAGGTATGGCCGTGGTTCCGCCTGATGGGGTTCACCGACTGGCTGATCGGGAAGGCGGGCTTCCTCCAGGGGTGGGAGCTGTTCGCCCATATCGTCATCGCGGTGCTCGGCTTCCTGGTGCTGATGATCGCGGACGGCGTCCGCAAGGCGTAGCCCCGGGATGCGGGGCGCCGCCGTCGGTGTGACGGGCCGGTGCGTGCCGCGCCGCCGCCCGGGCGGGAGGCGGCGGCGGGCGTTACGGTCGGCCTCCCCCGGACCGCCGCCCCTCCCCCTGCCCCCGTGCCGGATGCGACTGGGACGGCCCACCCGGGGCACGTACGGGACGAGGTCCCGCCACGTCACGGAGAACGCCCCGAGGAACGGAGTCACTTCCATGGCCACGACCACCGGTACGGCCGCGGACACCACCGGCGCCGCCCGCGGCCTGCGGCTCCCGGGCATCGTGCTGGGGGTGGGGCTCGGCGGCTTCGTCGACGGCATCCTGCTGCACCAGCTGCTCCAGTGGCACCACATGCTGACCAGCACCGACACCGACCGCATCGGGGTGAGGTACTACCCGGCGGACACCGTGGCGGGGCTGGAGATGAACACCGTCTGGGACGGGATCTTCCACACCGTCTGCTGGCTCGCCGTGCTGACCGGTCTGGCCGTCCTCTACGCCCGGGTCACCCACCACCGCCGCCGGGTGTGGACCTCCCCGGCGCTGTGGGGCTGGGTGCTGGTCGGCTGGGGGCTGTTCAACCTGGTCGAAGGCGTCCTGGACCACCACGTCCTCGGCATCCACCATGTGTACGCCGGTGAGCGGCAGCTCTGGTGGGACCTCGGGTTCCTGCTGCTGGGCGCGGTGCTGGTGGCGGCCGGCTGGACCCTCCAGCGCCGCGGCCGCCCCTTCGACCCCTCGGCCGGGGGCGGGTCCGGGGGCGGCCCGGCCGCGTCGTGACCCCCGCGCACGGCACCGGCGCGGGCGCGGCTCCCGGGGCCGGTGCCGACGGGCCGCCGCTGTTCACCGCGCTGCCGCTGACCGCGCTGCTCGCCGCCGCCGCGGTCTATCTGCTGCTGGCGGCGCTGGCCCGGCACCGCAACCCGGCGGCCGGCTGGCGGCGGCACCGCACCGCCGCGTTCCTCACCGGGCTCGGGGTGCTGGGCGCGGCGCTGCTGCCGCCGGTGGCGCCGTTCGCCCACCAGGACTTCCGGGGCCATATGCTCCAGCATCTGCTGATCGGCATGTACGCGCCGCTGCTGCTGGTCCTGGGCGCGCCGGTCACCCTGCTCTGCCGCACCCTGCCGCCGCCGCGCGCCCGGCGCCTGGTCCGGGTGCTGCGCAGCCCGCCCCTGCGGCTGATCGGCCATCCGGTGACCGCGCTGCTGCTCTCCACCGGCACCCTGGGCGCGCTGTACTTCACCCCGCTGTACGAGGCGGTGCACGGCCGTCCGCTCGCCCATCTCGCCCTGCACGCGCACTTCCTGCTGTCGGGCTGCCTGTTCGCCTGGGTGATCGCCGGCCCGGACCCGGCGCCCGCCCGCCCGGGCGTACCGGCCCGGCTGGTGGTCCTCGGCGCCGCCATCGCCGCGCACTCCACCGTCTCCCAGCTGGTGTACGCGAACCTGTACCTGCGGGTGCGGGCCCCGCTGGAGCAGCTCCAGGGCGGCGCGGAGCTGATGTACTACGGCGGCGACATCGCCGAACTATTGCTGGCGGCCGCCCTGGTGGCCGGCTGGCGGCCCCGCCGCGCCCGCCCGCGAGGAGGCGGGGCGGCCGGGGGCTGCACCGCGCGGGAGGGGGCCGCTGGAGTCCCGGCATGACCGACGGGGTGCTGGAAGTCGCGCTCGGGGTGGTGGCCGCCGGGATCAGCGCGGGCCTTGGCCGGTCCGCCCGTACGTATCTGTGGCGGCGCCGACTCCGGCGCAGGCAGCGGTTCTTCGGGCTGCCGCACGGCTCGGAGTGCCTGTTCGTGGTCAACCGCCAGATGGGCGGGGAGCAGCGCTCGGTGCACCGGCGCGACGCCTTCGCGCTGCTCGAACCGGCCGCGCTGGTCAAGGATTGCGGGGCCGAGGTCCAGATCGCCGCCCATGACCAGACCCGCCAGGGCTCCGGCACCCGGGCCGAGTTCTGCGTCGGCGGCCCGGCGTCCAACCAGCGCACCGCCGCGCACCTGGCCGCGCTGCTGCCCGGGGTGCGGTTCACCACCCCCGAGCCGGGCCCGGACCAGGGGGCGATCCACACTGCTCTGCGGCCGGAGCGCCGTCACCCACCAGGCCGCTGCCCGCCATCTGGCCTCCCACCACGAGGAGTTGCACCGGCGCGGCCCCCGCGCCACCTCCGGCGCCTCCGGACGCGGACGACCCGGCGGCTCAGGGGAGTGCGGCCGGCAACCTGCGGGCCGTACCCGTCCAGGAGTAGGCCCGCGCTCACTCCCCGACGAGGCCGAAGCGGGCCGGTCCTTCGGGCCGGTAGGTAGTGACCACCACCCCGGCGCCGGTGGTGCGCTGCCCGGTCAGGGCGTACGCGGCGGGGGCCCCGCCGTCGGGGAAGAGCCGGCGGCCCTGGCCCAGGAAGACTGGGTGAACCAGCAGGTTCAGCTCGTCCAGCAGGCCGTGCGCGACGAGGGTCCCGGCCAGCCGGGTGCTGCCGTGCACCTGGACCTCCCCCTCGGCCTCCTCCTTCAGCCGGGTCACCGCAGCCACTGGGTCGCCGCCGAGCAGGGTGGTGTGCTCCCAGTCGGCGGAGGTGAGGGTGGAGGAGACCACGTACTTGGGACGGGAGTTGAGGATGCCGGCGATCCGGTCCTCCTCGTCGGTGACCTTCGGCCAGTAGCCGGCGAAGATCTCGTAGGTCCGGCGGCCGAGCAGGATGCCGTCGGCGCGGCCGAGGTATCCGGTGACGAAGCGGATCAGGTCCTCGTCGACGAAGGGAGCCTGCCAGCCGCCGCCGGTGAACCCGTCGCTCGGGTCCTCCTCGGGTCCGCCGGGCGCCTGCATCACGCCGTCGAGGGTGAGGAAGGCGTTCAAGGTGAGCGTGGCCATGGCGGTCCGCCTCTCGCTGGGTGCCGAATCCCCTCGGGGACGTACACCAGGACAGACCGCCCCCGTGCCCGTAACTCATCGGCCGGACTCCCCCCCCCCGGACGCGCCGATCCCCGCCCCGGCTCGGTGTCCGATCCCCGCCAGCGCCCAGGGGCGCCCGGCGATGGGATGGAGTCCTCGGCCGGAAGAGGCGAGACGGATGACGAGGAGTACCGAAGTGGATATGCGAGGCAGGACGGCGCTGGTCACGGGCGGGAGCCGGGGTATCGGAGCGGCCACGGCGCTGCGCCTGGCGCGGGACGGGGCGGATGTCGCCGTCACCTATGCGCACGGCGAGGAGGCGGCCCGGGAGGTGGTGCGGACGATCGAGTCGACCGGGCGGCGCGGGGTCGCGCTGCGGGCCGACTCGGGTGACGCGGCCGAGGCGGCGGGCGCGGTGGAGCGGGCCGCGGAGGCACTGGGCGGGCGGCTGGACGTGCTGGTCAACAACGCCGGGGTGGGGGTGCTCGGCCCGATCGAGACGATCTCGTTCCCCGATGTGGACCGGGTGCTCGCCGTGAACGTGCGCGGGGTGTACGTGGCCTCGCGGGCGGCGGCCGGGGTGATGGGGCGCGGCGGGCGGATCATCACCATCGCCAGCTGTATGACCCAGCGGGTGCCGGGGCCGGGCGGGACGCTGTACGCCATGAGCAAGTCGGCGCTGATCGGGCTGAACAAGGCGCTCGCCCGTGAGCTGGGCGGCCGGGGCATCACCGCCAACGTGGTGCACCCCGGTCCGATCGACACCGATATGAACCCGGCGGACGGGCCGATGGCCGAGGGGCAGATCGGGCTCACCGCGCTGGGCCGGTTCGGCTCGGCGGACGAGGTGGCTTCGCTGGTGGCGTATCTGGCGGGCGAGGAGGCCGGGTACGTCACGGGCGCCGAGTTCTCGGTGGACGGCGGCCACGCGGCGTAGGCACGCGGGGGTCGGAGCAAGGCCCGAGGGCGCACCGGTGCTGTCCTTCCGGTGCGCCCTCGGCGTACGGGCGGGTGTCGTTCCCGCCCGGGTGGGCGCGGCCCGTGTCGGCGGGCCGCAGCAAGAGGCCCCGGCTCAGCTCAGCTCGTCGTGGCGGGCGGCCAGGCGCTTGGCGCCCTCGTCCGTCAGCGAGCCGAACAGCCGCAGGCGGGAGATGCCGCCGTCGGGGTAGATGTCGATCCGCACATGGGTGCCGACGGCCGGCTCCGGCAGCACGAACCGGTGGTTGGTATCGGGCTGGAGCCGCGTGCGGGGCAGGATCTCGGTCCAGTCGTCGCCGTCGGCGCCGTCGCGTACGGAAAGGGCGGCCCAGCCGGCGCTGTTGCCCTTGAGGTACGCGGTGTCGATCTCCACGGCGCGGATGGCGGACTGCTCGACCAGGCGGTAGCGGATCCAGTCGTTGCCCTTGTCGCGGCGGCGGCGGGTCTCCCAGCCGTCGTCCATCTTGCGGGAGCGGCCCGGCTGGATGGTGTTGGTGGCGGGCGAGTAGAACCGGTCGGAGGCGTCCTCGACCAGGCCGCCGTTCTCCAGGGCGGCCACGTCGAAGGCGCCGAGGACTCCGAGCCAGACCGGGTCGGGGACGACCTCGCCGTAGACCCGGAGGCGGGCGATGCCGCCGTCGGGGTGCTGCTTGACCCGCAGGTGGGTGAAGCGCCTGCCGGACTCGACGGTGAAGCCGTTGGCGGCGTGCCCGCCGACGGCGGTGCGCGGCACGATCACGGTCCACTCGACGCCGTCGGCGAGCAGCTCCTCGGGGGACGGGGAGCCGGCCACGGAGGCGGCCTCCACCGACACGGCCTGCGGGTAGTTGCCGCGGAAGTGGGCGGTGTCCACGACCAGACCGCGGACGACGCCGGGAGCGCCGAGGCGGACCAGGGCCCAGTCGTGGTCCTCGTCCACCGGGTGGGGCGTGCCGGCGTCCGTACCGCGGCGGCGGCGGGTCTCCCAGCCGTCCATGACCTTGCCCTTGTGGCCGAAGTGCTCGGGGTCGAACTCGGCGGGCTCGGGCTTGAGCAGGTTCTCCCGCTCGGCGAAGAACTCGTCGTTGGCGGCGATCACGCCCGCGCCGAGCCGGCGGTCGGCCAGGTCCACCAGTCCGGTGAAGGGGAAGTCGGCGGTCCGGTAGTCGGCGTAGGGGTCGCCGCCGCCGTACGGGCGGGCGTCACCGGTGAAGCGGACCGGGGCCGCCCCGGCCGGGGCCTGGGCCTCGGCCTCGGGCTGGACGGCGGGGGTCTGCGCCGTGTTGCGGACGGGGTCCTGAGCGGTGTGGCGGGCGGGGTCCTGCGCGGAGTTCTGCGCGGTCACTGCGGTCACTTCTTCCTTTCGGGCGGGCACGTCTTCCTTCGGGCGGTCACTTCGTCCTGGTGAGCAGGCGGCCGGTGGGCTCGGCCGGGGCGCCCTGGTCGGCGATGCGCACACCGCGCAGCCAGGTGGACTTCACCACCCCGTGCAGGGTCCTGCCCGCGTAGGCGGTGACCTGGTTGCGGTGGTGCAGGGCGGCGGGGTCGACGGTGAAGGTCTCCTCCGGCGCGAGGACGGCGAAGTCGGCGTCGCGGCCGGCCTCGATGGCGCCCTTGGCGTCCAGTCCGGCGAGCGCGGCGGGCGCGGTGGACATCCAGCGGGCGACGTCGTCCAGGGTGCGTCCGCGGCGGCGGGCCTCGGTCCAGATGGCGGGCAGGCCGAGCTGGAGGGAGGAGATGCCGCCCCAGGCGGTGGAGAAGTCGGGGGTCTTCAGGTCGGCGGTGGACGGCGAGTGGTCGGAGACGATGGCGTCGATGGTGCCGTCGGCGAGGCCGTCCCACAGGGCGTCCTGGTTGGCGGCCTCGCGGATGGGCGGGCAGCACTTGAACTCGGTGGCCCCGTCGGGGACTTCCTCGGCGGTGAGGGTGAGGAAGTGCGGGCAGGTCTCCACGGTGACCCGCACGCCCTCGCGGCGGGCGGCGGCGATCAGCGGCAGCGCGTCACTGGAGGACAGATGCAGTACGTGGACCCGGGCGCCGAGCCGGCGGGCCTGGTCGATCAGGTGCGCGATGGCGGTGTTCTCGGCGTCCCGGGGGCGGGAGGCCAGGAAGTCCGCGTAGTGCGGGGAGCTCTTCTGCGGGGCGGAGTCCAGGTGGTGCGGGTCCTCGGCGTGCACGATCATCAGCCCGCCGAAGCCGGCGATCTCGGTGAGCGAGGCGGCCAGTTGCTCCTGGTCGAGCTGCGGGAACTCGTCCACCCCGGACGGGGACAGGAAGCACTTGAAGCCGAAGACCCCGGCGTCGTGCAGCGGGCGCAGATCGCCCACGTTGTCCGGCAGCGCCCCGCCCCAGAAGCCGGTGTCCACATGGGCCTTGGGACGGGCGGTGTCCTGCTTGACCCGCAGGTTCGCCACCGTGGTGGTGGGCGGCAGGGAGTTGAGCGGCATGTCGATCAGGGTGGTGATGCCGCCGGCGGCCGCGGCCCGGGTGGCGGTCCAGAAGCCCTCCCACTCGGTGCGGCCCGGGTCGTTGACATGGACGTGGGTGTCGACCAGGCCGGGCAGCACGACATGGTCGCCGACGTCCTCCAGCCGGGCCCCGGCGGGGACCTCGGTCTCGTACGGGAGCACCGCGGCGATCCGCTCCCCGGCGACCGCGACCGACGCGGCCCGGGTGCCCTCGGGGGTGACCACCCGGGTCGAGCGCAGTACCAGCGTCACCTCCGCGGTGGGCGCCCCGGCGCCCTCCGCCGCTGCCCGCGAGCGGTCCTCCACCGTCGTGCCCCCATCCTCTCGGCCGTCCACGCAACCTCCCACTACCACCGCCCGTACCAGCGGATTGCTCGCCGCGCCGGGCCGAACTTCAACGAACTGTTGAAGGAGTCTTCACCCCTGAGGGCAAGCCGTCAAGGGTCGCCCGGCCGGATCGGGGTGGCGTGAACCCGACTTGGATGATTCCATGAAGTGGAAGTGGAATTCCACGAAGAGGAACGTAGCTCCCCACAGCAGACGCCGCGGACGGCCCCCGGTCGCCCCCCGGCGGACACCCGGACAAACACCCCCCGACCACCCCCAGACCACCCTCCGACCACCCCACCGACCACTCCCCGACCGGCCATGACGCCCCAGCTCGGCCCGGATGCCCCGCCGGACGGCCCGGTAGGCTGCTGACTTGCCCATCCGCCTCGAAAGGACCCGCCGCCGTGCCGACGTCCAGCGCCAGCACCACCGACGCCGCCAAGCCCGCCGCCACCGGTGGCGTCCAGTCCCTGGAGCGCGCCTTCGACCTCCTGGAGCGGATGGCCGACGCCGGCGGCGAGGTCGGGCTGAGCGAGCTCTCCGCCAGCAGCGGGCTGCCGCTGCCCACCATCCACCGGCTGATGCGGACCCTGGTCGCCTGCGGCTACGTACGCCAGCAGTCCAACCGCCGCTATGCGCTGGGCCCCCGGCTGATCCGGCTCGGCGAGTCCGCCTCCCGGCTGCTCGGCACCTGGGCCCGCCCCTATCTGGCCCGGCTGGTCGAGGAGACCGGCGAGACCGCCAACATGGCGCTGCTGGACGGGGATGAGATCGTCTACGTCGCCCAGGTGCCGTCCAAGCACTCGATGCGGATGTTCACCGAGGTCGGCCGCCGGGTGCTGCCGCACTCCACCGGCGTGGGCAAGGCGCTGCTCGCGGACGTCCCGCCGGAGGAGGTGCGGGCGCTGCTGGCCCGTACCGGGATGCCCGCCGCCACCGAGAAGACCATCACCACCGCGGACGGCTTCCTGGGCGCCCTGGAGCAGGTCCGCGCGGCCGGCTACGCGATGGACGACAGCGAGCAGGAGATCGGGGTGCGCTGCATCGCGGTCTCCATCCCGGACTCCCCCACCGCCGCCGCCATCTCCATCTCGGGCCCGGCGGGCCGGGTGACGGAGGCGGCCAAGGAGACCATCGTGCCCGTCCTCCAAGGCGTGGCCCGCGAACTCTCCGCCGCCCTGGCCAGCACCACGGGGTCGACCACCCAGGGCTGAGGGGCCCCGGGGAGCGGCGGCGGTCCGGTACGACTGCGGCGTCGGGAGCCGCTACAGGGCCGGTACGGCTACGGCGTCGGGAGCCGCTACAGGGCCGGTACGGCTGCGGGGGCGGCGCGCTGCGACGGGCTGGTACAGCTTCGGGGCGGGCGCTGCGACGGCGCCGATACGGCTACGCGGCCGGAGGCGGCGACGGGCCCGGTGCCCTACGGGGCCGGGCGCGGCTACGGGGCCCGGTACGGCTACGGGGCCGGCCGCCACTACGGGGCCGGTACGGCTACGGGGCGGCGCGCTGCGACGGCGCCGATACGGCTACACGGCCGGAGGCGGCGAAGGGCCCGGTGCCGGTACGCGGCCAGGCGCGGTTATGGGGCCCGGTACGGCTACGCGGCCGGGGGCGCGGCGGCGGTCCGGTACGGCTACGGGGCCGGCCGCCGCTACAGGGCCGGTACGGCTGCGGGGCGGCGCGCTGCGACGGCGCCGATACGGCTACACGGCCGGAGGCGGCGAAGGGCCCGGTGCCGGTACGCGGCCAGGCGCGGTTACGGGGCCCGGTACCGCTACAGGGCCGGTACGGCAATGCGCCGTGGCCGTCGCAGGCGTGGCGGCACGGTCCCGGGTCTTTGTACTCCCGCCCGCTCAGTCGCCCGGGCCGCCCGCGTCCACGTGGTTGAGGACGGCCGCGCGGGGCGGACTCGCGACCGCCTGGTTGCCGCCCTCGGAGCCCCAGACCCGGGTCCGCAGCAGGGCGAGGAAGCCCTCCGCGGTCGCGGCGTCGTCGAAGTCCACGTCGATCACCACATACCGCTGGTCGTCCACCGGCCGCAGCACGCGGTAGCCGCGCACCCCGCCCTCCCGGCGGAAGTCGCCGAAGCGGTCGAACACCGCCTTCCACTCCGCGTAGTCGGTCACCGCGTGCTCGATGTGGAGCGTGGTCATGGCCCACCTCCGGGTGCTCGGGTCGGGTCCGGTCGGCCCCCTCCCACACCATCGTCCGCCGCCGGACGGCACCCGGCGACCGGCGCCGCCACCGGCCGGCCGCCACCCGGCTACCGCGTCGGCTCGCCGAACAACTCCACCGCGGCCCGCACCTCATAGAGCGCGGCGGCCAGCCGGCTGACCGAGCCGACCGCCCCGGCGACCAGGAGCAGCGAGCGGCGCAGCCTGCGCACCTCGGGCACCCCTTCGACGGCCATCGCGGCCAGCGCGGCCAGCTCCTCCTCGGCGATTCCCCGATCGGCGAACCCCTGCGGCTGGCCCGCCAGTTCGCGGCGGAGCCGGGCGACGGCGGTGCTCAGCTCCGCCACCCTGGGGTCCTGACCGGTACTCGTCGCACACCTGCGCTCCGTACCCTGCGACAACATCTGCTCCCGCCCCTCACACGCATCACGTTCTGCGGTCGCGCCCGCACTCAACGCCACCTGTACTTAACGCCATCGGGGCCGTCCGGCGCCACTCCCCTGGCGGAAAAACGACACCCTTCGGCCGGGACCGGAGACGGCGACGGCCGCCCACCGCCGTACGGGACGGCGATGGGCGGCCGTGAGCCGGGGGCGGAGACCCTAGGAGTCGGTGCCGTCGGTCGCCGCCATGGCGTTGCGCCAGACCGTCACATCCAGGGTGACGTACCGGCTCGGGTCGCTCTCCGGGGAGATGTCCCGGTAGGTGACGACGCCGATGTGCCCGGAGTCGGTCAGCACGCAGAACTGCGAGCCCTTGGAGAGGGAGTCCATGTCCACCTGGGCCGCGTACCGGGTCTCGGTACGGCAGGTCTCCAGGTCGCCCTTCTGACCGGTGCGCAGCAGGATCAGCCGGCCGTTCCGCACCTCGATGCGGCCGAGGTTCCAGTCGTAGACCACATCCGCGTCGGCCTCGCCGGAGAGCGGCTTGATCGGGTCGTCGCCAAGGGTGAGGTGGTACTCGTCCGCCAGGTCGAGTCCGGTGTACGTGGCGGGCGTCGGGTCGGCGACCGGCTGCTGCCCGCCGGTCTCGTCGTCGCCGGCTCCGTCACCCCCGGTGGACGGGGCCCCGGCCGAGGACGTCTGGTCCGAGGGGTCCTGGGCGGTGGGCGCGGCCTTGCCGCTCGTCTTGGGGGCCGGGCTACCGCCGCCGCCCTTCGCCTGGTCGCCGGTGCCCTTGCCGGAGGTCAGGTAGTAGACGCCGCCGCCGGCGAGTGCGGCGACGGTCAGCACCCCGGCCAGCCCCAGCCCGAGGGTGCGGCCGAGCCGGCGGCGCTTGGCGGGCGGGGTGGTGGTCGCCGTGGCGGTGGCCGCCGTCTGGCCCGGGGCCGGGTCGGCGGACGCGTGGTGCGGATAGCCGTAGGCGGCGGGCGCGGGGGCGGGGTGGGGGTAGCCGTAGGCGGCCGACCCGGCCTGCTGCGGAGCGGGGCCGAAGCCGGGGAACGGGGTGGCCGGGGCGGGGCCCTGCCCGGGCGGCGGGGTGGACTGCGGGGCCGGGCCGAAGCCGGGCGGCGGGGTGGCCGGGGCGGCGTAGGCGGTCGGCTCCGGCGCGGCCGGCGGGACCGTCGGGGCCTGGGCGGGCGGCACCGTCGGAGCGGGTGCGTGGGCGGGCGGGCTCGGCAGCGGCGGGGTGGTCGGGGCGGGCGCGTGGGCGGGCGGCGGAGGGGTGGTGGCCGCCTTGGGCGCGGGCGCGGCCGCGCGGGTGGTGATGTCGGCGGCGACCGCGCCGGGCAGCCACTCCTCAGGGCGGCGCAGCGCGGTCTCGCCGTTGGCGGTCTGGCACAGGGTCAGCACCTCAGCGACCGAGGGGCGCGCGGCGGGGTCCTTGGCGAGGCAGCGGGTGACCAGGTCCCGCAGTTCACCGGGGAGTCCGTCGAGCCGGGGCTCCTCGTGCACGATCCGGTAGAGCACCCCGTGCGAGGTGCCCTCGCCGAACGCCGGGCTGCCGACGGCCGCGTAGGCGGCGATCTGGCCGAGGGCGAAGATGTCGGTGGCCGGGGTGACGGACCGCCCGGCCGCCTGCTCGGGCGCCATGAAGGACGGGGTGCCGATGGTGACGCCGCTGCCGGTGAGCGAGGTCGCGTCGGCGGCCCGGGCGATGCCGAAGTCGATGACCCGGGGACCGTCGGCGGCCAGCAGCACGTTGGCCGGCTTGAGGTCGCGGTGCACGATCCCGGCCCCGTGGATGACCTGGAGGGCCTCGGCGATCCCGGCGGTCAACAGCAGCACGGTGTCCAGCGGGAGCCGGCCGTGCGCCTGGACGGCGTCCGCGAGCGAGGGCCCGGGGACGTAGGCCGTGGCCAGCCAGGGCTGGCGGGCGTCGGTGTCGGCGTCGATGACCGGTGCGGTGTAGAGGCCCTGGACGCGCTGGGCGGAGTGCACCTCCTGGGCGAACCTCCGCCGGAACTCGGCGTCTTCGGCGAAGTCGGGCCGGATCACCTTGATGGCGACGGGCCGGCCACCCGGCGTGTACGACAGGTACACCTTGCCCATGCCACCGGCGCCCAGCCGGGCGGCCAGCCGGTATCCGGCGACGGCACGCGGGTCGTCCTCCCGCAACGGCTGGAAGACGGTGCCCTGACGTGACGGACCACCACTCATCGTTCTCGCCCCCGTACGGCGTCATGCGTTCTCACGTTCGGATACCGCACCCTATCCAAGCCGGAGTCACCCGTTCACCGTCCGGCGCCGTTCCCTCGGCAACCTGGCGGCCGGGCTGCGGTATGCAGGCACCTATGACTGGGACGAGGAAGGATGGACCGCCGCGGATCGCGGGTCTGCTGCTGGCCGCGGGCGGTGGGCGGCGGTTGGGCGGCCGGCCCAAGGCGCTGCTGGAGCACCGGGGGCGGCCGCTGGTCGAGCACGCGGTGGCCGCGCTGCGGGCGGGCGGCTGCGTACGGGTGCATGTGGTGCTGGGCGCGGCGGCCCAGGCCGTACGGGAGCGTGCCGCACTGCCGCCCGGCTGCGTCCTGGTGGACAACTCGGACTGGGAGCAGGGCATGGGCTCCTCGCTGCGCGCCGGGCTGGAGTCGCTGGCGGACACGGGGACGGACGCGGCCCTGGTGGCGCTGGTGGACCAGCCGGGGATCGGGCCTGCCGCGATGGCCCGGGTGGCCGCCGCGTACCGCTTGCGCGGATCGCTGGCGGCAGCCTCGTACGAAGGCCGGCGCGGCCATCCGGTACTGCTGGGCGCCGACCGCTGGGCGGCGGTGGCGGAGAGTGCGTCCGGCGACCGCGGGGCACGCGCCTATCTGCGGGCGCATGAGCCGGAGATCACCCTGGTGGAGTGCGGGGAGGTGGCGGAGCCGTATGACATCGACACACCCGGGGACCTGCGGCGGCTCATGTGACGGCCCGGCCTCCCGCAGGGGCCGGTGGCGGCGGGTGAGGGCGGTGGCACCGAGAGCCACCTTCTGTCGAGTCGGAGAATCTCGACATCAACACTTCTTGAACTTCCACCATAAGGAAACTAGTATCCACTGATCAGAAGCGTCTGTACGTCAGAAGGCGCCCGTGGCCGCGTCCCGGCGCGTGCGGCACTCAGTGCCGTACGCGATGTCCGGCGGTCACCACCGGGCGCCGCGCCCATGCCCCCGCTGAGAGGGAAGTGACAGCTCATGTCCGCACCAGCGCCGACCCCGGCAGCGATCGTCGAGGCCGCCGAACCCCTGCCCCGGCAGGAGGAGGTGCTCAGCCGAGACGCCCTGGCCTTCGTGGCCGAGCTGCACCGGCGGTTCACCCCCCGGCGCGACGAGCTGCTGGCCCGCCGGGCCGAACGCCGCGCGGAGATCGCCCGTACCAGCACCCTGGACTTCCTCCCGGAGACCGCACAGCTCCGCGAGGACGACAGCTGGAAGGTGGCCCCGGCGCCGGCCGCGCTCACGGACCGCCGGGTCGAGATCACCGGCCCGACCGACCGCAAGATGACGATCAACGCCCTCAACTCGGGCGCCAGGGTGTGGCTCGCGGACTTCGAGGACGCCTCCGCGCCCACCTGGGAGAACGTCGTCCTCGGCCAGCTCAACCTGATCGACGCCTATGAGCGGAAGATCGACTTCATCGACCCGCGCAGCGGCAAGTCCTACGCCCTGAAGGCCGCCGAGGAGCTGGCCACCGTGGTGATGCGCCCGCGCGGCTGGCACCTGGAGGAGCGCCACCTCACGGTGGACGGGCGCCCGGTCCCCGGCGCCCTGGTCGACTTCGGGCTCTACTTCTTCCACAACGCCCAGCGCCTGATCGACCTGGGCAAGGGCCCGTACTTCTACCTGCCGAAGACCGAGTCGCACCTGGAGGCCCGCCTCTGGAACGAGATCTTCGTCTTCGCCCAGGACTACGTGGGCATCCCGCAGGGCACCGTGCGCGCCACCGTGCTGATCGAGACGATCACCGCCGCGTACGAGATGGAGGAGATCCTCTACGAGCTGCGCGACCACGCCGCCGGGCTGAACGCGGGCCGCTGGGACTACCTGTTCTCCATCGTCAAGAACTTCCGCGACGGCGGCCGCCGCTTCGTGCTGCCGGACCGCAACGCGGTGACCATGACCGCCCCGTTCATGCGCGCCTACACCGAACTGCTGGTGCGCACCTGCCACAAGCGCGGCGCCCACGCCATCGGCGGCATGGCCGCGTTCATCCCGTCCCGCAAGGACGCCGAGGTCAACAAGGTCGCCTTCGAGAAGGTCAAGGCCGACAAGGACCGCGAGGCGGCCGACGGCTTCGACGGCTCCTGGGTCGCCCACCCGGACCTGGTGCCGATCGCGCTGGCCTCCTTCGACGCGGTCCTGGGCGACAAGCCGAACCAGAAGGACCGGCTGCGCGAGGACGTCTCGGTGGCCGCCGCCGATCTGATCGCCATCGACTCGCTGGACGCCCGCCCGACCTACGAGGGCCTGCGCAACGCCGTCCAGGTCGGCATCCGCTACATCGAGGCCTGGCTGCGCGGTCTGGGCGCGGTGGCCATCTTCAACCTGATGGAGGACGCGGCGACGGCCGAGATCTCCCGCTCCCAGATCTGGCAGTGGATCAACGCGGGCGTGGTCTTCGAGAACGGCGAGAAGGCCACCCCCGAGCTGGCCCGCCAGGTCGCGGCGGAGGAACTGGCCGCGATCCGCGCCGAGATCGGCGAGGAGGCGTTCGCCGCGGGCCGCTGGCAGCAGGCGCACGACCTGCTGCTGAAGGTCTCGCTGGACGAGGACTACGCGGACTTCCTCACCCTCCCGGCGTACGAGCAGCTCACCGGCTGACGACTCCCGCTCCGGCCCCTACTCCGCACTCCGCCCCCTGGCACCGCACAGCGCCAGGGGGCGGAGCCGTCCGCGCGGGCCTATCCGGCCGCGGGTGGGACGACGACCGTGCGCTGGGCGGAGAAGTCGCCCCAGGTGCCGTCGGGCAGCTTGGCCCGCAGCTTGACGCTGTAGCGGGTGCCCGGCGGGTCGGTGACGGCGAAGGTGTACGCCGCCTGCCCGGCCGGCGGCTCGCCGCCCCAGACGATGGTGGTGGCGAACTTCCCGTTCAGATACAGCTGGTGCTCCTTGACCGGGGCGCCGGTCTCCGGCGGCGTCCAGCGCAGCACCACCTCCCCCTTGCCCGCGGTGGCGGTGAGCCCGGTGGGCGCGGTCGGCTCGTCGCCGCCGGGGCCGGAGCGGGTGGTCAGGTCCACCGGGGCGCTGTCCGGCGAGGAGTTGTCGGCGGCGTCGCGGGCGCGGACGGTGAAGCTGTAGACGGTACCGGGCCGCAGCCCCTCCACCCGGGCGGAGGTGGCGGAGCCCGGCACGCTGTGGATACGGGAGTCCTCCTGGTAGACGTCGTACGCCGTCACCCCGGTGTCGTCCTTCGCGGGCCGCCAGTCGAGGACCACCACCCGCGCGGACTCGGCCTTGCCACGCACCGAGGCCGGGGCGGTCGGCGGCCGGCGGTCGTCCCGCTTCGGCCGCGGCGTGGTGACGGAGACCGCCTTGCTGGGCGCCGAGAGGTTCCCCGCCGCGTCCTTGGCCCGCACGGTGAAGTCATAGGCGGTCCCGGGCCGCAGGCTCTCCACGTCCACCATCGTCTTCGCGGCCGGCAGCGCCTTGACCCGGGTGCCGCGCTGGAACACCTCGTAGCCGGCGACCCCGTCGGCCTCCGCCGCCCGCTCCCACATCACATGCACCGAGGTGGCGCTGCTCGCCTGGACGGTGACCCCGGCGGGCACCGCGGGCGGCCGAGTGTCCTTCGGCGCCGCGTCGGCGCCGCCGTCGCCGGAGCAGCCGCCGAGCAGCAGCACCGCCGCGCAGACCGGGACGGCGAGCAGGGCGGGGGTGTGTCGCACGGTGGCGCCTCCTGGTCCGGCGGGGTCGACCCATTGGTCCAGACCTATATGCCACATCCGGAGCCGGGGATTCAAGACCCCGTCAGGGGTGGATCGCGTGCGGATGCGGGCGGCTGTCAGTGGCGGGTGCTTCACTGGTTTTCGTCACTCTCCGTGACTGATGGACTGCGAGGATCGGGGGATCCGATGGCTGACCGGATGACGTATCTGACCGCCGACGGGCTGCGCGGACGCGGCTGGACGGACCGGATGGTCGGTGAGCTGCTGGGCTGGCCGGATGTGCAGGGGCGTGACCCCCGGCGCCGGTCGATGGCGCCGGTGCGGCTGTATCTGCTGGCCCGGGTGGAGGCGGTGGAGCGCAGCCCGGAGTTCGCCGGCCGCGCGGAGGCGGCCGGCCGGGGCGGGGCGGCGGCCCGGGCGGCCGCCGAGCGTCGTCGCCAGGCGGTGCTGGCCGCGGTCGGCGCCGAGCCGATCCGGGTCCCGCTGCTGCCGGTGCCCGAGCTGGAGCGCCGCTCCGCCCGGCATGGGCGGCTCCTGGCGGACGTGTCCCGGTCGGCACCCGGTGCCGCGCCGCCGGACGCCTCGGCGAGCGCGTCCCGGCCGGTGGCCCGGGCGGGGCCGCCCGGTGCGCTGGTGCGCTGGCAGGTCGACTACCTCCAGCACGCGCTGGGCCGGTACGACGCACTGCTCGACGGGCTCTTTGGCACGGTGGGCCGCGCGGAGGCCGAGCGGCTGCTGCGCCGCCGGATCCTCAAGGCCGTCGCCGGGGCCTACCCCCATCTGGCGGCCGAGTGCCGGCGGCGGCTGCGGTGAGGCGGGGAGCGGGGGTCCCGGCGAAGGATCCGGCGGGTGACGCGGCACCGATGAGTTCGGGGCCCGGAGCCGGTCTGCCCTGGTATGGACACTGGCATGGACACCGGCATGGACATCGACGACGACAGCGGGACGAGCACGGGCCCGGGATCGGGTACGGGGCAGGTGCCCGATCTGGGCCCCGCGACCGACCGGGTGGCGGCGCTGCTGGACGGGGTCGCCGACGAGCATCTGGACGGGCCGACGCCCTGTCCTCAGTACGCGGTACGGGAGCTGCTGGCCCATCTGGAGGGGCTGTCGGCCGCCCTCCGGGACGCCGCGCGCAAGGAGCTCGGCCCCATGACGGACGCCGACCCGGGTGCCGCGCTCCCGGTGCTGAGCGCCGACTGGCGTACGGCACTGCCCCGGCTCCTCGGCGAGCTGGCGGAGGCCTGGCGCGCGCCGGAGGCCTGGCAGGGCACCACCCGGGCCGGTGGGATCACGCTGCCGGGCCAGGTGGCCGGCATGGTCGCGTGGAACGAGGTGGTGGTGCACGGCTGGGACCTGGCCCGGGCGACCGGGCAGCCGTACGCGGTGGACGAGGAGGCGCTGAAGAGCTCCTACGCGCTGCTGGAGCCCTCGGACGACGGGGCGGGGCTGTTCGGCCCGCCGGTCCCGGTGCCGGACGGCGCCCCGCTGCTGGACCGGGTCATCGGCCGCAGCGGACGCCGCCCGGACTGGACCCCGGGCGACTGAGCCCGCCCGGGCGCGGGGGGACGACCCCGCGCCCGGAGGGGGCGTCAGGCCGTCTCGCCCGGCACCAGGTTGATCCGGCTCCTGACAACGGGGTAGCCCGCCCTGGCGAAGGTCGCGGCCATCGGGGCGTTGCCCTGGTCCGTGGCGGCCGCCACGCGCTCGGCGCCCCGCTCCACCAGGTGGTGGGTGCACTCGGCGAGCAGGTCGTAGGCGTAGCCGTGGCCGCGGTGCTCGGGGACGACCCCGATGAAGCCGACGCAGGGCCCGGACGGGTTGTGCGCGGGGATGTGGATGCCCGCGAGGGTGCCGTCCGGGGCGCGGGCGACCTGCCACCACTCGCGCGGGGAGGGGCACCAGTGGAAGAAGTCCAGCTCCTCGCGGGCGGCCTGGTCGAGGCCGCCCTCGGCGACGGCCCGCAGGGCGTGGGCGTCCAGGGTGGCGGAGTGGATGCGGCGCAGGGCGTCGAGGAAGACCTCGTCGTCCGGTTCGGGGGCGAAGCGGAGCCGGCCGGGCCGCTCGGGCAGGCCCGCGGCGGGGGTCCAGTCGTACATCAGCCGCTCGACCAGGACCTGGTATCCGGCGTCGCGGGCGGCGCGCAGCCGGGCCTCGCCGGCCGCGCGGGTCCCCGGGTCGTCCCGCCAGCCGGAGGGCAGGTTGAGCTCCAGCTCGACCTGGTGCGGGGCGGTCTTCAGTAGCAGGGCGCCGGCCTCCTTCTCGCCCTCGGCCACGTCGAACCAGTTGATGTTGACCGGCGCTTCGTCGTCGGGGCCGCCCCACCAGGCGCCGCGGGCGACGACCCGGCCGTCGCGCAGGGCGATCCGCTTCCAGTCGGGGCGGTGGACGGTGCGGGCGTGGGCGCGGCGGGCGCCGAGGGGGTCGGGCAGGGTGTCGAAGAGGTGCGCGTCGCTCGCGTCGAGCGTGCGGATGACCGGCTGGGCCATGGGTGGGTGTCCTCCGGGACGGTGTGCGAGGCGCGCTCCCGGGTGGGGCTCTGTCAGCCCGTGCCGGTCCGTCAGACCGGATACGCCGTGGAGAGGAAGAGGGAGCGCGTGATGACAGAGGTGGACATGTCGGCTCGCCTCCTTCCGGTCCGTGCGGGCGTGAGGGACACGTTAGACGTACGGGGTGATCACCGTCCATGGGTTTGCCTGCCCGCCCGCTCGGGGGCATGCCGAGGGGGCGGGCGCGCCGGTGGCCCGGCGTGCCCGCCCCCGGGGGACGGGTCCCGCTCAGTGCACGGGCGCGGCGGTGTGGCCGCGGGTCTCGCCGATCTCCTCCCCGGGCTCCATCGGCGCGGTGACCTCGTCGTCGTCCCGGCGCCGGCCGAGGTGGTTGAAGACGAGGTTGAGCAGGACGGCCATCACACAGCCGGTGGATATCCCGGAGTCCAGGATGATCTTCGCGGTCTCCGGGAAGGCGTGGTAGAACTCGGGCGCCGTGATCGGGATGATCCCGACGGCCAGCGAGACGGCCACGATCAGGACGTTGTTGTCCTTCTCCAGCCCGGCCCGGACCAGGGTCTGGATGCCGCTGGCCGCCACCGAGCCGAAGAGCACCACACCGGCGCCGCCGAGCACCGGCCGGGGGACGACGGATATCAGCGAGGCGGCCACCGGGGAGAGGCCCATCAGCACCAGGAAGCCGCCGCCGCAGGCGACCACGAAGCGGCTGCGGATCCGGGTCATCGCGACCAGGCCGATGTTCTGGGCGAAGGCGCTGCACATGAAGCCGTTGAACAGCGGGCTGATCGCCGAGCCGAGGGTGTCGGCGCGCAGTCCGGCGGCGATGGTCCTCTCGTCGGCGGGGCGCTTGACGATCTCGCCGAGGGCGAGCATGTCGGCGGTGGACTCGGTCATCGACACCAGCATCACCACGCACATGGAGACGATGGCGGCGACGGCGAACTGCGGGGCGCCGAAGTGGAACGGGGTGGGGAAGCCCACGACGCTGGCCTCGGTGACCGGGCTGAAGTCGGTGACGCCGAAGGGTATGGCGACCAGGGTGCCGATCACCAGGCCGATCAGCACGGCGATCTGCTTGACGAAGCCCCGGGTGAAGCGGCGCAGCAGCAGCACCACCAGGAGGGTGATCCCGGCGAGGGTCAGGTAGTCGGTGGAACCGTAGTCGTCGGCCGCGGGGTTGGGGCCCTGGGCCCAGCCGAAGGCGACGGGCAGCAGCGAGACACCGATCAGGGTGATGACGGTGCCGGTGACCACCGGCGGGAAGAACCGGACGAGCTTGCTGAAGTAGGGGGCGGCCAGGAAGCCGAGGAGTCCCGCGACGATGACCGCGCCGAAGATGACCGGGATGGCGTCGGCCTTGTTGTCGGTGGTGTCGACGATGGCCAGCATCGGGGCGACACCGGCGAAGGTGACGCCGTTGACGAACGGCAGCCGGGCGCCGATCTTCCAGACGCCGAGGGTCTGCAGGAAGGTGGCGAGGCCGGCGGTGAAGAGGCTGGCGCCGGTGAGGAAGGTCAGTTCGGTGCCGGACAGTCCGGCCGCGGCGCCGACGATCAGCGGCGGGGCGACCACCCCCGCGTACATGGCGGCCACATGCTGCAGTCCGCTGGTGGCCATCTTCAGGGGCGGGAGGGTCTCGTCCACCGGGTGCTTGCGGCCGGTGCCGGGGCCCGGGTCGGCCGCGTCGATGTCGGGGCGTGCCGGGTCGGCGGTGGACTCGGCGTCGTTGGGAAACCTGGGCTCAGGGGCCATGTCGGCTCCTCCGGTCGATTTTCACGTCGCGGCGGACGTGGCTTTCAGGGAGGTGGTGCTGGTGGTGCGCCCGGTTGTGTCGCGGTGGGGGGCCGACACGGATCACCGTGCCGGGGGGTGCGGCGGACCCGGGTGTCCGGGCCCTGCTGCCGCACCCCCCGGTGCGGCTGCCGCGGATCCCGCTGGGAATCCGCGGCGACCGATCGGGGGCCGTCCCCCCCGACCGGACTCTGGGGATCGCTCGCCTGGCGGGCCGGCCGGTGGCCGGGCCCGGGCGGGCCGACCGTGCGGTCAGCTCTCGGCGGCGATACGGGCGAGGCGCCGGGCCTCGTCCCGGGTGGAGCGCGCGATGGCGTCCTCGTCCACGGTGGTCAGCCGGCTGTCCTCGACGATCTGGCGGCCGTTGACGAAGGACGCGGTGACCGGGGCCGCCGCGCCGAAGACCAGGGCGGTGACCGGGTCGGCGATGGTGGAGTGCCCGATGCCGTCGATCTTCCAGAGGACCAGGTCGGCGAGCTTGCCGGCCTCCAGGGAGCCGATCTGCTCGGCGCGGCCGAGGACCTGGGCGCCGCCGTGGGTGCCGAGCCGCAGCGCCTGGCGGGCGTTGAGCGCGGCCTCGCGGTGGGCGCCGAGCCGGTTGATCAGCAGCGCGTTGCGCAGCTCGGTGTGGAGTTCGCCGGACTCGTTGGAGGCGGTGCCGTCCACGCCGAGGCCGACCGGGACGCCGGCGGCGAGCATGTCGGGGACGCGGGCGATCCCGGCGGCCAGCCGGGCGTTGGACGAGGGGCAGTGGGCCACGCCCGTCTTCGTCCGGGCGAAGGCGGCGATGTCGGCGTCGTTCATATGGACGCAGTGCGCCATCCAGACGTCCTCGCCGAGCCAGCCGGTGGACTCGAAGTAGTCGGTCGGTCCCATGCCGAACAGCTCCTTGCACCACTGCTCCTCCTCCACGGTCTCCGAGCCGTGGGTGTGGAGGCGTACGCCGAGCCGGCGGGCGAGTTCGGCGCCCTGGCGCAGCAGTTCGGTGGAGATGGAGAAGGGCGAGCAGGGGGCGACGGCGACCTGGGTCATGGCGTCGAAGGAGGCGTCGTGGTGCTTGCCGACGGTCTCCTCGGTGGCGGCCAGGGCGCCTTCCAGGGTCTCCACGGCGAAGTCGGGGGGCAGTCCGCCGTCCTTCTCGCTGCGGTCCATGGAGCCGCGGGCCAGGGTGAAGCGGACGCCCATGTCGGCGGCGGCCCGGATGATGGTGCCGGAGAGGTCGCCGGCGCCCTTCGGGTAGACGTAGTGGTGGTCCATGGCGGTGGTGACGCCGCCGCGGGCCATCATCGCCAGCGAGCCCTGGGCGGCCGCGTGCGCCATCTGCTCGTCGATCCGCGACCAGGTCGGATAGAGCGCGACCAGCCAGTCGAAGAGGTTGTGGTCGGTGGCCAGGCCCCGGGTGATCCACTGGTAGAAGTGGTGGTGGGTGTTGACCAGGCCCGGGGTGGCCAGCCGGCCGGTGGCGTCGATCCGCCGGACCACGTTCTCCAGCCCCTCCGGGGCCCGGCCCGCGCCCAGCGACTCGATGCGGTTGCCGGCGATGACGAGGTGGCCGTCCGCGTACTCGGTGTCGTCGGCGTCGACGGTCGCGATGGCGCAGTTCTCGATGACGGTGCGCTCACAAGCGCCGGGGGCTGCCGGGTGTGCCATGGTGCGTCCTTCTTCAGTGGGTGGCAACAGCGTGGGCACGGCAGGGCCCTAGGAGGATTTGAGTGCCGGAGCGGTGGTGCTGCTCCGGGTGCCGAGATGGTGGAAGAACAGGTTCAGCAGGACCGCGGCGAGCGCTCCGGCGCTGATTCCCGAGCCCAGCACGGTCTGCGCCCAGGCGGGGAAGCCGGCGTAGAAGGCGGGGGCGGCGAGCGGGATGATGCCCGCGCCCAGGGCGACGGCGACCAGGATGATGTTGGAGCTGTCGTCGAGTCCGGCTTCGGACAGGGTACGGATGCCGCTGACCGCGATGGAGCCGAAGAGCACGATCCCGGCGCCGCCGAGGACGGGCATCGGCACCAGGGAGACGACCGCGCCGAGGACGGGGAAGGCGCCGAGCACCAGCAGGGCGCCGCCGGCGACGGCGACCACATAGCGGCTGCGGACCCGGGTGAGCGAGACGACGCCGACGTTCTGGGCGAACGCGGAGGTGGGGAAGCCGCCGAAGACGGGCCCGACCAGGGTGGCGATGCCGTCGGTGCGCAGGCCCCGGGTGAGGGTGCGGCCGTCGGTGCGGCGTTCGCAGATCTCACCGAGGGCGAGCATCCCGGCGCTGGACTCGGTCATCAGCACCAGCATCACGATGCACAGGGAGAGGATCGCGGCGGGCTGGAACTCGGGGGCGCCGAAGGCGAAGGGGGCAGGCAGCGCGGCGAGCGGCGCCTCGCGCAGGGCGGTGAAGTCGGCCATGCCGAAGGGGATCGCGGCCAGGGTGCCGGTGAACAGCCCCAGCAGCAGCGCCACCTGCCTGACGAAACCGCGGCCGAAGCGCTGGAAGAGCAGGATGACCACCAGGGTGAAGCCGGCCAGCGCCAGATACCTCATGGCGCCGAAGTCGGCGGCGGTCTTGTCGCCGCCCTGGGCCCAGGTGACCGGTACGGGCATCAGGGTCACCCCGATGAGGGTGATCACCACGCCGGTGACCAGGGGCGGGAAGAAGCGCAGCAGCCGCCCGAAGAACGGGCCGACGGCCAGGCAGAAGAGTCCGGCGACCATCACCGCGCCGTAGATGGCGGGCAGTTGGTGTCCCGGGGCGCTGGTCTCGGCGATGGCCAGCATGGGCGCGATACCGGCCGAGGAGGCGGCGTTGACGAACGGCAGCCGGTTCCCGGCGAACCGGGAGAGCCCGAGGGTCTGCAGGATGGTGGCGAGCCCGGCGATGAGCAGGCCGGCGGCGATGAGCCGGGTCATCCCGGCGGTGTCCAGCCCGGCGGCCTGGCCGATGATCAGCGGCGGGGTGACCACGCCCGCGTACATGGCGGCGATGTGCTGGAGCGCGGCCGGGATCATGCGGGCGGGCGGCAGCTTCTCGTCCACCGGATGGCAGTCGGCCGGGGCGTCCGGCCGAAGGCGGAGGCGGTCGGGCGCCGGGGCGGTGTCCGGCCGGGCGGGGAGGCCGTCGCGGTCCGCAGGGCCGCGGTCGGCCGGGTGCCTGCCCGAGGGGGCGGCGGGGGAAGCGGGCGGGGCGGGGGTGGAACACGGGCCGTCGGGTGCCGGCCCCTCTGCTGGCTGTGCCATTGCTGTTCCCTCCGGTCCGCCGGCCGCCGGCCCGGCTGCGGGCGGGCGGCGGTCGGCGGGACCTGGCTGTCGGGCGCGGTGCCGCCCGGGGCGGAGGACCGGCGCGGCCGGTCCGCCGCGCGGGTCAGAGGTTGGTCATGTCGACCGGGATCTTCGGCTCGACGCCGTCCCGCAGGATGGTGGCCTCGATCAGGCCGTACGGGCGGTCCGCGGCGAAGTAGACCTCGTTGTCGTTCTTGAGGCCGAACGGCTCCAGGTCGACCAGGAAGTGGTGCTTGTTGGGCAGGGAGAACCGCACCTCGTCGATCTCGGAGCGGCTGTTGATGATCCGCGAGCCCATCTGGTAGAGCGTCTGCTGCAGCGAGAGCGAGTAGGTCTCGGCGAAGGCCTGCAGCATGTGCTTCCTGACCTGCTCGTAGGACCGCTCCCAGTGGGGCATCTTCTGCTCGTCGTCGGTCCAGTTGAACCGCCAGCGGCCGGAGACCTGGGTGGCGAGGATCCGGTCGTACGCCTCCTGCAGGGTGGTGTACTTGTCCTTCACATAGCCCCAGAACTCCGAGTTGGTGGAGTTCATGACGACCAGGTCCTTCAGGCCGGATATGACCTGCCAGCTCTCGCCGTCGTAGGTGATCTCGCTGACCCGGGTCTCCTGGCCCTTGCGGACGAAGGAGTGCTTGACCTCGTCGGAGCCGATGAACTTCGAGTTGGCCTCGGAGGTCTCGATCCGCTCCCAGGCGTACTCCTCGATCCGGATCCGGGCCCGGTGGATCGGCTCCTGCGAGGTGACGAAGTGGCGGGCGAGGTGGATGCCGAACTGCTCGGCGGACTCGATGCCGTACTCCTTGGCGAACGCGTACACCGTGTTCTTGGTGGTGTCGGTCGGCAGGCAGTTGGCGTTGGAGCCGGAGAGGTGGACGTCGCTCATGTCGCCGGAGAGGGCGACCGAGACGTTGAGGTCCTTGATGTGGTGGGTGTCGCCGTCCCGCGTGATCTTGACGACGCGGTTCTCTGCTTTGCCGTACTGGTTCTGGCCGAGAATCGTGGGCATGGTGTCTGCTAGCTCCCTCGGTAAACGGAGTAGCCGAACGGGTTGAGCAGCAGCGGTACGTGGTAGTGCTCGCCCGGTACGACGGCGAAGGTGATCGCCACCTCGGGGAAGAACGCACCGCTGTCCCTTACGCGGGGGGCGTCCTGCTGCGCCTCGGCTTGCTTCTTGGAGAAGTACGCCTCGGTGTCGAAGTCGAGGCGTACATGGGTGGTGCCCTCCGGCAGCGCCGGCAGGTCCTTGCAGCGGCCGTCCGCGTCGGTGGCGGATCCGCCGAGCGCGGTCCACTCCCCCTCGGCGCCCGGGCGGGCGGCGAGGGTGACGGGGACGCCCTCGGCGGGGCGGCCCACGCTGGTGTCCAGGATGTGCGTGGACACGGAGGCGGTGGTGGCGGTGCTCATGCGGTCGCTTCCTCCACGAGGCGGTTGAGCCGGATGCGGTTGATCTTGCCCAGTTCGGCGCGGACGATCTCCCGCTCCTGTTCGGGCGAGTGGCCGATCCGCTCCTTGACCGCGTCGCGCATCTGCTCACCGGTCCGGCCGGTGGCGCAGATCAGGAAGACATGGCCGAACCGGTCCTGGTAGGCCAGGTTCAGTTCGAGCATCTCCGCCTTGAGTTCCTCGGAGGCGCCGGCCATTCCGCTCTGCTCGCGGGAGGAGGTCGGGTCGCCGGGCTTCGGGCGGCCGATCGGCGGGTGCCCCGCCATCGCCTCCCCGAGGTCCTCCGCGGTCAGCTCGGCCATGGCGGCGTCGCTGGCGCCCAGCAGGTCCTCGACGGTGGCGTAGGGGCGCTGGGCGAGCAGTCGGCTCCCCCACGCCGAACTGGCGCACACCTCGTGCAGGGCGTCGCGTGCGTCGCCGTCCGCGGAGGTGTTGAACCGGGCGAGGCCCGGCGTCGTACTCGAAGTCACGGGAGCCTCCGTGGCTGCTTTTCGCTGTGCTGTGGTCGGGCTGCGGATAGCTAACGCCCTGGATGAACGCCCCGTCAACACTTTGTTGAAACTTCGCTGTCAAATCTGGGTGACGGTCGCGCACCGGGCTCCGCGGTGGCTTCCGGCCGCCCCCTGGCGCGAAAGCGCCGCCGTTCCGGCATCCGGACGGCGGCGCGCTGGACGGGCGGGCCGACCCGGCCCGGGCTCCGCGGGAGCCCCCGCTCCTCACTCTCCCTTGGCGGCGTTCTCCCTGTTCAGGTAGTTGTAGACGGTGAACCGGCTGACCCCCAGGGCGCCCGCCACCGTCTCCACCCCGTGCCGCACCGAGAAGGCGCCCCGCGCCTCCAGCGCCCGGACGACCGCCTGCTTGGTCTTGCGGTCCAGCTCGGCGAGGGGCATCCCGTGCCGGCGCTCCATGGCGGCGAGGATGTGGTCCAGGGAGTCCGCGAGCTGCGGGAGCCGTACGGCGAGGACGTCCTCGCCCTCCCAGGCGAGGACCACGTCGTCACCGACCGCCTGCTCGGGCCCGAGGATCATTCCGCCCATGGCGTCCACCAGCGGCTTGACCGCGGTGACCAGGGGGTGGTCGGCCGGCTCGGTCACTGCTCCCCCTCCCCCACCACGTTGACCTGGAGCGAGACGCGGGTGGCGCCGGCGTCCAGGGTCCGGCGCAGCAGCGAGTCCACCGCCGTGAGCACGGCGTCCGCCCCGCCCTCGGCGGTGTTGCCGAACGGCCCCACGTCCACGGCGTCGAGGTCCGCCCCCTCGATGACCTCGCGGGCCACCAGCGCGTGCGCGGGGGCCTCGTCCAGGTCGAAGGGCTCGGTCGTGAACTCCACTCTCAGTCGCTGCATGGACTCACAGTAAGGCCGGGGCATCGGTTTCCGGCCGCCGAGCCCGTACCGGACAAGGCCTCCGGCGCCCGGCGCCACGGAACCACCCACTTGCCCCCCTTGGAGAAACGCACAACCCCCGGCGGCCGGTTTTTCCCCATCCGGGGTTGACAGCCTTTGACACACCCAGGCAATCTTCCGTTAAGCAGAAACGAACTTCCGCAATACGGAAGGAGCGCCGCCCCTCATGGGATTCACGGACCAGCGCTTCAATGTGAACCTGTCGATCCTCTTCACCGAGCTCCCGCTCCTGGAGCGCCCCGCGGCCGCCGCCGCGGCCGGCTTCACCGCGGTCGAACTCTGGTGGCCCTGGATCGAGACGCCGACGCCCGAGGCGAGCGAACTCGACGCGCTGAAGAAGGCCCTGGAGGACGCCGGCACCCAGCTGACCGGTCTGAACTTCTACGCCGGACAGCTGCCCGGCCCCGACCGCGGCGCCCTGTCGGTGCCCGGCGAGGAGTCGGACCGCTTCCGCGCCAACATCGCGGTGGCCGCCGACTTCGCCGCCTCGGTCGGCTGCACGGCGCTCAACGCCCTGTACGGCAACCGCGTCGAGGGCGCGGACCCGGCCGAGCAGGACGCGCTGGCCCTGGAGAACCTGGTGCTGGCCGCCCGCGCGGCCGACCGGATCGGCGCCGTCCTCCTGGTCGAGGCCCTCAACAAGCCGGAGTCCCCGCTGTACCCGCTGGTCAGCGCCCCGGCCGCGATCGAGGTCGTGGACAAGGTCAACGAGGCCACCGGACTGGGCAACGCCAAGTTCCTGATGGACCTCTACCACCTCTCCATGAACGGCGAGGATCTGGAGCAGGTCATCGACGCGTACACCGCCAAGACGGGCCACGTCCAGATCGCCGACAACCCGGGCCGCGGCGCGCCGGGCACCGGCGGCCTCGACCTCGCCGGCCTCCTCGACCGCCTGCGCAAGGCCGGCTACGAGGGCCATGTCGGCCTGGAGTACAAGCCCGGCGACCGCCCGAGCGCCGACGCCTTCGACTGGCTGCCCCGCGCCGACCGCGCGGCCCGCTGACACCCGTCCGCGCCGCCCACCCACGTCACCCCCGCACCACCGCTGGAAAGAGGTACCCCGTATGAGCACGCTTCCCAAGGTCGCGTGGATCGGTCTCGGCATCATGGGCTCGCCCATGTCGGAGAACCTGCTGAAGGCCGGCTACGCGGTCACCGGCTACACCCTGGAGCAGGACAAGCTGGACCGGCTGGCCGCGGCCGGCGGCACCGCCGCGGCCTCCATCGCCGAGGCGGTCGCCGACGCCGACGTCATCGTCACCATGGTCCCGGCCTCCCCGCAGGTCGAGGCGATCGCCTACGGCCCGGACGGCATCCTGGAGAACGCCAAGCGGGGCGCGCTGCTGGTCGACATGTCCTCGATCACCCCGCAGACCTCGGTGGACCTGGCCAAGGCCGCCGCGGACAAGGGCATCCGGGTGCTGGACGCCCCGGTGTCCGGCGGCGAGGCCGGCGCCATCGAGGCCGTGCTCTCCATCATGGTCGGCGGCGGGCAGGCCGACTTCGACACCGCCAAGCCGCTGCTGGACGCGCTGGGCAAGACCATCGTGCTCTGCGGTCCGCACGGCTCCGGCCAGACGGTGAAGGCCGCCAACCAGCTGATCGTGGCGGTCAACATCCAGGCCTGCGCCGAGGCCGTGGTCTTCCTGGAGAAGTCGGGCGTGGACCTCAAGGCCGCCCTGGACGTCCTCAACGGCGGGCTGGCCGGCTCCACGGTGCTGACCCGCAAGAAGGACAACTTCCTCAACCGCGAGTTCGCCCCCGGCTTCCGCATCGACCTGCACCACAAGGACATGGGCATCGTCACCGACGCCGCGCGCAACGTCGGCGCCGCGCTGCCGGTCGGCGCCGTGGTCGCCCAGCTGGTCGCCTCGCTGCGCGCCCAGGGCGACGGCGGCCTGGACCACTCCGCCCTGCTGCGCGCCGTCGAGCGCCTCTCCGGCGCGCGGCTCTGAGTCCCGCACCACCCCGGGACTCCCCCTGAACTCCGGGCGGCGCCGGCGCCGACACCTGTCCTGTCGCGCCCAGGCGACGGCGCCGCCCGGACCACCTCCTCGGCGGCACTCGGACCGCTCCCTCGCAGGCAGACGGCCGATCAACCCCCGCCAACCAACCGCTTCAATCAACCGTTGAAGTCAATTCAACAAACTGTTGACGTGAGCTGAAGGGCCTCCATACGCTCCTCGCACCGCCAGCAGCCCCGTACGTATCGGAAGGTCACGATGTCGAAGCGCGTGCTTACGACCGAGTCCGGCGCCCCCGTCGCCGACAACCAGAACTCCGCCACCGCCGGCGTCGGTGGCCCGCTCCTCCTCCAGGACCAGCACCTGCTGGAGAAGCTCGCCCGCTTCAACCGTGAGCGCATCCCGGAGCGCGTGGTGCACGCCCGCGGGTCCGGTGCGTACGGCTACTTCGAGGTCACCGACGACGTCACCGGCTTCACCTCGGCCGACTTCCTCTCCTCCGTCGGCAAGCGCACGGACCTGTTCATCCGCTTCTCCACCGTCGCCGACTCGCTCGGCGGCTCGGACGCGGTGCGCGACCCGCGCGGCTTCGCGGTGAAGTTCTACACCGAGCAGGGCAACTACGACCTGGTCGGCAACAACACCCCGGTGTTCTTCATCAAGGACCCGGTGAAGTTCCCCGACTTCATCCACTCCCAGAAGCGCGACCCGTTCACCGGCCGCCAGGAGCCGGACAACGTCTGGGACTTCTGGGCCCACTCCCCCGAGGCCACCCACCAGGTGACCTGGCTGTTCGGCGACCGCGGCATCCCCGCCTCGTACCGCCACATGGACGGCTTCGGCTCGCACACCTACCAGTGGACCAACGCGGCGGGCGAGGCCTTCTTCGTCAAGTACCACTTCAAGACCAACCAGGGCATCCGCTGCCTCTCCGCCGAGCAGGCCGCCGAGACGGTCGGCGCGGACGCCACCTCGCACCAGACGGACCTGCTCCAGGCCATCGAGCGCGGGGTGAACCCCTCCTGGACGCTGTATGTGCAGATCATGCCGGCGGCCGAGGCGGCCGACTACCGCTTCAACCCCTTCGACCTGACCAAGGTGTGGCCGCACGCCGACTACCCCGTCCAGCGGGTCGGCCGGATGGTGCTGGACCGCAACCCGGACAACATCTTCGCCGAGGTCGAGCAGGCCGCCTTCTCCCCGAACAACTTCGTGCCCGGCATCGGCCCCTCCCCGGACAAGATGCTCCAGGGCCGGCTGTTCGCCTACGCCGACGCGCACCGCTACCGCCTGGGCGTCAACCACACCCAGCTGCCGGTCAACACCCCGAAGAACGCGGTGGTCGACAACTACGGCCGCGACGGCCTGATGGCCACCCGATACGGCTCGCGCCACGACAAGAACTACGAGCCCAACTCGTACTCCGGCCCCGCACAGACCGGTGTCCCGCTCTCCGCCCCGTTCGCCGTGCACGGCCACACCGGCACCCACGCCGCGCCGCAGCACGTCAAGGACGACGACTTCTTCCAGGCGGGTGAGCTGTACCGGCTGATGTCGGAGGAGGAGAAGAAGCGCCTCGTCGCCAACATCGCCGGCGGACTGTCCCAGGTCTCCCGCGAGGACGTCATCGACAAGATCGTCACGCACTTCGCCGCCGCCGACCCGGACTACGGCAAGCGCGTGGCCGAGGCCGTCAGCGCCCTGCGCGAGGACTGATCCCAGACCGCGTACGGCTCCCGACGGGAGGTCGGTCGCCGTACGCAGTCCGTACCACGGCCCGGATGAGGGGTGGCCGGCGGTACGGACGATGTGAGGACCGCGGCGGCGAGCGTGCCAGTGCGGTGGCAAGGAGCCCGGCTCCCCTTCCAGACCTGAAGGAAGGGGCTCGCCGGACCACTCCGTCGCCGCCGCCGCGGTCCCACCATCCCTCTTTCGAGGGCCACTTGAGACTCCGTCCGGCGGCGCGAACGTCCTGTCGCGCCAGCCTCGCACCGCCGGACGGCTCCACATCCGGGTCCGCCGCACCCGATGTCCTCCCGGACCCTCCCAGACCAGAGCGCGGAGCAGGGGTTTACGGTCCCCCTGCTCCGCGCTCTTCTCCGTTCCCGGCCGCGCACACCACCGCGAGCGAACACGACGATGCCGGGGTCCCCGTACGGAGCCCCGGCATCGTCGTCGGCGAGGAAAGCGGAGGAACTGGTTTCAGGAAAGTGAGGAGAAGGAAGCCCCTCCATGGCCTCGCACGCTCACGCTAACAGCCGGTCATGAGCAGGCGAAACAGGTTTTCCCGGGCTCAGTACACGGCACTCAGCCCGGAATCAGGGCGGACAGGTTCTCCGGGGTGACCACCACGGAGTCCGGGTGCAGGCCCTCGGGCCGCTCCAGGCCGAGGAAGGTGACCGGGCCGTCCGGGACCGGGCCGCCGTCCCACAGGGTGGTGGTGCCGGCCCGGTCGGCCATCAGCTCCACCAGGTGGCGGACCGTCAGGTGGTCGCGCTCGGCGAAGGCCCGCAGCAGCGTGGCGACCGTGGCCCGGTTGCCCTCCACCCGGTTGGCGCTCGGGGCGCCGCGCAGATACACATGCAGCCACTTGGCGTGCCAGCCGCCGTCACCGCCGCGGACGAACACCAGCGGGAGCGCCACCCGTCCCGGGCCGCGCAGCTCGGACTTCATCCGCACGGTACGCGGCTCGAAGGGGCGGCCCTTCTGCTCCGCGTCACGCAGCATGAAGCCGAAGAAGGACTCCTCGACCTCCTCGAAGCCCTCCCCCGCGAAGATGTTGACCTGGGGGACGATGACCTCGCCGCGGGCCGCGGCCAGCCGCAGGTCGATGAACTCCGAGGCCCCGTCGGGCGCGTCGGTGACGTCCCCGGAGTGCACGCCCTCCACCTCCTTGAGGGCGGTGTACGAGAGCCAGCCGATGGTCTGGTAGTCGGCGTCCAGCAGCAGCGCGGACAGGTCGTAGTCCGTGGTGCGCTCCGACTGCTTCCAGTACGTGAAGAACCGCAGCAGCTCGCCGTCGACCGGGGAGCGGGAGCCCCGGGGCAGCACCCCGAGCCCGGCGGCGCTCGCCTTGCCGCTGAGCGGCAGCGCCACGTCCAGGACGCCCGGGTCGACCAGCAGCCGGGCCGGCTCGGGCAGCCGGCGGCGCGTCTCGGCGTCCAGGACGGCCGCGAGGCGCGCCCGGGCGGCCGGGGGCACCGGCGGGCGGTCGTCCTCGACGGTCCAGGGGCGGCCGGAGCGGTTGATGAAGACCCGGCGCTCACCGGTCTCCCTGGCCCGGTTGGCCAGGTGCTCGCGCACCGACAGCAGCACCCGGCCGGAGGCCTTCGGGGCGGCCCGCTCGGCGGCCGCCAGCACGGCGTCCCGCTCCTCCTGGGTGGAGCAGAGCCGCAGCAGGCGGTCCACCGAGCGGAACAGCTTGCCCGGGGCGGCCGCCAGGAGCCGCGCGGCGCCGATCACATCACGCTCTCCGAGCCGTTCCTCGACCCGGCTGTCCAGCGACGGTGCCTGCCGCTCACCCCGGGCGACGGCGAACACCTCGGCGGCGTGCGGCCAGCGGGGGTGCTCATGCGGGTGGAGCCGCTCGCCGAGCCGCTTGAACGCCTCGCGGTGCGCGGTGACATCGGCGAGCTTGGCCGGGGCGTCCGCGACCACCGCGTCCAGCCCGGCGAGCAGGGCGCGGCGGATCCGCCGGGGCATCGACCGGAAGCGGGTCGGCTCCGCCAGCGTCACATCGCCCTCGGACCAGGCGCAGGCCAGCCGCAGCACATCGGTGACGGTGTCCAGCAGCGGTTCGGCTCCGGCGTCCAGGCGGGCGAGGTTGACCACGGCGCGGTTCTCCCGGACCGGGATCGTCTCGGGCTGGGGGCCGCCGGCGCAGTGCCGGGCCAGCACCGCGAGGTCGCTCAGCCCCTCCTCGCCCAGCGGGGTGGTGCGCCCGGCCAGCGCCAGATACAGGGCGGTGACCTCCTCCGCCAGGGCGCCGCCCGGGTGCAGCACCGTCAGCCGGTCGCCGGCGGCGGCGATCAGCTCGTCATGGGCGGCCAGCATCTCCTCGTAAGCGTGCTGGTAGTGGCCGTACGAGGGGAGGGTCAGCAGATCGACCACCCCGGCGCTCAGCTGGTCGAGCACCTTCTCGCGGGCGCCCTCGTCGGCGAGGGCCTCCCGGACGCACCCCATCCAGAAGTCGAGGGTGTCCGGCACACCGGCCGGGAAGTCGATGAAGTAGGCGTTGTGCCGGACATGGTCGCCGACCAGCCGGCGCACGGTGTCCAGGGTCCACCGGGCGGTGAGGCCGACCGCCGCCCCGGACATCCCCGACAGCCGCTCCAGCAGCGGCGCCGCCAGCTTGAAGCCGGCGGTCATCAGCGCGGCGTCCAACTGCCGCGCCACCACGGCCCCCTGCCCACCGGATGCGGCGGTGCCCGCGGGGACGGTGAGGACGGGTATGCGGTGGGTGTGCCGGATGACCAGGGACACGAGACGCTGGGACATCCCGGCATGATCCCAGAGCCGCCCGGCCTGCCGCACCGGAGTTTCCCCGCGCCGACGCCCGTCGGCCCGGGCCTCGACCCCCGGCGCCCGCCGGGCCCCCCACCCCGCCGCCCACCAGGCTCCGGCCCCGCTACAGTGCCCGCGATGCCCCTTCCCGCCCCGCCCCCGCTGCTGTTCCTCGATGTCGACGGCCCGCTCATCCCCTTCGGGTCCCCGACGCCGTATCCGGTCCACCCCCTGCCGCCCGGGCTGCCGGGCGCCACGGTGAACCCGCTGCTGGCCAGGGTGGACCCCGGTCATGGGGCCCGGCTGGCCGCGCTGCCCTGCGAACCGGTCTGGGCCACCACCTGGCTGGACGAGGCGAACGAGTGCCTCGCCCCGCTGCTGGGTCTGGAGCCGCTGCCCGTGGTGGTCTGGCCGGAGCCGTCGGAGGCCGAGGAGCGCGACGTCCGGGCCGGGCTGCCCGGGAAGACCCGGCCCCTCACCGCCTGGGCGGCCGGGCGCCCCTTCGCCTGGGTGGACGACGAGCTCACCGACCGGGACGGGGAGTGGGTGGCCGCCCACCACCCGGGGCCCGCCCTGCTGCACCGCGTCGATCCCCGCACCGGTCTGACCGGCCGCGACTTCGCGGCGCTCGGCGCCTGGCTGCGCCACCACGGCCCGGAGCGGACCGTCGGCTGAGCAGCCCCGGCTCCCTCACTCCGCGTGCGGGTCGATGATCTTGTCCAGCGCCCTTCTGACCGCTGTGTACGCCGCTCCGGCGCCCTGCGGCGCTCGCTCTTCCTCTTCGCGTGCCCAGTCCCGGGCGACCCTGATGCGGCGGAGCAGTTCGTCCGCGTCCACGACTTCAGCCATGGTGTACGGCTACCCGGTCCGGCGGGGAACGGAACGCGGCCCCCGCCCCGGGGCGTGGAGTCTCCGGGGTGGGGGCCGCGTGGCCGGGGATCGCCTGGGCGGGTGCGTCAGACGAGGTTGCGGATCGCCGTGGGGGCGTGGCCCGGCTCGGTGGCCAGCTCCTCGAACTCGGTGACGTCGCTGACGTCGACCGTCCTGCTCATGGAGATGTTGGTGATCCGCTCCAGGATGGCCTCGACCACGACCGGGACCCGGTACTGCGCGGCGAGCTTCTTGGCCTCCTCGAAGGCGGCGCCCAGCTCGGCCGGGTCGGTGACCCGGATGGCCTTGCAGCCCAGGCCCTCGGCGACCTTGACGTGGTCCACGCCGTAGACGCCGATCTCCGGGGTGTTGATGTTCTCGAACTCCAGGTTGACCTGGAAGTTGATGTCCAGGCCGATCTGGGCCTGGCGGATCAGGCCGAGGTAGGCGTTGTTCACCAGCACGTGGACGTAGGGGACCTTGTGCTGGGCGGCGACCGCCAGCTCCTCGATCATGAACTGGAAGTCGTAGTCACCGGAGAGCGCCACGATCGGGGTGTCCGGGTCCGCGGTGGCGGCGCCGATGGCGGCCGGGATGGTCCAGCCGAGCGGGCCGGCCTGGCCGCAGTTGATCCAGTGGCGCGGCTTGAAGACGTGCAGCATCTGCGCGCCGGCGATCTGGGAGAGGCCGATGGTGGTGACATAGCGGGTCTCCGGCCCGAACGCCCTGTTCATCTCCTCGTACACCCGCTGCGGCTTCATCGGGATGTCGTCGAAGTGGGTACGGCGCAGCAGGGTGCCCTTGCGCTCCTGGCCGGAGGCGGCCCAGGCGGCGAAGTCCGGCAGCCGGCCCTCGGCCTTCACCTCGCGCGCGACCTCGATCAGCAGCTCCAGCGCGGCCTTGGCGTCGGAGGCGATGCCGTAGTCCGGGGCGAAGATCTTGCCGATCTGGGTGGGCTCGATGTCGATGTGGACGAACTTCCGGCCCTTGGTGTACGCGTCCAGGTTGTAGCCGGTGTGGCGGTTGGCCCAGCGGTTGCCGATGCCGAGGACGAAGTCGGACTCCAGGAAGGTGGCGTTGCCGTAGCGGTGCGCGGTCTGCACACCGACCATGCCGGCGCTCAGCTCGTGGTCGTCCGGGATGGTGCCCCAGCCCATCAGGGTGGAGATGACCGGGACGCCGGTGAGCTCGGCGAACTCGACCAGCAGCTCGGAGGCGTCGGCGTTGATGACGCCGCCGCCGGCGACGATCAGCGGGCGCTCGGACGCCAGCAGGAAGCCCAGCGCCTTCTCGATCTGGGCGCGGGTGGCGTGCGGCTTGTAGACCGGCAGCGGCTGGTAGGTCTCCGGGTCGAACTCGATCTCGGTCTGCTGGACGTCGATCGGCAGGTCGATGAGGACCGGGCCGGGGCGGCCGGAGCGCATCAGGTGGAAGGCCTGCTGGAAGACGCCGGGGACCTGCGCGGCCTCCAGGACGGTGGTCGCCGCCTTGGTGACCGGCTTGGCGATCGAGGCGATGTCGACCGCCTGGAAGTCCTCCTTGTGGAGCTTGGCGACCGGGGCCTGGCCGGTGATGCACAGGATCGGGATGGAGTCCGCGATCGCCGAGTACAGCCCGGTGATCATGTCGGTGCCGGCCGGGCCCGAGGTGCCGATGCAGACGCCGATGTTGCCGGCCTTGGCGCGGGTGTAGCCCTCGGCCATGTGCGAGGCACCCTCCACATGGCGCGCGAGCGTGTGGTCGATGCCACCGCCCTCCTTGAGCGCCCGGTAGAAGGGGTTGATCGCCGCTCCGGGCACACCGAACGCGGTGGTGACGCCCTCGCGCTTGAGGATCTCAACGGCCGCACGGGCGGCGGTCATACGAGGCATGGGGTGCTCCTGCTGGGGCCGGGCGGATTCGGGCTCTGTCGCGCCACCTGAGAGCTGCGATTCCGTAATGCGGAAGTTTGTTTCTGTTATGTGGAAGCACAGTAATCCGGCTCGCTTCGCGCCGTCAAGGGAGCCCGAGGCGGCCGGGCTGGTACCGGCAGGCCCGCGCCGCACCGCCCGGAACCGGACATGGCCGAACCGCTCCCCAAGGAGCCCTCCGTGGTGGACCATGGACCCGTGGTGGCCGGGACGCGGGGTGGCGGGCCCGGGGCCGGGGACGAGAGGGGCGTCGTGGCGGGGAACGGGCCGAGCGGCCGTACGGGGCGGGGACCGGCCGAGGGGCCGTCGTGACCGAGAACGTGCCGGTGCGCTGCCCGGCCTGCCGCCGGACGCACGGCTACACCCCGCCGTCGTACCCCTGCCCCTGCGGGACGCCCGTGGTGCCGCCGGTGCTGCGGGGCGCCCCGGCCGAGCCGATCACCCACCGCACCTGGACCGACGCCTGGATCACCGCGCGCTGCGCGGCCTGCGGACGCCAGGACCAGTGGCCGCAGCCGGAGCTGGGCTGCCCGTGCGGGACCGTGCTGCGGCTGCCGGTACGGCCGGTGGCCAGCCCCGCGCCGCAGCGCGAGACCCAGGGGGGCGGCTCGGGCCCCACCTCCTCGGCGACCGGCCTGTCCACCGCTCCCGCGCACATCCCGCTGCCGCGCACCGCGGCCCCGCCGCGCCCGGCCTTCCGGCCGGTGACCATCCGCACCGCCCGGGACGCGGTCTCCACCGCCGCCCGCTATCTGCGCTGGCTGGGCTTCCGGGACGTGGTCCAGCCCGAGGAGCGCCCCGCCGGGCCCGTCACCGGGGTGGACCTGCGCGGCCACGGGCTGGTGGCGCGGGTGGATCCGACGACCCGGCCCACCTCGCTGCGGGCCGTGGAGTGCCTCTGGCTCACCGGACTGGCGACCGAGGCCCGCGGCGTCGCCTTCTCGCTGGCCGGATACGCGCCGGAGGCCCGGGCCCGCGCGGAGGGAATCGGACTGCCGCTGTTCGTGATGGACCTGACCGGCATCCCGCAGCCGCTGGGCGGCGCCGCCGACGAACTCCTCGCCGGCGGCGCGTAGGAGGTACGGGAGCGGGGCCGCTCAGCCGGACAGCTCCCGCTCGTCGTACTCCACCCCGGACCCCACCGAGCCCGCGGCCGTGCGCTCGCGCAGCTCCACCCGGCGGATCTTGCCGGAGACGGTCTTGGGCAGCTCGGCGAACTCGATGCGGCGCAGCCGCTTGTACGGGGCGAGGACCGCCCGCGAGTGCGCGAACAGCGCCCTGGCCGTCTCCGGGCCCGGCTCCCAGCCCTCGGCGAGCACCACATACGCCTTGGGCACCGCCAGCCGCACCGGGTCGGGTGCCGGGACGACCGCGGCCTCCGCCACCGCCTCGTGCTCCAGCAGCGCGCTCTCCAGCTCGAAGGGACTGATCTTGTAGTCGCTGCTCTTGAAGACGTCGTCGTCCCGGCCCGTGTAGAACAGGTATCCGTCCTCGTCCCGGGCCGCGATGTCGCCGGTGCGGTAGTAGCCGCCGGCCATCGCCTCGGCGGTGCGTTCCGGGTCGCCGTGGTAGCCGGTCATCAGGCCCACCGGCGCGGCCGCGAGGTCCAGCGCGATCTCCCCTTCCTCCGCGCCGGGCTCGCCGGTCACCGGGTCGAGCAGTTCCACCCGGTAGCCGGGGCTGGGGCGGCCCATGGAGCCGGGCTTGAGTCGCTGGCCGGGGGTGTTGGCCACCTGGACCGCGGTCTCGGTCTGGCCGAAGCCGTCCCGGATGGTGACGCCCCAGGCCCGCCGCACCGCCTCGATGACCTCCGGGTTCAGCGGCTCGCCCGCGGCCAGCGCCTCCCTCGGCGGGGTGCGCAGGGCGGACAGGTCGGCCTGGATGAGCATCCGCCAGACGGTCGGCGGGGCGCACAGGCTGGTGACCCCGTGCCGGTCCATCTCGGCCATCAGCCGGGCCGCGTCGAAGCGGGTGTAGTGGAAGAGGAAGACGGTCGCCTCGGCGTTCCACGGGGCGAAGAGGTTGGACCAGGCGTGCTTGGCCCAGCCGGGCGAGGAGATGTTCAGATGGACGTCGCCCGGCTTCAGCCCGATCCAGTACATGGTGGCCAGATGGCCCACCGGATACGAGACATGGGTGTGCTCGACCAGCTTGGGGCGGGCGGTGGTGCCGGAGGTGAAGTACAGCATCAGCGGATCGCCGGCCAGGGTCTCCCCGTCCGGCGCGAAGGCGGCGGGGGCGCCGGCCGCCTCCTCGTACGCCAGCCACCCCGGCACCGGCCCGCCGTCCGGTCCGCGCCCGACCGCGATCCGGGTGTACCCGCCGGGGACCTGGTCGAACTTGGCGGTGTCCTCGGCGCGGACCACCACATGCCGGGCCCGGCCGCGCTCCACCCGGTCGGTCAGGTCGGCCGGGCCGAGCAGCGGGGTGGCCGGGATGACCACGGCCCGCAGCTTCATCGCGGCGAGCGCCGTCTCCCACAGCTCCACCTGGTTGCCGAGCATCACCAGGACCCGGTCCCCGGCCCGTACCCCCTGCCCGCGCAGCCAGTTGGCCACCCGGTCGGAGCGCTCGCGCAGCGCGGCGAAGCTCAGCCGGGTCTCCCGGCCGTCCTCCTCCACCAGGTGCAGCGCGGTCCGCTCGGTGCCCTCGGCGAGGTCGCGCTCGGCGATCGTGTCGAACCAGTCCAGCGCCCAGTTGAACCGCTCCGGCCGGGGCCAGCGGAAGCCCTCGTACGCCGCGGGGTAGTCCTCCCGGTGCTTCAGCAGGAAGTCCCGGGCCTCCCGGAACGCCGCGGCCCGGTCGCCGTCGTGCTGCGCCATACGCCCTCCTGGTGGTGACCCGCCGGCGGGCGGGAGCCCATCGTCCAACCCCCGCCGGGCCCGGGGCCACCCCGGCGCCCGCCTCAGTCGATCACGGTGCCGAACCGCACGTCCCGGTCCTCCGCCCCGCTCAGCACCCCCGCCGTCCGCCCGGCCTCCTCGACCAGGGCGGTCCGCTCGTCCCGGCTCAGCCTGCCGAACGGCTCCAGCACCACCACCGCCCGCCCGGCGCCCTCCTCCAGCCGCCACACCCCGGCGACCAGCCCGTCCACCAGGAAGACCGGGAACGCCTGGTTCCCCTTCCAGGTGCGGTCCTTGGCGGCGGGCGGCACCAGCCGGCGGCGGTCGGCGTGCGACAGCAGCAGGTTGTCGAACTCGGGCAGCAGCCGCGGCGGAGCCTCCTCGGCTCCGCCCGGGCGCGGGGCGTCCGGCAGGTCGAACAGCTCGGTGCCGCGCTCGTCCCGGAAGACCGCCAGTTCGGGGCGGAGCCGTTCGAACGCCGGGCGCAGCCGGGTCAGTCCGGCCCACAGCTGCATGTCCTTCACCGACGCCGGCCCGAAGGCGGCGAGGTAGCGCTTCACGGTGGCCTCCAGCCCGGCCGGCTCGGCGGCCTCCCGGCCCAGCCACTTCTCGGCCGTGGTCAGCGCGACCTGCCCGCTTCTTCCCCACAGCCCGCGCGGGGTGACCTGCACCAGCGGCAGCAGACAGCGGGCGGCGACCGAGAGGGCGGGCGGGTCGGCGTCCGGCCAGAGCGGCGCCAGCTCCTCGCGCAGCTCCTTCGGTGTACGGGGGCGCTCCTCCACCAGCTCGCGGGCGAGACCGGCCAGCCGCTCCAAGTCGACCCCGGTCAGCCGCCGGCGGAAGATGGACAGCTCCCGTTCCCGGGCGGGCTGCACCAGCGCGCGCAGGGCGAGGACGTCCTCGGCGGTGTGGGTGTGCAGGGTGGAGCGCAGGGTGACGGTACGGGCCACCGCCCGCCGCTCCATCAGCCCGGACAGCTCCTCGGGCCGGAACCCCTCCAGCCGGGCCGCCAGCGCGAGGTAAGGCGGCCGGGTGTTCTGCGCCTGGAGGCCGACCAGCCGGTCCACCGCCTCCTCGGCACCCGTCGGGGCGCGCCGCAGCAGCAGCTGGCGGGCGAGGGTGGCCCTGTTCAGCGCGCGGTCGTCGAGCAGGGGCGCGGCGGGCGTCGTCCGGGTGGTCATGCTCCGCACCGTACGCCGCCTCGCGGACAGCAACTGTCCGCAAGGCGGGCCCGGGTGATGCGGCTCAGCTCGGCGGGGCGTCCAGTGGGGCGGCCTGGAGCGCCTTGGCGACGCCGTACAGGTTGGCGGCCATCGCCCGGCCGGTCCGGTGCGACCAGTCCCGCCCCTTCTCCTCGTCCAGGTAGTCGGGGCCCGGGCCGGGGCCGAGGTGCCAGTAGGTCCAGGACTGGCCGGGGATGGTGTAGCCGATGTCCACCAGCGCGCCGTTGATCTCGCTGATGACGTGGTGGGCGCCGTCCTCGTTGCCGGTGACCACGACCCCGGCGACCCGGTTGTAGGCCACCGGCCGCTCCTGGTCGTCGGTCTCGGACAGCATGGCGTCCATCCGCTCCAGCACCCGCTGGGCGACCGAGGAGGGGCGGCCCAGCCAGGTCGGCGAGGCGACGATCAGGATCTGGGCCTCCAGCAGCCGGGCGTGCACCTCGGGCCAGTCGTCGCCCTCCCCGGCGTCCGTCACCACGCCCGGCTTGAGGTTCAGGTCCACCGCCCGGACGTGCCGCACCTCCACCCCGTAGGAGACGAGCTGCTCGGCCACCACCTCGGCGAGGGCGTGGGTGTTGGAGGGTTCGGGCGACGCCTTGAGCGTGCAGTTGATCACGAGTGCCTTCATGGGGTGACCCGTACCCGCGCGGCCTCCGGCGGGTCGGCGCCCCTGCGCCGTACGGCCCAGCCGTGTCCCCCGCCCGGCCCCGTACCGTGCCCCGTCGTCACTCCGTCAGGTCGCGCGGCTCGCGGGGCGCGTGGCCGGGCTCGATCACGTCCCGGCGGCCCGTGGTGTGCCCCGGCTCCAACCGGGCGATCTCCGGATGGTGCAGGTCGAAGGCGGGCGACTCGGAACGGATCCGGGGCAGGGCGAGGAAGTTGTGCCGCGGCGGCGGGCAGGAGGTCGCCCACTCCAGCGACCGGCCGTACCCCCAGGGGTCTTCCACGGCGATCCGCCGCCCGTACTTGGCCGTCCGCCAGACGTTGTAGAGGAACGGCAGCGTGGACGCGCCCAGCAGGAAGGCGCCGATGGAGGACAGGGTGTTCAGCGCGGTGAAGCCGTCCACGGCCAGATAGTCCGCGTACCGGCGGGGCATGCCCTCGGCGCCCAGCCAGTGCTGCACCAGGAAGGTCAGATGGAAGCCGGTGAACAGGGTCCAGAAGTGGATGCGGCCCAGCCGCTCGTCCAGCATCTTCCCGGTCATCTTGGGCCACCAGAAGTGGAAGCCGGCGAAGGTCGCGAAGACCACGGTGCCGAACACCACATAGTGGAAGTGGGCCACCACGAAGTACGAGTCGGTGACATGGAAGTCCATCGGCGGCGAGGCCAGGATCACCCCGGTCAGCCCGCCGAACAGGAAGGTCACCAGGAAGCCCAGCGCCCAGAGCATCGGCGCCTCGAAGGAGAGGGAGGCCTTCCACATGGTGCCGATCCAGTTGAAGAACTTCACCCCGGTCGGCACCGCGATCAAAAAGCTCATGAACGAGAAGAACGGCAGCAGCACCGCCCCGGTGGCGAACATGTGGTGCGCCCAGACCACCACCGACAGCCCGGTGATGGCGATGGTGGCCGCGACCAGCCCGATGTAGCCGAACAGCGGCTTGCGGCAGAACACCGGCAGCACCTCGGTCACGATGCCGAAGAACGGCAGCGCGATGATGTACACCTCCGGGTGGCCGAAGAACCAGAACAGGTGCTGCCACAGCAGCGCCCCGCCGTTGGCCGCCTCGAAGATCTGCGCCCCGAACCGGCGGTCCGCCTCCAGCGCCAGCAGTGCGGCGGCCAGCACCGGGAAGGCCAGCAGCACCAGCACCGAGGTGAGCAGGGTGTTCCAGCAGAAGATCGGCATCCGGAACATCGTCATCCCGGGGGCGCGCATGCAGATGATGGTGGTGATGAAGTTGACCGCGCCGAGGATGGTGCCGAAGCCGGAGAGCGCGAGCCCCATGATCCACAGGTCGCCGCCGGTGCTGGGGGTGCGCTCGGTGCTGTTGAGCGGGGCGTACGCGGTCCAGCCGAAGTCCGCCGTCCCGTCGGGCGTCAGCAGCGAGCCCAGCACGATCAGCCCGCCGAAGGCGAACAGCCAGTAGGCGAACATGTTCAGCCGGGGGAAGGCCACGTCCGGGGCGCCGATCTGCAACGGCATCACCGCGTTGGCGAACCCGGCGAAGGTCGGGGTGGCGAACAGCAGCAGCATCACGGTGCCGTGCAGGGTGAACGCCTGGTTGTACTGCTCAGTGGAGACGATCTGCAGCCCGGGCCGGGCCAGCTCGGCGCGCATCACCAGCGCCAGCACCCCGGCGACCAGGAAGAAGACGAAGGAGGTGATCAGATACAGCTGGCCGATCTTCTTGTGGTCGGTCGTCGTCAGCCAGTCCACCACCGCCCTGCCCCGTCGCCGGCCCGCCTCGTTGGTGACCGGGGGCTTCGCTGCCGCCGCCCGCCCCTGCTCGCTCACTCGCTCCATCCTCCGGAACCTAGGGTTTCCCCCGGTCCGGGCACGGGTTCCCCGGCGGCCGGTCCGCGTACGTCACCCGAACGCCGACCGGCGGGCGGCTCAGCGCAGGGCGGCGAGCACCTTGTCCGGGGTGAGCGGCAGCTCGCGCAGCCGTACCCCGATGGCGTGGTGGACGGCGTTGCCGATGGCGGCCGGGGTGCCGACGATGCCGATCTCGCCGATGCCCTTGGAGCCCATCGGGTTGAGGTGGGTGTCGACCTCGTCCACCCAGTGGGCGTCGATCTCGGGTACGTCGGCGTTGACCGGGACGTGGTACGAGGCGAGGTCCCGCTCCGCGAAGCCGCCGTGTGCCGCGTCCGAGGTGGAGTGCTCGGTGAGCGCCATGCCCAGGCCCATGGTCATCCCGCCGATGAACTGCGAGCGTGCGGTACGGGCGTTGAGGATCCGCCCGGCCGCGTACACCCCGAGCATCCGGCGCACCCGCACCTCGCCGCTGACCGTGTCCACCCGCACCTCCGCGAAGGAGGCGCCGAAGGCGTGCCGGGCGAACGGCGGCGTGGCCTCCGCCGCCTCGGTGGTGTCGCTCTCCGCGGTCAGCCCCTCCCCCGGCAGGGGGCCGTGGTGGTCCGCCAGCCGCCGGGTCAGCGCGGTGCAGGCCTCGTGCACCGCCCAGCCCCAGGAGGCGGTGCCGGCGGAGCCGCCGGCCAGCGGGCCGTACGGCAGCCGGGTGGAGCCGATCTCGATCGCCACCGAGTCCAGCGGCACCCCGAGCGCGTCCGCGGCGATCTGCGCGAGCACGGTACGGGCTCCGGTGCCGATGTCGGTGGCGTCGATCCGCACCAGGAAGGTGCCGTCGGGGCGGGCGGTGGCGCTCGCCGAGGCCGGGTCGCACATCACCGGATAGGTGGCCGCGGCCACCCCGGTCCCGGTCAGCACATCGCCCTCCCTCCGCACCCCCGGCCGCGGGTCGCGCTGGTGCCAGCCGAAGCGGCGGGCGCCCTCGCGCAGGCACTCGGCCAGATGGCGGCTGCTGAACGGCAGCCCGCTGTCCGGCTCGGTGGCCGGCTCGTTGCGCAGCCGCAGCTCGATCGGGTCCATGCCCAGCTCGGTGGCGAGCTCGTCCATGGCCGACTCCAGCGCGTACATGCTGGGCGCCTCGCCCGGCGCGCGCATCCACGACGGGCTGGGCACGTCCAGCCGGACGGCCCGATGGGTGGTGAGGCTGTGCGGTACGGCGTACATCACCCGCGCCGCCACCGCCCCGTGCTCGACGAACTCCTTGATCCTGGACGTCTGCGCGGTCATCTCGTGCTCGACCGAGGTGAGGGTGCCGTCGCGCTCGGCGCCCAGCCGCAGCCGGTGCAGGGTGGGCGAGCGGTAGCCCACCACATGCGCCATCTGCCCCCGGGGCAGCGCCAGCTTGACGGGGCGTCCGGTGTGCCGGGCGGCCATCGCGGCCAGCACCACATGCGGGCGGGGCGTGCCCTTGGAACCGAAGCCGCCGCCGACGTGCTCGGAGACCACGGTGATCCGCCCCGGCTCCAGCCCGAACAGCCCGGCGAGCGCGGTCCGCACCGGGTGGGCGCCCTGGCTGGAGTCGTACACCGTCAGATGGTCGCCGTCCCAGCGCGCGTAGGAGGCGTGCGGCTCCATGGGGTGGTTGTGCAGCGGCGGGATGGTGTACGAGGTCTCCACCCGTACCGGGGCCGCGGCGAACGCCTCCCGGGCGTCGCCCCGCTCCCGGCGCCCCGGATGCCCGTTGGCGGTCTCGGGGACATAGGCGTCCGGGTGGTCCTCCCGCAGCACCGCGTCATGCGGCCGGACCTCGTACGACACCGTCACCGCGGCGGCCGCCGCGCGGGCGTTCTCCAGGGTGTCCGCCACCGCCAGGGCGACGAACCAGCCTCGGTGCGGGACCTCGTGGTCCTGGAGCACCCTCAGGATCGGGTCGTCGCTCTCCCCGACGCGCGGGGCGTTGTCCGGGGTGAGCACGGCGAGCGTCCCGGGCAGCGCGAGGGCCGCGGAGGCGTCCACCGCGGTGACCCGGCCTGCCGCCACGGTCGCCGGCACCGGCCAGGCGTAGGCGCAGTCCGGGGCGGTGTGCGGCTGCTCGGTGGCGTACCGGGCCGTACCGGTGACCTTGTCGCGGCCCTCCAGCCGCTCGGTCGCCGCCCCCAGGGCGGGCTTTCGCCCTACGGCCCCGGCGGCGGTGGACGTGGCGGTGGGACGCATGGCGACTCTCCTGGGGTCCTTGGTCTGCCGGGTCAGAGGCGTTGGGGGCTGCGGGCCGGGGCGAGCCCGCTGAGCGTGTGCACGGCCAGGTTGCGGGCCAGCGGCACCTTGAAACCGTTGTCCCGCAGCGGCTCGGCCAGCGCCAGTTCGGCGTCCACCGCGCGGGCGACGGCCTCCTCGGTGAGCCGCTGCCCCAGCAGCGCGGTCTCGGCGAGCCGGGCCCGCCAGGGGCGGTGCGCCAGCCCGCCGAACGCCAGCCCCACGGCCCGTACCGTGCCGTCCTCGTCGGTGTCCAGCACGGCCGCGACCGAGGCCAGCGCGAAGGCGTAACTGGCGCGGTCGCGCGCCTTGCGGTACGCGGAGGGCCGGCCCGCCGCCGTGCCCGGCACGGTGACCGCGGTGATCAGCTCCCCCGGCCGGATCACGGTGTCCCGCTCGGGGTGCTCCCCCGGCAGCCGGTGGAACTCCGCCACCGGCACCGTGCGCGCCCCCTCCGGCCCGTACAGCTCCACCACGGCGTCCAGCGCGGCCAGCGCCACCGCCATGTCGGACGGGTGCGTCGCGACGCACCGCTCCGAGTGCCCGAGCACCGCGTGGTCCCGGTGCACGCCGTCCCTCGCCGCGCAGCCGCTGCCCGGCTCGCGCTTGTTGCAGGCGGCGGAGGTGTCCTGGAAGTAGCCGCACCGGGTGCGCTGGAGCAGGTTGCCGCCGGTGGTCGCCATGTTCCGCAGCTGGCCCGAGGCGCCCGCCAGCAGCGCCTGCGACAGCACCGGGAAGCGGTCGTGCACCAGCGGGTGCGCGGCCAGGTCGCTGTTGCGCACCGTGGCCCCCGCCCGCACCCCGCCGTCCGGCAGCTCCTCCACCGCGTCCAGCGGCAGCCGGCTCACGTCCACCAGCACGGCCGGGGTCTCCACCCCGTGCTTCATCAGGTCCATCAGATTGGTGCCGCCCGCGAGGTACCGCGCCCCGGGCGTCGCCGCGAACGCCTCGACGGCCGCCTCCACCGTCGCCGGGCGCTGGTATCCGAAGGGCTTCACCTGGTCACGTCCTCGATGGCGGCGACGATGTTCGGATACGCGCCGCAGCGGCAGAGGTTGCCGCTCATCCGCTCCCGGATCTCGGCGCGGCTCAGCTCCACGGGGCCCTGGCCCGAGGCCCGCCCCGGGTCGGTGACATGCGAGGGGTGGCCGGCGGCGGCCTCCGCGAACACCCCGACGGCCGAGCAGAGCTGGCCGGGGGTGCAGTAGCCGCACTGGAAGGCGTCCCGGTCCAGGAACGCCTGCTGCACCGGATGCAGCTCGTCCCCTGCCGCCAGCCCCTCCACCGTCGTGACCTCGGCGCCGTCCTGCGCCACGGCGGGCAGCAGGCAGCTGTTGGCCCGCCGCCCGTCCACCAGCACGGTGCACGCCCCGCACTGCCCGTGGTCGCAGCCCTTCTTCGCCCCGGTCAGCCCCAGGTGCTCCCGCAGCAGGTCCAGCACCGTGGTCCGGTTGTCCAGCTCCCGCCGGTACTCCACCCCGTTGACCGTCATCGTCACCCACGAAGATGTCCCCGACCCGGTGCCTGTGCTCATCGCGGGATCTCGTCCTCGTCGTCCGGCACCGTGTGCATCGCCGCCTCCTCCGCCGAGGCGGCGGCCCCGTCGATACCGACGTCGGTGGCCACCACGTCCTTCTCCTCGTCGCCGTGCGCGCCCTCGTCGGGTGCCACCAGCCGCCCGGACCGCTCCCGGCCCACCTGGTCCCCGCCGGCGACCTCGCCGTCACCGCCGGGCAGGTCACCGATGCCGTCCCCGGGTGCGACGTCGTCCAGCGTCGGGTCCGGCACCTCCTCGGCCAGCCGCTGGTCCAGCGACTCGCCCTCCCGCTGCTCCCGCGCGGTCGTGCCGTGGTCCTCCACGGCGTACGGGCGCTCCGGCGGGGAGTACCCCTCCTCGTACGGGTCGGCGTCCCGCTCCGAGAGCGTGTCCTCCGGGTCGAGGATGCCGGTGTCCTCCCGCTCGTCCGCGTCGTCGGGCTGGTGGTAGACCTCGTCGCCCATGCTCTCGTCGCTGTCCATGCGGCCTCCTCTGGTACGTGCGGTTCAGGCCCACGGCCCACGGCCGTGTCCGGCTCGCCTGATCGCGTATCCAGCCTGGTACAGGTCACACATCCCGGCACGCCGGGGTGGTCCGGGCGGGGCGGTGGGCGGCTCACGCCGCCGGTGTCCGGGCCTGCCTGCCGCCCGGTGGGTGCGCTGATGGGGGGCGGGTCTGCGCTTGGTTGCGGTCCGGTGGCCGGGTGCGGGCCTGGCTTCGCTGACGCGGGGTGGGTCTGAGCTGGGTGCGACCGGGGGGCCGGGCGCGCGCCCGGTGGGTGCGCTGACGCGGGTGGGTCTGTGCTGGTGGCGGTCCGGTGGCCTTTCGCCGGTCCGGTGGTCGGGTCCGCTCTGCGGTGGGTGGGGGCGTGGGCACTCCGGGCTCACGTGCTCGCGGCTCGTGCTTGCACGTCAGACGGTCAAGCGAACCGTTCGACTTACACTCGTCCGCTGCGCGCGCGACCCTGCGTACCCCCACCCGACCGGCGGCCGACTGACCCGTCTCGCCGTGGCTGATGACCCCCGGGCCGACGGCCCGAACCACCTCTTACCGGGCCCCGCCCGGCCGCGGGCTCCCTCCTCGGGGCACAGGCCCGCACCGGCCGGACCTCACCGCGCGGCGGGTGAGACGGCACGCCGGCTCCGGTCCCGGACCACTTCGCACCCGGGCCCCATTTTCCGGGCCGAGGGCCCGCACCGATCGGGCGCCGTCGCCCGGTGGGATGTACGGCCCTCACCGGGCTCCGGCCCTCGTACGTACCGCCGCGCCGGCGCTATACCCCCGCGACGGGGCCATGCCGGGCCCAGGGCCCGCACCAACGGCGGTGCGGGTCAGGCGTCCGCGGTCCAGTCGAGTACCTGGGAGGCCTGTTCCTGGGTCTGTTCGGCCAGCTTGCGGGTCTCGGTGAGGACGTCGCCCTGCTCCTCGACGAGCTGGTCGTAGATCGGGCTGGTGGGGTGGGCGGTCATGGGGGGTCTCCTTGCGGGGCGGGGCATGCGGGTCGGGGCGTCCCCGGCGCGCAGCTCGCCTGCCCAGGGGTGGCGGGGGCATGCCGGAACGTGGCGCAGGACACGTCAGGCCACCGGGTTCAGGCGGGTGTCGTGGTGGATGGGGGTGTGCGCCCCGGTGAGGGAGGCGCCGCTGCCGCCGCGGCGGGTGGCGACGATCTCCGCGCCGATGGAGAGGGCGGTCTCCTCGGGGGTGCGGGCGCCCAGGTCGAGGCCGATGGGGCTGCGCAGGCGGGCGAGGGCGGGTTCGCCGACGCCGACCTCGCGCAGGCGCCGCTCGCGGTCGAGGTGGGTGCGGCGGGAGCCCATCGCGCCGATGTAGGCGACGGGGAGGGTGAGGGCGAGTTCGAGGAGGGGGATGTCGAACTTGGCGTCGTGGGTGAGGACGCACAGGACGGTGCGGGAGTCGGTGGGGGTGGCGGCGAGGTACTCGTGGGGCCAGGCGACGACGATCTCGTCCGCGTCGGGGAAGCGGGTGGCGGTGGCGAAGACCGGGCGGGCGTCGCAGACGGTGACGTGGTAGCCGAGGAACTTGCCGACCCGGGCCAGGGCCGCGGCGAAGTCGATGGCGCCGAAGACGATCATGCGGGGGGCGGGGGTGCTGGACTCGATGAGGAGAGTGAGGGGCTGCCCGCAGTGGGAGCCCTCCTCGCCGAGGGTGAGGGTGCCGGTGCGGCCGGCGTCGAGCAGGGCGCGGGCCTCCGCCGCGGCGGTGCGGTCCAGCTCGGGGTGGCCGCCGAGGCCGCCCTCGTACGAGCCGTCGGGGTGGACGAGGAGGGCGTGGCCGAGGAGGCCGGCAGGGCCCTCGGTGATCCGGGCGAGGGCCGCCGCCTGGCCTTCGGCGGCGGCCCTGAGGGCGGCGGGGAGGACCCCGCCGCGTACCGGGGTGACGAGGATGTCGATGAGACCGCCGCAGGTCAGACCCACGGCGAAGGCGTCCTCGTCGCTGTAGCCGAAGCGTTCGAGGACGGGTGCGCCGTCCGTGAGGGCCTGTCGGCAGAGTTCGTATACGGCTCCTTCGACGCAGCCTCCGGAGACCGACCCGATCGCGGTGCCCTCGCTGTCCACGGCGAGGGCGGCGCCCGGTTGCCGGGGCGCGCTGCCGGTGACGGCCACCACGGTGGCCACGGCGAAGTCGCGTCCCTGCTCGACCCACCGGTGCAGCTCCTCGGCGATGTCCAGCATGTCGGCCTCCTTGGCTACGGCTGTGTGAGGGGTTCCCAGGTCAGTGCCCGTTACCCATGGCGAAGTAGAAGACGAACACCGCCGAGAGGACCCACATCAGCGCGCTGGGCTCGCGCCACTTGCCCTGGGCGGCCTTGATCGCGCAGTAGGCGATGACGCCGGCGCCGACACCGGTGGTGATGGTGTAGGTGAACGGCATCAGGACGACCGTCAGGAAGACGGGGACCGCGACCGACCAGTCGGTCCAGTCGACGTGGCGGGCGTTCTGGAGCATCATCGCGCCGATGACGACCAGGGCCGCGGAGGCGACCTGGCCGGGCACCAGCTGGGTGAGCGGGGTGAAGAAGAGGCACGCGGCGAAGAACAGGCCGGTGACGGTGGCCGAGAGGCCGGTGCGGGCGCCTTCGCCGACTCCGGTGGCGGACTCGATGAAGACGGTCTGGCCGGAGGCGCCGGCGGCGCCGCCGACCACGCCGCCCGCGCCGTCGATGAACAGGGCCTTGCTGAGGCCCGGCATCCGGCCCTGGGCGTCGGCGAGCTTGGCCTCCTGGCCGACCGCGATGATCGTGGCCATGGCGTCGAAGAAGCCGGCCAGGACCAGGGTGAAGACGATCATCGAGACGGCGGCGTAGCCGACCTTGTCCCAGCCGCCGAACTCGATCGCGCCGAGCAGGGAGAAGTCCGGCATGGAGACGACGCTGCCGTGCAGGACGGGGGCGGTGCCGCCCCAGGCCTTCTCGTCGATGAGGCCGGTGGCGGTGGCGGTGACGGAGATGACGGTGCCGACCACGATGCCGATCAGGATGGCGCCGGGGATCCTGCGCGCCTGGAGCATGAAGATCAGCAGCAGGGTGAGGCTGAAGAGGGCGACGGGCCAGCCGGTGAGCGAGCCGCCGACGCCGAGGGTGACCGGGCCGCCGGCGGTGCTCGGGCCGACGAAGCCGGCCTTGACGAAGCCGATGATCGCGATGAAGAGCCCGATGCCCATGGTGATGCCGTGCTTGAGGGCGAGCGGTATCGCGTTCATGATCACTTCGCGGACGCCGGTGACCACCAGGAGGCAGATCACCGCGCCGTAGATCGCGCACATGCCCATGGCCTGGGGCCAGGTCATCTCGGGCGCGACCTGGGTGGCGATCACGCCGGCGACGCTGAGGCCGGCCGCGAGGGCCAGCGGGACCTTGCCGATGAAGCCCATCGCCAGGGTGGTGACCGCGGCGGCCAGCGCGGTGGCGGTGATCAGGGCGGGCTGGCTGAGCTTGTCCCCGTTCACGTCCCCGCCGCCGAGCAGCAGGGGGTTGAGGAGCAGGATGTAGGCCATCGCCATGAAGGTGGTGATGCCGCCGCGCACTTCCTTGGCGACGGTGGACCCTCGGTGGGTGATGTGGAAATAGCGGTCGAGCCAGGATCGGCCGGCGGGGACTCGGGAGCCGTTGCCGGCTTCCTCCGCTGCGGTCCTGGGCTCCACGGACGACTGGGTCATGGTGCCTGTTCTCCCAAGGTTCAAAGGGGCACCCGCGCGCAGAGGGGCGCATCTGCGGGATTTGGGATGGTGCGTTGGCTGCACGACCCGGGGGACGGCCCGAGACGAACGGGGTCCGCGCGCGGCGTGGGGGCCGCTGGGCGGGGGTGCCGGCGCTTACACGGGTACGCGGACGGCGGGTGCGGGGTCGTCCCGCGTGGGGGTTCTCCGGGCGGTGCGGCGGGTGGAAGTGTGACGTTCCCGGGAGGCACGCACCGCCCGGAGGTCTGACGGGCCCCGGGTGCGGGGCCGGCAGGTCTCCGGGGTGTCCCCGCCCGGTGTGTGGTGGGCCGGGCGAGGGATCCGGAGGGGCTTTCAGGGGGTGCCGGTGAGGTGTTCGGGTCGTACCGGCGTCCTGGTGAGGTCCAGGCCCGTCGCGTTCCGGATCGCCGCGAGGACGGCCGGGGTGGACGACAGGGTCGGGGCCTCGCCGATGCCGCGCAGGCCGTAGGGCGCGTGGTCGTCGGCGAGTTCGAGGATGTCGACCGGGATGGTCGGGGTGTCGAGGATGGTGGGGATCAGGTAGTCCGTGAAGGAGGGGTTGCGCACCTTCGCGGTCTTCGGGTCGACGACGATCTCCTCCATGACGGCCATGCCCAGGCCCTGGGTGGTACCGCCCTGGATCTGGCCGAGGACGGAGAGCGGGTTGAGCGCCTTGCCGACGTCCTGGGCGCAGGCCAGTTCGACGACCTTGACCAGGCCGAGCTCGGTGTCCACCTCCACGACCGCGCGGTGGGCGGCGAAGGAGTACTGGACGTGGCCGTCGCCCTGGCCGGTGACCAGGTCGAACGCCTGGGTGGGACGGTGGCGCCACTCGGCCTCGATCTCCACCGCCTCGTCGGCCAGGACCTCGGCCAGGTCGGCGAGGACCTCGCCGCCGTCGGTGACCACCTTGCCGCCTTCGAGCAGCAGCTCGGCGGTGGCCCAGGCGGGGTGGTGGGTGCCGAACCTGCGGCGGCCGATCGCCAGGACCTTCTCGCGGACCAGCTCGCAGGAGTTCTTGACCGCGCCGCCGGTGACATAGGTCTGCCGGGAGGCGGAGGTGGAGCCGGCGGAGCCGACCCGGGTGTCGGCGGGGTTGATGACCACCTGGGTGACGCCCAGCTCGGTGCGGGCGATCTGGGCGTGCACGGTGATGCCGCCCTGCCCGACCTCGGCCATCGCGGTGTGCACGGTGGCTACGGCCTGGCCGCCGACGACCTCCATGCGCACCCGGGCGGTGGAGTAGTCGTCGAAGCCCTCGGAGAAGCCGACGTTCTTGATGCCGACCGCGTAGCCGACACCGCGGACGACGCCCTCGCCGTGGGTGGTGTTGGACAGGCCGCCGGGCAGGGCCCGTACGTCGGCGCCGGCGGTGCTCTCCCACTGGCGCTCGGGCGGCAGTGGGCGGGCCTTGACCCGGCGCAGCAGCTCGGCGACCGGGGCCGGGGAGTCGACCCGCTGGCCGGTGGGCATCAGGGTGCCTTGCTCCATGGCGTTCATTTGCCGCAGCTCGACCGGGTCCATGGCGAGGGCCTTGGCGAGCTTGTCCATCTGGGCCTCGTAGGCGAAGCAGGCCTGGACCGCGCCGAAGCCGCGCATGGCGCCGCAGGGCGGGTTGTTGGTGTAGAGGGCGACGGCCTCGATGTCGACGTCCTCGACGGCGTACGGGCCGACGGCGAGGGAGGCGGCGTTGCCGACGACGGCCGGGGAGGCGGAGGCGTAGGCGCCGCCGTCCAGCACGATCCGGCAGCTGATGTGGGTGAGCCTGCCGTCGCGGGTGGCCCCGTGCTCGTAGCGGAGCCTGGCCGGGTGGCGGTGGACGTGCCCGAAGAAGGACTCGAACCGGTTGTAGACGATCTTGACGGGCTTGCCGGTGCGCAGCGCCAGCAGACAGGCGTGGATCTGCATGGACAGGTCCTCGCGGCCGCCGAAGGCGCCGCCGACGCCGGAGAGCGTCATCCGGACCTTGTCCTCGGGCAGGCCGAGGACGGGCGCGATCTGGCGCAGGTCGGAGTGGAGCCACTGGGTGGCCACATAGAGGTCGACGCCGCCGTCCTCGGCGGGAACGGCGAGGCCGGACTCGGGGCCGAGGAAGGCCTGGTCCTGCATGCCGAAGACGTACTCGCCGGTGACGACGACATCGGCGCGCCTCGCGGCCTCGGCGGCGTCGCCGCGGACCACCGGCTGGCGGTGCACGATGTTGGGGTGCGCGACATGGCCGGCGTGGTGGTCGTCGCGGTGCGGGTGGAGGATCGGGGCGCCGTCGGCGAGGGCGGAGGTCTCGTCGGTGACCACGGGCAGCTCCCGGTACTCGACCCTGATCCTGGCGGCGGCGCGCCGGGCGGTCTCCGGGTGGTCGGCGGCGACCAGGGCGACCGGTTCGCCGTGGTGGCGGACCACCCCGTCGGCGAGGACCGGGGTGTCCTGGTACTCCAGGCCGTACTTCGTGACGTCGGTGGGCAGGTCGTCGTGGGTGAGCACGGCGTACACCCCGGCCTGGGCGAGCGCCTCGGACACGTCGATGGAGACGATCTCGGCGTGCGCGGTGGTGGAGCGCAGGATCTGGCCCCAGAGCATGTCCTCGTGCCACATGTCGGACGAGTAGGCGAACTCGCCGGTGACCTTGAGGGTGCCGTCGGGGCGGAGGGTGGACTCGCCGATGCCGCCCCTGGTCCGCGAACCCTGGGTGACCTGGGTCGGGGTGCCGGCGGGGGTGGGGGTGGCCGGATTGCCGGTGGGGTTTGGCATGGGGATCAGACCGCCTCTCCCTGGCGTTCCTGGCGGGCGGCCGCCAGGCGGACGGCGTCGAGGATCTTCTCGTAGCCGGTGCAGCGGCAGAGGTTGCCGGCAAGCGCCTCGCGGATGTCCTCGTCGGAGGGTGAGGGGTTGCGCTCCAGCATCTCGTCGGCGGCGACCAGCAGCCCGGGGGTGCAGAAGCCGCACTGGACGGCGCCGGCGTCGATGAAGGCCTGCTGGACGGGGGCGAGCGCGGTGCCCTCGCCGGTCTGGGAGTCCGTACCGGTGGCGGACCAGCCCCGGGCGTCCTGGAGGCTGGTGCCGGGCGCGGCGCAGGCGCCGGTGGCGCAGTGTCCCCCGTGGCCGTGTTGCTCGCGCTGCCGGGCGTAGTCGGCGAGGCCCTCGACGGTGACCACCTCCCGGCCCTCGACCTGGCCGGCGGCGACCAGGCAGGCGCAGACCGGCACGCCGTCCAGGCGGACCGTGCAGGAGCCGCACTCGCCCTGCTCGCAGGCGTTCTTGGAGCCGGGCAGGCCCAGCCGCTCCCGCAGCACGTACAGCAGGGACTCGCCCTCCCAGACGTCGTCGGCCTGCTGCGGGCGTCCGTTGACGGTGAGGTTCACGCGCATGGTCAGACGGCTCCTTCCAGGGCGTGTCCGGTGGAGCGGTACTGCTCCCAGGTCCAGCCGAGGGTGCGGCGGGCCATGACGCCGACGGCGTGGCGGCGGTACGCGGCGGTGCCGCGGACGTCGTCGATGGGGTTGCAGGCGCCGGCGGCGAGGGTGGCGAACTGCCGGGCGATGGCGGGGGTGAGCACGGCGCCGCTGTCCCAGAAGCCGCCCTCGTCGAGCGCGGCGTTCAGGAAGGCCTCGGCCTCCTTGGCGCGCACCGGGGTGGGGGCCGCGGAGCCGATGCCGGTGCGCACGGTGCGGGAGTCGGGGTGCAGGGCGAGGCCGAAGGCGCAGACCGCGATGACCATGGCGTTGCGGGTGCCGACCTTGGAGAACTGCTGGGGGCCCGCGGCCTTCTTGATGTGGATGGCCCTGATCAGCTCGTCCGGCTCCATCGCGTTGCGCTTGACGCCGGTGTAGAAGGCGTCGATCGGGATGAAGCGGGAGCCGCGGACCGACTCCACCTCGACCTCGGCGCCGGCGGCGAGGAGGGCGGGGTGGGCGTCGCCGGCCGGGGACGCGGTGCCGAGGTTGCCGCCGACGCCGCCGCGGTTGCGGATCTGCGGCGAGGCGACCGTGTGGGCGGCGAGGGCGAGGCCGGGCAGTTCGGTGCGCAGGTTCTCCATGATCCGCGTGTACGGGACGGAGGCGCCCAGGCGGACGTTCTCCTCGCCGACCTCCCAGTCGTGGAGCGGCTCGACGCGGTTGAGGTCCAGGAGGTACTCGGGCCGCCGGTGGTCGAAGTTGATCTCGACCATGACGTCGGTGCCACCCGCGAGGGGGACGGCCGAGGGATGCTCGGCCTTCGCGGCGAGCGCCTCCTCCCAGCTTGCGGGGCGAAGGAAGTCCATAGCGGCTCTCTTCTTCGGATCGGGGGGACCACGGGTGGCCGGGGGTCCGCGCGATCCGTCGCGATGGCGGGGCTCCCGGTGGCGGGTGGTCGGTTACTCGTGGGGCCGGCTGCTTCTCGGGGGGGGCTTCCGGGTGGGTGGGGATCGGCCGGCCCGGCGGGTTCGTGTTCATGTGCTGTTCACGCCTCGTGGGCCCAGTACACCCAGCGGTGCTCCACCCGGTGCAGTCACCGAAACCATGAAGGAGTTGGCTGGGCACCCCCTCGGTCTTGTAGATTCGAACGAAAGGCGCGGAGCGGTAACCTCTCCGTTTCCCCCTGGAAACGGTGGCCACAGCCCACCGGCGACATCGAGACACCTCGTGGCCCGGCCCGCCACCCTTCGCCCACCCCTCCCCTCCCTCACGACTTTCACGAGAACAGATCGGCGGACGACGACATGCGGCTGCGCGCACTGCTGGAGACCGACGCGCTGGGCCTCAGGCTCCTCGGCGGCGAGGACGAGCTGGACCGCACGGTACGTGGGGTGATGACCACCGACCTGCGGGACCCCAGCCGCTACCTGTCCGGCGGTGAGCTGGTGCTGACCGGGCTGGCCTGGCGCCGGGACGCGGCGGACTGCGAGCGGTTCGTCCGCATCCTGGCCGGCGCGGGTGTCGCCGGGCTGGCCGCCGGCGAGGCCGAGCTGGGGGCGATCCCCGACGACCTGGTAGAGGCGTGTTCACGCCACCATCTGCCGCTCTTCGCCGTCCATGAATCCGTTGCGTTCGCAACGATCACCGAGCATGTCGTTCGACAGGTGTCCGGCGAGCGGGCCGGCGACCTGGCGGCCGTGGTGGACCGCCACCGGCGACTGATGACCTCCGGACCGACCGGCGGCGGCCCGGAGGTCGTGCTCGACCTGCTCGGCTCCGACCTGGACCTTCACGCCTGGGTGCTCTCCCCCACGGGCCGCCGGATCGCCGGGGCCGGGGCGCCGCTGCCGGGCGACCGGGGCGCCCTGCTGGCCGGCGAGCATCTGGCCGCCACCCGCACCGGCCGCCGCGGCCCGCACCGCGCGGTCATCGGCGGAACCACCTACTCCCTCTTCCCGATCCGGAACACCGGCCGTACCACCGCCCCCGCCACCGCCCGGGACACCCGGGACGTCCGCGAGACGGTGCTCTCCGACTGGCTGCTGGCCGTCGAGGCGGACGCCGGCGACTGGCCGGCCGCCCGGCTGGACCTGCTCCAGGGCGTGACCCAGCTGATCGCGGTGGAACGGGACCGCCGGGACGCGGCCCGTACGGTACGGCGCCGGCTCGCCCAGGAGGTGCTGGAGCTGGTGCAGACCGGCGCCCCGCCCGCCGAGATCGCCGCCCGGCTGCGGGTGGCCGCCCCGGTGCTGCTGCCCGGCCTCGGCTCCGCCCCGCACTGGCAGGTCGTGGTGGCCCGGGTTGAATGGGGCGAGGGCGGCGCGGCCGGCCTGGACGCCGGTCCGGTCGCCCAGTCGCTGCTGGAGGAGATCCTGGTCGACCCGGCGACCTCCGGCCCCGACACGGCCGACCGGATCGCGGTGGCCCACACCGGGGACGAGGCCATCGCGCTGGTCCCGCTGCCCGCCGCGGCCGACCTGGACGGCGCCCCCGCCGAGAGCACCGGCGAGGACCCGGCCGAGGACGGCGCCACCGGCCCGGGGCTGCACGCCGAGGTGCTGCTGACCGCCGTGCAGAACCCGCTGTCCGCCGGCCTCGCCGACGACGGCCGGCTCACCCTCGGGGTGAGCGCCCCGGTGCACTCCGCCGAAGGGCTGCGCGGCGCCCTGGAGGAGGCCCGGCACGCCCGCCGGGTGGCCGCCGCCCGCCCCGGCCGGGTCTGCGCGGCCGGGCACCACGAACTCGCCTCGCACGTCCTGCTGCTGCCGTTCGTCCCCGACGACGTGCGCCGCGCCTTCACCGCCCGGCTGCTGGACCCGCTGCGCGACTACGACCGCCGCCACCGCGCCGAGCTCATCCCCACCCTGGAGGCCTTCCTCGACAGCGACGGCTCCTGGACCCGCTGCGCCTCCCGGCTCCATCTGCACGTCAACACGCTGCGCTACCGGATCGGCCGCATCGAACAGCTCACCGGACGCGACTTGTCCCGGCTGGAGGACAAGCTGGACTTCTTCCTGGCCCTCCGGATGTCCTGAAAGACTGTTCCGCCAACGCACGGACGACCGCCCCACCGCTCGACGAGGACCAGGTGAACGACTCCTCCCCCGCCCACCCCGGTGACCGCCCCGCCGGGACCGGGCAACCGCTCCCCCTCGTCGCCCCCGACCCGCTGCGCGGCGACTGCGCCCACTGCTTCGGGCTGTGCTGCGTCGCGCTGCCCTTCACCGCGTCCGCGGACTTCGCCGCCGACAAGCCCGCCGGTACGCCCTGCGGCAATCTGCGCGAGGACTCCCGCTGCGGCATCCACGACCGGCTGCGCGGCTCCGGTTACACCGGCTGCACGGTCTACGACTGCTTCGGCGCCGGCCAGAAGGTCTCCCAGGTCACCTTCGGCGGGCGCGACTGGCGGCGCGACCCGGCCGCCGCCCGGGAGATGTTCGCCGCCTTCCCCGTCGTACGCCAGCTGCACGAACTGCTGCGCCACCTGACCGAGGTGCTGCGGCTGGCGCCCGCCCGCGCCCTGCGTCCGGAGGTACGGGAGGTGCTGGCCGAGACCGAGCGGATGACCCTGCTCACCCCGGCCGAACTGGCCGCCCTGGACGTCGCCGCCCACCGCGCCCGCGTCGGCGCCCTGCTGCTGCGCGCCGGGGAACTGGCCCGCGCCGACGTGCCCGGCCGCAAGCGCGACCACCGCGGCGCCGACCTGATGGGCGCCCGACTGCGCGGCGCCGACCTGCGCGGCGCACTGCTGCGCGGGGCGTATCTGATCGCCGCCGACCTGCGCGGTGCCGACCTGCGCCAGGCCGACCTCCTCGGCGCCGACCTGCGTGACACCCGGCTGCACGGCGCGGACCTCACCGGCGCGCTCTTCCTGACCGAGCCCCAGCTCACCGCCGCGCACGGTGACGCGGCCACGAAGCTGCCGGCCGGCCTGCCCCGCCCCTCCCACTGGCCGGACACCCTCACTCCCCCGCCCGCTCCCTCCCCCCAGCCCCGCCGCGGCCGCCCGCGCGACTCCGGCCGGCCCCGCCGCGGCCGCCCCCACCGCCCCTGACCGGCACCGGGACCCGGAGTGCCCGGTGGGTGGGGGCGAAGACCTGGCTCCGGCTCCAACGGGCTCCGGCGGCGGGCGCGTTCACCAATTCGGGGGAATCGGGTGGGGGCCGGTGGCGGTGCCGGGGCGAGGGGGTGAGGCCTTGGCGGCGGGTGAGGGGCGCTCCCTGGGAGCGGTCCGCTGTCCCGGGATTGTGAATTGTTTCACTCATCCCTCTTGGCGGGCCCCCCGATCCATGCTGAGATTCTCCGGACCCAACAGCTCAATGGTGTGCTCGGGGAGGGCGATGTGGCGCATACCGTCGTGTCCGGATCCGGAACGGCCGAGAGCGACGATCCCCTCCAGACCGCGGTGTGGCGGCTGCGTTCGCGCGGCTGCTGGAGCGACGCGGCCGAGTTGCTGACCCCCTCGGCGGGTGATCCGCCGGTGGCCCTCCAGCGGGCGGCGCTGCTGATCGAGCGGTGCCTCTACACCGAGCGGGGCTGGGCGGAGGCCGAGGACGCGCTGCGCGCCGCGGAGGCCGTCGCCCGGGACGACGACGAACGGGGCGCGGCCGCCTGTGAGCGGGGCTATCTGGCGTACGCCTCCACCTTGCTCGGGGTGCGCGACCGGGCGGACGAGGCGCGTGCGGCGCTGGGCCGGTCCGCCGCGCTCTACGCCCCCGCCGCACCGGGCCGGGCGCTGCTGGACTTCCGGCGCGGCCTGGTCGCCCAGAACCTGGCGGACTCCCCGCAGGCGGCCCGGGCCGCCTACCGCCGCGCCCATGCGGCCGCCGCCGCCCGGTGCGACGACTTACTGCTCTCCTCCACCTGGCGCCACCTCGCCGGACTGGCCCTGCGCGAGGGCGAGTTGGCGGAGGCGCGGCACGGCTTCGCCGAGTCGCTGCGGCTGCGTGAGGAGCTGGGCTACCTGGTCGGTACGGCACCGGCGCTGGCGTCCCTCGCGGACGCGGAGACCGAGCCGGAGGCCGCCCGGCTGCTCTCGGAGGCGCGCCGGCTGTTCCAGCTGCTCGGCGGGGTGCCGACCTGGCTGGCGGCCAAGCTGGCGGCCGCGCCGGCGGCCTGAGGTGATGTGACGACGGGCTCGCGGACTGGTGGTCAGAAGCGGAAGCCGATGACGCCGAAGCCCGGGCGCCTCGCCGCGTGGCCCATCCAGCCGAGGCACTGGGAGACGGCCTCCTCGACCTCGGGCTCCAGGGACGGTGCCCGGCCGGACTCGGCCTCCGCTCGCCGGGCGGTCTCGAACTGCTCCAGCGCCCGGGCTATCCGATCGGGCGTCCACTCGCCGCAGCCGAGCTCCCAGGTGGACGGCACCGGCGCGGGCGGGCCGCCGTAGCTGAAGTCCTCGACGGACACGGCGGTGACGCCCACGGCCTTCAGGCCCTCGTCGACCTCCGACAGCCAGGCGCCCCGGTGCGGGGTGAAGCAGGCGTTGTCCAGGAACGAGCCGGTGAGCGAGCAGAGGCGCTGGTAGGCGTAGCCGTACTGGAAGGCGTGGTCCGGGTTGTCGCTGAACGGCCCGCCGTGGACGACCGCGTGCAGGGCGTCGTACGCCGTGGGGGCGCCGCCCTCGATCGCGTCGGCGAAGTAGTCGTCGTCGCGGGCCAGCGAGTCCGCGAAGTCGGTGCGGACCACCTTCAGCAGCTGCTCGTCACGGGACCCGACCAGGGCACGGGTGGCGGCGGTGTCGAGCAGATACACACTCAGGGAGGAACTCATGAGAGTGACGGTAGAGGGTGGCACTGACAGTGCCTCCGGGCACTGAGCCGGCGGCACCATCGCGGCCGGCGCCGTACCGGGTCAGGCGGCCGGGGCCAGGCAGAGCAGCGCCTCGTCCATGCCGATGACAAGGGTGCCCGCGCCGGTGACGGCGACCGCACGGACCGGTGGGCCGGGGCGGAAGTCGAGCGGTCCGGCGCCGCCCGGCCGGTGGAGCCGTACCAGGCCGTCCGTCCAGGCGGCGGCGAGCACCGTCCCGGTGCCGGTCCGGGCGGCGTGCACGGCGGCGACCGGGCAGTCCCGCCGGAGCAGCGGGGTGGCGGTGGCCCCTCGGCCGGGGCGCCAGGCCCGTACGGTGCCGTCCGCGCCGCCGCTGTAGACCGTGACCCCGGACCGGCCGCCGGGGGCGGCCAGCGCGCTCGCGGCGGTGACCCGGCCCCGGTGCGCGGCCGTCTGGTGGAGGCCGGTCGCCTCGAAGGCGTGCAGCGAGCCGACCCGGTCCCCCACGACGAGGGTGCCGGCGGCGGCGGTGAGGGCGCTGCCGGGGTGGGCGGTGAGCACGGCGGCGACGGCGTCGGTGAGGGGGTCGGAGTGATCGGCGCCGGAGGGGCGATCGATACCGATAAGGCCATCGAGGTGGCCGGTGGCCAGTCGGCCGCGGTCGTCCAGCCGCAAAACCCGCCCGTCGGCTAGGGGCGCCAGGGCCCGGATCCGCCGGCCGGTGTCCCAGGGCCGCCCGGCCGGGGTGCCGTCCTCGGGGTGGACGGCGTGCAGCCGGCCCGCCGGGTCGGCGGCGAGCAGCCGGCCGGCCGCGGTGGCCAGCGCGCCGACCGGGCCGGGCCACGGCGGGCGGATGTCCCCCTGGACCCGGTTCCAGACCACCCGCCAGGGCGCGGTCGCCGCCTGGGCGGCGAGGGCGGGGCGCAGCCGCGGGTCGGCGGCGTCGGACAGCGCGGCCAGCAGTACCAACGCACGCCGGGCGGGATCGGGTTCGGCGCAGAGCGCCTGCCCGGCCCGCAGCCAGGCCGGGCGCAGCCCGCCGTGGTCGTCCTCGTCGGCGGCGTAGGCCGCGGTGACCGCCAGCGGGTCGGCGGCGCACACGGCGAAGGGGTCGTCCAGCCGGCCGAGGCGGAAGGTATGGCCGCCGGCGCAGCCAGGACGGGAGGGGTGGCCAGGGGCGGCGTCCGGTCGCCTCGGGCCGCCGGTCGGGCCGCCGGCGGTCTCGGGGGTGGCGGGCGGCTCGGGGGCCAGCTCCAGGGTGCCGCGGCGGACGGCGGCCAGCCGGGTGTGGGCGGGGCTGCCGGGGCGGGCGGTGACCCGTAGCCGTACCGTGCCCAGCTCCGCCAGCCACTCGACCAGTTCGCAGACCGCGAGCGGTTCGCGGGCGGCGTCGGCTCCGCTCAGCGTGAGGGTTCGCCGCCGGGGGTCGGCGGCGAGCGCGGCGACCAGCTCGGCGGGGGTGCGGGCGACCACGCCGAGCCGTCCGGCGAGCGTCCACACCACCCCGAGCACGCTCTGCCCCGCCAGTGCGACATCCGCGGTCCGCGTCCCGGCGGGCGAGGTCTCGGTCACTGGGGCTCCCGTGAGGCGGTGCGAAAGGCCATCAGGTATACCCCACCGGCCCCGGCCGGCGGGGCGGCGGTCAGGGCTGGGCACCGGTGAAGTGCTCCCGTACCAGCGCCTGGACGACGGTGAAGTCCTGGGCGGCCAGGGCGTCGAGCAGCGCGGTGTGCTCGGCGGCGTCGGCCAGCAGGTCGGCCTGGCGGGGGGCCGGTCCGGAGACCAGCGGCCACTGGGAGCGGCGGTGCAGGTCCTCGGCGACGGCGACCAGTTGCTCGTTGCCGTCGAGGGCGAGCACCGCGCGGTGGAAGGCGCGGTCGGTCTCGGCGTAGTGGGCGCGGTCGCCGCGGGCGGCGGCGCCGGCGGTGGCCTCGGCCAGCGGGCGGAGCGCGTCCCAGCGGGCGGCCGGGACGGTGCGGGCGAGCCGCAGCATCACCGGCACCTCGATGAGCGCCCGTACCTCGGCGAGCTCGGCCAGCTCGCGGGCGGTGCGGCGGACGACCCGGAAGCCGCGGTTGGGCACCACCTCGACCGCGCCCTCGACGGCCAGCCGCTGCATGGCCTCGCGGACCGGGGTGGCGGAGACGCCGAGCCGCTCGCCGAGGACCGGGGCCGAGTACACCTCGCCGGGTGCCAGCTCGCCGCTGACCAGCGCGGTGCGCAGCAGCTCCAGCACCTGGGCGCGGACCGAGTGCCGGTGCACCGGCGCCGCCGGGGCGCGGGCCGCGGGCACGGCCGTGTGCGGGCGCGCGGACGCGCCTGAGTGTCCTCCGCCGTACTCCACTCGGGGCCTCCTGGCTGCCGGTACCTTGGCCCGACTCGCGGTGCGAGGGGCCGGTGTGCACGATAGGTGGACGGGGCCGTCGTTCACACCTTCGCGAGATCCTGTAAGGTAAGCCTTACCTACCAACGATCTGATGCGGTGGTCACCCGATGTCCGTCTCCGCTCTGCTGCCCGCCCAGGCGTCCCCCGTCGCGGATGCCTATGCGCGCCTGGCCGAGGTGTTCCCCGGCCTGGCCGTGCGGGAGCTGGCGCACGGGGAGGAACCGCCGCGGGAGTCGGGCTGGGTGGGGGCCTGGGAGCTGGCGGCGGGCGGCGCCGCGGTGGACGGGTTCCTGGCCTGGGACGACGCGCAGGTGCTGCGGGACTACGGGCAGCGGGCGCGTCCGGACGTGGTGGCGAGCTTCGGGCTCCACCGGTACGCCTGGCCGGCCTGCCTGCTGGTGACCGTGCCGTGGTTCCTGCACCGCAGGGTGCCCCGGATGCCGGTGGCGGACGTCGCCTTCCAGCGGGCCCTGGGCCGGATGACGGTGCGGGTGCGCGAGTTCGCCTGCCTGCCGGACGACCCGGCGGCCGTGCTGCCCGGTGCCCGGGTGGTGCCCGACGAGGAGGCGCTGCGAGCCGAGGTGCGGGCGGCCGTGGCCGACCATCTCGGAGCGGTGCTGGAGGGCTTCGCGCCCCGGATGCGGCGCGGGCGGCGCGCCCTGTGGGGGATGGCGACCGACGAGATCGTCGAGGGCCTGTGGTACGTGGGGCATCTGCTGGGCGAGGAGCGGCGCGCCATGGCGGAGCTGGCGCTGCTGCTGCCGGGCTCGGCGGCCACCAAGCCGTATGTGGGCTCCGCGGGCTTCCGCGAGCTGAGCGGCCCCTCGGGCGAGACGCTGCCGACCCGGGACCGGGCGAGCTGCTGCTTCTTCTACACGCTGCGCCCCGAGGACACCTGTGTCACCTGTCCGCGCACCTGCGACGAGGAGCGCGTCCGCCGGCTGGCGGCGCCCGTCGCCTGAGGCCGCCCGAGCCCCGCGTCCGGATCGGCCCGCTTCACCCTGCCCGCCTTCCATGCCACCCGTTCGAGTGGCGTGATGCGAACACAACCCTGCGCCTCTGCACGGGCGTTCGAGGATTGCGGCCCCGTTGCCGGGCCGGACGGCCCCGTTGGCGTGCTCTTGTCCCGAAACCGCGCCGGGCCCCGCGGCCGTGGGCCAGGATGACCGCCGGAACTCCCCCACCGCGAGTGATGCAAGGGACTGGCGCATGAGACTGACCGACATATCGCTGGACTGGCTGCTTCCGGGCGCTGTGATGCTGGTGGGTGTCGTGGCGGCGGTGGCGGTCCTGACCCGGGCCCGCAAGGCCGGGGAGAAGGCACCGGCGGACGACTCCTGGGAGCGCACCGAGGAGCGCCGGCGTCGCAAGGAGGCGGTCTACGGCACCGCCTCGTATCTGCTGCTGTTCTGCTGCGCCGCGGTCGCGGCCGCGCTCTCCTTCCACGGGCTGGTCGGCTTCGGCCGGCAGAACCTCAGCCTGTCCGGCGGCTGGGAGTACCTGGTCCCGTTCGGCCTGGACGGCGCGGCGATGTTCTGCTCGGTGCTCGCCGTGCGGGAGGCCAGCCACGGCGACGCGGCGCTCGGCTCGCGGCTGCTGGTGTGGACCTTCGCCGGGGCGGCGGCCTGGTTCAACTGGGTGCACGCACCCAGGGGGCTGGGGCACGCCGGGGCGCCGCACTTCTTCGCGGGGATGTCGCTGTCGGCGGCGGTGCTGTTCGACCGGGCGCTGAAGCAGACCCGGCGGGCGGCGCTGCGCGAGCAGGGCCTGGTGCCCCGTCCGCTGCCGCAGATCCGGATCGTCCGCTGGCTGCGGGCGCCCCGGGAGACCTTCGGCGCCTGGTCGCTGATGCTCCTGGAAGGCGTACGCACCCTGGACGAGGCGGTCGACGAGGTCCGCGAGGACCGGCGGGAGCGGGAGCGCGCCCGGCAGCGGCAGCGGGAGGAGCGGAAGCTGGAGCGGGCCCGGCTGAAGGCCTTCAACCGGCAGCACCGGGCCTTCGGTCTGGGCCGGGGCGGCCGGCAGGTCGACGTCCGGGCGGCCGCCGCCATGGGCGCCGGTCCGGGGCCGCTGGAGGTGGGCGCGGCGCCGAGGGCCGGGGCGCTGGAGGGGCCGGGCACGGGGGGCCTGGGCGGCGGGTCCGCCGCGGAGCCCGCCATATCCGGCGCGGAGCAGCTGCCGCTTCGCCAGCGGCCGTCCCTCCAGGCGGTGAAGCCCGCGGGGGGCGAGCCGCCGCGGACCGTCGATCTGACCGCCGAGGACGACACCCAGGCGCTGCCCCGGCTGGACTCGCTGGAGCAGAAGCTCAAGCACCTTGAGCAGCAGTTCGGCTGAGCGGTTCGCTCCGGTCGGCCTTCTGCTCCGGACGCCCCCGGCTTCCCCGCCCGTCAGGCGGCGCCGGGGGCGCTCGCCTGTCCGGGGATGTGCGGCATGCCGGGCCTCGCCGGCTCCGCCGAGGGGGTGTCCTGGGGCCGGCCGCGACCGGTGGCCAGCTCGAACCAGACCACCTTGCCCACCCCGTCCGCCGAGACGCCCCAGGAGTCGGCGAGCGTCTGCACCAGCATCAGCCCCCGCCCGTGGGTGCCGTCCTGGACGGTCGGCTCGCGGGGGGTGGGCAGTACGCCGGTGAAGTCCCGTACCTCGACCCGCAGCGCGGCGCGGGGCGCGGGGCCGACGGTGGCGGTGACCACGGCTCCCCGGTCGGTGTGCACCAGCGCGTTGGTGACCAGCTCGGTGGCGCACAGCTCGGCCGAGGCGGCGTCCTCACCCTCCGTCCAGTGGTGCCGCAGCAGCTCCCGTACGGCGCGCCGGACCTCCGGTACGGCGGTCAGCTCGGCACGTGCGACATGCCGGCGCCATCGGTCCGGCCGCCCCGTGCCGCGGACGCACCCCTCGGACACCGCTCCGGCCCCGCTCTGACGCCCCATCGTCTCCCCCACCCGCACGTCGACTGCCCTTCTGCTCGAACAGGTTCACGGGATGCATGCCCGTGCCTGCGCAGCGTCACGCCTTCGGCGGCCCTCCGCCTAGAGGCGTCCGGGGGGCGCACTGCTCCAACAGGGGCTCTTGGCCGGGGTACGGGGCGGGGTGCGGCGCCGGTGCCGTGCGCGGGTCCGCGCGCGCCCCGTACCGGAGGCGCTCCCGGGGCCGCGGCCGTGTGGTGTCTAGGGGCGCGGGACGTTGCGGAGGTTGGAGCGGGCCATCTGGACCATCCGGCCGACCCCGCCGTCCAGCACCACCTTGCTCGCCGAGAGGGCGAAGCCGGTCACCATCTCGGCCTTGATCTTCGGCGGGATGGAGAGCGCGTTGGGGTCGGTGACCACGTCGACCAGGGCCGGCCCCGGGTGCCGGAAGGCGTCCTTCAGCGCGCCCGCCAGCTCCTTGGGCTTCTCCACCCGTACCCCGTAGGCCCCGGCGGCGCGGGCGATGGCGGCGAAGTCGGGGTTGCGGTTGTCCGTGCCGTACGCGGGAAGCCCGGCCACCATCATCTCCAGCTCGACCATGCCGAGGGAGGAGTTGTCGAAGAGCACGATCTTGACCGGCAGGTCGTGCTGGACGAGGGTGAGGAAGTCGCCCATCAGCATCGAGAAGCCGCCGTCGCCGGAGAGCGACACCACCTGCCGCCTGCGGTCGGTGAGCTGGGCGCCGATGGCCTGGGGCAGGGCGTTGGCCATGGAGCCGTGGCTGAACGAGCCGATGATCCGGCGCCGCCCGTTGGGTGAGAGGTAGCGGGCGCCCCAGACGTTGCACATCCCGGTGTCGATGGTGAAGACCGCGTCGTCGTCGGCGAGTTCGTCCAGCACCGCGGCGACGTACTCGGGGTGGATGGGGGTGTGCTTGTCCACCTTGCGGGTGTACGCCTTGACGACCCCCTCCAAAGCCTCGGCGTGCTTCTTCAGCATCCGGTCCAGGAACTTCCGCTGGTGCTTGGTGCGCACCCGCGGGGTCAGACAGCGCAGCGTCTCGCGGACGTCGCCCCACACGGCGAGGTCCAGCTTGGAGCGGCGGCCGAGGTGCTCGGGGCGCACATCCACCTGGACGATCTTCACGTCGCCCTGGGGCAGGAAGGCCTGGTACGGGAAGTCGGTGCCGAGCAGGATCAGCAGATCGCACTCGTGGGTGGCCTCGTAGGCGGCGCCGTACCCCAGCAGCCCGCTCATCCCCACGTCGTACGGATTGTCGTACTGGATCCACTCCTTGCCGCGCAGGGCGTGGCCGACCGGGGCCTTGACCCGCTCGGCGAAGGCCATCACCTCGGCGTGCGCCCCGCGGGTGCCGCTGCCGCAGAACAGGGTGACCCGGTCGGCCTCGTCCACCAGCTTCACCAGGGCGTCGATCTCCTCGTCGCCGGGGCGCACGGTGGGCCGGGAGGTGACCAGGGCGTGCTCGTAGGCCTTGGCCGGGGCGGGCTCGGCGGCGATGTCGCCGGGCAGCGCCACCACGCTGACCCCGCCGCGCCCCACCGCGTGCTGGATGGCGGTCTGGAGCACCCGGGGCATCTGCTGCGGGCTGGAGATCAGCTCGCAGTAGTGGCTGCACTCGGTGAACAGCCGGTCGGGGTGGGTCTCCTGGAAGTAGCCGAGGCCGATCTCGGCGGACGGGATCTGGGAGGCGAGGGCCAGCACCGGGGCCATCGACCGGTGGGCGTCGTACAGCCCGTTGATCAGGTGCAGATTGCCCGGCCCGCAGGAGCCGGCGCAGGCCGCCAGCCGCCCGGTGATCTGCGCCTCCGCGCCGGCCGCGAACGCGGCGGCCTCCTCGTGCCGGACGTGCACCCAGTCGATGCCCGGGGTGCGGCGGATGGCGTCGACCACCGGGTTGAGGCTGTCCCCGACGACGCCGTACAGCCGCTGCACCCCGGCGCGGGCGAGGATGTCGACGAACTGTTCTGCCACGCTCTGTTTGGCCATGGCTCCATCCACGCACGGCCGCGGCCGCCTCGCCTCCCACGCACCGCCGGGCCGGTTACGCCTCCCAGACGGCCGCGCACGTACGGTCGTCGGCGTACCCCTTCACCCGCAGCTGGGTGTCGGCGAGGAAGGCGGCCAGTCCGGGCGGCGCGCCCGTGCCCCAGCGGGCGGCCAGCTCGTCGGCGAGCGCCGGTTCCCCGCGTACCGGCTCGGCGAGGCCCCGCCCGGCGAGCAGCAGCACATCGCCGGGGCGGGCCACCGAGGCGCGGAAGCGGAACGGCTCGGGCGGCGGCTGCACCGGGCCCGGCAGATAGCCGGCCGGGGGCGGGGTGAGGCCCAGGTCCAGGGTGAGCCGCTCCCCCTCGGCGGTCTCGGCGGGCACGTCCGCCGCCCCGGGCGGCGGGGTAGCGCGGTCCTTGTCCGGCGGCGGCAGCGGAGGCACCGGGGGCTCGATGTCCTGCCAGAAGCCGTCCCGCAGCCGGAACAGCCCGCCGTCGCCGACGCCGAAGAACACCCGGGTGCGGCAGGCCGGGTCGGCGGTCAGCAGCAGGCAGCGCAGCCCGGCGGTGTACGCCTCGGCCGGGACGCCGAGGTCGGCGGCGCGGCCCCGGAGCCTGCCGTAGGAGCGGTCGGTGAGCCGGTGCAGTCCGGACTTGAGGTCCCGTCGGCGGCCGGAGCGGATGTCCTCGGAGAGCCGGGCGTGGCTGCGGCCCACGGCCTCCGCGATCCAGCGGCTGACGTCGGCGGCGGCCCGGTGGGCGCCGGTGGCGGTACGGCCGCCGGTGGCGACGGCGACCAGCAGCAGCGCCCCCTCGCCGGTGCCGAACCGGGCGGTGAGCAGGGCGTCGCGCCGCTGCTCGCCTCGGTAGCGGGCGGAGTCGCCGCGCACCGAGGCGGCCCGCAGGGTGCAAGGGCCGTAGCGGGCGCCGTCCAGCACGGTGTCGGCGGTGAGCTGGTCCAGCTCGTCCGGGTGCGCCGCGGGCAGCGCGGTGGGCTCCGGGTCGTAGGTGGGCGGGCCGTCGCCGACGTGCGCGGTACGCGGCCGGGGCACCCCCGCCGGGGCCTGCGGCGGCGGTACGCCGGGGCCGGGCGGCGCGCCGGGGAACGTGCGCGGGGTGCGCCGCTCGTGCGCCGCCTCCTCCCAGGGCGCCGGGGGACGCGGCTCGGGCCGCGGCGAACCGGCGGAGGGCGAGGAGGGCGGCTCGGCCGGGTCGGCGCGGTCGCCGGACTGGTCCGGATCGCCGCCGTACAGCTTGTCCCACCAGTCGTCGTCCGGGGCATGGGTGGGCTCCCCCTGGGGACTCATACCCCTCATCATCGACCGCGCGGCGGCCGGGAAAACGGCCGCCGGGCAAATGTGCTCATCGGGCCGGATGGCCGGAAGGGGTCCGCCGGGCGTCCCCACCCCCCACGGGAAGGACGCCCGGCGGACCGGTCTCATGGCCGTCGGCCGGACGGCGGCAATGGCAAGTGGCGGTGGCGGCGCCCCATGCGGCCGGTGCGGCCGGTGCGGCCGGTGGCGGTCAGTACGGCTGGGGTGGCTGCCCTCGGCGCCGTACGCGCCGCCGGTGCCGGGCGGTTCGCCGTACGGGATGCCCCTCGGTCGCAGGTCGCCGGGCGGGGTGCGGGGGTGTCGCCGTGCCTGCCCTCGGGGCCCCGGATGTCGTGCCGGGGAGGAGCCGCGCAGGTGGGGTGGTGGTGCGGTGGTGTCACCGTGGCAGAGCTGCGCGGGGTTCGGGGGCGGAGCCTCGGGCGGGTTTACGCCGTGGCCGATTCCCGCCACAGTGGTGCCCGGCACCGGGTGGCGGGCCGGACGGGCCTGAGCAGGCCGGGAGAGGTGGGGCGGGGCTGTGCTGGGGGCGATAGGGCTGGACGAGCGCCAGGAGACGGCGTACCGCGCGCTGGTGGCGCTGGGGGCGGCCGAGGTCCCGGACCTGGCGCGCCGGCTGGCGCTGCCGGAGCCGGAGACCGAGCGGGCGCTGCGGGGGCTGGAGTCGCAGGGGCTGGCCGCGCAGTCCTCGGCGCGTACCGGCCGGTGGGTGGCGGCGCCGCCCGCGGTGGCGCTGGGGCCGCTGCTGACGCAGCAGCGGCACGATCTGGAGCAGGCGGAGCTGGCGGCGGCCGCGCTGGCGCAGGAGTACCGCGCGAAGGCCGCCGAGCCGGCCGTGCACGACCTGGTGGAGGTGGTGACCGGCGCGGCAGCGGTGGCGCACCGCTTCCGCCAGCTCCAGCTGGGCGCCGCGCGGGAGGTGTGCGCGCTGGTGACCGGTGAGCCGGTGGCGGTGACCGGGCCGGAGAACCAGGCCGAGGAGACGGCGGTGGCCCGCGGGGTGGCCTACCGGATCGTGGTGGAGCGCTCGGTGCTCGCGCTGCCCGGAAGCATCGGAGAGCTGTCCGCCGCACTGGGCCGGGGCGAGCGGGTACGGGTGGTGGACCGGGTGCCGACGAAGCTGGTGGTCGCGGACGGAACGCTGGCGATGGTCCCGCTGAGCGGGCGGGGAGCCGAGCCGGCCGCCCTGGTGGTGCACGCCAGTGGGCTGCTGGAATCGCTGACGGCGCTGTTCGACGCGGTGTGGGGCGTGGCGCTGCCGCTGCGGCTGGGCGGCGGGGACGTGGTGGGCGAGGACGGTCCGGGCGGTCCGGACGCCACCGATCTGGAGGTGCTCTCACTGCTGCTGGCCGGGCTGACCGACGCCAGCGTGGCCAAGCAGCTCGATCTGGGGCTGCGGACGGTGCAGCGCCGGGTCCGGAACCTGATGGAGCTGGCCGGGGTGACGACCCGGCTGCAACTGGGCTGGCATGCCCGGGAGCGCGGCTGGATGTCCCAGGACGGGGCGGCGGCGGACGGCCTCGGGGGTGAGGGCGACGGGGGTGCCGGCATCCGGGGCGATGGCGTCGGGGGTGAGGGCGACGGGGGCGCCGGTGTCCGGGGCGAGGGCGACGGGGGCGAGGGCGTGTGGGACGGGTCGCTGCCGGGGTGAGCCCTGTGCCGGACCGGCCGGTGTGAGCACCGGCCCAGGTGGCCGGGGAGCGGCCTGGGGGGGGCTGGGGCGGCCGACCTGCGGGGGGCGGGAGGGTCCTGCACTCTGTCCCCATGGGCGCGTGGCAGCTCCTCCTGGTCGGCTTGGTGCTGCTGCTCGGCCTGTTCGGGGTGCTGGTGCCGGGGGTGCCGGGGCCGTGGCTGGTGTGGGCCGCGGTGATGTGGTGGGCGCTGCATGTCCGGACCGGGCCCGCTTGGTGGCTGCTGGTGGGGGCGAGCGGGTTGATGCTGGTGACCCAGGTGGTGGTGTGGCAGCTGCCGGCCCGCCGGGTGCGGCCGCTGGGGGTGACCGGCCGGATGGTCGCGTACGCGGGGACCGGGGCGCTGCTCGGGTTCGTCCTGTTGCCGGTGGTCGGGGTGGTGCCGGGGTTCGTCGGCGGGATCTACCTCGCCGAGCGGTTGCGGCTCGGTGGGCACGGGCAGGCGGCCGCCGCCACCCGGGCGGTGATGCGGTCGGCCGGGACGAGCGTGCTGGTGCAGCTCTCCGCCTGCCTGCTGGTGGTCGCCGCCTGGGTGGGAGCCGTCCTCGCCGGTTGAGACGTCCTGCGCGGACGGGGGCTGTGGAGGTCCGGCGGCGGCTCAGGCGGCGCGGCCAAGGGCGGCCACGCCGTCGGCGGTCGGCGTCAGGGCCAGATAGCGCGCGGCATAGCTCCGCCAGGGCCGCCACTCGGGGCGGTCGGCCGCCGGGTACGGGGCGGTGTCCGGGTCGCCGAGCGCGCGGGTGCGGATCAGCGCGGCGGCCTCGGCCGTGACGCCGGGCAGCGCGCGCAGCGCCCGTTCCGCCTCCTCCCGGTCGGCTCCCGGGTCCAGCCGAAGCCGCCCGGAGGCCAGCGCCTCGGCGAGCGGTCCGGCGACGGGGTGGCCGGTCAGCGCCCCGGGCTCCGGGAACAGCCGGGTCATCCCGGAGCAGGGCACCTCCAGCGGGGTGCCGTGCTCGTCGACCGCGCGCCGGGACTCCTCGGGTCCGAGCACCGTCCGCAGGGCGTACTCCTCGGGGTCGGCGGCGCCGGGCGCGCGCACCCCGGGCCGGGCGGCGACCAGCGGGCCGAGCAGTGGATCGGCGCCCAGGTGCTCGGCCACCGCGTAGGGGTCGGCGTCCAGGTCGAACAGCCGGCGCAGCCGCTGTACGGCGGTGGTGAGGTCGCGCAGGTCGGCGAGGTGGATACGGGCCTCCAGCCAGCCGCGCCCCGACCGGCCGCCCCTCCCGCCCCCGCCCCCGTTTCTGTCCCCGGTCCCGTCCCAGGTGGCCTCGTCGGCTTCCGCGACGGCGGCGATGCCCTGGCCGTGCGGGAGGCGCAGGGTGCGCCGGTAGACGCGGGCGCCGGGAGGCCCGGTGACCTCCTCGATGCCGGGAACGGCCTCGTCGGCCAGCAGGTCGAAGACCTCGCGGGCCGCGTAGGGGCCGCGGTGGGCGAGCCGCAGCGGCACCCCGGCCGCGGTGGCCGTCGGGCGGGACCGGCGGCGGGTGGCGGACTCGGCGCGCAGCCCGCTGGGGGTGCGGGCGTAGATCCGGCGGATGGTGTCGTTGAACTGCCGCACGCTGGCGAAGCCGGCCGCGAAGGCGATGTCGGTGACGGGCAGTTCGGTGGTCTGGAGGAGTACCCGGGCGGTGTGGGCGCGCTGGGCGCGGGCCAGGGCCAGCGGGCCGGCGCCCAGTTCTGCGTTGAGCTGCCGCTGGATCTGCCGGGCGCTGTAGCCGAGCCGTCCGGCCAGGCCGGGGACGCCCTCGCGGTCCACCACGCCGTCCCCGATCATGCGCATGGCCCGGCCGACGACATCGGCGCGTACGTTCCAGGCGGCCGAGCCGGGCACGGCGTCGGGCCGGCAGCGACGGCAGGCCCGGAAGCCGTGGCCCTGGGCGGCGGCCGCGGTGGGGTAGAAGGCCACGTTCTCCCGCTTGGGGGTGACGGCCGGGCAGCTGGGGCGGCAGTAGATGCCGGTGGTCGCCACGGCGAAGAAGAACTCCCCGTCGAAGCGCGCGTCCCGGCTGCTGACCGCCTGGTACCTGCTCTCCTCGGTCATCACGTCCGGCGCGGCGCCCACCGGGACGTCCGCCGCCCTGTCCGTCATCGCTTCCGTCGTCACGCCCTCCAGTGTCCGCCCTCCCCCGGGGCCGGGCTGGCGGCTTTCGGACGCGGCGCTCCGGGAGGGGGGCGGCGGCCGGGCCGGGGCACGGGTGGCACCCGCGCCCCGGCCCGGCCATGCCACGATCCGGCCCTCCGGCCGGTCAGCCCTGCCGGCCGCGCTTGGCCCGCAGCGCGGCGCGGCCGGCGGCGTGCTTGCGCTTGTAGTCGTCGCGGATCTCGGCGCGCAGCCGCGCGTCGGTCTTGGCGACGATCCACTGGTTCTCGCGCTGGAGCTTGCGGTAGCTCTCCAGCCGCCGGTGCGGCAGGGTGCCGTCCTCGATGGCCGCCCGGACCGCGCAGCCGGGCTCGGTCTCATGGGCGCAGTCGTGGAAACGGCAGTCCTCGGCCAGCGCCGCGATCTCGGAGAAGGTCTGGTCGACACCGGCACCCGCGTCGTACATGCCGACGCCCCGCAGGCCCGGGGTGTCGATCAGCACCCCGCCGCCGGGCAGCACCAGCAGGTTGCGGGTGGTGGTGGTGTGCCGGCCCTTGCCGTCGACCTCGCGGATGGCCTGGACGTCCATCACCTCCTCGCCGAGCAGGGCGTTGGCGAGGGTGGACTTTCCGGCGCCCGAGGTGCCGAGCAGCACGCTGGTACCGCCGCTGACCAGCTCGGCGAGCGGTTCCACGCCGTCGTCCTCGGTGGCGCTGACCGCCAGCACCCGCGCCCCGGGGGCCGCCGCCTCCACGTCCTGCACCAGGTAGGACAGTCCTACCGGGTCGGGGATGAGGTCCGCCTTGGTGAGCACCACGAGCGGCTGCGCGCCCGACTCCCAGACCAGGGCGAGGAAGCGCTCCAGCCGGCCGAGGTCCAGCTCGGCCGAGAGCGGCACCGCGATGATCGCGTGGTCCACGTTGGCCGCGAGGATCTGGCCCTCGGAGCGGGTGGAGGAGGTGGAGCGTACGAGGGAGGTGCGGCGCGGCAGGTACGCCTGTACGTACCGGGGGTTGCCGTGCGGCTCGACGGCCGCCCAGTCGCCGGTGCAGATGACCCGCAGCGGGTCGTGCGGGGTGACGAAGGCGGTGTCGGCGTGCACGGTGCCGTCGGCGGTGACCAGGTCGCAGCGACCGCGGTCCACCCGTACGACCCGACCGGGCAGCAGCCCGGTCTCGGCGTAGGAGGCGAACTCGGCCGCCCAGCGGTCGTCCCAGCCGTAGCGGGCGAGCGGGTGCGACGACGTGGCGGAGAGAGGCGACGGAGAAGAGAGATTCAAGGGGAACCCTTCACAGGGTGGCCCCGGCGGCGCGCTCCGGGCGCGCGAGTCGAGTGGGTGTCAGCCGGGGACCACGGGGGTGGGGACGTCGGACTTCTGAACGCGGGCAGCGCCCGCCACCGTGACAGTCATCAACGTCCCCTCCTCCTGCTGCTTCTCGACGAACCAACACCATGCCCTGGGCAGCGACACAGCCGCGCCCTGGAACGAGCAGAACCATAGCCCCGCCCCAGGGCACGGCACCACCGATTAAATTCGGGCCCTCACCTGTACGACGCCGACGACCAGCGGACCAGCGTCACGCCGCAAGTCTTACAGCATCCTGGACGAGGACCTGGGTCCTGCCGATCTCAACGACCGGTCGCCTGTAGCTCACCGCGATCCCGGAGCGCGTGGTGAACTCCACCAGTTCGTACCGAAGTACACGCCCGACCGGAACAGCAGCCGCGTCCAGTGCGGCAGCCAACGCGGGCAGCTCGACAGCAAGCTCCCACGAAGTCGACACGAGGGAGAACACACTCAGCGCAGGAAGGTCCGCCAGCCGGAAGCCGACCCGGACGGGATCCAATGCGGATACGCGTGGCCGATCCGCCCTGGCGTCGTCGAGCTTCCGATCCCGACTGGGGCTGTAATGCGAGTGGAGAGCCATGGTCTTCCTCCGGCAACGCGATGTTCAGAGGCTTCAAGGATCCGATGCCCTCGCTGGTTGGCGTAGCAGGAATTCACGTGTAGAGAGATGTCAGCTCGCACGTCATGAGGTCCGAGCCAGGTCTGATCAGTTCCACCAGCACCGCGATCTCAGCGACAGCTCCGCTGCACGCCTACCCCCCGGACAAGCCCCCTTGCCGTAGCGCGCCCGCACCTTGTGGTCTCCATGCCTCGCGACCGCGGTCCGGGTCGTCATTGTCATGTCCTTCCGCCCGGCGTGACCCCGATGCAGTCACGCACTGGCTCTGAACACGAGACCGACAGCCGTCCGCCGAAGGCGCGCCGGAACAGCTCGAGGCTGCAGACGGCCACGCATGGCAATGGCGACCAGGTTCGCCGCGGACACTCGGTGCAGCCAACGCCTGACGGCCCTGTCCATGTCCCAGAAGGCCATCAAAGCGGCGGAGCCACCCGACAACGGCTCCGATGCCCCGGCACGCCGCTCCAGGTGGCGCCAATGCGGTACAAGATCGCCCGTGCGTACCTCTGTGCACGTACGCTGGAGGCCTCGGGGCTGATGTACAGGAGTGGCAGCATGTTGCGCCGTACCGAGAACGTCTCCGTCAGTTTTGCGAGGTCCTGGCCAGGCTCAAAAACGGGACGCATGATCATCCGCATTGGGAAGACCACATTCCGCAGCAATCGGAACGATCAAGCAAACTTCGACGAGTCGCAAGAGATCCAGCGCCACGCACCACTCCAACTGCTCACCCATGGCGATCGCACCTACTGGCAGTTCCAGGACAGGTTCTACTGGGAGGACGACCACCTGACCGACGCTGATGTGCACGCACTCCTCATCAACAGGCAACAACGCGAGCGCCAGCGAATCGACCGGGCCAGGGCGATGGTTGCCATGAGGGAAGAACCGCGGACTGCAGCCCGCGGACACATACCCGACGACGTCAAGCAACTCGTCTGGCAACGCGACCGGGGGCGCTGCCGACGCTGCGGCGCAGTCACTGAACAGCAATACGACCACATCATCCCGGTCGCCATGGGCGGGGCCAGCGCAGCAGAGAACCTGCAGATCCTCTACGGCCCCTGCAATCGACACAAGGCCGCTGGCCTGACCACGTATTAAGAGGTTGTCTCGCATGGTGGTTCAGCTGCTCGACCGCGCTCGTGAGGTATGGGTGGAACTCAGCGGAAAGATTTCGCACCTCCTCGCCGACCCCGTGCACGGTGGTGGTCTAGGAGTGCCACTCCTCGGACGACGCCGGTCGTAGATGCCCCACGTCAGGTAGACAGCCTGGTGCGGACGTGGGAAGAGTGCATGCCTTCGCAGACGTCGGTAATGCCGGCTCGCGGAGTCCCCTATGCTCGCGGGGCAGTTGGTACGAACAGCTCAGTTAAGGGGCGGGGAGCCGCATGGCCGACGAGATCAAGTACGAGTACAAGACTGTGCAGACAGTACGGGGCACCGACAGCTTGGTGATCTCGAAGATGCAGAGGGACGGCTGGGAACTCGTGGAACGAGGCCAGGGCAGGCTTCGCTCCACCCTCGAATTCCGTCGGCCCAAGAAGCCGCAGCCGTGGCTGCTGATCGGAGCGGCGGCCGCGGCTCTCGTGACCCTCGCCATCGTCATCGGCGTTGCCGCCGCACTCAGCGACGAAGACGAGAAGACGGACGTGCCGGGCAGCTCAACGGCTGCTGCAGGCGAGAAGCCCGCCACTGCACCCTCTCCAACCACGGCCGAGCCGGCTGCCGCTGAGGTGATCACGCCTCGGAACAACCCGGAGTTCGCGACACTGCTGAAGGCGGACTCGTGTAGCGAAGCGAACCGGAACTTCGCGACCAGACACAAGGGCCAGACCATCGCGTTTGACGGCTCGATCGTGGACATGGCACCCCACGGGAACTACAAGACCCGCTACGACTTCCTCCTAAGCCCCGGCGACGAGGGACCGAACACGGCGGTCGGCCCGAACTTCAAGTATGAGGACGCCGGCATCTCTGACCTGGAACTGACTGGCAAGAAGATCCCCGCCACCGTCGGCGAAGGCGACAAGTTCCGCTTCATCGCCGTGGTGGGCGAATACAACGCGGCCCAGTGCCTCTTCTTCCTCGACCCGGTCTCGACGGAGGTCCGGTAGTCAAGCGGGGACCCGCCACGGAATGGCGGGGCCCCGGCTCCGCCTGTGAGGAAATCTGTTCGTACAGAACCTCCTGCGCCTCCCGCAGCTCGCGCTCGACGGCTTCGGTGAGGTTCGGGTTGTCAATGAGGACGCCGAACTCGACGTTGTTGTTCTCTGCGCTCCAGGAAAAGTTCGCGCTGGTGACCAGCAGGAGGTGGTGGTCAATGGCTGGGAACTTGGTGTGATTGCGGACGTACCTGCCGTCGAATTCCTTGGTTCGCCATACCTCGGCCGGGCCAGGTGCGCGGCGACCTCCGTGGTGGAGGGGGGCGTGTACGGTCCATTGCCTTCGGCGGCCCGGGTGTCCATGTAGACGCGGACGGCGACGCCGTCGCGCTGCGCGGCCGTCCGAAGTGACGTCCAGAGTGCCGAGCTGCGCTGGAAGTTAAAGGTCGAGCACTTGATCGCGTGGCGGGCACTGTCCACGAGGCGGGTGACCGAGGTGGTGAGTGGCCCGCTCCGGGTGAGGTGTCCAGGCATGGTCCACAGCGGTGACAGTGTGGGGAAGGGCCCGGGCACCCTCGATCGCTCGCAGGACGAGTACCTGCTGGTACGTCGCTCCAGTGTCTCGGACGATCGCCTCCAGTAGTCGCCGGACCTCTGCTCGCTGGCCGACCGCGACGGCCTTGAGCGCGGTGGTCAAGGTGTCGCCGTCGACCAGGCGTTCCGCTATGTCCTTTGCCTCGGTTCCGGTCAGAAGCCGGCCGAGCTGCCGTGGCGCGTCCGTGTCACTCATGGGTTTGGAAGGAGCCAAGGTCGCTGCCGGGCAGGTCGAGGAGGAATCGGCGGTCGAGGAAGCGGTTGGCGCGCTCGCAGGGGGTCTCCGAAGCCATGACGCAGCAGTGGCAGGCGGCGCCGTGGAGAAAGTCCTCGGATCTTGCGTGGTGCGCTTGGAGCAGATGGGGTCGGAAGGTGGTCGGCGACGGCGGCCCGGTAACGCGGGGGCATCCAGGCCGACAAAGCCTCCAGCGGGGGAGAAGGTCTCGGGCTCACCGGCCCGGGCTATCCGGTCCTGAGTGTCCTCGCCGAGGGTCAGCGGTTGGCGGTGATGGGTCCTCGGTATAGGCGGCAGCGGCACCGGCCGGATTGGTCCACGCCTGGTGGACGGACACGTTAGACGGGAAGCCCGGCCGCGCCAACTTGCCAGAGCGCAATAGTGGCCTCGTTGACCATGCTGGTCAGCATGATCGGGGTGCTTGGGGTTGGCCGCGAAGTTCGCTGGCCCGGCGCAGATGTGCTCCGGCGCGATGCCCTTGCTCGGGAGCTTCTTGGTGATCCGGCCGAGGTGGCCGATCACATCGCTCGGCGGACGGTCGCCGCAGGCGGCGACGTACTCGCCGACGAGCTGGTTGGCCGAGACGCCATCCGCGGGCGCCATGCGCCCCGTAGGGACTAAGGATCCAGGATCCTAGATCCAGGCGCCGAGCCCTCCCCGAGGCTTCGAGGAGGATTCGGGGAGCCCTCGGCGAACGTGCCCTGACCTGCACTTTTCAATCCCTCGTGCTATCTGACGCCGACGATGTCACCGAAGGTGTCCTGTCGGGCGGCGAAGACCTCGCCCGTGGGTTCGCGGGGGTCGCGGCGACGGGCGCGGCCGGATCGAGGCTTCGAGGAGTGTTCGGCGAAGCCTCCTCGAACCCTCGGAGAGTGGTGGACGAGTCCTCGGCTACCAGGCTGGCTGATGGACCGTAGGCATTGGTAAGCAGAGCCCCGCCGCTCCGGGCACGTGGAGTTTCTACGGCCGTCTCCCGTCGAAAACGAGTTCAGTCACTGTCCTTGCATGGAACTGGCGCGCCGCCAAGCCCAGCCAGCACGATCCAGGCGGCCTTGGTGCCGCGTTCCGCGACGCGGAACCCCCACTGTCCCTGGGCCAGCTCGTTCACCATGCGCAGTCCTCGTCCACGCTCGACAAGGACCCTGCCCCGCTCCTCGGCCGGTTCGACGTCCGAAGGCGACGTGGCACCGCTGTAGAAGCCTGCGGGGAGCGGAAGGTCTCTGTCATAGATCTCGCAGATGTACCTCCCGGCGGCCGAGCAGACGTGCATCTCGTACGGGCCGCACGCGTGCTCGTGTGCGTTCGCCACGGGCTCCGAGACGGCCAGGGCGCCGTCACTGATGAGGTCCCCAGACAGCCCCAGGTCCTTGAGGACACGTCGCAGAACCGCGCGGGCTTTGCCCGTCGAGTTGGGAGTGCGGTCGGTCCAGCGGTACACGAGGCCGAGAGCGGCGGATGGCGCGCTGATCATCGGGCGACGGACCTCCTATAGGTGACGACGATGGCCTACTCCCGGGGCTGCGACGTGGTCGCGGAAATGCGGCCAGTACGCCGCTGACAGACATATGGCCGCAGGAAGCATCTGGCTTCGGGCACGCGGCCCCGGAAGGATCGTGGCTCAAGCACCGGCCACGAGGCCGGTCGCGAGTCACGTACTCAACGATGGATGTTGGTGTCCCTGGTGCTCATGGGCGTTTATGAGCACCAGGGGGTGCGAGCGGGCGACAGGGTGCTCTAGCGAGACCGCCGACCCGGCGCCGGCCTTCGCCTCCGCGACTCTGATCACTGGGAGTATGGGCAGGTGAGTGCTGACGTGTTGGGACGCTGGGTGCCGGATCGCCCCGTAGATGTGGCCGCGATCTTCGCCAAGGCGGACTTCCCTTGGTGGATCGCCGGTGGCTACGCGATCGAACTCGCGGTCGGCCGCGAGCTGCGGGCACACGGCGATCTCGATGTCCTCGTCCTCCGGCGCGACCAGGCCCTCGTACGTGGCTTGCTGGCCGACTGGGACCTATACGTGGCGGACCCGCCCGGCCAAGGGGAGCTTCGACCGTGGCGTCCTGGAGAAGTCCTTCAGCCGCCGCTCCACGACATCTGGTGCCGCCACACACCCAAGGCGCCTTGGTCCGTGCAGCTCATGCTGGACGAGGCCGAGGACACCCAGTGGGTATCGCGGCGCACCCCAAAGATCCGGCTTCCGATCGGCCAGCTCGGACGCACGACCGAGACGGGCATCCCGTATCTCGCGCCCGAGGTGCAGCTCTTTTACAAGGCCAAGGCGACCCGGGACAAGGACGAGACCGACTTCGAAGCAGTACTGCCGCTGCTCGACGCCCCGGCACGTGTCTGGCTGGCGGACGCGATCAAGGTGATCGCGCCCGGCCACCACTGGCTCCGCCGGCTCCTGCCGGTCAGCCGAACGTGAGCAGCGGGACGTCGTAGAGGTCGGGGTTCCGAGGCCGGGTCATCGTGGGCGAAGTGACCTCCACGATCAGCAGCTCGCTGAGGAACTGCACCTTGGCGCTGAGGAGGTGGCTCGTCCTGCCGTCGGCCGAATGGGCCTTCAGGCCGACGGAGACGTGGATGTGCGGGAGTATCCCGCCGGTGGCGGGGTCATGGGCGAGGGTGCCGGCGCCGAACGCCTCGACGTTGGTGACGTACGTCTTCGCCCAGACCGGTGCGTCCGGGTCAGCGAGCTTCTCGCAGGCACCCACGATCTCGGCCTCCGCGAAGGCTCCGATGAACGAGGGTATATAGCCCTGCCGTACGCCGTTGTCCCGGCAGAAGGTGGACAGCGCCTCGAAGAAGTCCTCCCCGTGGTCGAAGGTGACGCCGAAGGTACGGCCGACGGTCAGCTCGTGAGCACGCATGCGCGGGTGTCTCCTGATGGGGTGGGATCAGCGGGCGGAGGCGGTGGTGAAGGTCTCGCGGACAGTCGCCCCGTCGGCGCCCTGGGCGAGCAGGGCCTGCAGCAGGAGCCTCGCCTGGTACGGGCCGAGGTCTCCGGCACCGATGAGCCCGCGGCCGAGGAGGTCCTTCTCGGAGCCGGGGAAGCCGTACGTGTCGGACAGGACGGGTCCGTTGCCGATGCGGGATGCGAGGACCACGGGGACGCGGACCACGAGCTTGGTGAGCCCTTCGACGAGGCGCTCCGGGACGTGGCCAACGCCGAAGGCCGCGACCACGAGTCCGTCGCAGTTGCCGTCCCACAGGTCGAGCAGGGCTCCGTCATCGCCGAGGGTGACGGTATAGAGCCCAACTCGCGCCTCACGGTCGGGGGCGCCGACCAGCGGTCCGCGGCGCGGCAGGCCGCTCACCATCCGCACCCGATTCTCCGCGACCCGCGCGATCGGGCCGCACGCTGGTGAGGCGAAGGCGGCGGGGCTGGTGGTGTGGGACTTGCGGACGGTCCAGGCCGAGTGGATCTCGTCGCCGAGTACGACGAGGCAGCCAGCGCCCCGGAGTACGGGGTCGGCGGCGGCCAGGACGGCGGCGTGGAGGTTGGCCGGACCGTCGGCGCCGGGCAGGGTGGGATTGCGCATCGCGCCGGTGACGACGACCGGCTGCTCGTGGCCGTGGTAGAGGTCGAGGAGGAAGGCGGTCTCCTCGATGGTGTCGGTGCCCTGGGTGATGACGACGCCGTCGACTTCCCCGGTCTCCAGCTCCGCCGCGATCGCGGCGGACAGGGCGGTGAGGTCCTCGAAGGTCACGGAGGCGCCAGGCAGACGGCGGAAGTCCCGCACCTTGAGGCCGATGCCGCTCGTGGCCAGGGCGGGTACCGCGGCGAGGAGCTCGTGGGCCGAGAGCGCAGGTACGACGCCTCCGGTGGTGGGGTCGGTGGTCATGGCGATCGTGCCGCCGAGGGAGAAGACCGCCACGTTCCTGACCGACTCCGTCATATCCCCTGCTCCCCTGACCGGACGCCGCCGAGCGCGGCCTCGCGAGTGGTTCACGCAGGCTATCGGGTCGGCACCGTCCGGGTACGCAAAATGATCACCAGCTGCTCGGCCACGAACCGGCAGGCGGCCTCCAGCCCTTCGAGGCCGAGCAGCCGGCTGCGCGGCCGGGCGAGCCGCTCGGTGCCGACGGCCGACAGCTGTGCGCACCGGCGACCGAGCCAGGAGGCGTCGAGACCGAGGTACTCCGCGGTTGCCGCGAGGCGCTGTCCGGCCTGCTCGGCCGCCGTGGCCGAGTGGTGGCTGACGTGGCCCGTCACATCGGCGAACGTCCGCAGGGCTCCCGGCCGCGCGGTGACCGCGAGGTGGGACGCTCCATCGGTCCGTACCCATGAGGCAATGACGGCGCGGCGCCCGTGGGAGAGCGCGAAGCCGTCGGTGTGGGCGAAGCCCCCGTCATCGGTCACCCAGGTGCGGATGCCGGAGGACTCCATGAGCGCGATGGCGAGGAACAGCAGAACGCGCTCGTACGCCGGCGAGGCGGCGACCGCCGTCTCGGGGACACAGAACCCCCGGCCACTGGTACCTCCCGGTCGCCGGGGTGCCATTCGTTCGAGGTAGCGGTACTTGTGCCGGAAGAACAGCCACGTGGCGGCCTCCTCACCGCGCTGTTCCCTGGTCCAGAAGACGGGTGCGTCGCCCAGGTGGTCACGGTGGCCCAGGATGTACCGGGCTGCGGTCTCCGAGCCGATGAGCATCCGGGAGACTTCGGTCAGTCCCTGAGCGGAGGCGATTGGCGCGCCTGGGGAAGCGGTGAGCGAGGCCAGCGAGGTGTGCAGAGTCTGGTCGTCGCCGAGCAATGCCGCCTCGAATCCCGACACGGCCCACAGGATGCCGTAAGTCAGGTCGTCCAGTTCGTACGCGGCGGGAATGTCGACCGGGTCGGAAGCGGTGGCGCGTACGCCGCTCGGTCGAGCGTCGGTGACGAACTGCCGGACCGTCCCGTTCACCGTGCGGTTCGCGACGACGACCGCGCGCATCGGCATGGTGCGCCAGGCATCCAGCTCCGGGCGGGAGTCGAGTCTCAAGCTGTCCCCAAGGAAGGAGGCCGCGGGAAGAGTCAGCACGGGAAGCGCCGTCGTCGAGACGGACCGTCCTGCGGGTAACAGAAGCTGGCCTGGTCCTTCGGGCAGCGCCGCGTATCCACGGGCTCCAGTGTTCGCCGTTCCCTGTCGGCCCGCGGAGTCCGGGATGTGCGGATCGGCCGTGGGCAGGAGCCCGAACAGCTCGTCCGGAACTCCCAGCGCATCGGTCCACTGGACGAACTGCCGTCGGTCGCGGATCTGTTTGAGCCCGCGCTCGAGTCTGCTGACCTCGGCCTGGTCGATGCTGACCATCCGCGCCACGCCGGCCTGGGAGAGGCCCGTGTGCTTCCTGAACAGCTTGACGACGGTGCCGAGTTCCCATGCGGCCACGGCTCGCCGGACCGTCGGATCACGCCAGAAGGCCGGGTCGGCCCGTCGGGCGGCCGGCCCGTCCTGGCACGAGGCGCATCGTGTACCGGCGTTGAAGCGACTGAGAAGGGCACAGCAGCGCGTGCACCGCCGCTGCTGTCCGCTGTCGACCATGGTCGGCATTCTCCCTCGCTCTGCGACCTCCCGGACACGTTCCGCTGGCGGGGCTCATAAACACTCATAGGCGCCTGCCTTCGTGGCGGCCATCGTGGTGGGGCACCACCGATCGGAGCCGCGTGCCGCGACTCCCCGGACGTGAGGATTCGACCTGTGACCTCCTTGACCCTGCCGCCCCGGCCACCCGGTTCGCCGCCGCTGGCCCATGCCTGGCAGACGCTGGCGGACGGGCTGCTGACCCAGCGGCTCCATCTCCATCTCGACGAATGGCGGGCTGCCGTCGCCGAGAAGAAGGCGCTGCCGGACGTGCCGGGCGCCGATGTCTCCGTGCTGGCCCAACGCCCGTCGCCGCTGCCGGGTGGCGACGAGTCCGCGATGGCGCTGCTGGAGGACGCCGGGCTCGGCTTCTGGTGGGATCTGCCCCAGCGGCACGGAGCGGAGTCGCAGATCCGGCGTGGGGCACTTCACCGCGCCGCCGACACCGCTGCCCAGAGTATCCTCGCGGAGCAGTCCGGGGCGGCTTGGTCCGACGCCGTGACCGCTGTGAGCGCTGCCGGCGCGTGGTGGGTGGGCTTCCTCGCGGTCATTCGCCACCGCGGGGTGCACCACATCACGCTGGAGCCGCACCCGGGCCCGCTCCATGAGCAGGCCCTGGGCACCGCAGTGGGCGTCGTGACCCACGGCATGGCCACGCGGGTGCTGGAGGCGGCGCTGCGTGACTCCGACGACGACCCGGCTCTCCGCGCGGCGTACTGCCGGGCCATCGAGGTCGGAATCTGTGTCGAGCCCGAGCTGCCCCGCCTCATCGACGAGTTGGCGGAGCTCCGGCTCGTGGACCTGGTGTCCACCACGGCCCGCTGGCGGGGCCGCTTCACCAAGTACGCCGGCGGCACGGGGGCGGGGCAGGTCGAATGAACCACCGCTATCCGTTCATCGTCATCGAGGGGCTCGACGGCACCGGCAAGACGACGCTGCGCAAGGGTCTGTTCCGTCTCTGGGAAGGGCTCTACGGCGTCACCCCGCTCTGCATGCTCACCACCAACTTCCTCGCCGCAGACCAGGCCGCCGCCATCGTCACCGGCAAGTACCAGCCGAACGCCGGGAGCCGTGACGCCTACCTGTCCGCGATCGCGGCGGACAAGCGGGCCACGCTGGATCGCCTCGTGCTCCCCCAGCGGCCGGCCCGGCCCGTGATCGCGGATCGCTGGCTCCTCAGCGAGCTGGCCTTCTTCACCGTGAAGCACGACATGAGGGTGTCGGAGACATACGAGGCGCTGGCCGCGCAGCTCACCGCGGCCCCGGATCTCACGCTCGTCCTGGACCTGGAGACCGACACCTCGATGAGCCGGGCACAGGCCCGACAGGGAGACGCCGTCCGGGCCGACTGGGACGTGCACGACGTCCAGATCCGGGTTCGCGATACCTACGAGGCCGTGGTCACGAAGCCCGACGAGTTCCCGCTCCTCGGCGACGTGGTCCGCCTGGACGCCCGCCGGCCCCGGTCCGAGGCGCTGCTCGCCGCCTGGGACGTACTGCGCGAACGGCAGCTGGTACCGCCCATCACCGCCCACACGGAAGGAGGAGAGACCCATGGCTGACGACACGAAGGCGATGCATCTGCGCAAGGCCCTCGACGACAGCGAGCGGAAGCACCCGCTTCTGGCGATCGGTGCGGTCAACGCGCTCGCCGCGCATGTCGCGGCGGAATCGGGCTTCGACGCCCTGTGGGTGAGCGGTCTGGAGGTGTCCGCGGCCTCCGGGCTGCCGGACGCCAACGTCCTGGGCCCGCGCGACCTGTCCGACGTCGTCGCCTCACTCGGCCGCGTCACCGAACTGCCCGTCGTCGTGGACATCGACAACGCGGGCGGCTCGGGGCGCACGGCGGAGCGGTTCGCGTACGACCTGATGCGCGCCGGAGCCGCGGCGGTGTGTGTCGAGGACAGCGCGTACCCGAAGTGCAACAGCTTCGCGGCCCACCGGGCCCAGAACCTCGCCGACCGGGACCTGCTGTGCGAGCAGGTGGGGCGCATACGGAAGATCGCCGGTGACGGCCTCGTGGTCGTGGCCCGCACCGAGGCCCTGATCGCCGGTGAGGACATGGCCTCGGCGATCGCCCGTGCCGAGGCGTACACCGAGGCCGGAGCGGACGCGGTGCTCATCCACTCCAAGGACGCGACCGGTGAGCAGGCGCGGGCTATCGGGCGAGCGTGGAGTCACGGCGTGCCGCTGGTCAGCGTGCCGACGGCGTTCCCCGACCTGAGCGCCGCCGAACTCGGCGAGGCCGGCTTCCACCTCTGCATCTACGCGAACCAGCTCAGCCGTGCCGCCCTCGCGGGTATGCGCGCCGCCGCCCGTCAGTTCCGGTGCGGAGGGAGTTTCCGTTCCACCGTCGCGGGGTCTCTGGCGGAGGTCGGCGACCTGATGCGCGTCGGCGAGCCGGAGGCGCTGTCGTGCCTCTGACGCCCGAGCTGCCTCGGATCAGTGTCTCCGTGAAGGCGGCGATCGTGCGCGACGGCGCCGTCCTGCTGCTGTCGTACGACGACAAGGCCGGGTTCCACTACAACCTTCCCGGCGGCAAGGCCCAGGTCGGCGAGGACCTGCGCCAGGCCGTGAACCGCAAGGTCGCCCAGGAGACCGGCCTGCAGGTCGTGGCCCGGCGTCTGCTGTACGTCGTCGAGTACGTCCCCGAGTCGTGGAAGGGCGAGTTCGGGGACGTACAGAAGGTCCAGTTCAACTTCCTCGCGGAGCAGGTGGACGACGCAGAGCCACGCATGCCGGAACCGCCGGACCCCATCCAGGTGGGCTTCGAGTGGGTCCCGCTGGAACGTCTGGGCGACGTGTACCTGCTACCCCGGATCAACCACCCGCTGTCCGCGGCGTTGAGCGGGGAACTCGCCGACCCCTTCGTGGACAGGTGGTGACCTTCATGGATCCGACGTTGAAGGATCTGCGGGAATGGCTACTACGGGAGCACGCCGGCACGGTCTGTGCCGACCGGCTCCGCGTGATCGCCGACGAGCTCGCCAACCTGATCGCCCGCGGTCTGCAAGGCGCTGTGGTGGAACTCGGTTGCTACAGGGGCGCGATGGCCTTCTGGATCCGTAGCGTGCTCGAATCGCTGGGCGACCACAAGCGCGAGATCCATGTCTACGACTCCTTCCAGGGCATGCCCGTGCCCGGCGCCGAGGACTCGGACCATCTGGCGGCGGGCGAGCTCCGGTCGTCCCCGGACGACGTGCGCGCCACGCACGCGGCCTGGGGCAGGCCGGCGCCGGTCATCCACCCGGGATGGTTCGACGAGATCCTTCCCAAAGAGTTGCCCGACGAGATCGCGTTCGCCTACCTGGACGGCGACTTCTACGACTCGACCCTCACGGGACTCAAGCACTGCGTCACCCGCCTGGTACCGACAGGTGTGCTGCTCGTCGACGACTACGCGGACACGGCGGTCAATCCGCGGGCCTGGGACGGGCTCCCGGGGGTGAAGCGCGCCTGCGACGTGTACTTCGGCGCGCCTTCGCCCGTGACCGTCGTCGCCGGCGAGGGCGATCTCGCCTTCGGCCGGTACGAGAAGCCGGAGTTCCCCGGATGAGCGCTGTCCTGGTGCTACGCGGTGCGGCGGACGCGAGCGCGATCCGCCGCGCCCTGCCCGATGTCCTCGTACACGAGTTGCCGAACCTGGACTCGCCTATGCCCACCGACACGGCCGTGCTCGTCCTGCGCTCCGGCATCCGTGTCGGCGAGAGGGAGCTGGACGCGCTCCCTCACCTGCGGCACGTCGTACGGGCCGGCTCCGGCATCGACCACATCGACGTGAGTGCCCTCCGGCACCGTGGCATCACTCTGCACCGCAACGCCGAAGCCGGCGCGGGCGCCGTGGGCGAGTGGGTCCTCGCTGCTGCCCTCACCCTGGCCCGGCGTATCCCTTTGGGGCAGCACGCGCTGCTGCTCGGCCAGCACGAGAAGCAGGCGTGTATGGGGGCGTCACTCGGCACCCTCGCCGCGGGCATCTGGGGCGCGGGCCCGGTGGGGCTGGCCGCCGACTGGGCCCTCGCCCCCTTCGTGGGCCGCACGGCCTTCGCCGCGTGGCCGTCGAACCCTCCCGGTCTGCGGGAGCTGTCGGCGACAGCCCTCATGGAGCAGTCGCAGGTACACGTGATCGCTCTGCCGCTGCGTCCCACGACCGAACAGCTCATCGGCGAGGACTTCCTCGCGCGCGTCGCTCCGCAGCGGCCTCTGCTGATCTGCGCCGGGCGGCTGGAGACCCTCGACGTCGCCGCCTGCCTGCGGGCACTGGCGGACGGAAGGCTCTCGGGCCTTGCACTCGATCCGGTCGAGCGGGAGCACCTGCCGCTCCTCACCGGCTCCACGACGCCGCTCAACCTTCTGGCCTCGCCCCACATCGGCGCCCAGCGCTCCGACGTGCGCGGCGCTCTCGACCGATGGGCCGTCGATCTCCTCAAGGAGATCACCGCTGACAACACGATCCTGATCGAAGGAGGCCACCGGTGAACCCATCGGCACGACTGCGCCGGGAGATCGCCGACAGAGTCGCCCGGGCGCTGGTCGCGTCCGGCGAGGCCCGCGAGGTCTGGCTGGAGGGAGCCCTCGCCTGTGGCTTCGCCCACGCAGCCAGCGACATCGACCTGCGTGGCATCGTGGACGGCGAGCTTCCGGCATGGAAGTCGCGCATCGTGGACGGCGTCCGGGTCGACCTCCAGCCGACGGCGCCGCAACGGGCCGAGGAACTCCGTCACCTGCTCCGCTTCTTCGATGTGCGCTGTGGCGACCTCGGATCGTTCCGCCGGGTACGCGCCTCGATGCACGACCTCATGTGTCTGCGTACCGCCCTCTCGTACAGCTCCGGGCGCTGGGATCCGGTACTCGCTCCCGGGGAGCGCCAGGGCTACCGACGCTGGGCGGTCGCCGACCAGGCCGAGGTCGCGGCGAGTCTCGCGGAGGACCTGACCGGCCTCGTCGAGGACGGCCTAGCCGAGTCGGCCGGCGTCGTGTGCCGGAAGCTGGAGACCTGCCTCACCGCGCTCGGTTGCGCGGCGGCCGGCCAACCGGTACTGGGAGACAAGTGGCTGCCGCTGCTCGCCGGCGCGCAGCCCCGCCCGTCGATCGACCCGGCTCACGCAGAGACGTGGGAGTGGTTCCGTCCGGTTCAGCGAGGCGTGACGAGAGCGCTTCTGGACTGCTGGCCCGTCGACGACCCGCTGCAGAAGCCTCCCCATCTTGGTGCCCCTGACGCCGGCTGGCTGCCCCAGCGGTACGCCGACGGGTGGTTCCTTCACCGTGGCGACGTCCACATCCCCATCACCGGCGGGCAGCTTCTCGGGTGGCTGTCCACGGTCTCCACCGATGGCGCGTAGACCGCGCCTCTCCTCCTCCGGAGTCCTCTCATGCCCGTCACCCGCACCGCCTCCATCGACCTGGAGAGTCTCTACGCCCCGCTGTCGCGCACCGGGCCGGACACGGCCGTCTCCGTCATCCTCAAGCTCCGCGGGGAGACCTGCGACATCGACTGCCTGTACTGCTTCGAGAAGCGCAAGGAGTCACCGGGCGGCGCCCGGATCAGCGCGGAACAGGTCCACCGCCTCGGTTCGATCTTCTCCGGGCGTCCGCTCAGCGTCGAACTCCACGGCGGTGAGCCTCTGACCGCCGGCCGGGAACGGATCGCGGAGATCCTGGACGCGCTCGGCGCACAGCCGAACGTCATCCGCGTGAGCCTCCAGACCAACGGCCTCCAGCTCGACGACGCCTGGCTGGACCTGTTCGAGCGGCACTGCCCGGAGCTGGAGATCGGCATCTCCCTCGACGGGGACGCGCTCGGGAACTCGTGGCGCGTCGGGTACGACGGCCGCCCCACGTACCCCCGAGTGGTCGAAGCCCTGGAACTCCTCGGCCGTCGGGAACGCCGCGTCGGCGTCATCTGCGCCGTCACCCCGTACGTCCTCGGCCGGGCCTCCGAGGTCATGGAGCACCTCGCCTCCTTTCCCGCCGTGACGACGGTCAGCCTGGTGCCGTGCTTCGACGCGGCGGTCACCCGTTCGACCACGGTGGCGGGATCCCGTACGCCGACCAGCCGGGCACTCCAGCGACGGGCCATCGGCCCCACCGGCCCGGCCTGGGCCGTCACGCCGCGTCAGTACGCCGACTTCGTGCTGGAGGCCGGCCACCACTGGGTGGCCGACGGGCTGTTCCGCCGCGTCAAGCTGGAGCCCGTCGTCTCCGTCATCCGCCGCCTGAAGGGTCTACAAACCCGTTCCTGTCACTTCTCCGACCTGAAGTGCGACCACGTCCTCACCCTTTATCCCGATGACCGCCTGGGAAGCTGTGACGAGCTGCCCTGGCCGCAGGCCGGCCTGGCCGCGCTCGGCAACGTACACGCCGAGGCCGACGTGGCCGGCGCCCAGGGCAGGTCTCCCCTGCTCCGGCAGGCACGCTCCCTGATCACGAAGTGTACGACCTGCGACTACCGCGACACCTGCGGCGCGGGCTGCCCGGCGGTCCGCCTCCGCTTTGCCGCCGCGGGCGACGAAGACGCGTACTGCGACCACCGTATGCGTCTGATCGACGGCATCACCACCCTGCTCGCCCAGCCGGATCTCCCGCCCGGTGCCTCCTGTTCCCGGCTGCACTGGCGTCCCGTCCGCCCCAACGGCATGCACCACGTCGGGGCGTTCCTGGCCCGCTGGGATGACCCCGCCGCACCGCGCCCGCCGGCACGCCTCCAGGTAAGCGCCCACGGCAACATCAACACGGTCGGCCTCCCCGGCATCCACGAGGCGGACGATCTCGACCCGCGACACCCCCAGTGGTACGAGGGCATCGAGCCCGGCGTCCTCCCGGTCGTCGACGCGCTCACCGCGGGCTGGAACACCGTCACCTATGACAGCTGCCAGGGCCACGCCTACGCCAACCTCGCCGGAGCCGAGCCCCGGTTCCTCTCGGTCGGCGTCCTGCCGCGCGACCGCGCCGAGTACGCGCGAACAGCCGCGCGCCTGTGCCGTGCCGCCAGCCGAGCCGAGTCCTCCCTGCCCGGAGCGTGTTCGCTGGTCCTCGGCCGCAACGAGCTCACGTGCCGCACCACCGGCCGGGTGTATCCGACGCTCGACCTCCATCTCGTACCCTCTGCCGGCACCACGCCTGCCGAGTACTTCGAGAACCTCACCGACGCCGTTCACGTACTCAAGGAGGCCCTGGCCGAAGCCGCCGCTGCCCCGCCGTCCGCCCTCTGCGCCTGCGCGGGCGAAGCCCACTCCAGCGATGGAGGCGAGCAGTGATCCACATCGCCGAGACGCTGTCCATCCGGACCGTGGAGAGCTTCCTCAAGCCGAACGAGATCGAGCGCCTCGACGACGTCATGGACGACGCACTCGGCCCCCTCGGGCACGACCGGTTCGGCGCGGGCCGCCATACGACCATCCACGAGATCCCCGGCCACTCCCCCGCCGAGGCGCAGGACGTCTACGAGCCAGTCGGTCGGATCGAGATGACCGACATCCCGTACGAGGCGACCGCCCTCCTCGACCAGGCCCTCAAGCTCCACATGGCCGCCATCACGCGCACCCTGCCGTCGGTCACCGGCCACCGGCCGTGGATCTACCTCGAATACGGCGCCGGTCAGTACATCACCCCGCATGCGGACGGCATCGCCCCCGATCCCCTCTCGCGTCCCCGGCAGATTGCCGCCGCGACGGTCACGCTCACGGACATCCAGGACACAGGAGGGGCGTTCTACGTGGAGACCACGGGCAGCGAGGCCGCCTGGACCGCCGACGAGGCGCCGACCGGGTCGGGTTACGTCCCGGGGATGCACTTCGCACACGACGGGGCGGACATGTCCTCTCCCTGGTTTCGCAGCATGCCGCGCACGCGATGGAGCGTCGCCCCCTCTCCCGGCACGCTCGTGGTCTTCGGCAGCCAGCTCGTCCACGGCACCGAACCGGTCCGCGCCGACCGCGTTCGTAAGTTCCTGACGCTCTTCGTCTCCGAGTAAGGAGCCGTGCATCCGTGACCGGCCCCCGCGGCCCGCCCGCACCAGCCCTTCGCCCCGACCCCCCGCCCCTACCTGAGGAGAGAGAGCGAGCAGTGGCAGACGAGAAGACGTTCGACGAGTTCCTGGAGGCGGTCGCGTTGCTGCGTGACAGCGACCCCGTGCGTACCACCGCGCACACCTCCAACGCGGCCACCGAGACCTGGCTGGCCACCACGGTGCAGCCTGACGCCGCTGAGCCCACCACCGAGTCCTGACCCGCCACGGGGTCGGGCCCGTCCCGGTCCGGCCCCGTCTCACTCCCGGAGCTCCAGATGAGCGCTCTCTCCCCGGAAGCCCTGGTCGCCCTCGGTGGCATCGCCGACCACCAGCGCCAACGGACCAGCCGTATCGCCTCCGTACTCGGCAACCGCCTCGGCTCGTCCGCGCTCGACTACGCCATCGCCCACCACCTGCTCGAAGGCGCCGAACACGCGGCGCGCGCCCGGGACGCGGACCGCCTCGCTTGGTACCGCCGTACGACGGTGCGAGACCTGACCCACCTGTCAGCTGGCCCGCACATCGTGCTCAGCCCGCGCCCCGCGGACCTGTTCCGCTCGGAGATCTCTGAAACGGCGTACTACCTCGTCCGCCCCAACACCAGCCCTGCCCTGCCCGAGGTCCACGGCCTCGTTCGTGCCGCCCTCGCCTCCGCGACCGAGCACGGCTTCGGCACCCTGCTCACCCGGCACGCCCCCGTCATCTGCCTGCTCAACCGTCGCCGACTCGACGAGACCCTCCACAGCTGGGCCCTCACCCGCCTCCCGGGCACCGTCTTCACCGACTACACCGCCCACCCCGAGGTCCTGGCCCGCGACCTCATCCACGAGGCCGCCCACAACTGGCTCAACGACGCCCTGACCGCGCACGACGTCAGCCTCCCCGCCGACATCACCTTCTTCTCTCCCTGGCGAGGGACCTCTCGTCCGGTCTACGGCTTCCTGCATGCCTGCTGGGCCTTCTCCCTCACAGTGCTGTACGCGCGGCGGGCCCGCTGCGGCGCCACGGGTGCTGTGGCTTCCTTCCTTTACGCCCACCTGCGCCAGCAAGAGAGCCAGTTCGCCTCGGCATTCGATTCGCTGGCTGAGGCACTCTCATACGTCCCCGCCGACGCGCTCCGTGATCGCGTCAGCCGCGCCGTCAACGAAGCTGTACTACCGGGGTAGCACCGGCGGGCTGACCACAGCTCGACGGTGTCCCGGCGGTCCACTCGACCCTTACGTGGCCGGTTCAACGAGTCCATCCGCACCATGGCCATCGCCATCGCGCTTTCACGAGTTCTGCCGACCTCGCCGCCGAGTAGATCGGCCGGCACCACAGATGAGCGACGCTCTCGCGCGGGCGTTGACTGCGTGCTGCCTCCCCCAGTGGCCGCCACGCGCCTGATGGCGGCCAGCGGTAGGGGCAGTGACGACAGCACCAGGGGTCGGGATGAGTGCGGCTCGGATGGTGGCGTCCCCAGCCCAAGATCATGTCGCGTGGGCCCAACTTCACAACTGGAACGATCCGTTAATCCGTTGCATCCCACGTCCTAGGGTGCCTTGCTGCGGCGCAGGTAGAGGTCGACCAGTTCCTTCGGGGTCTTCTCCGCCAGCTCCTCGGGAGAACCGTCCCGGAACTCCTCTGCCGTCTTCTTCGCCATAGTGCCCTCCTACCTCACAGATCCGGCCGCTTCAAACGGCATCTGTGCAGGTGAGGGCTGCTGTGTATGACGCGGCGCTCTCCCAGGCCAGGGCGAGGAAGCGCTCCAGCCGGCCGAGGTCCAGCTCGGCCGAGAGCGGCACCGCGATGATCGCGTGGTCCACGTTGGCCGCGAGGATCTGGCCCTCGGAGCGGGTGGAGGAGGTGGAGCGTACGAGGGAGGTGCGGCGCGGCAGGTACGCCTGTACGTACCGGGGGTTGCCGTGCGGGTCGACGGCCGCCCAGTCGCCGGTGCAGATGACCCGCAGCGGGTCGTGCGGGGTGACGAAGACGGTGTCGGCGTGCACGGTGCCGTCGGCGGTGACCAGGTCGCAGCGACCGCGGTCCACCCGTACGACCCGCCCGGGCAGCAGCCCGGTCTCGGCGTAGGGGGCGAACTCGGCCGCCCAGCGGTCGTCCCAGCCGTAGCGGGCGAGCGGGTGCGACGACGTGGCGGAGAGACGCGACGGAGAAGAGAGATTCAAGGGGAACCCTTCACAGGGTGGCCCCGGCGGCGCGCTCCGGGCGCGCGAGTCGAGTGGGTGTCAGCCGGGGACCACGGGGGTGGGGATGTCGGACTTCTGAACGCGGGCAGCGCCCGCCACCGTGACAGTCATCAACGTCCCCTCCTCCTGCTGCTTCTCGGCACATCGACGAGCCGGCACCCGTCACTCGGGAGCGGCTGAGCAGAACCGTAGCCCCACCTCGGAACACCGCGCCACCGATTAATCGCGGGGCCCTGCCGGACGTGCGCGACATCGTTGCAGGGTGCCTCCCGGTCATATCCG
>NZ_JALPTH010000012.1 GCF_023218175.1 Streptomyces lichenis | reverse complement strand
TCGAAATGACCGGAAGGCGTTTTCCCGGTGGGCGCCCGGCGGCGGATCCGGATCGGACGCCCCGCGTCCGCCGGTCCACCACAGAACCGCCGGCGCCAGCGCCACCAGGGCGCCGCCGAACCAGGGCAGCCAGCCGAGGCCGCCGCCGTCGGCGATGCGCCCCCCGCTCAGCGCCCCCAGCGAGATGGACGCGTTGAAGACCGAGATGAACAGGGCCGATCCCATGTCGCCGGCCCCCGGGGCGGCCCGCACCACATAGCCCTGGGCACTGAGCGAGACACCGCCGTAGGCCGTCCCCCAGGCGGCGAGCAGGATCCAGGGCGCGACCGGCGCCGCACCGAACGCCGGGATCAGTGCCATCGACCCGGCGAGCAGGACCGACACCCCGACCAGTGTGCCGCCGGGGGCGCGGGGGGCGCGTGCTCCGGCCAGGAAGTTCCCGGCCACCCCGGCGGCCCCGTAGACCAGGAGCAGGCCGCTGACCAGTCCCGGAGGTGTCGCGGCGACCGACTCCAGCAGGGGCCGCAGATAGGTGTAGACGCTGAAGTGGCCGGTCACCAGCAGCGCGGTGACGAGCAGACCGGCGCGCAGCCGTGTGTCGCGGAGCAGACCCGGCAGGTCCGCCGCCCGCACCGGCCGGTGCGACGGCAGCGGGGGGAGCAGTACCGCCAGGGCGGCGAGCAGCAGCAGGCAGAGCAGCCCCATCAGCGTGAAGGGCAGCCGCCAGTCGCCGAGGCCCCCGGCGAACGTGCCGAGAGGCACCCCGACGACGAAGCCGACAGCGATGCCACCGAAGATCACCGAGGTGGCGGCGGGGGCGCTTCTCTCCGGTACCAGGTGTACGGCGATGCCCACCGCGATCGGCCAGATCCCGCCGACGGCCAGCCCGATGAGCACCCGGGCCCCCAGCAGCACGGCGAAGTGCGGGGCGAACGCGGTGGCCAGGTTGGCCGCCGCCAGCAGGGCCATCAGCCCGCACAGCACCGGTCTGCGGTCCCGGCGGCCCGCGGCGAGGGCCAGCGGGGGCGCGGACAGCGCGGCCACGATCCCCGGAAGGGTCATCGCCAGCCCGGCCGTGCCATGGGAGACCCCGAGCGTCGTGCTCATCGGGGTCAGCAGGCCGACCGGCAGCATCTCGGTGGTGACCAGGGAGAAGACGGCAAGGGCCACGGCGGCCACCGCGAGCCCCCCGCGCGGCGGCGGGAGGGGCGGCTCGATGGCGGAGGGGCCCGGAGGGTGGTGGGACATGGCAGCGGATTTCCGTTCGCCGGGATGTTCGGCGGATTGTTCGCCGGATGTACTGCGGGGCTGGTTTCGACAGAGGCCGCGACCGGATTCGAACCGATGTAGACCGCTTTGCAGGCGGTTCCCTGACCACTCGGGCACACGGCCACCACCGTCACACCGTTCGCGACGGCGTGGCGGCAAGGGCGGATGACGACCGGGCATCGCGCCCGTCCCCGCCGTCGAGGGCGGCGAGGTAGCGCTCCGCGTCCAGCGCGGCGGCGCAACCGGTGCCCGCCGCCGTCACCGCCTGGCGGTAGACGTGGTCGACCACGTCCCCGGCGGCGAAGACACCGGGCACGCCGGTCCGGGTGGACCCCGGCTCCACCCGCAGATAGCCGTTCCCGTCGATGTCGAGGACTCCCGCGAAGAGTTCGCTGCGCGGGAGGTGCCCGATCGCCTCGAAGAGACCGGTCACCGGCAGGAGGACCCGCTCGCCGGTACGGACGGAGCGCGCGACGACCCCGGTGAGCGAGGGATCACCGCGCAGCTCCACCAGTTCGTGGTCCAGAAGAAGGGTGATCCTGGGGTCGGCCAGCGCGCGCCGCCGCATCACCCGGGAGGCGCGCAGGACCGAGCGGCGGTGGACGACCGTCACCGAGCGCGCGTACCGGCTGAGGAAGGCCGCCTCCTCCAGCGCCGTGTCACCACCGCCGACCACCGCCAGATCGTGGCCCCGGAAGAAGAAGCCGTCGCAGGTGGCGCACCAGGAGACGCCATGGCCGGCGAGTTCGTCCTCGCGGGGCAGACCGAGGCGGCGGTGGCCCGCCCCGGTGGCCACGATCACCGCGCGGGCCCGGTGGACCGCGCCCCGGGAGTCGGTCAACCGCTTGACGGGGCCGTCCAGTTCCACGGCCACCACCTCGCGTTCCAGGGTCCGCGCGCCGAACCGCTCCGCCTGGGCGCGCATCCGGTCCATCAGTTCCGGCCCCTGGACGCCCTCAGGGAAGCCGGGGTAGTTCTCCACCTCGGTGGTGGTGGCCAGCGCGCCGCCCGGGAAGGCCTCCCCGCACAGGACGAGCGGGCGGAGTTCGGCGCGCGCCGCGTAGAGCGCCGCGGTGAACCCGGCCGGGCCCGAGCCGATGACGGCGACCTCATGGAGCCCGTCGGCGCCCCCCTCTCCCGTACCGCCCCCGTCCCCGTACGGCCGGGGCCCCGGGAAGGACTCGGCGCTCACCGGCCCGGCTCCCCCGGCGCGGCCGCGCGGCCGGGCGCCTGGTCCGCCACGTACAGCAGGCGGTTGGGCGAGTCCTCGCCCGCGTTCCGTATCCGGTCCTTGGTCGAGCCGTCGGTCAGCGCCTGGTCCAGCTCGGCGGGGCCGGCCGTGGGCCGGGCCGCGAGATGCAGGGCCGCGGCCCCGGCGACCGCGGCCGCGGCGGCCGAGGTGCCGGTCAGGGTGGTCCAGCAGCGGTCGGACGCGGCGGACGCCGCCGGAACGCCGGCGCCGGGCGCGAACAGGTGCACACAGGAGCCGCGGCCCGTCCCCGCCACCCTGCCGTCGTCCCGCCCGGTGGCGCCGGCGGTCAGCGCGGTGGTCTGGCGACCCGGCGTCAGATCGCAGGAGTCGGTGTCGGAGCCGCCGGAGCCGCTGCCCGCCGGGGCCGTGTACGCGATGCCCTGTTCGGTCATCTGGTAGAGCTGGAGGTCCAGTACGGAGCCGGCGGGGCCGGAGAAGCCGAGGGCCACCACGGCGGGCTTGCGGGCATGGGTGGTGATCCAGTCCACCGCGGTGAGCAGGTGCTCCAGGGTGCCGGTGCCGTCGCAGCCCAGTGCCCGCACCGACTCCACCCGCGCCTGCCGGGCCACCCCGGTCGCCCGGCCCGCCGCGATGGCCGCGGTGGCGGTGCCGTGGCCGTGGCAGTCCTGGCCGCCGCCGCCCTCGCGCAGGCTGATCGCGTCATAGGCGCCGCGGGCGCGCCCGGCGAAGTCGCCGTGGCTGGTCCGGACCCCGGTGTCCACCACATAGACGCGCACCCCGGCCCCGGTCCGCCCGACGGAGTACCTGCCGTCTAGGGGCAGTTCCCGCTGGTCGATCCGGTCGAGCCCCCAGGGTGCGGACGCCGCCGGGGACGTCCCGCCGGAGACGGCGGGCGTGAGCCGCCCGGCCGCGCTGTAGGTCCGGTTCTCGGTGACGGAGCCGACCCGGGTGTCCTTGAGGTACTTCGTCAGCTGCTCGGGGGTGAGCACGGTGGAGAAGCCCTGCATCGGATCGGCGTACACGCGCCGCACACTGCCGCCGTGGGTGGCGGTCATCTCGGCGGCCACCTTGGTGACCGCCTCCTTGGTCGCCTCGACGTCGTTCAGCTGGACGATGTGGACGGCGGCGTCGGCGGCGGCCCGGTCCACGGCGGCGGGCGAGCCCGCGCCGGTGCGCCCCGCGGCCTGCGCGGACGTGGTCGCCGCGGCCGCCAGGGGCAGGCAGAGGGCGGCGGCCAGGGCCGCGGCGAGGCGTGCCCGGTCGAGGCGCCGGCGGCAGGAGGTACGGTGCCGGGCGGCGCGGAGCCGGCCGGGCGGCGTCTCCGGCGTCCCTGGCCGGCCGGTGGTGCTGTCGGAATGACGCATGGGCTGTGCCTTTCGTGGGGGGCGTGGTCTGACGGGGAGTGCGCGGAACCGGCGGGGTACGGCCCGCGGCGCGCCGACGGGCGCGTTGCCGCGAGCCGGGCTCCCGGCGCCGGGCCGAGCAGGGTTCACCGACCGGTCCCGGCGCCGGGGCCGGCGGAGCCGACCGGTCCCGGCGCCGGGCCGTTCTCTGGAGTCGACCGGTCCGGTGCCGGACCGGTCTCTCAGTGCCTCACAGGTTGTTCAGCCAGGTACGGAGCGACTGGGCCCCGTCGAAGCCCACCAGCCGGCTGCCGGCGTCCGCGCCGTTCTGCATGTTGACCAGCGTCGGCAGACCCTTGACCTTGAACTTCTTGAGCAGGTCGCGGTTGGTGTCGGCGTCGACGCGCGCCCAGATCCAGGCGCCCTTGTCGTCCTTGTTGTACTGGGCGAGGTAGGGCTTCTGCTTCTGGCACCAGCTGCACCAGGTGGCGGTGAAGTCGAGCACCACCGGTGTGGTCTTCGAGTACTCCACCACCTGGCCGAAGTTGGCCGAGGTGACGTCGATCTCGCTGGGGGCGGCGGCCTCGGCTCGGTGCGGCGCCGGAGCGGCGGGGGCGGCCGCGGCCGCGGGCAGGGCGGCTCCGCCCAGCATCAGCAGGGCGGTGGCCACCGTGGTGACTGTCTTGTGCATGACATTTCCTCCTGGGATTCGTTCGGTGCGGACAAACGGGGCGGCCGGCCCGGTGGTGTCCCGCCGGGCCGGGGGTTCAGGCGGCCGATCCGGCGCCGGGGGCGGGCCGCGCCGCAGCGAGGGACCCTTCGGTGGGCAGCCCGGCGGCCACCCAGTCCTCGATCCCCTCGCGGTACTTGCGCACCTCGGCGTAGCCCAGCTCGGCCAGCCGGGCGCCGACCAGCTCGCTGTTGCGGCAGGGCACGTTGGCGCAGTAGACGACGATCGGGAAGGCCCTGTCCGGCACCACCACGGGTGCGTGCGCGTCGGTGAACGCGGTGGCCTCCTCGTAGGGGAAGCCGGGGATGTTGCGGGCACCGGGCAGGTGCTCGCGCGCGTAGTAGTCGGCGGGCATGGTGTCGACGACGATCACGGACCGCTCCCGTATCGCCTGGCGGAGTTCTTCCCGGGTGATCAGCGGCAGCACGGCGGCCTCCTTGGGTGTTCTGGTCGGCGGTCGGAACGCGCCCCTCGGGGCGGGGGACGGCGGTACGGGGATCCGGACGGCGTGTCAGGCGTCGTACGGGACGGTCTCCGGTGGGCGTTCGCCGGACCGGGCGAGCCGGTCGCCGAGGCCGTGCGGCGCGGGGACGGCCCGCCGGGCCCGGGCGCGGCGCGCCGATACGAGGCCGACCGCGGCGTACAGCAGGAACGCCACCAGCAGCGAGTTGACGGCGGGGATGCCGGGCCCGACCCAGGTGCCCGCGGCCCAGCCGGCGGCCCAGCACACCAGGGAGAGCGGCAGCCACTGGGCGCCCGTCTCCGGCAGTACGCCGTCGGCCCGGGCCCGGTCGAACACCGGGCGGCACGTCCGCACCACGAAGTACTCGGCGATGATGACGCCGGCCACCGGCGGGGCCAGCACCCCGAGCGTGGTCAGGAAACCGGTGAAGTGGCCGACGATGCCCAGGGCCGAGAGCAGGGTGCCCACCGCGCCGAGGACGACCGTGACCCCGCGCCGGCCCAGCCGCCGGCCGAGCAGCACCTCGGCGGAGTTCACCAGGCCCAGCGAGGACGAGTAGAGGTTCCAGTCGTTGATCTTGACGATCGCGGTGGCCAGGACCAGGGTGCCGAGCAGTCCGGACGAGGAGGTGATGATGCCGACCACGTCGGCGCTGCGGGCGGCGTGGCCGAGGAGGACCGCGGTGAGGCCGATGACGTACTCGCCGAGCGTCACACTGATGACGGTCTGCTTGACGACGTCGGCCGGACTCCGGTTGAAGCGGGTCATGTCCGGGGTCATGATCGCGCCGAGCACGAAGGCGCCCGCCACCAGCGTGGTCCCCTCCGCCAGTGACATCACCGGACCCGGTGGCGGGGCGGTGGCCAGTTGGTCCAGGGAGTGGTGGCGCAGGGTGTCCACGATCGCGTAACCGGCCAGGGCCAGGAAGGCGGGCACGGTGAGCCACGCGGTCCGGGCCATCGCCTGGAAGCCGTACAGCGCGATCACCGTGACCGCGGTGCCGCCGGCGACCGCCCACACCCAGGCGGGCGCCCAGCCGGCCAGGTCGTGCATGCCCTCGGCGAAGACGCCGTTCTGGACCCCGAACCAGCCCGCCAGGCTGAGCGAGATCAGCAGGCCCACCGCCGCCGAGCCCTTGTGGCCGAAGCCCGCCCAGCGGGCCAGCACGGAGGTGGACAGCCCCTCCCGGACACCGGCGATGCCCAGGGCGATGGTGATGCACTCCAGCAGCACGGAGCCGAAGGTGATGGCCCAGAACGCGTCTTGGAAGGTCATGGAGTAGCCGAGAACGGCACCCACCATGAATTGCTGGAACGAGGAGACCTGGCCGAACCGCTGCACGGCCACGGATACCCAGGAGTGCCGCGCCTCCCGGGGCACGGGGGTCAGCGCATAGTCGTCGGCGGCCTCCGCCGGCCGGTCGGCCCTCATACCGGCTGCTCCACCAGAGGATTCTCGGTCACCACGAGAAATCCCTGCTGCTCGACGGGGTGCCACGCCAATTCCCTCCGGTAGAAGCGTTCCAGGAAACGGACGCGCTGGTGGTAGACGAAGAGCGAGGAATGTCCGGGACCGCCCAGGCAGATGGCGGCCGAGTCGGTGAACATCGGCAGCTCGGCCAGGAAATAGCGCACCGCGAGCAGCAGCTGCTCCCCGGTGGGCTCCCGGCCGTCCGGCAGCTTGCGGTCGAGCACCCAGCGGGAGGCGTCCAGGCAGGCGTCGCGGAAGTCGTCATGGGTGTCGAACAGCCGGCGCGCGTGGTCGTGCAGCTCCTGGTAGCGGGGGCACTCCGCCAGGCGCCGGGCCCCCCACACCAGGTCCTCGGGCCGGGCGACCCCGAGTGAAGTGAGCGCGGTGGCCACCTTGTTGTGCACATAGGCGCCCTGGCGGGCGGCCTTGTGCCGGGCGCGCTCCGCCGGGTAGCCCAGCGCCTGGAGGGTGTACACGGCAGCGGCGTCCGGGACGAAGAAGTGGCAGGAGCCGAAGCGGGCCATGGCCCAGCCGGCGAGCGCGGCGATGCGCCGGGTGCTGAAGTAGCTATTGAAAGGGCTGATCCCTATGCACACATGATCAGCCTCGGACAGCACGTGCTTACACTTTTCAGTCAGTGGTTCAAGGTCGAACATCATCAACCCTTGTGGTGGTGGGGGACGCAGCTCGCGCGGCACGGCCCGCGATTCGGCTGAGCCGATTCTCACCTGGCGGGAACGCTCCCGGGTAATGCCGGAGCGCTATGCCTTCGCCGCATATCCCCGGTCACCACCCGGGGGACATACTCGACATATCCGTCGAAGAAATCCGGGCGATCGGATGCGTCTACTCGCGTAACATTTCGTCGGAGGACAAATTTATCCACAGGTGTGGTGACGGGCACCCGATGGCGGTTTACTGCGCGCCATGAATCTGGAGCTGCGCCATCTGCGCATCCTGCGCGCCGTGGCCGAACTCGGCAGTGTCAACCAGGCGGCCACCGCCCTGGGCCTGTCGCAGCCGAACCTCAGCCGGCAGGTGCGCCGCCTGGAGGAGACCCTGGGCGGAACGCTCTTCGAGCGGGACATCCAGGGCGCCCGGCCCACCGCGCTCGGCCTCGCCGTCCTGGACCGCGCCGAACCGATCGTGCACCTCCTGCACGAACTGGAACAGCGGCTGGCCGCCCTGCACGCGCAGCGGGACCGCCTGCTGCGGGTGGGGTGGGCCACCACTCCGCTGCACGAACTCCTGCTGCGCTGCCTCGACTGCGTCGACGTCGGCGTCCGGCGCCCCCGGGTCCGGACGGCCGCCTCCTCATGGGAGCTGGCGGAGCTGGTCCGGGCCGGCGAGATCGACATCGCGCTGATCGACACCTACAGCGACACCCCGCCGCTGTCCCGGACCGATCTGGCGGAGGTGGTCGTCGGATGGTCGCAGGTGGCGCTGGCGATGGGCGCGACCCATCCCCTGGCCCGCGCCCCGAGCATCGCCATGGCCGACCTCGCGGACGAGGACTGGATCACCTGCTCAGGACCGGACGGCTGCACCGACAAGCTGCGCGCGCTCTGCGCGGGCTCCGGTTTCGACCCCCGGCTCACCCACTACCTGCCGCCGGTGAGCGACTGCCGGGGGGCCATCCTCCGCAGCCGGCGGTGTGTGACGCTCCACCAGGTCCTGCGCCCGGTCCCGCCCGGGGTGGTGCTGCGCCCGATCGCCGACCTGACCCTCGGCATCCGGCACTCCCTGCTGTCCCGCCCCGACGGCCCGGGCGCGGCGCTCATGCCCGCGTTCGCCCGGTGCCTCATCAGCGCCCTGCGGGTCCTCGCCCGCCAGCGGGCCACGGCGGTGGACGCCTCCGGGCTCCGAGCGGTCCGCCCCGCCTGACACGGCACCCGCGGACCGCCACAGCCCGGCACCACCGGCCGGCACGACCCGGCACCCACCGATCGGCACGACCCGGCACCCGCACCCGCCGCCCCGCCGGACGCGATCCTCCCCCGCCCCCCCCACTCATGGGATCCCCACATGGACATCGAACTCCAGGACCTCCAACTGCTGCGGGCGATCGACCAGGCCCGCACCCTGCACGGCGCCGCCCGGCTGCTCGGCGTCAACCGGACGACCGTCACCCGCCGGCTGCACCGGCTGGAACGGATCTGCGGCTTCTCGCTGTACCTCCGATGTCCCGGCGGAGTCGTCCCCACCACCGCCGGGCGGCTGCTGCTGTGCTACGCCCAGCGCGTGCTCCCGCTGGTGGACGACCTGTGCGCCACCGCCGCCCGGAGCGACCGGGAACCGGCGGCGCACCACGAGATGCCCGAGTCCGAAGACCCCCCGCCCGCCGACTAGGCGGTCGCCGTCCGGCGGCGGGGACGGAGGAAGAGGACCAGGACCGGCACGACGTACAGGCACCAGACGACGGCCTGGAGCACGGTCGGGTCGGGCTGGAAGTTGAGGACGCCCTTGAGGAGGGTGCCGTACCAGCTGTCCGGCGGGACCGCGGCCGAGACGTCGAAGGCCTTGTCGGCGAGACCGGGCAGGAAGCGGGCCTCCTGGAGGTCGTGGACGCCGTAGGCCAGGACCCCGGCGGCGACCACCACCAGCAGGGCGCCGGTGACGGTGAAGAAGCGGGCCAGATCGATCCGCAGGGCGCCCCGGTAGAACAGCCAGCCCAGCAGCACGGCGGTGGCCAGTCCCAGGAGTACGCCGATCAGCGGGGCCTGGGTGCCCTCGCCGCTCGCCCGCACCGAGGCCCAGACGAACAGGGCCGTCTCCAGTCCCTCGCGGCCGACCGCGAGGAAGGCGGTGGCCACCAGGGCGGTGGTGCCCATGGTCAGGGCCTGGTCCAGCCGGTCGTGCAGCTCGGCCCTGAGGTGGCGGGCGGTGCGGCGCATCCAGAACACCATCCAGGTGACCAGCCCCACCGAGACCAGCGACAGCGTTCCGCCGAGCGCCTCCTGCGCCTCGAAGGTGAGCTCCCGGGAGCCGAACTCCAGGGCGGCGCCGAAGGCGAGGGAGAGCGCGCAGGCCGCGGCGACTCCGAGCCACACCGGCCGCAGCGCGTCCCGGCGCCCGGTCTTGACGAGGTAGGCGATCAGGATGCAGACCACCAGGGCGGCCTCCAGTCCCTCGCGCAGGCCGATCAGGTAGTTGCCGAGCATCCCGGCCCCCTTCGGGAGGAGTTGGTCATGTGAAGAGTCCCCGGGCCCACCAGTCGCGCTCGTCGCGGACGCCCGGCGGGATGGCGAACACCGCCGAACCGGTGTGCTGGATGTACTCGTTGAGCGCGTCGTTCCGGGAGAGCGCGCGCTGCACCGGGATGAAGGCGTCGCGCACGTCGCGCTGGTAGGCGAGGAAGAACAGTCCGGCGTCCAGGCGGCCCAGGCCGTCGGTGCCGTCCGTGAAGGAGTAGCCGCGGCGCAGCATCCGGGCCCCGCCGTTGCTGTCGGGGTGGGCGAGGCGGACGTGCGCGGTGGGCAGCATCGCCGTGAGCAGCGGGGCGTCGTGCTCACCGGCCTTGGCCACCGGGGCGCCCTCGCCCTTGGTGCGGCCGATGACGTCCTCCTGCTCCCGCAGCGAGGTGCGGTCCCAGGTCTCGATGTGCATCCGGATGCGCCGGGCGACCAGGTAGGAGCCGCCCGCCATCCAGTCCGGCCCGTCGGCCGCCGGCACCCAGACATGGCGGTCCAGCGCCTTGTCATCCGTGCCGGCGATGTTGGCGGTGCCGTCCTTGAAGCCGAACAGGTTGCGCGGCGTCTGGCTGTCCGGGGTGGTCGACGACGTCTTGCCGAAGCCGAGCTGGGACCAGCGCACGGCGACCCGGCCGAAGCCGATACGGGCCAGGTTGCGGACGGCGTGCACGGCGACCTGGGGGTCGTCGGAGCAGGCCTGGACGCACAGGTCTCCCCCGCCGCGCGCCGGGTCGAGGTTGTCGCCGGGGAACTTCGGCAGCTCGGCCAGGGCGGCGGGGCGCCGGGTGTGCAGGCCGAAGCGGTCCTTGGCGAACAGCGACGGCCCGAGCCCCAGGGTGAGGGTGAGCCGGGCGGGCCTCAGTCCGAGCGCCTCGCCGGTGTCGTCGGGCGGCGCCTCGGGCAGCCCGCCGGTGGCGCCCCCGCCCACCGGGCGGCCCTGGGTCAGGGCGGCGGCCGCTGCCGACCACTCCCGCAGCAGCGCGGCGAGTTCGGCGCGGTCGGTGGTGGTGACGTCGAAGGCGGCGAAGTGCAGCCGGTCGGGGACGGCGGTGGCGATGCCGGCCTGCCGGGGCCCGTGGAAGGGGACGGCGTCCGGCGCCGGAGCACCACCGCCCCCGCCCCGGTGCAGCGCGGTGGCGCCGCCGACGGCCGCCGCGCCCAGCGCCAGCCCGGCACCGCCCCAGCCCAGCAGGGAGCGCCGGGAAGGCGCCGGCGCGGCTTCCTCGTGCGAAGGGTCCGCCATGGCGTCCGGCTACTTCCCGACCACGGCCGCCGCGAGCTTCGACAGCGGCTCGGCCAGGGCGTTGACGGCGTCAGAGAGCTTCTTGCGGTCGGCCTCGCGGACGGTGTCGTAAGCCCGGAAGTCATGGCTGCCCGGCCCGTCGCGGTAGGCGTCCACCTTCTTGTCCAGGTCGGCGAAGGCCGCGTCCAGCCGCTTCACCAGCGCCGCGTCGTTCTTCTCGGCCGTGGCGCGCAGCAGGGTGTACGCCTTCTCCGCGCCCTCCACGTTGGCCTTGAAGTCGACCAGGTCGGTGTGGCTGTAGCGCTCCTCCTCGCCGGTCACCTTGCCGGTGGCGACCTCGTCGAGGAGCTCCTTGGCGCCGTTGGCCATCGAGGTGGGGGTGATCTGCGCGGTGCCCACCCGGCGCTGCCAGTCGGTCAGGTCGGCCAGCAGCCGGTCGGCGAGCTGCTTGTCCCGGTCGGTGATCTTGCCGTCCTTCCAGAGCGAGCGCTCCAGGCGGTGCCAGCCGGTCCAGTCCTTCTCCGGGTCCTGGCCCTCCTCCAGCCCGTCCTCGCGGACGTCCACCTTGGGGTCGATGTCCCCGAAGGACTCGGCCACCGGCTCGGTGCGCTCCCAGCCGATCCGGGAGGGCGCGTAGGCCTTCCTCGCGGCCGCCAGGTCGCCGGCCTTGACCGCCTCGGTGAACGCCTCGGCCTTGGGCAGGGTCTCCTCGGCCTGCTCGCGGACATAGGTGCGGTACGCGGCGACGGCCTCGTCCAGCCGGGGGTCGCGCTTGGCGGCCTTGCCGCCCGTGACGGTGAGCTTCTGCCGGATGCCGTCGCCCTTCATCCCCGGCTTGCAGGCGATCTCGTACGCGCCGGGCTGGATCTCGGCGGTGATGTTCGCCTTCGTACCGGCGCCTATGTTCTCGCGCTCGGTGACGATCCGGTCGTCCGGGTAGAGGACGTAGACCTCGGTCACCTTGGAGCCCTTGTTCTCCACGGCCAGTTCCAGGTGGCCCGCCGCGATCTCCGTGCGGGAGGTCTCGCAGGCGGTGTCGGTGGCGGTCACCCGGATCGCGTCGTCGCCGGCGTCGGCCTTCTCGGCGCAGCCGGCGAGGGCGAGCAGGGCGGCGACGGCGGACAGGGCGGCGACGGGGCGCGTGATGGGACGCATGGGTACTCCGGCAGGTGAGGGTGCGCCTTCGGTCGAGAGGATGACTGAGGCTGGCCTAACCTAACTGCGCCGCATTCCGCTTTGCCGTTCCTTGGCCGATTCCGGGTACGGGCATAAGGGATTCGACACGCCGCCGTGACGCCGGCCGAGAAGTCGATCAGGCACCACCCGCGGGCGCTCCGCCGTCAGGCGCAGCCCGGGCACAGCCCGCGGTAGGTCACCTCCACCGAGCCGACGGTGAACCCGAACCGCTCCGCCTCGGGCAGGTCGCCGAGGGCGTCGCCGACCGGGTGGACGTCGCGGACCGAGCCGCAGCCGGAGCAGACCAGGTGCTGGTGGGGGCGGCGCGCGTTCGGGTCGTAGCGCTTGGCCCGGCCCACGGTGGAGACCTCCAGCACCTCGCCGAGCGCGACGAGCTCCCCCAGTGTGTTGTAGACGGTGGCGCGGGAGATCTCGGGCAGTCGCGCGGCTGCCCGCAGATGGACCTCGTCGGCCGTCAGGTGCACATGGTCGCCGTCGAGGACCTCCGCGACGACGCGCCGCTGCGAGGTCAGCCGCCAGCCACGCCCCCGCAGCCGCCGTAGGAGATCGCTCATCTCGTTTCACCTGCCCGCTTCTTGGGGAGCACACGGTCCCCGGAAGATCCGTGAGCGCCGCGCTCCGGTCGCCATGCCGCCCTTAGTGCACTTCTTGACTTGGACGAAGTCCATCGTAGGATCGATCCCAGCGACAGCCTAGAGACAGGAAGACTCCGGTTCGGCAGCAGAGACACCCGGCGGAACACCGCCGGCCGACGGCGCGGCACCGCCCGCCGGCCGGGCACCGTCCCCGTCGCCCCGCCCGGGAGCGCGGTCTCCGTGCGGCGTTCGAACGGCCTGCGACGAGGCCCCGGCACCCGGCGTGCCCCTTCTGTACGACCCGCATCCTCCTCCCCCGTTCAGCGCCCTCACGACCCGCCGGGTCCGGAAGGATTTCCCATGAGCGAGAACCACGAGTCGCACGTCTTCGACCCCGTCACGCCGGACTCCCCCGAGACGGCCGTTCCGGAGGTGCCCGAGGCGCAGGCGGCCGGGTGCCCGGTGGCCCACGGCCGCGCGCCGCACCCCACCCAGGGCGGGGGCAACCGCCAGTGGTGGCCGGACCGCCTCAACCTGAAGATCCTCGCCAAGAACCCCGCCGTGGCGAACCCGCTGGGCGCGGACTTCGACTACGCGAGCGCGTTCCAGGGGCTCGACCTGCCGGCGGTGAAGCGGGACATCGCCGAGGTGCTCACCACCCCGCAGGACTGGTGGCCGGCGGACTTCGGCCACTACGGGCCGCTGATGATCCGGATGGCCTGGCACAGCGCCGGCACGTACCGCATCAGCGACGGCCGCGGTGGCGCGGGCGCCGGTCAGCAGCGCTTCGCCCCGCTGAACAGCTGGCCGGACAACGGCAACCTGGACAAGGCCCGCCGCCTGCTCTGGCCGGTGAAGAAGAAGTACGGCCAGGCGCTGTCCTGGGCCGACCTGCTGATCCTCACCGGCAACGTCGCCCTGGAGACCATGGGCTTCACGACCTTCGGCTTCGCCGGTGGCCGCGAGGACGTGTGGGAGTCGGAGGAGGACGTCTACTGGGGCCCGGAGACCACCTGGCTCGACGACGAGCGCTACACCGGCGACCGTGAGCTGGAGAGCCCCCTCGGCGCGGTCCAGATGGGCCTGATCTACGTCAACCCCGAGGGCCCCAACGGCAACCCCGACCCGATCGCCGCCGCCCGCGACATCCGCGAGACCTTCCGCCGGATGGCGATGAACGACGAGGAGACCGTCGCCCTCATCGCCGGCGGCCACACCTTCGGCAAGACGCACGGCGCCGGCCCGGCCGAGAACGTCGGCGCGGACCCCGAGGGCGCCCCGATGGAGGAGCAGGGCCTGGGCTGGCGCAGCACCTACCGGACGGGCAAGGGCGGCGACGCCATCACCAGCGGCCTGGAGGTGACCTGGACCAGCACCCCCACCGCCTGGGGCCACGAGTTCTTCCACAACCTCTTCGCCTACGAGTACGAGCTGACCACGTCCCCCGCCGGTGCCAAGCAGTGGGTCGCCAAGGACGCCGAGGAGACCATCCCGTACGCGCACGACGCGTCGAAGAAGCACAAGCCGCAGATGCTCACCACCGACCTCTCACTGCGCTTCGACCCCGCCTACGAGCAGATCTCGCGCCGCTTCCACGAGAACCCGGACCAGTTCGCGGACGCCTTCGCCCGCGCCTGGTACAAGCTGACGCACCGCGACATGGGCCCGATCCAGCGCTACCTGGGTCCGGAGGTGCCCTCCGAGGTGCTGCTCTGGCAGGACCCGCTGCCCGCGCGCACCGGTGAGCCGCTGACCGCCGCGGACATCGCCGCCCTCAAGGAGCAGGTCCTCGCCACCGACCTGACCGTGTCCCAGCTGGTCTCGGCCGCCTGGGCGTCGGCCTCGTCCTTCCGCGGCAGCGACAAGCGCGGCGGCGCCAACGGCGCCCGGATCCGCCTGGAGCCGCAGCGCGGCTGGGAGGCGAACGACCCGGACGAGCTGGCCCAGGTCCTGCGCGCCCTGGAAGGCGTCCAGCAGTCCTTCAACGCCCGGGGCGGCAACCAGGTCTCCCTCGCCGACCTGATCGTCATCGCCGGCAGCGCGGCCGTCGAGCAGGCGGCCGAGGACGCCGGCGTCGCGGTGGAGGTGCCGCTCACCACGGGCCGGGTCGACGCCACCCAGGAGCAGACGGACATCGAGTCCTTCGCCGCCCTGGAGCCCTTGTACGACGGCTTCCGCAACTACGTCGGCAAGGGCACCCGCCTGCCCGCCGAGTACCTGCTCCTCGACCGGGCCAACCTGCTGACGCTGAGCGCCCCGGAGACCACCGTCCTGGTCGGCGGCCTGCGCGTGCTGGGCGCCAACACCGGCGGCTCCCGGCACGGCGTCCTCACCGACCGCCCGGGCACGCTGACCAACGACTTCTTCGTGAACCTGCTCGACCTGGGCATCACCTGGAAGTCCACGTCCTCGGCCCAGGACGAGTTCGAGGCCCGCGACGAGACCGGCCGCGTCAGGTGGACCGGCACCCGCGCCGACCTGGTCTTCGGCTCGAATTCCGAACTCCGCGCCCTCGCCGAGGTCTACGCCTCCGACGACGCGCGGGAGAAGTTCGTGAAGGACTTCGTCGCCGCCTGGGCGAAGGTCATGGACCTCGACCGCTTCGACCTGGTCTGACACTCTCACCCGAAGCAGGGGGCGGGACCGGCGCGCACGCACCGGCCCCGCCCCCTCGGCCTGTCCGCCTTCATCGGCCACAGCACCCCCACCCCCTGTCCGGGACGATCCCGTCGCACCCACGCCGGACCGGCCGCCGGGTCCCGCGCCGTGAACCGAGCGGCCGGCACGGCCACGCCGCCCTCCGCGTCACGCGCGCCCAGCCCGTCGACGACCGCGCCGACCAGTCCGGCCACGCTGAGCCGGCCCAGCGAGACATTGATGTCCTCACCTCACCGCTCCACCAGGCCGTCGGTGAACAGCAGCAGTGTGTCGTCGGCGGTCATTCGGCGTGTGACGAGCCGATAGCCCCCGAGCCCGGTGCCCCATGGCGGCCCCACCGGCAGCTCCCCCACCATCGCGGTGCCGTCCGCGTGGAGGATGCCCGGCGGCCAAGAAGAAGGTCCCACGCGGGGTCCATCCGCACCAGCACACAAGTGGCGAGCCGCCGCGCCGCCGCGTCTACCAGGGCGTCCAGCCTGCACAGCACCTGGTGCGGCGCCAGATCGATGGAGGCCATGTCACGCAGCGCTCCTCGACACACGTTCATGTTCATGTCCCCGGCGGCCTCGACGCCATGACTCATGACGTCGCCCACCACCAGCAGCGTGCGGCCGAAGTGCAGCCGCACCGTCTGGTACCAGCCACCAGTCGGCGGCGAGGCCCCTGGGTCCACCAACCACCCCGACGAACAACTAGCCAGTCACCAGCCGTCGCTCGACAGCCATTCTCTCGCCGAGCGTTTCGGCATGGCCTTCAGGGGCCGCCCATCGTGCGGGGCAACTCCGGCGACAGAGGGACAATCCTCCTAGCGGGCCAACCGCAGTCGTACCGATCAGTCCGGCTTCGTCAATCCCCGCCAAGGCCGGACCTTGCTCAGCCCAGGAAACTCAGCCCCCACAACGACCGAACCCGAGCGCTGCAAGACTGGCCGCGATACGACCTGCCAGAGACTGGATTCACCCAGAGGGCACGGTGCAAGTGAATGAAATCGAGCCCATACTCAAGTAGAGCCGCAGATCAGCCACTCTCGGCCCCGCACCCGCGGGAGTGTTCCGTGAGTGGAGCCGGTGCCGCTCCAGGAGGTGGGGTCGGCCCCGCGCCTCCTAGACGACTCGACTCAGCCCAGGAAGCTCAACCGCACCGTCCGCTCCGGGTTGTCCTTGTTCGTGTCCGCCAACCTCCGCAAGGACAACCCTCAGCGTAGCGGCGGCCGATCGCCAGGGTTCCTCCCATACGAGCCCCGATCAGGCGCTCTTTACAGTAAGTGATGAGAGCCACACGGCAAGTTGCTGCCTTTCGCCCCGAATGCCCCCTCCCTGCAGCCCCAATGGCATAGACCTCTACCCCTCGTTCTCCTACCATCACTCCGATCACATGATCTTCATGAAATTCTCAGATTGCGGGTAATCGGTAGTGAGAAGACGTGGGCACCGCGAGAGAGCGGTGCGGGGGGTAGCCGCAACGACACTGTCGTTGCTGGTGGTTGGAGCCTCATTCGGGTTGGCGTCTCCTCAGGCGCAAGCCGGCGGCACGACGGACGGGGCGGCTGAGGCTCCCGAGGTGACCTCCAGCGCCCCCGCCGATGACGCCGCAAGGGGCAAGGCGTTCTGGCAGGACGATGTACTCCCGGCCAAGTCCGCTGAGCAGAAGGCCTCCGAGCAGGCGGTCTCGCAGGGTCGGCGGGTCGAGGTCACCGCCCTGACGAACGAGACGAATCAGACCTTCGCCAACAGCGATGGAACGTTCACCGTCGAGTCGTCACCGATACCCGAGCGAGTCCTCAAGGGCGGCGTGTGGGTGCCGGTGGACACGTCCTTGACGAGCCGCGCGGATGGCAGTCTGGTGCCGAAGGCAGCGCAGGACATCGTCCTGTCCGGCGGCGGAACCACCGCACTTGCCGTTATCACTCGCAACGGCAAGACCTACGAACTCGGCTCACCGTGGAAGCTGCCCGCCCCGAGAGTCTCGGGCTCGACGGCCGTATACGAGTCCGTTCGGCCCGAGGTCGACCTGGTGGTGCAGATCCGCCCGGACGGGTTCACCCAAAACCTCGTCGTGCACTCCCGTCAGGCCGCCATGGATCCTGCCCTGGCGGCGATCCACTTCCCGGTCAAGGCCAAGGGCCTGTCAGTCCGACCCGCGGCGGACGGCAGCGTCTCCCTGCGGGACTCCGGCGGCCGCGCCGTCTTCTCCAGCAGCGCCGCTCTCATGTGGGACTCGACCCCGACCACCCCCTCGGCGTCCGCCAAGACCGCCGCCAGGAGCGGCTCTTCCACCGTGGCCTCGCGGAGCTCGGGTTCGGAGGTGCCTGACCCGGAAGGCGCGGTCACACCTCAGCCGGGTTCCAAGACCGCCGTGGCTGACGTATCCATGAGCAGCAGCGCGTTGTCGCTGACGCCTGATCGATCCTTCCTCACCGCCGCCGACACCACCTACCCGGTCGTCATCGACCCTCCGGCGGTCAGCGCCAGCCTCACCGGCTGGACCACCATCTGGTCCGATTCGCCGTCAACCTCCTTCTGGAAGACCTCCCATGCTCTCGGCGTCGGCTACGACGCCTATGTGGACATGAAGAAGGCCAAGTCCTTCTACCAATTCGACACCCGCAAGGTCGGCGGCAAGAAGATCCTCGACGCGACCTTCACGGCTTATGCCATCTGGTCGGCCAACTGCGATAAGCGGGACGTCAACCTCTACCGCACCAATACGATCTCCAGCTCGACGACGTGGAACAAGCCGCCTACGGGCTGGTCGTACGTCAGCAAGGTCTCCGCGGCGAAGGGCTTCTCGTCAAACTGCCCTGACGGGGACATCGAGTTCGACGCGACTTCCGCTGTGGCCTACACGGCCAAGGCGAAGTCGACCACGACGACGCTCGGGCTGACGGCGAGCGAGTCGGACCCGATCGCGTGGAAGCAGTTCATGTCGCCGGCCGACGACCGGGCTACCTCCTCTCGCAAGCCGAGACTGTCGATCACCTACGTCACGCCCCCGTCCAACGCCCCGTCCTCGGTGAAGCTGCTCGATCCCAACGTGGCGTGTTCCTCCTCCTCGGCCGCGCCGCTCATCCGGGATACCACCCCGCGAGTGACCGCGACCCCCACCTCGTCCGATGCCGCGAACGCCTCTCTGCGGCCCAACTTCGAGCTGTACGCGGGGTCCAGCACCAAGCCGACCGCATTGAGCCCGAGCACGTGGACGGCCAGCGGCACAGGGGGATCTGTGCCGACCGCGGCGCTGACCAGCGGAACCACCTACAAGTTCAGGGCCCGGTCGGAGTACCGCTACACCTGGGCAGGTTCGACCGGATACCTGCACGGGCCGTGGTCCGGCTACTGCTACTTCAAGGTCGACGTCAGCGCCCCGCCCCAGCCGACGGTGACCTCTGCGGCCTATCCCGAGTGCGCCGGCACAAACTGCAACGCCTCGCCGGAGACAGGAAGCGTCGGGCAGACCGGCACGTTCAAGATCAGCGCAGGTGCCTCGGATGTGCGCAGATACGACATCTGGCTGAACGGCGTTCTTGTGGAGAGCAAGGTCTTCACCGCGAACACGGCCAGCTACGAGCGCAAGGTCACTCCCACGAAGAGGCTCACCAACACCTTGCGGGTGCAGACAGTCGACGCGGCAGGCAACCGCAGCGCCTCGAAGGACTACCTCTTCAAGGTGGCCAAGGCCTCCAATCCGCTCGGTGAGTGGAAGCTGGACTCGACCGGGTTCAACGCGGGTGGCTCATCTCACGCCCTCACCCTGGGCGGCGGGGCTGCCTGGACCACGCCCGCCCGACTGCAGGGCGGTCTGCGACTCAACGGCACCAGCGCCTACGCGGCGACCGCGGGACCAGTGGTGGACACCACGGGCAACTTCTCGGTGTCGGCGTGGACCAAGCTCGGCAGCCGGGACCAGATCAGCACCGTGGCCAGCCAGAACGGCGCCCAGGTGGGCGCGTTCCAGCTGTACTACTCCAACTCCTACGACCGCTGGGTCTTCAACCGGTACAGCTCCGACGGTTCCAGCCTGGTGCGGGCCGTCTCATCGAGGCCCGGTGTCCTGGGGGCATGGACGCATCTGCTCGCGGTGTACGACCGTGACGCGCAGCAGATCAAGCTCTATGTCAACGGCCGGCTTGAGGCGACCACCGCCTACACCACACCGTGGGCGGCGACCGGATCCTTCGAAATCGGCCGTATGAAGGCGCCCAACGGCACCCCGGGCAGCTACTTCAAGGGTGATCTGGACCAGGTGCAGGCCTGGAACCGGGTCGTGTTCCCCGATGAGTTGTGGGCCGAAGCCAACCTCGAGAACCCCGACTCGGGGTACCCTCAGCCCGCGCTCCTGGCGCACTGGAACATGGACAACGCCTCCGGCGCGACCGCGCCTGACGCGTCAGGACGCGGTAACGCCCTCACCGTCTCCTCGGGCGCCGGCTTCACGCTGGCGGACGATCCCGCCCACGGCACTGTTCTCAACCTGCCGGCAGGTCAGTCCGGTACCGGATCGGCCCCGGTGAAACTGGACGAGTCCGGCAGCTTCACCGTGGCCGGCTGGGTGAACCTGGACGCCGAGGTGCTGGAAAGCACTACGGGCGCTCACTCACCCACCGTGTTCGCCCGTCCCGGCCTGCAGCGCAACGCCTTCCGCCTCTGGTACCGGCAGGAGATCGGCGAGCAGGTCGGCGACTGGAACTTCGGCCTGTACGAGACCGACGTCCTGAACGGACCCGCCGCCACCGTCACCTCCGAGCAGGTGAATCCGCCCGGCAACTGGATCCACGTGGTCGGGGTGTTCGACTCCGTGAACCAGTCCGCCAAGCTCTACCTCGGCGGCGTCAGAGAGGGCGCGGAGGACGGAGTGTTCGTCGACAGCGTCTTCCAGTCCGACCAGCCCCTCATGGTGAGCCAGGCCCGGCGCCACGACAACGGCACCTGGGGCAATCGCCTCATGGGGCAACTCGACGACATGCGTGTCTACGCGGGTGTCCTGTCCGAGGCGGAGATCACCCAGCTGGCCACGGTCGACGAACCGCCGGTCGAGATCGGCTAGATCCGAGCCACCTCAGCCCTTCCCACCGCTACATCCACCCGCGGTGGTGGCCCCTGCCGACAAGCCCGGGCCACCACCGCTGTCCGAGAACCCGGAGCAACCACTTGACCAGCACAAGACATGTGCTGCCGTCATGGTCATGGAGAGGGGCGAGCCGCCGCCGTATGGCAGCCGTCGCCCTCCCCGTCACCACGGCCGTCATCGCCACCCTCCTCGGCGCGGCTCCCACCCAGGAGTTCGAGCGCGACCCCAGCAGCCTGCCGAAACCCGAATTCGGCAAGGCCGAGCCCTTCACCCCCCGGCACAAGCAGGTCTCCGACCCGACCAGGAAGGCCGCGGACACCACCCGGGCCCGAGCTGACCGGCCGATCGACTGGCCCGACGCGGCGACCTCCCGCGTAGCAGTCCCGCCGCAGGCCAAGACGGCCGCGAAGGCAGGCAGCCTGCCCGTCTCCATCGGCCGACCGCGGTCGGCCAAGGCGGCGAAGGGAGCGACCGCCCGGTCGAGCACCCACGCCCAGGCGCCCGCGGCGGCGCCTTCCAAGGCCGAGGTCACCTTCCTCGACCGTGCCAAGACCGCCGAACTGGGCATCGACGGTGTTGTTCTCAGTGTGCGCCGCGCGGACGGCGAGACCGACCCGTCAAAGCTGTCCCTGGCGCTGGACTACAGCGGTTTCGCCCACGCCTACAGCGGCAACTGGTCGTCCCGGCTGCGCCTGGTGCAACTCCCCGCCTGCGCCCTGACCACGCCGGAGAAGGCGGCCTGCCGCACCACCACGCCCGTGGCGTCGTCGAACGACACCGCGGACCAGACCCTCACCGCCGAGGTGAGCACCGCGAAGCCGGCCGCCAAGGCGCGAAGCGGCACTGCCGCCTTCACGGTCCTCGCCGCTTCCGCCGGTACCTCCTCCAGCCAGGGCACCTACGACGCCACCCCGCTGTCCCCCTCGGCGACCTGGGCGGGCGGCGGTTCCAACGGAGACTTCACCTGGTCCTATCCCATGGATCCGGTCCCCGCCCCCGCCGGACCCACGCCTCCCCTCTCCATCGGCTACTCCGCACAGAGCGTGGACGGACGCACCTCCGCCACCAGTGCCCAGCCGTCCTGGATCGGTGAGGGCTTCGACCTGCCGACCTCGTACATCGAGCGGTCCTACGGCTCCTGCGACGACGACGGCCAGGACAAGAAGAACGACCAGTGCTGGAAGGAGGACAACGCCTCCATCGTGCTGAACGGCAAGTCCAGCACCCTCATCCTGAAAGACAAGAAGACCAACCTCTGGCGGCTGCAGGGCGACGACGGCGAGCGTGTCATCCGCTCCACCGGAGCCACCAACGGAGACGACGACGGCGAGCACTGGACCGTCACCACCACCGACGGCACCCAGTACGTCTTCGGCAAGAACCGCCTCCCCGGATGGGCGACCGGCAAAGCCGAGACCAACTCCGTGTGGACCGTACCCGTCTTCGGCGACGACTCCGGCGAGCCCGGCTACGACGCCGGCACGAGCTTCGCGTCCCGTGCCAAGACCCAGGCCTGGCGGTGGAACCTGGACTACGTCGTCGACCCGCGCGGCAACGTCATGACGTACTGGTACGACAAGGAAGTCAACTTCTACGCCAAGAACGGCACCACCGGCAACGGCACCGAGTACGTCCGCGGCGGCTACCTCAAGCGCATCGACTACGGCCAGCGCAGCGACACCGTCTACTCCACCACCCAGCCCGCCGCGGCACGGGTGAAGTTCACCGTCAACGAACGGTGCATCCCCGTCAGCGGCGGCGAGACCTGCGCCAACCTCGGGAAATCCAACCGCAACGCCTGGCCCGACGTGCCCTTCGACCAGATCTGCAAGAAGGACACCGTCTGCACCGACCAGTCCGCCCCATCCTTCTTCTCACGAATGAGGCTCACGGGCATCACCACCCAGGTCTACGACGGCAGCGGAACCGGTGCTGACACCGACTACCGTGACGTCAACCACTGGGCACTGGAGCACTCCTTCCCCGACCCGGGCGACGGCTCCAACGCCGGTCTCTGGCTGAAGTCGATCCAGCACACGGGCCGGGTCGGCACTGCCGTCACCCTCCCGGCCATCACCTTCTCCGGCGTGCAGATGCACAACCGCGTCGACAAGACCGGCGACGACGTGCCGCCGTTCATCAAGTGGCGCGTGCGCACGGTCACCTCGGAGACGGGCTCCGTCCTCACGGTCAACTACTCGGACCCGGAGTGCGTCGCGGGCGTGGGCGTTCCGGAGCTCGACAAGAACACCAAGCGCTGCTATCCGGTCAAGTGGATCCCGCCGTCCAACCCGACGCCGGGCACCGACCCGCAGCCGCGCACGGACTGGTTCCACAAGTACGTCGTCACCCAGGTCAGCGAGTCCGACCCGACCGGTGGCGCACCGCTGAAGCAGACCGACTACACCTACACCGGCGGCGGCGCCTGGGCCTACGACGACCAGTCCCCCATCACCCCCGCCAAGTACCGCACCTGGGGCATCTGGCGCGGCTACCCGAAGGTCACGACAACGACCGGCGAGTCGGCGGGCACCCGTTCTAGGTCCACCAGCCTCTACTACCGCGGCATGCACGGCGACAAGCGACTCGACGGCACCACGCGCAAGGAGACGGTCACCGACTCCAAGGGCTCATCGGTCGACGACGAAGAGCAGTACGCCGGGCAGGTCCGCGAGACGATCACCTACAACGGCACGGCCGGCGAAGAGGTCTCCGGCACGATCACTACCCCGTGGTCGCGGGAGACCGCCAGCACGACGCACTCCTACGGCACCGTACGAGCGTTTATGACCCGTACCGCCAAGGAGGTCACACGCACGCCGGTCCCCGGCGATGGCGCGATCACGTCCACCACTGCCACCACCTACGACACCGAGAACGGCCAACCCCTCACCGTCGAGACCGAAGGCGGCGGCCAGAAGGACTGCACCCGCACCGAGTACGTCAAGAACACCGAGGACTGGCTGATCAGCTACGCCAAACGCACCGAGAAGGTGTCGATCGGCTGCTCGGCGACACCGAACCGTACGGGCGACCCCAAGACAACCGACGTCATCTCCGATGTGCGTACGTCATACGACGGAAAGGTGTATGGCACTGCGCCGATCAGGGGCGACGTGACCGCCACCCAGCGAGTCACCGGCTACAGTGCCGGCGCCGCCCAGGTGCAGACCGTCTCGACCGCGGCGTACGACGCCCTCGGCCGTCTCACCGACCAGTGGAACGCCGACGGCACCCGCACCAACCACATCGAGTACACACCGGCTGCGGGTGGCCCTCTGACCGCCAAGAAGGAGGTCAACGCCCTCGGACACACGATCAGTACAGAGGTGGCCCCGGACTGGGGGTCCAACACCGTCCACACCGACCCCAACGGCAAGCGCACGGAAAGCGCCTACGACGGGCTCGGCCGGCTGACCGATGTCTGGCCGGCCGACCGGAACAGAGCCGGCGGTCAGGCACCCAGCACCAAGTACGAGTACAAGATCCAGAAAGCTGACGGCTCCTGGGTTGCGACGAAGACCCTCAACAACGACGGTTCCACATACCAGACCTCGTACGCCATCTTCGACGCTCTGCTCAGGCCTCGCCAGACGCAGGCACCCGCGGCAGTGGGCAGCGGCCGCGTCATCGCCGACACCAAATACGACACCCGCGGACTGGGGATCGAGTCGTCGGCCGACTACATCGACACCACGGCCCCGAGCGGCAAGCTCGCCACATTGCTGACCGCCTCACCGGCCGGGAAGCGAATGGTGTACGACGGCGCGGAGCGGCCCGTCGTCGAGATCAACCTGGCTTTGGAGAAGGAGCATTCGCGCACAACGACGACCTACGAGGGCAACGCGACCACGGTCGAGCCGCCCACCGGAGCGCCGGCGGTTCGCGAAGAGGTCGACAGCCGGGGACGCCTGGCCGAAAAGCGGGAGTACGACGGCAAGAAGGCCACCGGTGACTACACCCGCCTCACCTACGCGTACGGTCGCGCCGATCAGTTGACCAAGGTGCAGGACAACGACGGCAACACCTGGACCTACGAGTACGACTTCCTCGGACGTCAGACGAAGAGCGTGGATCCCGACACCGGCGTCTCCCGGAAGGAGTACGACCAGCTCGACCAAGTTGCCGTCACCGAGGACGCGCGAGGCAATCTGCTCAGCCAGACCTACGACGTGCTCGGGCGCCAGACCGGACGACTGACCGGCCGCATCCCCGTGGTCGACGGGAAGCCGTCCATCGACGACTCCAAGTACCTGGCACGCTGGTCCTACGACACCATCGCCCTCGGCCAGCCCACGTCCTCGATCCGGTACGAGGGCGGCAAGAACGGCAAGGTCTACGCGCTCACGAGTGCGGCCTACGACTCCCTTTACCGGGTGCTGAAGGAGCAGTTCACCATCAGTACCAGTGAGGGCGCGGTGGCGGGCACCGGCACCTATACCTTCACCAACGCATACAATCTCGACGGCACGCTTCAGAAGCGGACGCTTCCGGCCATGGGAGGCCTCGGGCAGGAAGTCCTCACCTACGGGTACAACGACCAGCGGATGCCGACCACCCTCCAGGGTCTGACGGGTATCGTCCGCGGAACCGACTACTTGCCCGCAGGCGAGCGGACACGCATCACGCTGGGAGTGTCCTCGACCGCCAAGTGGACCGAGATCAACTCGGCTTACGAGGACGGCACCAAGCGTCTGGCGCGGCAGACTGTCGTGTCAGAGTCCAACAAGAGCACGGATGCCGACACGTACTTCCGCTATGACGCGGCCGGCAACCCTGTCGAGATAGACGACCGCTCCACCGCCCTCGGCGACAAGCAGTGCTTCACCTATGACGGACACCGCCGGCTGCGGAGCGCCTGGACGGCCAAGACGGACTGTGCGACAGCGCCCAGCGCCGCCTCAGTGGGAGGCGTCGCCGCGTACTGGAAGTCGTTCGCGTACGACACCGCTGGCAACCGGAAGAGCGCGACCGACCACCTCGCCGCGGGCGGTGCGGCCACCACGGCCTACGCGTACGACCACACCAGTGGAGACAAGGCCCGTCCGCACCTGCTTGCCTCCACCACCACCAGCGGTGGCAACAAGCCGGCTGCGGCGTCCAGCTACACCTACGACGAAGCCGGAAACACCCGGACACGGACGATCGGAGAAAACACCCAGCGCTTGGACTGGGGGCCGGAGAACAACCTCGCCAAGGTGACCGAGGCCAACGCGGCCGAGACGACTTTCCTCAACGACGCCGACGGAAACCGCCTAATCCGACGCGATGTCGCGGGCACTACGCTCCAGCTGGGAGAGACGGAGCTGCGGCAGGACAAGGCGACCGGCAAGGTCGAGGCGACCAGGTACTACAGCCATGCCGGACAGGTCGTGGCGATGCGCACGTCGAAGTCGCTGACGTGGACAAGCTCCGATCACAACGGCACGGCCAATGTGCAGATCGACGCGGCAAGCCAGGCGGTGATCCGTCGGTCCATGCAGCCGTTCGGCGAAACCCGTGGCGCGGCGCCGGCCTCTTGGATCGGTGAGAAGGGCTTCGCCGGCGGCACGGAGGACCCCACTGGCCTCACTCACCTGGGTGCCCGTGAGTACGACCCCGCCATCGGCCGATTCGTCAGCGCCGACCCGATTGCGGATCTCAAGGACCCGCAGCAGATCAACGGGTACGCCTACAGCAACAACAACCCCGTGACGTTCGCGGACGCAGACGGCAAGTTCTTCTTCTCCTTCATCAAGGCACTCATCACCGTCGCCGTCGCGATCGTCACGTACATCGCGGCCGCCTCCCACGTGACCCATCGCCAGCGAAGCAGTTCCCGGGCCAGCCGAGGAGGCTCTCGCGCCGGCCTGGCAGCCTCCGGCAGTGCCGTCCACACCAGTGCCGCCAGCTCAGCCCCCAGTTGCCCGGCCATCCAGCGGCAATACGGCATCTGCAACAACAAGGAGCCGGAGAATCCCAAGTCTCTGGGACAACTAGCCAAGGACATGGCTGGCGCCGCGGGCGCCTTCTTGGTGGGTACGGCAGACGGAATCGAGTACCTCACTGAGCCTTGGTGCTGGGCCGGCGCCGACTGCGGCCTCCGGAAGTCCTATATGGAGAAGGCTAAGGAGCACGGCGTCGAGGTAGATTCCAAGGAATTCAAGGGCACGGAAAATGCCCTGGATATCGCTTCCATCGCTGCAGGCGGATGGGGTGCGGTCCGTGCCTTCATCAAGAGGGGACTGAAGGGCGGCACCAAGCAGGCCGATGTACCGCAAGGGAAACCCAACCCGGACTGCAAGTGCTTCTTGGCCGGAACGCTCGTCTTGATGGCCGACGGGTCTACGAAGCCCATCGAGGACGTAGACGTCGGCGACACGGTCATGGCAACCGACCCGGAGGAAGGGGAAAGCGGCCCGCGCAAGGTCTCCCACCTCATCCGCACCCCGAAAACGTCCAAGAAGCTCAACAAGCTCGCCGTCTCCACCGAAGACGGCGTCGAACAGCTCACCGCCACGCACGAGCACCCGTTCTGGTCACCGTCCGAGCATGCGTGGCTCGTGGCCGGCGCCCTGCTGCCAGGAATGACCCTGCTCACCGATCAAGGCGAGACCGTGTCGGTCAAGGTGAACACCTCCTTCACCAAACAGACACGCACGTACAACCTCACCGTTGACGACTTGCACACGTACTATGTACTCGCTGGTCGGACGCCGGTGCTCGTTCACAACAGCAACTGTCCTGAGGGGTACACCTCTTCCCCGGCGCTCAAGGGTGATCCGTATCATCCGGACTCGACAGCCGCGCGAAGTGCGCAGAACCGGGAGTTGTACGCCGGAACCGTAGGGGACAGGGCGGGGGCCCTTGGGTACAGGACGAGAATTCCTGCGCAAAAGGCTCCGTTTAATTCACACGGCCAGGTGGTCTTCTCGAATGGGAAGAACTACATCACGCCGGATGTTGACGGGCATAATGTGTCGGACGGATGGAAGATGTTCAACCGCAAGGGCCAACGGATCGGTACTTATGACCCAGACCTCAACTATCTCAAGGAATAACCGATTCGCGATCGAAGTGATCGGTGATCCCGCCTCGGAAGGTGGCGTCTCGTCGCCTTCCGAGGCCGCCGGTAAGATCACAGTCGGGGATTTCTCAGAATCATTCCCGATGGACCTGAGCTTCTGGACGGTGGGCGACTACTCTCGAAGTTGGGAGAGGGCCCTGAGGGAGCTTGAGGCGAGCAAGAATTCGACCTCATGCCTCATCTCTTCGATCACGGACCCGGAGACCGCCAACTTCATCTTCTGCTGGCCTATTTACCGGGAAGGGGAAGATGTCTACGTGCAGAACTCGATCATCTTCCTGGATGGCCTCGAAGAAAATTTCAATCCGCAAGAGCCTTGGCGATATGTGGAGGCTCGGAGTTTGGTGGACGAGGACGGGAACCAAATCTCTGAGTGGTCGACGACCATCTCTCAGGTGCGGCGGTTCCGCGAGTCCATCGGGAGCCAGTAGCTCACGTACGCATGCAAATCTGAAGCCCCGTCAGGCAGTGCCTGGCGGGGCTTCAGCGTGGCGTGACGGCAGTAGTTGACGGCAACGTCAGCGGACGGGGCCTGCGCGGAGCGGCGGTTCGTTGCCGTCGTCGGGCCGGTTTCCGGTTACGGCGGGAACGCGGAGGGCGCGGCCGAGGAGGTCGATGGCGCCGCGTTGGAGGCGGAGCCGGACGTGGGCCTACACGGTCGCGGTGACGCCGATCTGGGCGTGGTCCAACAGCTCCTTGATCACGACGAGTTCCACTCCTTGTTCCAGGAGGAGGGTCGCGGTCGAGTGGCAGCGGTCGTGGAACCGGATGCGGCGGAGTTTGGCCCGGCGGAGCAGGGTGTTGAAGTGCCGGGGCCGCTGCGGAGCAGGTCGTAGACGGCGGAGCGGCCGAACTGGAGGCTGGCCATCACCTGGGGCACCGTCAGCAATTCCTGCGCCGGGCTATTCGCGGGGTGCAGGGCAGCGGTGGGAGGTGTGGTCATCAGTAGCCGCCTTCGGCTGTGAACTGCCGTTCCAGTTCCCTGCGGTGCCAGACGTCAGCGGCGAGGAGCGCGGCGCCAGGGCTGTAGCCCGAGCCCCGGTAGTCCCAGTGGCCGACGACGGGTGGTCGTCGGGTCGAGTTCGGGCAGGTCGGTGTGGGCGCGGGCCTGTTCGGTGCGCCAGGTGCGGCGGGCGTCGCGCAGTGCGCCGAGGGTGGTGGAGTAGGAGCGGGACTTGGTGGAGAAGTGGCCCCGGAAGCCGAGCATGTGCGCCCACTTCCAGAGCTTCAGGGCGGCGAACTCCGGCAGTCTGCCCAGCTCCCAGCAGGTGCGGATCATCTGCCGCGCATGCCGGGCGACGGCGAGCCGGGACAGCGACCGGGCCTGTCCGGTGCCGTCGCAGGCAGTGCACGGGAGCGGGGTTCCGTGGGGCAGGAGGGTGGCGCCGCGTCCCTGGCAGGGGCCGCAGAACAGGGCGCGGTCGAGGGTGCCGGAGTCGGCGGCGGGCTTGGTGGCGTACTTGGCGACGTAGGCGGCGACCGCCTGGTCGGTGAGTTCGGTTTCGGTGCCGAAGGCGGCGATCTTACGTACGTCGAGCTGCTGACCCCAGGTGAGTTCGCGTTCCCCTACTGCGTCCGAGGTGACGGAGATGCGCGCGGCGCGGTGCGGCGGCGCGGATGGCGTCGGTGAGCACGGCGACGGTGGCGTACGAGGGCGGGGGCTGGGTGCTGCCGTCGAGGCGGATCACGGCGTGGAAGTGGACCAGGCCGCGCTTCTGGTATTCGGCGACCTTGGCGAAGGACACCCGCAGAACCGTGCGGGCGGCCTTCTGGGTGAGGTCAAGCCGGAAGGCGAGCTCGCGGCGCAAGTAAGTGGTGAAGCGGGCCCACAAGGCTTCGGCGTGGGCGTTGAAGAGAACCGCGCCCGCCTAGTCGTACGGCGCCGGATTGAGCGGTGTGCCGAGCAGGCGACGCCACGGTACCGGTGCGAAAGCCCTGTCGGCGACCGAATACCGCTGGCTGGCTCGCCGGTTGGCACAAGCCCTGGCGGACGTGCTCAGGGTCGCGGAGTCGCGTGGGCAGCGCATCCCGGATCAGGAAGAGGCGGCCGAGGATGCCTGACTCTGCGAACGCCGGCGCACCAGTACACAACGCCTCTCGGGGGCGCTACCGCTTCCGCGAGTACCACGTCACTACCGTTCCCGACCCTCTGGCGCTGCCGACCATGGAGGCGGTCTGCGTCACCGGCGAGGAGCGCACCTGTGGTGCCACCTCAGGCACGCTGCACACCCCGGAAGAACTGACCCGCTGGATCGCCGGACACTGCGCCCAGACTGGCCACGAACCTGCTGGCGGACGGAGCGGTGAGTTGGTGCGCCGTCGTGCCGGACGCGGACGGAGTGAACAGGGCAGCGTGGGAGAGTCCAGACGCTTCGTGATCTGATCACCGGCACCCATATCGGGCCCAAGGGTGAGTGGCCGCGGGCACTCCTTCGCAATCTCTGACTGGGCTGCCGAATCCCACGGAATACCTGACAGAGCCCTCATCGACAGCGATGTCGACGAGGGCTCTGCCACGTTCGACAACGGTGGAAGCAGGTGCTGACGCGGAAGTGTCCGCGGAGACCCGTGTACCAGCTCACTTGCTGGGGTCCCGGTGCTTTCTGCCGACCTCTTGTCCCGACGTCCGGCAACCTCTATCGAGGTGCTTGACGAACTCGCTCAGCCCAGGAAACTCAGCCGCACCGTCCGCTCCGGGTTGTCCTTGTTGGTGTCGACCAGGCAGACCGACTGCCAGGTGCCCAGGGCCAGTTCGCCGCTCACGACCGGGAGGGTGGCGTGTGGGGGGACGAGGGCGGGGAGGACGTGGTCGCGGCCGTGGCCGGGGCTGCCGTGGCGGTGCTGCTAGCGGTCGTCGGCGGGGAGGAGGGTGTGCAGGGCGGCGAGGAGGTCGTCGTCGCTGCCGGCGCCGGTCTCCAGGACGGCCACGCCCATGGTGGCGTGCGGGGCGAAGACGTTGAGGAGGCCGTCGCGGCCGGCGGCGGCCTCGCGGAGGAAGGCGGTGCAGTCGGCGGTGAGGTCGTGGACGGTCTCGGCGCTGCCGGTGGTGATGTGCAGTACGCGGGTGGTGAAGGCGTCGCTCATGGCTCCATGGTGGCACCGCGGTGAGGGGCGGGGCGGGAAGAGCGGCGGGGGCGGTGTGGTTGGGGTGGGCGTGGACGAGATGACGGCGGTGGACGTGGTGGTCGTGGGGGCCGGGCAGGCCGGGTTGTCGGCGGCGTACCACCTGCGGCGGGCCGGGCTGCGGCCCGGTACGGACTTCGTGGTGCTGGACCACGCGCCGCGGGCCGGTGGGGCGTGGCAGTTCCGGTGGCCGTCGCTGACCTACGACCGGGTGCACGGGATGCACGCGCTGCCGGGGATGGAGCTGGGCGAGGCGGATGGCGGGCGGCCCTCGTCGGAGGTGATCGGGGAGTACTTCACCCGGTACGAGGAGGCGTTCGGGCTGCGGGTGCACCGGCCGGTGCATGTGGAGGCGGTACGGGAGGGGGACGGGGGGCGGCTCAGGGTGGAGTCGTCGGAAGGGGTGTACGGGACGCGGGTGCTGGTCAGCGCCACGGGGACGTGGGACCGGCCGTTCTGGCCGCGGTATCCGGGGCAGGACCGCTTCGGCGGGTGGCAGCTGCACACGGCGCGATATCCGGGGCCGGAGGCGTTCGCCGGGCTGCGGGTCGTGGTGGTGGGCGGCGGGGCGTCGGGCACCCAGCATCTGATGGAGATCGCGGAGGTGGCGGCGGAGACCACCTGGGTGACCCGGCGCGAGCCGGTGTGGCGGGAGGGCGACTTCGGGGAGGCCGAGGGGCGGGCCGCGGTGGCGCTGGTGGAGGAGCGGGTACGCCAGGGGCTGCCGCCGATGAGCGTGGTCAGCGTGACCGGGCTGCCGCTCAACGAGCGGACCCGGCGGGCCCGGGCGGAAGGGGTGCTGGAGCGGCTGCCGATGTTCGACCGGGTCACGGAGACGGGGGTGGCCTGGGACGACGGGCGGGTGGTGGAGGCGGATGCGATCCTCTGGGCGACCGGGTTCCGGGCGGCGGTGGACCATCTGGCGCCGCTCCGGCTGCGGGAGCCGGGCGGCGGTATCCGGATGGTGGGGACGCGGGCGGCCCGGGACGAGCGGGTGCATCTGCTGGGGTACGGGCCGTCGGCGTCCACGATCGGCGCCAACCGAGCGGGGCGCGCGGCGGTGCGGGATGTGGTGCGGTTGCTGGGGCGGGCGCCGGTGGGGGCGGCCACCTGAGCGGAAGGGGGCGGGGCGGACGCGGTCAGCCGGTGGTGGTGCGGCGGCGGGTGTTGAACTCCTCGACGTTGGCCAGGTGCTCCTGGTAGTCGGCGGTGAAGCGGGTGTCGCCGGGCGCCACGGAGACGAAGTACAGCCAGTCGCCGGGGGTGGGCCGGGTGGCCGCCCGCATGGCCTCCTCGCCGGGGTTGGCGATGGGGGTGGGCGGCAGCCCGGGGCGGTTGTAGGTGTTGTACGGGTTCTCGATACGGGTGTCCTCGTGGGTGGTGTCCACGGTGTTGCGGTCCAGGGCGTAGTTGAGGGTGGAGTCCATCTGGAGGGCCATGCCCTGGGCCAGCCGGTTGCGGACCACCCGGGCCACCTTGCCCATGTCCGCGGCGGTGTCGGCCTCCGCCTGCACGATGCTGGCGATGGTCACCGCCTCGTAGAGGCCGCCGGTGGGGCCGCCGGCGGAGGTGTCCGGGGAGCCGGCGGTGGTGCCGCCCGCGCCGAGGCGGCGGTCCGCGGTGGTCACCATGTAGCGCAGCAGGCTTTCCGGGGTGCTGGTGGAGGTGACGGGATAGGTCGCCGGGAACAGGAATCCCTCCGGGTTGCCCCGGGCGGCGGGCGGCAGCTTGAGGCGGGCCCGGGCCGCGGCCCCGCGGGTGGTGCCGGCGGGGACCGCGAGGGCCTTGTCCACGGCGGTGTAGACCTGCCCGGCCCGCCAGCCCTCGGGGATGACCAGCATCCGGGGCTTCTCGGGGGCCGGGGCCTGCTTCAGGAGTACCAGCGGCACCAGTACGGCGGTCGCTACGGCGACGGCGAGGCCGCCGATCAGGACCAGCACGCCTCGGCGGGTCATCCGCACCCTTCGCCGCTGACCGTTTTGAGGTGATGTGTTCCACATGGGGGCAAAGTAACCCGCAGGGGATCGGGAGAGGGGGAGCCTGGGGCGCGGCACACGTCCGACAAGCACACGAACGTGTTGTCGGATGTTCGCCGGATGGTGTGATCCGCGGCGGTTCCGCTGTTCGGTCACCGAGAGCCGCGAGATGCTGACGGTGCGCAAGTGACGGGCTGCAGACCGGAGTTGCGCGAGTCCCACACATGCATCACGCACAAGGAGAACGCAACACCATGAACCTCATCACCGACCTGCTCGCCGGCGCCTTCCACTTCCTCGGCTGGCTCGTCTGACGGTCGTCCATCCGGTGACCGCCCTCGCGGCGGTCACCGGCTGACGACCGGTTCGTCCCGCGGCGCCGCCACCCCGTCCCAGGGTGGCGGCGCCGCCTTTTGCGGAGGGAGGGGTCAGGGGGTGGTGGCGGGAACCAGGGCGGTGTCGCCGCGGACCAGGGCGGCGTAGCGGCCGTCCTTGGCCAGCAGCTCGTCATGGGTGCCGCGCTCGGCTATGTGCCCGGAGTCCAGGACCACGATCTCGTCGGCGTCCCGGACGGTGGAGAGCCGGTGGGCGATGGTGATGGTGGTGCGCCCGGCGGAGAGGGCGTCGATGGCCTCCTGCACCGCGTGCTCGGTGCGGGTGTCCAGGGCGCTGGTGGCCTCGTCCAGGATGAGCACCGGCGGGTCGCGCAGGATGGTGCGGGCGATGGCGAGGCGCTGCTTCTCGCCGCCGGAGAAGCGGTAGCCGCGCTCGCCGACCAGGGTGTCGTAGCCGTCGGGGAGGGAGGCTATGTGCTCGTGGATCTGGGCGGCCCTGGCGGCGGCCTCGATCTCCTCGTCGGTGGCGTCCGGCCTGGCGAAGCGGAGGTTGTCGGCGACGGAGGCGTGGAAGAGGTAGGTCTCCTGGGAGACCACGCCCACGGCCCTGGCCAGGGTGCCGAAGTCCAGGTCGCGGACGTCCACCCCGTCGAGGGTGACCCGGCCCCCGGTGACGTCGTACAGCCGCGGCACCAGATAGCTGAGCGTGGACTTGCCGGAGCCGGTGGGGCCGACGACGGCGAGGCTGCCGCCGGCCGGGACGGTCAGCTCGATGCCGTCGAGCGCGGGGGCGCCCTTGTCGTCGTAGCGGAAGCGCACGTCCTCGAAGCGGACCTCGCCGCGGACGGAGGGAAGGGGGACCGGCCGGGCGGGCTCGGTGATCTCGACCGGGAGGTCCAGGTATTCGAAGATGCGGCGGAAGAGGGCGAGGGAGGTCTGGAGGTCGACGCCGGTGGAGAGCAGGCTGACGGCGGGCCGGAACAGGCCCTGCTGGAGCGAGACGAAGGCGACCAGGGTGCCGATGGAGACCGCGGGTCCGCCGGACTGGAGGGCGAGGCCGGCGGCCCAGTAGAGCAGGGCCGGCAGGGCGGCCATCACCATGCCGATGGTGGACATCCGCCAGCGTCCGGCCATGGAGGCGCGCACTTCGAGGCCGGCCAGCCGCTCGGACTCGGCGGCGAAGGAGCGGGTGAGCGAGTCGGCGCGGCCCATGGTGCGGCCGAGCAGGATGCCGCTGACCGACAGCGACTCGGTGACCGTCGCCGCCATGGCGGCCATCTGCTTCTGCCGCTGGGTGGTGATCTTCTCGCGCTCCCGGCCCACCCTCCGGCTGATCCAGACGAAGACGGGCATCAGCAGCAGCGAGACGACCGTCAGCCGCCAGTCGAGTGCCAGCATGGCGACGACGGTGGCGGTGACCGCGGTGAGGTTGGAGACCAGCGAGGTGGCCGTGGAGGTGACCGTGGACTGCATGCCGCCGATGTCGTTGGCGATCCGCGACTGCACCTCGCCGGTCCGGGTGCGGGTGAAGAAGGCCAGCGGCATGCGCTGGAGCTGGCCGTAGACGGCGGTGCGCAGATCGTGCATCACACGCTGGCCGACCGTCGTGGAGATCAGCGTCTGCAGCACGTTGAAGACGCTGGTCACCACGGCGGTGAGGATCATGCCGAACGCGAGCAGCGTGAGGAGGCCGGTGCGGCCCTGCGGGATGGCGGTGTCCAGGATCTCGCGGAGCAGGAACGGGGAGACGACGGAGACCAGCGAGGAGGCGCCGACCAGCAGCCCGACCACGGCGAGCCGGCCGCGGTAGGGGCGGAACAGGCGCAGGATGCGCCGGACCTCCACCGGCGGCTGGTCGGGGTCCGGCGGCGGTGGCGTCCATCGGGGCTTCTCGGGGCGGGGCATGGGCTCCTTCGGAAGGGGTGAGCGGGTGAGCCAGGGCGGTGATCTTTGCAGAGCCTAGCTCACTGTTACCCTACTTCACAATGAGCATGGTCCTGATAGTATTCCGCCATGGACTCCCCCGCCTCCGGTCTCCCCTCCGCCGCCGGTCATGAGCCCCCCGCCCCCGCCCCGCTTCCGGCGCCGGATCCGGACGGGGTGCTGGCCGAGCAGCTGCTGCGGCTGACCCGCCGTATCCACCGCAGCCAGAAGCGGCAGCTGGAGTCCGCCGAGGTGGCGATCACCCCGGCGCAGTCCCGGCTGCTGCGCGCGGTGGCCCACCACGAGGGGGCGCCCCGGATGGCGGACCTGGCGGCGCGGCTGGAGGTGGTGCCCCGCGCGATCACCAGCCTGGTGGACGGGCTGGAGGCCGGCGGGCGGGTGCGCCGGGTCGCCGACCCGGCGAACCGGCGGGTGGTGCGGATCGAGCTCACGGAGGCGGGCCGGGAGACCCTGCGCACCCTGCGCGGCGCCCGCCGGGCGGCGGCGGAGGATGTGCTCGCCCCGCTCACCAAGGAGCAGCGCGAGGTGCTGGGCGGTCTGCTGTCCACCCTGGTCGACGGAATCGACGGAGTGCCCGAGCGCGGCTGCTGAGCCGGGCCCGGAGGCGGTGACGAGGCGGTAAATCGGTTGCCGCCGGGCGTCGGGGGGCGGGAGCCTTGCAGGTCTGGACCTGTGCCCGCCGAGACCCTGGGACGTCATGCGGATTCACCACCTCCCCTATCAGGACCCCGGCGTTCCGGACGTCCGGTCGGGGACCCGGTTCCTGGTCTGGCTCGGACGCAACCAGCTCGGCGGCCAGCTGCGCTCCCTGGGCTGGGGGCTGCTGCACTTCGCCGCACTGGCCGCGCTGCCCCTGGCCGTCGGACGCGCCGTGCAGGCGGTGGTCGACCGCTCGGGCAGCGCGCTGGGCTGGTCGGCCGCGCTGATCGCGGCCCTGGGCGGGGCGATCGCGCTCGGCGACACCATGCTGCACCGGACCGCGGTCACCAACTGGATCACCGCGGCCGCCCGGGTGCAGCAGCTGCTGGCCCGCCGGACGGCCGCGCTCGGCTCGGTGCTGACCCAGCGGGTCGCGGCCGGCGAGGTGGTCGCGGTGTCCACCGGCGACGTGGAGAAGATCGGCTGGTTCGTGGAGGCGCTGTCGCGGTTCCTCGCGGCGGCGCTCTCGCTGGTGCTGGTCTGCGTCGGGCTGGTGGTCTACGCGCCCGCGCTGGGCTGGGTCGTCGCCGCCGGGATGCCGGTGCTGGCCCTGGCGGCGCTGCCGCTGCTCCCCCGCGCCACCCGCCGGGCCGACGCCCAGCGGGAGAAGGCCGGGTACGCCACCGAGCTGGCCTCCGACACGGTCGCCGGACTGCGGGTGCTGCGCGGCATCGGCGGTGAGGAGCTGTTCCTGGGGCGTTACCGCGCGGCCTCCCAGGAGGTGCGGACGGCCGCGGTCCGCAGCGCCCGGATGTGGGCGCTGATCGCCGCCATCCAGGTGGTGCTGCCGGGACTGATGCTGATCGCGGTGGTGGTGTACGGGGCGGGGCTGGCCGCCGACGGGCGGATCTCGGTGGGCGAGCTGGTCACCGTCTACAGCGCGGTCGCCCTCACCGCGTACCCGCTGCGCCACTTCGAGGAGATCGCGATGGCCTTCTCCTTCTCCCGTCCCTCGGCGCGGCGCGCGGCGCGGGTGCTGGCACTGTCCCGGACGGACCCGGCCGAGGCGGGGCAGCAGCTCCCCAAGGGCGAGCTGTACGACCCGGTGACCGGGCTGCGCGCCCCCGAGGGGCTGCTGACCGCCGTGGTGTGCGGCGACCCGGACGCGGCGGGCCGCCTCGCCGAGCGGCTGGGCGGCCACCCGGCGGGCCCGGACCAGGAGAGCGGCGGCGCGGACGAGAAGGCTACGACCGCGCGGCCCGCCGCCGAGGAGCACGCCTCGGTGCGGCTCGGCGGGGTGCCGCTGGACGGGCTGCCGCTCGACCTGGCGCGGACCGCCGTCCTGGTGCAGGACAAGGACCCGGTGCTGCTCTCCGGGACGCTGCGGGAGCTGCTGGACGTACCGTCCTCCGGGTCCGTCCCGGTGGACGAGGCGCTGGCGGCGGCGCGCTGCGGGGATGTGCTGGACGCGCTGGCGCAGGCGTCACCGGACGGTGGCGGCGACCCGATGGCGACCAGGATCACCGAGCGCGGCCGTTCCCTCTCCGGTGGCCAGCGCCAGCGGCTGGCCCTGGCCCGCTCGCTGGTGACCGACCCTCAGGTGCTGGTGCTGGACGAGCCGACCTCGGCGGTGGACTCGCACACCGAGGCGCGGGTCGCCGAGAGTGTCCGCCGGCTGCGCGCGGGCCGTACGACGGTGGTGCTGGCCTCCTCGCCGCTGCTGCTGGACGTGGCGGACCGGGTGGTGCTGGTGCACGAGGGCCGGGTGGCGGCGGTCGGCACCCACCGGGCGCTGCTGCGGGACGAGCCCCGCTACCGGGCGGTGGTGACCCGCGAGACGGAGGACGAGAAGGACGACCGCGAGTCGGCCTCCGGCCGCGGACGGGTGGAGATGGAGGAGCCGGCATGAGCCGGGTGATCGGGGTGGCGCCGCCGGAGTACGACCCGGCGGCACCGGAGACGGCGACGATCCTGCCGGTGGCCGGGGCGGCGACCGTACGCGGGTACGTCCAGCAGCTGCTGCGCCGCCACCGGCGGGCGTTCACGCTGCTGGTGACGGTCAACGCGGTCGCGGTGGTCGCGTCCATGGTGGGCCCGGCGCTGCTCGGCGCGCTGGTGGACCGGCTGGCCGAGGGGGCGCGGGAGCTGTATCTGCCGCAGACGGTCGCGGTGTTCGCCGGGGCGCTGGCCGTGCAGACGGTGTTCGTCCGGATGGTGCGGCTGCGCGGTGCGATGCTCGGCGAGGAGATGCTCGCCGATCTGCGCGAGGACTTCCTGGTCCGGTCGGTGAAGCTGCCGCCGGGGGTGCTGGAGCGGGCGGGTACGGGCGATCTGCTGTCGCGGATCACCACGGACGTGGACCGGCTGGCGGAGGCGATGCGGGAGGCCGTGCCGCAGCTGGCGATCGGTGTGGTCTGGGCCGGGCTGCTGCTGGGCGGTCTGGCGGTCACCGCGCCGCCGCTGGCGCTCGCGGTGCTGGTGGCCGCGCCGCTGCTGATCGTCGGCTGCCGCTGGTACTTCCGGCGGGCCCCGGCCGCGTACCGCTCCGAGTCGGCCGGGTACGCGGCGGTCGCCTCGGTGCTGGCCGAGACGGTGGACGCGGGCCGCACCATCGAGGCGCACCGGCTGGGCGCGCGGCGGATCGCGCAGTCCGACCGGCGGATCAGGGAGTGGACGGCCTGGGAGCGGTACACCCTGTTCCTGCGGTCGGTGCTCTTCCCGGTGGTCAGCCTCAGCCATATGACGGTGCTGGTCGCGGTGGTGCTGGTCGGCGGGGTGGGCGTGCTGCGCGGCTGGCTGGACGTGGGCCAGCTGACCACCGGCGCGCTGCTGGCGCAGATGCTGGTGGAGCCGGTGGGGCTGATCCTGCGCTGGTACGACGAGTTGCAGATCGCCCAGGTGTCGCTGGCCCGGCTGGTCGGGGTCCGGGAGATCGAGCCGGACGCGGGCGACCCCGGGGTACGGCCGGAGGGCCGCGAAGTGCGGGCGCAGGAGGTGCGCTTCGGCTACCGCGAGGGGGTGGACGTGCTGCACCGGGTGTCGCTGGAGGTGCCGCCCGGCACCCGGGTGGCCCTGGTCGGCCCGTCCGGCGCGGGCAAGTCCACCCTGGGCCGGCTGCTGGCCGGGATCTACGGGCCGCGTACCGGGCGGGTGACGCTGGGGGCGGCCGAGCTGTCCCGGATGCCGGCCGAGCGGGTGCGGGAGCAGGTGGCCCTGGTCAACCAGGAGCACCACGTCTTCACCGGTTCGCTCCGGGACAACCTGCTGCTGGCGCGGGTGGACAGCGGTGACGAGGAGCTGTGGGCCGCGCTCGCCGCGGTGGGCGCCGACGGATGGGCGCGCGCCCTGGCCGAGCGGCTGGACACCGCGGTGGGCTCCGGCGGCCTGGCGCTGACCCCGGCGCAGGCCCAGCAGATCGCGCTGGCCCGGCTGGTGCTGGCCGACCCGCACACCCTGGTGCTGGACGAGGCGACCTCGCTGCTGGACCCCCGGGCGGCCCGCCGGCTGGAGCGCTCGCTGGCGCGGGTGCTGGACGGCCGTACGGTGGTGGCGATCGCCCACCGGTTGCACACCGCGCATGACGCGGATGTGATCGCGGTGGTGGAGGACGGCCGGATCACCGAGCTGGGCGGACACGACGAACTGGTCGCGGCCGGCGGGGCGTACGCCTCGCTGTGGCGGTCCTGGCACGGGTGACGGCGCCCTCAGCGGGGCTTTACGGGTGGGCCCCGCGGAGGCGCCCGTAAAGCCCGGCCCTGCCCGAGCCCCCGCCCGGGCCGCCGCGCAGGGTCGCCGGCACCCGCCCCCGTGTCCGGCTCCCGGTCAGATCAGGTTCAGTGCCGCCGCGGCGCCCACACCGCCCGCGAGCATGAAGACGGGCATGAGGATCTTGAGCTCGACCCAGCTGCCGGCCCGGAAGCGCAGCACCGAGGGCGGGCCGAGCGGGTACCAGCGCTTGCCCGCGATGGGCAGGGGCCACAGGATCGGGCAGCCCGAGATGGTCAGGGCGTCGCCGATGTCATGGACCAGGGCGCCCAGCACGATGGGCAGCCCGATCCAGGCGTACGCCAGCTCGGGGTCGGTGACCAGCCAGTAGGCGCCGTTGCCGGGCTGGTCGAGCACCCCGGCGAGGATCCAGGCACTGGTGGCGCCGAGTAGCCAGACCAGGACGTCGCTGGAGACCCGGGCGGCCCGCCACAGCAGTCCCTCGACGGCCAGCACCAGATGGACGAAGAGCAGGGCCAGCACCGCCCAGCGGCCGCCCTCCACGGCGAGCGTGGAGGCGCCGGCGCCGATCAGCACCGCCCACACCGCGGTGTGGGTGAGGGTGCGGTGGCCGCCGGTGCGGCGGGCGTCCCTCTTGGACTTGGTGATCTTGTAGACGGCGAAGGAGACGGCGTCCACGATTCCGCAGAGGGCGCGCGAGAGCGGGCCGAACGCGCGGGAGATGGTGGCCGACTTGTGGTCGAGATCGGGAGCGAGCGCGGCGCCCGCGCAGATCAGGGCGCCGGCCAGGAGCACCGGCCAGGGCATGGTGTGGCCGGTGGCGGCCGCGGCCGCGCCGACGCCCAGCCAGGCCGCCGCTCCGGACAGCGAGTGCGCCGGCCCCATCATCGGCCCGCTCCCCCGCCCACCATCGGACATGCGCCGCCATGGACCCGGCTGCCGCCCCGGATCAGGCACCCTCCCCGCATCCCGCCCCCGCCCCCCGTGTCGTGTGCGCGGCACCGGACTTCCCCTGTGTGGTGGCGCCACCACCGTCCGTGTTGCCCGCGAGCCGCTGCCCGTACGCCTGGACGGGCCGCACCGCTCTCGGTGCCGGGCCGCCCCGGGAAGCGTAACGCTTGGTGATCTTCGCGGGAACGGCCGGTTCTCCCTTCGGGGCTCCGGGCAGGCAAGATGGGGTCGTGACCCTTATCGATCAGCTGCCGCCGGACGCCGACCCCGATGCCCTCTTCGAGGCCTTCTCGTCATGGGCCCAGGGGCGCGGTATCACCCTCTATCCCGCGCAGGAGGAGGCGCTGATCGAGGTGGTGTCGGGGGCGAACGTGATCCTCTCCACGCCGACCGGCTCCGGCAAGAGCCTGGTGGCGGCGGGGGCGCACTTCACCGCGCTGGCGAAGGACCAGGTCACCTTCTACACGGCGCCGATCAAGGCGCTGGTGTCGGAGAAGTTCTTCGACCTCTGCAAGCTGTTCGGCACCGAGAACGTCGGCATGCTCACCGGGGACGCCTCGGTGAACGCGGACGCGCCGGTGATCTGCTGTACGGCCGAGGTGCTGGCGTCGATCGCGCTGCGGGACGGCGCGGACGCCGACATCGGCCAGGTCGTGATGGACGAGTTCCACTTCTACGCGGAGCCGGACCGCGGCTGGGCCTGGCAGATCCCGCTGCTGGAGCTGCCGCAGGCGCAGTTCGTGCTGATGTCGGCCACGCTCGGCGATGTCGCGATGTTCGAGAAGGACCTGACCCGGCGCACCGGCCGGCCGACCGCGGTGGTGCGCTCGGCGACGCGGCCGGTGCCGCTGTCGTACGAGTACCGGCTGACGCCGATCACCGAGACGCTGACCGAGCTGCTGGACACCAGGCAGGCGCCGGTCTACATCGTGCACTTCACCCAGGCGCAGGCGGTGGAGCGGGCGCAGTCGCTGATGAGCATCAACATGTGCTCCCGGGAGGAGAAGGACCGGATCGCCGAGCTGATCGGCAACTTCCGCTTCACCACCAAGTTCGGCCGCAACCTCTCCCGTTACGTCCGGCACGGCATCGGGGTGCACCACGCCGGGATGCTGCCGAAGTACCGGCGGCTGGTGGAGAAGCTGGCGCAGGCCGGGCTGCTGAAGGTGATCTGCGGGACCGACACCCTGGGCGTCGGGGTCAACGTCCCCATCCGCACGGTGCTGTTCACCGCGCTGACCAAGTACGACGGCAGCCGGGTGCGCACCCTGCGGGCGCGGGAGTTCCACCAGATCGCCGGGCGGGCCGGGCGGGCCGGCTTCGACACCGCCGGGTTCGTGGTGGCGCAGGCCCCCGAGCATGTCATCGAGAACGAGAAGGCGCTGGCCAAGGCGGGCGACGACCCCAAGAAGCGCCGCAAGGTGGTGCGGAAGAAGGCGCCGGAGGGGTTCGTCGCCTGGTCGGAGAACACCTTCGAGAAGCTGATCGCCTCCGACCCGGAGCCGCTGACCTCCCGCTTCCGGGTCACCCACACCATGCTGCTGTCGGTGATCGCTCGCCCCGGCGACGCGTTCACCGCGATGCGCCGGCTGCTTGAGGACAACCACGAGCCGCGCAGGAACCAGCTGCGGCACATCCGGCGGGCGATCGCCATCTACCGCTCGCTGCTGGACGGCGGGGTGGTCGAGCGGCTGGACACCCCGGACGCCGAGGGACGCCGGATCCGGCTGACCGTCGACCTTCAGCAGGACTTCGCGCTCAACCAGCCGCTGTCCACCTTCGCGCTGGCCGCCTTCGAGCTGCTGGACCCGGCCTCCCCCTCGTACGCGCTGGACATGGTCTCGGTGGTGGAGTCCACCCTGGACGACCCGCGGCAGATCCTGGCCGCCCAGCAGAACAAGGCCCGCGGCGAGGCGGTCGCGGCGATGAAGGCCGACGGGGTCGAGTACGAGGAGCGGATGGAGCGGCTCCAGGAGGTGTCGTACCCGAAGCCGCTGGAGGAGCTGCTCTGGCACGCGTACAACCTCTACCGCACGTCCCACCCCTGGGTCGGCGACCATCCGGTGTCGCCGAAGTCGGTGATCCGGGACATGTACGAACGGGCGCTCTCCTTCACCGAGTTCACCTCGTTCTACGAGCTGGCCCGGACCGAGGGGATCGTGCTGCGCTATCTGGCGAGCGCGTACAAGGCACTGGACCACACCATCCCGGACGACCTGAAGACCGAGGACCTGGAGGATCTGATCGCCTGGCTGGGCGAGATGGTCCGGCAGGTGGACTCCTCGCTGCTCGACGAGTGGGAGCAGCTGGCCAACCCGGAGGTGGAGACCGCCGAGCAGGCCCAGGAGAAGGCCGACCAGGTGCGTCCGGTCACCGCCAACGCCCGCGCCTTCCGGGTGCTGGTGCGCAACGCGATGTTCCGCCGGGTGGAGCTGGCCGCGCTGGACCAGGTGGCCCAACTGGGCGAGCTGGACGCCGAGTCGGGCTGGGACGAGGAGAAGTGGGCGGAGGCGATGGACGCGTACTGGGAGGAGTACGAGGACCTGGGCACCGGCCCGGACGCGCGCGGCCCCAAGCTGCTGTCCATCGAGGAGGACGAGGCGCACGGGCTGTGGCGGGTGCGGCAGACCTTCGCCGACCCCAACGGCGACCACGACTGGGGCATCAGCGCGGAGGTGGACCTCGCCGCCTCCGACGAGGAGGGCCTCGCGGTGGTCCGGGTGACCGACGTCGGGCAGCTCTGAGCGACACAGGGAAGGAAGGGACGGACGCGTGACCAACCCCGCCGAGAGACTGGTGGATCTGCTCGACCTGGAGCGGATCGAGGTGAACATCTTCCGCGGCACCAGCCCCGAGGAGTCGCTGCAGCGGGTCTTCGGCGGCCAGGTCGCCGGGCAGGCCCTGGTGGCGGCCGGGCGCACCACCGACGGGGACCGTCCGGTGCACTCGCTGCACGCCTACTTCCTGCGGCCGGGCATCCCGGGTGTGCCGATCGTCTACCAGGTCGAACGGGTGCGGGATGGGCGGTCGTTCACCACCCGCCGGGTCACCGCCGTCCAGCAGGGGAAGACCATCTTCAATCTGACGGCCTCCTTCCACCGGGCCGAGGACACCGGCTTCGACCACCAGCTGCCGCCCCGGCTGGAGTTCCCGAGCCCGGAGGAGCTGCCGACGGTGGCCGAGGAGGTGCGGGAGCACCTGGGGTCGCTGCCGGAGGCGATGGAGCGGATGGCCCGGCGGATGCCGTTCGACATCCGGTACGTGGACCGGCTGCGCTGGACGCCCGAGGAGGTCGAGGAGGCCGACCCGCGCAGCGCGGTGTGGATGCGGGCGGCCGGGCCGCTGGGCGACGACCCGCTGGTGCACACCTGCGCGCTCACCTACGCCTCGGACATGACCCTGCTGGACGCGGTCCGCATCCCAATCGAACCGCTCTGGGGGCCGCGCGGCTTCGACATGGCCTCACTGGACCACGCGATGTGGTTCCACCGGCCGTTCCGGGCGGACGAGTGGTTCCTGTACGACCAGGAGTCGCCGATCGCCACCGGCGGGCGCGGCCTGGCGCGCGGCCGGATCTACGACCGCGAGGGCCGGCTGCTGGTGTCGGTGGTGCAGGAGGGGCTGTTCCGCCGCCACTGACGGACGGGCGCTACAGCCCGGGCAGGGTGTCCTGCTCGGGCTCGCGGCGGCGGACCGGGATGTCCGGGCCGGGCGGATGGAGCTTGGCGTCGCAGGCCGGGCCGAGGCCGGTGCGCCGGGAGCCGGCGCCGGTCAGCGGGCGGCCGCACAGCCCGCAGCGGACGGTACGGCGCACGCCGTCCGGCTCGCCCTCGGGGGCCGCGTCGGGTTCCAGGCCCGGCAGGGCCTCGTCGTGAAGGGTCACCCCCGCTGTCTACCAGGCGTCCGTGCTTTGATCGAACCGACCGGCCCCGATGCTCCGAGGAGTTGCCCCATGTCCCTGTACGACATCCCGCTGCGCACCCTGACCGGTGAGCCGACCAGCCTCGCCGCGTACCGGGGGCAGGCCGTGCTGGTGGTCAATGTGGCCTCCCGGTGCGGGCTGACCCCGCAGTACGAGGGCCTGGAGCGGCTCCAGCAGCGCTACGGCGACCGCGGGCTGACCGTGGTGGGCGTGCCGTGCAACCAGTTCGGCGGCCAGGAGCCGGGCACCGCCGAGGAGATCGGCACCTTCTGCTCGGCCACCTACGGGGTGACCTTCCCGATGCTGGAGAAGACCGAGGTCAACGGGGCCGGGCGGCACCCGCTGTACACCGAGCTGACGCGGGTGGCGGACGCCGGGGGCGAGGCCGGGGACGTGCAGTGGAACTTCGAGAAGTTCCTGATCGGCCCGGACGGCGCCGTGGTCCGCTTCCGCCCGCGCACCGAGCCGGAGGCCCCGGAGCTGGTGGCGGCGGTCGAGGAGCGGCTGCCGGCGGTCTGAGCCGGGCGCGGGCCCGGCCCCCTCGTGGTGAGGGGGCCGGGCGGGCCGGTCGTCAGCGGATGGGCATCCCGGAGAGGGTGCGGGCCAGGACCAGGCGCTGGATCTCGCTGGTGCCCTCGAAGATGGTGTAGATCGCGGCGTCCCGGTGCATCCGCTCCACCGGGTACTCCCGGGTGTAGCCGTTGCCGCCGAGGATCTGGATGGCCTGGCCGGTGACCTTCTTGGCGACCTCGCTGGCGTACAGCTTGGACATCGAGCCCTCGGCGGAGGTGAAGGGCTTGCCGGTGGTGGCCATCCAGGAGGCGCGCCACACCAGCAGCCGGGCGGCGTCGATCTGGGTGCGCATGTCGGCGAGCTGGAAGGCGACGCCCTGGTTGTCGATGATCGGCCGGCCGAACTGGGTGCGGGTCTTGGCGTAGTCGAGCGCGACCTCGTAGGCGGCGCGGGCGGTGCCGACCGCCATGGCGCCGACGGCCGGGCGGGAGGCCTCGAAGGTGGCCATGGCGGCGTTCTTGAGCCTCTCCCCGCCCGCCTTGGCCTTCTCGCGGGCCCGGGCCAGGCGCTGGTCCAGCTTCTCCTTGCCGCCGAGCAGGCAGTGCCCGGGGACGCGGACGTCCTCCAGCACCACCTCGGCGGTGTGCGAGGCGCGGATGCCGTGCTTCTGGAACTTCTGCCCCTGGGAGAGCCCGGCGGTGCCGGGGGGCACGATGAAGGAGGCGTGGCCCTTGGAGCCCAGCTCGGGGTCGACCACCGCGACGACCACATGGACGTTCGCGATGCCGCCGTTGGTGGCCCAGGTCTTGGTGCCGCCCAGCACCCACTCGTCCTTGGCCTGGTCGTAGACGGCGCGGGTGCGCATGGCGGACACGTCCGAGCCGGCGTCCGGCTCGGAGGAGCAGAAGGCGGCCACCTTGACGTCGCCGGGGTCGCCGTACATCTGCGGCACCCAGGTGCCGATCTGCTCCTCGGTGCCGTTGGCGAGCACGCCGACGGCGGCCAGTCCGGTGCCGACGATGGACAGCGCGATGCCGGCGTCGCCCCAGAACAGCTCCTCCATGGTCATCGGGATGCCGAGGCCGGTGGGGTCGAAGAACTGCTGGGCGTAGAAGTCGAGCGAGTAGATGCCGACCTTGGCCGCTTCCTGGATGATGGGCCAGGGCGTCTCCTCCCGCTCGTCCCACTCGGAGGCGGCCGGCCGGATCACGTCCCTGGCGAAGCCGTGCAGCCAGTCGCGGACCTGCTTCTGGTCGTCGTTGAGATCGAGCGTGAACTCGGCCATCGTTTCCCTCCCTGCGTGTTACCTGCGGTAACCGCAGTCTGTTACCGGCAAGTAGAATCTGTCAACCGGCGGCTGACCGGCACAGGTGTTACGTTGCGGGGTCCTGCGTACGACCAGGACGACCAGTCAGACCAGTACGACGAGTGCGACGCGTACGGCCGGTGCCGGCCGGCCTGCGCACGGGCGGGGAGAGACGCTATGGAGACCACACACCGGAGCGAGCCGGAGCGCTCGGCCGAGCGGCGGCGGCACGAGCTGCTGGAGGCCGCGGACCGGGTGGTCCTGCGCGACGGGCCGCAGGCGTCGATGAACGCGATCGCCGCCGAGGCCGGTATCACCAAGCCGATCCTGTACCGGCACTTCGGCGACAAGGGCGGGCTGTACCGGGCGCTCGCCCAGCGGCACACCGACGCCCTGCTCGCCGCGCTGCGCAGCGCCCTGGACGCGCCCGCCGGGCGGCGCGAGCGGGTGGAGGCCACCCTGGACACCTATCTGGCCGCCATCGAGGCCCGGCCGCAGGTCTACCGCTTCCTGATGCACCCCTCCGAGGACTCCAGCCAGCACGTCCCGGCCGGGGAGGGCCAGGGCGGCGCGGAGCACGGCTTCGACATCGGCCGGCACTCCGCCCCGGTGCTGCGCCGGATGGGCGAGGAGCTGGCCCGGGTGATCGCCGAGCGGATAGACCTGGGCCCGGGCGGAGCGGTGCTGGCCCGGGTGTGGGGGCATGGCATCGTCGGCATGATGCACGCGGCCGGCGACTGGTGGCTGGGCGAACGCCCCTGCACCCGGGCGGAGTTGGTACGGGGCCTGGCGGACCTGCTCTGGGGGCGGCTGGAGGGCGTGCCGGACCGGGAGGGCCAGGGGTTCTGACGGCGCCCCGTGAGTGAGGAGACACGGCCGCCGCCCCACCCCCGTACGGCCGTACAACGGTCCCTGGACCGCCGGACCCGGACGTACCGTGGGCTCACGGGGGCGCGGACCGGCACCGAGGGGGCCCATGGCGGCGGCAGGCGGCGGGCTAGGCGGGGCGCCACTCCCAGGGGGCGCGGCGGGCCCGGCGGAGCAGCCGGGTGCGGCGCAGCCCGGTGAGGTGGTCGGCGTAGACGGTGCCGTCCAAGTGGTCGCACTCGTGCTGGAGGCAGCGGGCGAAGAAGCCGGTGCCCGCCACCCGCACCGGGGCGCCGGTCAGATCGGTGCCCTCGACCACCGCGTGGTCGTACCGCTCGGTGCCGGCCTCCAGACCGGCCAGCGACAGACAGCCCTCCGGGCCGCGGACGGTGACGCCGTCGGCCTCCACCAGGCGGGGGTTGACCACATGGCCGAGGTGGCGGACCTCCTCGTCGTCCGGGCAGTCGTAGACGAAGACCCGGGCGTCCACACCGATCTGGTTGGCCGCCAGGCCCACCCCGTCGGCCGCGTACATGGTGGCGAACAGATCCTCGACCAGCTCGGCGAGGGCGCCGTCGAAGGCGGTGACGGGCTGGCAGGGGGTGTGCAGCACCGGGTCGCCGAACCGCCGCACGGCTCGTACGCGGCCGGAGCTGCCGGGGATCGGCCGGTTGCGCATGGCACCACCCTAATCGCGCCCCCGGAGCCCCTGCTCCGGGCCCGACCGGGGGTTTCGGCAGGTGGCGCGGTTCGGTGCCCGCCGGAGTCTCGATAGGCTGGCCCAGGACCCACGCTAGGAGGAACGAGGACGATGGCAGGACACCCCGGCAATCCTGAGCCGCTGTCGCCGCGAGCCAAGCTGGCCGTGACGGCGGGCAAGGCCGCAGCGGCGGTGTCGCGCGCGGCGGGACGCGGCAGCGGATCGGTGATCGGCGGCCGGGTGGCGCTCAAGCTCGACCCCGACCTGCTGGGGCGGCTGGCGCAGCACCTGGACGTCGTCCTGGTGTCCGCGACCAACGGCAAGACGACCACCACCCGGCTGATCGCGGAGGCCCTGGGGGCCGCCGGGCCGGTGGTGTCCAACGCGCTCGGCGCCAACATGCCGGCGGGCATCACCTCGGCACTGGCCGGCGGTTCGGACGCCCGGTTCGGTGTGATCGAGGTGGACGAGAAGTACCTCGCCGGGGTCGCCCGGGACGTCACCCCCAAGGCGATCGCGCTGCTCAACCTCTCCCGCGACCAGCTCGACCGGGCCGCCGAGACGCGGATGCTGGCCGAGAAGTGGCGTGAGGGGCTGTCCGGCAGCAAGGCCGTGGTGGTGGCCAACGCGGACGACCCGCTGGTGGTGTGGGCCGCGTCCTCCTCCCCCAACGTGGTCTGGGTGGCGGCCGGTCAGGAGTGGAAGGACGACGCCTGGTCCTGCCCCGCCTGCGGCGGTGTGATGCAGCGCCCCGGCGACGACTGGTTCTGCGGCGAGTGCGGCTTCCGCCGCCCCGCGCCCAGCTGGGTCCTCAGCGGTGACCACGTCCTCGACCCGCACGGCTCGGCCTGGCCGATCCACCTCCAGCTGCCGGGCCGCGCCAACAAGGCCAACGCCGCCAGCTCCGCGGCCGTCGCGGCCGTGTTCGGGGTGCCGCCGCAGGTCGCGCTGGAGCGGATGTACCAGGTGCAGGCGGTGGCCGGCCGGTATGACACGGTCACCTTCCTGGAGCGCGAGATCCGGCTGCTGCTGGCGAAGAACCCGGCCGGCTGGCTGGAGACCTTCTCGCTGATCGACCCGCCGCCGACGCCGGTGATCCTCTCGGTCAACGCCCGCGGCGCGGACGGCACCGACACCTCCTGGCTGTGGGACGTCGACTACACCCGGCTGGCCGGGCACCCGATCTCGGTCATCGGCGACCGGCGCCTGGACCTGGCCGTCCGGCTGGAGGTCGCGGGGCTGGACTTCCGGGTGTGCGAGACGCTGGACGAGGCGGTGCAGCTGGCCCCGCCCGGGCGGATCGAGCTGATCGCCAACTACACCGCCTTCCAGGACGTCCGCCGCCGCGTCGGCAACTGACCCCCCTCGCAAAGGACATGAGCATGAGCGACAGCAGTCTGCGGCTGGTGTGGGTCTACCCGGACCTGCTCAGCACCTACGGTGACCAGGGCAACGCCCTGGTGGTCGAGCGCCGCGCCCGGCAGCGCGGGCTGGATGTGCAGCGGGTGGACGTGCGCAGTGACCAGCCGATCCCGACCTCCGGCGACATCTACCTGATCGGCGGCGGTGAGGACCGCCCGCAGCGGCTGGCGGCCGAGCGGCTGCGCCGGGACGGCGGGCTGAACCGCGCGGCGGAGAACGGCGCGATCATCTTCTCGGTGTGCGCCGGCTACCAGATCCTCGGCCACGAGTTCATCAACGACCTCGGCGAGCGCGAGCCGGGCCTCGGGCTGATCGACGTGATCTCCACCCGAGGCGAGGGTGCCCGCTGCGTCGGCGACGTGCTCGCCGACATCGACCCGCGGCTCGGCCTGCCGCAGCTGACCGGCTTCGAGAACCACCAGGGCGTCACCCACCTCGGCCCGACCGCCCGCCCGTTCGCCCGGACCGTGTTCGGCAACGGCAACGGGACCGGCGACGGCACCGAGGGCGCGTACAATGAGACCGTCTTCGGCACGTACATGCACGGGCCGGTGATGGCGCGCAACCCGCAGATCGCCGACCTGCTGCTGAAGCTGGCGCTGGACGTCAACGCCCTGCCGCCGACCGACGACCGGTGGTACGAGGCGCTGCGCGACGAGCGGATCGCCGCCGCCTCCCAGCCCGCCTGACGCACGGCCCACGAGGGACCGGCAGCCGTGGACGGCTGCTGGTCCCTCGCTGTCGTCGCCGGTTCGTGCGCAGTCCGTCCGAGGGCCGGACTTCAGGATTCGGCGCCGCCACCGTACGCCGGTAGGGTGGCGGGGATTCCAGCCGGACGACGTGGTCCGGGAGTCGGCCCACGTTGCAAAGGTATTTCGGGCTATGCGCATAGGTGTGCTCACCTCCGGCGGCGACTGCCCCGGTCTGAACGCCGTCATCCGCTCCGTCGTGCACCGCGCGGTCGTCGACCACGGGGACGAGGTCATCGGCTTCCACGACGGCTGGAAGGGCCTGCTGGAGGGGGACCACCGCCCGCTGGACCTGGACGACGTGGCCGGCATCCTGGCCCGCGGCGGCACCATCCTGGGCTCCTCCCGGGTGCAGCCCGGCCATCTGGTGGACGGGGTGGAGCGGGCCAAGGGCCATGTGGCCGACCTGGGCCTGGACGCGATCATCCCGATCGGCGGCGAGGGCACCCTGAAGGCGGCGAACATCTTCGCCGAGGCGGGGCTGCCGATCGTCGGGGTGCCGAAGACCATCGACAACGACATCGCCTCCACCGACGTCACCTTCGGCTTCGACACCGCGGTCGGGGTCGCCACCGAGGCGCTGGACCGGTTGAAGACCACCGCCGAGTCCCACCAGCGGGTGCTGATCGTGGAGGTCATGGGCCGGCACACCGGCTGGATCGCCCTGCACTCCGGGATGGCGGCCGGCGCGCACGCCATCGTGGTCCCCGAGCGCCCCTTCGACATCGAGGAGCTGGCGGCCCGGGTCGGCGCCCGCTTCGAGGCGGGCAAGCGGTTCGCCATCGTGGTGGCCGCCGAGGGCGCCAAGCCGCGCGAGGGCTCCATGGAGTTCGACGAGGGCGGCAGGGACATGTACGGCCACGAGCGGTTCGCCGGGATCGCCCGGCAGCTGTCCGGGGAGCTGGAGCGCCGGCTCGGCAAGGAGGCCCGCCCGGTGATCCTCGGGCACGTCCAGCGCGGCGGGACGCCGACCGCCTACGACAGGGTGCTGGCCACCCGGTTCGGCTGGCACGCGGTGGAGGCGGCGCACCGCGGCGAGTTCGGCATGCTGACCGCGCTGCGCGGCACCGACATCGTGATGGTGCCGCTGGCCGAGGCCGTGAAGACGCTGAAGACGGTGCCCACCGAGCGGTACGCGGAGGCCGAGACGGTGCTCTGAATCCTCTCGGATCCCCAGGGACCCGCCCCCGGTCGCAGCCGCGTCCGGGGGCGGTTCTAGTCTGGTGCGGCAAGCAGACGTCCGGTGGCCAACGGTGGCCAACCGGATGTAGCGGACATACCAGTACGAACCAGGAGCCGGCGGATGGATCACAGCGGGCACGGCATGACCATGGACCTGCCGCCGTTCACGCTGGAGCGGGGCCTCGCCTACTCACCGGACACCTTCTTCCTGGTCGGCTGCCTGCTGGCGCTCGCCCTGTACGGCTGGGGCGTGGCGCGGCTGGGGCGGCGGGGGGACGCCTGGCCGATCGGCCGCACGGCGGCCTTCGCCGCGGGTGTGCTGAGCGTGGCGCTGGTGACCTGCACCGGGCTGAACGACTACGGCATGGCCATGTTCAGCGTGCACATGGTGCAGCACATGGTGATCAGCATGCTGTCGCCGATCCTGCTGCTGCTGGGCGCCCCGGTCACCCTGGCGCTGCGGGCGCTGCCGGTGGCCTCCCGGCGCGGCGCCAAGGGGCCCCGGGAGCTGCTGCTGGCGCTGCTGCACAGCCGCTATCTGCGGATCGTCACCCACCCGGCGTTCACCATCCCGCTGTTCATCGCCAGCCTGTACGCGCTGTACTTCACCCCGCTGTTCGACTTCCTGATGGGCTCCAAGCCGGGCCATGTCGGGATGATGGTGCACTTCCTGGCGGTGGGGCTGGTGTTCTTCTGGCCGATCATGGGCGTGGACCCGGGCCCGCACCGGCCGGGTTATGTGATGCGGATGCTGGAGCTGTTCGCCGGGATGCCGTTCCACGCCTTCTTCGGCATCGCGCTGATGATGGCGAGCGAGCCGATGGTGGAGGTCTACCGCAACCCGCCGGCCTCCCTCGGCATCGACGCCCTGACCGACCAGAACGCGGCGGGCGGGATCGCCTGGGCGTTCAGTGAGATCCCCTCGGTGCTGGTGCTGATCGCGCTGGTGTACCAGTGGTACCGCTCCGAGCAGCGCCAGGCGGTGCGCAAGGACCGGGCGGCCGACCGGGACGGCGACAAGGAGCTGGCGGCGTACAACGCCTATCTGGCCTCGCTGCGGACCCAGTCGCGCGGGCGGTAGCCGACCGGGAGCGGCTGTGCGGAACGGCGGAATCCGGCTGTCCCGGACGGTGGCGCGCAAGCGGCCGTCCGGGTGACCATGGAGGAGTGGTCGCGGCCGGGAGGAGAGCCCGTATGTCCGGTTCCACGAAGACGATGAGCGTGCTGACCGTCGGGGTGCTGGTGCTCACGACGGCGTACACGGTGGCGCTCGGCAGCAACGGCTGGCTGTGGTTCGGCTGGGTGGTGCTGGGCCTGGTGACGATCGGGGTGGCGGCCATCCGGGACGCCTGACGGCTGTCTGGTGGCCGGTGCGGTCCGGTGACGGGCGCGGGGTTTCCGCCACCGGACCGGTGGGGTGTGATCAGAAGCGGAAGAGCGCCCCGGTGGCGGTCTGCATCTGGCAGGCGTTGCCGTAAGACTTCCGCCAGTCCACGGGCAGTCCGCGCCACTCCCCCGCCGCGCGGACGGTGACCGGGTCGAACCGCTTGGTGCAGGGGCGCTCCTCGCCGCTCAGCCTGTCGAGGTTGCCGCGCGCGGTGTCCAGGGCGGCGCAGGCGGCCTTGGCCTCGGGGTGCGGGCCCGAGGGCACCGGTGCGCAGCTCAGCCGTACGCCGCGGATCCAGCTGTCGCCCGAGCCGGAGACGGTGAGGAACAGCCCCTCGGGGGCGGTCGGCGCGGTGGCCTGGGGCTCGGCCGAAAGGTCTACGGGGTCGGTGCCGGCGTGCGCGGGAAGGGCCGCGGCACAGGTGAGCAGGGCGGCCGCGGCGGCGGCGCCGGCGATGGCACGGAGGGTCATCTCGTACTCCCGGGAGTCTGTCGCGAGACCCGGCCCGCCCGGTGGGGTGCGGGGGCCGGGCAGCCGGGGGTGGGCCGGCAGGAACAGCGGTACCCCCGGTCGCGCCGGTGCGGGCGTGGCGCGCCGGAGCGTCCCGCGTACGGCCCACCGGCCCGCCCCGGCATATCCCACGGACGGCGTATGGACGGCGTGCGGACCCGCGGGAACGCTCTTACCAGCTCCCGGCGCATGTACGCGGCAGTTGCGCGCGGCACACGCGGGCGCGGTGGGTGCACGTAGGGCGCAGGGGTCGCATAGGTGCTACCGACACATGCCGCGATACACAGCGGGGGGAGGTTCCGTTCCGGCCACCCTGGGCAGTCGCATGGGTGACCATACGGATGCCCGGAGTGATCACGCGCCGGGTTGACGACCGGGAGGGGATGGCCATGACGAGGGTGCTCGTGCTGCACAGCGTCAGCCTGATGCGCTCCGCGCTGGCGGCGCTGCTGAAGACGGAGGGCTCGTTCGAGGTGAGCTCGGCCGGCTGGCGGTCGGCCCGGCGGTACGTCGGCGCGTTACGGCCGGACGTCTGTGTGGTGGACCTGGACTGTCCGGGTACCGCGGCCCTCCTGGAGGGCGGGGAAAGAGACGGCGAGGCGTGTCCGGTGCCCCGCGCCGGGCTGCTGGTGCTGGCGTCGGCGGGACGGCCGGGGGCGCTGCGAAGAGCCTTCGAGGCCAGGGCGCTGGGCTTCGTGGACAAGCACGGCTCCCCGCAGCGGCTGGTCAGAGGCATCACCAAGGTGGCGGCGGGCGAGCGGTTCGTGGACGAATCGCTCGCTTTCGGCTTTCTGGAGGCCTCCCGGATGCCGCTGACCGCGCGGGAGCTGAGCGTGCTGGCGCGGGCCGCCGAGGGCGAGTCCATAGCGGAGATAGCGCGCGGGCTGCATCTGTCCAACGGGACGGTGCGCAACTACATGGCGTCGGCGACGCGGAAGGTGGGAGCGCGCAACCGCATCGACGCCATAAGGATCACCCAGGGCGCCGGCTGGGTGTGACCTCCGGGTCCCGGGGGCGCTCCGCAGCGGTGGACGCGCCCCGGGGGCGGTGCGGCGCCGGCGGGTCCTCGGGCCCCCAGCGGCCGACCAGGTCGCGGTACAGCTCCGAGCGGCCGAGGAGTTCGCGGTGCGGGGCGCACCGGGCCCGGTCGCCGTCCAGGACCAGGACCCGGTCGGCCCGTACGGCGGAGCTGATGCGGTGGGCGACCACCACCAGGGTGCCGGGGCGGGCGGCGAGCGCCCGCTCGGCCCGCTCCTCGGTGTCCGGATCGAGATGGCAGGTGGCCTCGTCCAGCAGCAGCAGCGGGGCCGGGGAGAGGTGGGCGCGGCCCAGGGCCAGTCGCTGGCGCTCGCCCGCGGAGAGGCGGCGCGGGTCGAGGACGGCGTCCAGCCCGCCGAGCCGCCGGACCAGCTCACCGAGGTCCAGGGCCCGGACGGCCTCGGCGACCTCGGCGGCGCTCGCCTCGGGCCGGAGGTAGCGGAGGTTGTCGCGCACGGTGCCGGTGAAGACGTACGCCTGCTGGGGCAGCAGCGCGCGGCGCGACTCCGGGTGCGCCGGTCCGTCCGCCCCGGCCGGGACGCCGGCGACCCGTACGGTGCCCCGGTCGGGGGCGAGCGTCCCGGCGAGCAGCGCGGTGAGGGTGGACTTGCCGATGCCGCTCGGTCCGACGACCGCCAGGTGCTCGCCCTGCGCCACCCGAAGGTCCAGCCCGGCCAGTACGGGGCGGGCCCCCGGCCCGTACGCGAAGGTGACCCCGCGCAGCTCGGCGGCGGGCACCCGGCCGGCCGTCCCGGGGGGCGGCGGTACGGGGGCGGGGGCCGAGGCCGAGGGCGGCGGTACGGGGAGAGGGGCCGGTGCGGTGTCGGGCGCGGAGACCGCAGCGGGGCGGGGCGGTACCGGGGCCGGTGCGGCAGTGGGCGGGGACGGCGGTACGGGTACGGGGGCGGGGGCCGTCGCCGGGGCGGGGGCGGGGTCGTCGGGGCGGTGGGTGAAGCGGTCCAGGACGACCAGCAGCCGGGTGCCCGCGGTGCCGAAGGCGGTCATCAGCTCGTGCAGCGCGGGCAGCAGCGCCTGCACCAGATAGGTGAGCGCGCCCAGCAGCGCGCCCGCGGTCATCCCGCCGTCCAGCAGCCAGGGCGTGGCCAGCAGCAGCGCCACCACCGGCAGCCGGCCCGCGGCACCCAGTGCCAGTGCCCGTACCGCCGCCCAGCGGGCCAGCGCCCGGGAGAGCCGGGCCTCGGCGGCGATCAGCCCTCCGGTGTCGGCGGCCACCCGCGCCCCGGCGCCGCTCGCCGCCACATCGCGCAGCCCCGCGCCGATCGCCCCGACCCGCGCGGACAGCGCCTCGTCGGCGTCCAGATAGGCCCGCTGGGCGGCGGCCATCGGCGGGAAGGTGGCGGCGAACAGCACCAGCCCGGCCAGCAGCGGCGGCACCACGACCAGCAGCAGCGCGGGCGCCAGCGAGGCCATGCCGAGCAGCGCGCCGGCCGTGGTGAAGACGAACGAGCGGGCGGTCAGCACCAGTCCGGCGAAGCTGTCCCGGGCGATCTCGGTCTGGTGGGTGAGCCGGGACACCGCGGCGGTCGCGCCGGCGCGCGCCGGGTCGGCGAGGGCCGCGCCGAGTGCCTGGTCCACCGCGCGGCGCACCAGTCCGTCCCGGAGCGGTTCGACCAGTCCGGCGAGCCCGGTGAAGACCCCGCGGACGGCGAGCCCGCCGAGCAGTACGGCGGCCGCGGCTACCGTGAGCCAGAGCAGTCCGGTGCCGGTACGGCCGGCCAGGAAGCCGTCGTCGAGCGCCCGGGCGACGCCGTAGCCGCCGAGGAAGGTCTGCGCGGCCTCCAGCAGGGACCAGCCGGAGAGCGCGAGCAGCACCCGGCGGCGTCCGCGCAGGAAGCGGCGGCCCTCGGGCAGCACCCGGCCGAGGGCGCCCCGCTCACCGGACGCGGTCATCGGGCCTGCCCCTGGGTCTCCTGGTCGGCTCCGGTGAAGACGGCCCGGTAGTCGGGGTCCCGCCAGAGCTGCCGGTGCGGTCCGGTGGCGCGGATCCGGCCGCCGTCCAGCCAGACCACCAGGTCGGCGCCGATCGCGGTGGAGAGCCGGTGGGCGATGACCAGGCGGGTGCCGGGGCGGACCTCGCGGGCGAGTGCGCGCTCCACCTCCCGCTGGGTGACGGTGTCCAGGCCCGACATGGCGTCGTCCAGCACCAGCAGCCGCCCGGCGTGGGCGAACGCCCGGGCCAGGCCCAGTCGTTGGCGTTCGCCGCCGGAGAGCGGGGCGTCGGCGAGGAGGGTGTCGTAGCCGTACGGGAGCCGCTGGACGAAGCCGTCGGCACCGGCCGCGCGGGCGGCGGCCCGTACCGCCTCCGGATCGGGCCGCTCGGCGCCGAAGGCGATGGCGTCGGCGACGGTGGGGCCGAAGAGCGCGGGCCGGGCGAAGGCGTGGCCGACCTCGCGGCGCAACTCCCCCTCGGTGAGCCGGTCCAGGGGCACCCCGTCGAGCAGCACCCGGCCCTCGTCGGGGTCGGTCAGCCGGCCGGCGACCGCGGCGAGCAGCGACTTGCCGGAGCCGGAGCGGCCGACGACCGCCGCGGTGGCCCCGCCGGGCACGGTGAGGGTGAGGGCGACCAGGACCCGGTGGCCGTCCCGGACCACGGCGACCCCGCGCAGCTCCAGGGTGCCGGGCCCGTCGGCGGGCAGGGTCAGCGGGCCGTGGGCGACCGGGGGCAGGGTGGCGGGCCCGGCGGTGCGGCGGGCGGCGGCGCGGCCCCGGACCAGGGTGGCGAGGACGGCGGCCACCGCGCCGATCCCGGCGGCCAGCGCGGCGTACCGGGAGGCGGCGACCAGTTCGCCGACGCCCAGGTGCCCGGCGGCCAGCCGGACGCCGCCGACGGCCAGGACCAGGCAGACCAGCAGCGGCATCAGCACCCCGCTGCGGGCGACGGCCCGTCCGTAGACCAGCCACATGGCCCGGCCCTCGGCGCCGAGCCGGGGCAGGTCGGCGAGGATGCGGCGCCGTTCGCGCCCGGCGGTGCCGGCGGCGGCCACGGTGGAGGCGCCGTCCAGCACCTCGGCGAGCCGGTCCGCGATGGCCGCCTGGACGTGCTGGTAGCGGCCCACCGCCGCCGAGGAGGAGCGTGCGAACGCCCGGAGCAGCAGGACCAGCAGGGGGACGCCGAGCAGGAAGGCGGCGGCGGTCCAGGGGTCGATCAGCACCAGGGCCACCAGGGCGCCGAGCGGCGGGAGTACGGCGGCGAGCGCGCCCGCGGCGGCGGCCGGGACGGTGCCGGCCTCGGTGGCGTTGGCGGTCAGCCGGGTGGCCAGGTCGCCGGGGGCGAAGCGGGCGGTGGCGCGGCCCGGGTCGGCGCCGAGCAGCCGGCCGAGCGCCCGGGTCCGCAGCCAGGCGGTGGAGCGGGCGCCCACGGTGCCGTTGAGCAGGGCGGTGGCCGCGTCGAGGAGCACCTCGGCCACGATGAGCGCGGCGCAGAGCGCGACCCACCGGGTGGCGTCCGGGTCGCGGCTCAGCAGCAGGTCCAGGCTGCGGCCGAGCACGGCGGGCTCGGCGAGGGAGGCCGCGGCGGAGGCGAGGGAGCAGAGCAGGATGACCGCGCTGCGGCCGCCGCTGTGGCGCAGCGCGCCGCGCAGCTCGCGGTCGCCGGCGGCCGCGGAGTCGGCGGCCGGGACTGGGTCGCCACCGGGGGCCGGGTCGGCGCCCTTGGCCGGCGCAGTGGTCATCGCGGCGGTGTCCTCCTGGTGGTGGGGCCCGGGACGCGGATACGGCCCGTGCCGGCCCGGTGAGCCGGGCGCGGTACGGGCCGCCGCGCCGGCCGCAGGCGGAGGCGGCCGACCGGAGAACCCGGGCGGCCGCGAGGGCCGCCCGGGATCGGTGTCCGGGACCGGCCGCACGGTGTCGGCACCGCGCGGCCGGCCGGAGCGTCAGTTACAGGTGGTGACGGAGAGGCTGCTGTCACCGCAGAGCAGCAGGCTGGCGCGGCTGCCGGTGGCGACGTCGCCGGTGGCCTCGTCCTTGGGGGTCTCCATCGACTGCAGGTCGAGAAGCGTCATCGTCTTTTCCTTTCGATCATGGGGACAGTGTGCGTTGGTGGTGCTGGTGGTGCTTTTTTCACGATCCCTGGCGGGGACCGGTCTGTGGGCGCCGCTGGGGCGGCGGGAGGAACGGCAGGTGCACGTCTCCGGAGGAGGCGGCGCTGCCGAGGGCGAGCAGGCAGCCGGCGGTGCCGGTGGCGAGGTCCATGGAGAGCCGCATCATCTGCTCGCCGGGGAAGGCCAGTTCGCCTCGGTAGGGCACGGCGTGCCGGGCGAGGGCGTCGATCTGGCGCCGGACGTCCTCGGGGGCGGTGCCGGGGCCGGGCGCGGTGGTCCGGCTGAGGTGGAGCACCATGCCGGCCGCGCCGCGGAACAGCCCGGGCTGGGCGTAGAAGGTGGCCTGGGCGGCCTGCACGATCTCGCCGCGGGCCCGCTCGAAGTCGGGGTCCTCGCGGTGGGCGAGGTAGTCGTCCAGCACCATGCCGATGCCGACGCTGCCGGCGCCGAGGTACGGCATGGTCCGCCAGCCCTCGTCCACCTGGAGGGTTCCCGAGGCGCTGGTGACGCAGCGGGCGAGGTCGCGCCGCAGGGCGTCGGCGGCCCGGTCGAGCAGGGCGGGGTCGCCGGTGCGCTCGTACAGCCGGAGGAAGAGCAGGGCCGGGCCGGAGGCTCCGTACAGCAGTCCGGCGCGGTTGATGCCGGGGACGGCGGCGGCGACCAGTTCGGCGCAGCGCAGGGCGGCGTCGTGCAGGGCCGGGGTGCCGGTGGAGGCGGCCAGGGAGTCGAGGGCGAGGCCGAGGCCGGCCAGGCCGCTGTGCAGGTCGGGTGCGATGTCCTGCCAGGGCCGGGCCTGGGCCGACTCGGCCAGTTCCAGGGCCTGTTCGGGGTGGCCGAGGCGGTCCAGCGTCCAGGCGACGCCGGCCAGTCCGTCGTAGAAGCCGACCGGGGTGCCGGACTCCGGCTCCTTGGTGCGGCGCAGCAGCCACTCCTCGGCGTCCAGGTGCGGGGGCGCGCCGGTCTCGGCGAGTGCGTAGAGGATGCCGGCGGTGCCGTAGCCGAAGCTCAACCCTCCCCCGGCGGCGGCGAACTGGGCGATGTCGCCGGGGAAGAACCGGTCCTCGCGTTCGGGTGTGGCGGAGGCGAGCACGGCCCGGACCATCGAGTCGCGGCTGCGCGGCCAGTCGCCCGGTTGGACGGGCAGATACGGTCCGTCCGTGCGGTCGGGTGCCCCGCGGGTGATCTCGGCGACCGCCTCGTCCAGGAAGGCGCGGTCCACCGGGAACTGCTCGGCGGCGATCTCGGCCAGGTGCCGGGCCTTGCCCAGGTCCAGCGGCAGCAGGCTGGTCAGCGGCAGGAAGAGGGCGAGCCGGAGGCAGGCCAGGGCGTAGCGGTCCACGTCGAAGCCGCGCCGGTCGGCGGGGGCGACGAAGCCGGGGTTGGCGACGGTCTGCCGGCGGCCCTCGTCGATATGGGCGGCGGCCTCGAAGTCCAGGAGCGAGACGGACTGCTCGTCCTCGGCGACCATGATGTTGAACAGGTGCAGGTCGTTGAAGACGACCCCCCGGGCGTGCACCGCGTGCACCGCGTCCTCCACCAACCGGTAGATGCGCAGGGCCCATTCGGTGTACTCGGCGAGCGTCTCGGGGCTCGGGTCGGCCTCGATGAGCGGATGGCGCCGGGCGAAGAAGGTGTTGAGGGGCTTGCCCTCCAGGAACTCCATCGCCAGGAAGTGGTGCTCGCCCACGGTGAAGGTGCCGCGCACCTCGGGGGTGCAGCCCAGCCCGGACAGCCGCTCCAGCGCGGTCTGTTCGCGGCGCAGCCGGGCGACCGCGTCTGCGCCGTCGGCGGCCAGCCCGGCGTGCGGCCGGGCCTCCTTGAGGACGACCTTCTCCCCGGTGGCCCGGTCCCGGCCGACGTACACCCCGCCGCCGTTGGAGAAGTGCAGGGCGCTCTCGACGGTGTACGGCAGTTCGGTGACGGTGACCGCGGTGCGGGCGTCGAGGTGCGGGGCGAGGAAGGCCGGCGGCTGGACCCAGTCGGGTATCTGGAAGACGGGGCCGCGCAGGTCGGGGACGAGCCGCCCGTCGGGGCGCTGGACGGCGGGGCGCAGTTCGCCCTGGTCGTCGTAGCAGTGGCGGCGGGTGAAGCTGCCGTAGCGGACGTGCACCGGGCCGGCGCCCCAGCGCAGGTCGCTGAGGATGTACGGGCCGGGCTCGCCGTCCAGCAGCGCGGCGAGGTCGTCGGCGATCCGCCCGCAGCTGTCGTCGTCGGCCGGGTAGACGGTGATGAACTTGCCGCTGGCGGCCCGGTCGGCGTACTTGGCGTTGCGGTTGTGCAGCAGGTAGCGGCTGGGCACGAACTTGTAGGCGATGCGGCGCTCCTGGCAGTAGCCGGCGACCCGGGCCAGGATCGACTCGGCGTTGCCGAGGCAGGCCGAGACATGGATCTTCCAGCCCTGGGCGGGGAGCGCGCAGTCGACCGGGCGCAGTGCCAGCCAGTCCCCGCTGCGGTGGCGCTGCCAGCCCTCGGGGACCGGGGCGAGCGCCGCCTCGTACTGGGCGCCGCGGCGGTCCGCGGCGGTGGCCTCGGCACCCGGAGTGCCGGTGGCGGCCGGGTCGGTGGCGAGCCGGTGGGGAGCGTCGTAGAAGTGACGGTCCGCGTCGCAGAAGGCGGCGTATCCCTTGATCACATCCATCCACTCCCTCGGTCGGCGGTAGGCGCACGGTCCGGCTGCCGCACTCCGGCGCCTTAGGGCCGGGGCCCGTTCGCGCCGTCGTGCTGACAAGTAAGACGATGTCATCCGGCGGAGGCGGGCCAACAGTCACACACGTCAGCAACCGACCGTGCGGAACGCATGAGTAACCTTCCGTTCACACACGCGGCCCCGGACGCCGGGCCGGCCGAGGAGCCGCCGGGGGAACGACCGACGGGCGCCTCCGCCACCGCGGAAACGCCCGTCACCTGGTGCTTCACCCCGCCCTGGCATCCCCGCGGGCGGCCGCACCGGTCCTCCCGAGGGTCCGTCACTCCCCGCTGCGGCCCTCCCGGGCGGCCAGGACGAAGGAGTGGCCGGCCGGGTCGGAGTAGGTGCGCACATCGCGCGGGCCGGAGTTGCCCCGGGTCTCGATGGGGCGCGCGCCCAGGCTCACCGCCTCGCGCTCCGCCTCGTCCATGTCCTTCTCGGCCACCAGGATGTGCAGATGGGCCTGTTGGGAGTCGTCGGGGCGGGGCCAGCTCGGCGGGGCGTAGCCGTGGTCGCGGCGGACGGCGATGCGGTTGCCGTCCTGCCCGACGACCTCGACGAAGTCCGGATCGGTGCCGCGGTGCACGGTGGCGTCCAGCAGCTTGGCGTAGAAGTCGGCGAGGTCCTCGGGCTCGGCGCAGTCGAGCACCAGGACGCTGGTCTTGGGAGTGGTCATGCCCTGCTTGTGCCCCCGTTGGCCGCACGCACCCGGCCGCACCCGTACGGGGTTCCGGTGGCGGGCGGGGTAGGGATGGGGCTTATGCAGACCTTTCTCCCCTTTCCGGGGTTCACCGAGTCGGCCGAGGCGCTGGATCCGCGGCGGCTGGGCAAGCAGCGCGTGGAGGCGGTGCAGGTGTTCCGGGGGCTGACCGTGCCCGGGTACGGCTGGCGCCGCCATCCGGCGGTGCGGATGTGGCGGGGGTACGAGGAGGCGCTGGTGCGCTACGGCCTGGAGGTGTGCGCGGTGTGGACGGCGGCCGGGCGGGCGGACACCTGCGCGGCGATGCTGCGGGACGGCTTCGCCGAGTGGCGGGAGGAGGCAGCGGCCGACCGGGGCGTACGGGACCAGGACCGGCTGGCGGAGGCCGGCGAGCTGCCGCCGTGGCTCGGGCTGCCGTCCTTCCACCGCAGCCACCGCTCCCAACTGCTGCGCAAGGACCCGGCGTTCTACGGGGAGCGGTTCCCCGGGGTGCCGGACGACCTGCCGTACCTCTGGCCGGGCTCCGACCGCGACCCGGAGGCCTAGGGGCGGGCCCGGCGGGGTCCGGGGTCGCGTGGCCCGCCGGTGCCCGTGGCGGCGCCGGCGGTCTCGGCCAGGTCGAAGAACCCGGCCGTACCGGTGACCTCGAAGAGCCGGTGCACGCTGCGGCCGAAGGGCCCGGCCACCACCATCGGCCGCCCCCGGCCGCGGTGCGCGCGCTGGGCGGCGAGCAGCACATGGAGCAGGGTCGAGTCGGCGAAGTCGGTGCCCGACAGGTCCACGACGGTGCGCTCGGCCGGCTGCTCCAGAGCCCCGCCGAGCGCCGCCTCCAGCTCGGGCGCGCGTTCGTGGTCGGCTTCGGCCGGCACCCGTACGACGAAGGCCCGGCCCTCCATCTCGCCGGCCGGGGCGCCCCGCTCGTCCTCGTACATGCTGGTGAGCCGCTCCTGTCGCCCTCTCCACCACCGCGATGGAGCCCCGGCCGTGCTCGTCCGGCCACCGGGAGGATTTCCGTGGGGCAACTCTTGCGCAGCCGCATAGGATGCCGCAACAAGCACTTGCATAACAGACCTTGATGCAGTATTGGGCGAAATCGGGGTCGGTGGGGTGCATGCGGCGGTAGATACGGGTCCGTGGCGGTGGTGGATGCCCGGAGCGAGAGGGAGGCGGGCCGGCCGGGCCGGGCGCTTGCGGTGCGGCCGGCCGGCTGACCACCGCGCGTTTCCCGCCGGGCGGGGCGCGCGGGCGCGGGCGGATGGACGGGCCGGTGCGCGGGGAGCAGACTGGACGCAGGCTCGCCGGGGAATCGGCAATCCCAGGGGACGGCTCGTGAGCCCGTTCCCGTGATCGAGCGGAGGTGGCGGCAGCGGGCCGCCGAGGCGGCCGCGCGCGGCGGGACCCGTGCGCGCCCCGCTCCCCCGCCCCGAGGCGTCGAACGCCGGAGTGTGCGACCGCGACCCGGTCGCCCGCCCGGCAGAGCGAGGAGCCGCCCGTGTTCTACCAGTTGCTGAAGCACGTACTGCTCGGGCCGCTGCTGCGGCTGCTGTTCCGGCCCCGGATCGAGGGACTGGAGCATGTCCCCGGAAGCGGCGCGGCGATCGTCGCCGGCAACCATCTGTCCTTCTCGGACCACTTCCTGATGCCGGCCATCCTCTCCCGCCGGATCACCTTCCTGGCCAAGCGGGAGTATTTCACCGGGTCCGGGATCAAGGGACGGCTGACCGCCGCGTTCTTCCGCAGCGCCGGGCAGATCCCGGTCGACCGGTCCGGCAAGGAGGCCGGGAAGGCGGCGATCCGGGAGGGCCTGGGGGTGCTGGCGCAAGACGAGCTGCTGGGCATCTACCCGGAGGGCACCCGCTCGCATGACGGGCGGCTCTACAAGGGCAAGGTGGGCGTGGCGGTGATGGCGCTGACGGCCGGGGTGCCGGTGGTGCCCTGCGCCATGGTCGGCACCTTCGAGATCCAGCCGCCGGGCCGCCGGCTGCCGAAGATCCGGCGGGTGGCCATCCGGTTCGGCGAGCCGCTGGACTTCTCCCGCTACGCCGGGATGGAGGGCGACAAGGCGGTGCTGCGGGCGGTGACCGACGAGATCATGTACCGGATCCTGGCCCTCTCCGGCCAGGAGTACGTGGACGAGTACGCGGGCGTGGTCAAGCAGCGGGCCGCCGAGGCCGTCGAACGGCAGCGGCCCCACCGACCGCACCGGCGGCTTTCCGGCCCCGGCCACGAGCACCGCTGAGCCGGGGGCGGCCGCCCCGGAGGCCCCCGGCCATAGTCCCGGCCACGCCCCGGTCCCGGCCACGGCGCTCGCCGAGCCGGGTCCCGGTCTGGAGTCCGGGGCCCGGGGTCAGGGCTCCGGGGGCCGAGGCGGGAGGCCCGCGGTCCGGAAGGGCACATTCCGGTCACCCGGCCGGATGCCGCCCTTGCCATTTTCGCGGAACTTCCTTACGGCAGGCATGACCCCGTCACATCCGGCAACACGGGCTCTCACAAGTTCCCCTCGGACTGGGAGAGTTCACATGGCCGGTTACGGCACCAGCGGCACCCACGGGCAGGCGCGCTCCGCTACGAACGGACTCGCCATCGCCGGTCTCGTCTGCGGCATCGTCGGTATCTTCTTCGCCAACATCATCCTCGGGCCGCTGGCGATCATCTTCGGCGCGGTGGGCCTCCGCCAGGCCAAGGCCGGCAAGGGCGGCAGCGGGATGGCCAAGGCGTCGATCGTGCTCGGCATCATCGACGTCGTCCTGTTCATCGTGCTCGTCGCGATCGCCTCATCGAACGGCGGCATGAGCTGGTACGTCGGCGGCTGACCGGCGCTCCAGCGCTTCCAGCGCCGCGTCCAGGGTGCGCCGCAGCAGCAGGGCGTCCGGGGCGACGGCGGTGACCAGGACCCCGGGCCCGGCCAGCGGGACGAGACAGGCGGTCTCCCCCAGCATCCGCGGCTCGACCGGATCGGTGCCGAAGCACCGGTCCACCACGAGAAGTTGCCCCACGGCCCGGTGCCCCGCCAGCACCGCCCCGCCGTCCCATCCGCCCGGCGCCCCCGGACCGAAGTGCAGTTCCTGGTCCAGCAGGGGGCGTCCGGCCCGGTGGGCGGTGAGGCGGGTGGCGAGGGTGCCGGGCTGCTCGCCGTACCGGCCCAGCACCTGCTCCTCGCGCAGCACCAGCCGGGCGGTGGGCGCCAGCTCGACCCGGGTGCGCATCCGCAGCCGCGAGCCCCGGGCACACACCAGCTGCTCGGGCAGCCAGCGCAGTTCCGCGCCCTCCCCGACCCGTAGCCGGACCTCGTAGTGGGCCTCGGCGGCCGGGTCGCGGCCGGGCAGGGCGACGGTCGCGGCGGCCGAGTCCACGGTGAGCCGGGCCCCGGCGCGTACCTCCGTCTCGATGGCCAGCCGGTCGCCGCCGAGCGGGGCGGTCATCGCCCCCACCACGGTCACCCGGCTGCCCGCCCGGGTGGCGCGGGTGCGCCGCAGCGCCAGCGGGCCGTCGCCGGCCAGCAGCGGCAGCGAGCCGTCCGCGGCGGCCGCGATCCGGGCCGTGGCCCGTACCCCGGTCGGCGCCTGCGGTCCGGCGGCAGGGGCGCTCATCCGGTCCACGCGGCGAGCTGCCCGCGCACCCAGTCGGCGACCGGCGCCACCCCCTGCGGACCGGTGAGCGAGGTGAAGAGCACCGGCAGGTCGCCGCGCTGCTCCTTGGCGTCCCGGGCCATCCGCTCCAGGTCGGAGCCGACGTACGGGGCGAGGTCGGTCTTGTTGACGATGAGCAGGTCGGCCGTGGTCACCCCGGGCCCGCCCTTGCGCGGGATGTCGTCCCCGCCGGCCACGTCGATGACGAAGATCTGCGCGTCCACCAGCCCCTTGGAGAAGGTGGCGGTGAGGTTGTCGCCGCCGGACTCCACCAGGATCAGGTCGAGCGGGCCGACGGTGTCCTCCAGCTCCTCGACCGCCTCCAGGTTGGCGGAGATGTCGTCGCGGATGGCGGTGTGCGGGCAGGCGCCGGTCTCCACGGCCTGGATCCGCTCGGGCGGCAGCACCGCGTTGCGCAGCAGGAACTCGGCGTCCTCACGGGTGTAGATGTCGTTGGTCACGACCGCCAGCGAGAGCTTGTCGCGCAGTTCGCGGCAGAGGGCGGCGACGGTGGCGGTCTTCCCCGAGCCGACCGGGCCGCCGAGCCCGATCCGCAGCGCCCGGCGGCTGCCGTCGGGGCGGTGGGCGTCGGCGCTGACGGCGGCGGGTGCGTCAGGGGAGTGGTGCAGATGCATACGGATCTCTCCTTGCGGGTGAATGAGGTGAAGGCTGCGGCTCAGGAGGCGAAGAGGCGGACCGGCCAGCCGGCGTGCGCCTCGGCGGTGATGTCCAGCAGCGGGGCGGAGGCGGCCGGCAGCTCGTCCACCGGGCCCCGGGCGGCCGCGGCGGCCCGCTCGGCCACCGCGTCCATCTCGGGGGCCAGCCGGGCGAGCACCGCGGTCGCCTGGAACGGGTCCAGGCCGAGCAGCCGCACCACCGCCGTGGCGGGCCCGCCGACCGTCTCGTAGGCGACGGCGTACCCGGCGTCCAGCGGTGCCAGCCCGGCGGACCGGGCGGCGGTGCCCAGCACCACCGGCTGGTGGGCGCCCTTGGGGAACGCCTGCGCCAGGGCGTCGAGTTCGGGTCCGGGCCAGGCGGCGCGCGCGGCCCGCATCAGCTGCCGGCCCAGTCTGCGGGCGGCGGCCCGCAGGGCGGGCGAGGGGGTGCGGGCGTCGGCGGCCTCGTCGAGCTTGGCCGGGTCGTGGCCGTGCGCCGCGGCGGCGGCCAGCGCGGCGGAGGTCAGCCCGGTGGTGTGCAGCCGGCCCCGGCAGAACGCCTCCAGGGTGGCGGCGTCGCGGATCCGGCCCGCGGCGACGGCCGCCTCGGCGCCGCCGGAGTGGGCGTGCCCGCCGGCGGGGAACCGTCCGTCGGCGAGCACCAGCAGTGCGGAACGAGTCATCTCCGGGCCCGGCACTCAGAAGAGGAAGTAGCGCTGGGCCATGGGCAGTTCGGCCGCCGGTGCCGGATCGACGGGGTCGCCGTCGATGGTCACCGTGAAGGTGTCGGGATCGACCTCCACCCGGGGCAGCGCGTCGTTCTCCCGCATGTCCGCCTTGGTGACCGCGCGGGTGGAGCGGATGGGGGTGAACTGCTTGCCGAGACCGAGCCGTTCGGGCAGCCCGTCGGCGATCGCCGCCTCACTGGTGAAGTTGACCGAGTTGCCGGCCGGGGCGGCGCCGACGGCGCCGAACATGGGCCGGGGCAGCACCGGTTGGGGCGTCGGAATGGAGGCGTTGGCGTCACCCATCTGCGCGTAGGCGATCTGCCCGCCCTTGATCACGGTCTGCGGCTTCACCCCGAAGAAGGCCGGGTCCCAGACGACCAGGTCGGCGAGCTTGCCCGGCTCGACCGAGCCCACCTGGTGGTCCAGGCCCTGGGCGACCGCCGGGTTGATCGTGTACTTGGCGACATAGCGGCGCACCCGGTGGTTGTCGGCCCGCCCGTCCCCGGGCAGCGCGCCGCGGCGGCGCTTCATCACATGGGCGGTCTGCCAGGTGCGCAGGACGACCTCGCCGACCCGGCCCATCGCCTGGGAGTCCGAGGAGATGATGGAGATGGCGCCCAGGTCGTGCAGCACGTCCTCGGCGGCGATGGTGGAGGGCCGGATCCGGGACTCGGCGAAGGCCAGGTCCTCCGGGACGGCCGGATTGAGGTGGTGGCACACCATCAGCATGTCGAGGTGCTCTTCGAGGGTGTTGACGGTGTGCGGCCGGGTCGGGTTGGTGGAGCTGGGCAGCACGTACGGCTCGGAGACCACCGTGATGATGTCCGGCGCGTGCCCGCCGCCGGCGCCCTCGGTGTGGTACGCGTGGATGGTGCGGCCCGCGATGGCGGCGAGGGTGTCGCCGACGAACCCGGCCTCGTTGAGGGTGTCGGTGTGGATGGCCAGCTGCGCCCCGGTCTCCTCGCAGACCCGCAGACAGGCGTCGATCACCGCCGGGGTGGCCCCCCAGTCCTCATGGATCTTGAACCCGAGGGCGCCGCCGCGCAGTTGGGAGTGCATGGCCTCGGCCGAGACGGTGTTGCCCTTGCCCAGCAGCCCGATGTTGACCGGGTAGGCCTCCAGCGCGGCGAACATCCGCGCCAGGTGCCAGGGCCCGGGGGTGACGGTGGTGGCCTTGGTGCCCTCGGCCGGCCCGGTGCCGCCGCCGACCAGGGTGGTGATGCCCGAGGTGAGCGCCTGCTCCACCACGGTGGGCGAGATGAAGTGGATATGGGTGTCGATGGCCCCGGCGGTGACGATCTTCCCGTTGCCGGCGATGATCTCGGTCTCCGGGCCGATGACCAGCTCCGGGTGGACGCCGTCCATGGTGTCGGGGTTGCCGGCCTTGCCGATACCGGTGATCCGGCCGTCCCGGATGCCGATGTCGGCCTTGACGATCCCCCAGTGGTCGATGACCACGGCACCGGTGATCACGGTGTCCGGGGCGCCCTCGGCCCGGGTGGTCCGGGCCTGCCCCATGGACTCCCGGATCACCTTGCCGCCGCCGAACACCGCCTCGTCGCCGGAGCGCCCGGGCCCGCCGCAGCGGTCCTCCTCGATCTCCACCAGCAGATCGGTGTCGGCCAGCCGGATCCGGTCGCCGGTGGTGGGCCCGAACAGGTCGGCGTACACCGGGCGGGCGATCCGCACCGTGGAGACGGCGGCGGAGGCCCGGGAGGCCGGTGTCACGGAGTTCTGCTCAGCCATTCCGCTCACGTCCCTCATATCGTTCATGTCAGTCATCGAGGGCGCCTCCGGTCTCGCCGCGCAGCCCGGGCACCACGCGCCGGCCGGCCAGCGGGACGAGTTCGACGTCCACCGGGATGCCGGGTTCGAAGCGCACCGCGGTGCCCGCGGCGATGTTGAGCCGCAGACCGCGCGCGGCCGGACGGTCGAACTCCAGCCCCGGGTTGACCTCGGCGAAGTGGTAGTGGGAGCCGACCTGGACGGGCCGGTCGGCGGCGTTGAGCAGGGTGAGGCGGGTGACCGGGCGGCCCTCGTTGAGGGGCACCGGCTCGTCCGCGTACAGGATCTCCCCGGGGATCATCGGCCTGTCCGCCCGTCAGACGATCGGGTCATGGACGGTGACGAGCTTGGTGCCGTCCGGGAAGGTGGCCTCCACCTGGACGTCGTGGATCATCTCCGGGATGCCGTCCATGACCTCGTCGCGGGTGAGCACCTTCCGCCCGGAGGACATCAGTTCGGAGACGGTCCGCCCGTCCCGGGCGCCCTCCAGGATGTGCGCGGTGATCAGCGCCACCGCCTCGGGGTGGTTGAGCCGCACACCGCGCGCCCGGCGCCTGTCGGCCACGTCCGCGGCGACATGGATGAGCAGGCGTTCCTGCTCGTGCGGGGTCAGTTGCACGGTTCACCTCACAGTCTCCCGCCCGGACGGCCCCGAGCGCAGCGGGACACTATCCGGCTTCAACACTCTGTTGACCTGGCAGAAGAGTGTGACCGACAGATATTTCAAACTCGGGCAGAAGTTTTTCCGGGAGGTAAACGGGAGTTTTGCCGACCCATGGCCAACACACCGGAACGGCCCGGGGGCGCGTGATCGCGTACGACCGGACCGGCGCGCGGCCGTGCGGGCAGCACCGTGCCCCGGGTCCGCGATCGCGGGCCCGGGGCACGAGGAGGCAAGGGGGCGGGGCGACCGGATTCGAACCGGCGTCCTCCGAGATGCCATCGCGGCGCACTACCTCTGTGCTACGACCCCGCCTTGGCGATGATCATACGGACCACCCGGGCCCCGGTCACCCGGGTTTCCGCCGGTGAGCGCACCGCGCGCCCTACCGCCCCGGCGGGGAGCCGCCCGGGCGGTGCTCGGCGGCGATCCCGAAGCGCCCCCGCTCCCCCGCCCCGGGTGCGGAAGCCGCGTCACCGAAGGTCGAGACGGTGCGCACCGCCTGCTCCTCCCCTTCCCCTTCCACCCCGTCGGCGCCTTCCCGGGCGAGGGCCTCCAGCCGCTCCAGGTCCGCCGCGGACACCAGGGCGACGAGCGGCTTGCCGTGGCGGGTGACGACCACCCGCTCCCCGGCGTAGACGACGCGGTTGATCAGCTCGGCGAGCTCTGCCCGGGCTTGCGTCACCGGAATCTCGTAGGCCATACCCCCATGATAAGCCGTGGTACGTCCTGTACATTCTGTACAGAACTCATCGCGAGCACCGGTGAAAGGGGTCCGCCATGTCCGCCCTCCCGCCCGTTCCGCCGTCCGTCCCCCAGCCCGTTCCCCCGTCCGTTCCGCAGCCCATCCCCTCGCCCGTTCCCCAGCCCATCCCCTCGCCCGGCTCCCCGCCCGCTCCTCGGTCCGCCTACGGCGCGCGCCATGTCCTGCCCGAGTTCACCGAGCGCACCGGTGACGGCCTCCGCACCCTCGATCCGTACTCCGCGCTCCTCGAAGGGCGGATCGTCACCCTCGGCACCCCCCTTGACGACACCGCCGCCGGGGACCTCATCGCCCAGCTCCTGTATCTGGAGTACGCCGGTCCCGACCGGGAGGTGTCGCTCTACGTCAACTCCCCCGGCGGCCCGATGGACGCCATGACCGCCGTGTACGACACGGTGCGGGCCATCGGTTGCGAGGTGGCGACCGTCTGCGTGGGGCAGGCGGCCACCACCGCCGCGCTGCTGCTGGCCGCGGGCACCCCCGGCAAGCGGCTGATCCTGCCCCACGCCCGGGTGGTGCTGCGCGAGCCCGCGTTGCCCGAGCCGCTGCACGGGCACCCCTCCGACCTGGAACGGCACGCCGACGAGGTGCTGCGCCGGCGCGAGCAGCTGGCCGGGATGCTGGCGCACCACACCGGCCGGTCCCGCGACCGGGTGGACGCCGATCTCTCCCGTACCACCGTGCTGGACGCCGAGGCGGCCGTGGCCTACGGACTGGCGGACCGGGTGACCACCCGTCGGGCCGGGTGAGCGGCGATTCGGGCCGAGGAGGCGCCACTGCCCGCGATGACCCGGGCGGAGGGCGCGTACATCGACGGCTGGCTGGCCGCGGCGGATCTGCTGGGCCGCGCCAACCCGGCCCGGTGCGCGCACACCTATGGCGCGCTGCGGGCCGCGCAGGCCCTGGTGCGGTGCGCGGTGGAACTGCGCGACGCCCTCGCGCTGATGCATGAGCGCGGGGAGAGCGAGGTGCACACCGAGACGCTGGCGCGCGCCCTGCGGGTGCTGGACGGCGAGCGGCGGGCGGGCCGGGTGACGGTTCCTCAGGCTCCGGACGGCCGTTCCGCATAGAGAGCGAGGGACGGGGAACGAACCGGGAGGACACGGGACGGGCCGGACGCGGTGGGGCCTCGCCCGGACGGCCGCCGAGCGCCCGGAAACCGCTCGCTCGTTCGGCTCAGGCATCCGGGGGAAATCCCCGCGGTGCGAGTTGCGGACGGGGCCGCGAAGGCACTCGCCGCACCCGCTCGCGCCGCAGGTGAACCGGGGTGCGGCGGCGTGTTTCTGTCGTCTCGCCAGGACGCTTTTCCGGCGTGTCGACCTGAACGGGCCAGTCGTGAGTAGCCTCACAAAACACCATTTGGGCTCGGTAATCGGCCGGTCGATGGGTCAAGATCCCTGACGACGACAAGCCCCCGCCACCGCGGCGGGGCGGTCCGGGCGGACGCCGAGTCCTGCCGCCGCCACGGATGACTGGTCGACAGGAAGTGGATCGGCAGGAGTGGAGGACCCAGGCAGTACGGGTGGCCCACCGACGTTCGTCGGGACGGTCGCCCTCGGGGTGAAGCCGCGTCAGCGGCCGGGCGTCTTCGTCTAGCCCGAACCCGACAGGTCATCCTTCACAGGCGGACTGACGAAGGGTTGCGCATGACCGCGCAGATTCATGTCCCGTCTCTGCTGTCCCGGGCCGGCGCCGTCTCGGTACTCACCCTCGCCGCCGTGAGCGGGCCGCTGCTGGCACCCGGCGGCGCTCCGGAGGCCCAGGCCGCCACCTCCCACGCCTCCAAGGCGCTGAAGACGGCCGCGGCCAAGAAGGGCGCCCCCTACGCGTACGGAGCGACGGGCCCGTCCCGCTTCGACTGCTCCGGGCTGACGCTCTACGCGTACAAGAAGGCGGGCAAGTCGCTGCCTCGGACCGCGCAGCAGCAGTACAACAAGACCCGGCACCTCGCCAAGTCCAGCCGCCAGAAGGGTGACCTGGTCTTCTTCCACCGCGGTGGCAGCGTCTACCACGTGGGCATCTACGCGGGGAGCAACAAGATCTGGCACTCGCCGAAGTCCGGCGCGGTGGTGCGGCTGGAGAAGATCTGGTCGAAGTCGGTGAAGTACGGCCGGGTGCGCTGACCCGCCCGCCGCCTCCGGCCACCGGTGGTCGCCGTCAGGTCTGGACGGTCACCGTCCAGGGCAGTGCCACCCACACCGTCTTGCCGCCGTCCGGGGTGGGCGCCACGGAGAGCCGGCCCCCGTTCTCCTTGGCCAGCCAGCGGATGATGACCATCCCGCGGCCGTTGTCCTGCTGGACCGCGGCGGGCAGCCGCTGGGGGCGGCGCGGATGGCTGTCGGTCACACCGACGCGCAGTTGCTCGTCACGTTCCAGACGGAGCCGCAGCGTGTAGGTCGGGGACTGGCCGAAGGTGTGCTGGACGGCGTTGGTGGCGAGCTCGGAGACGATCAGCCGCACGGTGTCGGCGGTGTCGTGCTCGTCGGGTAGTCCCCACTCGGCGAGCACACCCGCCGCGAACCTGCGGGCGGTGGCGACCGTGGCGGGATCGCTCGCCAAGGTGACGGATGCTTCCTGAAGGTCTGCCATGGCGAGGCTGTCCCTTTCCCACCGTGACCGGACGCGCGGGGAGGCACGGTCCTGGATGTGTTTCGCGCCACACTGCCACCTCTGCCGTAGCGGGTGGGGACGATCCCCCAAGATACGCACAAGTCTGTCGCTCAAAGCGGTGAACTCTGCTACGCAGGGCCGTTTTCCGGCGCCGTCGCTTCCGGTCGGCCGACCGCCGTCAGGCCTCTCGGGGCGTGGCGTCCGGGGCGGTGCGCAGGACCGTGGTGACGGCGGTGCCGATCTGCTCCGCCGTCAGGTCGGCCCGGGCGGTGAGCCGCAGCCGGGAGATCCCGTCCGGCACCGACGGCGGGCGGAAGCAGCCGACGGCCAGCCCCGCGGCCCGGCAGTCCGCGGCCCAGCGGACCGCCGACTCCGGCGACGGGGCGCGTACCGACACCACCGCGGCGTCCGGCCGGGCGGCGGTGAGACCGGCCGCGGTCAGCCGTCCGTACAGCTCGGCGGCGACCGTACGGGCCCGGCCTGCCAGCGCCGGCTCCGCGCGCAGCAGCCGCAGCGCGGCCAGCGCCGCCCCGGCCGCGGCGGGGGCCAGACCGGTGTCGAAGATGAAGGTCCGGGCGGCGTTGACCAGATGGGCGATCACCCGGGCCGGACCGAGGACGGCACCGCCCTGGCTGCCCAGCGACTTGGACAGGGTGAGCGTGGCGACCACATCCGGGTCCCCCGCCAGACCCGCCGCGTACGCGGTCCCGCGGCCGCCCTCGCCGAGCACCCCGAGGCCGTGGGCGTCGTCGGCGACCAGCGCGGCCCCGTGCTCCCGGCACACCCGGCCGAGCGCGGCCAGCGGGGCGGCGTCGCCGTCCACCGAGAACACCGCGTCGGTGACCAGCAGCGCCCGGCGGCCCGGCTCCCGACCCAGTGCCTTGGCCACCGCTTCCGGGTCGGCGTGCGCCACCACCTCCGTCTGCGCCCGGGAGAGCCGGCAGCCGTCCACGATGGAGGCGTGGTTCCCGGCGTCCGACAGCAGCAGCGAGCCGGGCGCGGTCAGCGCGGTCAACACGGCCAGATTGGCCGCGTACCCGGAGGAGAAGACCAGAGCGGCCTCGAAGCCGCAGAAGTCGGCGAGCTCACGTTCCAGTTCGGTGTGCAGCTCGGTGGTCCCGGTCACCAGGCGGGAGCCGGTGGAGCCTGCGCCCCAGCGGTGCGCCGCCTCGGCGGCGGCCGCGGTCACGGCCGGGTGCCGGGTGAGGCCCAGATAGTCGTTGCTCGCCAGGTCGAGCAGGTCCGAGTCGGCCGGACGCGGCCGAACCGCCCGGACCAGCCCGGCGCCGGCACGCCGGCGCGCCTCCTCCTCGGTCCAGTCGAACGCGCCCCGGGCCGGGACGGGTGACGGCGAGGAGACGGGCGAGATGGTGGCCCCCCGGGGCACGGCGGCGGGCGTGGGCGGCTGCGGAGCCTCGGTCATCTTCGGTCCCTGGACGGTACGGGCGGACGGGCACCGCCCGTTCGGGTGGAAGGCCGCGGCCCCACCCGGTACGGGGACGCGCCGGAGGGGGACGGCCCGTCCGCCGGACGGACGGACCCGTTCACTCGGGAGGCACGGCCGGTTTGTAGGCAGTGCACAAGACCCTAGCCGGGCCGCACCGGCGGCGGCGTGTGGCCATGCACACACCGCGGGGCCGCTCCTTTGTGCACTTTCTCCTTGGCCGAGTGGGGCGGCGTAGGCCAGGATCACAGCCATGGACCTGCTGAACACGCTGGTGGACAAGGGGCTTCGGCGCGAGCTGCCGACCCGCGAAGAAGCACTCGCCGTGCTGGCGACCTCCGACGACGAGCTGCTGGACGTGGTCGCGGCGGCCGGAAAGGTGCGCCGGCAGTGGTTCGGCCGGCGGGTGAAGCTGAACTACCTGGTCAACCTCAAGTCGGGACTGTGCCCCGAGGACTGCTCCTACTGTTCGCAGCGGCTCGGCTCCAAGGCGGAGATCCTCAAGTACACCTGGCTGAAGCCGGAGGACGCCTCCAAGGCCGCGGCCGCCGGGGTCGCCGGCGGGGCGAAGCGGGTGTGCCTGGTGGCGAGCGGGCGCGGCCCGACCGACCGGGACGTGGACCGGGTGTCCAAGACGATCCAGGCCATCAAGGACGGCAACGAGGACGTCGAGGTGTGCGCCTGCCTCGGGCTGCTGTCGGACGGGCAGGCCGAGCGGCTGCGGTCGGCGGGCGCCGACGCGTACAACCACAATCTCAACACCTCGGAGAGCACCTACGGGGCCATCACCTCCACGCACACCTACGCGGACCGCGTGGACACCGTGCAGAAGGCGCACGCGGCGGGCCTGTCGGCCTGCTCGGGCCTGATCGCGGGTATGGGCGAGAGCGACGAGGACCTGGTCGACGTGGTGTACGCGCTGCGCGAGCTGGACCCGGACTCGGTGCCGGTGAACTTCCTCATCCCGTTCGAGGGGACGCCGCTGGCCAAGGAGTGGAACCTGACGCCGCAGCGCGCGCTGCGGATCCTCGCCATGGTCCGCTTCGTCTGCCCGGACGTGGAGGTGCGGCTGGCGGGCGGCCGCGAGGTGCATCTGCGCAGCCTCCAGCCGCTGGCGCTGCACCTGGCGAACTCCATCTTCCTCGGCGACTACCTCACCAGTGAGGGCCAGGCGGGCAAGGCGGACCTGGAGATGATCGCCGACGCCGGCTTCGAGGTGGAGGGCGCCGGAACCACCACGCTCCCCCGGCACCGCTCGACCGCGCACGACGAGGCCCCGGCGGCCGGCGGCTGCGGTTCGTCGGTCGGCGGCTGCGGCCCCGCGGCTGACACCGGTGCCGACGCCGGGCACAGTGGCTGCGGCGGCTGCGGTTCGTCGGGCGGCGGCGGGGTCTGCGCCCCGGAGCCGGCCGGGGTGCCCGAGCCGGTCGCGGCGAGCGCCGGTGCGGACGAGCCGCACCCCGCGCCCGTACCCGCCGGAGCGGCGCGTACGGACCTGGTGGCGGTACGCCGCCGGGGCGCCGGCACGGACCTCGCCCCCAATGCCTGAGCCGCTGACCGATCAGCCGGCTGCCCCCGGACGCCCCGGGCGTCCGGGGCCGCCCGCTCCTCCCCTCTCCGGCCCGGAACTGCTGGCACTGGACCGGGTTCATGTCTGGCACCCCTACGGCCCGATGCCCGGCCGGGAGGAACCCCTTCTGGTGGCCTCCGCCTCCGGGGTCCGGCTGCGGCTGGCCGAGCCGGTGCACGGTCAGCGGGAGCTGGTCGACGGGATGTCGTCCTGGTGGTCGGCCATCCACGGCTACCGCCACCCGGTGCTCGACGCGGCGCTGCGGGAGCAGTCGGAGCGGATGAGCCATGTGATGTTCGGCGGCCTCACCCATGAGCCCGCCGTGCGGCTGGCGGCCCGGCTGGTGGAGATCACCCCCGAGCCGCTGCGGCATGTCTTCCTCAGCGACTCGGGGTCCGTCTCCGTCGAGGTCGCCGTCAAGATGTGCCTGCAGTTCTGGCGTTCGGTCGGCCGCCCGGCCAAGCAGCGGCTGCTGACCTGGCGCGGCGGCTACCACGGTGACACCTGGCAGCCGATGTCGGTGTGCGACCCGGACGGCGGGATGCACCAGCTGTGGTCGGGGGTGCTGCCCCGGCAGATCTTCGCCGACGCCCCGCCGTCGGGGTACGAGGAGGAGTACGCCGAGCGGCTGCGCGCGGCGATCGCCCGGCACGCCGACGAGCTGGCCGCGGTGATCGTGGAGCCGGTGGTGCAGGGCGCCGGCGGGATGCGCTTCCACGACCCGGCCTATCTGCGGGTGCTGCGGGAGGCCTGCGACGAGTACGGCGTCCTGCTGGTGTTCGACGAGATCGCCACCGGCTTCGGCCGCACCGGCACCCTGTTCGCCGCCGAGCAGGCGGGGGTGTCACCCGATGTGATGTGCCTGGGCAAGGCCCTGACCGGCGGTTACCTCACCATGGCCGCCACCCTGTGCACCTCACGTGTGGCGGACGGCATCTCCCGCGGCGAGGTCCCGGTGCTGGCGCACGGGCCGACCTTCATGGCCAATCCGCTGGCCGCCGCGGTGGCCGGCGCCTCGATCGACCTGCTCCTCGACGGGGACTGGGCCGGGCGGGTCAAGCGGATCGAGACGGGGCTCGCCGAGGGCCTGGCCCCGGCCGCCGAACTGCCCGGTGTCCGTGACGTGCGGGTGCTCGGGGCGATCGGCGTGGTGCAGCTGGACCACCCGGTGGACATGCGGGCGGCGACGGCGGCCGCGGTGCGCGAGGGCGTGTGGCTGCGACCGTTCCGGGACCTGGTGTATGTGATGCCGCCGTATGTCACGGAGGACGAGGACCTCGCCCGGATCTGCCGCGCGGTCCGCGCGGCGGCCCGGCAGGGCTGAGAGAGAGTAAGGACGGACCCATGTCGGTGATGGTGGTCAGCGGGACCGGGACCGAGATCGGCAAGACCGTGGTCACGGCGGCGCTCGCCGCGGCGGCCCGGGCGGCCGGGCGGTCGGTGGCGGTGCTGAAGCCGGCGCAGACCGGCGTCGAGCCGGGCGTGCCGGGTGACGCGGACGAGGTGGCCCGGCTGGCCGGGCCCGGCGTCACCCCGGTCGAACTGGCCCGCTTCCCGGAGCCGTTGGCCCCGGAGACGGCCGCGCGCCGGGCGGGCATGGCGCCGGTGGGCCCGGCCGAGGTGGCCGAGGCAGCTCGGAAGCTGGCGGAGGAGTACGACCTGGTGCTGGTGGAGGGCGCCGGCGGGCTGCTGGTCCGCTATGACGCGGACGGCGGCACCCTCGCCGACGCGGCGGCGCTGCTGGGCGCCCCGGTCCTGGTGGTGGCGCCCGCCGCGCTCGGCACGCTCAACATGGCGGCGCTGACCGCCGAGGCGCTGCGGGCCCGCGGGATCGTCCAGGCCGGGGTCGTGGTGGGGAGCTGGCCGCAGCGGCCCGGACTGGCCGAGCGGTGCAATGTGACGGACCTGCCGGTGGTCGCGGGCGCCCCGCTGCTGGGAGCGGTGCCCGCCGGTGCCGGCGCGCTCGCCCCGGCGGCGTTCCGCGCGGCGGCCCCGGGGTGGCTGGCGCCGGTGCTCGGCGGCGACTGGGATGCGGAGGCCTTCGCCCGCGCCGTACGCTCCTGATCATGACTGCTCTGCGCGCGAAGGTCGAGGAGATCGTGTTCGACTGCGCCGACCCGGCGGCCCTGGTCCGCTTCTGGGCGGCGCTGCTCGGCGGCGACCCGGTGGACCGCTCCCCCGACTGGTCGTACGTCGACCCGCCGGACTTCATCCGTATCGCCTTCCAGGCCGTACCGGAGGGCAAGGCCGCCAAGAACCGGCTCCATCTGGACCTGAACGCCGGGGACGTGACGGCCGCCTCCGACGCGGCGGTGGCCTTGGGCGCGACCCGCTCCGGCGGGATCGTCACCGACGAGTGGGGCCACTTCCAGGTGCTGACCGACCCCGAGGGCAACGAGTTCTGCTTCGTCTCGGGCTGAGGGGCGGCCTGTTGGGCCGCGGGTGGCGCGCTGTATGTACGGACTCGGGGCGGAGTTGGACGACGACCGGTCGCCGGTGCGGCGCGGCCTGGGGGGCGGAGCGGTCTGGGGCGCGGGGTGCGGGGCGGCGGCCTAGGTCGCGGGGTGTCGCGGGGTACGGGGCGCTCGGGGTCGGGTTGCCGGGGGTGGGCGGGGCGCGATCTCGGGGTCGATGTGCGCGCGGGGACGGGCTTCCGGGTGCGTGGGTGGGGCGCGGTACGCGGCCGAGGGCGCGGAGGCGGGAGTACGCAGCCCTCCGGGGGGGGTGGGCCACGTATCGAAACCCGCTCTCCTCGGCCGCGCACCCGCGTATCGGGACCCGCGATCCCGGCCACGCACCGCCCCGGCCACGTACCGCGCGCGGCCGTATACCGCCCTCGGCCGGGGCTTCGGGTCCGCGGCCGGAGGCCCGGTGCGCGCTCGCAGTTACGCGGGGCAGCCGGAGGCGCAGGTCCGCAGCCGGGGTCGCCAGTGCACGGTACGGGCTTTCGGGCCCGCAGCCGGAGGCCCGGCGCGCGGCCGCGTACCGCGCACGGCCCGCGCTTCGGGTCTGCGGCTGGAGGCCCGGGGCGCGCCGCGCCCGAGGCCCGGCATCCGCAGGCAAGACCCTCAGGTCCGCAGATAGGACGCGCCGTTGAGGTCCACGACCGTGCCGGAGGCCCAGACCGCGGCCGGGGAGGCGAGGAAGTGCACGGCCGCGGCAATTTCCTCGGCGGTGCCCACCCGCCCGAACGGGCTCTCCGTACGCAGCGCCTCCCCTGCCTCACCGGCGAGCTTGGCCGCCTGGCGCTCCGTGGCGACGAACCCCGGCGCGACCGCGGTCACCGCGATGCCGTGCGGGGCGAGTGCGACGGCCATCGACTGGCCGAAGGCGTGCAGCGCCGCCTTGGCGGCCCCGTAGGCGGGGAACTCCGGCTCACCCCGGAACGCCCCGCGCGAGCCGACGTTCACGATGCTGCCCGACGCCCCGCGGTCGATGAGGTGGCGGGCCACCGCCCAGGTCAGGTCGGCGGCCGCGAGCAGGTTGACGTCCGTCATCCGGCGCCAGACCGCCCGCCACTCCTCCAGGGACACCTCCGCCACCGGGTGGCGGTTGTCGGCCGACGGCGCCACCGCGGCGTTGTTGACCAGCACGTCGACCCCCTCCGCACCGCCGTCGCGGAGCCCTTTCACCGCCGCGGCCACCACCCGCTCGGCCGCCCCGGGCTCGCCGAGATCGGCCTCGATCAGCACATGGCCGGTGCCGGGCAGCAGGCGCAGGGTCTCCTCAGCGTCCTCGCGGCGGCTGGCGTACTGGACGGCGACCCGGTCCCCGCCCCGGGCGAACGCCGTCGCGACGGCCCGTCCGATACCCCGGGACCCGCCGGTGACCAGCACGCCCCTCATCGCTCCCGCCCCAGGGGGCGGAATCCGTCGGTCGAGCCGGACGCGCACCGGGGCGTCGGCGGATATGGCAAGCGTGGCGGCATGCCCCGATCCTGCCACCCCGGCACCCCGGCATCCCACCGCAGGAGGGGCGGGGCTGACCTTGGCGCGATCCGGGAAGGATCCTCGTAGGCGAACCCTTCACCTGACCCCCGTCAGCGGTCCCCGCTGCCGATTCCCCGGACCGCCGCTCGCCACCGACGCAGGAGGGCCGCGATGCGAGACCCCGTACACCACCCCCTCTTCGCCCGCTTCTACGAGCGGATCAGTGTGGCTGCGGAGACCCGGGCCGGAATCGCCGCGCACCGTACGGAACTGCTGGCGGGGCTGTCCGGCCGGGTCATCGAGATCGGCGCGGGCAACGGACTCAACTTCCCGCACTACCCCGGGCAGGTCTCCGAGGTGGTGGCGCTCGAACCGGAGCGGCGGTTGCGCCGCTCGGCGGTCGCGGCGGCGTTGCGCGCCGAGGTGCCGGTGGACGTGGTGCCGGGTGTGGCGGAGGCGCTGCCGGTGAAGAGCGAGGCCTTTGACGCAGCCGTCGCCTCGCTGGTGCTCTGCTCGGTACGGGACCTGCCGCGGGCCCTGGCCGAGCTGCGCCGGGTGCTGAGGCCCGGCGGACAGCTGCGGTTCTTCGAACACGGCCGGGCCGAGGGGCGGGCGCTCGCCACCGTGCAGCGGGTCGCGGACCGCACGGTGTGGCCGCTGCTGTTCGGTGGCTGCCACACGGCCCGTGACCCGCTGGCCGCGCTGTCGGCGGCCGGGTTCGAGGTCACCGGCTTCCGGCGGCTACGGGTGCCGGAGGGCGGCGTACCGTTCCCCTCCTCGCCCAGTGTCCTCGGCACCGCGCGCCGACCGGTGGACGACTGAACCACGCGAGGCCGGCGCCTGAGGGTCCGGTCACCACCGTCTGCGCACCGGGCGCACGGGGCGCGCGGACGGGGTGGCTCCGCCGTCCCGGCGGGCCGTGTGCTTGGCTCGGCCCATGAATGATCTCCGGATCCGATGCGCCGTGCCCGCCGACATCGGCCCTGTGCTCTCCTTCTGGCGGGAGGCCGCCGAGGGCACCAGCATCAGCGACGACCACGCGGGCGTGGCCCGTCTCCTGGAACGGGACCCCGAGGCCTTGCTGCCGGCGGAGCGGGACGGGGTGCTGTGGGGCACCGTGATAGCCGGGTTCGACGGGTGGCGGTGCTCCGCCTACCGGTTGGCCGTCCATCCCGACTGCCGTCGGCAAGGCGTTGCCACCGCCCTGCTCACCGCGGCCGAGCGGCGGTTTACCGCGCTGGGCGGGCGCCGGGTGGACGCGATGGTCGTGGAGGTCAATGACCGGGCGCGGTCGGCCTGGGCGGCCGCCGGCTACGGCCGCGAGGACCACTGGCGGTGCTGGGTCAAGCCGCTGACCGACCGACCACCCGAACGGGTGATCGATTCTCCTTTGCCAGCACTTTACCCTTCTTGCAAGTCGAAGGTGTGAGCGTCCATCCCCGGGCGAACCTCCCAGTAGCGACCACACGCACCACAGACACCCGCCCCTGACAACGACAGCCATCACGACAACGCCCAGCACCACAACACACGTGACAACAACCCTTACGCCAACAAGACGGAGGTGAACCGATGACCGAAGTGCTCCTGCTCCTCGTCGCCCTGCTGCTCTCCCTGGCCTGCGGCGCGTTCGTGGCGGCCGAGTTCTCGCTCACCACCGTCGAACGGGGGGAGCTCCAGCGGGCGGTGGACCGGGGCGAGCGGGGCGCGGCCGGCGCCCTGAAGGCCGTACGGTCGCTGACGTTCCAGCTCTCCGGCGCCCAGCTCGGCATCACGGTGACCAATCTGGTCGTCGGCATGCTCTCCGAGCCCGCCATCGCCGCGCTCATCCGGGGGCCGCTGCGCGACATCGGCCTGTCGGCCTCCGTGGCCTCCTCCATGGCGCTGGTGATCGGGACGGCCCTGTCCACCGTCGTGCTGATGGTGGTCGGCGAGCTGGTCCCGAAGAACTGGGCCATCTCCTCGCCCCTCGCCGTCGCCAAGGTGGTCGCCACCCCGCAGCGGTTCTTCTCGGCCGCCTTCAAACCGCTGATCGGCCATCTGAACAACACCGCCAACCGGCTGGTGCGCGCGCTCGGCCTGGAGCCGGCCGAGGAGCTGGCCTCGGCGCGCAGCCCGCAGGAGCTGGTCGCCCTGGCCCGCCACTCCGCCCGGGAAGGCGCGCTGGAGGCGGACACCGCCGAGCTCTTCGTCCGCACCCTCAGCCTCGCCGAGCTGAGCGCGGAGAACGTGATGACGCCCCGGGTGCAGGTCACCGCCCTGGACACCCAGGCCACCGCCGAGGACGTCGCCAACGCCACCCGGGCCACCGGGCTGTCCCGCTTCCCCGTCTACCGGGGCAGCCTGGACACGGTCGTCGGCACCGTGCACATCAAGGACGTGCTGCGGGTGCCCGCGGGTCAGCGCGCCCGCACGGCCGTCACCGAGCTACTGCGCGAGCCGCTGCTCGTCCCGGAGTCCCTCACCGTCGACCGGCTGCTGGACCGGCTCTCCGGCAAGGCGACGATGGCGGTGGTCATCGACGAGTACGGCGGTACGGCCGGTGTGGTCACTCTGGAGGACATCGTCGAGGAGGTCGTGGGCGAGGTGCGCGACGAGCACGATCCGCACGAGACGCCCGACCTGGCGCGGGCCGGCCAGGACGCCGACGGACGGGACCTGTGGTCGGCGGACGGCGCCGCCCGCACCGACCAGCTGGAGTCCGTCGGGCTGCGCGTGCCGGACGGTCCGTACGAGACCCTCGCCGGGCTGGTGGCCACCGAGCTGGGCCGTATCCCGAAGAACGGGGACAGCGTGGAACTGCCGGACGGCTGGCGGCTGGACGTGGTGGACGCCTCCGGCCGCCGTGCGGCCCGTGTCCTGATGCACGCCCCCGTCCCGTCCGATGACGGCGAGGAAGCCGGTGCCGACGCCCCGGCCGGGCACAACCGTGGGCAGGAGGCCCGATGACCGCGATCCAACTCCTCATCGGCCTGCTGACGCTCGCCGTGAACGCGTTCTTCGTGGGCGCGGAGTTCGCCCTGATCTCGGTGCGGCGCAGCCAGATCGAGCCGGCCGCCGAGCAGGGCGACCGCCGGGCGCGCAGCGTGGTGTGGGGGCTGGAGCATGTCTCGGCGCTGCTCGCGGCCGCCCAACTCGGTATCACTCTGTCCACCCTGGTGCTGGGCGTGGTCGCCGAGCCGGCCATCGCGCACCTGCTGGAGCCGCTGTTCGATGCCGTCGGCGTCCCGGGCGGACTGGTGCACGTCCTCTCCTTCGCCATCGCCCTCTCCGTGGCGACCTACCTCCATATGCTCCTCGGCGAGATGGTGCCCAAGAACATCGCCCTCGCCGAACCCACCCGGACCGCGCTTCTGCTCGGCCCGCCCCTGGTGGCACTGGCCCGCGCCCTGCGCCCGGTCATCTTCACCATCAACGCCTTCGCCAACGGGCTGCTGAAGCTGCTGCGGGTGGAGGCGAAGGACGAGGTGTCGGCGACCTTCTCGGACGACGAGCTGGCCCGCATGGTCACCGACGCCAGCGACGCCGGGCTGCTGGACGACCGGGCGACCGAGCGGCTCCACGACGCCCTGGAGCTGGGCCGCCGCCCGGTGCGCGACGTGGTGATGCCGGTGGACCAGGTCCGCTACGCACGGGTGGGCACCACCCCCGAGGAGTTGGAGACCCTGGCCGCCGAGTCCGGGTTCTCCCGCTTCCCCGTGCTCGACACCACCCGCCACATCCTGGGCTACCTCCATGTGAAGGACGCCCTGGACATCACCCTGCGCGACCTCCCCTTCCCGGTCACCGCCATGCGCCCCATCGCCCGCGTCCGCGCCGCCACCCCGCTGGACGACGTACTGACCGCCATGCGCCGCAGCCGCACCCACCTCGCCGCCGTACTGGACGAGGACGGCCGACTCGCCGGACTGGTCACCATGGAAGACGTCCTCCGCGAACTGGTAGGCCGCCCCGCCTCCTGACCACCCCCGCAGCACTCCCCCACACATGGCGAACACTCGCCAACCCGCCAAACCCGGGCACTCCCCCACCCCTTCCATTCGTTGCCCAAATAGGAAGTCAAAGGGGCCGGGCGGCACGGGAGAACGAAGCCGAACGGCACGGGCGCAGGCCTGATGACACGGGAGGAGGACGCCGGGCGGCACGAAAGGAGCGGCCGGGCGGCACAGGAGAAGCCGGCCAGACAGCACGGGCGGCGGGAGCCGGACGGCATGGCGGAGGCGGCGGGGCAGCACAGCAGAAGCGGCCCGGCGGCACGAGAGGACAAGGAAGCCGAGCGGCGCAGGCGCAGGCCAGCCGGCAGCAGCGGCGAAGGCCCCGGACAGCACGGCCCCGCCCCGCCCGTCCCCATCCGCTCAACGGATCCGCGCTACCGAGAACGCGCTCACTTGGAAGGCGTGACCCGGGGGCCGTAGCCCGAGCCACTGCTCGGCGCCCCACGCCTGGAACCGCTCCACCTCCGCGAATCCCAGCTTCACCGCTAGGCGCATCGACCGGACGTTGGCGGTCTGGGTGGCAAGCACCACCGGCTCGCCGGGAGGGGCACCGGCGAGCCAGTCGAGTGCCGCCGCGCACGCCTCGGCGGCGTACCCGTGACCCCACGCTCGCGGCAGGAGCAGATAGCCGAGATCGACCTTCCCTACCGCAGCCGGGCGGCGGTGCTCCGTGGCTCTCCGGAGCAGGACCTGGCCGATCATCGCCCCCTCCAGATCGACCACGAAACTCCCGGGCCACTGCTCGGGCACCCCGGGCATCTCCCGCTCAAGCTGGTCACGCGGGCGAGGACCGCCGAGGTAGGTGTGCACCTCCGGCGACGTCAGCAACTCGACGAACGCCGCACGGTCACGCGCCTCGGGCGCACGGAGCACAAGCCTCTCGGTCCTGATCGGGACAGGTGGCCAGGCGACGGATCCGAGCTCGGTCATGCCGGTCACCCAATCAGCAGGCACGCCAGCGATCAACGGCTGCCGAAGCCGATCACAGGCTGTCGTAGCAAGGCCAGTTGCCCGATCTCCCAGGGCGGCCGCGGAGGATCCGCCTGGACTCTCGGCCCCCCGGGGGGCGGGGGTGTGGGCCGGGCCGCAACCGTCACTCTGGCGAGTGACGGTACGTCAGTTTTGTCTCCACGTCCCGTGCGCGGCGCGCACAGTGGACGTCCCGGCCGGTCGGAGGATCGCCGCCGGGCCGGGTGCCCTGCCGTCCGAGGCGGGGCCGCTGCGAGGGAGAGAACACCATGGCCCACGAGGTACACGAGGCCCACCGGCGCGCCGCGCTGGTGTTCAGCCTGTTCGACGCCAACGGCAACGGGGTGCTCGAAGCCGAAGACTTCGACCTGATGAGCGCGCGGGTCCTGGCGGTCGCCGCGGACTCCTCCGAGACCGCCCGCCAGGCGCTGGCCGACAGCCTCCGGCGCTACTGGGAGGTGCTGTCCGCGGCGCTGGACGCCAACGACGACGGGGTGATCAGCCCCGAGGAGTTCCGAGGCTTCGTGCTGAACCCCGAGCTCTTCGGCGCCACCGCCTCCGACTTCGCCGACGCCCTGGCCGCGCTCGGCGACCCCGACGACGACGGGCTGATCGAGCGGTCCCGCTTCCTCGCCCTGATGACCGCGATCGGGTTCGAGGAGGCCAACACCGAGGCGCTGTTCGGCGCCTTCGGGCCGGACTCCGGCGACCGGATCGCCGTCCCCACCTGGGCCGACGGCATCCGCGACTACTACTCCCCCGAGAAGGCCGGCATCCCGGGCGACCAGCTCGTCCCGACCCCCGCCTGACCCGCACCCACCTCGTAGGAGTCCCGTATGACCGCACCACTCATCGCCCTCGCCGTCGGCCGCGGCACCGGCCCGGAACTCGCCCCCGTCTTCGAACGGGTGCTGCATCGGATCACCGGGCTGCACGGCACACGGGTCGAGGTGGTGCGGTCACCACGGCTCTACCACTCCTATGTCTCGCTGCGCGCCGAGGCCGCCGGCACCGGGGAGTTCGCCCGGCTCACCGAGCAGGACGCCGCGCATTACGAGCGGTTCTGCCGGGAGCAGGCCGCCGCGGGCGTCCGGGCGGTGTTCCGTACCGCCATCAACGCCCAGTCGCTGTACCTGGTCCGCCAACGGCTGACGGCCGTCAAGGTCGAACCTCTCACCGCCGGTTCGGCCCGGATGCTGCTGGTCCGCGACCAGGCGCAGGGCTTCTACACCGGCGAGAACCGGCACACCTCCGGCACGGTGGTGCGGACCATGGAGTTCAGCCGCTCCGTCACCGACCAGGTTCTGCGCTACGCCGTGGACCGCGCCCGCGCGCTCTGGCCGGACGGGCCGTCCCGGGTCGTGATGGCGTACAAGTACCACCTGCTGGACGGTGCGCTGGACGACTGGACGGGCGGCATGTCCGACGAGCTCGGCATCGCCGTGGACCTGTTCCAGCCCGACACGGTCAACCGCAACCTGATCACCCACGGCCCCGAGGACCGGACCGTGCTGGTCGCCGGGAACGAGTGGGCGGACATCATGCATGTGGTGCTGCTCGACCGGTACGGCGCAGAGCGGCAGGAGAACCGCTGCACGGAGAACGTCCACCTGGCCGCCGGTCTCCATGAGTTGGTGGAGTACCAGACGGTGCACGGCTCGGCCGACGACCTGGCCGGACGCGACCTGGTCAACCCGGTCGCCACGATCCGGGCCGCCGCCCGGGTCGCCGAGCGGCACGCGGGCTGCCCCGGGGCCGAGGCCGCCGCCGAGGCCGCGCTGGCCGCCGTCCAGGCCCGCGGCGTCCGCACCCCCGACCTCGGCGGGGAGGCCCGTACCACCGAGGTGGTGGACGCGGTCCTCGCCGAGCTCGCCGCGCCCGCGGGGACGCGCCTGCCCGCACCGGGCACCGCGCCTGGCAGTGCCACGGCCGGTGCCCGGTGACCGAGACGGCCGGCACCACCGCACTGCTCGTGGTCGACCTGCAGAACGACTTCTGCGCGGGTCCGGTCGCCGCCGCCCGCTTCCCCGGCGACCCCGAGCGCCTCACCCGCGCCGCCGCGAACAGTGTCCGCGCCGTCGAGCTGGCCCGGGAGACGGGCCTTGACGTGCTCTTCGTCCGGTTCCTCGGCGACCCCGTCCATCAGGGCCCCGCCTGGCGCCGGCGCGACGCGCTGCTCGGCAAGCGGCCCAAGTGCCTGGAGGGCAGTTGGGGCGCCGAGTTCCACGGCGTCCGCCCTCGCCCGGGCGAGGAGGTGTTCACCAAACGCGCCGTCTTCGACGCGTTCCTCGACGAACGGCTGGAGCCTCATCTGCGTCGGCGCGGCATCGACCATCTGGTTCTGGCCGGCCTGTTCGCCGATGTCTGCGTCGACTCCACCGCCCGTACCGCCTTCCAGCGCGGCTTCCACCTCACCGTGCTGCGCGACTGCACCACCGCCCTGCACCTCGCCGACGCGGACATCCTGCGGTTCATGGCCAGGGTGTACGGGGCCCGCGTCGCCGATCTGTCCGAACTGCCCTTTGCCGCATCGCCCTTGCCGGCCACTCCGGTGCCGTCAGTGGTGGAGCAGCGGTGACCGCCGTGGACGTCTCCGGTGTCGCCGCCGGCGTGGGCCGCACCGCCCTGCTGGTCGCCCATGCCCGGGCTCTGGAGGCCCGGCGGCCCGAACCGCTCGCCGTCGACCCGTACGCCGAGCACTTCGTCCGCGCCGCGCCCGGCTGCGCGGACTGGCCGCGCGACCCCTCGCAGGTCGCTCCCGGCGACCCGGTCTGGGAGCGCCTGGCCGGCTACTTCGCGCTGCGCACGTGGGTCCTGGACGCCCATCTGCTCGACGCCGTCCGGGCCGGGGCCCGCCAAGTGGTGCTGCTCGGCGCGGGGCTGGACTCCCGGGCTTTCCGTCTGCCCTGGCCGCCCGGCACCACGGTCTGGGAGCTCGACCGCCCCGACGTCCTCACCTTCAAGCAGCGGGTGGTGGACGGTCTGCCCGGCGCCGCGCCCACGGCCGAGCGGCGCACCGTACCGGTCGATCTGCGCGGCGGCTGGACCACCGCACTGCTCGGCAGCGGACTGGACCCGGCCCGGCCCACCGCCTGGCTCGCCGAAGGGCTCTTCCTCTATCTGCCCGCCGAGATCGAGCTCCGTGTCGCCACCGCACTGGACACCCTCAGCGCGCCGGGCAGCACCTTCGCGTACGAGATCAAGGCCGCGCCGGAGTACGCCGCCGTCCGCGCCGACCCCATGTACACCGCCGCCCGCGACCGCCTCGGCATCGACCTCCTCGCCCTCTTCGCCCCCGGGCCCCGGCCCGACACCGCCGACGCCCTGACCACCCTCGGCTGGGCCACCACCACCCGGACCCCCTTCGACCACCCCACGCCCCGGCTTTCCCGGCGCGAGCCGCACGACCCGCTCAGCGCCAACCGCTGGATCACCTGCCGCAAGAGCCTGCCTTCGGAGGGCTAGCCCCGGGCTTTCCGGTGGCGGCCTCCGGTTGTCGGCGACCGCGCGGTAGCATCGGCTTCGCCATGGAGATGAATGCCACATACAACAGCTTTGTCGCGGTGGGTGACAGCTTCACCGAGGGGATGTCGGACCTGCTGCCCGACGGCAGCTACCGGGGCTGGGCCGATCTGCTGGCGGCGCGGCTCGCCGCCCGGACCGACGGCTTCCGGTACGCCAACCTGGCCGTGCGGGGGAAGCTCATCGGGCAGATCCTCGACGAGCAGGTGGACCTCGCCGCCGCGATGAAGGCGGATGTCGTCACGCTGGTCGGCGGGCTCAACGACACCCTGCGCCCCGGGTGCGACATGGGCCGGGTGCGGGGACTGCTGGAGGAGTCCGTGGAGCGGCTCGCGCCCTCCTGCGGGCAGCTGGTGCTGATGCGCTCGCCCGGTCGCAACGGCCCGGTGATGGAGCGCTTCCGCCCGCGGATGGAGCAGCTCTTCGCGCACATCGACGCCCTGGCGGCCCGGCACGGGGCGCTGGTGGTGGATCTCTACGGCGCCGAGGTGCTGGCCGACCAGCGGATGTGGGACGTGGACCGGCTGCATCTGACCGGCGAGGGGCACCGCCGGGTGGCCGAGGCGGTGTGGCAGGTGCTGGGCCTGGACGCCGAAGAGGACTGGCGGGCACCGCTGCCCCCGGCCGTACCGCCCCGCTGGGGGGCCCGGCGGGTCGGGGACGTACGGTTCGCCCGCCAGCACCTCGGGCCCTGGATCGGGCGGCGGCTGACCGGCCGGTCCTCCGGGGACGGGCGCCCGGCCAAGCGCCCCGAGCTGCTGCCCTGGGAGGCCCCGCCGGCGCCGGACACCACTCCGGGCTCGGCCCCGTAGCGGCGGGCGGCCTAACGGCTCGGCCCCGTGGCTGCGGGCGGCCTGGGCCCGTACGGATTCCGGCTCCGCCCCGTGGAGGCGGTCTGCCCGAGCCCGTACGACGTCCGGCTCGGCGCCGTAGCGACGGTCGGCCTGGGCCCGTACGACGTCCGGCTCCGCCCCGTAGCGGCGGGCGGCCCGAGCCCGTACGGTGTCCGGTTCGGCGCCGTGGTGGCGGGGGGCCTGGGCTTGGTGCGGTGGGGGGCTGGGGTTCCGTGATGGCGGGCGGGACGGCTTCGTAGCAACGCACGAAGCGGACCGGGGCTCCGGGCTGCGCGAACCGCCAGTAGAATCCAGTCACGTGACTGCGTCTGTGAAGCCCCGCATCCCCAACGTCCTCGCCGGCCGCTACGCCTCCGCCGAGCTGGCCGTCCTCTGGTCCCCCGAGGAGAAGGTGAGGCTGGAGCGTCGGCTGTGGCTCGCCGTGCTGCGCGCCCAGAAGGACCTCGGCATCGAGGTGCCGGAGGCGGCGCTCGCCGACTACGAGCGGGTGCTCGACCAGGTGGACCTGGCCTCGATCGCGGAGCGCGAGAAGGTCACCCGGCACGATGTGAAGGCGCGGATCGAGGAGTTCAACGCGCTGGCCGGCCATGAGCAGGTCCACAAGGGCATGACCTCCCGCGACCTCACCGAGAACGTGGAGCAGCTCCAGATCCGGCTGTCCCTGGAGCTGGTGCGGGACCGCACGGTGGCGGTGCTGGCGCGGCTGGGCAGGCTGGCCGGCGAGTACGGCGAGCTGGTGATGGCCGGGCGCTCGCACAATGTCGCGGCGCAGGCGACCACGCTGGGCAAGCGGTTCGCGACGGCGGCGGACGAGCTGCTGGTGGCGTACGGGCGGCTGGAGGAGCTGCTGGGCCGCTACCCGCTGCGCGGCATCAAGGGCCCGGTCGGCACCGCGCAGGACATGCTGGACCTGCTCGGCGGGGACGCGGGGAAGCTGGCCGAGCTGGAGCGGCGGATCGCCGGGCACCTGGGCTTCGCCGAGGCGTTCACCTCGGTCGGCCAGGTCTACCCGCGCTCGCTGGACTACGAGGTCGTCACCGCGCTGGTGCAGCTCGCCGGCGCCCCGTCCTCGCTGGCCAAGACGATCCGGCTGATGGCCGGGCACGAGCTGGTGACCGAGGGCTTCAAGCCGGGCCAGGTCGGTTCCTCGGCGATGCCGCACAAGATGAACACCCGCTCCTGCGAGCGCGTCAACGGGCTGATGGTGATCCTGCGCGGCTACGCGTCGATGACCGGTGAGCTGGCGGGCGACCAGTGGAACGAGGGTGATGTCTCCTGCTCGGTGGTGCGCCGGGTCGCGCTGCCCGACGCGTTCTTCGCCTTCGACGGGCTGCTGGAGACCTTCCTGACGGTGCTGGACGAGTTCGGCGCCTTCCCGGCGGTGGTCGCCCGTGAGCTGGACCGCTATCTGCCGTTCCTGGCCACCACCAAGGTGCTGATGGCCGCGGTGCGTGCCGGGGTGGGCCGCGAGGAGGCGCACGAGGCGATCAAGGAGAACGCGGTCGCCTCCGCGCTCGCCATGCGCGAGCAGGGCACCGAGCGGAACGAGCTGCTGGACAAGCTCGCCGCGGACGCCCGTATCCCGCTGGACCGTGCGCAGCTCGATGCCGCCATGGCGGACAGGCTCTCCTTCACCGGTGCGGCGGCCGCCCAGGTCGGCGCGGTGGTGGCACGGATCGAGGAGATCGCGAAGCGCCACCCGGAGGCCGCCGGCTACACCCCGGGGGCGATCCTCTGACGAGGGCGTCGCGGGCGGTGGCCGCTCCCGGCGCGCCCGGGTGCGGCCGGCCGTTTCGGGGCATGCGCTGCGCATGGCACGACTGACCCCTGAAGAGCTGCTGGCCGCCCGCGACCGTCTGGTCCCCGACGTCCTCGCGGACGGCCTCTCGGTGTTGTTCTGCGGCATCAACCCCGGGCTGATGTCCGCCGCGACCGGCCATCACTTCGCCCGCCCGGGCAACCGCTTCTGGCCGGTGCTGCACCGCTCCGGCTTCACCCCGCGCCGGCTGAAGCCGTCGGAGCAGCAGGAGCTGCTCGCGTACGGGCTGGGAATCACCAATGTGGCGGCGCGCGCCAGTGCCCGGGCCGACGAGTTGTCGGACGCGGAACTGCGGGAGGGCGGACGGCTGCTGGCCGCCAAGGTGGAGCGGCTGCGGCCCCGCTGGCTGGCGGTCGCGGGGGTGACCGCGTACCGCACCGCCTTCCATGAGCGGGCCGCGGTGGTCGGCCCGCAGCAGCGCACCATAGGCGACACCCGGATCTGGGTGCTGCCGAACCCCAGCGGGCTCAACGCGCACTGGTCGGTGGCGACGATGGCGGAGGAGTTCGCCCGGCTGCGCGCCGCGGCTCGGGACGGGGAGGGAGAGGGGTAGAGGGGTAGCGGTCAGGGCGGGTCGACGGTGGTGACGGCCACGACGAGGCGGCAGGGCTGGTCCTCGTACCATCGGCAGACGCCTATCGCGATCCACCGGTCGTCGGCCCGCCACAGGTCCACGTCCGGGACGCGTCGGCTCAGGGTGGCCCAGGGCTCCGGTATCTCCTCCTGCTCGGCCGCGCGTGCCAGCAGCGACCAGAGGCTGAACGCCTGCGGGGCACCCCAGCGGGCGCCGAGCAGCACCGCGAGGGCGTCCCGCTCCGCCGCGTACTGCTCCTCCGCCGCGTACCGCTCCTCGGTGGTGCGCAGCTCGGCCAGGTGGTAGCCGGGGCCGCCGCCCTCGCCGACCGCCGCCGGACCCGGTGCGCGGGGGAAGGGCAGGGCGCGCAGCCGGTCGATGGTGGCGAGGTGCCGTGCCGTGGTCATGACTCCAGTAAACCGCCGCCCACTGACAACTGGCGTTTCGTCAGGCGAGGAGGATGGTGGGGCGGGACGGTGGCTTCCCGGGGTGGCGCGCCGGTTCGGTGGACCGGGCGGTGCTCCGGCGCTCGCCGGGGGTTCGGCCATTGAGTACGATCCGGCCAGACAGGCCTGCGACCAGGGAGGAATCACGTGGGGCGGCTGACCGGCGGAGACCCGTCGCTGCTGCGGCGGATCAACTCCGCGGTGGTACTCCATGCGATGCGCGGCGCCGACGCGCGCACACTCACCGACCTCACCCGTATCACCGGACTCTCGCGTCCCACGATCGAGGGGGTGGTGGAGGGCCTGATGGCCAACGGCCTGGTCGTGGAGGCGGCTCCGGAGGAAGGTGAGACCAGGCGGCAGGGCCGGCCGGCGCGCCGGTTCCGGTTCCGGGCGGAGGCCGGGCATCTGCTGGGCATCGAGATCGGTCCGCACCGGGTGGCCGCGCTGCTGTCCGGGCTGGACGGGCGGATCATCGGCGCCGGTTCGCGGGCGGTCTCCGAGACGGCGTCGGCGGACGAGCGGCTGGAGCGGGTCCGGGCGGTCGTGGCGGACGTGTTGCGGCGCACCGGTGTGTCGCGCGGCAATCTGCGGGCGGTGGGCGTCGGCACGCCCGGGGTGGTGGAGGGGGACGGGACGGTCCGGTTGAGCACGGCGCTGCCGGGCTGGACCGGGCTGGCGCTCGGCGAGCGGCTGAGGCGGTCGTTCCGCTGTCCGGTGCTGGTGGAGAACGACGCCAACGCGGCGGCGGTGGCCGAGCAGTGGAAGGGTGCGGCGACCGACTCGGACGACATCGTGTTCGTCCTGGCGGGGTTGAGTCCGGGGGCCGGTTCGCTGATCGGCGGGCGGCTGCACCGGGGGTTCGGCGGGGCGGCGGGCGAGATCGGGGCGCTCCATCTGCTGGGCCGGGAGGTCACGCCGGAGCGGCTGCTGTCGACCACGGACGAGCCGCTGCATCCGCTGGACGAGCAGGCGGTGGCCGAGGTCTTCGCGCTGGCCCGCAAGGGCGACGAGCGGGCCCGGGCGGCGGTGGATCGTTTCATCCAGCGGCTGGTGCACGATGTGGCGGCGCTGGTGCTGGCGCTCGACCCGGAGCTGGTGGTGGTGGGTGGCTGGGCGGCCGGACTGGACGGGGTGCTCCAGCCGCTCCGTGAGGAGCTGGCCCGGTTCTGTCTGCGGCCGCCCCGGGTGGCGCTGTCGCTGCTCGGTGAGGCGGCGGTGGCCACCGGCGCGCTGCGGCTGGCGCTGGACCATGTCGAGGAGCAGCTGTTCGCCGTCGAGGGCACGGTGACGGCCCGGCGCTGAGCGGGACAGGGGCCAGGTGACGGCCCGGCGGTGAGCGCGATAGGGGCTTGGTGACGGCCCGGCGGTGAGCGGGACGGGGCCTGGTGACGGCCCGGCGGTGAGCGGGGCGTGCCGCTTGGTGGGCGGTTGGTAGCGTCCGGCCGTGTGAACGACGGCGTGGACGACGGTGTGTATGTGAGCCATGCGGGCAAGGACGCGGCGCTGGATCGGGGGTGGCTGCTCGGCCATGTCAAGGACGCGGACGATCCCCGGCACAGCGAGGCGGTGGAGGTCAAGTGGGGTGTCCACCCGCGTGGTGAGCGGCGGGCGCGGTGGGTGGAGGGCGAGGAGCGGACGGCTCTGCTGGTGCTGGTCAGCGGGCGCTTCCGGGTGGAACTGCCGGGCCGTGACGTGGTGTTGGCCGAGCAGGGCGACTATGTGGTCTGGGGCCGCGGGGTTGGCCACTCCTGGTGCGCCGAGGAGGAGTCGGTGGTGCTGACCGTCCGGTGGCCGTCCGTGCCGGGGTACGCGGTGGAGGCGGACCCGGTGGGGTGATGCGGGACTCCCGGGGGCCCCAGGGAGCTCCCGGGAGGTGACCGCGGTGTTCAGGAGGCGATCTGGAGGTCTCCGGCGTCGCCGAAGGTGAGGCGGCAGGTGTCGGCGCGGTAGGTGCCCAGGGAGAGGGCGGCGGTGCGGCCGGCGGAGAAGTAGCGGGTGGTGACGACCAGCACCGGGGCGCCGGGCAGCCGGTCCAGCTCCTTGGCGTCCTCGGCCCGGGCGGAGCCGAGTTCGACGGCGCGGTCCTGGCCGTCCAGGGTGAGCCGCTGGAGTTCGCGCAGCACGGCGCGGGCCCTGGTGGGCCCGGACGGGGCGTCGATGGCGGTGAGGGCGGGCACCGAGGAGGCGGGGACGTAGAGCTGCTCGGCGGCCACCGGCTGACCGTGGGTCAGCCGGATGCGGCGGACCATGTGCACGGGCGCGCCGGCGGCGGGGTCGAGGTCCAGCAGGCGGGCCACCGCGGCGGGGACCTCGGGCAGACCGCAGTCGACCGGGCGCCAGCTGTCGTCCGCGGCGCCGGGCCACCGGTGCCGGGTGGTGGAGACGTCCACGCCGACGCGGGGCGGGGCGACCGTGGTGCCGACGCCGCGGCGGCGCTGGAGGCGGCCTTCCAGTTCGAGCTGCTCCAGGGCCTGGCGGAGCGTGGCGCGCGCGACGCCGAACCGGGCGGCGAGGTCGCGTTCGTTGGGCAGGATCTCGCCCACCGAGAAGTCGGTGTCGAGGGCTTCGCCGATGACGGTCTTCAGGTGCCAGTACTTCGGCTCCGGCACTGAATCCAGCTGCGTGGTCCCCACCCTGATCCTCCGCAATTCGCCGGCCGTGAGGCGGCTTTCCGTGCCTTGTTTATTAAAGGTTCCTGCACTAACTCTGCGACCATAGGGCGGCGCACCCCCTTGGTCAAGACCAATCCTCGGACGGTCACGGAGCGGAATCGCCCTCTGTCGCAGAGCGTTCACAAGGTGTTCGCGCCCCTGGAGGCCCCCTGGAGGCCCGGCGGCGCGGGCGCGCCTCTTGTCGTCGCGGGCGCCGGTGCGGAATTCTTGCTGACATCGCGTCTAAGGCCGGACGGGTCGGGACAGGGCAGGGACGGAGCGGCGGATGGCCGAGCGGGTCACCTTCGGTGTCGAGTCCGCGGGCGGCGCGGGCACCGTGTCGGTGGAGTACGAGCGGCTCGGCGCGGGCGCCCCGCTGCTCCTGCTGCACGGGATAGGGCACCACTGGCAGGCGTGGCAGCCGGTGCTGGAGATCCTGGCGGGCGAGCGCGAGGTGATCGCGGTCGATCTGCCCGGCTTCGGCGCCTCCTCCGCGCTGCCTGCGGGGTTCGCGTACGACCTGGCCACGGTCGGACCGGTGCTCGGGGGCCTGTGCGAGGCGCTGGACCTGGACCGGCCGCATGTGGCCGGAAACTCGCTGGGCGGGCTGCTCGCCCTGGAGCTGGGGCGGCGGAAGCTGGTCCGCTCGGTGACGGCGCTCTCGCCGGCCGGTTTCTGGAACGAGGCGGAGCGGCGGTACGCCTTCGGCACGCTGATCGCCATGCGGCGGGGCGCCGAGGCGCTGCCGCTGCCGACCATCGAGTGGCTGTCCCGCTCCCCTTCCGGGCGGGCGGCGCTGACCAGCACCATCTACGCCCGTCCCGGGCGGCGGTCGCCCGAGGCGGTGGTGGCCGAGACGCTGGCACTGCGCCGGGCGACCGGTTTCCGGGCGACGCTGACCGCCGGGCGCCGGGTGCTGTTCACCGACGATGTGCCCGGCCTTCCGGTCACCGTCGCCTGGGGCACCCGGGACCGGCTGCTGCTCCGCCGCCAGGGGCCGCGCGCCAAGCGGGCGCTGCCCGCGGCGCGGCTGGTGCGGCTGCCGGGGTGCGGGCATGTGCCGATGAACGACGACCCGGCCCTCGTGGCCCGGGTCCTGCTGGACGGGAGCCGCTGAGGGCGCCGGAGTCGGGGGTCACGGACCGCGGCCCCGCGCTCCCTGCATCAGGGGAGGGCGGGGCCTCGGATCCGGCAGCGCCGCAGCCAGCAGGCGCGAATGGATGGCTCCAACGTAGTGGGCGCCACTGACAGCCGGCCGGTTCGCGCAGCTCAGGGGGGTGGGAGGGGCGCGGGACGAGGTCCGGGGACAGATCGCGCCGGCGCCGCCCGAAACCGGCCATCACCTACCCAAATCCCCGCTTAACCGATCAGTCACAGAGCGTTTGTGATCGCGCAACACCGCTGGGTCACAGTGAGGTCATGGCTGAGATGACCGATGTGACGACCGACCCGACGACCGAAGCGACCCGGACGAGCGACCCGCGGGGGAAAGCGGCCTCCGCCCGCCGGCACCACTGGCGCCGCGACCTGGTGGAGCTGGCCGCGATGTTCGCCGCCGTGGCGGTGGTGGACCTGGTCGCCAAGATGGTGGCGCACGGGCCGGACGGCCCGTATCTGCTGGGGATCTCGGCGGTCGCGCTGGTCGCCACGGCGGCGTTCCACACCTGGTGGGCGCGGCGGCACCACAGTCATGCGCCGCCGCTGCTGGATACCGGGGCCGGTCCGGAGGCGGCCACAGAGGCGGTGGCCGGGCGGGCGACCGTGCTGTGGCGGATGCGCACCACCGTACGGGACGAGCCGGGCAGCCTGGCCGCGCTGTGCGGGGCGCTCGCCGGGCTGGGCGTGGACATCCTGACCCTGCAGACGCATCCGCTGGCCGACGGCACGGTGGACGAGTTCCTGCTGCGGGCGCCCGCCGGGCTGCAGGCGGCGGAGCTGTCCCGGGCGGTGGGCGCGGCCGGCGGCCGGGACACCTGGACCGAGCGGGCCGACGCGCACGACCTGGTGGACACCCCCGCCCGGGTGCTGGGGCTGGCCACCCGTACCGCGCTGGACGCGGCCGAGCTGCCACTGGCGCTGCGCCAGCTGCTGGGCCGCTGCACCATCCACTCGCTGCCCGCGGTGTCGCTGTCCGGGCGGCCGACCGGGGTGAGCGCTCCGGTGGAGGGCGCCTTGGAGGACGGCGACACGGTGATGCGGCTGCGCGATCCGCGGGGCGGGGTGCTCACCATCGAGCGGGCCTATCTGCCGTTCACCCCGACCGAGTTCGCCCGGGCGCGGGCGCTGGTGGAGCTGGACGCCCGGCTGGGGCCCCGGCTGCCGCGCGGCCGGGACACCCTGACGCTGCCGGAGGGCGGCGGTGAGATCACCGTGCGCCGGGTCGACCAGAAAGACGCGGTTGCGGCCCGGGCGATGCACGACCGGTGCTCCGACCGGACCCTGGCCGCGCGCTACCACGGCCCGGTCGGTGACGCCAGCCGCTATCTGGACCATCTGCTGAGCCCCCGCTTCGGCCGCACCCTCGCGGTGGAGGCGGCCGACGTGCCCGGCGGCCCGCGCCGGCTGGTCGCCCTCGGGCATCTGCTGTGGGACGGCGACGAGACCGAGGTGGCGCTGCTGGTGGAGGACGACTGGCAGCGCCGGGGCGTCGGCTCCGAGCTGCTGGGCCGACTGGTCGCGCTGGCCCGGGAGGCCCGCTGCGAGAGCGTGTACGCGGTGACCCAGTCGTCCAACACCGGGATGGTGGCGGCGATGCGTGCCCTCGACCTGCCGCTGGACTACCAGATCGAGGAGGGCACGCTGGTGATCACCGCCCGGCTGTCCACGCCTCCGGCAGCGGACCGCCGACCGCCTGCGGAGGAGCGTCCGCCGCATGCCCTGCGGCAGCCGGCCGCCGGTGGTCCGGCCGCGGGCTGAGCGCCTCGGTGAGGTCGCGCCACAGGTCCTCGACGTCCTCCAGGCCGACCGACAGCCGCAGCAGCCGGTCGCTGACCCCGGCGGCCCGCCGGTCGCCCTCGTCCACGATCCGGTGGCTGATGGAGGCCGGGTGCTGGATGAGGGTGTCCACGCTGCCGAGGCTGACCGCCGGGGTGATCAGCCGCACCCCGGCGATCACCTCGTGCGGGTCCCCGTACACCTCGAAGGCGACCATGGCGCCGCCGATCTCCGGGTAGTGGACGCGGGCGATCCGCGGGTCCGCGGAGAGCCGGCGGGCCAGGTCGGCGGCGGTCGCGGAGGCGGCCCGCACCCGTACCGGCAGGGTGGACAGGCCCCGCAGCAGCAGATAGCCGGCCATCGGGTGCAGCACCCCGCCGGTGGCGAAGCGGATGCGGCGCAGATCGGCGGCGAACTCCTCGTCGCAGGCGACCACCCCGCCCAGCACGTCGCCGTGGCCGCCGAGGTACTTGGTGGCGCTGTGCAGCACGATCCGCGCCCCGTGCTCGACCGGGCGCTGGAGCACCGGGGTGGCGAAGGTGGAGTCCACCAGCAGCGGCACCTCGCCGCAGGAGTGGGCGACGGCGCGGATGTCGGTCTCGGCCAGCGTCGGGTTGGCGGGCGTCTCCACCATGACCAGGCCGGTGTCGGGGCGGATGGCGTCGGCGATCCCGGCCGGGTCGGTCCAGGTGACCTCGGTGCCCAGCAGCCCGCCCTCCAGCAGATGGTCGCTGCACCCGTACAGCGGGCGGACGGCGACCACATGGCGCAGGCCCTTGCTCGCGCGGACCAGCAGTACGGCGGTCAACGCGGCCATGCCGCTGGCGAAGGCCACCGCGCTCTCGGTGCCCTCCAGCCTGGCCAGCGCGGTCTCGAACCGGGCGGTGGTCGGGTTGTCCAGCCGGGCGTAGACCGGCGGCCCGTCGGGGCGGGCGCCGGTGGCGGCGAAGGCGTCGATGCGGGCGGCCTCGGCGCGGGAGTCGGCGGAGGGGTAGGTGGTGGAGAGGTCGAGCGGCACGGCGTGCAGACCCTGGGCGGCGAGGTCCTCGCGCCCGGCGTGCACGGCCTCGGTGGCCAGCGCCCGGGTCGGGGCCGGGGAGGCGTCGTCGTACGGCGTGGCATCCATGGCGGCACTGTGAACAATTACCGGGTGGTAGGGCGATTGTCCCGTGCTACGTTCGGCCAATGACCGATTCCGTCGTACTGGACACGGTCGATCTGCGCATCCTGCGGCTGTTGCAGAACGACGCCCGGACCACCTACCGGGAGCTCGCCGCCGAGGTGGGCGTGGCGCCGTCCACCTGTCTGGACCGGGTGGCCCGGCTGCGGCGCACCGGGGTGGTGCTGGGGCACCGGCTGCGGCTCGATCCGGCCAAAATCGGCCGCGGTCTGGAGGCGTTGCTGATGGTGCAGGTGAGGCCGCACCGGCGGGAGTTGATCGGGCCGTTCGTGGAGCGGGTGCGGGCGCTGCCGGAGTCGCGGGCGCTGTTCCATCTGACCGGCGTGGACGACTATCTGGTGCATGTGGCGGTGGCGGACCCGGCGGACCTCCAGCGGCTGGTGCTGGACGAGTTCACCTCGCGGCGGGAGGTGGCCCGGGTGGACACCCGGCTGATCTTCCAGCAGTGGGAGTGCGGTCCGCTGCTGCCGCCGCAGCCCCTGCCCCCGCAGCCTCAGCCGAAGGGCGCGGTTCCGGCGCAGTCGTCGCCGAGCGGTACGGCGTCGCCGCCGGCCGCCGGTACGGCATAGCCACCTGCAGCGGTACGCCGTCGCCGGGTGCGGTGCGCGCGGCCCACCTCGAAGAGGCCGCGACCGGCGTCGAGGGGTCGGATGCGGCCCGGCCGGTTGCGGTGGGGTGGTGCGGGCCTCGGGCCCGTACCAGGATGGCCGGCATGCCAGCCACCTCCAGCGAAGCGCTCCCCCGGCAGGTCGCCGACGCCCATGTCGCGGAGCTCGTCGAACTCGACCCGATCACCGGCACCCATCTCGGGGTCGCCGCCAGCGCCGGTCTGCTGCCGGACTTCTCCCCCGCCGGTCAGGAGGAGGTCGCCGCCCTGGCCCGGCGGACGTTGCGCCGGCTCGACCGGGCCGAGGAGCTGCCGGGTGCCGGCGAGGACGCCGAACGGCGCTGCGCCCGGCTGCTGCGGGAGCGGCTGACCGCCGAACTCGCCGTCCACGAGGCGGGCGAGGGCCTGCGCGCGGTGAGCAACCTCCGCTCCCCGGCGCACAGTGTGCGGGTGGCGTTCACCGTGATGCCGACGGCCACGGCCGGGGACTGGGCCGCCATGGGCGAGCGGCTGCGGGCCGTGCCCGCGGCGCTGGACGGCTACCGCGAGGCGCTGGCCGAGGGCCTGGCGCAGGGGCTGCCGGGTGGTCCGCGGGCCACCGCCGTGTTCGGCGAGCAGCTGGCCGAGTGGTCGGGCGGCGGCGCGGCCGGCGGCTGGTTCGAGCAGCTGGTGGCGGGCGCCCCGGCCGGGGCGCGGGTGGAGCTGGACGCCGCGGCCCGGCGGGCCACCGCCGCGGTGGGCGCGCTGCGGGAGTGGCTGCGGGAGGTGTACGCCCCGGCGGTGCGGGACGCGCCGGACACCGTGGGCCGTGAGCGGTACGCCCGCTGGGCGCGCTACTTCAACGGCACGGACCTCGACCTGGACGAGGCGTACGCGTACGGCTGGGAGGAGTTCCACCGGCTGCTGGCCGAGATGCGCACCGAGGCCGGGCACATCCTGCCGGGCGCCGGTCCCTGGGAGGCGCTGGCCCATCTGGACCGGCGCGGCACCCACCTCAAGGGCGCCGAGGAGACCCGGGCCTGGCTCCAGGAGCTGATGGACGAGGCGGTCGAGGCCCTGGACGGCCGCTACTTCGACCTGGCCGGGCCGGTACGCCGGGTGGAGTCCCGCGTGGCGCCGCCGGGCGGGGCCGCCGCCCCGTACTACACCGGCCCGTCAGAAGACTTCTCCCGGCCCGGGCGCACCTGGCTGCCGGTGGACGACCGGGACCGCTTCCCGGTGTACGAGCTGGTGTCGACCTGGTACCACGAGGGGGTGCCCGGCCACCATCTCCAGCTGGCGCAGTGGACGTATGTGGCGGACCGGCTCTCCCGCTACCAGGCGACGGTGGGGCGGGTCAGCGCCAACCTGGAGGGCTGGGCGCTGTACGCGGAGCGGCTCATGGACGAACTGGGCTTCCTGCCCGACCCGGAGCGGCGCCTCGGCTATCTGGACGCCCAGATGCTGCGGGCCTGCCGGGTGATCGTGGACATCGGCGCCCACCTGGGGCTCGCCATCCCGGCGCACTCGCCGTTCCATCCCGGGGAGCGGTGGACGCCGGCGCTCGCGGAGGAGTTCCTCCACGGGCACTCGGCCTTCCCCCCGGCGTACGCGTCGAGCGAGTTCACCCGCTATCTGTCGATGCCGGGGCAGGCGATCGGCTACAAGCTGGGCGAACGCGCCTGGCTGCGGGGCCGGGCGGCCGCCCGCGCGGCACACGGCGACGCCTTCGACCTGAAGCGCTGGCACATGGCCGCGCTGTCGCTCGGGTCGCTCGGCCTGGACGACCTGGAGGACGAGCTGTCCCGGCTGTGAACCCCCGTACGGGACGGCCGGTACGGGCCAGCCGGGTCAGCGGACTCCCGTACGGGGCGGCCGGGTCAGCGCCGGAAGCCGCCCTCGGAGTCGACCACCTGGCCGGTCACCCACCCGGCCTCGTCGGTGGCCAGCCAGGCGATCAGCCGGGCCGGGTCGTCGGGCAGCCCCCAGCGGCCGGCCGGGAAGAGCCGGGCCATCTCCTCGTACGCCTCGCCGTCCAGGTAACCGGTGTCCACCGGGCCCGGGTTGACGGTGTTGACCGTGACGGCGAGGTCGGCGAGGGAGGTGGCGAGGGTACGGGTGGCGGAGGCGAGCGCCCCCTTGGCGAGCGCGTACGCCACCTCGTGCGGCATACCGGCGCCGTGGTCCTGCCCGGAGGTCATCATCACCACCCGGCCGCCGGGGGCGCCCTGGGACTGCCCGGCCCGCAGCCGGGCGTACGCCTGGACCAGCAGGACCACCGAGCGGGTGTCCACCGCCCAGTGGGCGTCCAGCATGGCGGCGTCGATCTCGTCCAGGGTGCCGTCCCGCCCGCTCAGCGCGTGGTTGGCGACCAGGATGTCGATCCTGCCGCCCAGCGCCTCGGCGGCGGCTGCCACCAGCCGGGCCGGGCCCCGCGGGTCGGCGAGGTCCCCCGGGCCGTGGTGGACGGCGGCCGCCGGGTCGGCGAGCACCGCGCGCACCCCCTCGGCGACCGCCTCGGGGCCGTCGGGGTCGGCGCCCCATGGCTGGTCGGCGTCGTGCGGGACATGGTGGTGGAGGTAGACGCTCGCCCCATACGCGGCGAGCCGCCGGGCCACCGCGTAGCCGATGCCCTGGCGCCGGGAGGCCCCGGTGACCAGCGCGGTGCGCCCGCGCAGCGGCAGCGGATCGCGGCGGAGGGAGTCGGCCGGGGGGATGGCGTACGGGCTCGTCATACCGCCCATGATCGGTGCGGCGCCCCGGGCCGGTCACCCGGTTTTCCGGCCCGCGCCGCGAACCGCTGCCGACGGTGGCGGCGTCAGCAGCCGCAACCGCGGTCGCCGTCAGCGGCGTGGGCGGGGGCGGTCAGCGGGTCGACAGGGCCGGTGCGGGTGCCGTCGGCGGTCCCGTAGGCGAAGCCCTCCCGCGCCCAGGACTCGAAGCCGCCGAGCATCTCCGCGACCCGCTGGCCGACATCGGAGACGTCCGTCCGGAAGGCGAGCAGGACGGTGAAGTGGGCGGCGGCCTCGGCCCGTGCGGCGGGCGGTCGGCGGCTGAAGGGAGGCGCCGCGGTTCAGCCGCCGAGCGCGCCCGCACCGGTGCGCAGCCGGACGGTGGAGCCGGAGCGCCCCTTGACGACCTCCAGTTGGACCGGGACGCGGCGGCGGAGGTCGGCGACATGGCTGACGATGCCGACGCTGCGGTCCCGCTCGCGCAGGGAGTCCAGGACGTCCAGCACCTCGTCGAGGGTCTGGTCGTCCAGGCTGCCGAAGCCCTCGTCGATGAAGAGGGTGTCCAGCCGGACCCCGCCGGCCTCGTCGGTGACCACGTCGGCCAGGCCGAGGGCCAGGGCGAGGGAGGCGAAGAAGGTCTCGCCGCCGGAGAGGGTGGCGGTGTCCCGTTCGGCGCCGGTCCAGGCGTCCACCACATGCAGTCCGAGGCCGGCCCGTTTGGTGCCGGAGCGGGCGTCGGAGTGGACCAGGGTGTAGCGGCCGGCGGACATCCGCTGGAGACGGGCGGTGGCGGCCGCGGCGACCTGTTCCAGCCGGGCGGCCAGCACATAGGACTCCAGGCGCATCTTGCGCTGGTTGTCGGCGGAGGTGCCGGCGGCCAGTCCGGCGAGCCGGGCCACCCGCTCGTACTCCTCGCGCAGCGGCCCCAGCCGCCCTGCCTCGGTGGCGGCCTCGGTGGAGAGCCGGGCCAGCTCGGTGACCCGGTCGCGGTGGGCGGCGAGGGTGGCGGCCGCCTCCCGGACGGCGCGCTCGGCGGCGGTGTACGCGGCCTCGGCGGCGGCCGTGCCGGCGGGCGGGCGCGCGGCGGCGGCCCGGATGTCCGGCTCGGCGAGCCGGTCGGCGACCGCGGCGGCCTCGGCCCCCCAGGCGTCCAGCCGGCGTTGCAGCTCGCGGTGCTGCTCGTCGGTGAGCAGGGCGTCCTTGGCGGCGGCCGGGGTGTCGAAGCCGGCTCGGTAGGCGGCGTCGCCGAGCCTGGCGTCGGCCTCCTTCAGCCGGCGCGCGCTCTGCTCCAGGGCGCGGACCGTCTCGGCGGCCTCGGCGAGCCTGGCGATGTGCGCCTCCAGGGCGGCGGCCCGTTCGGCGACCCCGCCGGCGGCGCCGCCCAGCAGCCGGGCCAACTCGGCGCCGAGAAGAGCCCGCTGCTCGTCCAGGGACTCCCGGCGGGAGGTACGGGCGGCGGCGCGCCGCTCGGTGTCCCGGCGGTCGCCGAGCCGCTGGTCGTGCTCCCGCTCGGCCGCGGCCAGCGCCTCCCGGGCGGCGTGCGCGCCACCGGCGAGCCGCCGGGCCTGGGCGAGGCCCCGCTCCAGCTCCGCCATCTCGGCGGTGAGCACGGCCACCGGCTGGTCGTCGGCCTCGGCCCGGGCGGCGGTCAGCGCCTCCTGGACGACGGCCGTCTCCTGCTCGGCGGCCGAGCGGGCGGCGTCCGCCTCGGTGTGGACGGTGTAGGCCACGTCCTCGGCGGCCCGGTCCACATGGCCGTCGCCGGGGCGGGCCGGGGCGGGGTGGTCGGGCGAGCCGCAGACGGCGCACGGCTCCCCGGCGGCGAGCCGGCCGGCCAGTTCGGCGGCGATGGAGCGCAGTCGGCGCTCGCGCAGGTCGAGCCAGGTCTCCTTGGCACCGGCGGCCCGTTCGCGGGCCTCGGTGAGCCGCTGGTGGGCGGTCTCGGCGCGGGCGGTGAGCTGGTCGCGGCGGCGGGCCGCGGTGAGCCGGCGCCCGGTCGCCTCCAGCCGTCCGGCCAGCTGCTCGGCGCGGGTGGCGGCCTCCTGCGCCTCCTCGATCCGGCGGTTCAGCTCGGGGCGGGTGGTCTCCCAGCCGTCCAGCCAGTCGGCGGTCTCCCGCAGCGCCTCCTCGTCGGCCCGGGCCTCCCGGTCGAGCTCGGCGCGCTCCCGGTCCAGCTCGGCGGCGCGCCGCTCGGCGCCCCGGGCGCCCTCCAGCGCGGCCAGCTCCTGGCGGGCCTCGCGCTCCCGGGCGGTCAGCCGCTCCTGGCCCGCGTCGGCGAGGGAGGCGGGCAGCATGGCGGCGGCCCGGTCGCGGGCGGCGCGGGCGGCCCGGTGCTCCTGCTCGGCCTCCTCGCGCAGGGCCAGGGGGCCGGCGACCCGCTCGGCCTTGCGGCCGCGGTCCAGCCGGGCCTGCCAGGCCTCGTACTCGGGGCGGCGGGTGTCCAGCTCGGCGCGGCGCCGCTGGGCCTCGGCGTGCCGCCGCTGGGCCTCGGCGAGCTCCCGTACGCCGTCCAGGGCGTCCCGGGCTTCGGCCTGGCCGTCCTCGACGCGGGCCAACCCGGCCTCGGTGTCGGCCAGTTGCTCCCGGGCTGCGGCGCGGGCGACGGCCGCCCAGCCGAGGACCGCCTCGGCGAGGCCCGGTTCACCGGGGCGGGCGTCCGGGGTGGGCCGGTCGGCGGCCACCGGTCCGGCGGCCTGGGCCATCCGGTGGGCCAGGGCGAGCAGTCTCTCGTCGCCGCTCTCGACCTGCCGCTGGGCGGACTTGCGCAGCTCGGCGAGGCGCTCCTCGACCTTCTGGAAGCGCGCGGTGTCGAAGAGCTTGCCCAGGAGCTTGCCGCGGGCCTCGGCGTCGGCGCGGAGAAAGCGGGCGAAGTCGCCCTGGGGCAGCAGCACGACCTGGCAGAACTGCTCCCGGCTCATGCCGACCACGGCCTCGATCTCCTTGCCGATCTCCTGGTGGGAGCGGCTGAGGTCGGTCCAGCGGCCGGTGCCGGGGCGGTACTCGCGCAGCCAGGACTGGGCGCGCTCGGTGGTGAAGCCGGAGCCGTTCCTCTTCCGGCGCTGCTGGGCGGGGCGGCGGGTGATCTCCAGCCGCCGGTCGCCCACGGTGAGGTCGAGCAGCACCTCGGTGCTGGTGCCGGCCGGGGTGTGGTCGCTGCGGAGCGGGATGCCGGCCGCCTGGCGGGCACCGGGCACCGCCCCGTACAGGGCGTAGCAGACGGCGTCCAGGACGGAGGTCTTGCCGGCGCCGGTGGGCCCGTGCAGCAGGAACAGCCCGGCCTCGGAGAGTGCGTCGAAGTCGACGGTCTGGGTGCCCCCGAACGGGCCGAAGCCGGTGACGGTGAGCCGGTGCAGTCTCATCGGGCCGCCTCGGGGAGGTCGCGGGGAGCGGCGGGAGGGTGCGGGCTCATCCGTTCGCCTCGCGCCGGGTCAGGTCCAGTCGTACGTGGTCGAAGGCGGCGCCGAGCACGGCCCGCTCCCCCGCGTCGGGGCCGGCGCCGCGGGTGTGGGCGACGAAGTCCTCGGCGATCTGCCGGTCGTCGCGGTCCCGCAGCCGCTGGGCGTAGGAGGCGGCCGCGGCGCTGTCCTCGGTCTGCTCGGGCTCGAAGCGGAGGCTGAGGGCGTGCGGGAAGCGGGCGGCGAGCCGGGCCATCGGTTCGGGCGGGCGGACCGGGTCGGTGAGGACGGCCTCGACCCAGGCGTCCTCATGGCGGGAGAGCGCGGGGTCGGCGAGCAACTCGTCCAGCCTGCCGCGCAGCCGGGCCAGCGGGCGGGGCACCGGGCAGTCGATCCGCTCGGCCGCGGTGATCTCCCCGCCGGCTCCGAGGTCGATGAGCCACATGGTCTTGCGGTGGTCGGCCTCGGAGAAGGAGTACGCGAGGGGGGAGCCGGAGTAGCGGACCCGCTCGGTGATGCGCTGGCTGCCGTGCAGATGGCCGAGGGCCGCATAGTCCACCCCGTCGAACACCCCGGCCGGGACGGCGGCGACCCCGCCGACGGTGATGTCCCGCTCGCTGTCGCTGGGCTCGCCGCCGGCGACGAAGGCGTGCGCGAGGACGACCGAGCGGGTGCCGGCGGGGCGGGTGGCCAGGTCGGCGCGGACCCGGTCCATGGCGGCGGCGAGCACCGCCTGGTGCCGGGCCTTCCGGACGCCGAACTCCTCGCGGACGAGCGCCGGTTCGAGGTAGGGCAGCCCGTAGAAGGCGACCTCGCCATGGACGTCGGTGAGCAGCACGGGGGTGCCGGCCGCCGCCGGGTCGGTCCGCAGATGGATGCCGGCCCGCTCGATCAGTCCGGCGCCGACTCCGAGGCGGCGGGCCGAGTCGTGGTTGCCGGAGATCATCACGGTGGGCACCCCGGCGGCGGCCAGCCGGTGCAGGGCGCTGTCGAAGAGCTCCACGGCGGCCAACGGCGGCACCGCCCGGTCGTAGACGTCCCCGGCGACCAGCACCGCGTCCACCTCGCGGGTCCGCACGGTGGCGACCAGGTGGTCCAGGAAGGCGGCCTGGGCGTCGAGCAGCCCGACCCGGTGGAACGACCGGCCCAGATGCCAGTCCGATGTGTGCAGGATCCTCAACGGACCGCCCCGCCCCGCGTCCGCACCACTGCCACCCCTCCGGTCGCTCTCCATGCCGTCGTCCACCGGGCCCGGCCGGGCCTCCGCCCCGCACCCGGCTCCGGCCCCGCCGCCCTCGCCGACCACTGCCGTTCCGGTCGACCCTGCCGTTCCGGTCGGCGCTGCCGTCCCGGCCGGCACGCCGCCGCGCCGGTGCCTCGGCTGCCTCGCCTCTTCCGGTGCCTCAGTCTGCCATCCGTCCGGGGGACGGATCACCCGAACGCCGCATCCCGGTCGCGCCCACATCCCGGCTGGGGGCACGGCGCAGCCCGACGGTGCGACGCATCCGGTCGCGGCCGAGCGCAGCCGGGAGGCAGCGAGCCGCTACCGGGGCGGCGGCGCCCCGTCTCCCGCCTCGGCGAGCAGCAGCCGGGCCAGCTCCTCCGGCTGGGAGAACATCGGCCAGTGGCCGGTGTCCATGGTCACCAGCCGCCAGCTGGGGCTCTCCAACAGCCGGGCGGCCTCCGGGCCCGGCTCGGGCCAGTCCAGCAGGCACTTCACATAGGTGGCCGGGAGGTCCGCCGGCTCGCCGTGCAGGGTGGCGGGCTCCGTGAGGCCGGCCCCCGGGTGCGGAACGGAGCCCGCGGTGATCCGGGCCACCTGCTCCGGGGTGAGCCCCTGCCCCTCGTACTCCTCGGCGGTGAGCGGGGGCCAGAAGCCGCCGTTCTCCTCGATCGCGGCCCTCACCCGGGCGGAGGCGAAGGGCTCGCCGTCGGCGGGCACCTCGGCGTCCAGGAACACCACCCGGGCCAGCCGGTCGCCGATCAGCTGGGCGGCCTGGCCCACGGGTATGCCCGAGTAGCTGTGGCCGACCAGCACCACGTCCCGCAGGTCGAGGCGCTCGACCTCCGCGACGACGTCCCGCACATGGGTCTGCTGCCCGGCGGGCACGCCCTGCTTCTCGGCCAGCCCGGAGAGGGTCAGCGGGTACGCGCCGTGGCCGGCCGCCCGCAGCGCCGGGACCACCGCGTCCCACGCCCATGCCCCGAGCCAGGCCCCGGCCACCATGACGAAGTTCACCATGCCCGAACCGTAGCGCGGGGGTCTGACAACGCCCCCGGGGCGGCCCACCCCGCCTCCTCCCCCGGCCCCCACCGGCGGAGCCGCGGTCCCCGACGAAGCCACGGCCTCCCATGAAGCCCCCGGGGGACCGATCGCGGCCGCTCAGCCCTCGCCGTACGCCTCGCCGCCGAGCTCCAGGTGGGCAGTGCCGGCGGTGGCGTCGGCCAGCCAGGCGCGGAAGGCGTCCACCTCGGCGTCGGGCAGCCCGATCTCGATGGTGACGGACTCCCCGTAGCGCACCTCGCGCACCGTGCGGCCGGTGGTGCGCAGGTCGTTCTCCAGCTTTCCGGCGCGCTGGTGGTCCACCTGGACGGTGGCCAGCCGGAACCGCCGGCGCACCACGGTGCCGAGCGCGTCCAGCGCCTCGCCGACGGCACCTCCGTAGGCCCGGATCAGTCCGCCCGCGCCGAGCTTCACCCCGCCGTAGTAGCGGGTGACCACGGCGGCGGTGTAGCGCAGTTCGCGGCGGAGCAGCATCTGGAGCATGGGCACCCCGGCGGTGCCGCCGGGTTCGCCGTCGTCGCTGGCCTTCTGCACGGCGGCGTCGGCGCCGATGACGTACGCGAAGCAGTTGTGGGTCGCCGTCGGGTGCTCCCGGCGGATCCGGGCGACGAACTCCTGCGCCTCCTCCTCGGTCGCGGCGGGCGCGAGCGCGCAGAGGAAGCGGGAACGGTTGATCTCGGTCTCGTGCACGCCCTCCCGGGCGACCGTGCGGTACTGCTCCTGCATCCGGCCACCCTAGCCCGGCAGGCGTGCCGGTCCGGACCCGTGTGCGGGCGCCGGCGGCCCACCGGGTCGCGACACCCCTGTCAACACCCCTCGTTGCCCGAGCTGTTGCCCCGTTACGATCAGCCCTCCCCGGATACTGGAGGTTGCGGTGAGCGAACGCCTGGTCCACACGGTGGAGGTTCCGCTGGGGGACGGCTCCGAGGAAGCGGTCCGGGTCCAGATCCGCGAGGTGGACGAGACCCTGGTCCGGGTGGGTCGCGGGGGCCGTTCGGTGGCCCGGGCGGAGCGGACCTTCGCCCAGATGCTGGACACCGTGCGGCCGGTGGCGGAGACCTTCGTGGGCAGGTTCCGGGGGATGGTCAACGCGCCGGACGAGATCACCCTGGAGTTCGGGGTCTCGCTCTCGGCCGAGGCGGACGTGGTCATCGCGAGCACCGCGACGGCGGCCAACTTCACCGTGAGTCTGACCTGGCACAAAAGTGACGTCCAGGAGCCGGGCGGAACCGCCTCGCCGGTAGCGTGATCCGATCGGCTGACGGGGGATCTGGGGGCCAGGGATGCCGGGGGAAGTGTCACGGGCCGCCGACGAGGCGCTGAACGCGGCGGCCGTCCGGATCCGCGGGGAGGACGGGGCGTGCGCCGGAGCGGGTGTCCTGGTCACCGCGGACCAGCTGCTGACCTGCGCCCATGTGGTGTCGGACGCGCTGGGGACGCCGCGCGGCGCGGAGGTCGCCGCGGGTGCGGAGGTGCGGGTCGACTTTCCGCTGGCCGGGGTGGAGGGAAGCCGTCCGGCCGTGGTGGAGCGGTGGATCCCGGAGGGAGCCGGGCACCGCGGTGATGTGGCGGTGCTGCGGCTCGGCGCTCCGGTGCCCGGCACCCGCCCGGCGCCCGTGGCCGACCCGGACGGCCTCTCGGACCGGCCGGTGCGCGCGGTGGGGTTCCCGGTCGGCGAGCCGGGCGTGCTCTGGCACCGGGGCCGGCTCAGCGGCCGGTCGGAGGGCGACTGGATCCAGCTCTCCCGCGCCGACCCGCACACCGCCCACATCACCCCGGGCTTCAGCGGCAGCGCCGTCTGGGACGAGGAGCAGGGCGCGGTGGTCGGCATCGTCGTCGCGGCGCAGAACCGGCGGGAGGACTCCCAGCAGTCCTTCGCCATCGGTGTGGGGGCGGTGCTGCGTCTGCTGCCCGGCCTCTCCGAGGCGCTGGCCACGGACCCCTTCCTCGGTCTGGAGACCTTCCAGGAGAGCCATGCGGGGATCTTCTTCGGCCGCGACCAGGACATCGAGGGCGTCGTCGCGGCCCTGCGGGGCGAGAAGCCGGCCGTCGTCCTCTGCGGCCCGTCGGGCTGCGGGAAGTCCTCGCTGGCGCTGGCCGGTGTGGTGCCCCGGATGCGGCGGGAGGGGACGGACGAGGTCGTGGTGGTGAACGCCGGGGCGGACGGCGCCTTGCCGGCCGGACTGGCGCTCGGCCTCTGCGCGGCCGTCCGCGGCGGACGGCAGGGCGACCCCGACCAGGTGGAGCGGTGGCTCGCGGACCACGGGGTGGTGTACACGCTGGACCGGCTGCGCGGTGGTACGGGCGGCGAGTACCTGGTCGTGCTGGACCAGGCCGAGGCGCTGCTGGACCGCGAGGAAGCCGAGGTGGCGGAGGTCGTCCGGCTGCTCCTCCCCCGCGGTGGTCCGGGCACCAGGTCGCGGCTGCTGATCACGCTCCGGTCCGACCTGCTGGACGCGGTGCTGCGGCACCCGCGGCTGGGCCCGCTGCTCGACGGCGAGCGGAGCCGGACGTTCCCCCTGGCGCCCATGTCCGGGCGGCAGTTGCGCCAGGTGATCAACGAGCCGCTGAGGAGGGCCCCGGCGGTCGGCTACGAACCGGGGCTGGCCGAGCGCATCCTCAGGGACGCCGGCGACCGGCCGGAGAGCCTGCCGCTGCTCGGGTTCGTCCTGAGGAAGCTGTGGGACGACCGGTTCGGCGGACGGCTGCGTACGGAGACGTACGAGGCGGTGCGCGGAGTGTCGGGCGCGCTGGAGGAGCACTGCGAACGGGCCTGGGCCGAGTGCGTCGGGGAGGGGCAGCGGGCGGCGGCGTCCCGGCTGCTGCGGGGGCTGGTCAGGGTGCTGCCGGGGAGTGAGACCCCGCTGCGGCGGAGGCTGCCCCGTGAGGAGGCCGGGGAGGCCGGCTGGCGGCTGGCGTGCGCGCTGGCCGAGCGGCGGCTGCTGGTCCTGCGCGGCGGCAGGGACGAGCCGGAGACCGCCGAACTGGCCCATGAGACCTTGATCGGCGTCTGGCCCGCCCTGCGGGAGCAGGTTCGCGACGACAGGGAGTTCCTGGCCGGCCGGGCGGAGCTCGGCTATGACCGCGAACGCTGGGAACGGGGCGCGGCACCGCTGCCCGGCGCGCCGCAACTGGCGGCCCTGCGGCACTGGTTGAAGGACCGCGAGGAGGAGCTGAGCCCGGCGGAGCGGGACTTCCTGGCCCGGGCGCGCGGCCGGCAGCGCGCGCGGCGCAGGCGGGTGCGGGCCGGGTGGCTCGCCGCCGCGCTGGTACTGGCCCTGATCGCCGCGCTCGGCACCTTCCTGGTCTACCAGTCGCGGGTGAGCGAGCGCCGGGACGCGGAGGCGCGGTCGCGTGCGCTGGCCAGCCTCTCGGCGGAGGCCGCCGAGCAGGATCCGGGGCAGGCCGCCCTGCTGGCCATGGCGGCCTACGAGCTGTCGCCGACCCAGGAGGCCCGCAACGCGCTGCTGCGCCGCTACGACCAGTCCAAGGACACCAGCTGGGTGCTGAGCGGTGTCCAGGGCGGTATCGACGCCGTGGCGACGAGCAACGACGGCACCGTCATCCTGGCGACCAGCCGGCTCGGCCGGGCCACGCTGTTCGTCCGCCGGGACGGGGGCGGGGCCTCGCGGGTGCCGCTCCGCCTCTCGGCTCAGGCCTTTTACCCGATGGTCAGCCGGGACGGGCGGCGGATCGGCTATCTGTCGACCGACGGCGCCTTCGTCTGGCACGACGTGGACCGCGGGGCGGGTACGGCGGACAGGCTGCTGGGCCGGGCGCGGGCCGTCCGCGACCCCGTGCTCCGGGCGATGGCGGAGGGCAAGCGGCGTACCAGCGACCAGGTCCACCGGGCCGACTTCTCCCCGGACGCCGGGCAGGTGGCCATGGTGGTGGACGAACGGCTCCGGGTGTGGGACCTGGAGGCGAGGACGTCCCGGCGGGTGCCCACCCCGGCCGCCGTCGAGGCCGTGTGGTTCGGGCCGGACCAGGGCGTCCTGGTGGCCCACTCCACGCCGGAAAGCGGGTCCGGCCGGCGCTCGGTCCTACGGGTGGACGTCCGCACGGGCGGCACCCGGACCGTGGCCGAGGGGGTGGACACCTACGTCGCGGAGACGGAGGGCGCCTACAACCTCCCGGCACTGGGGCTCTCCGGGGACGGCGGTGTGCTCGTCCACTGCCGCGAGGACGGCGAGCGGGACCGCGCCGTCTACCGCACCGTCCGGGTGGCCGACGGGAAGACGCTGAGCACCCACCCGAGCGACGGCTACAGCTGCGGCGGCCTCGCGGTGGACGAGACGGGACGACGTTTCGCGGCGGGCACCAGGCGCGACTGGTCGTTCGCCGACCGGGACCGGGACGGCGGCGCCCTGCGGTCGGCGGGCGGGGCCAAGCCCGCCGGTATCACCGCCCGCCTCCTCGGGGGCGCCGAGCACCCCGAGATCACCTCCTGGGACCCGACCTCGCTGTGGGGGCACCCCCTGAGCGCGGACGACGGCCCCCCGGTGCGGATCGCGGTGGCCCATCCGTATCTGGTCGAGGGCGGGAACACCCTGATCGCCCAGCTGGACTCCGGGGCCGACCTGCCCGGCGGGCCGGACCGGCTGGTGCTCCTCGACGCGGAGACCGGAGAGACCAGAGCGCAGGTGGAACGCCCCGCGGCCGACCGCGCCGTCCTCTCGGAGGCCTTCCTCGGGCTGGCCACGGACCCGGCGGAGACCCTGGTCGCCGATGTGGTGGCCCGGAACAAGGTCGTGGTGCGTGCTCTGCCGACGCTGCGCCGGATCACCGAGATCACCACGCGGACGCCTCCGGTCGGCGCCCCCGGGATCGCGGAGCCGCTGACGGTGTTCTTCCCCCGCAGCGACGAGTTGGTCACCGTCTCCGGCAGCTGGATCGAACGCTGGAGCACCCGGGACGGGCGGCGGCTGTCGAAGCCCGTCGACGCGCGTGCGCTGGGGCTGGTGGCCGAGAACCCGCCGCTGACCACCGACGGGGGACGGCCCGACTCGGGGTTCGGGGTGGGCCCCCGTCCCGAGCCCGGACATGTGCAGATCATGGTGCGGGGGGACTCCGCGATGCACGCCGTCGATCTGCGCACCGGAGTGGAGGACGAGCGGCTGCGCTTCCGGCTCGGCCCGGACAACGACCGCGCCCGCCTCGATCCCGGCGGCCGGTACGCGATCGCCAAGACCAAGGGCGCCATGTGGGAGCTCTGGTCCGTACATCCGGGACGGCCGGCCGAGCGGCTGGTCGGGCCGCTGGGGCCGCTGGGGGACAGCAAGGCGTCCTGGTCGGAGGGGTTCGTGTTCGGTTTCACCGGGCGCGGCAGCGAGCTGTTCGTGGCGAACGGGGACTCCGTACGCTTCCAGCAGGCCGCCCGGCCCGACCGGTTGGAGTCCTACGACTTCGCCGAGGACCAGTTCTTCCTGGCGGCCTCCCGGGACGGCAGGGTGCTGCTGCGCACCGACGGCGCCGGCTACACCGATCTGTTCCGCCTCGACCCCGGTCTCTGGAAGCGCCAACTGTGCGAGGTGCTGGGGCGCGAGCTCACCGACGAGGAGCGCCGCGGGCTGCCCGCGGGGCTGCCCCGGACGCTCTGCCCGGAGTGAGCCCTACCGACGCGGGCGGGAATCCCGGCGGCCGGCCGGCGGTTCGCAGAAGAGGACCGGGACCGGGACCAGGACCAGGACCAGGACCAGGACCAGGACCAGGACCAGGACCATGATCCAATCCAATCAGATCGGATCAGATCAGATCCGTTTCGGTTCCATTTGATCCGGACGGCAGTCGAGAGGCGGGCTTCGATGAGCGGGGCGAACACGACCGACGAGCGGGAGACGGTGCGCAGGATCCTGACCGGGTCCGGTGACACCTGGGCCGTGGTCGGCCTGTCGAACAACCAGAGCCGGGCGGCGTACGGGGTGGCGGCGGTGCTGAAGCGCTTCGGCAAGCGGGTCGTGCCGGTGCACCCCAAGGCGGAGACCGTGCACGGGGAGCAGGGGTACGCCTCGCTGGCCGAGATCCCCTTCCCGGTCGACGTGGTGGACGTGTTCGTCAACAGCGAGCTGGCGGGCGCGGTCGCCGACGAGGCGGTGGCCGAGGGCGCCCGGGCGGTCTGGTTCCAGCTGGGGGTGGTGGACCAGGCCGCGTACGAGCGGACCCGGGCGGCCGGGCTGGACATGGTGATGGACCGCTGCCCGGCCATCGAGATCCCCCGGCTGGGCTGAGCCCGCGCCCCGGACGACTCAGGAGCCGGAGTCGGACACCGGGCCCGGCCGGCGCACCGGCGGGATGGCGGCGGCCAGGGTCATCCGCACCGTCTCGGTGCCCTCGTTGCGGTAGGCGTGCGGTACGTCGGACTCGAAGCAGGCCGACGCCCCGGCGGGCACCCGGTGCGCCACCCCGTCCACCAGCAGGGTCAGCTCCCCGGAAGTGACGTGCAGCAGCTCGGTGGTGCCCTCGGGGTGCGGGTCGGAGGCGGAGCCCTCGCCCGGGGCCAGCGTCCACGCCAGCAGCTCCAGCGGACCGCCGCGCCCTTCGGTGCCGACCAGCAGCACACTGCTGCTGCCGCCCGGGGTGGACCACATCCGCACCGCCCGCTCGGCGGGGACCAGGCGCACCCGGGGCCCCGGCTCCTGGTCGAGCAGGGTGGCGATGGAGATGCCCAGGGCGTCGGCGAGCTTCACCGCGGTGCCGACGCTGGGGTTGGTGCGGGCCTGCTCGATCTGGATGATCATGCCCCGGCTGACGCCGGCCCGGGCGGCGAGCGCGTCGAGCGTGAACCCCCGCTCGCTGCGCCAGCGTTTGAGGTTGCGCGCGAGCGACTGGGTGAGCTGGTCGAGGTCCGGCACGTTCCGTCCAGGAGAGAAGCCATGAGAGGCGGAGGAGCACCGGGGGCCGGGCTCGCCGCCCGGAAACTCTACTGCCTGCCGCGGACGGCGCCCCGGCCCCGGCGGGTCAGCGGGGGTCGGCCGGAGCGGCGGAGATGGCGGCCTCCGGCTCGGGGGCGAGTTCGGCGAGCGCGGCCAGTTGCTCGGCGGTGAGGCCCGCCGGTACGGGGACGGGCACCGGTGTCCGGATCGGCGGCTGCCAGCCGCGTACCGGGTCCCAGTGGCGTACCGCCCGCGCCGGGGCGCCGGCGACCACCGTGTGGTCGGGGACCTCTCCGCGTACCACCGCCCCGGCGGCGACCACCACGTTCCGGCCGAGCCGGGCGCCGGGCAGGATCACCGCGCCCGTACCGAGCCAGCAGCCGGGGCCGATCTCCACCGGCGCCGAGCGCGGCCACTGCCGGCCGACCGGCTCGTCCGGGTCGTCGTAGCTGTGGTTGGTGGAGGTGATGTAGACGTACGGGCCGCAGAAGGTGTCCGCCCCGATGCGCACCGGCGCGTCGGCGACCACATGGCTGCCGCGGCCCAGGACCACGCCGTTGCCGAGGGTCACCACCGGGTCGGGGCCGAGGTCCAGGTCGGGCAGCATCCCGGCGGTCAGGGTGACCTGCTCGGCGATGATGCAGCACTCGCCCAGCTCGATCCACGGCTCGCCGAAGACGGTGCCCTGCGGGAAGGCCAGCCGGGTGCCGGCGCCGATCCGGCGGAACCGCAGTCGTCCGGGGCGCTCCGCGGTGACCGCGCCCGCCTGCTGCACCCAGCGCCAGCCGCCGTGCACGGCCCGGGTCACCGCGCGCCTGCGCCAGGCGGTGAGGGCGGCCAGGGAGGAGAACGTGTTTCTGTTCTTCGGCACTCCGTCACGGTAGTCGGCCCGCCGGAGGGCAGGCCCGGCCGGGACCTGTGATGTTCGCCCCACCGGCCCCTGGCGGCGCGGGCGCGCGGGGCGTCGCCTACGGTTCACCACGGCGCGGGACACCCGGAGCGGACGAGCGGCGGACGGACGAGGAGCGGCGATGACGGAGCGGGCACTGATCACCGGGGTGGGCGGCAAGCGGCCCGAGGTGCATCCGGAGGCGTTCGCCGCCCCGACCTCGGTGGTGGTCGGCGAGGTGGTGATGGCCGCCGGGTCGAGCGTCTGGTACCACGCGGTGCTGCGGGCGGACTGCGGTCCGATCGTGCTGGGCGCCGGCAGCAACATCCAGGACAACTGCACGGTCCATGTGGACCCGGGCTTTCCCGTGACGGTCGGCGAGCGGGTGTCGGTGGGGCACAACGCGGTGCTGCACGGCTGCACCGTGGAGGACGACGTCCTGGTGGGGATGGGCGCCACCGTGCTCAACGGGGCGCATATCGGGGCCGGTTCGCTGGTGGCGGCGCAGGCGCTGGTGCCGCAGGGCATGCGGGTGCCGCCGGGTTCGCTGGTGGCCGGGGTGCCGGCCAAGGTGCGGCGGGAGCTGACGGCGGAGGAGCGCGAGGGCATCAAGCTCAACGCGGCGATGTACCTGGAGCTGTCCCGGACCCACGCCGAGGCCCACCGGGCGGACTGACGGGCCCCCGGGTCCGGGCTCAGTCCGCCGTGGCGGCGGCGGGGACCGGGCCCGGGGCCGCCGTCTCCGTGTCCATGGGAAGAGCCTGCGCGGAGCGGGCCTCAGCCGCGGCGGCGGCCTTCCGGGCGCGGTTGCGCAGCACCAGCATGGAGGTGAGGCCGATCAGCACCGCGAGGACCAGGCCCAGCCAGGAGAAGCGCTTGAGCCAGGCCTCGGCGACCACGCCGACCGTGTAGATGACGGCGGTGGTGCCGCCCGCCCAGAGGATGCCGCCGAAGACGTTGGCCACGGCGAACTTCCAGTAGGGCATGCGCAGTACGCCGGCCAGCGGGCCCGCGAAGATCCGCAGCAGGGCGACGAAGCGGCCGAAGAAGACCGCCCACATGCCCCACTTCTGGAAGGACCGCTCGGCCAGCGCGACGTTCGCCTCGCTGAAGTGCTTGGGGAACCGGCGGCCCAGCCGGGCGAGCAGCGGGTGGCCGCCCTTGCGGCCGATGGCGTAGCCGATGGAGTCGCCGACGATGGCGCCCGCGGTGGCGCAGGCGCCGAGGACGTACGGGTTGATCTCGCCGTGCTGGGAGGCAAGCAGCGCCGAGCTGACGAGGACGATCTCCCCCGGCAGGGGGATGCCCAGGCTCTCCAGCCCGATCACGACGCCCACCAGGACGTAGACGCTGACCGCGGGTACGGTCTCCAGCCATTCCTGGACGTGCACTGCCGACTCCTCCGTCGCGCTCCGCGCCACCTCGGACCGAGGGGCCGCAGCAGCCTACCGGGCCCACCGGCCCAGCCGACCGGAGCACTGGCGGAGGGAGACGACCCCGCCCCCGCACCGAGGGGAGGTGCGGGGGCGGGGTGGGCCGGGCGGGTCAGCCCTGCGGGCGGAGCGTCCAGACGATGGTCATCTCGCCGGTCACCGCCCCGTCCTCACGGGTGATGGCGATGTGCACCGGGAACTCGGGGCGCTCCCCGGCGTCGAGTTCGGCGACGACCTCGGCCTTGGTGCGGCCGAGTGTGGCGGTGGCCGTGACGGGTCCCATGGCGAGCTTCCGGTAGCCGATCTCGGCCTTCACGGCGAGCGGGACGGCCCGGCCCAGCTGGTCGGCGAAGGCGCCGATGACGATGGCGCCGCTGGCGGACTCGCCGAGGGTGAACATGGCCCCGGCGTGCGGACCGCCGACGTGGTTGTGGAAGTCGGGCTGGTCGGGCAGGCGGAGCACCGCGCGCTCCTCGGTCGCCTCGATGACCTCCAGGTTCAGGGTCTTGGCCATGGGGACGGTGGCCAGCAGCATCTCGCCGATGTTCGGCTGGGTGTCGGACATGGCCCGAAGTTACCAGGCAGTAGCCGACGGGGGAACGGGGGCGGCCAGGGGTGGCCGTGGCAGCCGTCACCCCACCCCTCTATGGTTACTCGCCATGTGGCCAGGACAGCAGCCGCCCGGGGGCGAGCAGAACCCGCAGGACCAGAACCCGTACCAGCAGCCGGGTTACCAGCAGCCCAACCCGTACGGGCAGCCGCCCACCCAGCCCGGCGGCTACGGCGCCGGGCAGCAGGGCTACGGACAGCAGGGCTACGGCACGGGCCAGCAGGGCTACGGGACCGGGCAGCCGGGTTACGGGGCGGGGCAGCCCAACCCGTACCAGCAGCCCACCGTGCCCGGCTACGGCATGCCCGGAGCGCCCCAGCCGGGCGGCGACGGGGGCGACGAGCGGCGCAAGACGGTGATCACGGCCATCGTGGCCGCCTTCGCCGTGCTCACCACCGCCGCGGTCACCGGCTATCTGGTGCTGGGCAAGGACGACGAGGGCAAGCCGGTGGCCGGAAAGGACGCCAAGCCCTCGCAGAGCGCCACCACGTCCGCGGAGCCCACGGCTCCGCCGCTGGACAACCCGCGCGGCGGCGGCGGTTCGAAGCCCACCATCGAGGGCTGGAAGGTCGTCTACAACCCCAAGCGCGGCACCCAGTTCGACGTGCCGGGCGACTGGGAGGTGGTCGGCGCGGGCACCAGCGTCGGCTTCGAGGACGAGAAGAAGGGCGACGGCAGCCCGGTCGTCACCATGTCCGCGCCGGCCGAGTACAAGAGCCGCTGGTGCGTCACCAACGACCCGAAGAACGGCCGGGAGGACGAGACCGGCCTCGCCATGGTAGGCACCAAGGGCGGCCAGGGCGCCAAGGACACCGCCGAGGCCGCGTACAACGAGGCCGGCAACTGGGTGTGGGCGGGCTACGCCCAGACCGAGCCCAAGGGCACGGTGAAGATCACCAAGGCGAAGCCGTTCACCACCACCTCGGGGCTCCAGGGCCATGTCGCCACGGCCACCGCCACGGGCACCAAGAAGGAGGGGAAGTGCGACACGGACGGCAAGTCCATCGCCTTCTCCTACAAGACCGAGAAGGGCGACTTCGCCAGCTGGGTGCTGTACGCCAACGCCGGGATCCCCGACGAGCTGGACGACGCGGTGATCCAGAAGATCCTCGGCACCGTCCGGCTGGCGGGCTCGGGGTCGGGCTCCTGACCTCCGGCCGCTCCCGGCTCCGCCCCTCCGCCCGCCGTACGAAAGGGGCGGGCCCCCGGCCGGAGTGGGCCGAGCGCCGTCCGGAGTGGGCGGGGCGCCGTCCGGAGTGGGCGGGGCGCAACCACACCCTGCTGACCGCCTCGGCGATCGTCACCGGACTGGGCTCGCACGGGGCGCTGATCGCCGCCGCCTTCGCGGCGCGGCGGTACGAACGGGTCAGCGGGTGGTGAACTCGCGCAGACGGTCGACGAGGCGGCGGTCGGGCGGGCCGCTGATCTCGTCGGTGTCGGCGAGGCGGTCGACCTCCATCTCCAGCCGGCCGGTCGGCGGGGTGCTGCCGGTGGAGCCGTTCTTGCGGACGTAGGCGGCGACGGCACCCAGGCAGTCGAGGAGGACTTCGTCGATGCCGCTGCCGCCGGGGCCAGGGGCGGTGACCTCGTGCCGCCAGTGGGCGGCCTCGCGGTGCTCGCCCAGGGCGAGGTGGTGCAGGTGGAGGCAGTAGGCGGCGATCCGGTTCCCGGCGCCGGCGGACAGCTGCCACCAGAACTGAGCGCTCTCGGGGTGGCCGGTAAGGAAGAGCAGGCAGGCGAACACCGCGGCGCCGCCTCGTCGAACTCGCCGTCCGTACCGCGAGCAGGGGCATCGGCCAGGCGGCTGATGTCGCCGTGGGCGCCCGGGGCGTTGATGGCCCACCGGCACACGGTCGACAGCTGGCGTCCGGCCCGGGCCGCGCCGACGAGGTGGGCGGAGGGCGCGGCGGCGTGGCGGCCGGCGTCGGCGGCCAGGCGGCGCAGCGAGGCGCCGACGTCGAAGCGGGGGTCGCGGGTGAGGGGGACGGCCGCCTCTTGCAGGAGGTCGTCGATGGTGCGGGTCACTGCTGGCCTTCCTTGTCGGAGCCGTACGTGCCGCACACCCCTACACTCCCGCGACAGAGCCGGACCCGGGCACCTCACGATCCCCTCAGGGCGGCACCGTAGAGGACGGCCCACACGACGCAGCCCAGGAAGATCACTGCGAGTAGCAACCAGATGGCCACCAGCCCCACCCACGCTGCTGCCGGGCGGGGCGGGGTGGCGGTGGCCAGGTCCGGTCGGCCTGCCGGGTAGCGGACCGCCACCAGAGCTCCGACGCCCACCGTGGGAGGTCCGCTCTCGTGGAACCGTACGGGGTGACCGTCCGCGGTGATGAACTCGTAGAGGTTGTACCGGTACCGCCTGCCCGGCGTGGAACGAAGGCAGCGGCCCGGCACAGGGGGCTGGGCCCAGATGCTGATCAGCCGCTGAACGTACCGGTAGCTCCAGAAAGCGAGGAGTACACACCCAATGGTGATCAGTAACGGGAACAGCAGGAGCAGATGGACCACTGGGCCTCCCGAGGGCGCGAAGGCGACTGTGCCGCAGAGTACCCAGGTACGGCGAGAAGCAGCACCACCTCGCTTCCATCGGGGTCCCGGCCGGGACCCCGGCGGAGGCCGGCGATGGTTACCAGGCGCCGGTGGTGGTCCACTTCTGACTCGCGTAGCTGTCCTCGTAGCGGCAGGGCGCCATGACCACCGGGCCGCCGGCGGTGGGGGGACGCTCGATGCACAGGCCGTTGGAGTTGCGGAAATTGCGCAGCTCTTCGCCGACCGGATACCACTTCTGGCTGCGGTAGCTCTCCTCGAAGTGGCACGACGCCATGATCACGCGGGCGCCGACGTCGTTGGTGCGCAGGTCCATGCACAGTCCGTTGACGTTTTGGATGTTGTGGACGCTGGGGGCGTCGATGCTGCGGTACCACTTCTGGCTCAGGTAGGTGGACTCGTTGTGGCAGGTGAACACGCCGACCTCCGTGCCCAGTGCGTTTGAGGCCAAATCCCAGCACTGGCCGGCGTTGGCCACGTTCGCCGGCCCGCTGAGGGCGAGCGCGCCGGCCTCGGCCGTCGCACCGGTGCCCGGGGCACCGAGAAGCAGAGCGGCCACGGTGGACGATGCGACGACTAGTCGGCCGAGTACGCGGTCTCGGGCCTTGGTCGTGGTGTTTCCTGCCATGAGGAGGTCCTTTCGGGGTAGGCGCGACCAGCGGTTGCTCGTCGCCGGAAAGTGAGCTGTGTGCGGTGGCGACGCAGGTAGAGGCGGCATCGTCGTCATTCCCGGCGCCATCGAGGGGCTGGCCCGTGCACGACGCGGCGTCACAGACCCTGAGGTAGGGCGGCTTCGCCATACCAAGGCCCACCACCAGGGCCGGTATGCCTGCCTGGCGGTGACGGAACTCAGCCGCCCTACCTGCCTACCCGAATGGTTGATACCACTGCCGCTTGCGCTTCTTCCACAGCTTGCTGCCCACCTCCACGGTGGTGACGGCAGCGGCCGCGGTAAGACCGATTGCCGCGCCGATCGCCGTTCCGATGGCAACCCCGGGGCCCACGCCCACCCCTGCGAAGGCAAGGCCGACCAGTCCTCCGATGGCTCCACCCACAAGGCCGCCCAACCCGCCGTAGGTCCCGAATCTGCCGACGATCTTGTCCACAGCGTCGACCGCCGCCAGGCCGTTGGGATCCAGCCTGTTGACGGGGTCGCCTTCGGCGTAGAGGTAGGGGTTGACCTCTTGGCCGGAGGGGTCGGGCTGGGTGAAGCGGACGGTCTGGGGGTCGTAGTAGCGGGCCCCGAAGTGGTAGAGGCCGGTGGGGTCGAGTTGGCCGCCGGCGAAGCGGAAGGGCTGAGGCACCGTCTCGGTGGTCCCGGTCCGGCTCTGGCCGTCGGGGGTGTAGAGGTAGGTGTTGACGCGCTTGCCCGACTCGTCGACCAGGCCGATGACCGAGCCCAGGGCGTCGGTGAGGTAGTAGTGGCTGCTGTTGCCGGTGGCCACGGAGTTGAGGGTGCCGCCCGGCTCGCGGATGAAGTCGGTGTCCTTGCCGCCGGTGGTCTGCCCGGACAGGCCGAGGGGCCCGTTGTGGAAGACGGTGTCGCCCAGCCGGGTCCGCTCGCTGCTGTCGGTGCTGGCGTACTGCGCCTGGTAGGTGGTGCCGCCGGTGGTCAGGGACTTCAGCTGCCCGTATCCGGTGTACTGCTCGGCGCTGCGCCCACCCTGCGCGCCGGGACGGCCCGCGGTCTCGTTGCCGGCGGCGTCGTAGGACCATCCCGTGGTGATGCCGTTGCGGGCGGTCAGCTGGGAGGCGTCGTTGTAGGTGTAGGCGGTGTAACCCGGGCAGCCGGGGCTTTCGCCCCGGGAGGTGAGGTTGCCGGCCGGGTCGAAGCAGTACTGCCAGGACCTCAGCCGGCCCGTCGGGTCGACTTCCTTGGCCAGCGACAGCCGCCCCGCCCCGTCGTAGGAGTAGTCGGTGCGGGTCTTGGTCAGCTGGTCGGTGCGGCTGCGGATCTTCGTGCCGTCCGTCGCGGTGCCGCCGGCGGAGTAGCCGTAGGTGTAGGCGAGGTGGTTGAGGATGATGCCGGTGGGCGAGATGACCCGGATGTCCTGCGGTCGGCCGGAGGTGTCCAGGGTCTGGGTCTGCTCGGTGCCGCCGGGATAGGTGGTCTTGGTGCGCCGGTCGTTGTCGTCGTAGGCGTAGGTGGTCTTCTTGCCCTGCGGGCTGGTGAGTTGGGTCAGTCGGTTGGCCCCGTCCCACTGGTAGCTCGTGGTGCCGCCGGGATCCTTGTACGTCTCGATGTTGCCGTCGGCGGTGTAGGCCAGCACGGTCTGGGAGCCGTCCTGAAGGGTGCGGATGGTCTCCCGGCTCAGGGCGTCGAACTGGTAGCGCTGGGTGCCGGTGGCGTCGCTGCGGGCGGTGAGGTTGCCGTCCCCGTCGTAGGTGTAGGCGACGGTGCTGTCGCCGCTGGAGGTCTCGGCCTTCACCACGCGGTCGCGCTTGTCGTAGGTGTAGGTGCTCTTGACCCCGCGCCCGTCGGTCGTGCTCACCGTACGGCCGAGCGCGTCGTAGGTGTAGGTGGTCTTGCCCAGGGGGCCGGGCGGGGTGGCGCTGTCCAGGTTGCCGGCGGCGTCGTAGCGGAACTCGGTCTTCTTGCCGTTGCCGTCGGTGGCCGTGCACACCTGGCCCTGGAAGCCGCCGCAGCGCGGGCCGGCCTCGTTGTAGTCAAGGGTCCGGGTGGCGCCGCCGGTGCCGGTGGTGGCGACGGTCTTGGTGTTGCCGACGGAGTCGTAGGTGTAGCTGGTCTTCTCGCCGTCGGCGCTGGTGGTGTCGCGGGGCCGTTCGGCACCGGCGATCGTCTGCCACTGGGCGGTGGCGTTGGCCCCGGTGGGCAGCTTGGCCGACGTGGGGTTGTTGCGGTCGTCCCAGCCGTAGCTGGTGACGTTCCCGCCGCCGGAGCCGGTGCCCATCGCATCGGTGGCCTTCTGCAGTAGGTGGTTCTGGTACGTCTTGGAGCGGGCGTGGCCCAGCGGGTCGGTGACCTTGAGCATCTCGCCGTCGGCGTTGTGCTCGTAGCGGGTGGTGTGGCCGAGTGGGTCGGTGACGATGGTGGTGCCCGCCTCCAGCGCCCCCGCGGCGCTGTAGGCATACGTGTACGTGGGCCCGCTTCCCCCGGTGCCGTTCTCGGCGTAGCGGCGCATGGAGGTGACCCGGTCGGCCGTGTCATAGGTGAAGGCGGTCGAGCGCCCCTCGGCGCTGGTCACCTTCACCACCCGTCCGTCGCCGTCGTAGCCGAAGGCGGTGGACTGCCCGGTGGTGTCGGTGGTGCGCACCAGGTTGCCGCGCTCGGCGCTCAGGTCGTAGGTGACCGTGCGGCCGGTGTTGTCCTTGGCGCTCCATCGGGTGGTGCTGGTCTTGGTCAGGTCGACCCAGCGGCCGGAACGGGTCTCGGTCAGCTTGAAGCCCGCCGAGCCGCCTGCCCCGTCGAGGTGGGCGGTGACGTTCAGGACCCCGGCGTTGCGGTCGGTGACCTTGGTGAGGCGGCCGCCGGCGTCGTAGGTGTCGGCCGAACCGGACCCGCGGTCGGTCAGGGTGTAGGTGCCGTCCGCGTTCTTGCGCAGGTCCTTGGAGTACCCGGCGGGGGTGGTGTAGGTGCCGTCGGGCTTGCGGGAGAACTCCACCGTGGCGCCGGTGTCGTCGTAGTCGAGCACCGAGTTCGCACCCGAGACGTCGAGGTTGCGTTCCCAGTTCAGCCACCACGGTCCGCTGACCTGGCCGACCGGCGCGGCGAAGGCGTTGAAGGTGCGGTTGAGCTGGATCGTCTGCCCCACGCCCGCGACGTCGAAGTCGGTGGCGGCCAGCATCAGGTTGCCGGTCGAGTAGTCGATCCGCCCGGTCAGCGCGTCGGTCATCCGGAAGCCGAAGACCTGGTGCCAAGGCACCTCCCCCTGCCCGCGCGGCACGAACGCCGCAGCACCGGAGTTGCGGCCCTCACCGGACCGGGCCTTGTGCCCGGGTGCGGCCAGCGCACGCCCGGTGCGCAGCCGCTCCAACGCCCGCTGCCGCCACGTGTGTTCCGCGGCTGTCGGGGCGGCGGAGGGCAGGCTGCGGGGCGGGGTAGTGGTACCGGCGAGGACCGGGGGCATGGCGGCCCGTCCGTGGTCACCCCAGTGCGAGCCGCCCGGAGTGCGCGGCGGGGCCGGCTCGGCGGCCGCGAGCGGGACGGCGGTGGCACACAGGGCGACCGTGCCGAGCAGCGCGGTCAGCAGCCGACCGCGGCGCAGCGCGACGGAGCGTGGCATGCCTGGGGCGGGTAAGGAGCGCCCGGGGCTCGCGGGTGTGCGGACAGGTGACACGTTCCCCCCATGGGTGCAGCAGGTCTCGACCCAAGCACGGGCGTCCAACAGCCGGTCCGGCCGGCGGTTCGCCGCGAGTGGGCCAGGTGCTAGTGGTTGTGGTGCCGGGTCGGACTTCAGCACCGAGCGGACCCAATCTGACACGCAGAGTCGTGATGCTGCACGGACCATCTGGTCACGGTCGCCCGGTATGGCCTGCTTCTCGCCAACCGCCAAGCAGGACGTTCGGTGCTGCCGGGCGTCCGGCACCCTGGGTGACCTGCTGGCGCCGGGGGCGCCGGCGGGGCGCCAAGTCGGCGGGATCGAGATCCAGGAGCCGTCGCCTCCGCTCTCGACCACCGGGTACAACGGTCACACGGCCAGCTCTTCGAGGGGCCGGCCCCATGCTGCCGCCACCCGGACTGCGTCCCGTCCGCGTTTCTGACATCCCGCCCCTTCCTCCCTGGAGCTGCATGATGCGTACCTCCGCGTTCACCGCGGCCACCGCCGGCGCCGTCATCGTCCTCAGCGCGATCACCGCGCCCGCCGCACTCGCCGAACCCAGCCCCGTGGGCTGCGAGAAGGAGTACTTCTGCGTCTTCGAGCGCCCGGGGCAGACGGGCCACCTCATGGTCAAGGCCAAGGGCAACTGGACCGGCAGCATCGACGGCCAGTCGATCTTCAACAACGGCACCACCCACCCCAACGCCGACCACGTCCAAGTCACCTACACCTACCGCGGAAACACCTACGAGAAGTGCGTCCACAACAACCCCGGCCCCGGCGAATACAAGATGGACTTCACCGAGGGCGTCACCTTCAAGAAGGCCACCTGGCGCGGAGAGTGCGGCCCCGACGAGTAAGCCCACAGGATGCCCGGGAGGCAAGAGCACTGGACAGGGCAAGGGCCGGCGCCGGGTACGGCCGGCAGCCCCTCAAAAGCCCGGGCGAGAACACGCCGCCGTACGGTGCGCACCGAGTGTCAGCGATCCGGAAGCGACTGGCTCGCCAGTGAGTGCCGGGGTGCGGCTGACACGGGCGGCCAGGGCGAGACGCACACCTGCTGCTCAACCGGCACCCGGCAGCGGCTTCCCGCCGCCAGGGCCAGGGCAAGCAGGGCGTCGACGAACTCAGAGCGCTCCGCATCGGCCCGGCACAGCACGAAGACCTCCTCGGACTGGTCGACGACTACGAGGACTTCACTCCCGGCCGGGGGGGCGTAGTTAGCTGACGACATACGGCATGGTCCAGTGAACGGGAACCGAGCCGATTACCTGCCGCGCAGCCATGCGGCAACGACGCGTCCCGAGGAAGGCCGCCCCCGGGGAGGGCCTTGTCGGGGCCTCCCGGCTTGGGCGGGTCCTGCATCGGTCCACACGGGTCAGGCGCGGATGCGCCGCCAGACGCCGAGCAGTTGCCGGCCGGGCCGCTGCTGCTCGCCGTGCAGGGCGTTGAGCACCACCAGGCTTCCCGTGGCGGCGGGGACCGCCCACTGCGCCCAGGCCAGCCGCTGCCGGGCCTCGTTGAGGTCGATGGGGTGCTCCCGGGCCTTCTCGGCGTCCTGGGGGTCGGTGGAGGAGGCCAGGCCGATCTTCCTGCCGAGGAAGCCGGAGTAGGCGGTGGCGGCCAGGGCGGCGGCGGTGAGAACGGTCTTGGTCGCGGTGGAGGCGGCCACACCCTTCTGCGCTCCTACCCGGCCCGCGTTCGCGGCGAGCAGGCCGCCTCCGCCGAAGAGGTGCGCGCCGATGGCGGCCGCGTTGACCGGTGTCCACTTGGCCCACCCGGACGAGGAGACGCGGTCGGTGGCCTCCTGTGTGCCGCCTTCTTGCTCGGCCGCGCCGTTCAGGCCGACCGCGCCCATCAGCGAACCGCCGAACCACGCGGCCAGCCCGACATCGTGCAGACTGCGGATCAGAGTGCTGCGTTCCGCCATCAGGGAACTCCTTCGATGGGAGGGATGGGAGGGAGGGGGTGGATCGGGCGCCTCAGGTACGGGGGTGGGTCAACTGGTGTGGTGTCCGGCCATCGTGTCGCAGGTGCCGTCGCGGACCATGTCCAGGTGCATGGCCACCACGGGCCTGGCCGACCGTGCCGCGGCCACCGCGCTGTCGTTCGACCCCTGGTCGATCTCCTTGTCGATGACGGCCAGCGTCTTGCGGTGGGCCGCGTCCTGCGCCTTCAGCCACGCTGTGTCGTAAGCGGCGCTACCCGCCTTGGCCTGCACGGCCTTCAGCTGCTTCTGCTGCGCTGCGGTCGGCGCGGTGGGAAGGGCGGTGTTCGTGTCGGCGGCCAGCTTCCGCACCGCGGTGTCGAGCTTGGTGTGGTCGCGCACCAGGGCCTTGCCGACCACCTTCACGCAGGTGGTCGTGGCATGCTTCCCGGCATCCTTGCCGGCCGCGATCTCGGCCAGATTGCCCTGGTGGGACTGGACCAGGAACGTCTGGTCCTGCGTCGCGCCGGGGGCTGCCGCGAAGGCCGGTGCGCACAGGCCGGTCAAGGCCGCGGCGGCCACCGCGGAGGTCAGGAGGTGTGAACGCATGGGAATCGTGCTCCTTGCCCGTCGGCCCGCGCATACGGGTCGTCCGGGAGGTGGAGAGACGGACACAGGTCCGCATGGGCGACGGGTGCCACGGATACGCCGTTCCTCACACGGACACCGACCCTGATTCCCGCGGATCATCTCGTAGAAGTGAGGATCGGCACGGTGCTGCCGGAGCCGGCGAAGGCAGTGCCGGTTGCGGCAGGTCCTCTGTCCCAGCGGGACCTGGCGTCCTGGTCACCTCCCCGGGCCGGTCCTCGGTGGATCCACCGCGACCCGCCCACCCGTCTCCCGACGGATCGGACGCACCGACGGAGTCACGTCACGGCCTGGAGGCATCCCTGGTGTGGCCGCTGCGCGAACTGGACGGCCTGGTGGTGACCCCCGCCGGGTCCGACCACGCCCACCTGGACAAGGCCGTCGCCTCGGGCATCCCGGTGGTCCTCCTGGACCGCGCGCTCGGCGGCGCCGGACTCGACAGCGTGGTGGTCGACAGCCGGGACGCCGCCCAGGCCGCCGTCGCGGGCCTGACCGACCGCGGGCACACCGGTATCACCGTCATCACCTGCACGGCGAGCAGCAGCGCCCCGGCGAGCAGTTCCCCGGTATGTGGGAGCGCACCCGCTCCATGACACCGTTCGTGCCGTAGGGCCCTTGGCCGGCCGCTCGGGTCGCGCGTGAGATACCCGGAGGTGGGCGATGACCTGTACCCCCCGACGGGAGGCCCGCCCAAGAACGGTGGCCCTGCGCCTGGACGACCTCTTGGGCATCGTGCACGGGCTCGCCCCGGAGGTCCGGCTGGTCACCCGGTCCGGCAGCGGCCGGGCCCGGCTGAACGGAATCACGCTGGACAGCGCCGACGTCGAGCCCGGTGACCTGTTCGCCGGCCTGCCCGGCAGGCTGCGGCACGGGGCCGACTACGCCGACCGGGCCGCCGCGGCCGGCGCGGTCGCTCTGCTCAGCGACCGTCCCGAGCCCTGCCTGCCCTCCCTGGTCGTCCGCGACCCCGCCAGGTGGTGGTCCAGGAGAGGCCGACCAACGGCCGTGGCCATGTGCAGGTTTCGCTGGAAGGTGCCATCATCGCCGGACGATCCAGGGGGTGAGCGGTGTGGGCCCATCGACGGTCCGACCGAACGAGGTGACCGTGCCGTTGATGCCGTGCGCGTCGGTGGAGGAGCACCTGGAGTTCTACGAGATGTTGGGTTTCGAGGCCACGTACAGACAGACCAAGCCATACGTGTACGTGGCGTTGCGGTGGAGCCGGTTCGAACTGCACTTCGGGCCGGCTCCCCAGGACCTGGATCCGGCCCGGGAGACGTCCGGTGGCTGTCTGGTCATGGTCGACGCGGTGGCGCCCTATCACTCGGCGTTCGTCGCGGCGATGCGCCGGGCTTACGGGAAGGTGCTCGGCTCCGGTCTGCCGCGGATCACCCGCTACCGGCCCGGCGCGTCGCGTTTCACGCTGATCGACCCGTCGGGGAACTCGATCATCTTCATCCAGCGTGACGAGCCCGCCGAGCTGGAGTACGGCGGGTCGAAGAAGCTGACGGGCCTGGCCAGGGCGCTGGACAACGCCCGCATCCTGCGCGAGTTCAAGAACGACGACCGACAGGCCTTCCGGGCGCTGAAGTCCGCGGTCCGCAGGCACGGCCCGGACGCTCCGGTGGTCGATCGGGCTCTTGCCCTGTGCCGGCTCATCGACGCGGCCACGGTCCTGGGCGAACCGACCGCTCTCTGGCTCACCGAACTGCGCGGACTGGATCTGGCGGACGTCGACCGGCAGCGCGTCGAGGCGGAGCTCGGCCACCTCGACGATCTCCAGCAGTGGCTGCCGGCCAAGTGACGGATACCGCCCCGGCACGGGTCGCCGCCCTGCCACCCCGGCCCGTCGGGGGCGCCTCACCAGGTCGGAGGCTGAGCCGGTTCGGTACGCCGCCTCGGCCGGCCGGGTGACCGACCGGCTCTGGCCTCAAGCACCCTCCTCCACCAGCAGGTGGCCGGCCAACCCGCCCCCTGGAGATCGTCTTCCGGCCGAGCGGGACCGCTACGACTCATCCCGACCCACTTCCACATCCTGCGCTCGCCCAAACCCGTCTCGGAAACCAGCACTCGAAAAGACGAGCGATGCACCGTGCGGCTTGCCTCGGGTGGAACTGGAGCCCAGCATGAAGGGACTCGGGCGGAAGGCGACGGAGGATTCTCATGGCTCCGTACTTCGTCAACAGCACCGACACCCTCGTGTCCGATGCGCTCGCGGGCTTCGCGCGGGCCCATGCGGACCTGCTCACCCTCGATCCCGACCACGGGTTCCTGACGGCCCGCACCGCATCCCCGCACCGACGGGTCGCCCTGCTCTCCGGCGGCGGTGCCGGGCACGAGCCGATGCACGCCGGGTACGTCGGCCGGGGCATGCTCGACGCCGCCTGCCCCGGCCGCCTCTTCGCCTCACCGCACAACCGCCAGGTCTATGAGGGCTCGCTTGCCGTCGCTCGTGCCGAAGGCGTCCTGCACATCGTCAAGAACTACACCGGCGACCGCATCAACTTCGGCATCGCCGCCGAGCGCCTGGCCCACCGGGCAGTACCTTGCGCACGCGTCCTCGTCGACGACGACCTCGCCTCCGACTCCGAGGAGATAGCCGCTGGCCGTCGGGGAACCGGCGGCACCGTCCTCATCGAGAAGATCCTCGGCGGCGCCGCCGACACTGGCCTCGGGCTCGCCGAACTCCAAGAGCTCGGCACCAACCTGGCCGCCCGCTGCCGCACCCTCGCCGTCGCCTCCGCCGCCCACACCGCCCCCACCCTGGGCGAGCCCGCCTTCCACCTCGCCGCCGGCGAACTGGAGTACGGCGTCGGCATCCACGGCGAGCGGGCCAAGGCGACCACTCGCCACCATCCGCTCGCCTCCCTGATCGAGCGGATGACCGGCGAGCTCCTCGGGGCCCTCGCCCCGAAGCCGGGCGCCGCCGCCATCACCCTGGTGAACGGACTCGGCGCGGTGACTTTGCTGGAGCTGTACGCCGCCCACGGCGAGTTGGCCCGGGTCCTCGACGCCCGGGGGATCACCCTGGCCCGCAGCCTGGTCGGCGACTACGCCACGGCCCTCGACATGCGCGGTTTCTCCCTCACCGTCCTCCTCGCCGAGCCGGCCGATCTCGCCTTCTACGACGCGCCCGTGCACACTGCCGCCCTGCGCTGGTGAGCCGGTGCGATCCGGCAACCCGACCACACGCTCGGCCCGTCCGGGCACGACCACGGGAGCAGCCCTTGACCACCGCTGACAAGGCACTCTCCACCGGCGCCTGGATACGCCGCTTCGCCGACACCGTCCGTAGCACGCAGGCCCAGCTCACCGCCCTCGACCAGCAGGTCGGTGACGGCGACTTCGGCACCAACCTGGTCGCGGGCACCGCCGCCGCCCTGGTGCGCCTCGACACCCTCGCCTCCCTCGACGCCCGCGGCGCTCCTGGGGATGCCGCGGCCTTGGAGGCGGCGGCCACCGCCTTCCTCGACGAGGTCGGTGGCACCAGCGGCCCCCTCTTCGGCCTGCTGCTGCAGTCACTCGCCGCGTCCGTCACCGAACTGGGCCCCACCACCCCCGCCCTGAGCCGAGGGGTCGCAAAGGGCTTGGCCGCCATCTGCCGTGTCGGCGGCGCCGCGCCCGGCGACAAGACCCTGGTCGACGCCCTCGCCCCCGCCGCCGCGGCGCTGGAAGCGCTTCCTGCCCGGACCCGGCCCGCCGCCGCTTTGGACGCCGCCGCCGAGGCTGCCTGGCAGGGTGTGCGCGACACCGCCCGGCTCCGTGCCCGTATGGGCCGCTCCAGCTACGTCGGCGAACGCGCGGCCGGCGTTCCCGACCCGGGAGCCGTCGGAGTCGCCCTCCTCTTCGCCTCGGCCGCCGGGTCCGTCGAGGACCTCACCCCGTACCTGTACGCCTCCTGCAACCCCGCGGCCGGTCACGATGTCCGGCACACTCCGTCCGGTTCACCGCCGCCGTAGAAGGGCGCTCGTGCTCGGAGTCGGGCCTGGGGCCTACTTCTTCGGGGCGTCCGCCTGCCGCGGCCCCAGCTTCCGTGCCCAGGCCAGCAGCACCGGTGAGTGCAGTGCGGCCACCCACAGGTCGGCGCGAGAGGCGTCCTCCTCGCTCGGTCGCGGTCCCACCCCGAGCACCCGGAGCCCCGCCCGGCGGGCCGCCTCGATCCCGGTCAGCGAGTCCTCCACCGCCAGCGCCCGCTCCGGCTCGGTGCTGCAGAGCCGGGCGGCCATCGCATAAACGTCCGGCCAGGGCTTGGGGCGCACGGCCCCCGGGACGGCGGCGTCCGAGCCGTCCGGTACGGCCTGCGAGGGGGAGGAGCCGGGGGCCTGCGTGGGGACGACCACGTGGGCGAAGTGGCGCAGCAGGCCGGCGCGGCCGAGGCTCTCTTCCACGACCTCCAGTGGGCAGTTGCTGGCCACCGCCAGTGGCAGCCGTCCCGCGAGGAGCCGGACGAACTCGACCGCCCCGGGCATGGTCGCGGGGTTGTCGGCGACGAGGCGGAGGAAGTGCTCCAGCAGGGACCGGGCGAGGTCGTCGGCGAGGTCCGGCTTGTGCGTCTCCTCGGCCATCAGCCGCCCGCAGTCGGCGTAGTGCACGCCCTTCGCGCGGTCGGCGAACCCGGGCGGGGACGTCAGCCCGAACTCGCGGAAGGCGCGGTTGCGGGCGTCCTGCCAGTGTCGTTCGCTGTCCATCAGGGTGCCGTCGCAGTCGAGGACGACGGCTTCGGGCGACCAGCCGAGAAGCGGATGAGCCTGGGTGGTCATGAGTCCTCCAGGAGAGAAGCAGTTCGCGCTCGTGACGTGATCGTTTCGGATGAATCGGGGGTCTCCCGGCCGACGGGCGGCGCGACGGGATTCGGCGTCGCCCTACAAGGCACAGACATCGCGGCTATACCGAGACGAACGCGAAACATCATTGGCATTACGTTATTTTGAGCCCTTCACTGGTGCAATCACTGATTCGAGCTATCGACAGGGGAAGCGGAAAGAGATAGCCGCACACGATACTTCTGGGTGATCTCTATGGATTCCCGCCAAGTCCCGCTCAATCGAACCCTGTTGTCGCATATGCTCAGGGCAATCGACGAGCGGCGAGCAGAGAGCGGTGTGTTCACCCAGGTGGCCGACTGGCGTGCAGTAAATGGGCAATAAGCACCCGCAAGCATGGGCACTCGAACAAAGAAGCAAGAGGCCGTGCGAGAGGACGAATTAGCACCGGCGTGCGCGGGCGCATTATTTTCTCGGTCATCACCAAGAAGGCCGAGTGAAAACGAGCAGCACATTGCAACAGCGCGCCAAAGCGACCCGCCGGTCGCTACTGGAGACGGCCGCCCACCTCTTCGCCGAACGGGGATACGCCGGGACCAGCATCAACGACATAAGCCGCAGGTCCGGCCGCACCAGCGGCGCCGTGTACTTCCACTACGCCAGCAAGGAGAGGCTCGCCCTCGCCGTGGTCGAGGACGCGTTCGCCACCTGGCCCCACCTGACCACCCGTTACACGGACTGCTCCGTACCACCGCTCGACCGGCTGGTGGCCCTTAGCTTCGAGATCGCGCACGCCCTCATGAAGGACACCGTCGTCCGCGCCGGCGCACGCCTCTGGGCGGAGCGCGACGCCATCGACGCCTCCCTGCCCGATCCTTTCGCCCTGTGGACCACCGCCACCACCCGCCTTCTCGCCCAGGCACGCACCACACGGCAACTCGCCCAACAGGCTCGCCCCGCCGCCGTCGCGCCCACTCTGGTCCGCGCCTTCTACGGGCTCTGCACCCTTACCGAAGCGCTGGAAGGCCGCCACGGGATCGCCGACCGTCTCACCGACTGGTGGCACATCACCCTCCCCTTCCTCCAGCACGACACCGATGCGACGAGCGTCCTGGGCCGGGTGAGAGCGGCGGGAAGCGGCGGCCTTCCCTGGGCAGACGTCAGCGGGCTGGGTACACCAGGGCCAGCAGGACGATGCCGGCCGACAAGGCCGTCATCGCCGTGCGGAAGACCGCGGTGAGGACAGCCAGCGATCGGGCGGGGCGAGGCGGGGGATGAGGGGGCGGTGTGATGCCGCAGAGCCAGGCGCCGCCACCCAGCCACTCGTCCTCGATCTGCCGCCTGACCGTCCCTGTCGCACCGTCCACGCTTCGTACGAACGACCCGCCACCGTGTACGTCACCCACCCGGCGAAGGCGGACTGGCGCCCTCCGTGCTCCACGGGATGGCCATGACGGCGCGGATGCGTTGGCGGGTGCCGCCGGGACGGCTGATGGTGAGGGTGTCCGCGAGGCCTCTCCCGCTGCTGAGGAATCCACATACCCGGTGCGTCTCGGACGGCGGCCTCGTGGTCGGAGGCAGTCGGGCGGGTCGTGACGGAGGGATGCTCAGCGGCGGTGGGCGTCGCGCCGGCTTCGAGGGGCGTGGGGCGGGCAGGTCGGCCCGGCGTGGACGGGCCCGGTCGGGTCCCAGGCGAGGTCCAGGGTCACCGGCTGGTGCCCGGTGACCTGCTGGATACGGCGGGTCACGGCGGACATCTGGTCGGCGAAGGTACCGTCCAGGGGCCAGGGCGACGACTGAGGGCCTGCGGCCGCGGGGTGAGCCCGTAACGGCTGGGAGGGACGGGACGACTGGGCCGGTGGGCAGGTCGTCGCGGACGCCGGCGATGACCGCGAGCCGGGACCGCGCCGCCTCGCTCACCGCCCGGGTCAGCACGGTCCCGGGGCGGGGTGGCCAGCGCCAGCGAAGACGACCGGGTGGTCCTCGGGCCAGAGGCAGGCCGCGCACACCGGTAGCTCGTACGGGCCGCTGACCACGGCGAGGCCCAGCTCCATACCCGCGGCCACGGGCCGGACGAGCACCTCCCGGCCGTGCGGGTCACTCACCATGGCCGGATCGATCCGGGTCCGGCGCCACCCGCCGACCGCAGCGCCGCAGGTGCAGCACCTCGCGCTCCACCACCTCCAGCACTCAGCCGGTAGGCGCGCTCGGTCGGCGTCCTCGTACCGACGCTGTAGAGGCGGTAGCCCTCGTACAGGATCACCATCCCTTCGGCGGTGAGCTGCTGAAGCGCAGGGCGGACCACGTCCGTCGGCAGTCGGCAACCGCAGATCCCCGGCGATGCTGGCCAGCGCGGGCAGGTTGGTGCCCGGCTCAGTACCGGAGAGCCTCACCTAGCGGCGCACCGCCTGGACGCCGCCGTCACCCGCCACCGCGTTGCCCACCCTCACCATGCCCGCGCCCCTGTCCTCCGGCGGTCAGTTGCCGGGGACCAGCCTGGTGGGCGGCGCAGGGCGGGCGCCAGGAACCTGCCCGTGTGACGGGAGCCGTCCCGCGCCCGCCTTCTACTGTTTCCCTTCCCCTCTTTGACGTGTCCTTGTCGCAGGGGCCTCGCATCCGCACAATGTGCATGACAATCCGTCAATGAGGGGACCCCCCATGAACAAGCCTCTCCTTGCCGCGCTCGCGATCCTGGCCACCGCCGGGACGAGCTTGGCACCCGCGGTCGCGGCACCCACGGCGACCGCACCCACCGTGACCGCCCCCGCTCCCGCCCCCGCCGTGCGGGCCGTCACCTTCGCCGGCACCGTCTCGCTCAGCAACTGCTCCGGCTCCGTCGTCCGCCTCCCCGCCTCCGAGGACGACGACCCGGCGCTGGTGATGTCCAACGGCCACTGCCTGGAGACCGGCTTCCCGGCGGCCGGCCAGGTCATCGTCGACCGCCCCTCCAGCCGCACCTTCGGCCTGCTCAACTCCGCCGGCACCAAGGTCGGCACCCTGCGCGCCAACAAGATCGCCTACGCCACGATGACCGACACGGACGTCGCGCTCTACCAGCTCACGACGACCTACGGCCAGATCCGGAGCACCTACGGGATCAACGCGCTCACCCTCAATGCCACCCATCCCGTGGCCGGTACCGCGATCACCGTCGTCTCCGGCTACTGGAAGCGGACCTACGCCTGCAACGTGGACGGCTTCGCCTACCGGCTGAAGGAGGGCCAGTGGACCTGGAAGGACTCGGTCCGCTACACCTCCGCCTGCCAGACCATCGGCGGTACCTCCGGCTCGCCGGTCCTGGACACCGCAACCGGAGGGGTCGTCGCCGTCAACAACACCGGCAACGAGGACGGCGCCCGCTGCACCGACAACAACCCCTGCGAGGTCGACCAGAACGGCCGGGTCACCGTCCGCAAGGGCATCAACTATGCCCAGGAGACCTACCAGATCCCGGCCTGCTTCGGCCTGGACAGCAAGCTGGACCTGAGCAAGTCGGGCTGCGTGCTGCCCAAGCCCTAGCCCTGGCCAGGGCGCGCGTCAGCGCGGGGTGCTCCGCACTGGGCGCCTCGCGAGGACGTCCGTGCGCCACCCGTCCTCGATGACGAACCGCCCGTCCACCAGGACGTGGCCGGGCGGTTCGTCATCGGGGACGTCGGTCTCCGGCCCGGCGGCCGCGGTGTGAGTGAAGACGGCCCAGTCGCGCATAGTGCCGTGTCCGTAGGAGTTGTCGACGTCGACAAGGAGTTCGTCACTACCAAGCCCGCTGACCGCCGCCGTCGACCACAGCCGCTCGGCGATGCCCGAGTCGTCTTCGCGGTGCCCCGACGACATCGCCGAAGCAGAAGCGTAGGGGTGGCCGCAGAAGCTCCGGACGCCCGCGGCTGGCCCTCACCGGCCGCGACCGTCTGGTGGCGTGCGTGGGTCAGGGGCTCGGGGCGTACACCGTGGAGGGCACCGAACAGAGGATCATCCCGATGACCGACGCCCTCTCCTCCCCGCCGCCGGGCCATCCGCCCCTTTTACGTCTGCATCTCCACTCGGCATGCGCCCCGGGCATTGCGCCCACGCGCCGCCCCATGCGACTGCCGCCCCACCGCACATACGGACAGCCTGTGATGCCCGCCCCCCGGCCGACCGCAGGAGGTCACCATGTCACCGTCCACTTACCGCGCTGTCGCCGCGCTGACCTGTATGGCCGCGGCCGCCTTGGCGATGGCCACGCCCGCCGCCTCGGCCGCGCCCGCCACCGAGCAGGGCGTCAAGTCGATACAGCTGCAGTGGGCCTCCGCCTCGCCGGCCGATCCGCCACACCTCAACGGCTACCTCACCATCGGCGGCACCTACACCTGCACCGAACCGACCGGCACCACGGTGGACGTGTCCTTCACCGCCATGCAGATCCTGCCGCTGGCCATGCCCTCCGGCGTCGGCTCCCTGCCCTGCGGCCCCGGCGTGGTCGACGCCAACTGGGAGGTCACCAGCCTCGCGAGCGCCGACGTCCACCGCGGGTGGACCAACGTCTTCCTCACCTTCGACGGCCAGACCTCGCTCCCCCAGCAGCTCGACGCCGCCTAGGGCGCACCCGACCATCCCCTCACAGGCGACGAAGGCCAGGGACAGCAGAACAAGCTCAGCTCAGTCGAGCCGTTCGAGTTGAACATCCAGGACGCGGCGGCCGGTGAGGACTGCGGCAGGGTGAACAGCGAGGAACTCCTCTGCTCGGCCGGTCCTGCGCGCTCTGCTATCAGGCCACCGACGCGGGTCAGGCCCAGCGGGTGAGGTCGTAGACCGCCTCGCACATAGGGTCCCCGGTGTCGGAGATCCTGTAAACAGCGAGGGAAGCGGGGTCATCGGGGCGGAGAAGGGCCGTGAGTTTGGCGGAGGCCCACCAGCCCACGGTGCGCGGTTGTCCGGTCTCACCGTCCCGTACAGCGAGATCGACACCGATCACCCGGTTCTGGTGGAGCAGGTAGACGCGCAGAGTGTCGGAGGTGCGCAGGTCAAAGCCCATCATGCGGTACAGGCCTGACGCGGCGGACGCGGGAGTCTCGTGCCACAGCGCGTCACCACACAGGTCACCGATGACGTAGTCCACTGCGTCCTCCAGCGTCACCTCCGGCTCGTCCGGGAAACTCTCCTCCTCCAGGACGGCGGCAGCGTCCACCACCGCCACGCCGTCATCGTTGTACGCGAGCGGGATCCCGGTTTCGGAGATGAGGCGGGTGATACGGCGCAGGGCTCCGACGTACCACCACCAGCCGCGCTCCTCCGCGGCACTCTCCGGTAACGGAAGGTCGACCAGGAGAGAGCCGGCGGGATCGGCCGGGTGGCCGGGGCCGTTCAGCCGAACCCTGAAGACAGTGTCCCCGAGGGGGTGCGCGCCGTAGACGTACCAAGCTGTTCCTGGCAGCGGGACCCCGATGAACCGGCGCAGCGCCAGCAGAACGCGGGAGGAGAAATCTTCCATGGCGCAAGGATCCCTCTTCCGATGTCCGCCGGCGCTGCATCTGGTCGCTCCGGCACACCGTCGTGCCGACGGCCGGTGCGTCGGAGACCACATCCAGGCGGCCGGTGCCGACATCGAAGCCCGCGCCTTGGACCCGCCCGGCGAGCTCGGGGACGGCCGCGGCCACGATGGCGTCGAACCGGATCCGTCCTCGCCCGAGAACGGTGCCACCGCCAGGAAGCTGACGGCGTACCACCACGGTCGTTCGGCGCGACGGGCGCGAGCGGCTCGGGCTCGGCGCGGCGATTGGAATGATGATGATCGAGCACGGCCTGGCTCATGCGATCACCGTCCCGGTGGCGTCGCCGTCCAGCGGGCGCGCGGCAAGCTCGGACAGCCGCTCCGTCCAGGGCGCGGCCGCGGTCTGCCCGGTGCGGGCGGCGGCCTGCTCGCGCAGCTGTTCCAGCCGCGCCGCCAGCAGGTACTGCGCAGTGCGCTCCCTGGCATCGTCGGCGGCCTTCGTCGCGGCGGCGACAGCGTCCGTGCCGCGCGGGTTGTGCCGGAACCAGCGCCGTCCCTGCTCGGTCCGGTACGCCCGGCTCGCTTCCGCTTCGGCTTCCTCAATCCGCCCGAGCCGTCCCAGCGCGCTGGCCCGGTACTCCGGCAGCGCCGCCTGAACGGCTTGGAACGCGGCGAAGGCGAGCACGGAGGTCGCCCCGGCCGGGTCCTGGTCCAACTCGCCGGGCTCCACCATCGCCATGAACTCGCCCTGCGCCTTCGCGATGCCGACCGCCAGCGAGGCCCGGATGTGGTCGGTGATGGTGGCGACGTCCTCCGCGGTGCTGGAGGCCGGTGGCGACGGCGGGGACGTCGGACTGGTCGCGGCCGCCCGCACCGTACCGCTGCTGCTGTTCCTGCTGGTCGGCGGGGCGCTCGCGGACCGCTTCCCGCGCCACCGGGTGATGGTCGCGGCCAACGCGCTCAACTGCCTGTCCCAGGGCGCCTTCGCGGTGCTGGTGCTGGCCGGCCGGCCCCCGCTGTGGCAGATGGTGGTGCTCAGCGCGCTCGGCGGCACCGGGCAGGCGTTCTTCAGCCCGGCCGCCGAGGGCATGCTGATGTCCACCGTGGGCCAACGGCACGCGCACCGGGCCTTCGCGGTGTTCCGGATGGCGAAGAGCGGTTCCGGGATCGGCGGCGCGGCCCTGGGCGGGTTGATGGTCGCGGCGGTCGGCCCCGGCTGGGTGCTCGCGGTGGACGCCGCCGCCTTCGCGGTGGCGGGCGCGCTGCGGGCCTTCCTGGACGTCGGCCATATCGCCGCCCGGTCGCCGGGCGGCGGACTGCTCACCGATCTGCTCGAGGGCTGGCGGGAGTTCACCGGGCGGCCCTGGCTCTGGTCGATCGTGGCCCAGTTCTCGGTGGTGGTGGCGGTGGTCGGCGCCGCCGAGGCGGTGTACGGGCCACTGGTCGCCCAGGAGCACCTGGACGGGGCCCGGCCCTGGGGGCTGGCGCTCGCCGCGTTCGGGGTGGGCACCATCGCCGGCGCCCTGGTCGCCCTGCGGTGGAAGCCGCACCGGCTGCTGCTCGTCGGCACCCTCTGCGTCTTCCCGCTGGCACTGCCCTCGGCGGCGCTGGCCGTGCCGCTGCCGGTCGGCGGGCTGGTCGCGGCGATGTTCGTGTGCGGGGTGGCGCTGGAGACCTTCGGGGTGGCCTGGATGACCGCCCTGCACCAGGAGATCCCCGAGGAGAAGCTGTCCCGGGTCGCGGCGTACGACTGGTTCGGCTCGACCGCCATGCTGCCGCTCTCCACCGCGCTGGCCGGCCCGGCGGAGTCGCTGTTCGGCCGCTCCCAGGCGCTGTGGGGAGGCGCGGCGCTGATCGTGCTGGTGACGGCGCTGGTGCTGCTGGTGCCGGACGTGCGGCGGCTGACCCGGCGCACCGAGCCGGTGGGCGGAACGGAGGGCGGCGCGGAGGCGGCCGGCGCTCCGGTCACCGGGCCCGCCCAGGGCACTCCCCCGGCCTCCGCGGTGCCCTAGCCGTTCGGCGGCCTTCCCGGACCGGTCGTCAGCCGATGCCGAAGGCACCGTCCGGCGGCACCGGTGAGGGCACGGCGTCCTCGTCCCGTACCACCGCCGCGTCCCCGGTGAACCGGGCCAGTGCGGCACCGTGCTGCACCCGGGCGGGGAAGGCGTCGGCGGCGGCCCGCCGGGCCAGCGCGGCGGTGTCCAGCGGACGGTGCGAGGCGACCAGCACCGCGTTGCCGAAGCGCCGGCCGCGCAGCACGCCCGGTTCGGCGATCAGCGCCAGCTCGGCGAAGACCGCGCCGAAGGTGGCGAGCTGGGAGCGGAGGAAGGCGAACGGCGCCCCGTCCGCCAGATTGGCCACATAGACCCCGCCGGGGCGCAGCACCCGCTCGGCGGCCCGGGCGTAGGGCAGCGTGGTCAGATGGGCGGGCACCCGGGAGCCGCCGAAGACATCGGCCACCAGGACGTCCGTCGAGTCGGCGGGCGCGGCCTCCAGCCAGGCCCGGGCGTCGGCGTGGTGCACGGTGATCCCCGAGTCCGGCGGCAGCGGAAGGTGCCGGGCGACCAGCGCGATCAGCCCGGCGTCCGCCTCCACCACCTGCTGGCGGGAGCCGGGCCGGACGGCGGCGGTACGGCGCGGCAGGGCGAGCGCCCCGCCGCCGAGGTGGACCACGTCCAGCGGCCCGTCGCCCGGGGCGGCGCAGTCCGTCGCGAGGGCGAGCCGACGGGCGTACTCGAACTCCAGACGGGCCGGGTCGTCGAGGTCCACATAGGACTGGGGCGCCCCGTCCACGGTCAGCAGCCAGGCCCGGTCGCGGTCCACGTCGGGCATCAGCTTGGCGGTCCCGTGGTCGGTGGCGGCGAGGACGGGCAGCGGCTCGGTCACTCCGCCATTGTCCCCGGGGCGCGGACCGGATCCTCACCCGGTCGGGCGATCGTTTTCCGGCCACGGCGGAAGGGCGTTCGGGCCGCTCGGAGGCGGGGAGCATGGGGAGGGTGGGACGTGAAGTGAGGCACGGATTACGGCGAACACCCCGCGATGTCGGTTACGCTCCCCGAATGTTCGAGCCCGTCCCCCCACCCCCGGCCGGTCTTGCCCTCCGCTGCTCCCGGGTGCTGATGTCGCCCTGGGCGCGCCTCTCCCTGCTGGTCGTACTGCTCGTCTGCGCCGCGGTCGCGGTGGTGCTCTTCGAACCGCAGCGGCTGCTCGCGGACGGCTGGCCGGCCAGAATGGACGGCGCCGGCGCGGTGCTGCTGTTCGGCCTGGCGTACGGGCTGTGCACCGCCGCCTTCGTCCCCCGGCCGCTGCTGAACCTGGCCGCGGGCGCGCTGTTCGGCGCGCAGGCCGGACTGGCCGGTGCCGTCGGCGGAACGGTGCTGGGCGCGGGGATCGCGTTCACCCTGGGCCGGCTGCTGGGGCAGGACGCGCTGCGGCCGCTGGTGCGCGGGCGCATGCTGAAGGCGGCGGACGGGCAGTTGAGCCGGCACGGCTTCCGCTCGATGCTGGCGCTGCGGCTGTTCCCCGGGGTGCCCTTCGCCGCCGCCAACTACTGCGCGGCGATCTCCCGGATGGGGTACCCGCCGTTCCTGCTGGCGACCGGTCTGGGCTCCATCCCCAACACGGCCGCCTATGTGATCGCGGGCAGCCAGGCCGCTTCCCCCACCTCGCCGGCCTTCCTCATCGCCATGGGGTTCATCGTGCTGACCGGGGCGAGCGGCGCGGTCGTCGCCTGGTGCAAGCGGCACCGGCTGGGCGGCCGGCAGCGGCCGGAAACCGTCGCCGACCCGCTGGCCCTCGAAGCCGCCGCCCTCTCGTCGGCACTCGAACCGGTGCCGGCCGGACGCGGCTGACGGACCGGCATCGACCGCCCACAACCGGGGTATCCGCCGGTCACCCGGCGGACGGCCGGGCGCAGCCTTCCATTCATCTGGGGCCGGTACCCTGCCCCGGTCCGGCGGCGGTGATCAACCACCGGCCGGACCACGCCAACTGACCGCACGCTGACATCCGGGACGGCCCAGGCTCCATGAATTGGTTCGAATCGCTCATCCTCGGACTCGTCCAGGGGCTGACGGAGTTCCTGCCCATCTCGTCCAGCGCGCATCTGCGGCTGACGGCGGCCTTCGCGGGCTGGCACGACCCGGGTGCGGCGTTCACGGCGATCACCCAGATCGGCACCGAGGCCGCGGTGCTGATCTACTTCCGCAAGGACATCGCGCGGATCGTCTCCGCCTGGTTCCGCTCGCTGACCGACCGGGCGATGCGCTCGGACCACGACGCCCAGATGGGCTGGCTGGTGATCGTCGGCTCGATCCCGATCGGCGTGCTGGGCGTGACCCTGAAGGACCACATCGAGGGGCCGTTCCGCGATCTGCGGCTGATCGCGACCACGCTGATCGTGATGGGCCTGGTGCTGGGCTTCGCCGACCGGCTGGCGGCCCGGGTGGAGGAGGGCGGCCGGCACCGCGCGGCGCGGGAGCGCAAGTCGCTCCGGGAGCTGAACGTCAAGGACGGCCTGATCTTCGGTATGTGCCAGGCGATGGCGCTGATCCCGGGGGTGTCCCGCTCGGGCGCGACCATCAGCGGCGGTCTGCTGATGAACTACACCCGTGAGGCGGCCGCCCGCTACTCCTTCCTGCTCGCCATCCCCGCGGTGCTGGCCTCCGGGCTGTTCGAGCTGAAGGACGCCACCGAGGGCGGGCATGTGTCCTGGGGGCCGACGATCTTCGCCACGATTGTCGCGTTCGCGGTGGGATATGCCGTGATCGCGTGGTTCATGAAGTTCATCACCACCCGCAGCTTCATGCCGTTCGTGATCTACCGGGTGCTGCTGGGGCTGCTGATCTTCGCCCTGGTCGGCTTGGGCGTGCTCAGCCCGCACGCCGGCGAGTCGGCCGGCTGAGTCCGGGACCCCGTACGCTCAGGCCGCCTCGAAGTGGTGGGCTCGCCCGCCGCGCCACTCCACCAACTGCGGGTCGTCCAGTGAGATGTCCGCCTCGTCCAGTCCGGCCCGGCGCAGGAACTCCACCAGGTCGGCGTCATGGTGGGCCAGTCCGGCGATCTGTCCGCGGATGGTGACGCGCCGGCCGCCGCCCGGAGAGGGGCGGTGGACGACGACGGGTGCCTGCCAGGCCATGCGTCCAGGGTGCGCCGGGCCCCCCAAGATCGCACGGGGGCCGGGACCGCCTGATGGCCCGCACACTGGAGTGGTCTGTTCCTGTGGCGATGCCGGGCCGGGCGGGCCGACGGCGAGGAGGCGTGCCGATGCGGTGGGCGGGGACCGGTGGGCGGCCCTGGTGGCGGGCGGTGGCGGCACTGGTCGCCGGAGCCCTTCCGGCGCTGGCGTTCCCGGCGCCCTCGCTGTGGTGGTTCGCCTGGGTGGCGCTGGTGCCCTGGCTGCTGCTGCTCCGCTCGGCGCCGGGCGGGCGGCGGGCCGCGTTCGAGGGGTGGCTGGGCGGGGCCGGTTTCATGCTGGCGGTGCACCACTGGCTGGCGCCCGACCTCCATGTCTTCATCGTGCCGCTGGCCGCGCTGCTGGGTCTGCTGTGGCTGTCCTGGGGGTGGCTGGCGCACCGGATGCTGAGCGGTGGGCCGGGGCGGGCGCTGGTGGCGCTCGCGGTGGTGCCGTCCGGCTGGCTGATGGTGGAGCTGATCCGTTCCTGGCAGGGGCTGGGCGGCCCTTGGGGCTTGCTGGGGGCGAGTCAGTGGCAGGCGGCCGGTGCGCTGCGGCTGGCGTCGGTGGGCGGGGTGTGGCTGCTGTCGCTGCTGGTGGTGGCGGTCAACACGGCGGTGGTGCCGCTGGTGGCGGGCGCCCGGACCCGGCGTACCGGACTGGCGGGGCTGATCGTGTGCGCGCTGGCAGGCCTGCTGGTGAGCCGGTTCGCCTGGACCCCGGAGCCGTACGGGACGGTCCGGGTGGGTGTGGTGCAGCCGGGGGTCGTCAACGGGGTCGGCGGGGCCGGGGCGCGGTTCGACCGGGAGGAGGAGCTGACCCGGCGGCTGGCCGGGCAGGACGTGGACCTGGTGGTCTGGGGGGAGAGCAGTGTCGGCACCGACCTGGCGGCCGAGCCCGGGCTTCAGCGGCGGTTGGCGGCGCTGGCCCGGGAGACCGGGGCGGAGGTGCTGGTCAATGTGGACGCGCGGCGGTCGGACCGGCCGGGCATCCACAAGAGCAGTGTGCTGGTGGGACCGGACGGGGCCACCGGGGACCGGTACGACAAGATGCGGCTGGTGCCGTTCGGGGAGTACGTCCCGTTCCGCTCGGCGCTGGGCTGGGCGACCTCGGTGGGCGAGGCGGCCGGGGAGGACCGGCGGCGCGGTGAGCGGCCGGTGGTGATGGAGGCCGGGGCTACGGAGGGCCGCCGGGTGCTGCGGTTCGGCCCGCTGGTCTGCTTCGAGACGGCGTTCCCCGACATGAGCCGGGCGCTGGTGCGGCAGGGGGCGGAGCTGCTGGTGGCGCAGTCGGCGACGTCCACCTTCCAGCAGAGCTGGGCGCCGGACCAGCACGCCTCGCTCGGGGCGCTGCGGGCCGCCGAGACGGGCCGCTCGATGGTGCACGCCACGCTCACCGGGGTCAGCGCGGTGTACGGGCCGGACGGGCGGCGGATCGGCCGCCCGCTCGGTACGGAGGCGCGTACGGCGGCGGTGTACGAGGTGCCGCTGGCCACCGGGACCACCCCGTACGTCCGGCTGGGCCCCTGGCCGGTGTATCTGGCCCTGGCGGTCCTGGCGGCGTACGCGGGGACGGAGGCACGGGCGGCGTTACGGGCCTCCCGGCGGGCGCGACGACGACCTGGTACGCGCGGGGCGTCCTAGGCGGGCACCCGCCCGGTCCACCGGCGGCGTCTCAGACGCACGCCCGGCCGTGTACGGCGGCGTCGCCGTGTACGGCGGCGTCCTGGCCGGGTACCGCCCCGCCCCTGTACGGCGGCGCCCTGGACGGCAGCGCCCGGCCCTGGACGGCGGCGCCCTGTACGGCAGCGCCCTGTACGGGCACCGCCCCTGCCCTGACCGGCGGCCGTCCTAGACGGCGGTCTGCTCCTCGCACTCCCGGACGATCCGCTCGCACAGCTCATGGGTGGCGAGGGCGTCCCGGGCGCTGACCGTCTCCCCGGCACGGACGGCGTCGAGGAACGCGTGCACGGTCTGCTCGATGCCGCGCTGGCGGGCCACCGGCACCCAGTCGCCGCGCCGCCGCACCGTGGGCTGGCCCTTGTGGTCGACGACCTCGGCGAGGTTGAGGACCTGGCGCTTGGTGTCCTGACCGGAAACCTCCAGGATCTCCTCGGCGGAGCCAGAGCGCCGGTTCATCATGCCGACGGCGGTGAACCCGTCGCCGGAGAGCTGGAGCACCACATGGTGCAGCAGCCCGTCCTGCACCCGAGCCCGGACGTCGGTGTGCTCGACGGGGCCGGGCAGCAGGAAGCGCAGGGTGTCCACGACATGGATGAAGTCGTCCAGCACCAGGGTGCGCGGTGCCTCGGGGAGCCCGACGCGGTTCTTCTGGAGCAGGATCAGCTCGCGCGGGTGGTCCAGGCACTGGAGGTAGCCGGGGGCCTGGCGCCGGTTGAAGCCGACGGCCAGGCTGGTGGAGCGGTGCTCGGCCAGCTCGACCAGCCGGCGGGAGTCGGCGAACTCGTAGGCCAGCGGCTTGTCCACGTAGGTCGGGATGCCGGCCTCCAGCAGCCGGGTCACGATCTCGGCGTGCACGGAGGTGGGGGCGTGCACGAAGACGGCGTCCGGCTCGGCGGCCAGCAGGGAGTCCAGGTCGGTGTGGCGCCCGGCCTCGGGGACCCGGTACGTCTCGGCGGTACGGGCCAGGGTGGCCGGGGTGCGGGTCTGCAGGTGCAGTTCCGCCCCCGGCAGCGCGGCCAGCACCGGCAGGTACGCCTTCTGGGCGATGTCTCCGAGGCCGATGCAGCCGATCTTCACGTGGTGCCCCCTGTTTCGGGTACGTCGATGCCGTCGGTGCCCCGGCGCGGCGGTCCGGTCAGCAGGTGGTGCTGCCGGCCGGGTGCTCGGGTGCCAGGTCAGCATACGTGCGGGTGGGCGGCCGCCAGTCGGCGATGGAGTCGAAGGTGCGCAGCGCGAGGCCGGGCCCCAGTCGGCCGGCCAGGACCATCAGGGCGGTGCGGAGGGCGACGGCGGGCCCGCTGCCGAGGGTGGCCAGCCGGGCGATCCGGGCGGACTTGGCGGCGATGGCGGCGGTGCGGCCCATCCGGTCGGCGGAGTAGCCGGCCAGCCCGGGCCCGGGGTCGGCGCCCGGGGCGAGGTGGTGGGCCAGCACCACGGCGTCCTCGATGGCCTGGTTGCCGCCCTGGCCGAGGGTGGGCGCCATGGCGTGCGCGGCGTCGCCGAGCACGGCGGTGCGGCCCCGGTGGTAGGCGGGCAGCGGGCGGGCCGGCTGGCGGACGTCGTGGCGGAGGATGGCGTCCGCCGGGGTGGCGGCCAGGATGCTCGGGATCGGCTGGTGCCAGTGGCCGAAGCGGCGCAGCAGCTCGGCGCGTTCACCCTCGCCGTCGGGTGCGAAGGAGCGTTCGGGGGCGGCCGCGGCGGCGTACGCGTAGACGCGGCCGTCCTTCAGCGGCTGGGTGCCCCACAGGGCGCCGCGCCCCCAGGTCTCGTGCGGGGCGAACGGCTCGCCGGGGGCGGGGATGACGGTCCGCCAGGTGGTCATCCCGGTGTAGACGGGGCCCGGGTGCTCGGGGAAGAGGGCGGTGCGCACGGCGGAGTCGATGCCGTCGGCGCCGACCAGCAGTTCCGCCTCCAGCTCGCCGTCCGGGAAGGCGACCCGGGCGGGGCGGCCGCCGGGGGTGCCGGGGTCGGCGAGCCGGGCGGGCGCGCCGGTGCGGACGGTGCCCTCGGGGAGCCGGCCGGCCAGCAGGCCGATGAGGGTGGACCGGTGGAGCATGACCAGCGGTCCGCCGAACCGGGCGGCGGCGGCCCGGGCGTCGGTACGGGAGAGCCAGCGGCCGCCGGGGGTGCGCAGCCCGCCGTCGCCCTGCCAGGTGGCGAGCTCCCGGAGCTCGTCGCCGAGGCCGAGGGTGTCCAGGGCGCGCAGCGCGTTGGGGGCCAGGCCGATGCCGGCGCCGACCGGCCGGAGCGAGGCGGCCCGCTCCAGCACGGTGACCTGCCAGCCGCGCCGGTGCAGGGCGAGAGCGGCGGTCAGCCCGCCGATACCGCTGCCGACGACGACGGCGCGGGCCTGGGGCCGGGACTTGTCCATGGGCGGGTCACTCCTCCGTAGCGGTGTCACCGGGGCCGCGCGCACCGATGGCGCCGGTCCGGCCGAATCGGTAACTACATCCGTAGTGCACTCGACCACTAAGCTACTACGGCTGTAGTGCGGGCGGTAGTCTGGGGCGGTGACCGCACGCGCCGAGCTGATCGCCGACACCGCCCTCGCCCTGCTGGTGGAGCGGGGCATGCGGGGGCTGACCCATCGCGCGGTGGACGAGGCGGCCGGGCTGCCGCAGGGCTCCACCTCCAACCACGCCCGCACCCGCCAGGCGCTCCTTGAGGCGGCGGTACGGCGGCTGGCCGACCGGGAGGCCCGGATGCTGGCGCTGGAGGAGATGCCCGGGCCGGACGGCGGCTTGGACGCCCTGACCGACGGGCTGGCGCTGGCGCTGCACCGCTATCTGACCCGCCACCGCGAGCTGCTGGTGGCCCGCTACGAGCTGGGCATGGAGGCGACCCGGCGGCCTGCGCTGAGGGATTACTACGACCGGATGGGGCAGCGCTTCCGGGAGCCGCTGACCGCCCTGCTGCGCGGCGCCGGGTCGAGCGACCCCGAGCGCCACACCCTCTCCCTGGCGGCCTGGTGCGAGGGGCTGCTGTTCTCCTGCGCGGTCGGCACCTTCCACACCTCCGTGCCCGGCTTGGCGGAGGTACGGCGGGGCATGGCCGAACTGCTGGGCGGCATGCTGGGCGGCGGGGCGGCAGCGGCGGGCACCGATCATCAGCCCGTCAGCCCGTCGCATCCATCACCCGTCGGGGCCAATAACGGCGGGTAGTGCCCCCGAAAGCCCGCGCGGACCAGCAGAGTTGGCGGGTGCGACGAACGAGCATCACCACCATGGCCCTGTCCGCCCTGGCGCTGGCGGCGGTGGCCGGCTGCGTCTCGGTGGACCAGGGTGCCACTCCCCCGCCCTCCGGCCCCGGCGGCTCCCAGGCCCACCCGGCCGACGGCCACCGGTCCCCGCCCATCCCGCCACCCGTCGAGGGCCCGGCCCAGGAAGCCCTGGAGGCGGCCCCGCCGGCCACCCCGTCCCGTACCGCCCCTCCGGCGGCCGCCACCGCCCCCCGCGCCCAGCCACCCGCGGCGGCCCCGGCGGCCCGGCGGCACCGGGACGGCGACGACTCCCGCCCGGGCCGCCCCGGCAAGCGGCCGTCCGCCGACCGGATCCGCGCCCCCCGCCCCCAGGCCGACCCCCCGGCAGTGCCCACCGCCCCGGTCACCGACCTGGTCCCCCAGGTGTGCGCGCTCGGCGGCACATACGGCGGCTGGCCCACAGGCAGCCCCCAGGCAAGGCTCTGCCGCGAGGCCTACGGCCACTGAGGGCGACCCCGTGAGCCCGTTGCCGCCGGGCCCCATCCCGGCCGCCGCCACAGTCGGCGGGGCGTCGGTGCTTCGGGGCTAGCCTTCAAGCCCCATCCCGGGCCGCCCCCGCTCCGGGGCCGCTGCTCGCGGCCGTCGTTGGCCTCGCCCCGAGCTACCGTTCGGCGGCCGTCGGCGGCCCCGTAGGCCCTGGCCCGGCGCTCGGGCCCCGTCCCGGCCCGCCCCCGCCCCAGGCGCTGTTCGGCCGACGTCGACGGCCCCGTGGATCGGGGGCCGCCGCTCGGGCCTCGTCTCGGCCGCCGCCGCGGGCGTCGCCGCCAAGGCCGGCGGGGGCCGGTGCTTCGGGGCAGCCCCTCGGGCCCACCCCGGGCCGCCCCCGCTCCGGAGCCGCTGCTCGCGACCGTCGTTGGCCTCCCCCGAGCTACCGCTCGGCGGCCGTCGGCGGCCCCGTAGGCCCTGATCCACCGCTCGGGTCCCGTCCCCCGCCACCCCCGCTCCAGGTGCTGTTCGGCCGACGTCGACGGCCCGTGGGTCGGGGACCGCCGCTCAGGCCTCGTCCCGGCCGCCGTCGACGGCCCGTGGATCCTGGGCCGCTGCCCGCTGCCCGCTCTAGGTCGATGCTCGCGGCTGTCGTTGGCCTCGCCCTGGGCTGCCGCCCCGGGCCCCGCCCCGGGCCCCGCTCCGGGGCCGCCACTCGGCGGCCGTCGGGGCCCCGTAGGCCCTGATCCACCGCCTGGGCCCCGTCCCGGCCGCCGCCGCCACGGCCGACGGGGAGCCCGGTGCTTCAGGGCAGCCCCTCGGGCCCGTCCCGGCCGCCGCGACGGCCACCAGGGGCTCGGCGCTTCGGGGCAGCGGCTCAGCCCCCGTAGAGTCGGCGCTCCAGGCGGGCGATGGCGGCGCGGACGCGCGTACCGTAGCCGTCCTGCGCCAGGTCCTCGGCGGTGGCGCGGGCTCGGGCGAGGTGCGCCCGGGCGGCGTCCGGGCGGTGCAGCTTGGCGTAGTCGGCGGCCAGGTTGAGCTGGAGCGACGGGTACAGGGCGCGCAGCGCGGCGGCCGAGCCGCCCTCGGCTCTCGGACCGTCCCCGGCCGCCGCACCCGACCCCGCCCACCCGGCGCCGAAGCCGGAGTCGGCGGCCGACTCGGCGGCGGTGAGTGCCCGCAGGTCCCAGGCCAGCTCGTCCCCGGGGTCGTCCTGGGCGTCCGCCATGTAGTGGGCCAGAGTGCAGCGGTGCAGTGGCGCGCCGTGCTCGCCGATCTGGCGCCAGAGCGCGGCGAACCGGTTGCGGGCCTCCTCCCGGTCGCCGCCGTGGAGCAGCATCCTGGTCTGCCCGATCCTGGTCATGACGGCCTCGTCCGACACACCCTGCTGCTGCTCCCGCACCACGCCTCCGCTCAGCCTCGCGGCCGGCCGCCCGGTCCACCGGCCCGCACCCCCGGTGACGCTAACCGCCCGGCGGGGCGGCGGCGCGGCGAAGGCGCCCGGTCAGCCCAGGTCGGGGATACGCCAGTCGATCGAGGCGTGCCCCTGGTCGGCGACGGCCTTGTCGATCTGGGTGAAGGGGCGGGAGCCGAAGAACTTCTTCGCCGACAACGGCGAGGGGTGCGCGCCCTTGACCACCACATGCCGGGTCTCGTCGATCAGCGGCAGCTTCTTCTGCGCGTAGTTCCCCCAGAGCACGAACACCGCCGGGTCGGGGCGGGCGGCGACCGCACTGATCACCGCGTCGGTGAACTTCTCCCAGCCCTTGCCCTTGTGCGAGTTGGCCTCGCCGCCGCGGACCGTGAGCACCGCGTTGAGCAGCAGGACGCCCTGCTCGGCCCAGGGCATCAGATAGCCGTTGTCCGGGACCGGGTGGCCCAGCTCCTCCTTCATCTCCTTGTAGATGTTGCGCAGCGAGGGCGGGGTGCGCACACCGGGCCGCACCGAGAAGCACAGCCCGTGCCCCTGGCCCTCGCCGTGGTACGGGTCCTGGCCGAGGACGAGGACCTTCACCCGGTCGTAGGGGGTGGCGTCCAGCGCGGCGAACACCTCCTCACGGGGCGGGTAGACCGGCCCCTTGGCCCGCTCCTCCTCGACGAACTCGGTGAGCAGCTTGAAGTAGGGCTTCTGCAGCTCGTCGCCGAGGACTCCGCGCCAGGACTCGGGCAGCATGTCGGTGTCGGTCACGTGGACAACCTCCGGTGGGTGAACGCCTATCCGCCACAGAACCTACCGGGGGCCACTGACAACCGGTCCATCCGGCCCGGGGCCCCCTACGCCGACGGCCGCCGCGGCCCGGGCGGGCTGCGACGGCCGTGTCAGGGACGACGAGGCGAAACGGTTCTACCAGCTGGTCTTCCGCTGGAGCTCCCACAGCTGCATGACCGTCTGCGGGTCCAGGGCGCGCTCGCCGCCGGCGATCTCCTCGCTCGCGGCGATGTAGAGCTTGCCCTGCCACAGCGGCAGCAGCCGGACGTCCTCGACCAGGATCTCCTGCGCCCGCTCGAACTCCTTGGTCACCGTGGAGCGGTCGCTGGCCTTGCGGGTCCTCGGCAGCAGTTCGTCGGTGATCTCGGGGCGCACGTACGGGGTGGAGAGGGCGTTCTGCTTGCCGACGAACGGGGCGATGAAGTTGTCCGGGTCCGGGAAGTCGGGGAACCAGCCGCGGCCGAAGACCGGGTAGCTGCCCTTTTGGTAGCCGCCCTGGAACTCCTTCCAGGGCTTGCCCTGGACGGTCACCTTGAACAGCTTGGTGGCCTCCAGCTGCCGCTTGAGCTCCTTGAACTCGGCCGCGGTGCCGGAGCCGTACCGGTCGGTGGTGTACCAGAAGGTCAGCTCGACCGGCTCGGTGATCCCGGCCTCGGACAGCAGCTCGGCCGCCTTGGCCGCGTCCGGCTTGCCGTAGCTGTCGAGGAAGGAGGTGGTGTGGCCGGCGATGCCCTTGGGGACCATCGAGTACAGCGGCTCGGCGGTGCCCTGGTAGACCTTGGAGACCAGCGCGGAGCGGTCGACCACCTGGGCGACGGCCCGGCGCACCGCGAGCTTGCTGACCGAGGGGTCCTTGGCGTTGAAGACCAGGTACCGGATGTCGGCGCCGGTGGACTCCACCAGTTGCAAGCCCTCGTTCTCCTTGCGGTTCTCACCCAGCTCCACGACCTCCTCGGAGGTCAGACCGCGGTAGGTGGCGTCGATCTCCTTGTCCCGCAGCGCCTTGACCATGGCCTCGGACTGCTGGAAGTACCGGATGGTGACGGCGTCGTTCTTGCGCTGGGCGAAGCCCTTGTAGGTGGGGTTGCCGGCCAGCTCGGCCCGGTCGCCCTCCTGGTAGGACTCCAGCGTGTAGGGGCCGGAGCCGGTGACGCCGCCGTCCTCGCGCAGCTTGTCGGCGGGGTACTTCGCCGGGTCGACGATCGACATGGCGGGGGTGGCCAGGATGAACGGGAAGGTGGCGTCCGACTTGCGCAGGTGGAAGACGACGGTGCGGTCGCCCTGGGTCTCGACCCGGTCCAGCGAGCCGAGGAGCCCGGCCGGGCCGCCCTGGGCGTCGATGGTGCGGATGCGGTCGATGGAGTGCTTGACCGCCTTGGCGTCGAGCTTGGCGCCGCCGGAGAAGGTGAGGCCCTCGCGCAGTTCGCAGCGGTAGACCTGGCTGACGGTGTCGGTGAACGTGCAGTCGGCGGCGTCGGGCTGGGGGGCGGTGCTGCCGGTGGGGAAGCTCAGCAGCGTCTGGAAGACGTTGCGGTAGAGCTCCCAGGAGTTGTCCCAGGCTGCCGCGGGGTCGAGCGTGGTGGGAGCACTGGTGGTGCCGACGGTGATCTTCTTGCTTCCCTCGGCGTCATCGCCGGCCACCAGGCCGCATCCGGCCAGCAGGGATATGGACGCAAGGGCTGCGGCAGCCCGCAGACTGGTCCGGTTGAACACGTGCGCACGCTCCTCGTTCAGCCATGGATCGGCCGACCATACCGCAGTGCCCCGCCAGGTCAATGGGTGAGCCGGACGGGGCACTTGAGGCGATCATGCGCCAATCGGGCCGAACCGGGATCAGCCGACTCCGGCATTGAGGAAGATTCCGCCGTCGACCACCAGGGTCTGCCCGGTGATCCAGTCGGACTGGTCGGAGGTGAGGAAGGCGGCGGCGCCGCCGATGTCCTCGGGGACGCCGAGCCGTCCCAGCGGGTACGCGGCGGCCGCCTCGGCCTCCCGCCCCTCGTACAGGGCCTGCGCGAACCTGGTCTTCACCACGGCGGGGGCGATGGCGTTGACCCGTACCCGGGGGGCGAACTCGTGGGCGAGCTGGAGGGTCAGGTTGACCATGGCCGCCTTGCTCATCCCGTACGCGCCGATGAACGGCGAGGCGGAGACGCCGGCGATCGAGGCGATGTTCACGATGGCGCCGCCGTGCTCGGACTGCCAGGCCTTCCAGGTGCGCTGGGCGAAGCCGAGCGCGGAGACGACATTGGTCTCGAAGACCTTCCGGGCCACGTTGAGGTCCAGGTCGGCCATCGGGCCGAACACCGGGTTGGTCCCGGCGTTGTTGACCAGGTAGTCGACCCGGCCGAAGGCCTCCATGGTCCGCTCCACGGCGAGCGCCTGGTGGGCCTCGTCGTGGGCCTTGCCGGGTACGCCGATCACCCGGTCCGCGCCGAGCCGTTCCACGGCCTCCTTGAGCGCGTCCTCGCCGCGCCCGGTGATGCACACCCGGTCGCCGCGGGCGACCAGCGCCTCGGCGACCCCGTAGCCGATGCCCCGGCTGGCGCCGGTGACCAGGGCGACCTTGCCCGACAGCGGGATGTCCTGCGTCATGTCGTTGCCTCCTCGGGAGTCAGTTGAGCGGGCCGCCGGCCACGTACAGCACCTGGCCGGAGACGAAGCCGGCGTCGTCGCCGGTGAAGAAGGCGATGGCGCCCGCCACGTCCTCGGGGGTGCCGACGCGCTGGACCGGGATCTGGGTGGCGGCCGCGGCCTGGAATTCCTCGAAGCCCATGCCGACCCGGGCGGCGGTCTGCGCGGTCATCTCGGTGGCGATGAACCCGGGGGCGACCGCGTTGGCGGTGACGCCGAACTTGCCGAGCTCCTTGGCGAGGGTCTTGGTGAAGCCCTGGAGCCCCGCCTTGACGGCGGCGTAGTTGGCCTGGCCGCGGTTGCCCAGCGCGGAGGACGAGGAGAGGCTGACGATCCGGCCGAAGCCCGCGTCCACCATGTGCTTCTGGCAGGCCTTGGCCATCAGGAAGGCGCCCTTGAGGTGGACGCCGACCACGGTGTCCCAGTCGGACTCGCTCATCTTGAAGAGCAGGTTGTCGCGGAGCACTCCGGCGTTGTTGACCAGGATGACCGGGGCGCCAAGCTCCTGGGCCACCCGGGCCACGGCGGCCTCCACCTGGGCGGCGTCGGAGACGTCGCAGCCGACCGCGAGCGCCCGGCCCCCGGCGGAGGTGATCTTCTCGACGGTGTCCTTGCAGGCCGCCTCGTCGAGGTCGAGTACGGCGACGGCGCGGCCCTCGGCCGCCAGCCGGACCGCGGTGGCGGCGCCGATGCCCCGCGCACCTCCGGTCACGACGGCGACACGCTGCTCGGTGGTGGACATGGCTGTTCTCCTCGCCCTTGGAAGTCCCAGTGCCCTGGTGGTGGCCGGAGAGTGCTGTACACCCGGACGGGTGAGCGACCGCTTAGTACCCTCCGCGCACGAGACGCTAGAGACCGCGGCACCCGGTGTCAACGCCGCACCGGGTGCCGAGGATCACGCCTGCTCGCAAGGGCCCATCCGGGCTCAGCGCACCAGCAGATCGAGCAGCCGCTCGACCTCGGCCTCCGGGTCGGCCGTCAGCCCGGTGTGCACCGGGCCCGGCTGGACCACCGTGGAGCGCGGCGCGACCAGCCAGCGGAACCGGCGGCCGGCGTCGTCGCGCGCGGCCTGCCCGGCCTGGTCCCCGCCGGCGCACACCCCCTCGACCGCGCGCAGCGCGGCGCGTACGCCGGTGGTGTCGGCGGCCGGGTCGAGTGCCCGCAGTTTGGCCTCGTCCAGATGCGTCCGGGCGCGGACGAAGGACCGGGCGCGGCAGTAGACCACCACCCCGGCGTTGAAGCACTCGCCGCGTTCGACCCGCGGCACCACCCGCAGCAGCGCGTACTCGAAGACGTCCCGCTCACTCACCGGCCCCGTCCTCCTTCGTACCCGTCGCACCCTTCGTACCGGCGGTGTGCGGCCAGGGCCGGGCGTGCCCGGTGAGCCAGCCGGGAGCCGCCGAGGCGGGGCGCTCGGTGCGCTCGCCGAGGGTGATCCGCTCATGGACGGTGGCGGCGCGGGCGAGCAGCGGCCGCACATAGGCGCGGCGCAGCTCGTCGGTGGTGGCGAAGCCGGGCTCGTCGACCAGCCACTCGTCGGGGACCTCGGCGGTGACCTCGGTCAGCAGCTCCTCGGTGACCAGCGGCGCCAACTCCTCGGCCGCGGCGGCGACGTCGGGAGCGAACGGGGCGAGGACATGGTCGGAGGCGTCGTAGGGCTTGGCGGCCGAGGCCTCGGCCCCGGGCCAGTTGTGGTGCCAGATCATGGTGGCGCCGTGGTCGATGAGCCAGGGATCGCCGTGCCAGACCAGCATGTTGGGGTTGCGCCAGGAGCGGTCGACGTTGTTGATCAGGGCGTCGAACCAGACCACCCGCCCGGCCTCGGCCGACCCCACCTCGTACGCCAGCGGGTCGAAGCCGATCGACCCCGGCAGGTAGTCCATCCCGAGGTTCAGCCCGCCGCTGGCCTTCAGCAGCTCCTGGACCTCCTGGTCCGGCTCACCCAGCCCGATCACCGGATCGAGCTGGATGGCCACCAGCTCCGGCACCCGCAGCCCGAGCCGCCGCCCCAGCAGCCCGCAGACCACCTCGGCCACCAGGGTCTTGCGCCCCTGCCCGGCGCCGGTGAACTTCATGACGTACGTCCCGAGGTCGTCGGCCTCGACGATCCCGGGCAGCGAGCCGCCCTCCCGCAGGGGTGTGACATAGCGGGTCGCGACAACTTCTTTCAGCACTTTCCCATGCCACCCATCTCTTCAGCCTTGCCTTCGACGGAGGGCTGCCGGCCTCCGGCATGAAGTGAGCATAGTAACCGAGAGTGATCGCAGGCCTGAGCGGAAGCCGGCCCGGGTGCGGGACGACTTGGGGGCGCCACCTACGCTCCTGGCTGTCCTGGTGAAGCCGTGGTACCAGGGAACGCCGCGTGATGACCAGCAAAGGCCACATCGAGGCATAGGCCGGTTACCTGGTCAGCGGGGAGCACGAATCCAGCCATACGCCGGCAACGACTCCGCCATGGCTCTTCGCCAGGTTCGGTGTGCCATCCCATCGATTTTCGAGAGGCCAACCCCTTCACCGCGCCAAGCGGTACGGCGACCGTGCACGGCGGCACCGCCAACTCCGACACCGCGCCCAATGCCGGCACAGGGGTACGGTGTTCGGCGATGGACCGGGCTGCCGGACGCCTGCCGGCAGCCGCACGGGGGGCTCGTCACACGAAGGCGCTCTGCCCGGTGATGGCCTTGCCGACGATGAGGGTGTTCATCTCGCGCGAGCCCTCGAAGGAGTAGACGGCCTCGGCGTCGGCGAAGAGCTTGGCGACTCCGTACTCCAGGACGATGCCGTTGCCGCCGAAGAGCTCCCGCGCCCAGGCCACGACCTCGCGCATACGGGTGGTGGTGAAGGCCTTGGCGAGCGCGGCCTGCTCGGGGGTGTCCTGGCCGGCGTCGCTGAGCTGGGCCAGGCGGGTGACGATCCCGAACATGGCGGTGATGTTGCCGAGCATCTTCACCAGCAGGTCCTGGACGAGCTGGAAGCCGCCGATGGGTCGGCCGAACTGGACGCGCTCGGTGGCGTACTGGCGGGCGAGTTCGTAGGCGCGTACCGCGATGGCGAGGGCCTGCCAGGCGACACCGCCGCGGGTGGCGCGCAGCACCTCGGCGGTGTCCCGGAAGCTGTCGATGCGCTGCAGCCGGTTCTCCTCCGGCACCCGTACGCCGTCCAGTACGAGGTCGGCGTTCTGCACCGTGCGCAGGGCGATCTTGCCCTCGATCTTCTCGGCGGTGAAGCCGGGGGTGCCCTTCTCCACGACGAAGCCCTTGACGTTGTCGTCGGCCTCGTCGCGGGCCCAGATGACGACCAGGTCGGCGAAGGTGCCGTTGCCGATCCAGCGCTTGGCACCGTCGAGCACCCAGGTGTCGCCTTCCCGGCGGGCGGTGGTGCGCATGCCGCCGGCGACGTCGGAGCCGCCTTCCGGTTCGGTCAGGCCGAAGGCGCCGATCTTGCGGAAGGCCACCATGTCGGGCAGCCAGCGGTCGCGCTGCTCCTGGCTGCCGCCGCCGTTGATGCTGCCCATCGCCAGTCCGGTGTGGACGCCGGCGGCCACCGCGAACGAGGGGTCGACGCGGTTCAGCTCCAGGTTGAGGAAGCCCTGGAACAGGGCGCTGCGGCGCTTCTTCCCGGTGTTGCTGTACTCCGGGTAGGACCGGCCGGCCAGGTCGAGTTCGGCGAACTTGCCGAAGACGCCGTCGGGGAACTCCGCCTTCTTCCAGGCCTCGTCCGCGAGCGGTGCGAGCTCCCGCTCCAGGAAGGCGCGTATGTCGGCGAGTTCGGCGCGTTCCGTCTCGCTGAGCAGGGCGGCGAAGCCGAAGAAGTCGGGGTCGGTGTGGATATGCCGTGCCATGGGTGTGTCCCTTTCCTTGCGGGGGTCCGTCAGATGCCGGCCGGCGGGCGGCGTCAGTCGGCGACCGCCGCGTTGACGGCGAGCTGCTTGCGGTCGCGGCGTTCGGCGCGGGCGCGGTAGGCGGCGGGGCCGGTGCCGTAGGCGGACTCGGTCTGTTCGATGACGCGGGCGAGGGCGGCCTCATCGATGGCGGGTGTGCCGTCCGCCTGCTCCAGGCCCTTGCCGAGGTGCTCGACCATGTGGCGGATGCCGCCCGGGCCGCCGCCGAGGTGGTAGCTCTCCAGGGGGCCGACGACCGCCCAGCGTCCGCCCAGCGAGGTCTTCATGATGGTGTCGAGCTCCTCGGCGGTGACGACGCCGTCCGCCACCAGGCGGAACGCCTCCCGGAGCACCACGCCCTGCAGGCGGTTGGCCACGAAGCCCTCGATCTCCTTGCGCAGGCGCACCGGGACGCGTTCCAGCGACCGGTAGAACCCGGCGGCCCGCGCCACCGTCCGCTCGCTGGTGCGCGTGCCGGGGACGAGCTCCACCAGGGGGACGACCTGCGGTGGGTTGAACGGGTGGGCGATCAGCATCCGGGCCGCGGCCTCGTCGGGCAGCCGCCGCGCGATGGCGGAGGGGACGATGCCGGAGCTGGAGGAGGCCAGGACGGCGTGGCCGGGCGCGTGCCGGGCGATGTCGGCGAAGAGCTCCTGCTTGAGCTCCAGTCGCTCGGGGCCGTTCTCCTGTACCAGGTCGGCGTCGCGGACCGCCTCGGCGAGGTCCGCACTGATCTCGACGCGTGCGCGCAGCGCCCGTGCGGTCGTGTGCAGGCTCGCGGCCAGCAGCGGCATCGCCTCGTCGAGGGTCTCCGCCAGGTCGGGGCGCGGGTCGGTCAGGCGCACGGCGTGCCCGTGGGCGGCGAACAGGGCCGCCCAGCCCAGTCCGACGGTTCCGGCGCCGACCACGGCCACCGTGGTGATGGTGTCGTGGGCGTGTGCGGTGCTGTGGTGGTTCATGAGGGGTCCTTGTCTTTCCGGCCGCTCAGGCGAGGTAGTCGTGGACCGGCCGGACGCCGGCCAGGGTGAGGTCGGCGATGATGTGGGTGGCCGAGACGACCTCTCGTACCGGCAGGTCGGCGAGCGGGGCCAGGACGTGCGCGAAGAGCTGGAGGCGGGCCGGGCCGGTCCAGGCCTCCTTCACGACGATGTCGGTGATCTCGGTGCGCACCAGGTCCGCGACCCGCGGCCGCTGGTCGTAGCCGAGGACGAACTTGAGCATGTACGTCGGCACGGTGATCTGCGCGCGTGCCTCGTCGAGGTCCAGGGGGTGGTGCTTGTAACCCATGGTGGCCGTGGCGACGCGGATCGAGCCCTGGTCCAGCACTCCGACCAGCGCACCCTCCTCGGCGAAGAGCGCGGGCCGTGCCATGGCCTTGGGGTAGGCGCCGGCCTCCCGGCCCGAGGCGGTGGCGGCGAAGCTGTCCAGGTACATCGCGTGCAGGTACTCGCCGCGATCCTGGCCGAGGCGTACGGGGATGGCCTGGCCGCCCTCGACGTAGGGGCCGAAGGAGGTGACGTCGCCCATCTTCATGATCTCGAACCGGACCAGCGGTTCGTCGATCTGCAGCGGCTCGGGCACCACGGCCCGCAGGGCCTCGGGGTCGGTGCGGTAGACGATGTTGAGGTACTCCCGGTCGGTGAACCGGGGGGTGACCGGTGCGTACGCCGGCCGGGTCAGCGGCGTGACGGCCGCCCGCGGAACGTCCTCGGCGCGCATGGCGCTGTCCTCCTATCGTCCGGTCCAGTGGGGTGCGCGCTTCTCGGTGAAGGCGCGGATGCCCTCGGCGAGGTCCAGGGACCGCCCCAGGGCCGCGAGTTGCTCGCGCTGCGCGGTGAAGGCGGCCGGTTCGTCCAGCCGGTCGGCGAGGCGGACCACGGCCTTGACGGCGCCCAGAGCGAGGGGGGCGTTGCCGGCGATCTCCTCGGCCAGGCGCAGCGCGGCGGGCAGGGCCTGGCCGGGTGGCGTGACGGTGTTGACGAAGCCCAGTTCGGCGCCGCGGTCGGCGGTGACGGTGCGACCGGTGAGCAGCAGTTCCATGGCGAGGTGGTGGGGGATGCGCCGGGGCAGCCGGATGGCTCCCCCGCCGCCGGCTATCAGTCCTCGCTTGACCTCGGGGAGCGCGAACACGGCGTCGGCGGCGGCGATGACGAGGTCGCAGGCCAGGGCGATCTCGAAGCCGCCGCCGAGGGCGAAGCCCTCCACCGCGGCGATCAGCGGCTTGTGCGTCTCGGCTTCGGCCAGGCCCGCGAACCCCTTGCCGGGGATCTCGGCGGACTCGCCTCGGGCGGCGGCCTTGAGGTCCATGCCGGCGCTGAAGGTGCCGCCCGCGCCCTGGACCACGCCCACCCGCAGTGCCGGGTCGGCTTCCAGCCGGTCGAGGGCCCCGGCGATCCCCTGGGCGACCCCGGCGTCCACCGCGTTGCGGGCCGCGGGTCGGTTGATGGTGATCACCAGCGCGGATCCGGCCTGCTCGGTGGTGACGGGGGCGGTCGCGGTGCGGTCCCCGCCGGGGCCGGGGCCGGGGGTGCCGGAGGTGCTCATGAGCGGCTGCCTTCGAGTTCGGTGAGGATGTCGTCGGTGTCCTGGCCGGGACGGGGCGCGTGCCGGCGGACGGAGGCCGGGGTGGCGGAGAAGGCCGTCGGGATGCCGATGACCCGGTAGCTGCCCTCGGTAGGGTGTTCGGCGACGTCGAGCAGGTGGCCGCCCTGCACATAGGGGTCGCTGGTCGCCTCCTCCAGCCGGAGCACCGGCCCGAAGGGGATGCTGTGCTCGGTGCACACCTCGGCCCATTCGTCGGTGGTGAGGGCCGGAGTGACGGATTCGAGGAGCTCCAGGAGGTCGGCGGCGTCGTTGCGTACGTCGATGCGCTCGGCGTTGACGCGCGGGTCCCGCGCGAGGTCCGGTCGGCCCGCCGCGTGGAAGAGGGCGCGGAAGTCCTGCGGGCTGTAGGGGATGACCATCGCGTGGCCGTCCTTCGTCCGCCGGGCTCCGTGTCCCTTGAGCAGGGAGTTGGGGAAGCCGGTCGGGCCGAGCGGCGGATCGAAGGTGTGGCCGTCCAGGTGCTCGACGAGGTTGAACGCCAGCAGGGCGTCCGTCATCGGGACCTCGACGAGTTGGCCTTCACCCGTGGCGCGCTGGTGGACCAGGGCGGCGAGGGCCGAGTAGACGATCGTCAGGGCCGCCACCTTGTCGGCGAGGATGCTCGGCAGGACGGTCGGCACACCGATGTCACCGGCCCGCTGGGCCAGGTCCACCAGTCCGGAGGCGGCCTGCACGGTCTCGTCGTAGGCCGCGAGCCGGGCGCGGTCGGAGTCGGGGCGGAAGCCCTGGGCGTGCACATAGACGAGGTGCGGGTTGGCTTCGGCGATGGTGTCGTAGTCGAGGCCGAGGCGGCGCAGGGCCCCGACGCGCATGTTGCAGATGAGGATGTCGGAGCGGGCGATCAGCCGCAGGGCCCGGTCGCGGTCGCCCTCTTCCTTGAGGTTCAGGCTGATGCTGCGCTTGTTGCGGTTGACGTTCAGATGCAGCGGTGTCATCCCGGGGTGGCGGTACGTCATGCCGTTGCGGACGGTGTCCCGGGGTGACTCGATCTTGATGACATCGGCGCCGAGGTCTCCGAGGATCTGCGCGGCGTAGGGACCCATGACGACGGTGGCCAGGTCGATGACGCGGACGCCGGCCAGCGGTCCGCCGCCACCCGCGCTCGCTCCGCTTTCTCGCGTAGCCATTACCACTCCTAGCAGGATCGTCGGTGGCACCGGACCGCGGGAGGGTCGGCGGTGCCTGTCGCTTCACCGACCACGCTAGGAGTGATTGATTGCCTCAGGCAATCATTGGGTGATACCGACCCGGGGAGAACGGTGTGACCCGCGCGGTCACACCGCCTTGCGACGGCGGACGCGGCGGCCCGACGCGGGGTGCCGGTGCGGACGTGGACGCGGAACAGGTGTCGGTGCGGTGCCGTCAGAAGACGTGCTGGATGTGCGACACGAGCCCGTGCAGGTCACCGCCGGCCTCGGCTCGCTCCTGGCGCCAGATCAGCCCCGTCGACAACTGGGGGCGGAAATCGCTGAAGGGCAGGACCACGCACTCACCGACGTCCAGGTCCCTGATGGGGTTGCCGGGGTCGAGCATGGTGAGGGCGAAGGAGGAGCCGTTGGCGATGATCTCCCGCACACTGCCGTAGTCGGCGCTGTCGAGCGTGATCCTGCGATTGATCCCCGCCGCCGCCAGGCGCACGGAGATCTGCTCGAAGTACGTGGGCAGACAGCCGGGTGACACCGTGACATAGGTCAGGTCCAGGAGATCTCCCAGCGAGACCGACGTACGCTCCCCGAACTCGTCGGCCGGGAGGAGCGCGCCCAGCGGTTCCTCGAACACCCGCAGCACACGGACACCCGGCGCGTGCACGGGGAGATGGACCACGGCGAAGTCGAGCCGGCCGCGACGCACGGAGGCCAGCAGGTCACTGCTGCCGCCGGGCCAGCGTTTGAAGGCGTACTCCCGCGAGCCGCGCTCCTGCACCTGCTTGAGGCGCTCACGGACACTCAGATGGATGCCCGGCGCTATGCCCATGGAGACCGTCCGGCGCTCCTCGCCGACCGCCTGCTGCAACCGCCACGGGATGTCGTCGAAGGTCGACAGGGCGCTCTTGGCGATGGGCAGCAGCGCCGCCCCGGCGCGCGTCAGGTGGACGCTGTGGGTGTCCCGCTCGAACAGCACGGTGCCCAGGTCCTGTTCCAGGTCCCGGATCCGCCGGCTCAGCGGTGACGTCGCCATGTGCAACTGCTGTGCGGCCTTGGTGAAGCTGAGCTTCTCGGCCACCGCCACGAAGTAGCGCAAATGGAAGATCTCCATCGCGCGCCACCCTACACGAGGCCGCCTCGTCGGGGCGCTCGGGCGGACTCGGGCACCGTACGGCCCTCTGGTCCGCTCAGCGGCGGGCGCAGGGGGTGACCTCGCACTGCGCGCAGACAGATTCCCCTGTCGTAGATCCCGCCGTGGGGGAGGCCCGCAGTCACCTGCTCCTGGGTGGGCAGGCCCGGCGCGTGGCCGTTTGCGGGCGCGGCGGAATCACTCGGTCGTGAAGGTGCTGGTCACGGACGGCTGTGGTGGGGCGTCTGCGGCGCGGTTGTGGTGCGCAGCCAGAGGGCGAGGGCCCAGTCCTGGTCGTTGGCGAGGGGGTCGTCGCGGTAGCCGGGCCGGCCGTCGACGGTGGAGGGCATGACGAACGCGCAGGTGGCGGAGCCGTCGTCGCCCCCCGGGAAAGGCCTCTCAGTGCGCACGCTCCCGGCGCACGCACCGACCCGGCGGCAGGCGCCTCGTACGTCGCCGCGAGCGGCGTCGGCGCCTGGGCGGTGGCGGTCGCCTCCTCCCACGCCATGACCGAACGCACCGCAGAGCTCGACCACACCCTCATCGCCTCCCCGCGGGACGCCGTCCCGGCCCCCCTCGTCCTGCACGGCTCCAGCGGCGTGCCCGACCCCGAGATCGACGCGGCCGTCAACAGCGGCATCCTCAAGGTCAACGTCGGCACCGCCCTCGACACCGGCTTCACCAGGGCCCTGCGCGACTACCTCGCCGCCGACACCGCCGGAGTCGACCCCCGCACCCACATCACCCCGGCCCGCCAGGCGATGTCCCGGGTAGTGGAGGACTTTCTGCGCGCCGTCAACTGATCTCCGCCGTCGGCCGCCGAGCGCTGTCACAGCCACCATGCCGCTCAGGAGGAGTACGAGCGGACGTCGGCAGCTCAATCAGGCCGCTGGCGCCGAAGAGAGAGGGGGGCGGCCCGCCTCCAGTGCCCCCCGCAAGATCGCCGGTACCCTCACCACCAGCCCCGTCCCAGCGGCACCCGCCAGCACGTCCGCGCCGCCATCGCCACCCCCAGGAAGGCGCCAGAAGCTCGCCGGGCACCGCTCCCGAGCCAGCCGGCGCCCAGCGCACCAAGGTGGCAGGAAACGTCGGCCCGGACGGGCTCGATCTCGCGCTTGAACTCACCGGCCCGGCCACTGGTGGCATCCACGGTGGACCTCGTTCCTGCCCCCGGGCGTCTGGGGAGGGCCTGGTCCGTCGAGCCCCGTCCATCGGCGCCACCGCGGCCGGTTTCTCCCGGGGGCCTGGCCAGGAACAAGCGCGACCTTTCGGCGGCGGACGCCGATACTGAGGGACGAACAGGGCGGGTGACGCAGGCGGGGGCGAAGTGACACACGGATGGCGCGGCGGGCACGCCGACGACCGGCTGGCAGCTCCGGAGCAGCCGGCGACGCGGCCCGACCCCGGGTACGGCTCCGAGGCGGCGCTTGTCTGCGCCGTCGTCCGCGTCATGGGCCCAGGCGGCGTGATCGCCGGTGCGGGCTTCCTGGTCACCGGCGATCTGGTGCTCACCTGCGCCCATGTGGTGTCCGACGCCCTCGACCGGCGGCGGGAGGAGCCCGTGGAGCCCGGGGCGGAGGTCTTACTCGACCTGCCGTTGGCCCGGAACGCCGGGGGTGGATACGACGGCGGTGCCCGTACCGCCGAAGTCCGGCGCTGGGTACCCGTCGGGCCCGACCGGAGCGGTGACATGGCTCTGCTGCGGCTGCGGGAGCCGCTGCCCGGTGCCCGGCCGCTGCCCCTGGCCGACCCTCCGCAGGGCGTGTGGCACCACGCCGCGCGGGCCGTGGGGTTCACCGACGAGCACCCCGGCGGCATCTGGCACAGCGGTACGTTCCGGGGGCCGACCGGCGAGGGGTGGATCCAGCTCTCCCGGGGCGACGGCGAGGGCGCGAACGTCAGGCCGGGTTTCAGCGGCAGCCCCGTCTGGGACGACGAACTCGGGGCTGCGGTAGGGCTGATGGTGGCCGCCGAGCCCGTACGCGGAGGCCAGCAGGCGTTCGCCCTGCGGACCCGGGCACTGCTGGACGCGCTGCCCGAGCTCGAGTGCCTGGTCACCCCGCCGACCCCCTTCCGGGGTCTCGCCACCTTCCAGGAGGCGGACGCCGGCGTCTTCTTCGGACGGGACGAGGATATCGAGAACGTGCTCGGTTCCCTGCGGGGCACTCGGCCGACCGTCACCCTGTACGGGCCCTCCGGGTGCGGCAAGTCCTCGCTGGCGCTGGCCGGGGTGGTGCCCAGAATGCGAGAGGCGGGGTACGCCGTCCTGGTCCTCAACGCCGGGCACCTCTCATCCCTGCGCTACGCACTCGCCACCCGCCTGTACGAGGTGCACCTGGAGGTGCGGGCGAAGCGGGCGGCGGACGGAACGGGCGGGCCCGCTCCGGTCGAGAGCGCCGAGCACCTGGGCTCGCTGCTGGGAGAGGGGTCATTCGCCGACGTCCTCGACCGCGTGCTCGGGAGCGCGGGCCACCGGGTCCTCGTCGTCCTCGACCAGGCCGAAGCGCTCCTGGACCGCTCCGAGGCCGAGCTGACGGAGGTCACCGAGCTGCTTCTCCGCGAGGGGCGGCCCGAGGGCTTGCGCGTTCTGCTCACCCTGCGCTCCGACTTCGTGGACGCGGCACTCAACCACCCGGTCGTGGGAGCGGCGTTGACGGGCGGGACCAATGTCCCGCTCGCCCCGATGTCCGAGGACCAGCTCGCGGAGGTGATCGGCGAGCCGGTCCGACAGCTGCCGGCCGTGGCGTACGACCCCGGGCTGGAGGACCGCATCCGGCGGGACGCCGGGGCCGCGCCCGGCATCCTGCCCCTGCTGGGCTTCGTCCTCACCCAGCTGTGGGAACGGCGGTCCGGGGGCCGGCTACGGCTGACGACATACGGCGAACTGGGCGGCGTCTCCGGCGCGCTGGCCCGCCACGCGGAACAGGCCTGGCGGGAGTGCGTGCGCCCGGAGGACGAGGCCGACGCGTTGCGGCTGCTCACCGGGCTCGTCCGGGTGCTGCCCGGGAGCGAGGCCCGGCTGCGCCGCGTGATCAGCCGCGAGGAGGCGGGCGAGGCGCGGTGGCGGATCGCCCGGTCGCTGGCCGAACGCCGGCTGCTGGTGCTGCACGGGCAGGAGGACGGGCCGCAGACGGCCGAGCTCGCCCACGAGACGCTGATCAGTGCCTGGCCGACGCTCGCCGAGCAGGTGCGGACCGACAGCGATCTGTTGGCGGCCCGCGCGGAGCTGCGCCATGACCTCGACCGCTGGGAGAGGGGCGGGCGTTCGCCCGATCTCCTGCCCGGTCCCCTGCAGCTGGGGTCCCTGACCCGTCGGCTGCTCAGCCGCGAAGGCGAACTGTCGCCCGAGGAGCGGGAGTTCATCGGCCTCGCCCGCCGCCGTCACCGGCTGCGGCGGGGACGTGCGCGGGCCGCGTGGGGAGCCGCCGCGCTCGCCCTCGCACTCGTCGCCGGGCTTGTCACCTTCCTGGCCCAGGAGTCCCGGATCAGCGCGGTACGGGAGGCGGAGGGGCGGTCGCGGTCGCTGGCGACCCTCTCGGACGAGCTGGCGAAGCGGGACCCGGGGGGCGCGGCCCTGGTCGCCATGGCGGCCTACGACCTCTCCCCCACCCAGGAGGCCCGCAACGCGCTGCTGCGCCGCTATGACCACTTCGCGCGGGACCGGTGGGCTCTGACCGGGACCGGGGCCCTGATCGACCAGACGGCGACGAGCACGGACGGCCGGGTGGTGCTGGTGACGACCAAGGCGGGAGGGGTGACGAACTCGAAGGGGGGCGCCGTGCTCTTCGTCCGGGGCGCCGGCGAGCGGATCCTACGGGCCCGGCTCCCCCTCGCCGAGCAGGCCTTCTTCCCCATGGTCAGCAGGGACGGCCGCAGGATCGCCTATCTGTCGACGATGGACGGCGGGACCCTGGTCTGGCACGACGTGAACCCCGCGGAGACCGACGAGGCAGCGGTGGTGGGCCGGGAGCAGCGGATCCGCGGTGCGGAGGTCGGGGAGCCGGGATCCTCGTCCGACCAGCGTCTCGGCCTCGCGGACTTCTCCCCCGATGCCCGCGAGGTGGTCACCGCGACCGACGGCAGGGTACGGATCCGGGAGCTGGCGACCCGGCGGACGCGGCAGCCGCCCGGGCGGCTGCCCGCCGTCGAGCGGGTGTGGTTCGGGCCGGACGGCGACACGCTCGTGGGTCATCCGCGCCCCGACGCCGAGCAGGAGGAGGAGCGGACGGCCTCGCTGGTGGCGATCGACACCACCACCGGCAGGACCCGGGAGCTGGCCACGGGCGTCAACGCGCCGGTGCTGCCCACGCTCGCTCTGTCGGGCGACGGCGCGGTGCTGGCCGTCTGCCGCAAAGGGCGCACGGGCCCCCGGTACGAGGCCGTCCGCGTGGCCGACGGCCGGGTACTCGCACGGCACCAGGCCGGATGGTTGAGCTCCACCTGCGGTCACCTCGCGATCGACGGCACGGGGGACCACTTCGCGGTACACGGCCTGGGGTCCTCATGGGAAGTCGTCGGAACGCGCCCGGGAAGCGGGGTACGAAAGGCCCTGGGGCCCGGGAGCGGGGCCTTGGACGAGGACCTGCCCCTGGTGGGCGACCCGCAGGAGTTCGTGCTGATCGTCCGGGACGAGTCCGCGGTGACCGGCCGCCGCCTGGACTGGGAGACCGTCGAAGCCGACAGCCGCCCGGTGCTGCTCGCCGGTGCGGCTTGGGCGGAAAGGGATGAGGCGGTGGTGCGGTTCGGGGAGGGCGGCGGGAGGCTGGGCATCGTGCGGTTGGACGCGGAGGGCACGAGCGTCCTCAAGGAGGTGCAGCGGCCCTCCAGGAAGTCGTGGTGGAATCCCGACCAGGGTGCGCCCGAGGTGAAGGCCGACCGGAGCGGAACACTGGCCGCCGACCTCATCGCCTCGAACAAGGTCCGGGTCTGGGAGCTCCCCTCCCTGCGTACGGCCACCGACATCGTCACCGAGCCGCCTCCCAAGGACACGTTCGTGCGGGTCCTCTTCGGCCCCCGCGACGAGTTGCTGACCGTCTCGGGAAGCGTCATCGAGTACTTCAACGCCCGGGACGGCCGGCGCCTGTCGAAGCCGTTCGACGTCCGCGACCTGGGGCTCGTCTCCAAGGATCTGCCGCCGTTCACCGCCTCCTTCCACCCCGAGCCGGGACACATACAGCTCCTGGTCGCCGGTCAACCGGTCATCCACGCCGTTTCGCTGCGCACGGGCCAGGAGAACAAGGGGCTTCGGGTCGAGCTGGGATCCGACGTCAGCACGGCCGTGCTCGACCGGAGCGGCGACTTCGCCGTCGTGGAGACCAAGGGGTCGATGCTGGAAGTGTGGTCGGTGGGGCGGCAGGGGCGGCCCCACCGGAGGGTCCTCGGCCCGGTCGGGCCGCTGCACCAGAACGGCGGCTTCCAGCACGGCTTCCTTCCGGAGGGCTCGGTGTACTTCCTGGCCAACGGCAACTCCGTACGGTTCCAGGACGTGGCGGACCCCCAGGACCGCGGCGACTCCTACCTCCTCGCGCAGGAGGAGGAGTTCCTGGGCATCTCCCGCGACGGCCGGACGCTGCTCCGGCGCGTCGATGTCGGGGTGGTGAGCATCCTTCACCTCGACCCCCGAACCTGGAAGAAGCAGCTGTGTGACACCCTCGGCCGCGACCTCTCCGAGGAGGAGCGCCGCGGCATGCCCGCTTGGCTACCGCACCGGACCTGCCCGCCGGCCGGCCCCTAGGCATCGGCGGAGGCTCCTCCGGCTCAGCCGTGCGAGCGGCCGCCGACAGCCGGCCCCGGCCGCCCGGCATCGCCCGGCCGGCGCGGGCCGGATGGCGGCCTGCTCACCCCGCCGGAGCCGAGACGCCTCTCGTCAGTGGATCCGGTGGGCCTCCCAGAAGGGACCGAGGTCCTGGTCCGTCATGGACTGGGCGGCCTTCTTGAAGGCGGCGGTGGTGGAGACGCCGTACCAGTGGTCCCGGGCGTACCGCCGCAGGAGCCGTGCCATGGTGTCCGTGCCGAGGACCTGTTCCAGGTCGGACAGGGCGCACGGCCCGGCCATGTAGATGACGGAGTGACTCGTCGCGGTGCTGCGAGAAGTAGGCCATCGAGCGGGTCAGCGTGGTGCTGTCGCTGGGCCAGTACACCCAGTCCTCGTCGGACCAGCAGTCGCGCATGTCCTCGCCGAGGAAGCGGAAGCCGGCGTACTGGGCGAAGCTCTCGTCCAGCCAGGGCGCGGCGTACTCGTCGTTGCCCACGATGCCGTACCACCACTGGTGCGCCACCTCGTGGACGACGGCGCTGCCTTCCTCGCCGGTGCCGAGGAGGACCAGGCCGCGGTATTCCATGCCGCCGCCGAACCCGGGGGTCATCACCAAGTCGATCTCGCCGTACGGATAGCGGCCGAACTCCCGGCCGAACCGGTCGATCGAGGCGACGCCGTAAGCGCGGTTGAGCCGCACGCCCTCGGCCGGGGTGCCGGGCGCCCAAAACGATCTTACGCGCACACCTGCGGGCGTGGTCTCCTCCGCCGTGTGGAACGGGCCGGCGGCCCAGGCGAAGTCCCGTACCCGCTGGCCGACGCTGGTGGTGACCGTACGGCCGGGGCCGCCGGGGCGGGTGCGGGTCTCACCGGTCGCGGGCACCTTCAGCGCCGACGGGTGGTCCAGCCGGACATGGAAGTCGCCCGCCAGGGCGTGGAAGCTCTCACCGACCCGGACGTACGGGTCGAGGTGCCAGCCCGTGGCGTCGTGCACGGCGAGCACCGGCAGTGCGTTGCCGAGGAAGCGGAAGGCGCCCTCGCGGCCGAAGCGGGCGTTGCGGTCGGGCACGGTGAGGGAGACGTCGAAGGCGATGGACGTCCGCTGACCGCGCGCCAGCGGCCGGGGCAGGGTGAGGGGCAGGGCGGTGCAGCCCACGGCCGGACGACCCGGTACGCCACCGCGTACGTGGGACACCCGGACGGGGGACGGCGTGCCGGGCGTACCGCAGCCGTCCTCGCCGTTGCCCCACAGCCGGAGGTACACCTCGCGCAGCGGCCGGTCCGACGCGTTGCGGAACGACACCCGCTGCCGTCCGCTCCAGTGGCCGCCGTCGGCGTCCGAGCGCAGCGCCACGTCGTGGCGGGCGCGGTCCGGCGTCGCGGCGGCGGCCCCGGGCACCGGCCGCCGATCGGCCGCCGTCCGGTCGGCGGGAGCCGCGTCCGCCGGACTCGCAGGGGAGCCCAACCCGAGCAGCAGCACCAGCGGGAGCAGCAGCAGGATCAGACGGCGGCGACCGACCGGAAAGGACCGCGCCAAAGAGGGAGACATGCCAGCACATACTGCCACAACACCCCTTTGACCACTGCCCGTTGGCGATGCCGAGACATGGCCCTCGCCCCGTCGGCGACGGCTGACTCCGCCTCCTCGTGCGGGGCGGGGATGCAGGCCACATGGAACGGCCCTCCCAGGCGGAAGCCGGGGGCCCTGGTGGCCCGGCACGCCGTCCAGCACCGCCCCCCTCGCCCGCCTGGCTCTCGCCCAGCCAGGGCCTGACCGGCGGGTCAATGCCTGCGGCAGGTGAGCCCACGGGCAGTGCTTCGCAGCGCGCGATGAGGAACAGCCCGTTCGTCACGGGAACGTGGCAACGCACTCGTCGAATGGCTCGACGCCGACATCTCGACGTTCCTGCCGATGTCGTCGGCCTCGACGATCCCGAGGAGCGAGCCGCCTTCGCGCAGGGGCGTGCCACACCGGGTCGTGACAACCTCTTCTCTCCCCGCCCGGCCGGCGCCTGGGGACGACGGGCCGGCTGTACTGCGACCCCGGCCTGTCGCCCTCAGGGCCGGCTGCTCCCCAGCCGAGCCCCGGTACCGGGGTGCCATCCGGTACGGGTCCCCCGGGCGGGGTACGCGGTCGGGCCCGGGCGGTCCGGACGGCGGGGGCCCCTCCGTACCGCCCGGTCCCGTTCCGCGTACAGCACCATTGGATCACGCGGAGCGCGGCCTCGATCAGGGCCGAACGTCCCTGCGGAGATGGCCGACCGGCCCAGACCGAGTATCACCGCCCGCCACCGCCTCGGGGGGATCGCCCAGCGGGTCCGTTCCCATCCAGGCGTCGCCGAGCTCGCGGTCGAGGACCTGCGCACCGCCGCCGACGCCTGCGTTCGCCGAGGCCGCCTGCTCACCTCTCGCGGCACATCCACGAACGACCGCCGCCGGCAGACCATCACCACGGCCGAGGACCTGGCCCTGCTCAGCGCCAACGCCGCTCACCTGGCCGAGGTATGCGCCCTGCTCACCACGGTGGAACAGCCCACCGTCGTCTCCGCACCCTCCAGCCCCCCGCCCGGACCGCATCGTCGAGGGCGTCGACCTCGGCGGTCCGGTCCGTCTCCTGGAAGCCAACCACCAGCACCGGCGGGCCGCCGCGCTGACCGCTCTCGCCGCCAACCCGCACACCCCGCACACCGCGGTCACCGAGACGCCCCGCGCCCCGCACCCGCTCGAACTCTCCTGAATCAGCCAACGGGACGGCATTCCCGACTGGCTGCGGGCAGCCGCGGCCGCCCGGGCCCCGGTGGACGGCAACGAGGCCGTACTGCGGCTGCCGACCGACGACGAACTCGACCGCCACCCCGACCCGGCCGCCGTGCTGCAGTCCTGGCTGGACGCCCTCGAATCCGACGGCGTGTGGTCGGAACGGGAGGTGCACCGCGCCGTCCTCGACTCCCGCCATCGCACCCACCACCTACGTCAACTGCCCACCGACGAGGTCCTCGGCCACGACGAGCCCGACCTCGCCCAGCCCCATCTGCTCGACCGGCGCGGCACCCGGGCGGAACGCTGAAATTCCCTGCTCGCCGCGCTCGGCAACCGCCCGGCCGACGAGAGGATCACCTTCGGCCGGCTCCAGGACAGCATCCGGGATCCGGCGACGGCCGCCTCCCCGGCCGGCACCGGGTGACGGCCGGGGAGGCCGCAGGGCCCCGCGCGGCCGGCGGCCACCCCTGACGAGGGGGCGCGCCGGCTGCCCCCCGCCACCTCACCCACTCACCGACTCCGGTGAAACAGAGAGCCGATCAGCGCCTCCAGGTCGCGCGCCGGGGCCGGGTGGAGGCGGGCCGCCCGCAGCTGGGTGCGCGCCGCCTCCAGGTGCCGGTGGGCCTCGTCCCGTGTCGCGGCGAGGCCGCCGGCGGCCTCGGCGAGGGTGGCCGCCCGGGCGGCCGTCCGGTCGTCCATCGGCGCGGAGCGGCCCAGCAGCGCGGCGAGTTCGCGGGACTCCGGTCCGCCGTCGGCGAGCGCGGCCAGCACGGGGCGGGTCTTCTTGCCCCGCCGCAGGTCGCCGCCGACGGGCTTGCCGGTCAGTGCCGGGTCGCCCCAGATGCCCAGCAGGTCGTCGACGGCCTGGAAGGCGATGCCCAGGTGGCGGCCGGCGCGGTCCAGGGCGGTGACCGACTCGTCCGGGGCCCCGGCGAGTTCGGCGCCGAGGGCCAGGGCGCAGCCGAGCAGTACGCCCGTCTTCCGCTCGGCCACGGAGCGGTACTCCTCGGGCGGTACGGCCTCCGGGCCGGCCCACGGCCGGTGCTCCAGCAGCAGGTCGTCGGCCTGCCCGGCCACCAGGGTGGTGAGGGTGGCGCACAGCCGGCGCACCGCGGCGGGCGACGCCGGCCCGCCCGCCTCCGCGAGGGTCCGCACGGCCAGGGCGTGCAGCGCGTCCCCGGCCAGCACCGCGGGCCCGGTCCCGAAGGCCCGCCAGGCCGCAGTCCGGCCCCGCCGGGTGGTGTCCCCGTCCATGAGGTCGTCGTGCAGCAGCGAGAAGGTGTGCACCAGTTCCACCGCCACCGCCGCGGGGATGGCGCTCTCGCCGGGCGCGCCCACCGCCTCCGCGCCCAGCACCGCCAGGGCGCCCCGCAGACCCTTGCCCTCCGAGGCGCCCGGGGCGGGGGTGCCGGCCGCGTCGCTCCAGCCGAGCGCGTAGCCGGCTATCCGGCCGATCCAGGGGTGCAGGGTCCCGACGGCCTCGGCCAGGGCCGGTCGCACCAGTCCGCGGCACCGCGTCAGGACGGAGCGCGCCCGGGCGGCGTCGGCCGCCACCGGCCCCTCGGCGGCCACCGCGCCGGCCGAGCGGGTCATCGCAGAGCCTCCGGATCGGCGGAGCGCAGTTCCTCGGCCGGGCTCGGGGCGGCGGCAGCCGCCCGGCGCGGGTCGGGCAGCGGGCCCACCCCGAGCTCGTCCGCTGCCGCGGCCGCCATCTGCCGGGCCTGCCGCAGCCCGATCCGCTCCAGCAGGGCCCGTATCTCGACCAGTTCGCCCGCGGTCTCCCGGGGGTCCCGGCCGAGCCGCGCCCGTGCCTTGGCCAGCCCGAGCCGGGCGAGCGCCGTGCCGCGGGCCTCGTCCATCCCGGTGAACTCCTCCAGCGCCTGCTCGTACAGCTCGCGCGCCTCCTGGTGGCGCCCGGCGCGGTACAGGACGTTGCCGCGCATCTTGTGGTTGTAGGCGAGCGCGCTGGTCAGGCCTATCTCCCGGCAGGCGTCCTCGGCCCTGGCCAGCAGTGCCAGGGCGCGTTCGGTGTCGCCGTCGCGCACCGAGACCACATCGGCGACCCCGCGCAGCGCCCAGGCCCAGCCGCGCCGGTCCTCGGCCCGCAGGGCGGTGTCGGCCGCCTCCTCGAAGAGGGCCAGGGCCTTGTCGTACGAGCCGGTGTTGCGGTGGATCTGGGCGATGCCCTCCAGCGCCCAGACGGTGTGCCGGGCCTCGCCCCGCCGGCGGGCCTCGGCGAGGAGCTGCTCGTGCAGCAGGGCGACCGCCTCGTAGTCGCCCTGGATCCGGCCCGTCTCGGCCAGCCCGGCCAGCGAGTAGCCGCGCACCACGACGTCCCCGCCCCGCTCGCCCCACTCGGCCGCCAGCCGCAGCAGCCGGTAGGCCAGCCGGAAGGCGCCCCGCTGGCGGGCGAGGGTGCCGCCGCTCCACAACGCCCAGGCCATGGCGTCCGGTCGGTCCGCCGAGCGAGCGGCCCGGAAGCTCTCCTTCCAGGCCTGGTCGGCCTCCTCCGCACGGCCCAGCCGCCGGTACGCCTCGGCGACGGCGAGCCCGCAGCGTGCCGCCTCGCCCGCGTCACCGGCGGCCCGCGCGGCCTCCCGTTCCCGTAGCCCGCTGGCCAGCACCTCGGGCAGGGAGGCGTTCACCGACAGCGCGCCCAGGGCGCCCTGGTACTCCGGTGCGAACGCCTTGGTCCCGGCGGCCCCGTCCGTCATGTTCCTCACCTTGTCTCCGTCCGGTCGGCTCGACGCCGGACAAGACGCTGGTGGGAAGCGGAGGTTCCGCTGGTGACGCATGATCAGACTCCGGGACGGTTCCGGGGTCCGTCTCAGGTACGACTCCCGGCGGCCGGGTCCCCGTCCAGGGGGACGGCGGACCGTGGTGAACGCCGCGTCCCCCGCCCCCGTACTCCCCATCGACAGGGCAATCGGCTCGGACCGAGAGGGAGGCCGTGATGGCCGGAACACGGGACAGCGGCGGGGCGGTCGGGGCGGTGGGGCGCCGCACGGTCATCGCGGCGGCGGGTGGCGCCGGACTGGCCGCCGCCGTGCTCACCGCCTGCGGGGGCTCGGACGGCTCCGGTGCCCAGGGCGGCGCCGGTTCGGCCGGAACGGACGCCGGCACGGTGATCGCCAGTACGGCGGACATCCCGGAGGGCGGTGGCGCGGTGGTCGGCGGGCTGGTGGTGACCCAGCCGAGGGCCGGCGAGTTCAAGGCGTTCTCGGCGAAGTGCACCCATGCCGGGTGCGCGGTGAAGGACGTGGTGGACGGGGTGATTCGGTGCCCCTGCCACGGCAGCGCCTTCGACGCCTCCGACGGCACGGTGAAGACCGGCCCGGCCACCGCCCCGCTGCCCGCCACCGCGATCGCCGTCAAGGACGGATCGATCGTGCTGGCCTGAGCCCGGACGCGCGCCTCGCGGCGGCGGCCTGGGCCGTGTGGGGAAAGCCGGCTAGCCGCCGGCCGCCGCGACCGCTCCACCGGCCCTCGCCGCCGCCTCACCGGCCGCGCGCAGCGCCTCGACCGCCGCGCGGACCGACGGCCGGCGGTCGGCGTCCTCGCGCCAGGCGGCGTGGATATGGCGGTGCAGCCGATGGCGCAGCGGGACCAGCACGACCCCGTCGGGCACCGGGTCCCGGCCCAGCCGGGGGGTCACGCACACCCCGAGGCCAGCCCGGACCAGCACCAGCTGGGTGTGGTGCTCGTACGCGGTGTGGGCGATGCGCGGTTCGACGCCGGCCGAGCGCAGGGTGAACACCAGCCAGTCCCGGCAGGCCTCGCCCTCCGGCCAGGACACCCACTCGTCGTCGGCCAGCTCCGCGAGGTCCAACTCGGCGCGTCCGGCGAGCGGATGGTCCGCCGGCAGCGCCACATCCGCGATGTCGTCCAGCAGATGGACCCGGGTCAGCCCCTCCGGCACCGGCAGCCGCTTGTTGCTCCAGTCGAGCACCACGGCCACGTCGACATCACCGCGCACCACATGGTGGATGCCCGGTTCCGGTTCCAGCTCCCGGGTGCGAACCGACAGGTCGGGGTGGTCCCGGCGCAGGGCGGAGACCGTGGCGGGGAACAACCCCCGGGCGGCGGTGGGGAATCCGGTGATCCGCACCTCGCCCACCACCTGGCCGCGCTGGGCCTCGATGTCCGACTGCGCCAGCTCGACCTGCGAGAGGATGCGCGCCGCGTGGTCGGCCAGCAGCATCCCGGCGTCGGTCAGCCGCACCCCGCGCCCCCGCTTGGCGACGAGCTGCTGCCCCACCTCGCGCTCCAGTTTGGAGAGCTGCTGGGAGACGGCGGAGGTGGTCACATGCAGCCCCTCGGCCGCACCGCTCACGGAGCCGTGCCGGGCCAGGGCGTCCAGGGTGCGAAGGCGCTCCAGGTTCAACATGTTAGTGATGCTAATCCATTACTCGAACGAAAACTCGCTTGTGCTACGAGGTGGGGGCCGCCATCGTCGTCGTATGACCACCCCTCTCCGGCCCGCGACCCAGGTGGACGCCGCGCCCACCCCGCCCACCCCGGGCCCCCCTCGCCGCACCCTGGACTGGCGGCTGCGCTTCGCCGCGCTCTCGCTCATCTGGGGCTTCAGCTTTCTGCTGATCAAGGTGGGCACCGGCGCGTTCGCACCGTTGCAGGTCACCTTCGGGCGGCTGCTGTTCGGCACGGCGGTGCTCGCGGTCGCGATGGCGGTCAAGCGCACGCCGCTGCCGCGCGGGCTGCGGACCTGGGGCCATCTCGCGGTGGCGGGGTTCCTGCTCAACGCCCTGCCGTTCTCCCTGTTCGCCTATGCCGAGCTGACCATCCCCTCCACCCTGGCCGGCATCTGCAACGCCACCTCCCCCCTGTGGGGCATGCTCCTCTCCCTGGTGGCGCTCTCCGAGGACCGGCCGACCCGCCGCCGGGTGGCCGGCCTGGGCATCGGCTTCCTCGGGGTGCTGACCGTGCTGGGCGCCTGGCAGGGCTTCTCCGGTCTGGACGCCACCGGCACCGCGATGGCGCTGGGCGCCTCGCTGAGCTACCCGGTCGGCTGGATCTACGTCCGGCGCACCCTCGCCGGACGTGAGGAGTCGCATCTGGCGCTGACCGGCTCCCAGCTCTTCCTGGCCCTGCTGCAACTGACCGTCGTGGCCGCTCTGTTGACCGACCTCCCGTCCTCCCTCCCGGTCGTCCCGCTGCTCGCAGTGGCCGCCCTCGGCGCCCTGGGTACGGGGCTGGCGGTGCTGATCCAGTACGGACTGGTCGCCGAGGTCGGCCCGACCACCGGCCAGATGGTCACCTACTTCGTGCCGGTCATCGCCACCGCGGCGGGGGTCGGCATCCTCGGCGAGGAGCTGACCTGGAACACCCCGGTGGGCGCCCTGATCGTCATAGCCGGCGCCGTCCTCACCCAGCAGCGGGCCCCCCGCGGACGCAGGAGCACACCTCAGCCGTAGGTACGGGGCGCCACCGGGGCCACCGCCGCGGCGACGGCCTCGGCCAGCCGCTCCACCTCGGACCCCTCCACCTCCGAGACGGTGATCCGGACCGCGGGGCCGGACTCCAGCCGGAAGCGCGCCCCGGGGGCCACCGCCCAGCCGGACTGCAGCAGCCGTGCCACCGCCCCGGTCTCGTCCGGGACCGGCACCCATACGTTCATCCCGCTGCGCCCATGGGCCTCGACCCCGCGCCGCGCCAGCGCCCCGACCAGTGCGGTGCGCCGCCGCCCGTACGCGGCGGCCACCGCCGCCGGGTCCACCGCGCCGCCGCGCCACAGCTCGGCGACGGCCCGCTGGAGCAGCCGGCTCACCCAGCCGGGGCCGAGGTGCTGGCGGCCCTGCACCCGGTCGACCGTGACCGGGTCCCCGGTCAGCACGGCGACCCGCAGATCCGGCCCGTACGCCTTGGCGACCGAGCGGACGAACACCCAGCGGCCGGTGGAGCCGGACAGCGGGTGCAGCGGCTGGTCCACGAAGGCGTGCCCGTGGTCGTCCTCGATCAGCAGCACCTCCGGCCGGCGGGCCAGGATCGCGCGCAGCGCCTCCGCCCGCTCCGCGCCCACCACCGCCCCGGTCGGGTTCTGCGCGCGGGCGGTGACGACCACCGCCCGGGCGCCCGCCGCCAGGGCGGCCTCCAGCGCGTCCGGCAGCGGTCCGTCGTCGTCCACGGCGACCGGCACCGGCCGCAGCCCGAGCGCCGGTACGAGGTCCAGCAGGCTCGCCCACCCGGGGTCCTCCACGGCCACCGCGTCGCCCGGGCGCAGATGGACCGCGAGCACCCGCTCGATCGCGTCCAGCGTCCCGGAGGTGACGGCGAGGGGCCCGTCCGGCACCCCGTCCGCGCTCATCCCGGCCCGTGCCGGCCGGCCGAACTCCTCGTCCACCGGCGGCTGCCCGTACAGCACCGGCTCCTCCGCCGCCCGCCGCGCGGCCACCGCGAAGGCGTCCCCGAGCGGCGGCAGCAGGGCCGGGTCCGGATTGCCCTCGGCCAGGTTGCGCGCCCCCGGCGGCGGCTCGACCCGCAGCGAGCCGCGCGCCGTGGTGGCCGGGCGGGCGCGCACCCGGCTGCCCCGGCGTCCGGCCGTCTCGATCACCCCTCGCTCGCGCAGCGTCCGGTACGCGGCCGCGACCGTGTTCGGGTTGACCCCGAGCCGGGAAGCCAACTCCCGCATGGGCGGCAGACCTTGGCCCGGTTCCAACGCACCGTCGGCCACCCCGCGCTCGACGCTGGCGGCGATCTCCGATGCGCCCCGACCTGAGATCCGATACTCTTCTAGCACAAAACATAGTATGCACTAGTGCAATGGAGATGTCATGTCGCAGGCCACCACCGGCGCCGCCCCCGCCACCGCGCCCTATGCCGCCACCGACCGCACGGTGCCGACCCGGTCACGGGAGCGGGCCTCGTACGACCGGGAGGTGGTGCACGCGATCCTGGACGAGGCCTACGTCTGCCACCTCGGATTCGTGCGGGACGGCGCCCCGGTGGTGCTGCCCACGCTCTACGGCCGGGTCGGCGAGCGGCTGTACGTCCACGGCTCGACCGGCTCGCGGCCGCTGCGCGCGGCGGGGCAGACCGACCCGGGGCTGCCGGTCTGCCTGACCGTCACCCATGTCGACGGGCTGGTGCTGGCCAGGTCGGCGTTCCACCACTCGATCAACTACCGGTCGGTGGTGGTGCACGGCATCGCCTACCAGGTCACCGACCCGGAGGAGAAGAGCGCGGCGCTGGACGCCCTGGTGGACCATGTGGTGCCGGGGCGCGCCGCCGACTCCCGCCCGGGCGACGCCAAGGAGCTGGCGGCGACCGCCGTCCTCCGGCTCGACCTCGCCGAGGTGTCGGCGAAGATCCGCACCGGCGGCCCGAACGACGAGCCGGAGGACCTGACGCTGCCGTACTGGACCGGGGTCGTCCCGCTCACCCGCGGCTACGGCGCGCCGATCCCGGCCGACGACCTGGACCCGGCGGTGGCCCTGCCGGAGTACCTCTCCGCGCTCTGAGCCCCGGTCCGGCTCCCGCTCATCCCCGGCCCCGGCCGCGGGTCTCGGCGACCGCCAGCCCCGCCACCGCGGACAGCAGCAGCGCCGTCCCGGCCACCGTGGCCGCGGTCAGTCGCTCGTCGAGCACGGTGACCGCGAGCACCGCCGCGCTCACCGGCTCCAGCAGCATGATCACCGACACGGTGGCCGAGCGGACCCGGGCGGCGCCGGTGAAATACAGGGCGTAGGCCAGGGCGGTCGGCACCGCCGCCACGTACAGCAGCAGCCCCAGTACGGCGGGGGTGTGCGTGCCGTGCGGGAGGAGCCCCTCGGCCAGGGCGAGCGGCAGCAGCCCGGCCGAGCCGACCGCGAACGCCCAGGCGGTGCCGGTCAGCGCGTCCCCGCCGCCGTCCCGGCCGAGTCGGCGGGTGCCCACCGTCATCACCGCGTAGGCCGCGGCCGACAGCAGGGCCAGGGCCACCCCGGTGGGCCGCACCGTTCCCGTGTCGCCGCCCAGGACCAGCACGGCCAGCCCGGCCAGGGCCCCGGCGACCGCGGCGATCCCGCCGCGCCCGAGCCGTTCGCCCAGCAGCAGCCGGGCGCCGCACGCGATGAGCACCGGGCCCGCGCCCAGGGTGACCACGGTGCCCACGGCCAGCCCGGTGGCGTCCACGGCGGCGAAGTAGGCGCTCTGGAAGACGGTGAGCCCGATCCCCGTCACGGCGATGCGCAGCACCCGGCGGCGGCGCGGCTCGGCGAGCGCCGCCGGGCGCGGCCCGCGCAGCCGGAGCGCCGCCAGCAGTAGCACCAGCCCGCCGGCGCAGCGCCAGAAGGAGAGCGCCATGGGCCCGAGGTCGCTGGCCGCGAAGACCAGCGAGGCCGCGGCCCCGGCGGTGCCCCAGGCGACTCCGGCGAGGACCAGATAGAGCAGATACCGCCCGACCGGCGCCTCGGTGGGCGGGGCGGGGGTGGGCAGGGTGGAGGACGACACGTGACCTCTCCGTACTTCTCCGGGTGACGACGACGGCGGCTGGTCGCTGATCGCCGGCCCGAGTCCTCAAGAGGCCCCGGGCCGGGTACGCGGGCAGCGACGCACCGCTCGTGGCGTCAGCGTCCACGCCCGAGCCCGGTGTCCGTCGAAGGAGAAGGCGCCCCCGGCCGGGCAAGGCCGATCGAGGGGTCTGCCGCCCGCGTTACGCGGCGGGCGGCGGAAGCACGGTCGAATGCATGATCGTCACCCTATCCGGCGTTCCGCTCCCCCGCACCGGCCTTTTCCGCCACCTCCGACCGGCCGCGGGTGCCCCTGACACCGGCGCCGCCGGAGCCTTGGGCGTGGTCGACTGGGCGATGAACGCGCCCACCAGGACCACCGCTCCACCCACCACCTGCGGCGCGGACAGATGCTCCCGCAGCAGCACCCAGGCCAGCACGGTGGCCACCACCGCCTCCAGGCAGGCCACCACGCCCGCCACCTGGGTGGAGAGCCGGCGCACCGAGACGATCCCGGTGAGGTACGCGACCACCGTGGCGATCAGCACGATCCAGCCGACCAGCAGCCAGGCCGCCACCGGGGTGCCGCCCATGTCCGCCCGCCCGGCCAGCACGGCCGTGTCCATGTCCCACGGCCGGGAGACGGCCGTCAGCACCACCGCGCCGATCAGCAGCCCGAAGGCGATCACCCCCATCGGGTCGGCCGGCCGGTCCTCCTCGCCACCCTCTCCCCCGTGCCCGCTGAGCACGAAGTAGCCGACCTGGCAGCAGGCCGCGCCCAGCGCGAGCAGCACACCGAGCGGGTCGAAGCGCAGCCCCGACCAGACCTCCACCACACAGGCGAGGCCGCCGACCGCGAGGACCGCGCCGAGCACGGCGGCCCGGGTGACGGAGCGCCGCTGCACGAACCGCACCCAGCCGAGCACCAGCACCGGCGCCAGATACTCGACGAGCAGCGCCACCCCGACCGGGATACGGGAGATCGCGGCGAAGTAGCAGGCCTGCACCCCGGCCACGGCGAGCAGGCCGAACCCCACGAGCAGGGCCGGCCGGCGGCGCAGCAGCGCGCGATGGCGCCAGGCGACGGGCAGCATGACCAGGGCGGCGCCGGTCACCCGCAGCCACACCACGTGCAGCGGGTCGAGCCCGGCCTCGATCAGCGGCTTGGCCGCGACGCCGGATCCGCCGAAGGCGAAGGCGGAGACCAGGGCGAGCCCGAGGCCGGTTCTCCTGAGAGGGGATGCGTGCATCGGGTCATCATGTCAGCGGCGTACAGCAGCGTAAAACCTGTCACACCTGGTGAGACGGGGCGCCGATGCGGGCGGTGAGCCCGGCGGTGTCCACCCGGGCCCGGCGGAGCACCTCCGCGGCCCGGGAGCCGCCGTCGGCCACCAGCCCGGCGAGCAGATCGGTCCCGCGCGGCCGATCGTCCCCGCGTCGCAGCGCCCGATCCCGGGCGGCCTCCATGGCGGCGACGGCCGCGGGCGACCAGCCGGGCACCTCCGGCGGCAGGGCGGAGGCCGGCAGCGCGGAGCGCTCGGGGACGCCCTGCCAGCGCAGTCCGTAGCCGATGCTGCGCTGTACGAGGTAGCCGAGCACCCGCGCCGGCTCCCCGCCGTCCGGGAAGCAGCCGCGGGCGGCGGGGTCGGACTCGAGGAGCGAGTGCAGCAGATGGGCCGTGTCGATCCGGCGCTCGCCCTCCCGGTGCGCCCGGCGGCGGGCACCGGCGACCACGGTGGCGGGTTCCAGCACCAGCCACGCCTCGGCCGCCGAACCGCCGGACGGGGCCAGGCCGGAGACGCCGGGGGCGCTCCAGGGCGCCGGTGATCGATGGGGAGACGCCGGTGATCGATAGGGAAGGGCCTGCACGTTCCCACCCCACCATCCGGGCACCGCCCCGTTCATCCCCACCGGGGCTGAACCGGTGGTCCCACGCGAGGTGGGCCGGCCCCCGCCGCCCTCATCCTCAGGAAGGAGGGACACCCCGAGAACCCCACCGGGACGTACCGCCCGAGAAGCCCGCAGCCCACCGGGACGTACCACCCGAGGAGCCCGTGGCCCCACCCGGGACGTACCTACCGACCGAAGAGCCCGCGGCCGACGACCGCGGGCTCCTCTCTCCGTACCGATCCCCCTCAGTCCTCGTCGGCCAGGATCAGATACAGCTTCTTGCGGGCCTCGTTGATGACACCGAGGGCCTTCTCCCGCTGCTCGGCGCTGCCGGTCTTCCAGACCTGCCCGAACGCCTCCAGCAGCCCGGACCCGGCCTGCCGCACCTCGTTCACGGCCTCCCAGTCGACCCCCTTGCCGGCCTCCTCCCAGGGAGCGTCCGGCCCCGCCTCGGCCTCGGCGCGCCCGGCCTCGGTGAGCGCGAAGAGCTTCTTGCCGCCCTCGCTCTCACTGCCGATCAGCCCCTCGTCCTCCAGCAGTTGCAGGGTCGGGTAGACCGACCCGGGGCTGGGCCGCCAGGCGCCGCCGCTGCGCTCGGCGATCTCGCGGATCATCTCGTACCCGTGCATCGGGCGGTCCTTGAGCAGCGCCAGGATCGAGGCGCGCACATCGCCGCGCCGGGCCCGGCCCCGACCGCCCCCGCGCCCCCGGCCGCCGAACGGCGGTCCGCCGCCGAACGGCCCGCCCCCGAAGGGGCCACCGCCGAAGCCCGGCCCGAAGGGTCCGAACGCGGCGCGCAGCCGCTCGAACTCGCCTCCCTCACCCCAGCCGCGCGGCCCCGGCCCGCACGGCCCGTGCCGCCGGCCGGCGCCCGGCCCGCGCTCATGGCCGCGCTCGTGCCCGTGGTCCTGCGGCTGTCCTGGAAATCCCTGGAAACGCATCTGCGTCACTCCCTCACTCATCGCCATGGTCGGCCGTCGGCCGCAAGCTCTTCAACCGCTCGCGACACTTCAACGATATATCGGAAACTGTCGCCGAACAAGCCTCCGTACGGAAGTCCGTACGGAAACCGGTGTGCGAGGGGGCCCCGGGATGGCATATCGTGGCCGGGCTTCTGCGCCGGAGGTCCCGGCAGCAGCGGCCGGACTTCCTGTTCCTTCTCCGCCCGTCGCGAGGTGACGTCCTATCCACCAGGCCATGTAGCCGTCCGCGTTCCCCACGTGCTGAGTCGTCGCATGTGTCCGGGGGCGGACGTCGCACTGGCCTGAGTTGCGTCACCCTCCCCCGCGTTCTCTGTCTTCGTTCCCGGGTGCAGCTCTGCCGTCTGCCCCGGGTCTCGTGTGTCGGTTCCCGGCGTCGCCGACGGCAGGGCTCCCCGATTCCTCACATCAGGAGTCCCCGTCGTGTCCTCCTCCGCGCTCGGCGACGAGCCGCAGCACACCACCCAGCGCCCGGACCACCCGCCGACCGGACGGCCGAAGACGGCCCTGGCAGCCCGGATCGCCCTTCTGGTGCTGCTGACCGCCGAGCTGATGGACATCCTCGACCAGTCGGTCATCCTGACCGCCCTGCCCGCCATCCAGGAGTCGACCGGCGCCGGACCGGCGGCGGTGCAGTGGCTGACCACCGGCTACTCACTGCCCGTCGCCGTCGGGCTGATCACCGGCGGCCGCCTCGGCGACCTCCACGGCCGGCGCAGGGTCCTCCTCGTCGGCACCGCCGTGTTCACCACGGCCTCACTGCTGTGCGGTCTGGCCACCGGACCGGGTGTGCTGATCGGGGCCCGCGCGCTCCAGGGCGCCGGGGTCGCCCTGATGATCCCGCAGGTCCTGGCCACCCTCCATGCCACCTTCGACGGTGAGGCCCGCAGCAAGGCCTTCGGCCTCTACGGGGCCGTCCTCTCGCTCGCCAACGTGCTGGGCCCGGTCCTGGGCGGCCTGCTCACCGAGGCCGACCTGTTCGGCCTGTCCTGGCGGCCGATCTTCCTGGTCAACATGCCCGTCGGCCTCGCCGTGCTCCTCCTGGGACGCAGGTTCGTCCCCGAGTCGACCGGCCGGAAGGCCGACCGGCTCGACCTCACCGGCATGCTGCTGTCGGCGCTGGCCGTCGTCCTGATCCTCTTCCCGCTCACCGAGGGCCGCGCCCACCACTGGCCGCTGTGGTGCTTCGCCATGCTCGCCACCGGCTTGCTCACGCTCGGCGTCTTCCTGCGCCACCAGCGGGGAAGGCAGCAGGGCGCTCCGCTCGTGCCGCTGTCGCTCTTCCGGGGCCGGCCGTTCTCCGGCGGCCTGGCCGCGCAGCTGGTGCACGGCCTGCTGTGCGGGCTGTTCTTCATGACCTGGACCCTGTACCTCCAGCGCGGACTGGGCATGAGCCCCTTCCACGCGGCCCTGGCCTTCGTGCTGCTCTCCCTGGGCGAGCTGGCCGGTGCGACGATCGCGGCGAGGAGCGGTGGACGCTTCGCCCGCCGGATGCCGCAGGCCGGGGCCCTGGTCGCGCTCGCCTCGATGGTCGCCTACGCCGTCCAGGCCGGCGGAGGTCAGGCGGACCTGAGCCTCGTGGCGATGACGGCTCCGGTGGTCCTGATCGGCTTCGGTCTCGGCATGGTCAGCGGTCCGCTCGCCGACCTGTCGCTGGCCGGGGTCCCGTCCGAGGAGGCCGGGGCCGCCTCGGGCCTGTTCAACACCGCCATGCACCTGGGCATCGCCCTCGGCACCGCGCTGACCGCGCTGGTGTTCTTCGCCGCCACCGGTGGCTCAGCCGACGCGGCGCCCCACCGCGAGGCGTTCACCGGTGTGCTGTGGTGGGTCGGCGGCCTCCTCGCCCTGATGTGGGCCCTGATGTTCTGCCTGCCCGAGCCGGTGAACAGCCGGAAGGGGGTCCACGGCGCGGAGTGAGCCCCGGCGCGGAATCCCGGGGCGTCCACGGACGCCTTGAGCGAGGCGGGATCGGCCGGGTCCGGAGGCGGGTGGCTGACCCCGGCGCCGACCGGGCACCCGCCAGGCTCACCCGCCTCACCCGCCTCAGACGGCCGCCAGCCGATCGGCCCCGTCCAGGATCCGCAGCTCGGCGGGGGTGGCCGTGAGCCGCCACTCCGGCGCCAGGGCGGCGTAGGTGGAGATGTCGTGCCAACGCCCCTGGGTGTGGAACAGCTGGCGCAGGGTGGCCTCCGGACGCAGCCCGGCGGCGAGCATGACCTCGCGCATCCGGCCGTGGTCGACCCGGTGCCCGGCCCAGATCCGGTGCAGCCCGAGCGGGCCGAAGCCGTACGCCATGAGCAGCCGCCCGGCCTCGTGGCCGTGCCCCCGCACCGGCGCGTCGGGCAGCAGCACCAGTCCGGTGAGCATGGCGTTGCTGCCGTACTCCTCGACCAGCAGCCCCATGGTCCCGACCAGCGTGTCACCGCCCGGTGCGCAGATGGCGAGGGTGTGGCGGCGGCGGGGATGGGCGTACGGCTGGGCCAGGCACCGCGCGAAGGCCTCCTCGGCCTGGCGCTCGTCCATCCGGTCGACACCCAGGTACCGGGTGAGCACCGGGTGGGTGTGGATCCGGGTGAACGGGGCCAGGTCGACCGGCCTCAGCTCGCGCAACCACAGGTACTCGCCGCGCAGTTCGGGGACAGCGCTCATGAGGCGGCGCCCTGCGGATTGGGTACGGCTCCGGCCGCGCCGCCGACCAGGGCCTCCAGGTCCACGTAGTACCGCCCGGAGGGCACCGGCCCGCCGAGCAGTACGCGCCGGGCGGCGTCGGCGACCAGGGCGCCGCCGAGCGCGACCCCGCTGGCCAGTTGCGGCCAGCTGGACAGGGTCCGGCCGATCCGCCCCAGCGCGTCGGTCATGGCCGGGCTGAGCCGGCTCTCGTCCACGATCCGCAGCAGCAGCTCCCGCGCGGCCCGGTCATCCAGGTCCAGGACCTCCCGGGCGGTCATCGCGCCCGCCCGGCCGTGGAACAGCGGGCGGTCCGGCTCCAGGTCGAAGCGCTCGACGTCCAGGAGCCCCCGGTCGTTGGCGTCCATCAGCACCGACACCCGCCGGGCGCGGGCGTGTTCGCGGGCGGCGGCCTTCACCCAGAGGGTGTCGCACTCCTCGACCAGCAGATCCAGCCCCGCGCCTGGCACACCGGACGCGCCGGACCCGTCGAAGAAGTCCCCGATGGTCTCCTCGGTCACCCCGGCGCGGTGGATCTCGATGTCCAGATAGGGGTCGATCTCGTACATCTGCCGGGCGCAGAGCACGGTCTTCTCCACGCCGAGATCATGGACCCCGGCCCGCAGCCGGTTGAGGTTGGAGAGGCCGACCCGGTCGAAGTCCGCCAGCCGGAACGACCCCCCGACGCCCTCCATGGCGCAGGTGAGGGCCGCGCTGTTCCCCACGGACAGCCCGATCACCCCGATGCGGCACCCCAGCAGCCGCCGCTGCCCGGCCCGGGTGATCTTGTCGCGGTTGCGGTCGGTACGGACCCGCCGGAACTCCTCGGCCGGCAGCAGGTGCACCAGCCGCCCGGTCCACGGGTACCAGACCCAGGTCCCGTAACGCCGGCTCGGGGCACCGCCGTACACCTCGGCCACCGCCCGCTCCAGCCGTCCCCGGTCCCAGCGCTCACCGGGTGCCGAGCAGCGCACCAGCTCCGCCACCTGCTCGTCGATGCGGTCGTGCACCCCCCGCACCAGGCCCGAGCCCAGCAGCGCCGCGAGGGCCGCCTCGGCGGCGGGTTCGGCGGCGCCCAGCAGCAGAGGGCGGAAGGCGTCCGCCCGGGCGGACGAGGGCACCGAAGGGGCCGCGGGAGCGGTGGCGGCAGAGGTATCGGAAGGGATCACGGGCCGGGACGGTATCAGCCGGATGATCATGGATTGTCCGCCATCACCCGATGGCACACCCTCGAAAAGATGCGCGAGCCGCCCCCACCATCCGCGCAAGCGCGCCCCTCACCGGCCCGCCCCGCGGCCCCCGGCCCCGCCGTCCGCGCACCGGTCCAGTCGCCGCCCATTGGCCTTGGCGGCCCCGCCCTGCATCGCCCTACCGTCAGCGCATGCGCATCCGAATCGTCGACGCCTTCACCGACCGCCCCTTCGCCGGCAATCCGGCCGGCGTGGTCCTTCTCCCCGGCGGCCCCGAAGACACCTCCCCGGCCGGCTTCCCGGAGGACCACTGGCTCCAGCGGGTGGCCGCCGAGGTGAACCTCTCCGAGACCGCGTTCGCCCGTCCGCTCCCGCCCGGGGGCGAGGCCGACTGGGCGCTGCGCTGGTTCACCCCGGTCGCCGAGGTCGACCTGTGCGGGCATGCCACCCTCGCCACCGCCCATGTGCTGCACACCAGCGGCCGGGCCACCGGAACCGTCCGGTTCGCCACCCGCAGCGGGGTGCTGACCGCGACCGCGGAGGCGGACGGCACCCTGGCGATGGACTTCCCCACCTCGTCGCTGACCCCCGTCCCCGCCCCCGGCGGCCTCGCCGAGGCCCTGGGCGCCGAGGTGGTCTCCGTCCAGGACACGGCCGCCCATATCGGCGACCTGCTGGTGGAGCTGGCGGACGAGCGGACGGTACGGGGACTGGCGCCCGACCACCCCCGGCTGGCGGCGCTGTCCGACCGGGGCATCATCGCCACGGCCGCCGCCGAGGACCCGGGGCGGGGCTATGACTTCGTCTCCCGCTGCTTCTTCCCCGCGCTGGGCATCGACGAGGACCCGGTGACCGGCAGCGCCCACACCGCGCTGGCGCCGTTCTGGTCGGCGCGCCTGGGCCGCGCCGAACTCACCGGCTTCCAGGGCGGGTCCCGTACCGGCCTGGTCCGCACCCTGCTGCGCGGCGAGCGCACCGTCCTCACCGGCCGCGCGGTGACCGTCATCGACGGCGAACTGCTCACCGGGCCCTGAGCATCAGGCCGTCGGCAGCCAGTCCACCCGTCCCGCCAGCAGTCCGTAACCGACGAAGGCCACGATGTCGAGAAGCGCGTGGGCCGCCACCAGCGGCCCCACCCGCCCCCACCTGCGGTACAGCCAGACGAAGACCACCCCCATCACCAGGTTGCCGACGAAGCCGCCGACGCCCTGGTAGAGGTGGTACGAGCCGCGCAGCACCGAGCTGGCGGCCAGCGCGGCCATCGGCGACCAGCCCAGCCCGTCCAGCCTGCGCAGCAGATAGCCGACGACGATGACCTCCTCCACCACGGAGTTCTGGATCGCCGACAGCACCAGCACCGGGTACTTCCACCACACCTCGGGCAGCGACTCGGGCACCACCGTCAGATTGGCCCCGACCCCCCGGACCACCAGATAGAAGGCGAGGCCCGCGCTGCCGATGCCGGCCGCCACCAGCGCGCCCCGCCCCAGGTCCGGCCAGGGGCGGCGGCGGTCGAAGCCGATGGCCCGCAGCCCCGGCGCGCCCTCCCGGGTGAGCAGATGGGCCACCAGCACCACCGGCACCAGCGCGGTGGCGATGCCGAACAGCTGCCAGGCGAGGTCCAGCCAGGGCCGCCCGGGCGCGTAGGAGCCGTTGAGGGTGGCCGCCTGGTCCTTCAAACCCCCCGGCCTGGTCAGCGAGCCGATGAAGCTGATGAGCGCCGAGACCGCGCTCGCCCCCAGGGAGAGGGCCAGCACGATCCAGGTCTCGGACCTCAGGGTCCGCTGTGAGACGCCCTCCGCGGGAAGGGTTGCTGCCACGTGCCCGTACACCTGCCTCCGGTCGGATGCCGCCTGCCGTAGCCGACAGCTTGCCCGACGCCCGGCCGGTCCCGCTCCGCAGGGGTCAGTCGTCGCCGATGCCGACCGGCCAGGTGTGCACGGGCTCGCCCTGCCGCATCAGCCGGCAGTACTGGCGGGTGGTGGCGGCCAGCGCCGCGTCCCGCTCCAGGCCCTCCTCCAGGGCCTGGTGGAAGGTGTCCACCTGCCAGGAGGCGCCGTTCACCCCGCGCCGGCACCGCTGCTCGATGATGCCGAGGTAGCGGTCGCGGTCGGCCTTCTCGACGCCCCAGGCGTCCAGCCCGGCGGCGGCGAGCGGCAGCAGCTCGTCGCGGACCAGCTTCACCGCCGGGACGGTGGTCACCCCGCCCGCGCGACCGGGCCGGGGCCAGGTCAGTTCGGCATCGATGCCGTGCCGGCAGGCGGTGTCGAAGTTGCGGGCCGCGTCCTCGAAGGCGAGCCGCCGCCACACCGGGCGGGCGTCGTCGGCGAGCGCCCGGATCAGCCCGTAGTAGAACGCGGCGTTGGCCACCACGTCCTCCACGGTCGGCCCGGCCGGCAGCACCCGGTTCTCCACCCGCAGATGCGGCACGCCGTCGACGACCTCGTACACCGGCCGGTTCCAGCGGTAGACGGTGCCGTTGTGCAGCACCAGCTCCTGGAGCTGCGGCACCCCGCCGGCGTCCAGCACGCTCAGCGGTTCCTCGTCGTCGCAGATCGGCAGCAGCGCCGGGTAGTAGCGGACGTTCTCCTCGAACAGCTCGTACGCGGAGGAGATCCACCGCTCGCCGAACCAGGTGCGCGGCCGTACGCCCTGCGCCTGGAGCTCCGGCGGGCGGGTGTCGGTGGCCTGGGTGAACAGCGGCGGACGCGACTCGCGCCACAGCTCCCGGCCGAAGAGGAACGGGGAGTTGGCCCCGACCGCGATCTGTACGGCCGCCAGGGCCTGCGCGGCGTTCCACACGTCGGCGAAGCGGTCGGGCGTCACCTGGAGGTGCAGCTGCACCGAGGTGCACGCGGCCTCCGGCACGATGGAGTTGGCGGTGGAGGTGAGCCGCTCCACCCCGTCGATGTCCAGGGCGAAGCTCTCGCCCCGGGCCGCCGTGATCTGGTCGTTGAGCAGTACGTAGCGGTCGACGTCGGAGAGGTTCGCCGACACCAGGTCCTTCTCGGCGAGTGTCGGCAGAATGCCGATCATCACGATTCCGGCATCGACCTCGCGGGCTTTGCGGTGCGCATATGCCAGCCCGGTGCGCAGCTCCTCGGCGAGCTGTTCCAGCACCCGGCCGCCGAGCCGGTGCGGCTGGATGTTCACTTCGAGGTTGAACATTCCCAGCTCGGTCTGGAAATCGCGGCTCGCGATTCGCTCCAGCACCTCGCCATTCATCATCCGCGGCATACCGTCGGCGCCCGCGAGATTGAGCTCGATCTCCAGACCCACGAGATTCCGCGGCTTGTCGAACCGCTTCTCGGCGAGGAGCCGCCCGAGGCCCGTCAGGCACTGCTGGAGCTTCGCGCGGTACCTCTGCCGGTCGGACAGGTCGAACCCGTCCGCCACGACCTTCTCCCCCATCGGAGCGTCCTTCCTCATGGGCGGGGTTCGCGGCACCGGCCGCTTGCATCACGGACCATACTGCCCACACGGGCTGATCCGTAACGCCCGCACCGAAGGCACTCGCCCGGTAGTCTGGATAGGACGTCCGCGCGGCACATTCCGCAGGCATGAGGCCGCGGGCAGTAACCGCGCCGATGATGCCGCGAAAGGCCGGCCGGAGCCGCCGGAAACGAGGGTCGCGATCCAGCCGACCCCGTTCCCGGCAGGGGCGCAGACGGGACCGGCGGCACGCGTGGAGAATCCACAGATACTTCGCGAAACAAAGACCGGATGAGTCCTTGCCGGTAACCACCTCGACAGCTAGCCGAAACAATCGGCGAACGCCGGTCGTATAAACTTCGGCGAGACGAGGCAGAGAGTCGCGCGCCCGGCCCACCGGCCCGGCGGCCACCTCTGACCCCGCTGCCGACAGTGCCGTCCGCGCCCTTCTCCTCCGCAGCACCCTGTCTCCACCTGTCTCCCGCACGCCCGTGTCCGTTGACCGAGAGGCGACCCACATGCCGCTTCAGGTATGCCCTGCCCCCGTGCCCGCCCTGCGCTCCGTCCTCACCGCGCTGGGCTCACCCGTCGTACGCTCCGCGCACACCCCCGCCCTGCGGTCCGTCCAGGGACCGCTGAGCCCCGAACTCCCGCTCCCCGTCCATGTGCTGGACGTGCGGGACGCCCCGACCGCCGCCGGTTCGGCCCGGTCGGCCCGGGCCGGGGCGCCGCACGCCCGGCTGGCCGGGTGGCGGTTCCACATCCGCGGCGGCGACCGGGTGGTGGCGGCCGTCGACGCGCTGCCCTCCGCCGACGGCTGGTCCGTCTCGCGGTTCTTCGAGGGGCCCTATCTCGCCTCCACCGAGCGCGCGCTGCGCCAGGCGGAGACCATGGCGGGCCGCTACCAGCCCCGGCTGCTCTCCGTCCCGGAGCTGTACATGCTGACGCTGTGGCTGCACGGCAACGCCGAGGCCGACCCGGCGGAGGGCACCCCGGCCCCCACCGACCTGCTGGTCCCGCTGGCGCCGGCGCCGCCGGGGATCGCCTCCCATCTGCCGTACCGGGTGGCCGAGTTGCTGCCGGTGATGACGCTGCGGCTGGCGCCTCCCCCGCTGCTGGAGTCCACCGCCTGAGTCGCCGAAGGGGGGCCACCCCTCGGGCCCACCCGATCGGACTAGTCCAGCGGTGTCAGGCGGAACGGTCCCAAGTGATGGTTCGGTAGAGCAGAACCATCCGCACGGGTGACACGTCATGGAGCTTGAGGAAGCTCTGCTGCGAAATCCCTGCGGACCGAGGTCCGTAGGGCAACACTGGGGGCGGGATCCGTCCACAGGGACCGACGACACACGGGGGGCGGCGATGGACTCCGCGTCAAGCCGCAGGACACATACGACACCGCAGCGAAAGAACCGATCCATGTGCCAGCACCAGCCAGCCTGTCCGACCGCCGACTCCGCCGACCGGGAGGCGGCGCGCCTGCTGGCGCACCATCCGGAACAGGGCTGGAGCCTGCTGTGCAACGGGGTCCTCGTCTTCGAGGACACCGGCGAGCTGCTGCCGGACGGGCAGATCATCGCCCCGCACCGGCCGCTGGGCACGGCGCAGGTGATGACGGCCGCCTGAGCCGCCGCACACCGGACCGGCGCTGACACCGCACGGGCGCGACCGGAGACAGGACACACGGCCGAGGGCCGGTACGGAAGCTTCCGTACCGGCCCTCGGCATCTGCGCTCGCCCGGATCAGCCCTCGTACTCGTCCAGCGGCGGGCAGGAGCAGACCAGGTTGCGGTCGCCGAAGGCGCCGTCGATCCGGCGCACCGGCGGCCAGTACTTGTCCGCCGCCGAGACCCCGGCCGGGAAGACCGCCTGCTCGCGGGTGTAGGCGTGGTCCCAGTCGCCGCCGAGCGCGGCCGCCGTGTGCGGGGCGTTGCCCAGCGGGTTGTCCTCGGCCGGCCACTCGCCGGAGACGACCTTCTCGATCTCGGCGCGGATGGCGATCATCGCCGCGCAGAACCGGTCCAGCTCGGCCAGGTCCTCGCTCTCGGTGGGCTCGATCATCAGGGTGCCGGCCACCGGGAAGGACATGGTCGGGGCGTGGAAGCCGTAGTCGATCAGCCGCTTGGCGATGTCGTCCACGCTGACGCCGGTCGCCTTGGACAGCGGGCGCAGGTCCACGATGCACTCGTGGGCGACCAGCCCGTTGGGGCCGGTGTAGAGCACCGGGTAGTGCGGCTCCAGGCGCTTGGCCACGTAGTTGGCGGCCAGCACCGCGACCTGGGTGGCGCGCTTGAGGCCCTCGCCGCCCATCAGCCGGACGTACGCCCAGGAGATCGGCAGGATGCCGGCCGAGCCCCAGGGGGCGGCCGAGATCGGGCCGACGCCGGTCTCCGGTCCGGCGCCCGGCTGGAGCGGGTGGTTGGGCAGGTACGGGGCGAGGTGGGCGCGCACGCCGACCGGGCCGACCCCGGGGCCGCCGCCGCCGTGCGGGATGCAGAAGGTCTTGTGCAGGTTCAGGTGGGAGACGTCGCCGCCGAAGTGGCCCGGCTTGGCGAGGCCCACCAGGGCGTTGAGGTTGGCGCCGTCCACGTACACCTGGCCGCCGGCGTCGTGCACCTGGGCGCAGATGTCGGCGACGTGCTCCTCGAACACCCCGTGGGTGGACGGGTAGGTGATCATCAGCACCGACAGCTCGTCGCGGTATTGCTCGATCTTGGCCCGCAGGTCCTCGACGTCGATCTCACCGTCGTCGGCGGTCTTCACCACGACCACCTTCATCCCGGCCATCACGGCGCTGGCGGCGTTGGTGCCGTGCGCGGAGGACGGGATCAGGCAGACGGTACGGGCGGTGTCGCCGTTGGCGCGGTGGTACGCGCGGACCGCGAGCAGACCGGCCAGCTCGCCCTGGGAGCCCGCGTTGGGCTGGATGGAGACCTTGTCGTAGCCGGTGACCTCGGCCAGCCGCTCCTCCAGCTCGCGGATGAGCGTCAGATACCCCTGGGCCTGCGCCGCCGGGGCGAAGGGGTGCATCTGGCCGAACTCGGTCCAGGTCACCGGCTCCATCTCGGTGGTGGCGTTGAGCTTCATGGTGCAGGAGCCCAGCGGGATCATGCCCCGGTCCAGCGCGTAGTCCCGGTCGGCGAGCCGGCGCAGATAGCGCAGCATCGCGGTCTCGGAGCGGTGGGCGCGGAAGACCGGGTGGGTGAGGTAGGCGTCGGTGCGCAGCAGCCCGGCGGGCAGGGTGTCCTCGGTGGCGGCGTCCAGCGCCGCCACGTCCCCGGACACGCCGAAGGCGTTCCACACGGCGGCGATCTGGGCGCGGCCGGTGGTCTCGTCGCAGGCGGCGGAGACATGGTCGGCGTCGACCAGGCGGAGGTTGACCCCGCCGGTGCGGGCGGCGGCGACGATCTCGGCGGCCCGGCCGGGCACCTTGGCGGTGACGGTGTCGAAGAAGGCGCCGTGCGGCAGCTCCACGCCCCCGGCGCGCAGGCCCCCGGCGAGGATCGCGGCGTAGCGGTGGGTGCGCCGCGCTATGGTCTTCAGCCCCTCGGGGCCGTGGTAGACCGCGTACATCCCGGCCATGACGGCGAGCAGCACCTGCGCGGTGCAGATGTTGCTGGTGGCCTTCTCGCGGCGGATGTGCTGCTCGCGGGTCTGCAGGGCCAGGCGGTAGGCCTTGTTGCCGTCGGCGTCCACGGAGACGCCGACCAGTCGGCCGGGCAGGCTGCGGGCGTGCTTGGCCTGGACGGCCATGTAGCCGGCGTGCGGGCCGCCGAAGCCCATCGGGACGCCGAAGCGCTGGGTGGTGCCGACGGCGATGTCGGCGCCCAGCTCGCCCGGCGAGGTGAGCAGGGTGAGGGCGAGCAGGTCGGCGGCGACGGTGACGATCGCGCCCAGCTCGTGGGCCTGGTCGATGACCGGCTTGAGGTCCCGCACGGCCCCGGAGGCGCCCGGGTACTGGAGCAGCACACCGAAGACGCCGCGCTCGGCGATCTCGGCCGGGATGCCCTCGCTCAAGTCGGCGGTGACCACCTCGACGCCGGTGGGCTCGGCGCGGGTCTCGATGACCGCGATGGTCTGCGGCAGCGCGTCCGCGTCGATCAGGAAGACGCCCTGCTTGACCTTGCCGACCCGGCGGGAGAGCGCCATCGCCTCGGCGGCCGCGGTGCCCTCGTCCAGCAGGGAGGCCCCGGAGGTGGGCAGCCCGGTCAGCTCGGCGACCATGGTCTGGAAGTTGAGCAGCGCCTCCAGCCGGCCCTGGGAGATCTCCGGCTGGTACGGGGTGTAGGCGGTGTACCAGGCCGGGTTCTCCATGACGTTGCGGAGGATGACCGGCGGGGTGAAGGTGCCGTGGTAGCCGAGCCCGATCATCGGGGCGAGCACCTGGTTGCGGTCGGCCAGCGAGCGCAGTTCGGCCAGCACCTCCGCCTCGGTGCGGGCGTCCGGCAGCCCGAGGGCCTCGGTGCTCTTGATGACGTCCGGCACGGCGGCGGCGGTCAGCTCGTCGAGCGACCCGTAGCCGACCTGCGCGAGCATCTTGGCCCGGGCCTCGGCGTCGGGCCCGATGTGCCGCTGCTCGAAGGGGATGCCCTGCTCAAGCTCGGTGAGCGGAGTACGGTTGGCGGTCATCTGCGGGGGCCTCCTGGTCGTCACGACCTGCGAGGGGCACCGCGGCGCGGGTGCCCGGACGGCCTCCCCCTCTGTCATCTCAACCTGAGAGCTTCACCGGGCCGCCGAAGCGGACCGGCTTTCACCGTCGGTGAGGGCAGGTGCCGTCCGACGCCTGCCCTGCTTTCCAGAGTGACCTCGTCCGTGCGGTACGGGGGCCTGAGAGATTCCGGGGAGGATTTGCTCCTTCGGCGCCTCCGACGGTCTTGCTCGGAGGACTCTCCCGCACGGGGTCAGCAGCCGTAGCCAGCCTACCAGCGGGGTCCCGGCACCATCCCTCAAGTGGCCGACGTCACCGTTGTGCCCTTACGTAGTGTCCATGGAGCGGGTGCGACCTGTTGGAGGGACCGTGCAGACCGACATCGATCCGCGCAGCCTGATCGGCCGCAAGGCCTTCGACCGCGACGGAAACAAGATCGGCACCGTGGACGAGGTCTATCTGGACGACGCGACCGGTGTACCGGAGTGGGCGGCCGTCCGCACCGGCCTGTTCAGCCGGGACGCCTTCGTCCCCCTGGAGCCCAGCGAACTGGTCGGCGAGGAGCTGCGGGTGCCCTACGACCGGGCGCTGATCAAGGACGCCCCGGACTTCGGCGTGGGCCGCCACCTCTCCCCGCAGCAGGAGGTGCAGCTCTACCACCACTACGGCATCGCCCTTCCGGCCGCACCGCCTCCCCCGGACCGCGACTTCGGCCGGCTCGCCGGTCAGGACGACTGACCTGGTTCAGCGGAGCCGACCGCCTGCTTCTCCGCTTCCGGCTCCGGTACGAGGGGCAGCGGATCGGACGGGCTGAGCAGCGGGTCGTCGGTACGGAAGGTGCGCACCCGCCCGGGCGGCGAGGTGGGCGCCTCGAACCGCACCGTCACCCGGCCGATCCCGCTGCCCTGCACCCATCCGGCCCCGTGCTCGGCATGCCGCACGTCCTGCCCGGCCAGCCACCTCCGCGTGCCCTCCTCCGGCTCCGGGACCACACCCTCGGTGCCGTCCCGCGCCCCGGCCGGGATAACCGCCGCGCCCGCTCCCCACGCGGCGTCCTCGTCCGCGCCCTCCCCCGGCCGCTCCCCGTCCCCGGCCCCCTCTCCCCCGCCCCCGCCCGGGTCCACCCCGGCGGGCTCCCCACCGCCCACCACGCCGCCCTCCTGCGACGCCTCCGCCGCTCCCCTCGCCACCGCCGCCGCCTCCCGGGCTTCGGCGGCCTGGGCGAACAGGTCCTCCTGGGTGTAGTCGGCGAGCCCGGTCACGCCCACCCCCAGCAGCCGCACCCCGCCCGTGGTGTCGACCAGCTCCAGCAGCCGGGCCGCCGCCTCCCGCACCACGCCCGGGTCGTCGGTGGGGCCGCGCAGCGTCTCGGAGCGGGTGAGCGTCGAGAAGTCGTAGCGGCGCACCTTCAGCACCACCGTCCGGCCGGAGCGCCCGGCGCCCCGCAGCCGCTGCACGCACCGCTCGGCCAGCCGCTCCACCTCGGCCCGGACCCGCACCCGGTCGTGCAGGTCCACATCGAAGGTGTCCTCCACCGACACCGACTTGGCGTCCCGCTCGGCGACCACCGGGCGGTCGTCGTACCCCATGGCCATCCGGAACAGCGAGGCCCCGTGCGCCTTGCCCACCAGGCGTACCAGCTCGTCCTCACCGGCCTCGGTCAGCTCGGCCACCGTGGTGATCCCGGCCCGGCGCAGCTGCTCACCGGTCGCCGGGCCCACTCCGGGCAGGATGCGCACCGGCTTGGGCCCCAGCAGCTCCCGCTCGGTGCCCGGCTCGATCAGCAGCAGCCCGTCCGGCTTGGCCTCCTCGGAGGCGATCTTGGCGAGCATCTTGGACCCGGCCAGCCCCACCGAGCCGGTGAGCCCGGTGACCGCGTGGATGTCCGCCCGCAGCCGCTCCCCGGTGCGCCGGGCCCCCGCGGCGTCGTCCGCCGCGCCGCCGGCCTCCAGGTCCACGAAGGCCTCGTCCAGGCTGAGCGGCTCCACCAGCGGCGACAGCGCCCGCAGCAGGGCCATCACCTGGTCGCTGACCGCGCGGTAGACGGTGAACCGAGGGACCAGATAGGCCGCGTTCGGCGCCAGTCGGCGGGCCTGCCCGGTGGGCATCGCCGAGTGCACCCCGAAGCGCCTCGCCTCGTACGAGGCCGTCGCCACCACCCCGCGCGGGCCGAGTCCGCCGACCACCACGGGCTTTCCACGCAGACTGGGCTTCGCCGCCTGCTCGACGGCGGCGTAGAAGGCATCCATGTCCAGATGCAGGATGGTGGGCGCGGCTCTCACACCACTGATGCTGCCGCATCCCACTGACAATCGCCCCGCACACCCGTACGAGTGGCGCGGCCGCCGTCTCAGACCGCCCGGTCGCGCCTGCGCCGCGCCAGCTCGTCGGCCGGGTGGTGGCGCACCAGGGTCTCGCCGGTGTCCACCCGCTCGCCGTGCAGCTGCGACAGCGCCGCCTCGACGTCCCGCCAGACCACGTCGACGGCGATCCCGAAGACGCCCTGGCCGCCCTGGAGCAGCGCCACCACCTCGCCGGGCGAGGAGCACTCGTAGACCGTGGCCCCGTCGCTCATCAGCGTCATGTGCTCCAGGTCGCCGCCGCGGGCCCGCAGGTGCACCAGGGTGGTGCGGATGTTCTGCAGGGCGACCCCGGTGTCCAGGAAGCGCTTGACGATCTTGAGCAGCACGACGTCGCGGAAGCTGTAGAGGCGCTGGGCGCCCGCTCCCCGGCCGGCCCGGACGCTGGGCTCCACCAGACCGGTGCGGGCCCAGTAGTCGAGCTGGCGGTAGGTGATCCCGGCGGCCGCGCAGGCGGTGGGCCCGCGGTAGCCGACCGCCTCGTCGGCGGGCTCGGGGGCCGGGGCGCAAGGGTGGTCCGGGCCGCCGCGGGAGAGCGCCGCACCTCCCGGCGCACGGTCGGCCGTCTGCCCGTGAAGCGGATACGGCCGCTGCTCCACCGGACCTCGTCCGGGGGCACTCCCCGTCGCACCGTCGCCGCTGATCATCACAACGACCCTCCGTCCTTGACCTGCCACTCGACGGTAGGGAGTCACCGGGGGTGCGTCAACGATCGCCGCGCTCGCCACGCCGAGTGATAATCACCCCGAGAGTGGTTTGGCGTGACCCGGAACCGGGCAAGGATGCGCGTTTCATCAGCGTGTGCGCTGTTCCGGCACGGTCGCCGCCCCGGAATCCGAGGCGGCGGGGCTCACTGGCTGCTGGTGCCGAAGTCCTCGGGCGAGATCTGGTCGAGGAACTCGCGGAACTTCTCCACCTCGTCCTCCTGCTCGTCCGGGATGGCGATGCCCGCGTCGTCGAGGACGCCGTCGCTCCCGTAGATCGGGGTCCCGGTCCGCAGGGCCAGCGCTATGGCGTCGGACGGCCGGGCGCTCACCTCCACACCGCTGGCGAACACCAGCTCCGCGTAGAAGACACCCTCCCGCAGGTCCGTGATGCGCACCTCGGTGAGCTCCTGGCCCACCGCCTCCAGGACGTCCTTGAAAAGGTCATGCGTGAGCGGCCTGGCAGGGGCCATGCCCTGCTGGGCGAAGGCGATCGCCGTCGCCTCTCCCGCACCGATCCAGATCGGGAGGTACCGGTCGCCTCCCACTTCACGCAGGAGCACGATCGGCTGGTTGGACGGCATTTCCACCCGGACACCGACGACATCGAGCTCGTTCACATGGCAACCCTAGGACGTGCCGGACCGGTTTGGATAGTCGGGCCCCTCCAAGATCGGCTCCGGAGCGGTGCCGGGCGCCCTGTTCCACGGCCCCCAGGGGCCCCGGCGCCTACTGCGGACGAGTGCCCAGGGCCATCCGGACGAGCGCCGCGTGCAGTCGTACCGACAGCCCGGCCAGCTCCTGCGCGGTGGCCTCGGCATGGGCCCTGGTCTGCGGGTTGCGGTGCCGGCGCAGCGGCGCCACGACCTGCTCGACCAGGCCCGCCTCCCGGTCGGCGGCCGCCTTCACGGCCCGCAGATGGCGCGGCTCCAGACCGAACCGCCCCAGCTCGGCGACCAGCTTGGCCACCGTCACCGCCTCGGGGTCGTAGCCGCCGTCCGGGCCGGGCTGGAGCAGCCCGTAGGACTCCCACTCGACCAGCTCCCCCTCGCCCACCCCGGCGGCCGCCAGCAGCTCCGGACGGCCGATCCGGACCGGCGGCGGGGGTTCGGGCGGTTCGGTGGCCGTGTGCTCCCACGGCCCCTCCTCGCCGGCCCGGCGGCGCGGCGCGGGCACCGGCTGGGCGGCGGCGGACTCCCCGCCGCGCTCGACGGCGTCCAGATGCTCCCGGATCACCTTCAGCGGCAGATAGTGGTCACGCTGCATGCGCAGGATGCGCAGCAGCCGCTCCACGTCCTCGGGGCTGAACTTGCGGTACCCGGACGCGGTGCGCCGCGGCTCCACCAGCCCCTCCGCCTCCAGGAAGCGGATCTTGGAGATGGTGACCTCGGGGAACTCCTCACGGAGCCTGGTGAGCACCGTGCCGATGCTCACCAGGCGCTCGGCCGCACGCGCGGCGCCGTCCCCGGCGCCGCGCGGCATCGGCCTGCCCGGCCGGGTCACACGCCCCGCTGCTGGCTCGCGAAGAAGACCATCCGGTACTTGCCGATCTGCACCTCGTCGCCGTTGGTCAGCGGCACCGAGTCGATCGGCTCCCGGTTGACATACGTCCCGTTGAGGCTGCCGACGTCGGAGACCGTGAAGCTGCCGTCCGGCGAGCGCCGGAACTCCACATGCCGCCGCGACACGGTCACGTCGTCCAGGAAGATGTCGCTCTGCGGGTGGCGCCCGGCCGTGGTCAGGTCGCCGTCCAGCAGGAAGCGGCTGCCCGAGTTGGGCCCCCGGCGCACCACCAGCAGCGCCGAACCCAGCGGCAGCGCCTCCACGGCGGCCTGGGCCTCCGGGGAGAGCGACGGCAGCTGCGTCTGGCCGGTGGCCTCCGAGTCGTACGCCTCAAGGCCCGAGATGGAGATCGTGGAGGTGGTCTCGGACGCCCGCTCGGGCACCGCACCCGCGCGCAGCGGGGCACCGCAGTTGGAGCAGAACCGGCTCGCCTCGGCGTTGCGGTGACCGCACCTCGTACACACCGGCATGGCCGAACCCTCCTGCCGCGGCTGGCCCGCGAGGTGCGGGCTGGTGGCGTACGGGTCGGGGGTGAACCCGCCGCCCGTACCCGAGGTCGATGGTTCCCCGAAACCTATGCGGCCTGCCGAGCCAGGGTCAACAGACGCGCCCTGGCCTCCGGAAACGTCACCTCCGGGGCGGCCGACCTCGTCACGGAACAGGGGGCGCTCGCCGCCCTGCTCCTCACTCTGGCCATGGCGCGGTGCGCGGTGCCGGGCGTTGCCGCCGTCCTCGCGTGCGCTCTTGCCGAACAACTTCGCAAACAACTTCACGGGCGATTCCCCTTGAACGAAACAGACCCGCCCGTGGGGCAGGACGAACCTCGGACGAACACACCTGCCGACCCGGACATTCTCACAACGTCCGTATCCTCCGGACAGTTTCCCTCACGCACCGCGATCTCGGTGCGCCGACCCCCCGCAACCTGGTGCCCCTGGACAACGGCCCCCATACACCCCCGCTTCACTGCGAGGACGACCGAGCGTAGTCAGGCCGCTGCACCGGTCGCAAGGCATCGACAACGATCTTCTCCGACCGGGTCACCACCGCGGTGGCCTGCTCCTTCTCCAGCGTCTGCACCACACCGCCCGGGATGTTCAGGGCCGGCTCCAGATCCTCCGGCTTCCCGATCACCTCGAACCGGTACGGCGCCTTGATCGCCCGCCCGTCGACCTCGATGTCACCGGGGTCGCCGCTGAAGTAGCTGTTGGCCACCGTCCGCACCCCGTTCACCTCGATGGCCTCGGCGCCGGCCGCGCGCAGCTCCTGGATCGCGTCGAGCAGCATGTCCGCGTCGACCGCGCCCGCGCCGTCCTCGATGGTGAGCGTTATCCCCGGCCCCTGCGCGGCCACCGTGCCGGCCAGGATGCCGAGCTGGCGCTCCTTCTCCAGCGTCTGCTTGCGGGCCTCCTCGGCCTGGTCGGAGCTGTTCTCCAGCTCCGTGCGCTGGTCCTCCAGCCGGGCCTTCTCGTCCTCCAGCCGCTGGGTGCGGTCGTCCAGCTCGTCCAGGATGCGCACCAGGTCCTCCTGGCGTGCCCCGCGCAGCGCCTCGTCGTCGCCGGTCGAGCGCACCTGGATGGCCAGCCCCAGGCCCAGGCCGAACAGCAGCAGGGCGACGACGAGTTGCGCCCGCGTCACCCGCGGCGGCCACAGCCCGGCCAGCAGCCGCTGCCGGCCGGTCACCTCCGGCTCTGTCTGCACCGTCTCCGCCTTCTCCGGCTCCGGGGCGGCTTCGGCGGTGGGCGGAGGACCGGACGCTGGGTCCCGGTCCGGTACGGGGCCCGAGGGCCGGTACGCCGCTTCCGGCGCCCCGGCCACCGGCTGCTGCGGCGGCAGCGGCTGATGGACCGGCCCCGGCGGCTGCGGCGGAGACGGGGCCGGAGGCTGCGGCAGCCGGTACATGGGAGGCTGCTGCCCGTTCGGCGGCAGCGGCGGCGAGGGCTGCGGCTGCTGGGGGTGCGACGGCTGGAGGTGCGAGGGCTGGGGCTGCCCAGACCGGAAAGGCTGGGGCTGCTGGGCGGCCCCCGGCCGTGGGCCCGGCTGCCCGACGGATCCGGGCAGCTGTACCGGCGGCTGCGGCCGCTCCGGCGCCGGCTCGGGCCGCGGGGACTGGGCCGCGAACCGGCCGGGGGTCCCGGGCGGCTGCTGCCCGGGGGCAGGGGGTGGCGGCGGCACGGCCGGCCGGCCCTCGGCGGCCGGTCCGGAGTCCGGCGCGGCCCCGCCCGTCGGAGTCTCGTCGTTGCTGCTCATCGGCCTCACGCCCGGAAGACGTGCCGCCGGATCGCGGCGGCGTTGGAGAAGATGCGGATGCCGAGGACGACCACCACACCGGTGGACAGCTGCGCCCCGACGCCCAGTTCGTCACCGAGGAAGACGATCAGCGCGGCGACGACGACGTTGGAGAGGAAGGAGACGACGAAGACCTTGTCCACGAAGATGCCGTCGAGCATCGCCCGCAGCCCGCCGAAGACCGCGTCCAGCGCGGCGACGACGGCGATGGGCAGATAGGGCTCGACCGCCGCCGGCACTTCGGGCCGGATGAACAGTCCGACCACGACTCCCACGACGAGGCCCAGTACGGCGATCACGATGTGCCCTTCCCTGCTGTGTCGGTCCCGGCTGCCTCGGTCCCGCCCCGGCCCTCGTCCGCGCCCTCGCCGGCGAGCCTCGGCTGCGCGATGCGGACGATCAGGCTCGGCGCGGCCGGCAGACGTACCTCGCCCTGTTCCGAAATGCTGCTGCGGACACCGTAGTTCTCCCGCAGCACGTCCAGATACGCGCCGTCCGCGCTGTCCTGGAAGGTGGTGTGGAGCCGCTTGGCGTCCCCCACCGCCAGCACCGTGTACGGCGGTGCCAGTGGCCTGTTGTCGACCAGTATGGCGTCGCCCGCGGCACGGATCGCCGACAGGGCGGTCAGCCGCTGGCCGTTGATGGCGACCGCCTCGGCACCGGACTGCCACAGGCCGTTGACCACTCGCTGCATGTCCCGGTCGCGGACCCGCCCGGTGTCGGTGAAGGAGGCGCTTTCGCGCGGCCCGCCGCCGCCCTTGTCACTCGCCTCGGCGTCGTCGATGACGAGTTTCAGCCCCGGCCCGCGCACCGGGGTCGCGCCGGACAGCAGTCCGACCACGTCCGCCTGGTCGCCGCCGTGGTCCTGGAGCGCCTGGCGCTGCCGCTCCCCCACCTCGGTGCGCAACCCCTCGACCTGCTTCTCCAGCTCGTCGGCGGCCGAGGTCTTGGACTGGACGCGGTCGATGAGCTCCTCGCGCTCCTTGGCCACCACCGGGGCCGAGGTACGCGCCTGGGCGGCACCGAGGGTGACCACCAGCGCCGCCAGCACCAGGCCGGCCGCGAGACCCAGCTTGGCCCGCAGGGTACGCGGCAGCCCGCGGTCCTCCGCCGCCCGGCGGGCCGACGCCTCGGCGTAGCCGTCGTCCAGGGCGTGGTCCATCACATTGGTCAGCAGCGACATGGACGCGTCGGGCCGCCGGGGCGGTGCGCCGGTGCTCCGAACGGGGGGCTGCTGCGACATGCCGCACATCGTCGCACGTCGCGACGGGTTCCGCCGAATGGAGTACCGGTGCGCCGTGCCCGGGTCTTTCGACCCCGGGGCGGCGCACCGGTACGGGGATCAGCGGCCGGCGCTCTCCACCACGGCCGCCCACTCGTCCAGCAGGGCCTCGGCGGAGCCGTCGTCCGGCCCCTCGGCCCACAGATGGGTGACCGCCTCGGCCGGGTCCGGCAGGACCATCACCCAGCGGCCGTCGGCCTCCACCACGCGCACACCGTCCGTGGTGTCCACGTGCCGGTCGCCGGCCTCCTCCACGACCCGGCGCATCACCAGGCCCTTCACCGCCCACGGGGTGGCCAGATCCCGCCTGAGCACATGGGCGCGCGGGATGCGCGCGTCGATCTGGCTCAGCGTGAGCTGGGTACGGGCCACCAGGCCGATGAGCCGCACGAAGGCCGCCGTACCGTCGAAGACGCTGCTGAACTCCGGCACGATGAAGCCGCCGCGGCCGTCACCGCCGAAGATCGTGGAATCCTCGCGGCCCACCCGGGTCAGGTCGTCGGGCGAGGTGGTCGTCCAGTCCACCTGGGTGCCGTGGTACGCGGCCACCTGCTCCGCGATCCTGGTCGTGGTCACCGGCAGCGCGACCCGCCCGCTGCGCCGTTCGGCGGCCACCAGGTCGAGCAGCACCAGCAGCGCCCGGTCGTCCTCGATGATCCGGCCCCGCTCGTCCACCAGCGACAACCGCTCGCCGACGGTGTCGAAGCGGACGCCGAACGCGGCTCGGGCCGAGGCCACGATCTCACCGAGCCGCACCAGCCCGGCCCGCCGGGACTCCGCGGACTCGGTGGGACGCGACTCGTCCAGACCCGGGTTGATGGTCAGCGAGTCGACACCCAACCGCCCCAGCAGGCTGGGCAGCACCAGACCCGCGCTGCCGTTCGACGCGTCCACCACGATCTTCAGCCCGGCCTCGGCGACACCCGAGGTGTCCACCGACCGCAGCAGCGAACCGGTGTAGGAGTCGTAGACGCTGGACGGGAAGGACAGGTCGCCGATCTCGCCGGGGAACGCCCGCCGGTACTCCTGCCGCGCGAAGACCCGGTCCAGCTTGCGCTGCCCGGCCTGCGACAGGTCGGCGCCCCGCTCGTCGAAGAACATGATGTCGACGGAGTCCGGCACACCGGGGGTGGTACGGATCATGATGCCGCCGGCGCTGCCGCGCGCGGTCTGCTCGCGGGCCACCGGCAGCGGCACGTTCTCCAGGTCGCGTACGTCGATGGCGCTGGCCTGCAGGGCCGAGATCACCGCACGCTTCAGCGCACGCGCGCCTCGCGAGTGGTCGCGGGCCGTGGTGACGGTGGCGCCCTTCTTCAGCGTGGTCGCGTACGCGCCGGCCAGCCGTACCGCCAGCTCCGGCGTGATCTCCACGTTCAGGATGCCGGAGACCCCGCGCGCCCCGAACAGGTGCGCCTGCCCGCGCGACTCCCAGATGACCGAGGTGTTGACGAAGGCGCCGGCCTCGACCGTCTTGAACGGGTAGACCCGCACATTGCCCTGGACGATCGATTCTTCGCCGATCAGGCACTCGTCGCCGATGACCGCGCCGTCCTCGATCCGGGCGGCCCGCATGATGTCGGTGTTCTTGCCGATGACACAGCCGCGCAGATTGCTGTGCTGGCCGATGTACACGTTGTCGTGCACCACGGCCCGGTGCAGGAACGCACCGGTCTTCACGACCACGTTGGAGCCGACCACGGTGTGCTCGCGCAGCTCGGCGCCGGCCTCCACCTTGGCGTAGTCGCCGATGTAGAGCGGCCCGCGCAGCACCGCGTCGGGGTGCACCTCGGCACCCTCCGCGACCCACACCCCCGGCGAGATCTCGAAGCCGTCGAGCTCGACGTCGACCTTGCCCTCCAGCACGTCGGCCTGAGCCTTGACGTAGCTCTCGTGGGTGCCGACGTCCTCCCAGTAGCCCTCGGCGACATAGCCGTAGATCGGCTTGCCTTCCTTCATGAGCTGCGGGAAGACATCGCCGGACCAGTCCACCGAGGTGTCCGCCTCGACGTAGTCGAAGACCTCCGGCTCCATCACGTAGATACCGGTGTTCACGGTGTCCGAGAAGACCTGCCCCCAGGTCGGCTTCTCCAGGAAGCGCTCGACCTTGCCCTCTTCGTCCACGATGGTGATGCCGAATTCCAGCGGGTTGGGCACCCGGGTCAGACACACCGTGACCATCGCACCCTTTTCCTTGTGGAACCGGATGAGGTCGGTCAGGTCGAAATCGGTCAGGGCGTCACCGGAAATGACGAGGAAGGCGTCGTCCTTCAGCGCCTCTTCCGCGTTCTTGACGCTTCCCGCGGTGCCGAGTGGCTTCTCCTCGTTGGCATAGCTGAGCTCCATGCCCAGTTCTTCGCCGTCGCCGAAGTAGTTCTTGACGAGCGAGGCGAGGAACTGCACCGTGACCACGGTCTCGTTGAGACCGTGCCGCTTGAGCAGCCGCAGCACATGCTCCATGATCGGTCGGTTGGCCACCGGCAGAAGCGGCTTGGGCATGCTTGAGGTCATGGGTCGAAGGCGAGTGCCCTCGCCCCCGGCCATAACGACGGCCTTCATGTCGGAAGCGTCCTCCTAGCAGATACGACGGTCAAGCCGACCGCGTCCGTCCGGGACCAACCCCCGCTCACGGCAGACAGACGTGTGCGCGACTCGGGGCGCACGACGCCGTGCTCAGACAGACTCAGTCAGCCGCTGCGTCCGCCGTGACTAGCCGGCGGACCTGGACCACATACAGGATTCCTGCCCACCAATAGAGAGTTGTACCCCATCCGGCGAACGCCCACCCGAAAACTTCAGCGAGTGACGCCAGCCAACCACTGCCGTCACTGAGCAGCAGCAACGGGAAGGCGTACATCAGGTTGAAGGTGGCCGCCTTCCCGAGGAAGTTCACCTGCGGCGGCGGATAGCCGTGCCGGCGGAGGATCCCGACCATCACCAGCAGCATGAGTTCCCGCGCCAAAAGGGCGGCCGTGAGCCAGAGTGGCAGGATCTCGCGCCAGGTGAGGCCCACCAGCGTGGAGAGGATGTACAGCCGGTCGGCGGCCGGGTCGAGGATGCGCCCCAGGCTGCTGATCTGGTTCCAGCGCCTGGCCAGCTTCCCGTCGAGATAGTCGCTGACCCCGCTCAGCAGCAGCACCAGCAGCGCCCACCCGTCCGCCTTGGGACCACCGAACTCCGGCAGGAGGATCAGCCACAGGAAGAGCGGTACGCCGACGAGGCGAGCCATGCTGAGGATGTTGGGGATGGTGAGGACTCGGTCGGTCTGGACGCGAGTCTCCTGAACCTCCACCCGGGGGCCTCCTGGGGGAAACGTGCCGACGATGCTCCCCGACCCTACCGCCAGCCCCACCCCGCCCAGGACGGTGGGTCCTCGCGCCCCTCCCGCTCTCCGACCCCG
>NZ_JALPTH010000011.1 GCF_023218175.1 Streptomyces lichenis | reverse complement strand
GCTACTTAGGTTAGTCTAACCTTCACACTCGTGATGTCAGAAGCACATGCCGAGTCCGCCCGCCGGCGCGGCCATGAACTGCTGGCCGAGGGCGTGACGGTGGCGTACGACGGCACCGATGTCGTCCACTCGGCCACCCTCGCGCTGCGGCCCGGCGAGGTGACCGCCCTGGTGGGGCCGAACGGCAGTGGCAAGTCGACCCTGCTGCGTACCGTGGCGCGGTTGCAGCGGGCCCGGAGCGGCACCGTGGCGATCGACCCGGGCCAGGAGGGCGCGGCCGACGGACTGGCCCTCAGTTCGCGGGAGTTCGCGCGGCGGGTGGCGCTGATGACGCAGAGCCGGCCCACCCCGAGCGGGCTGCGGGTGCGCGATGTGGTGGAGTTCGGCCGCTATCCGTACCGCGGGCGCTGGGGCGGGGCCGATCCCGACGGCGCGGCCGCGGTGGAGCGGGCGCTCGGTCTGACCGGGGTGGCGGAGCTCGCCGAACGCGGCGCCGAGCACCTGTCCGGCGGGCAGCTCCAGCGGGTCTGGCTGGCCGGCTGCCTGGCCCAGGAGACCGGGGTGCTGCTGCTGGACGAGCCCACCACCTATCTCGACCTGCGCTATCAGGTGGAGTTGCTCGATCTGATCCGCGACCTCGCGGACGACCACTCCATCGCGGTCGGGGTCGTGCTGCACGACCTCGACCAGGCGGCGGCCGTGGCCGACCGGATCGTCCTGCTGAGCGCGGGGCGGGTGGTCGCCGACGGCGCTCCCGCCGAGGTGCTGACCGCGCCGCGCCTCACCGACGTCTACGGCATCCGCATGGACGTCGACACCGACCCCCTGACCGGCCGGCTGCGCACCCGCGCGATCGGCCGCCACCACGCCCGACCGGAAAGGTCCCGCACCACGTCATGAGACGACTCCTCGCCACCTCCGCCGCCGTGCTCACCGCGGCGCTCGCCCTCACCGCCTGCGGTACGACCGAGCCGGCCCCGGCGAAGTCCGACAAGGCCGCCGAGAAGATCACCCTCACCGACGCCAAGGGCGCCAAGGTCACCCTGGACGGCCCCGCGAAGAAGGTCGTCGGCACCGAGTGGAACGTCGTGGAGGCGCTGGTCTCGCTCGGCGTCGACCCGGTCGGCGTCTCGGATGTGAAGGGCTACCAGGCCTGGGTCTCGGCGGTGCCGCTGAAGAACCAGCCCAAGGACATCGGCACCCGCGGCGAGCCCAGCATGGACACCATCGCCGCCCTCTCCCCCGACCTGATCCTCGCCACCAGCGACCTGCCGGCGGCCGCCGTGAAGCAGCTGCGCAAGGTCGCCCCGGTGCTGGAGATGCGCTCCGCCGACGCCGCCGACCAGGTCGGCCGGATGAAGGAGAACCTGGACCTGGTCGCCAAGGCCACCGGGCGCACCGAGCAGGCCGAGACGGTGAAGAAGGCGTACGACGCCAAGGTCGCCGAGGGGAGGAAGGCCCTGGCCGACGCCGGGCTGGCCGGCAAGGGCATCGCGTTCGCCGATGGTTACGCCGCCTCCAACCAGGTCTCGATCCGCCCGTACACCGGCGGTTCGCTCGTCGGCGCCGTCAACGAGGAGCTGGGGCTGAAGAACGTCTGGAAGATGGAGGGCGACAAGGACTACGGTCTGGCCACCACCGACGTCGAGGGGCTGACCGCGGTCGGCGACGTGCCGTTCGCCTACATCGGCAACGACGCCGACGGGGACGTGTTCACCAAGGACCTGGCCGGCAACGCGGTGTGGAAGTCGCTGCCGTTCGTGAAGAACGGCAAGGTGCGCAAGCTGCCCGACGGCATCTGGATGTTCGGCGGCCCGAAGTCCATGGAGGCGTACATCGACGCCCTCGTCCCCGCCCTGACGAAGAAGTAGCCGGATGACCGCCACCGCGATGACCCGCAAGGCCGCGGAGCTGAGGAAGACGCCCCGGGCCGGCGCGGTCGCGGTGGCTGCGGCGTTCGTCCTGCTGGTCGCCGTCCTCGCCGTCGTCGACATCACCCAGGGCACGGCCTCGGCCGGCCCCGCGGAGGTGTGGCAGGCCCTCACCGGCCGGGCCACGGCGGACGACGCCTCCGTGCTGATCGCCTCGCGGCTGCCCCGGGCGGTCGCCGGCATCCTGGTCGGCCTCGCCCTCGGCGCGGCCGGGGCCGCGTTGCAGACGGTCAGCCGCAATGTGCTGGCCGCCCCCGACACCCTGGCGGTGAACGCCGGCGCCCAGCTGGCGCTGACCGTGCTCACCGTCACCGGGGTGTCGATCCCGCTGCTGGCCTCCTCGGGTGCGGCGTTCGCCGGCGGCCTGGCCGCCGCCGCCCTGGTGCTGGGGCTGTCCGGCCTCGGCACCGGCACCGTCCGGCTGGTGCTGGCCGGCACCGCCCTCGCCCTCGGGCTGAACGCCGTCAACGACGCGCTGTTCCTGCTGTTCCCGGACAGCACCGACGGGCTCTACCACTGGGGCCAGGGCGGCATCGGGCAGAACGGCTTCGGCGGGGTGCTCCAGATGGCGCCGGTCGCCCTGGCCGGGCTCGCCGGGCTGCTGCTGGTCGCCCACCGGATGGACGCCCTGGCGCTCGGCGACGACGCGGCCCGGGGCATCGGCGTGCCGGTGCGCGCCACCCGGATCACCGTGGTGGTGCTGGCCGCGCTGCTGGCCGCCTCGGCGGTGACCCTGGCCGGGCCGATCGCCTTCGTCGGACTGTGCGCGCCCGCGCTGGTCCGGCCGCTGCGCCGCCGCTTCCCGGCGTTCGGGCGGTCCCGGTCCGGTGTGCCGCTGGCCGGGCTGGCGGGCGCGGCGCTGGTGCTGGGCGCCGATGTGGCGCTGCGGGCCGTGGTGTCGCCGGAGCTGGCGGTCGCGGTGCCCACCGGGGTGGTGACCAGTGTGGTCGGCGCGGTCTTCCTGGTGGTGCTGGCCTTCCGGACCCGGCAGTCGCCCGGGTCCACCCCGCCGGACCGGCTGCGCATCCCGGGCCGGTTCGCCTTCTCGGTGTCGGTGGCGCTGATCGCCGCCGCGCTGGTGGGGGTGGTGGTCGGCGGGGTGCTGCTGGGCGACGCCAAGCTGCTGCTGGGCGATGTCGTCAACTGGCTGGCCGGGCGGGCCGGGCAGGGCGTCACCTTCGTGCTGGACACCCGGGTGCCGAGGGTCGCGGCCGCGCTGCTGGCCGGGGGCGCGCTGGCGCTGGCCGGCACCCTGGTGCAGGGGGTGTCCCGCAATCCGCTGGCCGAGCCGGGGGTGCTGGGCATCTCCGGGGGCGGCGCGCTGGGCGCGGTGCTGCTGGTGACCACGGTGCCCTCGGTGGGCACCTGGGAGCTGGCCGGAGGCGCGTTCGCCGGTTCGGCGGCGGCCGCCGCGCTGGTCTTCGGACTGGCGGCGCGCAGCGGCTTCGAGCAGAACCGGCTGGTGCTGGTGGGGGTCGGGGTGGCGGCGGGCAGTCTGGCGCTGGTCTCGCTGATGATCGTGCTCACCGACCCGTTCAACGCGACCAAGGCGCTGACCTGGCTGTCGGGCTCCACCTACGGGCGGACCTTCCCCGATGTGCTGCCGGTGGCCGTGGTGCTGGTGATCGGCATCGTGCTGGCGGTGGCCCGGCGCCGGGAGCTGGACCTCATCTCGCTGGACGACGACACGCCGCGGCTGCTGGGCCTGGCGCTGGAGCGGGGGCGGCTGGGCTTCCTGGCCCTGAGCGTGCTGCTGTCCGCCACCGCGGTCGCCGCCGCCGGCACCATCGGCTTCGTCGGGCTGGTCGCCCCGCACGCGGCCCGGGCGCTGGTGGGCCGGCACCATGTGCGGGTGGTCCCGGTGTCGGTGCTGCTCGGCGCGGTGCTGGTCGGCACGGCCGATCTGCTGGGCCGTACCGTGATCGCCCCGGCCCAGCTGGGCGCCGGTCTGATGACCGCGGTCATCGGCACCCCGTACTTCGTCCACCTGCTGCTGCGCAGCCGGCGATAGCGGCGGGACGGTGCGTGACGGGGCCCCTTCCGGGTACGCCGGAGTGGGGCCCCGAGCCGTTCCGGGCGCCGCGCGAGCGGCTGGTCGGGAGGGGCGCGTGGGGGGCTTATCCTACGGATCGCGTCATCGCGTACCGACACGCCGCCGCGGTCACCCGGGCGGTGTGCGGGTGGCGGGGTGGCGACCCCGTGCGACGGCGCCGGAGCGGACCCGAGGTCTCCCGGCGGGACGCGGGGACGGATGAGCGCTCCACGCGCCGGCCCCGTACGGGCAGCAGGGCCGGCTTGGACGAGAGGGTGTCGAGTGACGCGTTCCATGGACGCCGGGCAGGAACCCGCGGGCGGCCCGGCCGCCGGGGTGTTCGCCGGCGACGAGGAGGTCGGCCGCGACCTGGCCGCGGTGGACTGGGAGTCCACTCCGCTGGGGCCGCCCGCCGACTGGCCGCAGAGCCTGCAGACCGCGGTGGACATCCTGCTCTCCTCCCGGTTCCCGATGTGGATGGCGTGGGGCCGGGAGCTGACGTTCTTCTGCAACGCCGCCTACCGGCGCGACACGCTGGGTGACAAGTACCCCTGGGCGCTGGGGCGGCCTTCGTCGCAGGTGTGGGCGGAGGCCTGGGACGCGGCCGGCTCGCGGATCGAGACGGTGCTGCGGACCGGTGAGGCCACCTGGGACGAGGCGCTGCTGCTGTTCCTGGAGCGCTCCGGCTATCCGGAGGAGAGCTACCACACCTTCTCGTACAGCCCGCTGCGGGACGACTCCGGCGATGTCGTCGGCATGCTCTGCGTGGTCAGCGAGGAGACGGAGCGGGTCGTCAACGAGCGGCGGATGGCGACCCTGCGGGACCTCGGCTCGGACCCGAGCGTGATCCGCACCGAGCAGGAGGTGCTGGCGTTCACCGGCCGCCAGCTCGGGCGCAACCCGCGCGACCTGCCCTTCTCTCTGACGTATCTGTTCCAGGAGGACGGCTCCGCGCGGCTGGCGAACGCCACCGGGCTGGCGGCCGGGCACCCGGCCGCCCCGGCGGTGCTGCCGGCCGACGGGCCGGGCGGGGTGTGGCCGGCCGCGGAGCCGGCCCGGGGCGGGTCGGCGCTGATCGAGCTGGCCGGCGCCCCGTTCGCGGAGCTGCCGTGCGGGGACTGGGCCGAGCCGCCGGTGCGGGCGCTGGCGGTGCCGCTGCTGCGGCAGGGCGCCGCCCCGTACGGCTTCCTGGTGGCGGGGTTGAACCGCTACCGGCCGCTGGACGCCGGCTACCGCGGCTTCGTCGAGCTGACCGCCGGGCATATCGCGGCCGGTGTCGCCGGTGCGCGGTCCTATGAGGCGCAGCAGCGGCGGGCGGAGGAGCTGGCGGAGCTGGACCGGGCGAAGACGGCGTTCTTCTCCAACATCAGCCATGAGTTCCGCACCCCGCTGACGCTGATCATGAGCCCGCTGCAGGAGCTGCGGGAGCGGTACGACGGCGGGGACGAGCGGGTCCGCCAGGAGCTGGACGTGGTGCACCGCAACGGGCTGCGGCTCGGCAAGCTGGTGAACACCCTGCTGGACTTCTCCCGGATCGAGGCGGGCCGAATGCAGGCCGCCTACGAGCCGGCGGACCTCGCGGCAGTGACGGCGGAGCTGGCCAGTGTGTTCCGTTCGGCGGTGGAGCGGGCCGGGCTGGAGTTCGCGGTGGACTGCCCCCCGCTGGGCCGGGAGGTGTACCTGGACCGCGGCCTGTGGGAGAAGGTCGTGCTCAACCTGCTGAGCAACGCGCTGAAGTTCACCTTCGAGGGCGCGATCCGGGTGACCACCCGGGCGGACGGCGGCGAGGCGGTGGTGGTGGTCGAGGACACCGGGATCGGGGTGGCCGCGGACGAGATGCCGCGGCTGTTCGAGCGATTCCACCGGATCGAGAACGCCCGCTCGCGGTCGAACGAGGGCAGCGGCATCGGCCTGGCGCTGGTACGGGAGCTGGTGGAGGTGCACGGCGGCACCATCGCCGCCGACAGCACAGCGGGGGCCGGGACGCGGTTCACCATCCGGCTGCCGTTCGGGGCCGGGCATCTGCCCGCCGACGCGCTGGTCGAGCGCGCCGAGGCGGGCGCGCCGTCGGTGGCCGCCGATCCGTACGTACAGGAGGCGCTGCGCTGGCTGCCGGGCGAGCCGCCCGCCGACGCCCCGCGGGACGTACGGCCGGACGGGACCGGTGGTACGTCCTCCGGTCCGGCGGCCGCGGCGCGGGTGCTGGTGGCCGACGACAACGCGGACATGCGCGAGTACCTGGTGCGGCTGCTGCGCGGCGCCGGCTACCGGACGCGGGCGGTGCGGGACGGGCAGGAGGCGCTGGACGCGATCCGCAAGGACGCCCCGGACCTGGTGGTCAGCGATGTGATGATGCCCCGGCTGGACGGTCTGGCACTGGTCGCGGCGCTGCGTGCGGATCCGCGGACGGCGGCGGTGCCGGTGCTGCTGCTGTCGGCGCGGGCCGGGCAGGAGGCGTCCATCGAGGGGCTGACCGCGGGCGCGGACGACTACCTGGTCAAGCCGTTCGCGGCGGCGGAGCTGCTGGCCCGGGTGCGGGCCAACGTGGAGCTGGCGCGGCTGCGCGGGCACCACGCGCGCTGGCGGACGGCGCTGGTGGACTCACTCCAGGAGGCCTTCTTCGTCTGCGACGAGCAGGGGGCGGTGGTGGAGATCAACTCCGCGTTCACCGACATCCTCGGCTTCGGCCCGGAGGACCTGCCGTACGCGCCGGTCCACCCCTGGTGGCCGGACGCGGAGACCGACCCGGACGCGCACCGCCAGGTGGCCGAGGCGTTCGCCCTGCTGATGGGCAGCGAGCGGGGCAGCTACACCATCCCGGTGACGCACCGCGACGGCCACCGGGTCTGGGTGGGCGCCACCTTCGCCCAGGCCGAGGACCCGGACAGCGGGCGGACCGTCACGGTGGGCACCTTCCGGGACGTTACCGCCGAGCACTACGCCATCCAGCGGGACTCCGCGCTGGCGTCGCTGACGGTGCGGCTGGCCGAGGCCGCCGACCTGCCCGAGGCGCTGGCCGGCGCCCTGTCCGAGCTGAAGGGGCTGTGGCGGGCGGCGGGCGTCGTGGCCGCCGTGTTCGACGGGACCGGGGCGGCGCCCCGGCTGACCGCCACCGACCTCTCGCCGTCCTGGCAGGGCCTCCCCCCGGCGCTCCGCGAGCGGCTGGAGGCGCTGCGGGAGGAGCCGTCGCTCACCCCGGTCGCCGGGCAGACCGGCGCCGGCATCCTGCTGGAGCACCCGCAGGGGCGTCTGGCGCTGTGGCTGGACCTCGGCGAGCGGCGGCCGTTCACCGACGAGGACCGGCTGCTGCTGGCCCTGCTGGCCGGGCACCTCGCCCAGGCGCTGGCCCGGGTGCACCAGATCGAGCAGCAGCGGGAGACCGCGCTCGCCCTCCAGCGGGCCATCCTGGGTCCCGCCCGGCTGCCGGAGGGCTTCGCCGTCCGCTACGAGCCGGCCTCCCGGCCGCTGGAGGTCGGCGGCGACTGGTACGACACGGTCGCTTTGCCCGACGGCCGGATCGGCATCGTGGTGGGCGACTGCGTCGGCCGCGGCCTGGAGGCGGCGACCGTGATGGGCCAGCTGCGCAGCGCCTGCCGCGCCCTGCTGATCCAGGACGCCGACCCGGCCCGCACCCTGATGGCGCTGGACCACTTCGCCGCCGGGGTGCCCGGCGCGGTGTGCTCCACCGTCTTCTGCGGTGTCCTCGACCCGGAGACCGGGCGGCTGGTGTACTCCAGCGCCGGGCATCCGCCGGGCATCCTCACCCATCCCGACGGCACCACCCGGCTGCTGGACCAGGGCCGTTCGATCCCGCTGGCGGTGCGGCTGGGGCAGCCCCGCCCGTACGGCGAGTGCACGGTGCCGGCCCGCGCCACGCTGATGCTCTACACCGACGGGCTGGTGGAGCGCCGCCGCCGGCCGCTGACCGCCGGTATCAACCAGGCCAGCGAGGCGGTGCAGGAGGGCCGGGACACCGCGGTGGACACCCTCGCCACCGATGTGATGGCCCGCCTCGCCCCGGCCGGCGGGTACGACGACGACGTGGCGCTGCTGCTCTACCGCCACCCCGCGCCGCTGGAGCTGAGCTTCCCCGCCGAGTCCGGTCAGCTCGCCCCGGTCCGCCGGGCGCTGCGCGGCTGGCTGGACAAGTGCGACCTGCCGCCGCAGACCGCGCAGAACATCCTCGTCGCCGCGGGCGAGGCCTGTGCCAACGCCATCGAGCACGGCCACCGCCACGCGCCCGGGCAGCCGGTGTGGCTGCGGGCCGAGGCCTCGGTGGGCAGTCTGCATCTGACCGTCGCCGACAGCGGACGCTGGCGGACGCCCACGCCCGAGGCCAGCGTCCACCGGGGCCGCGGGGTGATCCTGATGCGCGCGATGATGCAGCAGGTCACCATCACACCCGGCCCCGCGGGCACCACCGTCGACATGCACACGAGGATCGCCTGATGACCACTCCGCTCACCCTCACCGCCGACCAGCGGCCGGACGGAACGGCCGTCATCAGAGCCGCCGGCGAGATCGACATGAGCAACACCGAGGCCCTGGCCGGCGCCCTGGACACCACCCCGGGCCGGCTCGTCATCGACCTCACCGCCGTCGAGTACCTGGACAGCGCCGGGCTGAGCGTGCTGTTCGCCCACGCCGACCGGATCGAGCTGATCGCGCCGGAGCTGCTCACCCCGGTGCTGACCACCTCGGGGCTGGCCGACCTGGCCCCCGTGCACGCCTCGGGCACCGGGCCGTACAACGCCGCTTCCCGGGACTGAGCCCCCGGGGGCCGCCGGGCGCGGGCCCGAGTGGTGGCCGCGGGGCACCGGGACTGCCCCCCGGCCCGGGGCCCGAGTGGTGGCCGCGGGGCGCCGGGACGACGATGAGGAAGGGACCGCGGAGGTCCTTCGCGCGGCTTCCGGCCTGTGGTCCCGGCCGTCGAAGGGAGCCCGCCGTGCCCCAGCTCATCGACCACCCGCTCTTCCAGATGCTCGCCGAACGCGCGCTGTTCCCGGCCACCCGGGGCGGCGCGGAGCTCGGCGAGGTGGAGCGCACCCTCACCCGGGTCGTCCCCGGGGACACCGGCAGCTGGTACGACGCCTGGTCGTCCACCGCCGCCACGGTGGAGGAGTGGGCCGACCACAGCGCGGTCACCGGCCATCCGGTCAGCGCCCGGGAGGCGTACGCCCGCGCCACCACCTACCACCGGGTCTCGTACTCCGCGCTGTTCGGCGCGCCCGTCGACCCCCGGCTGGTGGAGGCCTTCGACCGGCAGGAGCGCTGCTTCGGGCGCTTCGCCGCACACGCCCCGCATCCGATGACCGCGGTGGAGATCCCGTACGAGGACACCAGCCTGCCCGGCTGGCTCTGTCTGCCCGCCGACTCCGCCGGCCCCTTCCCCACCCTGGTCGCGGTCGACGGCTACGACGGCAGCGTGCACGAAATGTACTGGTCGCACGCCGTCCCGGCGGTCCGCCGCGGCATGGCCTGCCTGCTGGTGGACGGCCCCGGCCAGGGGCGGGCACTGGTGAAGCAGGGTCTGGTGATGCGGCCGGACTGGGAGAACGTGCTGCGCCCGGTGTTCGACCTCGCCGTCACCCTGCCCGAGGTGGACGCCGACCGGATCGCCGTCATGGGGTGGAGCTTCGGCGGCTACCTCGCCCCGCGCGGGGTCAGCGGTGAGCCACGGGCGGCCGCCCTGGTCGCCGACCCCGGCCAGTGGGACCTGCTCGACGGCTTCGGCCCACAGCTGCCCATCCCGGACGAGCTCAGGGCGCGGCTGCCGGACGTACCACCCGGGGAGCTGGACCCGTATCTGTCCTTCTTCGCCGAAGACCCGGTGCTGCGCTGGAAGTTCGTGCAGCGGGCGCTGTGGGTGCACGGGCTGCGGTCCCTGGGCGCGTACGTGGTGGAGACCGGCCGCTACCGGATCTCCGACCGCGCCGCCGCCATCACCTGCCCCACGCTGGTCGCCACCGCCGAGGGCGACCCGACCGGCGCGGCGGCGCGGCAGCTGTACGAGGCGCTGGAGTGCCCCAAGGCCTTTGTGCGGTTCACCGCCGAGGAGGGCACCGGCGGGCACTGCGAGACCGCGAACCGCGCCCGCTTCGACCAGCGGGTCTTCGACTGGCTGGAGGACGTGCTGAAGCGGTCCTGATACTGCCGGCGCGGCCCGGAGGGTCATCGGACGGATCCGATGGCCACCGCTCTGGCCCAGCCGGGCGGCGTGCGGGGGACGTGGTCGCGTTCGTCCTCGTAGGGGCGCCGGGAGGGCCGGGGGAACAGGCCGACCACCGTCCGGCACGGCGGCCGGCTCGCCGGCCAGGGCGTCTGCCCGTCGGCCAGCGCCACCACCGCGTCCGGCCTGGGGTTCGCGCAGCGCCCGGGCGAAGCCGGAGCGCGGATCGGTGCCCCCGCCGCCGATCAGCGGGATCTCCCCGGCCCGGCAGAGCGGGTGCACCCGGTGCGCGGCCGCGTCGCAGGAGACCACGCCGACCAGGTCGCGGCGGCCGCCCACGGCCCGGGCGATGGCGGTGATCTCGGTGAGCGCGCTGCCCAGTTCGTCGTCGGTCACCCAACCGGAGGTGTCCACCACCACGGTGACCCGGGGTGGCCGGCGGCGCAGGCTCGGCAGCACCGTGCCGGGCACCCCGGCCGAGCGCCGGGACGGCCGGCCGTAACCGTAGTCGTCGCCCGCGCCGGATCCGGAGACCGCCGAGCGGAGTGCCGTTCCCAGCAACTGCCGCCATGGCAGGGCCGGTTGGAAGGCCTCTTCGGCCCAGCGCCGCCAGCCCTTCGGGGCGTCGCCCGGTCGGCCCTCGATGGCCTGCGCCACCCGGAAGCGGACCGCGTCCCGCTGCCGCTCGCTCAGGGCGTCGGCGCCGTCCGGGCCGAGCTCCCACTCCCGCTCCAGGCCGTCGGCTCCGCTGCCGCAGTCCGGCCAGGCCAGGTCGCCCAGACGGGCTCCGAGGCCGAATCCGCGCAGATAGTCCTCCGTCAACCGGCCCTCCGGCAGGCCCAGCAGGCCTGCATCGACTCGCCCCTCGCCGACCTCGGAGCCGTCGACCAGGCCACCGGCCACCGCCTCATCGACACCCTCATCGACGTCGCCTCCGACACCTCCACCGACGGCTACGCCTGCCAGGTCATCGCCGCCACCAGCGACCCCTCCCCCGCCCCTACCCAGAGGTCCGCGAGATCCCCGTCGACACCGACCACCGGTTCTTCGACCACGCACCCCGCAGCAACACCTGAACCACCGGCCCGTCCGGCGTCGAGAGCAGATCACCGCGCTGTACGGACTGCTGCTGCCGGCGGCAGCAGGTCAGGCAGCGGTGGTCATGTCGCTCGGGGACACCACCTTCTCGGGCCTCGCCTCGCGCATCAGGCGCATCCGCTCCTTGACGACTTCCTCACCCTGGAAGGTCTCCCCGTACGGGTGGGTGAGCACGGTGGCGGACAGGTCCAGGCACTCCCGGCGCAGTTGGTCGACGGCTGCTTTCTGCTCTTCGGTCCAGCCGGGACTGGGCTCGCGGCCGCCGGTCACCTCGCCGGTATGCGGGTGCCCGGTGCCGGGTCATCCGTCCATCGGCTCTACCGACCAGGGTAGGGAGCGCAGGAGCGCGGACAGTTCTGCGGAGGCCTGATGTAGGTGAGTCTGGGCGGTGAGCAGGTCACCAGGGAACTCGGTTTCGGCCATGGCAAAAATGGTATGCGCGTTCGATTCCGATTCGGCTTGCGGCACGCCGCTGTCTGCCTCCGGCCGCCGAGGAACCCGGATACCGGGGGATCCAGGGCCGGAGCCCGTGGCCGGAGGTGGTCGAGCCCGTCGTGACCGAGGGGTGCATCACTGCGGCCAGTGCGGACATGCCTCTGCCTCCGCCGCTTCGCGGCGGAGGCAGAGTACCGGCGGTGAGGTGTGGACTCGGTCAGTGGGTGCTCGGCGGCACGTGCTGGCGGCGGTACAACCGCGCGCACAGCAGCCCGATGATCACGCTGGGCACGAGGACGAGCAGCCCGTTGCCGGACTGCTCGCGGCCGTCGAGCGCCATAGCCCACAAGAGGGTCAGCACGACTGCACTAATCGCACTTACCGACACGAAAAGCGCGAATTCGATCCACCAGTTCTTCGAGCTGTATGCCATGGGTCCATGATGGACTACTGCGTGATGAAGTGGCACGTGACAGCGCGACGCTTTCCGTTGACGAACATCTGGGCGCACGCCTTCCCATAGTGTGGAAGGGTGTGATCCATCCCGATCTTGTAGGTGTTTACCGTCCCGGTGCGGCAGGTGGTGTTCAGGGGACCGCGCACGATCCTGTAGGTCTTGCCGGCCGTGTTGGCGTAGTGGAACTCCAGGCGGGTGTTGCAGAACTTCGCCAGCAGCGCGGAGGGGCCAAGGCAGTCCACTCCCGCGATCTGGTTGGTGATCCGGCGGCCGTCATCGCTGATGCCGTGGGTCAGCGCGCAGCCCGTGGGGATGGAGATGGTCAGGCCGCCCACCTGGTACTGGAAGGTCTCAATCGGGCTCGATCCGTAGGCGCTGCGCGTACGGGGCCCCTCAGGGTCGCCAGGGTGGTCCTCGATGACGAGGTCGTCAGCGAATTCCTCACCGCTGTAGTCCGAAGGGATGTCGGTGCCCTCGTCGACGTAGGCCGGCGTGCTCCCCGCGGCAAGCAGGACGACAGCGGAAACCGCCATGGCCAAAAGTATTCTTTTACGCATGATGCCCCCTGATGTCGATGAACATGACAGCCAAAATCTGATCCCCCTCCCTGCCCCGACAACGAATATTTTCCGGCCGCTCGAAAGGAGAATTAGGAAACTTAAACCCCTTAATCGGGCGCTAAATTGACTTGATCCGTCGGCCGGCGATGAAGTGGCATGCACGCCTCCAACATGCCTCTCGGCTTCTCTGGCCGAAAATAGACGACTGTCTCCGGCAGGACGCCAGCGGCTGCGAGCTCCCAAACACCCGCGCAGCCGGTGCCGTTCTGCTGGCCCTCCCGCAGTGACCCGCCTCAGCCAGGCACCGGGCGCCGGGTGGCGTCGAGGCCGCAGCGCTCGGCCCACCGCATGATGAGCGCCTAGCGCTTCGGCGGCCGCCGGATCCAGCAGCACTAGGGCATCGTCCGGCTCGGCGACGCCGCTGGTGGCCGCCGGCCCGACGCGCGCCACCCCCGTGGACTCAAAGGGTGCGCAGTCCGCATCCCACGGCCGGTCAGCGGACGCCCTTGAACCCCGGGCCCAGGCCACGCCGACGGGCCCGTCCTCCGGTACGTGATACGGAAACCCTCCAGACCACCGGGGTCGGGCCGATTCCGCCTCGGTGTCGGCGGGCAGCCCCTGGCGCCGGCAGGCCGCGGCCGTCGCCGCCGTCACGGCGTTCAAGGCCTCGCCGACCTCCGGACTGATCAGGGTGAGGGAGTCGACGGCAACCAAGGCGTCGACGGCCGCCGCCGCGCTCCAGCCGGACCCGGCCGCCGCGTCCGCGAGCTCACACGCCGCTTCCGCAGCCCGGTCCGCGCGCCCCTCGATGCCGGGGCCCGCCCGCTCCACCAGTCTCATGCCGACCACAACACCACGAGCGACTCCGGGCACAACCCATCCCGGTCGGGCGGCGGTGACAGGGGCAGCGAGGGTCTCGGGGCGGGTGCCGATGCGGGGCACCCGCCCCAGGCGGCCGCCTGGTCCACCACGTCCTCGACACCGCCGCCCGACGACGGCTCTGATCGCTCTCACCCGTACCTGGTGCGGAAGGCGCGGCAGCGTGGTTCCGTCCTGCAGCGAGTTGTAAGGACGATCACCGGCCAAAGTGGAGCTGAGAGGTGGGCGCGGTCGGCTCCCTGGGATGGCGGTGATGTCCGCTTCGGCGGGTTGTCGATCGGTCGGTGGGCGGTGGGAATCGGCCACGGGGTGCTGGTGTTCGAGGGCAGATCCGGTCGGGGCGGGGAAGGGTGCGGGAGCGGAGCGGGCGGAGCAGCCGCTCGCCGGTCGGAGGGAGCCCGTCGTGGAGAAGCTCTACACCATCGCCGACGGCGACGGCAGTAACAGCGTCTGGGAGTTGGGCTACGACGTGAGCCTGGACGACCCGATCGTCGCCGCGCTGATCTCCAAACTGAACATGGCGACCGGGAAGTTCCGGGATGACTCGGTGGGGATCTGGGGCTGGGATCGCGGCGCCATGCGGGAGGAGGACTGGTATCGCGCGGATCAGGTCATCCGGGGCTGGCTGACCATGGAGCGGCGCATCGTCAGTGCCTTTCACACCACCGCCCGCAAGTACGAGGCGGTCACCGGTGACAGGGCCGGCGCCTTCAAGGAGAGCCTGGACATCGCCGCAGCCCGGCGGCTGCTCGGCGGGCTGCTGGACGGCTCGCTGATCCCTGACAACCTGCACGTCAGGGAGGAGGAGATCACCCCCGTCACCGTCCCGGAGGAGAAACTGCTGCAGTACGCGCAGGCGCTGGCCGCAGGATTTCGTGACATCACACAGCTGGAAGACGCCGTGCGAGACGCGGTCCCGGATGACGAGGAGCTGCGGAAGCGTCTGGTGGCGGAGGCGAAGCTCGTGGACAGCCACGGCGCTCACCACCTGTGGCGGATGTGGCACCCCGACGCGATCATCGACCTTACTGACCCCGAGGTGGCCCGACCGATCCCGCCCGGCTCGCTGTCCGGCGGCGGGTACGGTTTCTCCACCACCATGTGGCGGCTGATGGACCGCGCCTACACCGCCCAGCGGATCGCCGACCCCGAGCTGCGCGACCTGGTCGACTACTGCCTGGGCATCCAGGCCGAGTACCAGCTCCAGGCGCTGCTCACCGACCGCGAGTTGATGAAGGTCATCGACGGCCGCGGCCAGGAGTTCGAGTTCCTCAAGGCGAAGGCCGCGGCCGAGGCGGCGAAGGAGCAGGCCGGCGGTTTCTGGGGCTTCCTCGGCGACGCGCTCGGCATCGCCTCCGCCGTCTTCGGCGTCCTGGCCCTCATCCCCATCCTTACACCGGTCTGCGGACCCGTCGCCCTGGTCACCGCTACCGCCTCGCTCACCGCGCACACCGTGGACGCCGCGCTCAAGGGCGACTGGGACGCGGCGACCATCGCCGGCCTCGGCGCGGACGTGCTGGCCGTCATCCCCGGCATCGCCGCCGTCGCCAAGGGGCTCAAGGCCGGCACCACCGCCATGCGCACCGCGACCGGTCTCAAAGTCGCCGCCCGCACCGCCGGCCGCACCTTCCTCACCGAGGTCGCCGGCAAGGGGGCCTCCGAGGCGACCAAGATCTTCGGCTATCTCGGGCAGCGCGGCGCCACGGCCCTGGGCGCCACCGCCCGGCAGGGCCAGATCGCCGCCAAAGTGATGCAAGGCTCGGTCAACCTCGCCAATCAGGTGCCCCTGACCGTGGAGATGATCACCGGCGCCGACATGTCCGCACCGAAGACCGGTGCGACCGGCACGACACTCACCGCCAACTACGGGCAGTCCGTGGGCAGCTGGGGTGCCGTCGGCACGGCGGCGCAGAAGACCGGGACCGTCTCGCTCGCCACCTTCGCCAAGGTCCTCGGCCGCCGCTGAACACCACGACCCTCCCCGCCCCACCCATCCCACCTTTCCGGAGGTTCCCCGTGTCCGTGGCCACCGTCGAACTCCCGCTGACCTTCCAGGTCCCCGGCCCCTTCCAGGACCTCGACTTCCAGCTCTCCCCCGCCGCCAACACCGACAAGCTCCTCGACAAGCTGGAGTCCATTCACCCCAAACCCAGCCCCGAGCAGATCGCCCACGCCGCCCTCGCCCAGCAGGCGATGTACGAAATGCTCTCCGCCGCGGGCGCCGCCTACGCCGGGGTGCTGCTGTCCGGTCCGTCCCCCGAGCACCCCGACCGGCCGCTCTCCTCGGTCCTGCTCTCCGTCATCGCCCGGCCGAGCGAGCTGTCGAACGAGGACACCGTGCACCGGCTCTCCCGGACCATGGGCGCCCTCTACCCCGAGGCGGAGGTGGGGGTCGTTCGCCTGAAGACCGGCCCCGCCGTGCTCCTCACCGAGGAGACCAAGGTGGAGCGGCCCGTCAACCTCCTGGTCGACGACTCCGCCCCCACCCGCGTACGGCAGCTGCATGTCTTCGTCCCCATCCCCGGGCGCTATGCGATGGCCGACTTCTGCATCGCCACCGAGAACACCGACGAGTGGGACGAATGCGTACAGATCCTGGCCCGGGTCTGCGACACCATCGACTTCACCGACGCCTGACCCCAGCCCACCCCACCCGCCTCCGGCCACCGCACCGCGGCCCCTTCGTACCCCAGATCGGCCAGAGTTTCGGCCTGCCGGCGCTCGACATCGCTGAGCCCCATCCCCTCGGGTTCGATCACGATCGCGGGCCGGCGCTCGGCACCGGCCGGGAGCGCGAGGTATCCGATCATCGTCAGGTTGTACGCCGGATACGCGACTGTATGAGTCGCGAGCGTCGTCACATTACTGGACGGTGATGCCCCCTGAACTCGCTCAGGGTGGTGTTCACCGATGGCAGACAGCAGCCGCGCCCGGCGGAGCGAGCAGTGCCGATGGTCACCCGCTGCTCCGGCACGTGGGCACCAGCGATCCCATCACCGGCCCGATACGAACCCAGCCGCGGCTGGCGAACGTGCGGCGCGCGACCGCGAACCCCCGGTGGCGCGGCACGAACGCGGCCGAAACGGTCCCACCGCACGGCCAGGCGCCGCTCCTACCTGGCCCATTGGTCGACCCTGTTCGGCCTTGTGGGGTGGTCGACATCGAGGACGCCTGGTGCCAGCCGACGTGGGCGTGGGCGCGGTGGGTTACGCCGGCTTTGCTGGTCTCGCACAACGACTCCGGATTCCGAGGGACAGAATCCGGAGCGCTGGGAGATCGTGGTGGACGCCAAGGGCCGTACGCTCTACCACTTCACCAAGGACACCGACTGGCCGATGACCACCGCGTGCACGGGCGCGTGCCTGGAGATGTGGAAGCCGGCCGCGTTCGTCGCCAAGAACGATGTCAAGGGCATCGATCCCAAGCTGGTGATCGGACTCCATCTCCTCGATCCGCGCCTGCTGAGCGACCGGGGCCGGGGCCCCACTCGTGAGGCCGCGAGCCATGAAGGACGCCACACCGGCCCCACCACGATCGCGTACATGGTGGGGCCGGGTGGCGTCCGCACCCGTCCGGCCGGTCAGGCGGCCGCACGCGTGAGGCCGGCTCAGCGGAGGAAGTCGTCCACCTCCCTGGCCAGTTCGGCGGGCAGTTCGAGGGCCGGGAAATGGGTCTCGCCGTCAAGGCGGGTGAAGCTGAACCAGTCGTGGCGGGCGGCGAACTCCTCGTGCAGCTCGTCGTAGGCGGCGATCTTGGGGTGGGAGAACACATGGCGGACGGGGCGGGGGTGGGTGAGCTGTTCCATCCGGGCCATCGGGGAGCCCCAGTGGTCGTAGGCGCTCTCGATGACGCGGCAGCAGCGGGCCCACATGTCGTAGCCGAAGCCGCCCTCGCGGTTGACGTAGTGGCTGACGACCTCGTGGGAGCTGTCCGCCAGCCAGGAGTCGACCAGGGCCAGGCGGGCGGCCTGCCAGGTGCCGGGGTCCTGCATGGTGCGCAGCGCGCCGCGGAACTCCGGCGGCATCCGGGTCATGATCAGGTCGACGAGCATCAGCCGCGGCACCCGCTCCGGCCCCAGCTTCTCGGCCATGTCCATCGCCACCCAGCCGCCGTGGGCGTGGGACACGGGGACGAAGGTGTCGACACCGAGGGTGTCGAGCAGCGCGATGGTGTCGGTGACCTGCTCGGACACGCCGAAGTCGGGTACCGGGGTGCGGTCGGGGCCGTGGCCGCGCCACGAGACCCGTATCACGCGGTGGTCGGGCAGCAGGTGGTCCACCAGCCGGTCGTAGTAGCGGTGGTCATGGCACCAGCCGGTGAGCAGCACGAGGGCCGGCCCGGGGGCGGCCGTTCCGCTCTCGTCGAAGGCGATCTGGACCCCGTCGAGGGTCATGGTCGTCGTCATCTCGGTCACTGCGTCTCCTTGCGGGAGGGGTGGGTGGTGGGCGGGTTGGTCCCAGGCCGCAGCCGGGTGGCCGCGAGATGGGCGTCGATGTACCGCGAGGTGCGCCCGGTTAGACCCATCAGGGTGTTGCGCACGCTGTCCGGGACGCGGTTGAGCAGGCGCATGCGGTACGAGGTGCGCTGGGTGCGCTCCACTCCGGGGCGCGTCTCGCGCTCCCAGGCCGCGAGCGCCGCGGGCAGGGTGGGGCCGGGCCGGCTGACCGCCGCGGCCAGCGCCACGGCGTTGGTCATCGCCGTGCCGCCGCCCTGGCCCAGATAGGGCGGTTGGGCGTGCGCGGCGTCGCCGAGGAAGGCGACCCGGCCGCGGGACCACCGGGACAGCCGGACGTACTCGAAGGTGTCCCAGCGCGTGACCGGCACACCGTCGGCGGCCTCCAGGACACCCGCCATGCCGGGGAAGCTGCGCGACCAGGCGCCGGTGTCCACGAAGGAGCCGTCGACGGCCGGATCGTCCGCGTCGCAGGTGAAGGCGAGGTAGACCTGTTCAGGGGTGCACGGGGTGAAGAGGAGGCGGCGGCGCCCATGGAAGAACTCCAGGTGCCGGACGGCGTCCCCGGCGGCCGGCCCGCCGGCCGGGGCGGGGATCATCATGCGGGCGGCGCCCTGCGGCATGCGGATGCGTGTGTACGCCAGATCGACGCTGTCCCGCAGGCGGGAGTGCACGCCGTCGGCCACCACGACCAGGTCGGCCCTCTCCGGTTCGGCGGCGGCGAAGTGGACCGTGCCGTCCGGGCGGACCGCGGTGGCGGCCGAGCCGGTGACCAGGACCACGCCCGCCGCTTCGGCGGCGTCCACGAGCGCCGTGACGAGCTGGTCCCGCAGCACGGTGAGGCAGCGGGGCCCGTCCTCCGTGTTCACGTTCACCGTCAGGAACGCCTTGCCGTTCCGCGCGCGCATCTCGACCGCCGGAGCCACATGGGCGCCGGCGGTGGCCGCCTCCAGCGCACCGATCGTGTCGAGGGCGAACAGCCCGTTGTCCCAGAGGTAGATGCCGGCGCCGATCGCGCGGATCGCCGGGAGGCGTTCGTGCAGGCGCACCTGCCAGCCGTTGCGGGCGAGTGCCGCGGCGGCGGTCAGACCGCCGATGCCGCCGCCGACGACCGTGGCTGTTCTGCTGCTCATCTGCGGCCTTTCCGATGCGGTGCCGCGCCCGTGGCCGGGCGGCGGCTGGATGGTGGGAGGGTCAGGGCAACGGATGCGGTGAGTCGGATCCGGGCCGGTGGCGAGGCCACGCCGGGTCGGCGATGCGGCCCGTGCGGACGAACTCGCCCCAGTACCGGCGGGTGCGCGCCCCGGCGTCCGCCGCTTCCGCGGGTGTGAGCGGCCGGATCATCGGCGCCTGCCGCCAGGCCGCCGAGTCGCCGAAGAACAGGGGCAGTTCGATGCAGTGGCAGGCGCCGAAGGGGTTGTCCGGGTGCAGCGGGCCGAAGCGGAAGCGCCACACCTCGGCACCCGCCCCCGCCAGCAGGTCGGCGAAGGCGCGTGCCGGCCTGTCGAACGTCTTGCGCTGCACCAGCCCGGACAGCGCCGCCGCGGCCTGGGGACCCGGTACCGGCAGCCGGCGCAGGCGGGTGAAGAAAGGGTGCGGGTGGTGGAAGGCCGCCGCCTCGTCGGCCGTGGTGCCGATCAGCACCTGGAGGCCGGGCGCGTGCCGGACGACATCGCGCCGCCACCGGCCGGCCGCCGGCAGGGGGTGGATGGCCTCCACCGGCAGGTAGGGCGGTGCGGAGTTGAGCCCGGCCGGTCCGGCCAGGGTACGGGCGGCCCTGGCCTGGGCCGCGAGCACATCGGCGACCGGGGCGGTGCGCGGGTCGCCGGACAGCGCGGCGAGGAAGGGCCGGGCCGCGCGCAGGGCCCGCCGATGGGTGTGGAAACCCAGACCCAGAGGGGCGCTGTGCAGGATCGCCCGGGTGAACAGCGGGCGGGCACGGCCGATGCCGAGCAGGGCGGCGACGGAGTGCGCCCCGGCCGACTGCCCGGCCACCGTGACGCGGCCGGGGTCGCCGCCGAAGGCCGCGATGTTCTCCCGTACCCACTCCAGGGCCGCGATCTGGTCCAGCAGACCCAGGTTGCCCGGTGCCATGCCCGGGGCGCGCAGGTAGCCGAGGACACCGAGCCGGTAACCGACCGACACGACCACGATGCCCGTCTCGTGCACCAGCCGGGTGGCGTCGTACAGGTTCCACTCGCCGCTGCCGCTGAGGAAGGCCCCGCCGTGCAGCCAGACCAGCACCGCCGCCGGACCGGCCCCCTCATCCGTGTCCCTGTCGGGGACGGTGACGGTGACGGTCAGGCAGTCCTCCGACTGCGGCAGCGGCGCGGCGGGACCCATCACGGCTTCGAGCCGGGAGGGCAGTTGCGGCGCCACCGGACCGGGCGCGATCGCGTCGGTGACACCCGTGGCGGCCGGAGCCCGCCGCGGCGGGGCGAACCGGTCGGCGCGCGCGTAGTGGATGCCGTGGAAGACCACGGCCCCCTCGTCCTGCCTGCCGCGCCAGCGCCCCGATGGGGTCGAGACCGTGCGCACACCACCACCCCTTCCGCCCTATCGCAAGTTTCCTTGCGATAGTCGCACGGTAGCTCCTGCGGCGGCGTAACGCAAAGTTCATTGCGATGAGATGATGGAGGTATGGCAGGCCAGAAACCCGAACAGCGCCGCGTCGCGGTACGCGGCGCCAAGCTCCGCGCCCTCGTGCTGGACGCGGCGATTCGCCGGATCACCGAGGCGGGCATCGACCACGTCGGCTTCGCCGACATCGCGGCCGAGGCGGGGGTGCACGAGAGCTCCCTGTACCGCCGCTGGCGCACGGTGCCCCGGCTGATCGTGGACGCGTTGACCGAGCGCACCGCCGGCGAGGTGCCCATCCCGGACACCGGCTCCGTACGCAAGGACCTGGAGCTCTTCACCGCCGACCTGGCCCGGTTCGCCCAGACCCCGGTGGGCACCGCGCTGATCCGCTTCACCGTGGTGACGGACGACGATCCCGACATCGCCCAGGCGCGCGGCCAGTTCTGGCGGCAGCGGCTCATGGCGGCCACCGAGATCCTCGAACGGGGCAAGCGGCGCGCCGAGGTGGCGGAGGACGTCGACTCCGGTCTGGTCGTCCTCACCCTCGGGGGGTTGGTCCACCTCCACATCACCCACCTGGGCACGACCATCCCCGACACGCTGGCGGAGCGGGTGGTGGCGCTGCTCATGCCGGGGCTGGCGGAGGGCCCGAGCGGACGGACGCACACGGGTGCGCGATCGGCGGAGGACGGCCGCTGACACCGCCGGGGCCGCCCGGGCCTGAGCCGGCCGGACCGGCTCGACGCCCGGGGGCGGTGGCACCGCCCCCCCGTCTCCCCGGGCAGCCGATCAGGCCGTCGCGGTGCCGGCCAGTACGGCGTCGGCCGCGGCACGGGCGTCGGCGACCAGGTCGGCGGTGTCCTCGGTGCCCGCGGCCAGCCGGACCAGGCCGGGCGGGACGGCGTCGGTGATCTGCTCCTCGCTGAGCATCCCGCGCCACATGGACGCCGGGTGGACGGCCAGGGACTCCACCCCGCCGAGGCTGGCCGAGCGGCGGAAGTACGCCAGCCGGCCCAGGAAGGCGTCGGCCTTGTCGTACCCGCCGGTGAACTCGATGCCGAGCACCCCGCCGAAGCCGCTCATCTGCTCGGCGGCGAGCCGGTGCTGCGGGTGGCCGGCCAGGCCCGGGTAGTGCACCCGGCTGACGGCGGGATGGTCCGCCAGTGCCTCGGCGAGCGCCTGGCCGTTGGCGTTGTGCCGGGCCACCCGAAGCGGCAGGGTGCGCAGACCGCGCAGCAGCAGCCACGCGTCGATGGGCCCGAGGGCGGCACCGGTGAGCACCCCGGTCTCCCAGATCCGGTCCAGCAGATCCGCCGGGCCGGCCAGGACACCGGCGGAGACGTCGCCGTGGCCGTTGAGGTACTTGGTGGCGCTGTGCCAGACCACGTCGACGCCGGACTCGGCGGGGCGCTGGTTGAGCGGGGTGGCGAAGGTGTTGTCCGCCAGGGTGGTCACGCGGTGCGCACGGGCCAGGCGTGCCACCGCACGCAGGTCGGTGATCCGGAGCAGCGGGTTGCTCGGGGTCTCCAGCAGGATCAATCGCGTCTTAGGCCTCAGGGCCTTTTCGAACGCCCCGGGGTCGGTCTGGTCGACCAGGGTGGTCGACACCCCCAGGCGCGGCAGCAGGTTCAGCAGGACGGAGGCGGTGCCGCCGTAGGTGGACTTCTGCCCGATGACATGGTCTCCGGCCCGGACCAGGGCGAGCACCGCGGTGGTGAGCGCGGCCATGCCGGACGCGGTGACCATGGCGGCCTCGGTGCCCTCCAGTTCGGCGACGACGGCCGCGGCCTGCGCGTGGTTCGGGTTGCCGTAGCGGGTGTAGAAGTCCGTGCCCCGCGCCTCCAAGGCGCTCCGCGCGAACTCCTCCGCGTCCACCGCCGAGAACGTCGCCGTCTGGTAGATGGGCGGTGCCACCGCGCGGTGGGGGTGGACCTCTCGATCGGCGTGCACGGTGACGGTGGTCCTGCCCGGCATGGCTGTCCTTCCTCTCCTCGCTCCGATGTCACCTTCCAGCCTGGTGGTCCACCACGGCGAGCGGGGGCACGAGCCGCAACTCCGGCAAGGAATTGCGCGCTCTCATGGCTCTTTCCCTCCCGGCAGAGGCATACCGCGCAATATTCTGCCGGTCATGGACGATATGGATCGGTCGATCCTGACCGTGCTCGAACGTCATGGGCGGATCAGCAACAACGAACTGGCCGCCCGGGTCGGGCTGTCGCCCTCGCCCTGTCTGCGGCGCGTGCGGAACCTGGAGGAGTCGGGAGTGATCCTCGGCTACCGGGCGGTGATCGACCCGACCGCCGTAGGTCGCGGTCTGCGGGTGCTCGCCGGCGTCCGGTTGACGCGTCACACGCGTGCGCACGTGACCGCCTTCGAGGACGGGGTCATGGCGTTGCCGGGGGTGACCGCCTGCCACCACATCACCGGCAGCATCGACTACCTGGTCCAGGTCGAGGTGGCCGACCTGGCGGCCTATGAGGACTTCCACGCCAACCAACTGGCCGCCCTGCCCGGCATCGCCACGGTCAACAGCTTCGTCATCATGAAGACGCTGGAGACCCCTTCCTGACGTCGTCGGCCGGCTGCCGCGACCGGGTGTCCGCCGTGGCGAGGTGCGGCGAGGGCGACGGGCCGCCTACCGGGTCGGCCGCGCGTCCTGTGCGGGGGTGACCACGGCCGCCCCGACGACGGCGGACGGCGACGCGGGAGAACGGGTCTGGGTGGACGTGGCCGCCGGAGCTGTCCGGGCGGCCTTGGCCTTGAGAATCGTGTTGGCCTCGCCGATCAGCTGGTCCATCCCGGAGATGAACCGTTCCCGGTAGTCGGCGCCGGCGCGAGTCAGGTCCGGGGCGCTCCCGGCGCCACCGGTGCCGGGTGACGGGCTCCCGAAGGGCTTGCGGGCGTCGATCACATGGGCGAAGTCGATCAGCTTGGCATCCACTTTCGTCTTCCCGTCCTCGGTGCCGTGGACCGAGAAGACACTGGAGGCGATGAAACCCAGGTGCGACGCTTTCGCCGCGTCCCTGATGGCCTCCATCTTGCTGATCAGCTGCTCCCACACCTCGGGCTTGTCGGAGAAGTCGCGCAGGATCTGTCGCGAATGCCGGCCGTCGGTGAGGCGGTTCCCCGCCGCGTCCGAGCCCGCGACGACACGCCAGCCTCGGTCCGACGAGCCGGTGGCCCTGTCGGTGAAGACGAACGTCATGTACTTCCACCCGGCCCCCACGAACGACTTGCCCTGCTGCGCCAGGTTCTCCCGGAAGCTGGTGGTCGAACTGCCGATCTTGGTGTCCAGGGTCTTGACCGGATCCAGACCGGACGTGATGTTCTCGATGTAGACGGACGTCCGGTCGTCGAGTCCGGCGCTCTCCGTGGGACTCAACTCGCCGCCCAGTATGTCGCGTACCTGAGCAGCCGTGTACGAGGCCGGAACGACCTGCTCGATGCCCGGGTAGTCGCCCTGGCGTACCCTCCGGTAGAACTCGTTCTCCACCGAGTCGTACGGGGCGGGCTTCGCCAGGATCTGGCGGGCCTCCCCCAGCGGCCGGATGCCGCCGTGACCACCCTGGTTGACGTTGGGTTCCGCGGGAGGAACATCGCTCTGGTGCGGGGTTTCGGTGGGAGTGGACATCACTTCTCCTGTCTCGCGGTTTGCGGTACTCGGTCACCTGGGCTACGGACGCCGCGGGAGAGCGGTTCAGCGGGTGGTGGCGGACCGCCGGACCCGGCGGCGTGACCGCGAGGAACGTCCTTCGAGCCAGGAGGGCCGTTCGGCCTCGTGACCGCCTGCGAACGCCCGGCCAGGAACGGGATGACCGCCTCGGCCATCTCCTGCGGTACTTCCTCCGCCAGACCGTGGCCGGCGTCGAAGACATGTCCGGTGGCGTCGTGGGCCATGGAGCGCATCCGGGACTCGTTGCGCCCGCCGATGAACGCCGAGCCGCCGAGCGCCAGGACGGGGATGCCGAGTCGACGCCGCGCGGCTCGCCGGTTCTGCGCGGCGTCGACGAGCATCGCCCGCTCGATCGACAGCATCGCGCGGATGCCGCAGGTCATACCCGAGGCGGGTCATCAGCTCGGCTCTGTCGTCGCTCACCATCGCGGAGCCGTAGCCGCCCGCCGGCCGGGCGGAGTCACCCAGGCCGCGCGGGTCCGGTACGACGACGGTGTGGTGGGGCGTCAGCCTCGGTACCAGGCCGCCTCGCCTGCCCGCCGGCCGCCCCGGACCGGCAGAGCCTGCCTCCGCCACCTGGTGCCGCCGCCGGTACCCGGGGACGGAGTCGCGCCGGACGGCTCCGGTGGCCTGTCGGAGGTTATCCGCGTCCTCCGACCATGAACTTCTCGATCAGGTCGGCCACGGCGTCCGGGCTGCTGTAGTGGGCCGCGTGCGCGGCACCGCCGACCTGGGCCACTCGTCCGTCGCCGACAATGCCGGCCAGCCGCCGGGTCCAGTCCCGGGAGGCGACGGTGTCACCACTGCCCCGCACGACGAGTGCGGGTACCTCGATACGGGCCAGCTGCTTCTCGAACGATTCGGCGGCGTCCCGCAGCGCGTGGCGGAAGGAGGCGGCGAACCGCAGGGGACCGGTCACCAGGTAGTCCGTGGCCGCCACGGCGAGCAGGCCGAGCGGCTCGCGGGGTGCGTCCGCCATCAGCCGCCCGCACTGCCGTAGACCGGTCACCCCGGGCTCCAGCGCCGGGCCCAGGAGGACGACGCGCTCCACCAGTGCGGGGTCGCGGGCCGCGAAGGCGGCGACCACCTGGCACCCGACGGAATTGGCCACCAGCAGGCTGGGGCCGAGGGCCAGTTCCCGGTGCCAGCGGCGCAGCGCACCAGCCAGTTCCCCCACCCCGGGCGCCCGCCGGGCGGCCGACCGGGAGCGCACGTTGCCCGGCAGATCCGGTACCAGCACGCTCGCCCCGCCCGCCGCCAGCCGCCGGGCCAGCGGCACGAAGTACCGCCCCGACAGGCCCAGTCCGTGCACCAGCACCATGTTGGGCCCACCCGCCCGCACCTCGGGCCCGAACCCGCGAGTGAAGAGCCCGGCGCGGGTCCACCCTTCCGTCTGTCGTCTCATCCGACCCTCCCTTCCCGCTCCGGCCGCGCCGCGAACCCACCTCGATCCGCGGGAGGCGGCGTTTCGGAGGCAGGCCGGGCCAAGGCCGGCCCCGGCCCCGACCTCGGATGCCCTGCCCGAAGGCTTTAGAGGATCTTGGTGCGGGTGAGCGACATGGCGACCCGCCACCGGGCAAGGCGCAGCACGTGATACGTGTGATGATCGTCGTCCTGCTCCTCTGTGCCGCCGTCACGGCGGCCGTGGCCGGGACGGAAGCCTCGCCCCTGTGGTGGCTCGCCGCCGGCCCGCTCGCGCTCTTGGGCCTGCTGGGCGCGTGGGACCTGCTGCAGCGCCGGCACTCGGTGCTGCGCAACTATCCCGTCCTCGGGCACGCCCGTTTCCTCCTGGAGCGGATACGTCCGGAGCTCCAGCAGTACTTCATCGAGCGGAACTACGACGGCCGCCCCTTCGACCGGGATGTGCGCAACATCGTCTACGAGCGCGCCAAGGGCACCGACGCGGGGGAACCCTTCGGCACCGAACGGGACGTGTACGAGGTCGGCTACGAGTTCCTCGTGCCCTCCATGGCGCCCTGCCCGGTACCCCAGGCGCCTCCCCGCGTGCGGATCGGGGGCCCCGGCTGCGACCGCCCCTACGACATGGCGCTGCTGAACGTCTCGGCGATGAGTTTCGGCTCCCTGTCGGCCAACGCGGTCCTCGCGCTCAACGGGGGCGCCGCGGCCGGCGGCTTCGCTCAGGACACCGGCGAGGGCGGGCTCTCCGACCACCACCTGCGCCCGGGCGGTGACCTGGTCTGGGAGATAGGTACCGGGTACTTCGGCTGCCGGACCGGCGAAGGCGAGTTCGATCCGGCCGAGTTCGCCGACAAGGCCTCCCACGACCAGGTCAAATGCGTGTCCCTGAAGCTCTCGCAGGGGGCGAAGCCCGGTATCGGCGGTGTGCTGCCGGGTGCCAAGGTCAACGCGGAGATCGCCCGGGTCCGCGGTGTGCCCGAAGGGCAGACGGTCATCTCCCCGCCGTATCACCAGGTCTTCTCCACCCCGCGCGAGCTCGTCCGCTTCGTCGCCCGGATGCGGGAGCTGTCCGGAGGCAAGCCCGCCGGGTTCAAGCTCTGTGTCGGCTCACGCCGGCAGTTCCTCGCCGTGTGCAAGGCCATGCTGGAGGAGGGCACCACCCCCGACTTCATCGTGGTGGACGGGGCCGAGGGCGGAACGGGCGCGGCGCCGCTGGAATTCGCCGACCACGTCGGCGCCCCCCTCACCGAGGGCCTGCTGACCGTGCACAACGCACTCGTCGGCACGGGCCTGCGGGACCGCGTCAGGGTCGGAGCGAGCGGCAAGATCGCCACTGGAACCGATCTGGTCAAGCGCATGGTGCAGGGCGCCGACTACGGCAACGCCGCGCGGGCGATGATGTTCGCCGTCGGCTGTATCCAGGCCCAGCGCTGCCACACGAACACCTGCCCCACCGGTGTCACCACCCAGGACCCCCGCCGGGCCCGCGCACTCGACGTCGCCGACAAGACGCTGCGCGTCCAGCGCTTCCAGGAGGCGACCGTGGCCAGCGCCCTGCAGATCATGGGCGCCATGGGCGTGACCGACCCCGCGCAACTGCGCCCGCACATGCTCCGCAGGCGCGTCGACCCCGTCACCGAACGCTCCTACGAGGAACTCTACGAGTGGCTCCGGCCCGGGCAGTTGCTCGGCGAACCGCCCGCCTCCTGGGCGGCCGACTGGAAGTCCGCCGAACCCGACCGCTTCACCGTCTGACCTGTCCGTGTGATCTGGAGGAGATACCAGTGGCCCGTACCGTTGCCCGCGTCATCGTGGACGCCTTGAGCGAACTCGGCGTGCGCCAGGTCTTCGGCGTCGTGGGGGACGCGCTCAACCCCCTGACCGACGCCATCCGCACCACCGAGGACCTGGACTGGGTGGGCTGCCGGCACGAGGAGGCGGCGGCCTTCGCCGCGAGCGCCCAGTCACAGCTCACCGGCACCCTCGGCGTCTGCATGGGCACCGTCGGCCCCGGCTCCGTCCACCTGCTCAACGGGCTCTACGACGCGGCCAAGAGCCACGCCCCCGTGCTGGCCATCGCAGGGCAGGTGCCGCTCGCCGAGGTGGGCGGCGACTACTTCCAGGAGGTCGACAACGACGCCCTCTTCAGCGACGTGGCCGTCTTCCGGGCCACCGTCACCTCCCCCGACCAGCTCCCGCGGCTGCTGGAGACGGCCGTCCGCACCGCGCTGGGGCGCAAGGGCGTGGCCGTCCTCACCGTGCCCGGGGACATCGGCGAGAGGGAACTCACCGCCGACCGCCCCACCCGCCTCTCCCTCGACACCGGGGTCAGCCGGCCCGAGGAGGCCGCCGTCCGGCGCGCCGCCGAACTCCTCGACGCCTCCGAACGGATCACCCTGCTCGTCGGGGAGGGCGCCCGTGCCGCCCGGGCGGACGTGCTCGCCCTCGCCGACCGGCTGGCCGCACCCATGGTGCTCACCCTCAAGGCCAAGGCCGGTTTCGAAGGCGGCGCCAATCCCTTCCAGGTCGGCCAGACCGGACTGATCGGCAACCCGGCGGCGGCATCAGCCCTCCAGGACGCCGACACCCTGCTGCTGCTCGGCACCGACTTCCCCTACCGCGAGTGGTATCCCGAGGGCCGCTCCGTCGTGCAGGTGGACACCGAGGCCACCCACATCGGACGCCGCGTACCCGTCGACATCGGCCTGGTGGGCGACACCGGCGCCACCGTCCGCGATCTCCTGTCCCACCTCGGCGCGGCGCCCGACGGAGGCGGCGGCACCCGCGACCGCTCCCACCTCGACACGGCGCGTGAGCGCTTCGACGCGTGGCGCACCGGTCAGGCCCGGCTCGCCGACCCCGCCCACGACAAGGGGATCGTGGGCCGGCTCCGTTCCGCCCTGGACAACCGTACGCACGACATCCGTCCCGAAGCACTGGCTGCTGCCGTCGACCGGATCGCGGCCGAGGACGCCGTCTTCACCTCCGACACCGGCATGGCGACGGTGTGGCTCTCGCGGTTCGTCGAGATGCGCGGCGAGCGGAAGCTGATCGGCTCCTACAACCTCGGCTCGATGGCCAACGCGATGCCCCAGGCGCTGGGCGCCCAATGTCTGGACCGGGACCGCCAGGTGGTCGCGTTCTGCGGCGATGGCGGTCTGAGCATGCTCCTGGGCGACCTCATGACCCTGAAGACCTACCAGCTTCCCGTCAAACTGGTCCTCTTCGACAACCGCCGACTCGGCATGGTGAAACTGGAGCAGGAACAGGCCGGCCTCCCGGAGTTCGGCACCGAACTCGACAACCCCGATTTCGCCGCTGTGGCCCAAGCCATGGGTATCACCGGCATCCGTGTGACGGACCCCGACGAACTGCAGGACGCCGTGCAGCGGGCGTTCCACAGCCCGGGACCGGTCCTGCTCGACGTCCTCACCAATCCCGAAGAGATCGCCGTGCCGGCCAAGCCCACCGTGGAGCAGGGCTGGGGCTTCGCCGTGGCCAAGGTCAAGGAAGTCGTACGCAGCCACGGCGAGCCGGCCGGGGACTGACCGGCAGGCCGGTTCGCGACCCGGCTTGGTGCGGTACGCAGGCATCCGGCGACCGGCTCGGCACGTTGTCAGGGGGTGCCGATTCCAACCGGAGGCTCGGGTCGGTTGGGCGGTGCGGGTCGTGGAGTGATGGCGGCGGCCAGAGTGCCGGGGTCGGTGTCGACAGTTTCGGCTCCTGGTCGCCGAGGCCGGCTGACGACGCGGTCCACGGCCTCGAAACAGTGCGGCGGCGGAGCTGCGGACCAACGACGCGCGGTCTTGGCGCACCGGCACGGGCACAAGCGGGGGCCAGGGCAGGAGGACTGGCGGCGGACCGGTGGTCAAGCCGGACGCGACAGCGCGGTCCGGCGGGTGGGGCGGACAGGCCTGAGGTGGGGCGGGCGCGATTCGGGGACGGTGTGGCACGGCGCGGGCCGGGTCGCACGTGGCGAGGGCGTATCGGGCGGGATGGGGTGGGCTGTGTCGGGAAGAACCAGGGGCGGGCGCGGAGACGGAAGGGAGGCGGCGCGGGGCGGGCGGCCGAGGCGGGTGCTCGGGCGGGAGCGGTCGGGTCGCCGCCACGATGACGGGGCAGCCGGGCGACGGCCGAGCCCGGCGCCGACGTGACCAGGGCGGACCGGCCGGGCGGCGCGGCCGTTGAGTCGACGAGGAGTCCGGTCCATGCCTACGGCGTATGCCTTGGCCGAAAGGCGCCGTGGTGATTGGGCATCTAGCGTGGGGCTGAGTGCGGCACAGCGCCCCGTTTCGCTTGATGAGCGTGCCGTGACCGAGGTGGCAGCCACGTCTCTGGTGAGCGCCTCGGTGGCGGGCGGGAGCGGGCCGGCACCGCCCGCGACAACCAGGCGGGCACCACCACAGGGAAAGGCGGCGCGAGGACATGGCGGGACCAATTCTCATCACGGGTGCTGGCAGCGGCTTCGGCAAGGAGGTCGCGCTGCGGCTCGCCCAGGCCGGGCACGAGGTGATCGCAGGTGTGGAGATCATCGCCCAGGTCGGTGTTCTGCGCGCCGAGGCGCAGGAGCGGGGCGTCGAATTGCGGGTGGAGAAGCTGGACGTGACCGACCCCGGCGACCGGGAGAACGCCTGGACGTGGAACGTCGAGGTCCTGCTCAACAACGCGGGCGTCTCCGAGGGCGGCGCCACCGTCGACATCCCCGAGGAGCGACTGCGCCGCCAGTTCGAGGTGAACGTCTTCGGCCCCGTCCTGCTCACCCAAGGCATCGCCCGGCGGATGGCGGCCCGCCGTAACGGGCGGATCGTGTTCATGTCCTCGGTCGCCGGCCTCACCGTCGACCCTTTCACCGGCGCCTACGCGGGTTCCAAGCACGCGGTAGAGGCGTTCGCCGACGCGCTGGACCAGGAGCTCGCGGAGTTCGGGGTGACGGTGGCGACGATCAACCCTGGCCCTTTCCTCACCGGGTTCAACGACACCATGTTCGAGACGTGGAAGGAGTGGCGGGACGACCCCGCCGACCGGCTCTTCGACTACGCCGAACTCGCCTTCCCGCACGAGCAGTACGACCCCGAACCGGTCTACCAGCGGACTGTCCAGGTCCTGCTCGGCGAGGACCGCCGCTACCGCAACCTGCTACCCGCTGAGATGGAACCGCAGGTCCGCGAACAGATCGACGCCCAGTGGGACCGACAGCTCAACGACGGACACCGCCCCGACCTCCTGCAGAAGGCGTACGACCTCGCCCCCGCCACTCCGATCGAAGCCTGACCTCGGCACTGCCGCACGGTGGCGCCGCTCGCGCAGACCCGTGAGGCCCCTCAAGGATCGGATGGCCACCGCCGGGGACCCGGAGGCGCGGACCTGTTCCTCCCGTACGACTGCGGCCAAGGCCGGGTCCTCCTGGCGGGGCGGGGCGGGGCACGGTGGTAGCCGGCCGACGCACTCTCCCTCGTCACCGGCCCGGCCGCAACGCCCGGGCGCGGAACCGGGCCGCCGGCGGCCGACAGCCCGTTGACCATCCGGACGTTCGCGGCGGGCATCGCGCGGTTGGCGGCCGTGATGAGCTTCGGCGCGCGCCAGCGGGTCTTCGCGCCGTAGGTGGGGGCCTCGGGGACAACAACCGGGCGGCCGGACTCCTCGTCGAACGCGGTGGCCTTCACGTGCCCGGTGAGCTCGGACGCAGCCGCGGTGAGGATATTCCCCCCTGGGCCAGGACGCTGCCGCCGGGCGTCCAGGGGCGATCAGGCCACGTCGGTCATCATCATCATGCCGATCGCCGTGCCGAGTCCGAGCGGCTCACGCCCGTCGCGTCCTACCGCCGGTGCGCCGTTTCCGCTTCTGCCGGGCGGTGGGCTTCGGCGTGGGGACCGGGCGTGCGGCGGCATCCGGGGCCGGTGTCGCCGACGCTTCGGCCGGGACGGGGCCGGTGAAGGCCTCCGGGATCGGTAGGCGCCGAGGCGCCGGCGGGCGCGTCTACGGCCGGGCAGGGAGGCCTTCCAGGAGCCGGGCGTAGTTCGGCGGCCGCGCCGGGCGCGGCGTCGACGGGCCGGTCGAGAAGGACCACCGGCATGTCGGGGCGTCCGGCCCGCCGGGGCCAGGACCACATCGGCAACGCGCGCCGCGAAGGCGTCGTCGTCGAAGCTGTCCCACAGGCCCATGAGCACCTGGGTGAACTCCTCGGCTCAGGCGCGCCGTTCGGCGGCCGTAGTGCTGCCGGCGCGGATGTAGTTGCCCGTCGCGGCTGGGTCGACACGGGTGACCGGCTGCCAGCCGGACCGGCCGTGGCTCACAGGGTCGGCCGTGGCCATGGCACGGGCCACGTAGTAGGGCAGGGCCCGCCGCTCGGTGCAGACGGTCGTGACGAGCCCGACGCCGTGGGTGGCGACGGCAAGCGCGGCGGTGAGGGTGCCGGACTCGAAGTGCGGCGCGTCGGCCGGGGCCGGTGCGGCCGACTGGCGGTCGTGCAGCAGCAGTGCGTCGACGCCCGCGGCCTCGGCCTCCCGGGCCCGGCCGAGCACTCGGTCTGAAGTGGCACGCCCACGAGGCGGGTGTCGTGCTCTCTCAAGGGGAGGCCGTCGACTGGCAGGGGCTGACGCGGTGGGCCCGGGTCGGCACCGGACCCCAGGGCGGTCGCTACCACCGGGCCTGCGAGTCCTGCACTCCCCCACTGCCCTGAGCAGCCCGGCTCCGGCTTGGGCGTGCTGGCATCAGGGGGGTGGAATGAGCCGGACTGTGGTGACGGTGAGGGCGGCCTGGGCGACGTAGCAGACCACGAACACGTTCCGGATCGTCGCGGTGCGCCGGTCCCGCTCGCCTCTCATCGGCTGCGACCCGTGTCCGTAGGGGACCCGGCCCAAGGTCTGCTCCATCCGGGACCGGAACCCGGCCGGGTCGCTGACCTTCTTCAGCGTCTCCTCGGCGACCGGCGCGTACGCGATCTGGAACCGGCGGCTCACGCGGCTCCCTGCTCCCGCAGCTGCGCGAAGATCTCCTCGTCCTCCTCGAACGACGCCAGCTCGACGATCCACCGCCGGACCACGTCGTAGAGGTCGTCGACGTTCGCCGCGTCGATCTCCGCGTCGAACTGGGCCCGCCGCTCCCCGGACAAAACGGCGCGGATCCCGCCGATCGTGGCGGGCACCTCGACCCGTTCGCCGTCGTGCATCGTCCACCGCACATCGCCCTCGGCCATCACCGAACACTCCTGTCCTCCAGCGGGACTGCCGTCCCCGGCCACGGTAGCGACAGCAGACGGGGGGACGGTGCCGAACGGGAAGGACTTCACCCCAGGAATCCCCAGCCCGAAGAGCCGGGCACAGCGCCACCGCGGAACACCCTCTCCGCATCGACCGACACCGACCCGCCCGGAGCCCCCGCGAAACGGTGCGCCCCCTCCGCATCTCACGACCGGTCAGCGGATGCCCTGGAACCCCGGGCCCAGGCCACGCCGACGAGGCCGTCCTCCGGCACGCGGTCCGGGGACCCCGGGGGCCGTTGCGACCGAGACCGTCTCCGCCTCGATGTCGACGGGCAGACCCACGCGCCGGCGGGCCGCGACCGTCACCGCGGTCACCGCGGTCAAGGCGGCGCCGGCCTCCGGACTGATCCTGGTGAGCGCCTCGACGAGGGTGTCGACGGCGACCAAGGCGTCGTCGGCCGCCGCCGCGCTCGCGGGGTGGGAGCCGAGGGGTCAGGCGGACTGGCCGGTGTCGGGGATCCAGTGGCCGTGGATGCCGGCCGGCACCCGCCGGGGAAGCTCGACAGCGGCCACCTCGCTGAGGTCGCTCGCGTCCAGGACGAGCAGTTCGGAGGCATCGGCCTTCAGGTCGCTGACGATGGTGAGCAGATAGCCGTCGTCCTCGGCGGTGCCGCCCTCGGCGGGTGCGAAGACGGCCTCGCCGGGCATCCGGCCCTCGCCGTGGGCGAACAGCCGCTGCCGACCGGTCCGGGTGTCGAACTTGGCGGTGTGGTAGCCCGACAGACCCGCGCCGGGGAAGGCGATGGCGTAGCCGTAGCGGTACTCGGCGCCGGTGTGGGCGTCGTTGATCGACGGGAACTCGGTGACCAGGTCGTTGATGGCCTCGGTGGTGACCGTGCCGGTGGCCGGGTCGACGATCCAGCGGTGCAGGGTCGAGCCGGTCGCGGGGCTGGTGCCGTATCCCGGGGCGCCGACCCACCACTTCCAGGAGCTCTCCCAGCTGGACCGGTCCAGACGCGGCGCTTCCAGGACGATGCGGCCCCGCGCGTCGGTGTAGGCGTTGACGACGTGCAGCAGAGCCGCCTGGTCGGGCACCTCGTACCAGGTGGTCCGGCCCCCGGAGCGGGGCAGCACGCCGATGCGCAGCGGGACCTCGTCGTGCCAGCGGTAGGGGATGCCGGACTGCTCGGCGTGGTCGAAGACCACCGGGGAGTCGATGAAGACGACGTGCTCGCGGGTGATGGCGAAGTCGTGCATCAGGGACGGGCCGGCGCCCTGGACGATCTCCGACCTGACGATGTCCCCGGAGGCGTCGGCCACGTAGTAGGTGAGGTGCGGCGGGAAGGGGCTGTAGCTGAAGAAGTGCAGCTCACCGGTCTCCGGGTCCTCCTTGGGGTGGGCGGTCATCGCACTGGTGAGCTTGCCGCCGAAGTCGTGGACGCCGATGGTCTCCAGCTCGGCGCTCACCTCGTACGGCAGGTTCGCCTCCTGGAGGGCGAGGTAGCGCCCGCCGTGGAAGATGATGTTGGTGGCGGCGGCGCTGACCTCCAGCTCGGTCCCGGTGAACGGCACGCCGTCCAGGAAGGGGGTGCGCACCCAGCGGTTGCGGTACCACTCGGCCCGGCCGTCGGTGAGGCGGATGCCGTGCAGCATGCCCTCGCCGCGGAACCAGTGGCTGGGGGTGATCCCCGGCTTGGGGTTGTGGCCGTTGCGGAAGTAGCGGCCGTTCAGCTCGGGCGGGAGGGTGCCGCGTACCTTCAGGTCGTGCCCGGTGATCTCGTCGGAGACGGGGCTGAAGTGGCCGCTGATGAAGGGCTTTTCGAGCGTCATGGTCAGGCCTTTCGGGTGGGGAGGGAGGAGGAGGTCGGGGTGGTGGGGGCCGCCGGAGGGGTGCGCAGGGCGGAGAGGACGGTGAGGAGGAGGGCCAGGACAGCGCAGGCCAGGAAGGCGGCGCCGACCGAGGGGAGCAGGGTCAGGAAGGACAGGCCGACGGCTCCGCCGATCTGCCGGGTGGCGTTGACCAGCCCGCCGGCCAGGCCGTTGTCGGCGGCCGGCACGCCCGTGGAGGCCATCGCGGTGAGCCGGACGAAGGCCACCCCCAGTCCGGCGCCGATGAGGAGCGTCGGGCCGAGCAGGTCCGCCAGGAAGGTGCCGTCGGCCGGGGTGCGCGACAGCCAGGCCAGTCCGGCCGCCAGGACCAGCAGGCCCGCCGGGAGTGTCCGGGGGCCGGGCAGCTTGCCGGTGGCCCAGGAGGACAGGGTGATCACCAGGGCGAGGGGCAGTTGGGTCAGCCCGGCCTCCAGCGGCGAGTAGCCGAGGGCCCGCTGCTGGTAGAGGGGCAGGAAGTAGAACAGCCCGAGCCAGACCGCGCCGAGCAGGGCCATCAGCACGTTGGGCACCGCCACCACGCTCATCCGGGCCGGCAGCAGCGGGGCGGCGGCCTTGCGCTGGAGCACCGCGAACACGGCGAGCAGCACCGCGCCGACCACAGCGAGCACCCAGGGGCCGGACAGGCCGTAGGTGAGCGCCACCAGACCCGCCGTCACCGTCACCGCGCCCGGCGCGTCCAGGCTCCCGCCGCGCGGCCGGTCCGCCGCGACCAGCAGCCGGGTGGCCACCAGGACGAGCACGGCGAGCGGCACCATCACCACGAACACCGCGCGCCAGCCGAACCGGTCGGTGAGCACCCCGCCGAGCAGCACGCCCGCCGCCCCGCCGGCGCCGGACACCGCGCCCCACACACCGAGTGCGGTGCCGCGCCGCCCGCGATCCGGGTAGAGCGTCAGGACGAGCGCCAGCGCCGTGGGCGCCAGCAGCGCCGCGCCGACGCCCTGCGCCGCCCGGCAGGCGATCAGCACGGCCGCGGTGGGCGCCAGCGCCGCGCCGAACGAGGCGGCGGCGAACAGGCCGGTGCCGAGCAGAAAGACCCGGCGGAGCCCGTACACATCGCCGGCCCGCCCTCCGGGCAGCAGCAGCGCTCCGAAGACCAGTACGTAGGCGTTGACCGTCCACGCCTGGCCGGTGTCGGACAGCCGGAGACCGGTCCGGATACCGGGCAGGGCGACATTCACGATCGAGGTGCTCAGCACGACCAGGAACTGGGCCGTGGCCAGGACCGCCAGCGGCGTCCAGCCGCCGGTGGTGTTCCCTCGCGGTAGCGCGTTGCTGTTCATGGCCCGACCCTCGCAGCGGGCGCGTACCGCTCGCGTCGGTGAACATCGCCTATACGGAGACCCGGGGCGCGAGTCGGTGAAGGGGGCCGGGCTGTGTCGCGGCGCCGGGGCCGGGCCCCGGCCAGGGGGCCGGGCACCGGCTCGGCGCCCGCGCGCCTGGGCAGCGCCGCGGCCCGGGGAGCCGCGATCCCGGCCGGGGAGCCGGACATCGCCACCACGCGTGCCCGGGCCGCGGCTCGGCGAAGGGGGCCGCGCCTCCACCACGGAGGCCGTGCGCCGCAACGTCCCGGCAGTCCGGGGCCTTGCCGGATTCCGCCGGGCAGCGTCACCGCATAGGTTGTCGATCATGCCCGGGATACAGACGAAAGCGCTGACAGGTCGGCAGGACGAGCTGCGCCGGCTCGACACCTTGCTCCAGGCGGCGAGGGAGGGCGGGGGCAGCGCCCTGGTCCTGCGCGGCGAGCCGGGCATCGGCAAGAGCGCGCTGCTGCACCGACTGGGCGAGGCCGCCTCCGGGTTCCTCGTCCTGCGTGCGTCCGGCGCGGAGTTCGAGATGGAGCTGCCGTTCGCCGCGCTGCACCAGCTGCTCGCGCCGGTCACCGACCGGCTGGCGGCGCTGCCCGCGCCGCACCGCACCGCGCTGGAGATCGCCTTCGGACTCGACACCGGATCCCCCGACCCGTTCCTGGTCGGCGTCGCGTCGCTGGGCCTGCTGGCGGAGACCGCCCGGGAGCGCCCGGTGCTGTGCGTCGTCGACGACGCGCACTGGCTGGACCGGGCCTCGGCCAAGGCACTGGCCTTCCTGGCCCGCCGGGTCTCGGCCGAGCCGGTCGCCCTGGTGTGCGCGGTACGGGAGCCGAGCCGGCTGTCCGAGCTGGACGGGCTGCCCGGCCACCGGTTGCGGGGGCTGGGCGAGGCGGACGCCCGCGCGCTGCTGGCCGCGGCGGTCCGCGCCCCGCTGGACGAGCGGGTGCGGGACCGGGTGCTGGCCGAGGCGCGCGGCAACCCGCTCGCGCTGGTGGAGCTGCCCAGGACCGCCGGGCTCGCCGGCATGGCGGGCGGATACGCCCAGCCCGAGTCGGTGCCGGAGGTGATCGAGCAGAGCTTCCGCTCCCGGCTGGCGCTGCTGCCGCCGGCCGCCCGGCTGCTGGTCACCGTCGCCGCCGCCGACCCGATCGGCGACCCCGGCCTGCTGTGGCGGGCAGCCGGGGACCTGGGCATCGACGCGGACGCCACCGCGCAGTCCGTACCGTTGGTCGAGTTCGGTACCCGGATCCGGTTCAGCCACCCGCTCGCCCGCTCCGCCGCCTACTGGGCCGCGACGCCGGAGGAGCGGCGGCGGGCGCACCGGGCGCTGGCCGCTGCGACCGACCCGGTCACCGACCCCGACCGGCGGGCCTGGCACCTCGCCCAGGCTTGTGCCGGGCCGGACGAGCAGGTCGCCGCCGCGCTGGAGGCCTCCGCCGCCCGGGCCCGGGAACGCGGCGGTGCCGCGGCGTCGGCGGCGTTCCTCGCACGCTCGGCCGCGCTCACGGCCGACCCGGCCCGACGCGCCGAGCGGGTCCTCGCCGCGGTGCAGGCCAAGCTCTCGGTGGGCGACTTCGACACGGCGGCCGAGCTGCTGAGCACCGTACCGGCCGACGATCCGGCCGACGGCGCCACCGACCGGCCGGCCGGCGGCCGGGCCGGTGATCCGGGCCGGGCGGCCAGGGCCGACCTGCTCCGCGGCCGGCTGTCGTTCGTCCGCAGCCGCGGTGAGGAGAACCCCACCACGCATCTGTTGCGGGCCGCGTCCCGGCTGGCGGCCTCTGACCCGGTCCGGGCGCGGGACTGCTGCCTGGACGCCATCGAGATGGGGCTGCTGCTGGGCGGGCTGGACGACGTGGTGGCGGCCGTACGGAAGGTCGCGCCGCCGGACGGGCCGGAGCCGGCGTCCGGCGCGACGGCGGTGCTGGCCGGCCTGGTCCGCCTGGTCGGCGAAGGGCACGCGGCGGCCGGGCCGGCCCTCGGGCCGATCCTCGCCTCCGTCCAGGACGCGGTGTGGGCCAGGCGGCCGTCCCTCGGCTTCATGCTGGCCACCGAGCTGTGGGACTTCGCCGCCCTGCGGGGCATCTCCGCACGGGCGGTCGCGGCCGGCCGCGAGTCGGGCTCCTTCCACGCGCTGCCCATCGCACTGGCCATGCGGGCCACCGCCTCGGTACACGCCGGCGAGCTGGGCACCGCCATGGAGCTGATCTCCGAGGAGGAGGCGATCGCCGACGCCACCGGGGCGGCGCCGCTGGTCTACCCGCGCCTGCACCTGGCCGCGCTGCGCGGACGGCGCCGGGAGGCCGCCGAGCTGTTCGAAACGGTCGACCACCGGATGAGCCTCAGCGTGCGCTGGGCGACGGCCGTGCTCGGCAACGGCCTGGCGGACTACCCGGCCGCCCTGGAGGCGGCGCGGCAGGCGGTGAAGTACGGCGCGGTCGGCACCGCGGGGCTCGCCCTGCCCGAGCTGGTGGAGGCGGCGGTACGGTGCGGCGAGACGGAGGTCGCCGCCGGCGCCCTGGCGTCCCTCCGGGAGCGTACGCAGGCCGGCGGGCAGCCCTGGGGCCTGGGCGTCGAGGCCTGGACGCGGGCCCTGGTGACCGGAGAGGAGTCCGCGTACCAGGAGGCCGTCGACCTGCTCGCGGACGACGCGCTGGTCGTCTACCGCGCCCGCGCACGGCTGCTGTACGGGGAGTGGCTGCGCCGCCAGGGCCGGCGGCGGGACGCCCGGTCCGCGCTGCGGCTCGCCCACGAGACGCTGTCCGACCTGGGCATGGAGGCGTTCGCCGAACGCGCCGCAGGCGAGTTGCGGGCCACCGGCGAGCAGGCCCGCAGCCGTACCTCCAAGGCCTCCGACCAGCTGACCATGCAGGAGGTGCACATCGCCCGCCTGGTGGCCGACGGCGCCACCACCAAGGAGGTAGCGGCCAAGCTGTTCCTCAGCCCACGCACGGTCGACGCGCATCTGCGCAACATCTTCCGCAAGCTCGGACTCACCTCACGCAGGCAACTGCGCGACCTCCCGGAGATCCACTAGCCGCATGGTGGTGGCCGCGGCCTCGTACGCGTTCATCGACTCCACCGGCCCGGGCCAGCTCAACCCGTACTTGACCCGGTAGGCGCAGGAGACACGCCGGACCAGCTCCGGATCGTCCACCGCCCGGAGGGTGACAGACCCCCGAACCCCGGCCACCTCCACCTCCACCTCCGTCTCCGCGTCCCGCAGAATCCGGCGGTACCAGGCGCTGCGCCGCCCGAAGGCCGAGCGCACATACGCCTCCACGCCGACCGCCACCACCCACACCGTCCTCGCCGACCAGCCGCCCGCCCCCTGCCGCACCCACAAGACGATCTCCATCCGCTCCCAGACGCTGTCCAGGTCCATGTCCATGCGACCCACCCTCACCGGGGCGGCATCGCGTACGCGTCGGTGGTCGTCGCCTAGACCGACGTGGACAGGCTCGGGATAGGCAGCCTTCGCCGACGCGAGGACGAGGCCGCCGCCACGAGTCTGAGGCCACGACGACGAACACCGCGAAGCCGATCGCGGCCTCCAGACCCGGGGCTCGCGTCCGCCCCGGAGCGCCGTACGACCGGCCCGCAGCACGACCTTGGCCAGGTCGACCCCGGAGGCCTCGGTGCCGCTCATCCCTGCCCCCAGGTGATGTGGCCGAGGTCCAAGTGCCCGAGCCGGGCCCGGCGCTGGGCCTGGTCGACCAGCTGGTGGCTGAACAGGCGCCGGGCCGACGGCTCGCCGTAGCGATTGATGCGGTCGAACACCACCTGGTGGTCCTTCATCGCCCGCACCCACCAGTCGCGGACCTGGTCGCGAGTGAGCTCTTCGAGGACCAGCCCCTGGGTTGTCGTCGACGTCGGGGAAGTCCGGCTCCGGAGCGGGGGTGAGGACGGGCGGCCGCGGCGCAGGTAGCACGACCGGGGCTGCCAACGCGGCCGTGGCTTCGTCGGCCGGCTGCGCGGCTGCTGCTTCGGCGCGGTAGGCCTTGGCGGCGGCCTGCCGGGCGCGGACCTGCTCCTGCTCGTGTTCGCGGGCCCAGCCCTGGGCGGGTCAGCCGCTCGTGCAGCTGCCGGTCGGCGGCCGCGCGGCGCTCGGCCTCGGAGGCGCCCGGCATCGCGTTGTCCAGGGTGGCCGCGACTTCGTGACGCTGGGCGCGGCGGTCGGCCTGCCGGTCCTCGCAGCGAGGGCAGTCCCGGCCGGAGTCGAGCAGCACCCGGTCGTCGCACCGGGCATCGCCGCACTGCTGACGCTGGGGCAGGCCCCGGGCCAGCAGCCAGCCCACCGGGTCGGTGTTCGGGCCACTGGTGCGCAGCTGCTCGTCCAGGCGCCGCACGAGGCGGTCGGTGAGCACCTGCGGAGCGTCTGTACGTCCCGGCGGCGGAACGCTCGTCCTTGCCCCCCGGAGGAAGGCCAGCCAATCAGCCGGATGCGCGCGGATCAGACGCTGGATCGCGATGCCTCCGGCGAACGCGCACGCCGGGGCGTACAGGTACCAGCCGATCTGGGCGTGGGCGCGGTGGATGAGGCGGGAGGCGAGATTGTCGCCCTGGCCGGCCGCGGCCATCGCGGTGTCGTCCGGGACGATGTGCACGGGCTTCGCTCGCCGGACGGCCGCCCGGGCCAGGCGGCGGTCCAGCTCGCTGTCCAGATCCTGCTCCTCGGCAGCGGTGGGCACGTAGCCGTTCCACTCCCTCAGGCCCGCCCACTCCGCCCATAGCGACGCGCCCCGCCGGATCATGGACGCGGACACGCTGGCCCGATTCGCGTTACCGAAGGACAACGTGGCGATACGGATCCGTGATGAGCTGGGGGAGCTGCTTACCGACGTGGACTTCGTCGGTCTGTATCCCACGATGGCGGGGCTCAGGGCGCCGGAGGCGGCGGGTGGCCGGTCGGGGTCGCGGGGTGTCGGCGGTACGTCGCCAGGGCCAGCAGTGCGCGGGGGTGGGTGAGGGTGGCGGGGCCGGCGGTCATGGCCATGAGGGAGAGGGAGCGGCGTTGCGCCTCCGGGTGGTGGGCGCCGGCCCGCAGCAGTTGGTGCAAAGCGTGGGCCAGCGCCTGGTGGTGGAGACCGGGGCGGGTGCCGGTGGTGCCCGGGTGGAGGTTGTCTGCGGAGGTGGCCAGCAGCCAGGGCAGGCGCTGGACGGCGCTCTGGGCCTGGTGGAAGCGGTGGGCCAGCCGGTCGGGGCCGGGTCGAGGGGGCGCGGCGGTGAGGCAGTCGCGGAGTGCGAGGGCGCTGAGGGCGGCGACGGTCATGCCCTGGGCGTACACCGGGTTGAGGGCGCAGGCGGAGTCGCCGGTGACGAGGAGGTTCCCGGGGAGCCGGCCGGCGTGCCCGGGACGGCGGAGGCGGTTGGCGGTGGCGTTGCTGCCCCGTACGGCGGTGAGGGGTTCGGCCCGGGCGGCGAAGTCGGCGATGAGGGGGGTGAGCAGCGAACGGGCGAAGGGCAGGAAGTCGTCGTCGGTGGTGCCGGGGCGGTGGTCGCCGGTTCCGGTCAGGGTGATGATCCACCGGTCGCCCTCGACGGGGGCCAGGACTCCGCCGCGCGGGGTGGACGGCCCGAGGGGGAGGCTGTAGCAGGCCCGCCAGTCGGCGGGTACGCCGCCGGCGGGGGTGCGGAAGAGGCGGGTGGCGTAGCCGACATGGGCGTCGACCGTCCGGGCGGGTGGCGCCGGGCAGTCCAGCTCGGCGAGCCAGCGGTCCAGCGGGGAGGCGCGGCCGGCGGCGTCCACGACCAGGTCGGCGGGCAGGTGGCGGTCGGTGGAGCCGTGCCGGGCCTCGACGCCGTCGAGGTGTTCGGGCCGGCCGGTCAGCCGGATGACGCGGTGTCCGGTGAGCAGGGTGAGACGGGGCGAGTCGGTGGCCCGTGCGCGGATGACGTGCTCGATGAGGGGGCGGCTGGCTCCGAGGGCCGGCAGCCGCGCGAGGTGGCGGACCCCCCAGCCGTACGGGGTGGCCAGCGCGAGGTCCCGCCCCATGTCGATGCGGTGGGCCCCGGAGCCGGTCAGCGCGGCCCCGAAGCCGGGCAGCAGCTCCTCCAGGGCCGCCACGCCTCGGGCGAACAGGGCGTGTACGTGGGCGCCTTGCGGCACCCCTCTGCGCTGTCGGGGCGTGGGCGGGAGTTCGTCCCGCTCCACCAGGGTGACCTGCCCGTAGTGGTCGGCCAGCACCCGGGCGGTGAGCAGACCGGAGACGCCGGCGCCGATGACGATCGCCCGCCGGTCGCGGTGGAGGCTCGGGGACATCACTCCCCCCGGTGCGGGCGCGAGGGCCCGGCGGAGGGCCGGGCGGGCAGCGGCAGGCTCATCAGGTGGACGGTGGCCAGCAGTCCGCCGAGGGTGACCAGGCCGACGAGGTCCAGCACCGGCTGCCCGACCGCGGTGGCCCGGGCCACCATCCCGGGCCAGCCTACGGCGGCCAGGCAGGCCAGGTAGCCGCTGCCGAGCAGCGGCAGGAGCAGCAGGACGCGGGCTCCGCGCAGCCGGTCGGCGAACAGTGCGGTGAGTGCGCCCATCAGCATGGGGGCCGCCACGATGACCCACGGCCAGACCAGGGGCAGGCCGAAGACCTCCAGGGGCTGCCGGCCGGCGTACGAGTAGAGCCCGCCCGCGTGGATCATGACGTACTCGCCGACGGTGTCGGCGACCGCGCTGACGACCAGGATGAGCCACAGGCGGCGGCGGGCGTGCCCCTCGCGGTAGGCCAGGTACGTCGCGTAGCCGATGAACCCCACGTACGGAGGGAAGGCGAAGGCCATCCAGATGGCCATGTCGATACCGAAGGCCCGGTACATCACCAGGCTGTTGGCACCGGGGTCGGCCTGGAGGCCGATGAGCAGCCGGGCTCCGGCGTCGGCGAGGCAGGTGACCACGGACGCGGCAAGCAGGATCCACAGGGCGAGGCGCCCCTCGCGGCGACGCTCGCGTTCGGCCCGGGCGACCAGGTAGGCGGTGGCGCTCAGGCCCAGGACGGCGACGGCCAGGTTGCCGGCGTTCTGGCGGGTGGTGCCGATGAGGATGTCGACGGCCAGGTACGGGTGCATGATGGTCGGCTCCTGCGCGACGGAGTGGCCGAGGGGCGGGGCGCCGCGGCGGACGCGGTGCCGCCGCTCTACGGGGTTTCGGTGCCGTTCCCGCCCTCCTGGTCCCGGTCGGCGCCGGGCGCGTTCAGCCCCATGTGGTCCAGCAGCCAGTCCGCCAGGGTGGCCGGGCTGGGCTTGACCCAGATGACGCCGGGCTTCAACTCGGTGCCCAGGTCGCGCCGCAGGTGCTGCTGGAGCTGTACGGCGCCGAGGGAGTCCAGTCCGAGGGCGACCATGCTGGTGTGGCGGCCGATGTGCCGGGTGGTGCCGCCGAGCAGCTCCCGTACCGAATCGATGATCAACCGCTCCATCAGGGCGCGGCGTTCGGCGGGATCGGCGCAGTCGGTGAGCCGCCGGCGCGCCGGTGCGGAGTCGTCGGCGCCGTCCGCGCCGGACAGGACGCCGGCGAGCAGGGTGGAGGCGCGCACCTCCGGGTAGGGGCGGGTCCACAGGTCCCAGTCGAGCGGTGAGTACGCGATCCGGGTGTGCCCGGCGGTGAGGACGCGTTCCAGCGCGTCGACGCCGTCGTCCGGGCGGATGGTGAGCAGCCCGCGCTCGGCCAGGTGCTGCCCCCTGCCCACCTCGCGCCAGGCGCCCCACTGGATCGACGTGGCGGGCAGGCCGAGGGCCCGCCGGTGGGCGGCCAGCCCGTCGAGGAAGGCGTTGGCCGCCGCGTAGGCGCCCTGTCCGGGCGAGCCGACCAGGGCGGCCACCGAGGAGTACAGGACGAAGAAGTCCGGCGCGGGGGTGAGGGTGGCGCGGTGCAGGGCCCAGGCGCCTGCCGCCTTGCCGCGCCAGACCCGGTCCAGCAGCGCGGCGTCCAGGGTGCCGAGGGTCGCGTCCTCCACCACTCCGGCCGCGTGCACGACACCGCGCAGCCGGCGCCCTCCAGCCCGGGCGGCGTCCAGCGCGCGGCGGAGGTCGTCCGGGTCGGCGATGTCGCCGGTGAGGACGGTGATGTCGGTGCCGTCCGCCCCGGCCGCCGCCAAGTGCTCGCGTACCGCGGGATCCGGGGCGGAGCGGCCGAGCAGCACCACCCGCCCGGCGCCGTGCGCGGCGAGCCAGTCGGCGGTACGCAGCCCCAGGCCGCCCAGGCCGCCGGTGACCAGGTAGGAGCCGCCCGCCACCACGGGGTGCCCGGCGCCCCCGATCTCGTCGGCCCCCTCGGGCCCCGCACTCCGCCGATCGCCCGGCGGGTGTTCCGGTCCGGACGGGTCGCCCGGTTCCGGTACGGGCCCGGTGCCCTGTCCCCGTTCCGGATCCGGGTCGCCCGGCCGGCTGGTCCCCGGTGCCGGTTGCGGGTCGGGAGGCCGGTTCGGCCCGGTCCGAGGACCTGGTACGGACATCGGCGTTGGTACGGGTGCCGGTTCCGGTCCGGGTTCCGGTGCCGGGCCGGGCTCCGGTTCCGGTCCCGCGCCTGGGACGACGCGGGTGAGGCGGCGGTCCCGCTCGGTCAGCCGCAGCTCGGTGATCGGCTGCTCGGTGTCGAGGAGTTCGGCGACCGCGCGGTCCAGGATGGCGCCGTCCCGCGGGTCGAGGGTGAGGACGCTCGGGCGGAGCTGCGGCAGCTCGTAGGCGGCCGACCGCAGCAGCCCGGTCAGCGCGGCGGCGGTGAGCCGTGCGGAGGTGCCGGCGCCGGAATCGGTGCCAGCGTGGGCGGCGGAGGGGGTGAGGAGCCACAGCCTGGGCGGGTCGGTCCGGTCGGCGAGGAGGCGCAGGAGGCCCGCGGCGGCCCCGACCGCCTCCCGGGCCGCGTTCGCCGCATCGGCGTCGGGCGCGTCGCTGTCGGGCGGTGCCGCCGCGTCCACGGCGAGGACCAGTCCGGTGGCATCGTCCAGCAATTCCGGGCGGTCGGACACCCGGTCCAGGGGCAGGCTCCGGCAGCCGGCCGTCTCCGCGTCGAGCAGCCCGGCCAGTGGTTCCGCCCAGGCCGGCCCGCCGGAGGTGAGCAGCAACCAGGAGCCGCCGCCGTCCCGGGCCCGGTCGGCGGGGGCGGGCGCGTCCAGTTCGGACTGGTGGCTGAGGCGGTCGGCGTACATCCGGTCGGGCGGAGTGACGTTGCGCACCCGCAGTCCGTCGATCTCGGCCAGCACGGTGCCGTCCGCGCCGGTGAGCAGGGCGCGGGCCGAGCAGCCGAACTCGTCGGCGTCCAGCAGTTCCACGACCGCCCGGCGGGTGTGGGCCGCCGTCCCGTGCACCCGCAGCCGGTCGAAGCCGGTGACCACCACGGGGCCCGGGACCAGGACGTGGTGGGCCAGCCAGGCGGAGACGGCGGTCTGCACCACCTGGTCCGCGAGAGCGGGGTGCAGCGGCATCGTCCAGGCCGAGACCCGGGCCGTCTCGTGCAGGCGCAGGGTGGCGACCGCCCGTCCGCCGTCCGGGTCGACCAGGATGCGGTCCAGCGCGGTGAACGCGGGCCCGTGGACGACGTCGTGGCGGTCCCGGAAGACCTGGTGGACGGAGGAGGGTTCGACGTCCCGCCAGCCCTCCGGACTCAACCGCTCCGGGGGCACCGGCGCCGGCCGGTCACCGGCCGGGGCCCGCCGGACGCGTCCGCGGGCGTGCACCACGCGGCCGCCCTCCCCGGTGGAGACCACCTCCGCGTCCCATCCGTCCGACCCGCCCCATCCGTCCGACCCGTCCGCCGCGGCGGTGAGCCGGGTGGTGACCAGCGGTTCCGGGTCGAGGACCAGCGGCGCCTCGATCCGTACGTCTGCGACCGCCACCTGGTCGGTGCCGGCGGCCTCGGCGGCCGCGGCGAGCAGCATGTCCGCGTAGGCGGTGCCCGGCAGCACCGGCACTCCGGCCACCCGGTGGTCGCCGAGCCAGGGAACGCGGTCCGGGCCCACCGGGGTCTGCCACAGCCGGCGCCCGGGGTGGTCCGGGTCGTGCACCTGGCCGCCGAGCAGCGGGTGGACCGCGGCGGCCGGCAGCGCGGAGTCGACCAGGGTGTACGGGGCGCGTTCGCCGCCGTGCCGGGTGCGGTGCCAGGCCGTGACGGGTACGTCGACCACCTCGCCGTCCCCGTACCGGCTGCCCAGGTCCACCTCGCCGTCGCCGGCCGTGTGCAGGGCGGCGACGTGGCCGAGCAGCGCCTCGCGGTCGGGGACCCGGCGGCGCAGGCTGCCGATGGCCACCACGTCGGTGTGCCCGGCCGGGGCGGCGGTCTGGAGGATCGCCCGGGTGGTCAGCGGGTGGGCGGTGCACTCCACGAAGAGGCGGTGGCCGTCGGCGAGGGCGGCCTCGACGGCTCGCTGGAAGTGCACCGTGCGGCGCTGGTTGCGGGCCCAGTAGCCGGCGTCGAGCGGCCCGGGTCGGCGGGGGTCGTCGGCGACGGTGGAGTACAGCCGCAGTTCCGGCCGCCGGGGGGCGAGGCCGCCGAGCGCGGTGTGCAGGTCGTCCAGGATCGGATCGACCTGGGCGGAGTGGGAGGCGACGTCCACGTCGATCATGCGGGCGGGGACGCCGTGCTCCTCCCAGTCCCGCACCAGCGAGCGGACCTGGTCGGCATCGCCGGAGACGACGGTGCTGCCGGGCGCGGTCACCACGGCCACCGAGACGCCATCGGCGCCGGCCTCGTCGAGCGCGGCGCGGGTCCGGTCGGCGCCGAACATCACCGAGGCCATCGCGCCGCTGGCGACCCGGGCCAGCAGACCGGCCCGCCGGCAGATCACCCGCGCCCCGTCGGCCGGGGTGAGCGCCCCCGCAACCACGGACGCCGCCACTTCTCCGAGGGACTGCCCGATCACCGCGGTGGGCCGCACTCCCCAGGAGCGCCAGAGGGCGGCGAGCCCGACCTGCACCGCGAAAAGAACCGGCTGGATGCGGTCAACGCCGGTCAGCCCGGCAGGGCCCTCGATCGCCTCGCGCAGCGAGAAACCCGCCTCGGCGCGCACCAGGGGCTCCAACTCCTCGATCGCCCCGGCGAACACCGGTTCCTGGGACAGCAGTTCGCGGCACATGCCGGGGTACTGCGAGCCCTGCCCGGTGAAGACGAACACCGGACCCGGATGGTCGGGGGGCAGGACCGGAGTGCCGGTCACCACCGCGTGGTCGGGCACCTCCGAGACGTCCCCGTCCGCTGGTCCGGCGTCCGGCAGTTCGGCATCCGGCGGTTCGGCGTCCTCGCGCTCGCGGGCGAAGGCGGCGGCCAGGTCGCGCAGGCCGGCGGTGCCCGTGGCGACGAGGCCGAGGCGGTGGTCGGCGTGCTGCCGCCGTACGGCCAGGGTGTGGGCCACGTCCCGGGGATCCGCGTCCCGTCCCTCGCCGAACAGCCAGTCGGCCAGCCGGGCGGCGGAACGGGCCAGGGATTCGGGCGAGTTGGCGGACAGCACATGGAGCAGCGGCGCCCCGGAGCCGTCGGGGGCCGCCGGCCCGGCCGGAGCGGGGGCCTGGCGGGCGGGGCGACGGTCCCCGCTCCGGTCGGGGGCCTGTTCCAGTACGACATGGGCGTTGGTCCCGCTGACTCCGTAGGAGCAGACGGCGGCCGTGCGCGGCCCCTGCTCGACCGGCCAGGGCGTGAGGCGGGTCGGCACGAAGAGCCGAGAGGGCTCCGCGCGGTCGATGCCCGGGTTCCACCGCTCGAAGTGCTGGTTGGGCGGCACGCTGCCGCGGCGCAGGCACTCGACGGTCTTGATGATCCCGGCGATTCCGGACACCGGCTCCGAGTGCCCGATGTTGGTCTTCACCGAGCCCAGGGCGCACCGTCCAGTGCCCCGGCCGTAGACGGCGTGGATGGAGGTGTACTCGACCGGGTCGCCCACCGCCGTACCCGGGCCGTGCGCCTCCACCAGGCCCACCGTCCCCGGGTCGACGCCGGCCCGGCCCACCGCCACCCGGAACAGCTCCTGCTGCATCTCGGTGGAGGGGGCGGTGAGCCGGGTGGACTGCCCGTCGTTGTTGACCGCGCTGCCCCGGATCACCGCCAGCACCCGGTCGCCGTCCCGTCGCGCGTCGGCGTACCGCTTCAGCAGCAGCGCGCCGGCCCCCTCGCCCCGGACGTAGCCGTCGGCGCGGGCGTCGAAGGCATGACAGGCCCCGGTGGGCGAGAGCAGCAGCGGGGCCTCGTAGTAGTGGGTCTGCGGGGCGATCATCAGCAGCACCCCACCCGCCAGCGCCAGGTCACACTCGCCCAGGGTCAGAGCGCCGCAGGCACTGTCCAGCGCGACCAGACCGGACGAGCAGTGGGTGCTGACCACCATGACCGGACCGCGCAGGTCCATGGCGAACGCCACCCGCCCGGCCGCGCCCGCCGTGAAGTTGCCGAACAGATAGGCGCTGTTCGGCGCGTCCTGCACCGGCCGGGCGTCCCGGAAGAGGTTGTCGTTGGCATAGGTGCCGACGTAGACGCCGGTCCGCGAGCCCCGCAACCGCGTCACCGGGATGCCGGCGTGCTCGACCGCCTCCCAGGCCACCTCCATCATCAGCCGGGTCTGCGGGTCCACCCAGTCCCGCTCGGCCGGCGCCACGGCCAGCGCCTCCGGCTCCCAGGCCCACAGGTCCCCCTCGACGAAACACCCCCGCGCGGCGGACGCCCGGAGGTCCGGATCATGCCAGGCCGCGAGCCGGTCCGCGTCCCAGCGATCCGGGGGCACCGGCCCGACCGTCGAGCGCCCCGACGCCGCCAGCCGCCACAGCTCCGAGGCCGACGCCACCCTCCCGGGGAAGCGGCAGCCCATCCCCACCACCGCTATCGGCTCCGACTCTGATGCGGACACGGCCGCATCACCTACTTCCCGGCTACGGGGGGCCTTCGCACGCGGAAAGTCCCTGCGGGTGATGGCGCCGCCACCGCACGGGCGCGGCGGCGGGCGATGGCGCCGCCACCGGGCGAGCGCGGCCGGGCCGGCCGACGTACCGGTGGGCGGGCGATGAGGAAGACGCTCCGGACGCGCGGGCCGGCTTCCGCCGCCTCCCACCCGGGGCCCTTCCAGAGAACGGCTGCGGGAGACGCGAGGGAAGGCCGGTTCCGGCCAATACCCCCGCCCGGACGAGGCTCGGCCCCGGTACGGGCCGGCCTCAGCCCGGCGTACCTCGGGGTGGCGGCCGAGATGCCGGGTGCGATGTGGTCGGGGGCGGCGCGCTGATCCGAACGGGGCGGGCCTCGGTGAGCGTGTGGTGGGCCTGCTGGTAGCCGAGTTCGGTGGGAGCTGGTCGGCGTGGGCGATCCACAGCCGGTACAGCCGCTGCCGCATGCCGGGCTCGCCCGGCCGCTCGTCCACGTGCTCTACCTCTATCCCGGCCGCCCGGGCCTGCTCCCGCCACGCCGGGGCGGTGCCGGAGCGCACAGCGCGGGTCATCAGCTGTCGGCCGCCGGGGGCCAGCGCCCGGGCCAGCTCCACCACCGCGGCGGTGCGGTCGGTGGCGCGGCCGAGGGCGTCGACGCACACGATGCCGCCGGCGGCGCCCGGGGCGAGGCCGGGGTCCTCGAAGTCGGCGACGTAGAAGGCGGCGCGGGCCGCGGTGAGGCCGAAGGCCGGGCGACGGTCGGCGCCGAGGGCGCGGGCGAGTCACAGGCCGATGCCGCCCGTGCCGTAGTCGGCGTCCATCCACCAGCAGCCGGCCCGGGTCCAGCCGGAGCCGGGCCGGCGGCTGGCCGAGCGGGGGCCAGTGGCACGAGCTGGAGGCCGCGACTTCGCCCGGGTAGTCCTCCCCCATCGCCGTGGCGTACAGGCGGGCCACCAGGGTGGGGCGGTGTAGAAGGCGTCGTACGCGGTGGCCCGGCCGCCGCACCGTCCCGGGCGGCCGCCGGGCGGCGCTCCGACCGGGCCTGGAGCCGGGACCGTGCCGGGGCCGGAGGAGGGGACAGGGGTGGGGGTGGTGGGGTTCATCGGACCATCCACCTTCTGGTGCGGGAGCGGGCGCCGGGGCAGATCACCTGCACGGTGTGGACGGGCCCGGCCGGATCCCGGGTGAGGTCCAAGGCCACCGGCTGGTGCCCGGTGACCTGCTGGACACGGCGGGCCACTGCGGACACTTGGTCGGCGAAGGTGCCGCCGAGTGGCCGGGGCGGCAGGCTGAGGGCCGGCGGCCACGGGGTGGGCCTCGTGGTGACGAGCGGGAGCGGGCCGGCTGGGCGGGGGCGGGTTCGGTGGGCAGGTTGTCGCGGGTGCCGGCGATGGCCGCGCGCCGGGACTGCGCCGCCTCGCTCACCGCCCAGGTCAGCGCGATACCGGGGCGGGGGTGGCAGCCGGCCCCGGCGAAGACGACCAGGTGGTCCTCGCACCACAGGTAGGCCACGCACACCGGCAACTCCTACGGGCCGCCGACCAGGGCGAGGTCCAGCTCCACGCCCGCGGCCGCCAGCCGGTCGAGCAACTCCCGGGCATGCGGATCGCTCACCGCGGCCGGATCGGTCCCGGTCCGGCGCCGCCCGCCGACCACGGCGTCGCAGGTGCAGCACCTCGCGCTCCACCACCTCCAGCAACCCGTGCAGCAGCACCTCCAAGCGGGTGTTGCCGGCGGCCAGTCCGGCGCTGGTGACGCACAGCAGGTCCGGTACCCACTCCGGGCGCTGGGCCAGGCGGCGGACCAGGTCCACCGGCAGCAGCGAGACGGAGCCGTCCAGCAGCCCGGTGTCGGCCGTCCACTCCCACACCACCCGGGCCAGGACCCGTACGGGGTGGCGGACGCGCAGCGGCAGGGCGGCCACCGGGCAGTTGGGGCGACCTCGGCGGCCGGGCGCCGCGCGGCAGCGGCTGCTCGACGTGCCACAGCTCGATCGCCTCCACCACCGCCGAGATCTTCACCAGCAGCGCGGCGCCCTTGCCCCGGGAGGTGGTGCTCAGCTTCCAAGAGGCCGGGCGGACCGCCGTCCACACCGGCAGCCCGGCCGTGTCCAAGCCGGTCAGGTCCGCGACCCGGGTGATCCCGTACGCGGACAGCAGCGGTTCCAGCGCCTGCCAGGTCTCCACCACGGTCCGGGCCCGGACCGTGCCGGGCGATACCACTGGCTCCGCCTCGTCAAGCGCGTGCACTGGCCGCCTCCGTCCGCTGGTCGCCCTGTTCTTTCAGCAGGCGGGGGATGCCGGCGGGCCGCCCGCACCGCCCCGGCGCCGTCGACCAGCCCGCGAGCGGACGCCTCGGCATCCAGCCGCCCCGGCTCCATGCGCCACAACCGCAACAGCAGACGGCGGGTCAAGTCCTCGCACACCGCGCAGAGGACGAACCCCGGCCGCGTACGGCAGGCCCGAGCCAAGGCAGTGGCAAGGTGACACAGTCGTACCGATCGAGAACGGACAGGGACCGCGACAACGTCGCAGGTGAACAGCGTCGTCCCCGCACCCACGGGGGTGGTCCTCGTGATGGAGAGCATCCTGCGCGGCGCGGTGGGTCGTCCCCGCACCCGCGGGGTGGTCCGCCATGCCGCGGGCGCGGAGTGACGTGCCGCCGGCGTACGGCGTAGTGGCCTTGCTCGGGCCGTGCTCACCGCGCGTACCCGCCGAACACCGCCCCCGCCTGCGCGTGCAGCGCGCACACGTGGGGGAAAGTCCGGGCGTACCCGACAGGCCGCCCCCGCCACGAGGCCCCCGCGAGCGCGAGGACGACGCGCCGGGTTCGGGCACCTGGGAGCCCCCCGGTGCGGGGACGACGGGGGACCACGGCCCGGGGTGCCGCGTCTCGACGAGCTACCCCCGCGGGCGCGGGGAGGACTTTCGTGACCTGCGTCGATGCTAGCCACGGGTGCTGTTTTCCTTTACCTGCATCTGAGCTCTGGAGGCTGATGTCAGTGGCGGAGCTTCGGATCGCGTGACTCGGAGGCGAGCTTAGTGTGACGCGGCTGTCCCCGTCGTCGGCGTCGGCGCAACCGCTTCAGCTCCAAGAACCGCGAGCCCCCGGCGTCTTCAGCGTCGCCACTGGGAGGTGCTGGTCGAGGAACTGGAGCTGGTCGAGGAGCACGGCACGGACCTGGACGTGGCCGTGCTGTGGGTGGCGCTGGAGGAAGTCGCCCCGCGCGCCTCCGTGATGAGCGCGGGCGGCCACCGTGGTGTCCCTGGCGCCACAGGACGAGAACTCGGCCGAAGTCGCCATGCGGGCCGCGCTCGCGAACCGGTACGCACGGTGCGCCCGTTCCTGTCGCTGCTGGGAGGGCCACGAGATCCGGGAGGAGGATATCGCCCGACTCTCCCCGCTCAAGCACCGCAACCTGAAACCTGCTCGGCCGCTACAGCTTCTCCGCCAGCGTCCTGGCCGCCGGCGCCCTGCGCCCGTCGCGCGACTTGGACGCGACCGAGCTGGATGAAGACGAGACCAGCGCGGAATGAATGCGGCCCGCCGTTGCCTGTGGCCCGGCGCAGGCTCGCGCGGCTGGTCAGAGGAGGGCGCCGCCGGAGACCTCGATGCGCTGGGCCGTCATCCAGCGCAGGCCATCGGACGCCAGCGTGGCGATGGCGTCGCCGATCTCCTCGGGTTCGCCGACGCGGCCGAGCGCGGTCCGCCCGGCCAGACCCTGGCGCATACCGGCGTCATCCCGCATCGCACCGCCGTTGAAGTCGGTGGCGGTCGGCCCGGGGGCAATGGAGTTGACCCGGATACCTCGGGGGCCGAGTTCTGCGGCCAGAGTGCGGCTCAGAGCCTCGACGGCCGCCTTCGAGGCGGAGTAGACCGAGGTCGCGGGACTGGTGTGGCGAGTCAACGACGACGAGACGTTGATGACCCGGGAGCCTTGCGCCAGCAGCGGCACAAGCGACTGGATGAGGAAGAACGTGCCCCGCACGTTCGTGCCGAACACCGTGTCGAAGTCGTCGGCCGTGACAGCTTCCAGCGGACCGAAGACACCCACCCCCGCGTTGTTGACCACGACATCGAGCCGCGAAGCCCCCCAGCGCTCAAGCAGTGCGCTCAGCTCGGAAGTGAAGGCTCCGAAGGAAGAGACATCGCTGATATCGAGGTGCATGACAGCGGCAGTCCCACCCGCAGCGCGCACGTGCCGCGCCGTCTCCTCCGCCCCGGCTGCATCACCCCGATGAGTGGCTACGACCCGCACCCCGCGCGCCGCCAGCGCAAGAGCCGCACTCCGGCCCAGACCACGGTTCGCACCGGTCACCAAAGCGATCTTGTCGGTTGTCATCAGCTACTCCCTCATCGCACGGCACCGGAGAAGCGGTCACCGCCATCAGAGGCGAGTCAGGCGACTCGCCTTTTCACTGCAGCGTAGGCACCTCAGAAGAGGCGAGTCAAGTGACTCGCCTCGGGTCTGGTGCATACTGCACACATGGCAGCAGAGCTCTCCGCACATCACCGCCGTCTCGCCCAGCAGAAGCGTGAGGCGATCATCTCCGCAGCCACAGACCTCTTCCTGGACCGCGGCTACGACGGCACTTCCCTCGCCCGCATCGCCGAAGGGGCGGCCGTCTCGAAGTCCACCCTGTTCAAACAATTCCCCACCAAAGCAGCCCTCTTCGAGGCCATCGTCACCGAGTCCTGGCAGCGTGACACCGCAGGCCCCGTCGCACGACCCGAGGCCGGAGACCTGCGCTCCGGCCTGACCTCCATCGGCCACCGCTACGCCGACCTGATCGGCCGACCCGGCATGACAGCACTGTTCCGCATCGTCATCGCCGAACTGCCCCGCTTCCCCGAACTGGGACGGATGCAGTTCCAACTCGGCAAACTGCCCTACTTCACCTCGGTCCAGCACTACCTGGAGTCGGAGCGCGAGGCTGGCAACGCCGACGTACCGGACTCCGAGAGCGCCACCAACCAATTCCTCGGCATGATCGCCAACTACGTGCTCTGGCCCCGCATGCTGTTGACCGACTGGAACCCCGCAGCCTCTGACATCCACAACGCCGTCGAGCAGGCAGTCGAGACCACGCTCGCCCGCTACGCCTCCGATCGGACAGTCTGACCCGAAGTCGTCCCCGCACCCGCGGGGTAGCTCGGCCGGTGCCCCGGTCTACGACGACCTGGCGACGTCGTCCCCGCGCCTGCTGGGGTAGCTCCGGCTCAAAAAGAACCCGGGCGGCACGTTGGAGACGTAGACCCGGCAGACGCGGGTGCGCTCGTGCAGGGTGTTCCAGTCCTGCTGGACCTTGCACATGCCGCCCAGGTGCAGGCAGCGCCACTTCAGGTACATCGAGTCGACCGCGCGGGCGGTAGCGATGAGGTCGTCGGCGCCGCACACCGCACACCAGGTACCGATGTCGGCGTCCGAGGGTGAGGCGTCGACCTTTCGGATGCGGGTGGTCTTCGCGGGGTTCCAGCTGCACCGGGCGCAGAGGTCCTTCCCGGTGCCCGGCCGGTGGTGGGGTCCGAGGCGATCGTCATCGACCGCGGCGTTCGCCATTGACCGCAGCACCGTGTTCTTCTCCGCCCGCATGCCCGGCCGCCTGCGAAGCCCGGGAGCCGCGTGCAGCGCGCACCAACCGGCGAACCCGCGAAGGGGTCGGTCGAGCGGACCTTCGCGGCACTTTCAACGCCCTGTTCGCCAGCACCTCGCGGCGGAGGCCCGCTTCAGCGTGGCACCCGCAGCAGCCTGGCCCAGCGCTGGAGCCCGCCCCCCGGCTGCGGCAGCTCCTCGCCGCCTTCCCCACCGCCCGGGAGGTGTGCGCCGACGCCCCTGCGGCGAGCGCCACGCACTGCGCCTGGCCTCCTCGCCCCGTACGACCCCGCCCAGATCGACGCCTGTTGCGCGTGCACGCCCGCCATACGGTCGGGCAGCGACCCGAAGACCCGGACAGCGGCGACGCGAACCCGACCCCCCTGGGGTGCATCGGGACACCGACGAAAGTGTCCTGGTAGCACCGGCGAAACGGTCGGCATCGTGATCACGATGCCGACCGTTTCGCTTTTCCCCGGTGGTGGTGGAGTGTGGTGCGGCTTGCACGCGTGGCTGCCCGGCGGCTGTGGAGCCACCGGGCAGTTGTGTTTCAGGTCTTCGGTTGTTGGCCCTCAGCTGGCTTACCGGGGTGTGACCCCTCTTATGCAGTCGTCTCGGTGGTGACCTTGACGTCCGCGCCGTCGTCGCCGGCGCCGCCGACCCTGGACGGCGTCCGGGCAGCCGTCCCGCCGCATCAGGTTGCGCCCCGCATGCTCGAAGTCCCGGTGATGCAGGGCGTCGAGCTGCGGCAGCGAGACCGCGGGCCCCGGGCCTGGACCTGCTCCCACCGCGCCCGCTCCCGGCGCCGCCACACCCACCCGGCGCCCGCGGCGAGGGCGGCGGCCGCCAGGAGCACGGGTACCGGTGGGTGCGCAACAAGCCAGCACACCAGCCCGGTCAGCACACTCCACACCACCGCGGCCGCCAGCCCGGTAACGGCCACCTGCTCCCATCCCCACCGTCCGCGGAACCAACGCCGCAGGCCGGCACCCGAGCGGCGCCCGGGCCGGCCCGGGCGGGAGAGTGCGCCGCGGCGGCGGGGCGGACTGCCCGCCCGGCGCGCTCCCCGCTGGGCCGGGGTGCGGCCGGGTGTGACTCGGTCGGGATGCGGTGGTGAGGGAGAGGAGGGCGACGGGCGGTATGGGAAAGACGTCGATGGACCATGAGGCTGCTGACCGCACCGCGCAGGCCGCCGAGCGGCACCCGGACAGCGCGACAGCGCAGGGCGGGTTCGACGACCGGGCCGCCGAGGCGGCCGACCGCAACGAGACAACCGACGACGACTGAGACCACCACCCCGTGAAAGCTGCCGGACGGCCGGGCGGAGTAGGAGCGGGCGAGCAGGACGGGGCGAGAAGGGACCTGCTGCAATGGCTGGTCCCTGGAGCTCTGGGAGATGCCGTGGGCGACATCGCCGAGCGCGTCGGCCAGCCACTGCCCGAACGCGGTCGGCGCCAGCAGCACCCCGAGCGCGAGACCAGGACCACCGTCAGCTTCTCGTCCAGCCGACTGTGGGCCTCGCGACGCAGCCGCACCACCACGATCACCGCCAGTAGCACTGCCACGTTGATGCTCAGCACCGGCCCTGACCCCCTCGTCTTCCTTCAGGCAGCCCGACGCACACCGCAGGGCCCGGACACCGTTGTAACGGCGGGTGAGACCGCCGGTGCCGCTACAGCGGGCGACGGCGAAATACCGGCCCAGGATGGCCAGCGCACTCCGGTTGCGCGTCGGCAGACGAGGGCCGGGTCCCACATCGGGCGGAGTGGGACGCGGGGCCGAGTACTGGTCCGACCTGGGCAGGGCTGTTAGGCAGGAGTCCTCAATGAGGACCCGGCCGTGCCGCCCGTGGTCACGGTGACCGCCGCGAGCGAGTCGAAGTCACCGACGAACACGACGAGGAGAGCCCCGACTCGTGGCTAGCCGTCGAGACTGCCGAGCAGGGCCCCCTGCTGCTCAGCTTCCCCGGCACGATGTTCGACGTACTGATGAAAGCCGAGGAACTACCCCTACCCCACCCCGAACCTGGGCGGCTCACCCTCACCCCGCAGGAGCCACCGCCTACCGCACCCGCATCAGCCGCACTGGCCGCGACAACCCCTGACCCCCACACCACTGCACGGCGGCGTTGCGGCGCCCCGGTCGGCTGCGTGGCGAAGGGGCTCGCCCGGCCCGTGACCACCGCAGCCCCTACCGCGTTGAACCGGCGTGCACAGCCGCCCACTTCCCGGGCAGTACCCTGGAGGGCCCCGGGTTCCTTCTCGTTCGACGGGGCCCGCCGGCTTCCCGCCAGGGAGTGCGCCCAGCCGCCCCCCGGACCAGCCGCTCTGGGTCGGTGCCGTCCGGCAGCCGGGCCCAGAGGTTCAGCCCTCCCCGGGGCACCGCCTCCAGCCGCGCCTCCGGTACGTGCTCGGCGAGCGCCCCGGCCAGCAGGTCGCGGCGGGCGGCCAGCCGGCGGCCCAGGCCCCGCAGATGGGTGCGCCAGCCGGGCTGGGTGACCACGTCCAGCGCCACCGCCTGCAGCAGACCCACTCGGCGATGCGGGCCGCGGGCGCATCACCACCCCTTCCTCGGCACCTCGCGACCATGCCCCCACCCCGCTGGAAGACAGCAGCCTGTGACCGGCCCTCTGCGGCGCACGCCGCCGGAGCCGTCAACAGGGAAAGAGGACTTTCGCGCTTGACGTGCAGAGATGAGGAAGCATGCCTGCAAGCGATCACAGCGACCTTGAGGTAGAGGACCCCCAGCTCCGAGGGGTGGCCTGGACCTGGGGGATGGACTTTCGGCCGGAGCGGAGGTGGACCGGTGGCTGAAGCAGCACCGTCGAGGTTCCGGCGGTGCTTGAGCTGCTCGACCTCGTCGTGGCCGGAACCCTCACCGCGCAGTCCGTGCGCGAGGCCATCGCCGAGCGGGCCGCCGCCCTGGACGCGAAGTACGATCCGTGCCACGGGAACGAAGCCGCCCAGCTGTACGCCCGCTGCTTCGGCGACTGCGACACCTGCTGGGCGGCCGAGCCCGGCTTCCGCCGCACCCTGGCGGAGGAACAGGAGCGCGTCGCCAAAGCCCAGGATCCCGACACCTACCCCTACGTCATCATGGGCCGGACCGCTCACCTTCGGGATGCCCTCACGCATCACCCCATCGTTCACGTGCACTCGAGCTGCCCGAGTACGAGCTCCGGCACCGTCTGAAGTGGCACGCCCACGCGGCGGGTGTCGTGCTCTCTCAAGGGGAGGCCGTCGACTGGCAGGGGCTGACACGGTGGGCACGGGCCGGCACCGGACCCCAGGGCGGTCGCTACTACCGGGCCTGCGAGTCCTGCACTCCCCCACTGCCCTGAGCAGCCCGGCGCCGGCTTGGGCGTGCTGGCATCAGGGGGGGTGGAACGAGCCGGACTGCGGTGACGGTGAGGGCAGCCTGGGCGACGTAGCAGACCACGAACACGTTCCGGATCGGCGCGGTGCGCCGGTCCCGCTCGCCTCTCATCGGCTGCGACCCGTGTCCGTACGGGTCACGGCCCACCCCGCGGGCCGGGGAGGACGGTGGACATGGTGCAGGGACGACGGTACGTGACCGGGTTCGACCCGTGATCTCCGCTGACGAACCGATGCTGATGGCACTGTCGTTCAGAGAGGGGCACCAGTGGGCCCTCCGGCCGCTGGTACCCCTCTTTGTGTGGGTGGCCGATCGGCTATCTACACCTACAGGCGTGACCAGCCGCGACCATTAGTGTGACCGCTCCCGAGACATGCCACCGGCCCCTCGAGGAGACATGTGAACGAGACGCCGGACCCCTTTGTCCTGACGCCCGAGGACCGCGAGGATCGCCTCGCCTTCGGCCGGGCTCTGCAACGCCTGCGCACTCGCTCCGGTCTGAGCCTTCGGAGGTTGGAGCAGGCCTGCGCTGAGGTGCACCGCGTCAGCAGGGGGACAATCGAGCACTGGGGCAAGGGCGGAATTGTTTCCGCAGCCAACGAACCGGCGTTCGCATGCGCACTCAGGGCCATGGGAGTGAGCGACGACGCTGCGGTCGACGATTGGATTTCGACAGCGCAGGCGTTGCGGACCCAACGGGCGAAGCCGCCGGCGGCGGAGCCATACCGCGGACTGAGAAGCTACGACGCGGAGTCCGCAGCCGTGTTCCACGGCCGGGCTGCCCTGGTCGAGGAGGTCCTCGGACGGATCGAGTTGATACGGGCGACCGGTGGCCTGCTGGTGCTGACAGGTGCTTCCGGCACCGGGAAGTCATCACTGCTGAACGCCGGTGTCCTGCCTGCCCTGGCCGCCGGCTCGCTGCCGGACAGCGGATCCTGGCCGGTGCTCGCGCTCAGTGCCGAGAGCCACGAACCGCACGCCTTGGCGGCCCTCGCCCGGGCGGTGGCGGCCCACCTTCGAGACGACCCTGAGACCGTGCTGCACGAATTGCAGAGCGGAACGGACTCGATCAAGGCCATATGTCGGCGCATCGTCTCGATGCCGCGAGAAAGGTCCGCTTCCCGCAGATCCCCGTCCGGAGGGCACGCCCGCTTTGTCGTGGTTGTCGACCAGTTCGAACGTGCTGTGGTCAGCGCTGAGGACGGCCCCGGTAGTGAGGAGTCGCTCGCCGCTTTCATCACCGTGCTCGGCGCGATGGCGACCGCGCCCGACGCCGCCGTGGTCCTGGTGGGCGTGCGCCTGGACTTCCTCGATGCCGTCGTGTCACACCGGACGATCCGCCGCCTGATGCGAGAGCGCCCGCCCGTATTCGTCGGCCCCATGGACGAGGGCGACTTGTCCCAGGTCATCGAGCGACCCTCTCGTGCCTTCGGGGTCGTCCCGGAACCGGGCTTCGTGGAGAAGGTGCTCGGTGACGTTTCTGCCCGCGGAGGTAGATCCGCCCATCAGGCGGGTGTGCTTCCCCTGCTGTCGCACGCCTTGCAAATGACCTGGGCCAGGAGTGCAGGCAAGGAGATGACGCTGGTCGACTACGCGGCGGCGGGCGGCGTCGAGGGCGCACTGCGCTCGACGGCCGAGAGCACCTACACCGGGCTGTCGCCCGCCCAGCAGGCCGTGGCCCGGCGGGTCTTCCTCTGCCTGGTGCACGTGCAGCCCACTGGGGCGGCGACCCGACGGCGGGTGTCCCAGGACGACCTGTTCATGGAGGTGGGCGGTGAGCAGGCCGACGTGGACCTGGTCCTGGACCGCTTCGTGGCCCGTCGACTACTCATCATCGACGACGGTGTCGAGATCGCGCACGAGGCCCTGATAGCAGCCTGGCCCGAGCTACGCGACTGGCTGGACGCCGGCCGCGGCGCTCGGCTGGTGGCGCAGCAGGTCAGCGCGGACGCACGCGAATGGGACCAGAGCGGACGTCCCGGCGCCGACCTCTACTCTGCCACCCGGTTGGAGGCAGCACGGCAGTGGCGTCAGAACCACCCGGCTGATTCAGGCAAGTTGACCCGGGCGTTCATCGACGCCTCGGTCCGGCGCTCCCGGCACCGGGTCCAGCTCGTATGGGGGACGATCGCCGTGCTGGTCGCCCTGCTCTGCGTCGCAGCCACCCTGAGCCTGGTCACTTCCCACCAAGCGAGCGATCTCGAACGGCAGCGCAACGAAGCCCAGTCGCGGAGCCTGGCGGTCCAGTCGTCCATCCTTCGGTCGAAGGACGTCAACTTGGCCCGTCAGCTGGCGTTGGTCGCCTACCGCATCTCTCCCACCGTCGAGGCGCGTTCGGCGCTGATGGAAGCCACCGCGCTGGCCCCGGCCGTGCGCATGCTCGGAGGTGACCGACGCCGCATCATGTACGCGGTCGGGATACACCCGGGTGGGCGGGTCGTGGCAGCGGCCTCCCAGGGTTCCGTACGGCTATGGGACGTCTCCGCCGCAAGCCGGCCCCGGGCACTGCCGCCGGCACCGGGACCCGACTGCGGCAAGATCTACGCTTTGGCCTTCTCACCGCACGGGAATGTCCTCGCCGCGTCCTGCGACGGCGGCAGCATCCACCTCTGGAACACCAGCGACCCCACCGCCCCCGTCGCCCTGCCGCCGCTGACCGGGCTGGGGACGAACATGTACTCCGTGGTCTTCAGCCGGGACGGTGCCACGATGGCCACCGCAGGCGCGCGGGCGAGGGTGAAGGGCGGTGTGAGCGGGACCGTGCAACTGTGGTCTGTCGCCGGTACATCACTCCAGCCGCTGGGCGGAGCGGTCCGGGCCGCGAAGACTTCGGCGGTGAAGTCAGTGGCCTTCCACCCCAGCGGCCGAGCGCTCGCGGTCGGCTCGGACGACGGATCCGTCGCCATATGGGACATCAGCAGGCCCCGCCGCATGACCTCGCCGGTCTCCGCCGCCGCAGGCACAAAGGCGGTCGGCCAACTCGCCTTCAGCCCAGACGGCCGACTGCTAGCCGCCGGAGGTGCGGACAATCTCGTACGCCTCTGGTCGACCGCCGACCCCCGCGAACCCGCCGTCGCGGGCGAGGCGATCGACGGCTCCTCCTCATACATCAACGCCGTCGCGTTCTCGCCGGACAGCCGCACCCTGGCCATCGCCGGCTCCGACAGCAACACCGGCCTGCGCCTGGTGGACCTGTCCAACCGCCGCGTCACCGCCACCCTGCCGCATCCCTCACCCGTAACCTCGGTCAAGTTCCGTCCCGACGGGCGGCAAGTGATCACCGGGGCGAACGACGGAGCGGCCCGGCTGTGGTCCGTCGACTCTCTCGCGTTGGCAGGCCTGGACTACACCCTCAGTGCCGCCCGCTTCAGTCCTGACGGGCGCACGCTCGCCCTGGGCAGCGCCGACCTGCGCCTCTTCGACATCGCAGACCCGCAATACCCCAAGCTGCTGGGCCGACCCCGCCGCAACGCGGACGCGTTCTCCGGCACGCTCGCCTATTCGTCCCACGCGTCCCTTCTTGCCGAAGGACACGGCAAATCCGGCACAGTGCAGCTTTGGGACACCACCGCACCCGCCCGGCCGACCCCGTACGGGCCTCCACTTCAAGCGCACTCCGCCCAGGTGGAGACGATAGCCTTCAGCCCAGACGACACCATGTTGGCCACCGGCGGCCGCGAGGGCGAGGTCCGCCTCTGGGATGTCCGCACGCCGCGGGCGCCCACACGGCTGTCCACCCCCGGCACCTTCCCCGGTTTCGTCAACCAGGTCGCCTTCAGCCCCGATGGAGAGGTCTTGGCCGCCGGCAGCACCAACAAGACCGTGCGGCTCTTCGACATCAGCGCCCCCCGAACTCCGCGTCCCCTCGGCTCGCCCCTCACGCCCGGTGACCATTACGTCTACGCGGTCACGTTCAGCCCCGACGGCAGCATGCTCGCCGTGGGACTGGCCGACGGGACCGTGCACCTCTACGACGTCTCCGACGTCTCCCGCCCCCGGCGCCTCACCAAACCCCTGGCCGGCCCGGAAGGCTACGTCCTCGCCCTCGCCTTCGCGCCCCGCGGCTCCTCTCTGGCCGCCACAGGCGGAGACGGCACCGTGTGGGTGTGGAACCTCAGCGCGGCCGGCACGCCCACGCGGTATGCCACCCTCCGCATGAGCTCAGGGGCGCTGTACCCCGCGCACTTCCATCCTCGTCGACCACTCCTGGTCTCCGGTGGTGACGAGAAGAGGGCATGGCTCTGGACCACGGACCCCGACGAGGCCGGCCGCCTGATCTGCGACACCACCGGGGACCGGATCACCCGAGAAGAGTGGGACAAGTACCTTCCGGTCGGATTCACCTACGCTCCGCCCTGCCCTTGACCCGGCTCAACCCCCTACCGGTCCGGTCCGGTGTCCAATGCATGTCCGATCGGCGCTCCCTCCCTGGCGCCGGTCGGCTTCGCCACGCCAGGGTCGCAAGCGCGGGCCGGAGACCTCCAGGCCCATCGCCTCCCCATCCTGCTGCCGGGCCTCACCGGCCAGACAGCGGAAAGGAACCGGTCGAGTATGAAGAATGACAAGCGCCTGGGTCGCATAGACCGCAGGTCGGCCGTCTGCCTTACGGCCGTCGCCGTAGCAGTCCTGGGTCTGACGGCGCCGGCCACCCCGGCAAGCGCCGCGTCCTCATGCGGGTCGAGCAAGTTCGTCCAGCAGATCGAGGTCGTTGAGTGGGAGGACGGTAAGTTCCAGATCGTCCTGACCCCCACCCCCGAGGCCCGCTGGCACGCCGCTACCGCGGTCAGCCCGCGCGATGCAGTGGTGGAACAGTGGCACGCCATCCAAGGCTGCGTCCCCGGTCTCGAAGGAGGACTCGCGGACACCATCTGGGACCAGCTGGAGTGCCATCAGCTGCACGCGTCCGTTCCCGCCTTCCGCGAGGGCAGCATGTGGGCCACCGGGGAGACCTACGAACTGGAGAGCTGGCGACCGGTCCTCCCTCGCGCCGTTCCCGGAGGCACGTTGGTCTTCACTCAGTGCATGAACCTCTTGGGCGGAAATCCGGACGGTCCCGGTTCCGGTCCCCGCCGCCCCGACGACGGCCGACTCGACCTGCACGGGGCCCAGGAGAACATCGCCTGAAGGCTTCCGACAGTGCGCTGACCCACACTGTCCCCGCCTGGCCCCTCGGCCTCACCGACCTGACGCCCTGCCGGCGCATCACTCGCCCGGCAGGGCGTCGCCATGTTCAACTCCGCGCACCGTCCGCCGCTGAACGAGCCGAACGCTTCCGGCGCCTGAATCCGGCCCCGGCTGCCGGCGACCCTCTCCAGCGGTCGCGGCCGTACGCACCAGCCTCCGCGCCAACAGCATCAGCGGACGCAGAAGCCGCGGACCAGGCGGCGCGCCCTAGCGCCTGGCGGGAACTCAGTCCGCGGCCCGACGGAAGCCGTAGGAACGAAGTGCGCGCAGCCGTCCGAAGCACTGTCCAACCCTGTCCTACCTGCGGCTCCGCCCTTGATCAGACGGCGGCGGTGCGCGCTGACTGGAGGGGCGCCCCGGTCTTCGGCGGCGCCTCGTCCAAGGTGACGAGAGGGAAAGACACGAAGGAGAACGTGATGCGACCCATCTGGAAGGCGTTGGGTACGAAGACCGGCGTCGCCACGGCGACCGCGGGCCTGGCCATGACGGCGCTGCTCGCCGGCGCCGGCACCGCTGAGGCGGCGGGCAGCTACATCTCATCCAACAGCGGCGGGGCGAACATCCGCAGCTGCTCCAACACCGGCTGCTCCTCCTACGGCTACCTGCGCAACGGAGCGGGTGTCTCGATGCAGTGCTGGCGAGACGACCAGTGGGTCTACCCGCCGAGCGCGAACTACGCCTCGAACCGCTGGTTCAAGGTGTCCAGCTCGGTGGGCACCGGCTGGGTTCACTCCTCGCTCGTCGGCGGCCAGGCCGGCGTCGGCCACTGCGGCTAGCGGCGACTCCAGGTTTGCGGGCCCCGCTCCTGCGGAGCCCGCAAACCTCACATCCCCACCCCCTACGTCGGTGCCCGGCCGCCTCATCGGCTGGTGCGCGTCGTCCCCGCCCCCGCGGGGACGACCCAGCCGCAGGCCGCCTCTGCCACCTGCGGGACGGGGGGGCGGCCGGGCCGACGCGGTCAGCGGCCGGTGGAGTGGCGCGGGTGGGAGCGGTGGGCGGCGGGCCGGGGCGCTCCGGTCCAGGGGGCGGGCTCCGGGGGGCGGCGGGAGCGGGACGGCCGGGCGCGCCCGGGTCCGTCGCCGTTCGCGGAGGCGGAGGGTTCGTCGGGGACGGGACCCAGGCCGAAGCCGTTCAGGCCGGCCCGGAACAGTCCATGGGCGACCCGCCGCCGGGCGGCCGTCTCCAGTTCGTGCCGCAGCGGACCGGCCCGGAGCACCACCGCGGGTCCGAGCAGGCCTTCGACGAGTGCCAGGGCCCCGGCGAAGTCGCCGTGGTCCAGGCGGTCCCGGACGCCTTCGAGGCGGTCCGGGGAGCGGTGGGCCCGCTCGACGGCCTGGAGGCAGGGCAGCGGGGTGCCGGTCAGCGCGGCCAGCAGTTCCTCCCGTGCGAGCTCGGCGGGTCCGTGGTCCAGCGGTCTCAGGACGCCGTCGACCAGGCCGACCCGGTGGCGGGCACCCTGGCAGTCCACGACCAGGAACAGTCGTTCTGTCGGAACAGAGTCCTCGGTGGGGTCGGCCGGTGGGCGGTCCGGGCCAGGGCGTCCCGGACGCGGGGGTGCAGCCGGTCGGGAGGGATCAGTCCGGCGCGCAGCAGCTCCAGGTCGGGCAGGGTCCAGGTCGCGGCGTCCGGCAGGACCGGCAGAGGGCGCCCGGGGCGCCGGGAGGCCGCGCGGTGATCCGGGCGTGCGGCACGTCGGCCCCGTCCCCGTACCCGTGCCGGACCCCGTCTCCGTACCCGGTGAGCTCCAGCACCAGCCGGTGCCGGCCGCCGAGCCGGATCGAGACGGCATTGATGGCCCCTTCCTTGACGGACCCGCGGTCGGCGGTGAGCAGGATCGCCGCCTCGGCCGCCCAGCGGTCCATGGCGCAGCGACGGTCGTCCGCGCCGGGCGGGGCGCCGGTGGCGGGTGGGTGGTGGGCTCCGGTGCGTAGGGGCAGCTCGTCGGCCCGCTCGGCGTCCCAGAGGTGCCGGTGCAGTTCGAGGCGGAACCGGAGGTCGGGGCGGGGGTGCGGATGGCGGAGTGCGGCGGACCCGGTGCGGGTGCCGTCCCAGAGCGCGAGGCTCAGCCGCTGGCAGGCGTCCGCCCAGGCGGGTGCGGTGCGGACGACCAGGTGCAGCGGGTGGCCGCCGCCGTGCCCGATGGGCCCGTACCGGGTCAGGGTGAGGGTGAGGGTGAGGCCGGGGCGGAGCAACCCCCGCGGGGCGATCCTCGGCATATGCCAGCGCAGCAGGTCGGGGGCGAGTCGGCGCAGATCGGCGCGGACCCGGGCGGCGAGCTCGCGCCCGTGGTCACGGGCGGTGGCGCGCAGATCGAGATTCCAGGTCGACGGCCGCGGCGGCACAGGCGCCCGCCTAGTCCCCGGCGGTGCGCCGGGCGGTCGCGGTCTCGATCACGGACGGGGGCACGGCGGACTCGCGCACGCGCCGCCAGAGGGTCAGGCGGGGATCCGTCGTCACGGGGTGAGTGGCCATCAGCACTCACCTTGCGAGGACGGGGCCCCCTTCCGGTGCGGGGAGGAAGTCGTCATCGCGGGGAGCGTAGCGTCCGGGCGCCGCGCGGCACCAAGGGTTTTCCCGTCCCGTCCGAGCCGAGCCGGGCCGGCCGGGCCGGTTCGGCCATGCGGATGAATCGCTGCAAAACTAGACTTGTCGACAAGGCTTCACTTCTCGAGGGAGGTCTCCCATGGGCGGTTCGCGGGCTCGTCGACGCGGGGTGTACCCGGGCGTGGCGCTGGTGGCCGCGCTGGCGCTGCCGGCCTCCACGGGTGCGGCGTACGCGGCCCAGGGCCCGCCGGGTGGGCTTCCGGTCGCCTCGGCCGTCCTGGCGGCGCAGCCCACCCCCTCTGCGGACGCCTTCGGCTCGCTGACGCCCGAGGTGGCCGAGCGGCTGGACGCGGCGGTCCGGCGGACCATGCGGGAGGCCGGGATCCCGGGGGCGGTCGTATCGCTGTCCGCCCCGGGCAAGGGTGAGTACCTGCGGGCGTTCGGGGTCGCCGACAAGGCCACCGGCGCCCCCATGGAGACCGGCTTCCACACCCGGATCGGCAGTGAGACCAAGACCTTCACGGTGACCGCGATCCTGGAACTGGCCGACCGGGGCGCGCTGTCGCTGGACGACCCGATAGCGAAGTACGTCGAGGGGGTCCCGAACGGCGGGAAGATCACCCTGCGGGATCTGGCGGACATGCGCAGCGGGCTGTTCAACTACACCGAGGACGACGCCTTCGGGAAGCAGCTGATGGCCCATCCCCGGGAGCCCCTCACCCCGCGGCAGTTGCTGGACTACTCCTTCCGGCACCCGGTGAACTTCCAGCCGAACGCGCAGTTCGAGTACAGCAACACCAATCTGATCCTGCTGGGGCTGGTGGTGGAGAAGGCCGGCGGGCAGCCGCTGCACGACTTCCTGCGGGAGAACGTCACCGGACCGGCCGGGCTGCCGGACACCTTCCTGCCGACGGGAGCCGAGTTCCCGGAGCCGCACGCCCAGGGGTACACCGACGGCGGCGGATCGACGGAGGAGAACGCGACGGACTGGAACCCGTCCTGGGCCTGGGCGGCCGGTGCCATGATCTCCACCGTCCGCGATCTGCGCTCCTGGGCGCGCACGGTGGCCACCGGCACCCTGCTGGAGCCGGAGACGCAGGCCCAGCGCCTGGTACCGCGCTCCAAGTTCGACGCGAGCATCGCCTACGGCATGGGCATCTTCCTCACCAACGGCTGGGTGGGGCACAACGGTTCGCTGCCGGGGTACGAGTCGGTGACGATGTACCTTCCCAAGGCGCAGGCCACCATGGTGGTGGTGCTCAACACCGACGACGTGTCCGACGGGCAGGAGCCGAGCACCCTGGTCGCCTCGGCGGTGACCAGGATCGTCAGCCCCGACCATGTGTACACGGTCCCGACGACGCCGGTGGCGCCGTCCGCCAAGCCCTCCCCCTCGTCCTGAACCGTCCTTCAGCCGCTGCCGTCGGCTCAGGCGGTGTGCGCCACCTCGCCGGCGACGACCACGATCTCGGCGACGGTCCCCGGGATGTCCTCGGGGGCGCAGCGGAGGATGTCCCGGGACAGTACGGTGAAGTCCGCGGCCTTGCCCACGGTCAGCGAACCCCGCTCGTGCTCCAGGAAGTTGGCGTACGCGGAGCCCATGGTGTAGCCGTACACGGCCGTCTCCACATCCACCGTCTCGGCGGGTCCCCACGGTTCGCCGCCGCCGAGCGGGCGGCGGGTGACGGCGGTGTAGATGCCGACCATCGGGTCCATCTCGGCCACGTTCCAGTCGCTGGAGAAGGCCAGCACCGCCCCGGCCCGGTGCAGGCTGCGCATCGGCCAGGCCTTGTGCCAGCGCTCCGGGCCGACGTTCTCGGCCCAGTCCCGGCCGGGTCCGGCGATCTCCGGGGCGCAGTGCCGGGGCTGCATACAGGCGACCACGCCCAGTTCGGCGAAGCGCGGCACATCGGCCGGGTCCAGGCACTCGACGTGCACCACCTGGTGGCGGGAGTCCCGGGGGCCGTTGAGGGCACGGGCGTGCGCGGCGGCGTCCAGCACGGTGCGGATGCCCCGGTCGCCGGTGGCGTGGACGAAGCACTGGAAGCCGCGGGCGTCCAGCTTGGCCAGCAGCTCGGCGAACTCCTCGGGCGGGTAGAAGGTCTCGCCCCGGTGGTGGCCGCAGCCCGCGTACGGCTGGAGCAGCGCGGCGGTGCGCGGTTCCACCACGTCGTCGATGTAGAGCTTCAGCGGTCCGACCCGCAGCCGGTCACCGGACAGCCGCTCGGCGGCCGCCTCGAACTCGTCCAGCTCGGCGTCGGTGGTGCCGCGCGGGTGGAAGAGGGCGGCGACGATCCGGGAGCGCAGCCGGCCCTCGGCGCGGGCCCGCTCGAACAACTCCAGGTCGTCCAGGGAGTTCTGCGGTTCGACCACGGTGGTCAGCCCGTAGCGGATGGCGTCGTCCAGGCTGCGGGCGAGCCGCTGGTACTGCCGCTCCGGTGAGGCCCAGGGCACGCCCAGCTCGCGCAGCGCCCGGTGGCCGTCGCGGGAGAGGCCCCGTACCGCGAAGTCGGTGACGAAGCCGGTGGGTTCGCCGGTGGCGGGGTCGGTGGCGGCCCGGCCGAAGGGCAGGTCGGTGCGGTCCCGGGTGACCCCGAGGCGGCGCAGCGCGGCGGTGTTGAGCCAGGCGGTGTGCACGTCGTAGCTGAGGACGATCGCCGGGGTGTCGCCGGTGGCCGGGTCGAGGTCGGCGGCGCACGGCATCCGGCCACCGGGGATGGCCGAGTAGTCGAAGGCCTCGGCCTCGATCCACTCGGCGTCCGGGTGGGCCGAGTGCCAGGCGCGGATCCGTTCCCGGATGCCGTCGAGGGTCCCGACACCGGCGAGCTGCGCACAGGCCGCGTCGGAGCCGAGCCGGACGTGGTTGTGGGCGTCGATGAAGCCGGGCAGCACCAGCCGGCCGCCGGCCTCGATCACCTCGGTGCGCGGGCCGGTCCAGGCGGCCGCCTCGGCGTCGAGACCCAGCCAGACCAGCCGGCCGTCGCGGACGGCCAGGGCCTCGGCCTCTGGCAGCTCCGGGTCGACGGTGTGGATACGGGCGCCGCGCAGGACCAGGTCGGCGGGGCTGGGGGTGGGGGCGGGGCTGGTGCGGGGCACGGGGATGGCTCCTTGGGGCGGGCTGGGGGGGGATCAGCGGGCGGTGCGGCGGGCGAGCGCCGCGTAGACGAGGCCGGAGACGAGTGCGCCGAGCAGGGTGAGGTCGGCGCCGCCCAGCGGGGCGACCAGCGGTCCGGTCCACAGCTCGGAGTCGCAGGTCAGGGCGGCGAAGGCCATCCCGGCCAGCAGGGCGGCGAGGCCGGGCGGGTGGACGCCGGCCCGGTACCAGTAGCGGCCGCCGCGTCCGGAGTGCAGGGCCTCGGTGTCGTAGCGGCAGCGGCGCAGCAGCATGTCGGCGAGGAAGACCCCGCCCCAGGGCGCGAACACGATGATCAGCAGGGAGAGGAAGGAGAGCAGCGAGCTGGTGAAGTCCACCAGGAACAGGGCCCCGAGGGAGCCGAGCGCGGTGACCGCGGCGCTGATCACGATGGCCCTGGCGCGGGTCCAGGGGATGCCGAGGACCTGGAGGTTGAGGCTGGAGGAGTAGAGGGTCAGGATCGAGTTGGTGACCGAGCCGAGCAGGACCAGCAGCAGGAAGGCGGGCTGGAACCAGCCGGGCAGCAGCGCCTCGGTGGCGGCGACCGAGTCGGTCATGTCGGTCCGGGTGGCGGCGGCGACCCCGGCGATGCCGAGGGCCGCGGAGGAGAGGAAGCCGCCGAGCGCCCCGCACCAGGTCAGCGCGCGCAGTGAGGTGTCGCGGGGCAGGTAGCGGGTGTAGTCGGCGGGCATCGGGACGTAGGAGAAGGGCCCGGCCAGCATGACCACGAAGGCCAGGCTCCAGCCCGCGGCGCCGGGGGCGGTGGCGGGTGCAGCGGTGGTGTCGGCGCCGGGCAGCAGCAGGACCAGCAGGACGCCGAAGCCGGCGGCCAGGACGTAGGCGAGCCAGCGTTCGGCCAGCTGGACGGTGGCGTGGCCCCACATGGCGACGGCGAAGGTCAGCACCAGGGTGGCCGCCAGGGCGACGGCCCGGGCCGTGGTCCCGTACCAGCCGGCGTCGGCGAACAGCTCCTGCAGGGCGAGGGTGCCGACGACCGTGTTGACCACGGTGTAGCCGATGCTGACGACCCAGTTGAGGGCACCGGCGGGCAGGTTGCCCAGGACGCCGAAGGCGGCGCGGGAGATGACCAGGGTGGCGGTGCCGGTGCGCACCCCGCTCAGTCCGGCGGCGCTGATGGCGAAGAACGCCAGCCCGCTGGCCAGGACCACGGCGGTGGCCTGCCAGAAGGACAGGCCGAAGGCGACCGCGAGGGCGCCGTTGATCACATAGGTGAAGGTGAGGTTGGAGCCGAACCAGAGCCAGAAGAGGTCCCGGGCCCGGCCGTGCCGCTCCTCGTCGGGGATGGGGTCGATGCCGTGGGTCTCCACCCGGAAGACCTCGTCGCCGGCGACCCCGGTGCGGAGGCCGGCGGCCTGCTGGTGGGCGGGGGCCTCCCGGGGTGCGGAGGCCGTGGGGCCTCCCGAGGCGGCGGGGGCCGCGGGGCCTTCCGGGGCGGTGGAGGCCGCGGGGGTCTCCGGGGCGGTGGGCGGTTCCGGCTGGGACCGGCCGGTGGTCTGGGACGCCATACGGCACCTCCTTGGATCCTTATTCCTTGATCCTGAACGCCCGATCTCGAACGCCGTTCAATGATCTTGAATGTCGTTCAAGAAACTAGAACGGCATTCAAGATGTACGCTCGGGCAGGAAACGTCAAGGCCCCCGCACCGGGAATCCGGGGACGGGGGCGGCAGGGAGGGTGGTCAGTGGGGCGCCGGCGCGACGGACAGGTCACCCAGGAGCGGATGCTCGAAGAGGCCATGACGGTCATCGCCGAGCAGGGACTCGCCCCGCTCACCATGTCGGCGCTGGCCGACCGCCTCGGCACCAGCGGCGGGCACATCCTGTACTACTTCGGCAGCAAGGACCGGCTGCTGCTGGAGGCGCTGCGCTGGAGCGAGGCCGCGCTCACCGAGGAGCGGCGCGCCCTGCTGGCCCGGCGCACGGCGGCGGAGCGCCGGCTGGACCAGTTCCTGGGGCTGTATCTGCCGCGCGGCCCGCGCGACCCGCGGTGGATGCTCTGGATCGAGCTGTGGGCCCGCACCCAGGCCAACGAGGAACTGCGGCAGGCGCAGGAGGAGTTGGACCAGGGCTGGCAGCGCGACCTGCGGGCGCTGCTCGCCCAGGGCGTGGACCGGGGACGCCTCGCCGTGGACCTCGACGTACCGTCCCGGGCCCGCGAACTGCTGGCGCTGCTGGACGGGTTGAGCATCCAGGTCGTGCTGGGCCGGCGGGACGAGGACCGCGGCCGGGCGCTGGCCTCGGCCCGCGCGGCGGCCGAGCGCCTGGTGCCGCGCGCCTGAGAGCATGCCCCGAGGACCGATGCGGGGCTTGAGGACCGAGCCGAGGGGGACCCGATGACCGAACAGGACCGACCGAGCCGCGCGGCGGCGGTGTTCGACGCGCTGGGGGCCTCGTACGAGGAGGCGTTCGCCCGTTCGGAGCCCCATCGGCGCTCGTTGGAGTGGCTGCTGGGCCGGCTGGAGCCGGGGAGCCGGGTGCTGGACGTGGGCAGCGGCACCGGGCGCCCGACCGCTGCGGTGCTCACGGCGGCCGGGCACCGGGTGCTGGGGGTGGATGTGTCACCGGTGATGGTGGCGCTCGCCCGGGAACGGGTGCCCGGTGCGGAGTTCCGCTGCGCCGATGTCCGCGAACTACCGCTCGACGAGGCGTCGTTCGACGCGGTCTGCGTCTACTTCCCGCTGCTGATGATGGGGCGGGCCGAGCAGGCGGAGGTGCTGCGGCGGCTGGTGCGGGCGGTCCGGCCGGGCGGCGCGGTCGCGGTGGCCACGGTCGCCGCCGATGTGGAGGACGTGCCGTTCGTCTTCATGGGGCAGCCGGTGCGGGCCACCAGCTTCGCCGCGGAGGACTTCGCCGCCGTGCTGGCCGGGGCCGGGCTGCGCGTACTGGCCCGGGAGGAGGCGCTGTTCACCCCGGACCACCCGGACGCGCAGCCGGAGCCGCAGCTGTTCGTCCATGGAGTACGGGATGGCGTACGGGAGTAGGCGCGGCCCTCACCCGGTGGTGCCGGGCGCCGGGGCGCGGTGCGGGTGGGTCCACAGTCCGCGTGCCGCGAGCAGGGGCAGCACCCCCTCGCCGAACCAGTATGCCTCCTCCAGGTGCGGGTAGCCGGAGAGCACGAACTCGTCGATCCCGAGCCGGTGGTACTCCTCGATCCGTTCGGCGACCTCCTGGTGGCCGCCGACCAGCGCGGTGCCCGCGCCGCCCCGTACCAGCCCGATCCCGGCCCAGAGGTTGGGGTGGATCTCCAGCCCGTCCCGGCCGCCGCCGTGCAGGGCCAGCATCCGGCGCTGGCCCTCGGACTCGCTGCGGGCCAGCCCGCTCTGCACCGACCGCACGGTGTCGGGGTCGAAGCCGTCGAGCAGCCGCCGGGCCTCCGCCCAGGCCTGTTCGGCGGTGTCCCGGGTGATGACATGCAGCCGGATGCCGAAGCGCACGCTCCGGCCCTCCTTCTCGGCCAGCGCCCGGATCCAGGCGATCTTCTCCGCCACCGCGGCCGGCGGTTCGCCCCAGGTGAGGTAGACGTCCGCATGGCGTGCGGCGACCTCCCCGGCGGCGGGTGAGGAGCCGCCGAAGTAGATCTCCGGCCGGGGCTCCGGGACCCGGGCCAGCCGGGCGTCCGCCACCCGCAGATGCTCCCCGCTGTGGTCGACGGTCCCGCCCTCCCACAACCGGGTGACGATGTGCAGGAACTCGTCGGTACGGGCGTAGCGGGCGTCCTTGTCGAGGAAGTCCCCGTAGGCGCGCTGCTCCCGGCTCTCGCCGCCGGTGACCACGTTGAGCAGCAGCCGTCCGCCGGAGTGCCGTTGGAAGGTGGCGGCCATCTGCGCCGCGAGGGTCGGCGAGACGAAGCCCGGCCGGAAGGCGACCAGGAACTTCAGCCTCTCGGTGTGCCGGCTGACCATGGCGGTGGTCAGCCAGGCGTCCTCGCACCAGGCTCCGGTGGGGGTGAGCGCCCCGGTGAAGCCGAGGTCCTCCGCCGCCCGGGCGATCTGCGAGAGGTAGCCGACGGTGGGCGGCCGGTCGGCCCCGGAGGCGGTGACCGCGGTGCCGTGCCCGCCGCCGACGACATGCCGGCTGTCGCCGTTGGTGGGCAGGAACCAGTGGAAGGTCAGGCGGGACACGGGAGCCTCCGGGGCCGGTGGGGGGTGGTGGGGTGGTGCCGCCGCTACTTGGCGGTCTTGGGCAGGCCGGGCGGGTTGATCTCGGACTTCGCCACGGCCTCCGTGGACAGGCCCCAGCGCTGGAGCACCTTGGCGTAGGTGCCGTTGTCGATGACCTCGTTGAGCGCGGCGGCCAGCGGCTCGACCAGTCCGCTGTCCTTCTTGGTGGTGGCCGCGATCAGTCCCTGGAGGCCGTCGCCCGCGCCGGAGAGGGTGCCGGCGATCTCGGTCCTGCCGGCGGAGGCCACCCGGTAGGCGGCGGTCGGGCTGGGGCCGAGGAAGAGCTCGATCCGGCCGGACTCCAGGGCGAGATAGGTGTCCGAGGCGGCCTTGTAGTACTTGATGTCGACCGGCTCCAGACCCGCCTTCTCGGCCTGCTTGCTCCAGTCCACCAGGATCTTCTCCTGGTTGGTGCCGGAGTCCACGGCGATGGTGCGGCCGGCCACGTCGCGGAAGTCGTCGATCTTCAGCTTGCTGCCCTTCTTCGCCTCGAAGGCCAGGTCGTCCTTGCGGTAGGTGGCGAAGTCGTACTTCTCCTTGCGCTCCTCGGTGACGGTGATGTTGCTGAAGCCCGCGTCGTACTTGGCGGCGTCCAGGCCGACGAAGATGTTCTCCCAGGAGACCGAGGTGAACTCGGGCTTCAGGCCGAGGGTGCCCGCGACCAGATGGGCGATGTCGGTCTCCACGCCGATGCGCGTCTTGTCGTCGGTGGCGTAGAAGCCGAGCGGCGCCGAGGCGTCCGCCGAGTTGACGATCTTCAGGGTGCCTCTCTTGCGTACCGCCTCCGGCAGCTTGGCGGCTATCGCGTCCACCTTCGGGGTGGTGACCCGGTTCTGGTCCGGGCTGTTGTTGATCTTGACGGATGTGCCGGTCTTGCCGGAACCGTCGCCCGGAGCCTTCACCTCGGTCGTGGCCCCGTCGCTCGGGTTGGCGCAGGCGCCGAGGAGCAGTGCGGCGGCGAGTCCGATGACGGTGGTGGTGGCGGTGCGGCGGGTGTACACGGTGGTTCTCCTTGCGGGGTGGGTGGGACGGGAGGGAGTGGACAGGGAATGGTCAGAGGACCTTGGCTCGGGGTGGTCAGAGGACCTTGGCGAGGAAGGCACGGGTGCGCGGATGGCTGGGGTCGTCCAGGACGGCCGAGGGCGGCCCCTGCTCCACCACCACTCCCCCGTCCATGAACACCACGGTGTCGGCCACCTCGCGGGCGAAGCCGATCTCATGGGTGACGACGATCATGGTGGTGCCGGTGCGGGCCAGGTCCTTGATGACGTCCAGGACCTCGCCGACCAGCTCCGGGTCGAGCGCCGAGGTGGGCTCGTCGAAGAGCAGCACCTTCGGCTCCAGGGCGAGCGCGCGGGCGATGGCGACCCGCTGCTGCTGGCCGCCGGAGAGCTGCCGCGGATAGGCGCCGGCCTTGTCGGCCAGACCGACGCGCTCCAGCAGCCGGCGGGCGGTGGCCTGGGCCTCGGCCCGCGGGCGGCGCAGCGCGGAGACCGGGGCCTCCACCAGGTTCTCCAGCACGGTGAGGTGCGGGAAGAGGTTGAAGTCCTGGAAGACGAACCCGATATGGGTGCGCTGCCGCAGGACGGCCTTCTCCTTCAGCTCGTACAGCCGGCCCCGGACGCTGCGGTAGCCGATCAGCTCGCCGTCGATGCTGATCCAGCCGCGGTCCACCTTCTCCAGGTGGTTGATGGTGCGCAGCAGGGTGGACTTGCCGGAGCCGGAGGGCCCGAGGATCGCGGTGACCTCCCCGGGGCGCAGCCGCAGATCGACCCCGCGCAGCACCTCCAGCGCTCCGAAGCTCTTGTGGACGCCTCGGATGTCGACCATGGCCTGGTCCTCGCTCATGGCTGCTCCTTCAGGGGCCGGGGTACGGGTGGGGGTACGGGCTGGGCCGCCGCCAGGCGCCGCAGGCGCTGGAGCGGGGTGGGCGGAGGGGTGCGGTCGGCGCCGCGGGCGTAGCGGCGCTCCACGTAGAACTGGGCCACCGACAGCACCGTGGTGAGCAGGACGTACCAGGCGGTGGCGACCATCAGCATCGGGATGACCCGGCCGGTGCGGCCGTAGACCACCTGGACCTGGTAGAAGAGCTCGCCGATGGCCATCACGTAGACCACCGAGGTGCCCTTGAGCAGGCCGATGATCTCGTTGCCGGCGGTGGGCAGGATGGCGCGCATGGCCTGCGGGAGCACGATCCGGCGGATCTGCCGCAGCCGGGGGATGCCGAGTGCGGCGGCCGCCTCCAGCTGCCCGTGGTCCACGGAGAGCACCCCGCCGCGGACGATCTCGGCGGCGTAGGCGGCCTGGTGCAGCGAGAGCCCGATGAGGGCGGCGCCGATGGTGCCGATCAGGCTGTTGCTGTCCACCGACCAGAAGACCGGGCCGAACGGGATGCCGACGCCCAACTCCCGGTACAGCGCGCCCAGGTTGAACCAGAACACTAGCTGGACGATCATCGGGATGGAGCGGAACACCCAGACGTAGGACCAGGCCACGGTCTGGAGCACCGGGTTGCGGGAGAGCCGCATGAAGGCGAGCACGGTGCCGAGGAGGAAGCCGAGCACGGTGGCGTAGGCGGTGAGCTGGAGGGTGACCAGTACGGCCTGGACGATGGTCTCGGACAGCACGTAGTCGGCGAAGACGTGCCACTCCCAGACGGGGTTGGTGACCAGGCCGTGCACGAACTGGGCGACGAGCACGGCGACGGCCGCGGCGGCGGCCCAGCGGCCGTAGTGGCGTACGGGGACCACGCGCAGTTCGGCAGGGTCCTCGGTCGGAGGCGGGGGCTGGGTGCCGGGGGGCGCGAGGAGCGGGCCCGGCGGGGCGGGGTCGGTGGTCAGTCCCATGATGGTGTCGTGTCTCTGCTCGGCGGGCCGCGGAGGGGTCAACTTCGCGCGTGTTCGGGAGGATTGATCTCGGACTTCTCGATCGCGGAGGCGGTGGTGCCCCATTTCTCCAGGATCCGGGCGTAGGTGCCGTCCTTGATCAGCTGGTTCACGGCGGCCTGGAAGGCGGGGGTGAGCTCGGAGCCCTTGGCGAAGGCGAAGCCGACGTCCAGGCGGTGGTACTCGCCGAGGAAGGTGGTGCCGGCCGCGGGCTGGGCGGCCTGGTGGCGCAGCCCGTTGATGGTGGACATCACCACGTCGATCCGGCCTTGCCGCAGTGCGGTGTTGAGGGCGCCGGACTCGCTGAAGACACTGACCCGGTACGGCTTCCTCCCGGCCTTGGCGCACACTCCGCGCTGGGCGTCGAGGGTGGCCTCGAAGGTGGTGCCGGCACTGGTGCCGACGGTCAGCCCGCACAGCTCGGTGAGGTCGCCGACCGGCTTCTTCAGCCTGGTGTTGCCGGTCTTCACCGCGAAGCCCTGGCCGTCGTTGATGTAGGTGACGAAGTCGACGGTCTTGCGGCGTTCCGCGGTGACGCCGAAGTTGCCGGTGCCCAGGTCGTACTTGCCGCTGCCGAGGGCGGGCAGAATCGTCTCGAACGAGGCGTCCTGGCGCTCCAGTTCCAGTCCGAGCACCTTGGCGGCGGCGTCGGCGAGGTCGATGTCCTGTCCGGCGGGCGGTTTGCCCTGGCCGTCGGGGTAGTACGCCCCGGGCGGGGCGCCGATGGAGCTGCCGACCCGCAGGGTGCCCGCCTCGCGGACCTTCGCGGGCAGCAGCGCGGCGACCGTTTCCACCGTGCGGACGGCGGCCACCGGATCGGCGGTGGGCGCGGGTGAGGCGCCGCCCGCCGCCACGGCCCCGCCGTCGCCGGAGCCGCAGGCCGTGAGCACCGGCAGCAGCAGCACCGGCAGGAGGAGGGCGGCGCGCCGGACGAGGAGGGTGGTGGGCCTCATGGGGTGGCCTCCCGGGTGGACGTGAGGCGCTTCTCGAAGGGCAGCGGGCCGCCGGTGGCCTCCGGGTCGGCCTCGGTGTCGAACAGCGGGGTGTATCCGGTGACGAGGTAGAGGTTGCGGGCCTCCGGCTGGCGGTGGCCGGTGGTGAGATAGATCCGCCGGTAGCCCGCGGCGGCCGCCTCGCGCTCCAGTTCGGCGACGACCAGCCGGGCCAGCCCGCGCCTCCGGTGCGCGGAGTGCGTCCAGATCCGCTTCAGCTCGGCGGTGGACTCGTCGTAGCGGCGGAAGGCGCCGCCCGCGACCGCCTCGCCGTCCTCCAGCAGCAAGACGAGCAGCCCTCCGTGCGGCGGGGTGAACTCCTGGTCGGGGTAGCGGGCGAGTTCGCTGTGCGCGTTCTTGCCGTAGCGGGCCGAATACTCGTCGCCGAGCTCGCGCAGCAACGGCCGCACCCGGGGATCGGCGACCTCCACCCGGACGAAGGACCGTGCGGAGGATATGGCGGCGGCACCGGCGATAGGCGCGGTGGCCGGCGCCTGGGCGGGGGCGGTCATCCGCGCACCGCCGTGAGAGCCGCGGGGGCGGTGGCCTGGCCGGTGTCAGGGCCGGTGCCGCGGCCGGTGGCCTGGCCGGTGTCACGGGCGGTGTCGCGGCCGGCGGCCTGGTCGGCCGCTTGCGCGGCGGCTCGCTCGGCATCGCGTTCGGCGCCCCGCCTGGCCTCGCGTTCGGCGTCGCGCTTGGCGACCTCCTCGCGGACGATCGGGATGACATGGCGGCCGAAGTCGATGGCGTCGCCCAGCAGGTCGTAGCCGCGGGCGGAGAGGATGTCCACACCGAGGTCGTAGTAGTCCAGCAGGGCCTGGGCGACCGTCTCCGGGGTGCCGACCAGGGCGTTGGAGTTGCCGGCGCCGCCGGTGGCGGCCGCGGTGGGGGTCCACAGGGCGCGGTCGTAGCGCTCCCCCGCCTCGGCGATCGCGATCAGCCGCTGGGAGCCGGTGTTCTCGGGGTCACTGCCGCGGCGGTGGCGGACCAGGCCCTGCTCCTTGCGCTGCCGGATCGCGCCGACCGTGCGGTGCGCCTTCTCCCAGGCCAGCTCCTCGGTCGGGGCGATGATCGGGCGGAAGGCGACCTGGATACGCGGCACTTCGGTACGACCGGCGGCCCGGGCTGCGGCCTTCACCGCCTCGATCTGCTCCGCGGTCCGCGCCAGCGGCTCGCCCCACAGGCAGTAGATGTCCGCCTCGGCGCCCCCGGCGGCGAACGCGGCCGGTGAGGAGCCACCGAACGAGACGTCCGGGCGCGGCTGCTGAACGGGGAAGACATCGCTGACGAAGTCCTGGAAGCGGTAGTGCTCGCCCTCGTGGTCGAAGGGCTCATGGGTGGTCCAGATTCTCTTGACGATCCCGATGTACTCACGGGTGCGGGCGTAGCGTTCGTCCTTGGTGAGGGTGTCGCCCTCCCGGCGCTGCTCGTGGTCGTTGCCGCCGGTGATGAAGTGCACCGTCAGCCGGCCGCCGCTGATCTGGTCCAGGGTGGCGAAGGTCTTGGCGGCGAAGGTCGGGTAGGAGACATTGGGGCGGTGGGCGAGCAGGATCTGCAACCGGTCCAGCCTGCTCGCCAGATACGCGGCGGCCGGGGCGGGATCCGGGGAGCCGGAGCCGTAGGCGAACAGCACCCGGTCCCAGCCGTGGTCCTCGTGGGCGCGGCCCAGCCGGAGCGTGTACTCCCGGTCGAAGGCGGCACCGGAGCGGGCGGTGGTCTCGGAACCGTCGTTGGTCGCGGCGATGCCAAGGAACTCCACAGGCATGGAGATGACCTTTCAGCGATAAGTCGATACATGGATACGTCGTCGTACGGGGCGGTGCGCAACGGCCGGATGGCGGCGACCGCCCCGGCGGGGGCGCATCGGGTAGGCGGAAGCGTCGAAGGAGCGCGCACCGGGAAACGGCGGCGCCGTCAGGTGCTACGACGAGGTGCTACGGCGTGGGTGCTACGGCGTGAGACGCGAGGCGTCGAAGGGGGCGGCGGCAGCGCGCGTCCGGCTCGTACGCTCCCGGTGCGCGGGTCGGCGTCCGCGCACAGCGGTGGTACGAGGGAGGGGTCGGCCCGCGACGGGGTACCGAGGGAGGGAAGGGCCGATCAGACGGCCCGCTGCCGCGTCAGGCGCAACACGCCGCGGACCACACCCGACCGAAGTCGATGTGGTCGCGCGAGACCAAGCGCTGCTGAGCGGCATCCATGGGGTTCATTGAGCAGTACAGAGGGCTGTTCGTCAAGCGGTGAGGCGTCTCGCCGGGGCCCGCGGCGGGTCCTCCGGGGCTGCAATTCCTCCTGGCGGCAGCCCCGTTGAGCCCGGCGGGCTCCGCCCTGGTTGACAGGCTCACGCCGTCGGCACGTACGATCGTCGGCGGATCCGGCTCCGCACTGGTGGACGCCGCTCCGGTCGCGTTGAGGGACGCGGCGAGCGTGATGACGCGAGAACCCCCGGCCGCACCGAGGCCGCGCGGCGGCTGTGCCGCGCGCCGGCGGGTGCGCCGGGCGGTAGCCCACGCCCGCGATCCCCTCCCCCGGAGAGACCCCCGATGGTCACGCCTTCCGACGCCCTGGCCCCCGCCGCCCCCGTAACCGGCTCCGTCACCGACTCCGTCACCGCGGTCGCGTCCGCGCTGCCCGGGCCCGCGTCCGCGGTGTCCGCACCCCCGGACACCGGGCCGCCGCCCCCGATCGTGCCGCGCCGGCACCTCGGCCGGCGGCTGGCGGCGGCCGTCGCCCTGCTGCTCCTGGCCCGGCTGCTGGACTCGGTGGTCCGCAACGACGCCTTCCAATGGGACGTGGTGGGGCGGTACTTCACCACCGCCGCCGTGCTGGACGGGCTGCTGCTCACCCTCTGGCTGACCGCCGCGGTGATGGTGCTCGGCTTTCTGCTCGGCACCCTGGTCGCGGTCATGCGGCTGTCCGCCAACCCGGTGCTGCGGGCGCTGGGCTGGGGGTACGTCTGGGTGTTCCGCTCCACCCCGCTGCTGGTGCAGCTGCTGTTCTGGTTCAACATCGGCGCCCTCTACCCGACGCTCGGCCTGGGCATCCCCTACGGTCCCGAGCTGTTCACCGTCGAGACGGTCAACCTGCTGGGCCCGGTGCTCACCGCCGTCATCGGGCTGACCCTGCACGAGACCGCGTACGCCGCCGAGGTAGTGCGCGGCGGCATCCTCTCGGTGGAGAGCGGGCAGAGCGACGCCGCCGCGGCGCTGGGGCTGGGCCGGTGGCGCACCCTGCGCCGGATCGTCATCCCGCAGGCGATGCGCTCCATCGTGCCGACCGCCGGGAACATGCTGATCGGCACCCTCAAGGGCACCAGCATCGTCAGTGTGCTGGCGGTCCACGACCTGCTGTACTCGGTCCAGTTGGTCTACAACCAGACGTACCAGGTCATCCCGCTGCTGCTGGTGGCCACCCTCTGGTACGTGGCCGTGACCACGGTGCTGGGCATCGGGCAATTCTATGTGGAGCGGCACTACGCGCGCGGCACCGCACGCGCCCTGCCGCCGACCCCGGTGCGGCGGCTGCGGATCCGACTGGCCGCCCTGCGGGCCCGGTTGAGCGCCGCCACCGCTCCCACCGCGCCCACCGCCCCGTCGAAGAGTGGAGGCGGCCGATGACCGCACCCGATGACCCCTCATCGATCGTCGTGGTGGGCGCCGGGCCCCGGACCACCGGGCTGCTGGAGCGGATCGGTGCCAACGCCCCCGAACTCTGGGACGGGCGGCGGAGGTTGCGGATCCATCTGGTGGACCCGCATCCACCGGGCCCGGGGCGGGTCTGGCGCCGGGAGCAGTCGCCGCTGCTGCGGATGAACTCCATGGCCGAGGACGTCACCCTGTTCACCGACGACTCGTCCACCATCGAGGGCCCGGTGCGGCCGGGGCCCTCGCTGGCCGAGTGGGCCGCCCAGTTCTCCGGCCGGGGCCCGCGCCACACCCCGTACGCGGTGCCCGCCGATCCGGAGGTGCTCGCCGAGCTGCGGGCCCTGGACGGCGCCGACTTCCCCACCCGCCGGGTGCAGAGCGCCTATCTGGAGTGGGCCTTCCGCCGGGCCCTGGGCGCCCTTCCGCCGTCGGTCACCGTCGAGTGGCACCGGGCCACCGCGACTGAGGTCACCGGTCCCCCGGACGGCCCGCAGCAGGTGCGGCTGGCCGGCCGGGCCGTCCCGCTCAGCGCCGATCTGGTGGTCCTCGCCCAGGGCCATCTGGGCTCGGTGCCCGCGGCGGAGCATCAGGCCCACGCCGGCTTCGCCCGGCGCCACGGCCGCTTCCACCTGCCGCCGGAGTTCTCCGCCGACGCCGACCTCTCCGGGCTGCGCCCCGGCGAACCCGTCCTGCTGCGCGGCCTGGGACTGGCCTTCACCGATCTGGTGGTGCTGCTCACCGAGGGCCGTGGCGGCACCTACCGCACGGGCCCCGGCGGCGAGTTGGAGTATCAGCCGTCCGGCCGGGAGCCGGTGCTGTACGCCGGTTCCCGGCGCGGGGTGCCGTACCACTCCAAGACCCGCTACCGGCTGCGGGGCCCGAGGCCGCCGCTGCCCCGGCACTTCGGGCCGGAGGCGGTGCGCGGTCTGCTCGCCCGGGGCACCGCGCTGGACCTGCGCCGGGACGTCTGGCCGCTGATGGCCAAGGAGATCGGGTTCGGCCACTACCACGAGCTGTTCCACGCCCACCCCGAGCGCACCGCCCTGGACTGGGCCGGCTTCCTCGACGCGTACGACCGGCTGGACTGGTACGCGCCGCGGATGGCCGAGCTGGTGGCCGCCGCCGTGCCGGACCCGGCGGACCGGCTGGACTTTGAAGCCCTGGACCGCCCGCTGGACGGGCTGGCCTTCGCCTCGCCGGACGACTTCCAGAAGCATGTGCGTGAGCTGGTCCACGCGGATGTCGCCCGCCGCGAGGACCAGCAATTCAGCGCGGACCTGGGGGCGTTCTACGCCCTGCTCTCGGTCTACGGGCAGCTGCCGGGGCTGTTCGCCACCGGGCGGCTGACCGCTCGCTCGGTCGCCGAGGGGGTGGACGGCTGGTGGCAGGGGTTCTTCAGCTTCCTCGCCTCCGGGCCGCCCGGCTTCCGGCTGCGCCAGCTGGACGCCCTGTCCCGGGCGGGGGTCGTACGGTTCCTCGGCGCGGACGTCCGGGTCGGCACCGACGAGTCCACCGGCACCTTCACCGCCACCAGCCCCACCGTCCCCGGCCACACCGTGCGGGCCACCGCCCTGATCGAGGCCTATCTGCCCCGGCCCTCGCTGGAGCGCACCGAGGACCCGCTGCTGGCCGGGCTGCACCGGGGCGGCCGGATCGCCGAGGAGGTGCTGAGCGACGCCGGCCACACCCACCGCTCCGGACTGCTCACCGTCTCGCCCGCCACCGCCCGGCTGGTCGACCCGTCCGCCGGCGGACCGCACCCCCGCCGCCTCGCCCTCGGCGCGCCCACCAACAGCCGCGCGGTGGCCGCCTTCGCCCGCCCGGGCACCGACGCCCCCGCCTTCCGGCAGAACGACGCGGTGGCCCGCGATCTGCTCCGTACGCTCGGCACGCTCCGTACGCTCGGCGCGCTGGGCGCTCCGTCAGCGACCACCGGCGGGGTCGGCGGGGGCGGTGAAGTCGGCGGGGGCGGCGGGGGCGGTGAACGGCCGGGGTTCGCCGGGGTCGGAGCCCGGGGCCGGCTGCCAGGCCGCCGCGCAGAGGGATTCGGCGACGGCGGCCGTGTAGCGGGCGGCGGCGAGCCAGTGGGTGGCGAAGCCGTCGGTGTCGGCGGGCAGCAGGCGGCCGAATCCGTCCCGCTCGCGCTGTGCGGCCGAGGCGCACAGGGCGGTGAGCAGGCCGGCGGCGGTGGGCAGGCCCGCCCGGCGTAGCCGGCCGGCCTCGGCGGTGGTGTCACCGAGCAGCCCGAGGGCGGCCCGGCCCGCCGGGACCGTCTGCTCGACCCGGCGCTCCAGCAGATGGAGCGCCGGCGATGTCCCGCCGTCGCCGGGTCGCGGCGGGGCGGGGTGCACGGGGGCGCCGGGGTCGGGCAGGTCGGCGCGGCGCAGCCGGTCGAACCCGAGGTCCACGATGCCTTCGCCGGTGGGGTGCGAGCAGGCGAGCAGGGTGAGGCGGGGGTGGTGGGCGGGCGCCAGCCGGCCGATGATCCGCAGGCGCATCCCCGGTGCCGTGGCCAGCAGCATCAGATTGTCCCGGTGGGCCAGCGCGGGATCGTCGTCGGCGACCGCGAGGCGGACGGCCGTACCGCCCTCGCACCGGGCCAGCAGGCAGCTGCCGCCCGCCTCCCGTACCGCGCCGAGGAGTTCGACGTCCAGGAAGAGCAGGTCGCTGCCGCCGCCGTCCGGGTCCGCGTACCGGGAGACGGAGGCCAGCGCCCGGGCCGCCTGCGCGGCCGGCGGCACCTCCCACAGCGCGGCGAGCGGCGGCTCCCACCAGCCCGCGCCCCGGGCGGACACCGCCTTGACGCCCTTGCCGGCCCCCAGCCGGCCGTCCGGGGAGACGGTCGCCCCGGCCACGGCCAGCCCGGCCCGGCCCAGCTCCCGATGGGTGAGCGCGGTGTCGCCGAGGCGTACGGCCCGGTCGGCCACGCCCAGCGCGCGCCCGACCCCGCCGGGTGCCACATCGCCCACGGTGTAGAGCCGGCCGTCGGGTCCGGCGACCCAGGTACGGGCTCCGCCGTGTCCGGAGCCGGTGACCACCGGCTCGGTGAACAGCCCGTACAGCCGCAGTGAGCCGTCCGGGCTGTACGGGCGGCGGGCGCGGCCCCGGACGGCGGCCAGCTCCGCCCCGGACACTGTGCGCAACCGGTGCGCGGTGGTGAGGAGTTCGGCCAGGGCGGTGACCAGGTCGGCGGTGCGGTAGGAGGGGTCGTGGGCGCGGGCGGCGCGCAGCAGGGTGACCACGGTGATCGCGGCGGCCGCGGCGCGGGGCAGCTGTCGGAGCCTGGCGGTGTGTGCGGCCCGGAGCAGCGCCGCCTGGGCGACCGCCCCGGCCCCGTCCACACCGGCCTCCAGCACGGCGGCGCCCGCCGACCAGAGCGCGGCGGCCGCGGCCCGCTGGGCGGGGCTCGCCACCTCGTCGGCCGAGGGGATCGCGGGGGGTGCCGGGGGTTCCTTGGATGCGGGGGCCTGCGCCGGTTGCCGGACGGGGTCGGCGGGGGGCTCGGCGGGCGGGTCCGCCGCCGGGGCGGCGCAGGCGGCGGCCGCGCGGTGCACACAGGCCGGGGCGAGGAGGCAGCCGCAGACGATGGCGTCCGGCGTCGCCACCGCACCGCCCGGGGCGTGCAGGCGCAGCGCGGTCTCGTCGTCGACCGCGATCACCACCGTGTCCCCGTCACGGTGCACCGGGTACGCGGCGAGCTTGGCGACCGCCGCGTCCAGACGCTTGCGCAGCCGGGGCGAGAGGTCTTCCACCAGGGTGGCCGTCACCTCCGGGGCGACGGGCGGCAACTGGGCGGCGGTCATGCGATGCGCTCCGGGGCGGTGAGGTGGGCGGTCATGCGGTCTGCCCCGGAGCCGGCCGGGGCGGTGGGGTGGGCGGCGGTCATGCGGCCTGCTCCAGAGCCGGCCGGGGCGGTGGGGTGGGCGGCGGTCATGCGGTCTTCTCCCCTATCCAGCGGGCCAGTTCGAGGGGGCTGAGGGCCGCCACGGGCATCCCCGCGGCCACCAGCTGCCCGGCGACCCCGGTCGAGTAGCGGGGGCGCCCGGCGTCGTCCAGGCTCGCGCACCCCAGGACGTGCGCCCCGGAGGCCACCAGGGCGCGCACCTCGGCCAGCAGTCCGCCGAGCGGGGCGCCCTCCTCGAAGTCGCTGACCAGGACCACCAGGGTGCGGCTGGGCACCGTGATCAGGGAGCGGGCGTGCCGGAGCCCGGCGGCGATATGGGTGCCCCCGCCCACGCTCACCTCCAGCAGGAGGGAGAGCGGGTCGTGCACATGGCCGGTGAGGTCCATGACCTCGGTGGAGAAGGCGAGGAAGTGGGTGCTCAGGGTGGGCACCCCGGCCAGCACGGAGGCGGTCAGCGCGGACCAGATGGTGGACGCCTCCATGGAGCCGGAGACATCGGTCACCAGGATCAGCCGCCAGTCGGCCGAGCGGCGGGCCCGGCTGCGGAACACCGGCTTCTCCGGGATGACCTGGATCGTGCCGTCGGCGGTGCGCCGGGCGGTGGCCAGGTTGGCGCGGAGGGTGCGCGGCAGGTCGAGACGGCCCCCGGGGCGCCGGGTGGGGCGGGCCAGCATGGTACCGGTGAGTGCCGGGCGCAGCCGGGTGGCGAGCTGCCGGGTCAGCTCGTCCACCAGGCGGGCGACCAGGGGCCGCAGCGCCGCGAGGCGGGCCTCGGGGAGGCCGCCGGCGTACCGCAGGACGGTGCGCAGCAGTTCCACGGAGGGGGTGGCGGCGGCCGGGTCGAGCTCGGCGAGGACGTCCGGCCGGCCGGTCGCGGCCGCGGCGGCCAGCACCTCCTCCCGTACGCCCGGCCCGAACAGCGCGGCCAGCTCCTCCGACCACTCGCGGACCCCGGGGAACGATGCCTCCCGGCCGCCGCGGCGGGAGGGTCCGCCGGGCAGCCCGCCGCGCGACCCCTCGCCGCGCCCCGCGCCGTAGAGCTCGTCCAGCGCGGTCGCCAGACGGGCCGCGCCGGGGGGCAGTTCGTCGGTACGGCGGCCGAGGACCAGCCGCCAGCGGTCGGCGGGGGCGAGGGTGTGTGCCTGGGTCGGGGAAGGGGTGGGGCCGGGGCCGTTGGTCAGGGGGAGGGCGCCGGTGGGCGGGGGCAGGGGCAGGCCGAGTGCGGCCAGCAGATCGCGGGCCGCGAGGTCGGCGGCGGTGCGGCGGGCCAGCTGTACCGGGTCGTCGCCGTCCAGGCTGTCCACCTGTTCGCCGAGCCGCTCCTCCACGGTGTCCAGCAGCCGGTCCCGCGCGGCGGGGCTCAGGGTGTCGAACCCGCCGCGCAGGGCGGGCAGCCGGGCCAGGAACGCGGCGTCCGGCAGCTCCACGACTCGGCGCAGCAGCGGATCGAGGGCGGCGGCGCCGACGGTGAGCAGGGGGCCCGCCGCCGTCAGGACGCCGGTGAGGCGGGCGGTGAGCGCGGCCCGGGAGGCACTGTCCGCGGCGCCGTCCACCCAGGAGGCGACCCGCACCCCGAAGGCTTCGGCCTCCTCGTGGCCGGTGAGCACCCGGACGGCCCCGGCGGCGGCCGCCATCAGCGGGGTGCCGTCGGCGGCGAGCCGGGCGAGGGCGTCGGTGAGCCGGATGCCGCCCAACCGGTCGGCGCGCTGCGCCAGTTCGAGCAGCGCTCGGGCGTCCTCGGGCTCATCGGACCCGGTCAGCCCGTCGACCTGGCGCACCGCCGCCGAGGTCAGCAGCTCCACCGCGTGGGCGATACGGGCGTGGCCCGTCTCCGTATGCGGCGCCTCCGGGAGCGGGGCCGGGGCCGTCAGTCCAGGGAGGTGGCCGGCGGCGAGTCGGTCCAGCAGGTCCAGCCCGGCGAGGAGCTCGGGCAGGGTGCCGGCGGCGGGGAGCACCGCCGCCAGCTCCGCCAGCCGCTCGTCGGTCAGGGCGGGGAGCCCGCACTCGGCGGCCTGGGTGAGCCCCCGCACCACCTGCGCGGCCGTCGGGCCCTCCTGGGCCCGCTCGGCGGCGTGCCGCTGCCGCAGCACCCCCGCGGCGGCCTGGGCCGGGGTGACGCCGCGGGCTCCGGCGGCGGTGAGCATCGCGGCGGTCGCCGGGGTCCACCGGATCTGCCAGCGGGTGGTGAGCGCCTCCGTCCCCCCGGCGCCGGTGACATCCTGCTCCTGCGCGTACGGGATGCCGCACACCGACAGTCGGCGCAGCAGCAGCTCGCGGCGCCGGTCCAGGGCGGAGCGCGCCGGGTCGAGCCGGAGGTCGCGCGGCGCCTTCTCGTGAGCGTCCCCCGGCCCGGGGAGGGCCAGCTCCTCGATCTCGGCCTCCACGGCGGGGCCGAGACCGCTGCGGGGCGCGGCGGGCGCGGGCCGCCCGGTGCGCGTCCCGACGAGGACCTGCTCCAGGGCCTGGGCGACGGCGCGGCCGGTGCCGTAGGTCTCGCCCCGCCCCAGCACCGTCTGCACGGCCTCCAGCAGCTCGCCCCGGCCGGGCGCGGGCAGATCCCGCAACCGGGCCAGGTCGCCGGCCACCCGGACCACCTCCCGGCCGTCCGCCGGGCCGTAGGGGTGGCCTTGCCCGCGCAGCGCGGCGCAGACCTGTACCGCCGTGCGGATCAGCGCCTCGTGCAGCGCGGCCGGGTCGCCGGCCGACTCCAGCACGGTGTGCTGCCACTCCGGGTCCCGGATGCCCGCGGGGTAGCCGGACCGGGAGTCGAGCAGCGGGTAGGTGTACGGGATGAGGGACACGGTGCACGCCCCGGCCCCCTCGTCCCCCTTCTCCTCCACGCTCCCGGCCCCGCTCGTCGCCGACAGCAGCGCCGGGGTGTGGAAAGCGCCCACGACCACGGCGGGCCGCCGCCCCTCGGCCAGGGCCGCTGCGATGTGCCGCCGCATACAGGCCTCGCGCACCAGGTCGGTGCCGTCCACCGTGCCCCGCGCCTCGGCCTCGTACCGCAACGCCCAGCCGGTGAGCAGGGCGGCCCGGCGAAGCGCCTCCGGACTGGAGCCCGGGGCGGGCGCCTCGACCAGCCGGTCCCACAGGTCGTCACCCTCCCGGCCGGTGAGCCGGGAGCGCAGGGCGGCGGACAGTCCGGAGACCGCCCCTGGCACGGCGGAGAGCCCGTGGGCCGCCCCGGGCGCGGTGGACAGTCCGGGGGCCTCACCGGCCACGGCGGACAGCCCGTGGCCCTGCCCGGGCGCGGCGGACAGTCCGGGGGCCTCACCGGGCACGGCGGGCAGCCCATGGCCTCGCCCGGGCGCGGCGGACAGTCCGGGGGCCTCACCGGGCACGGCGGGCAGCCCATGGCCCTGCCCGGGCGCGGCGGGCAGTCGGGGGGCCTCCCCGGGCACGGGCGCGGACGCTCCGGGGCCAGCCGCGGGCGCGAGGGCGGACGATCCGTGGTCCTCCCCCGATACGGGGGCGGACAGCCCGTCCCCCTCCCCCGGCACGGCGGACCATCCAGGGCCCCCGCCCGGGCCCCCCTCCCCCGGCGTGAGGCCGTCCGGGGCCGGTGCGGGTGCGGGGGTGCCCGGGCCGTCGCCCCGGGCCCAGGCGCGGTCGGCCAGCGGCAGGTCACAGGCCACGGCCGGGATGCCGTGCCGGGCGGCCCAGCGCAGGGCGACCAGCTCCGGGGAGAAGTCGGCGAACGGGTAGAACGCGGGCTGCCGTTCGCCGTCCGGGTGCGGCCCGCCGGCCGGTACGGCGGCCAGTGCGACCGGGGCCTCGGTCTCCTCGTGGGCCAGCCAGCCCAGCCAGGGCTGGAACTCGGCGGGCAGCTCCACCAGCAGGACATCGGGGGCGGCCGCGTCCAGCAGCGCCGGGAGGGCGGCGGCCAGGGAGGGCGCGTGGTGGCGCACCCCGATCAGGAAGGGCTGCCCGGGCCCGGTGGCGGCGAGCGCGGCCACCGCGGCCTCCGCGGGGGTGGTGGTCGTCTGGCGCATCCTCAGCTCTCCAGTACCGCGCGCAGGTCCCACAGGGCGCGCCAGGTGGCCGAGCCCTGCTCGGCGCGGCGGCGGACGGGCCCGTCCCAGTACCCCAGCAGCCGGGCCGCGTCGGCGGGGTCGTCCTTGCGGACGACGCCGAGGAGGTGGCCGGGCAGGAGGGAGAGCACGTCCCGATCGCCGGGGAAGTAGGCGGCGGCCAGGCCCAGGGAGCCGGCGACGGAGACCGCCTCGGCGGTGCTCATCACCGTGGAGGGGCGTTCGACCTCCCAGCCCTCGGTGGAGCGGCCTTCGCGCAGGTCGCGGAAGGCGGTGACCAGGGCTTCCAGCACCGCGTCGTCCACCTGGTAGGCGGCGCCCGCGCGTTCGACCGCGGCCCGCGACTGGCGCCGGACGAGGGCGGTCTCGGCGTCCACGTCCCCGATGGGGCCGACCGTCTCGAAGTTGAAGCGCCGCTTCAGCGCGGCCGACATCTCCGAGACGCCCTTGTCCCGCAGGTTGGCGGTGGCGATGAGGGTGAAGCCGGGGGCGGCGTGGATCTGGGCGCTCTCGCCGCCGGCGAGTTCGGGGACCGCGATCCGCCGCTCGGAGAGCAGGGAGACCAGGGCGTCCTGGACCTCGGGGAGGCAGCGGGTGACCTCCTCGACGCGGGCGACGGCGCCCCGGGTCATGGCGGTGAGCACCGGGGAGGGCACCAGGGCCTGCTCGGTGGGACCCTGGGCGAGCAGCAGGGCGTAGTTCCAGCCGTACTTGAGCTGGTCCTCGGTGGTGCCCGCGGTGCCCTGCACGGTGAGGGCGCTGGTGCCGCAGACGGCCGCCGACAGCAGCTCGGAGAGCATCGACTTGGCGGTGCCCGGTTCGCCGACGAGCAGCAGGCCGCGTTCTCCGGCGAGGGTGACGACGCACCGTTCGACCAGGGCGCGTTCGCCGACGAACTTCTGCTCGATGACCAGGCGGCGCGGCACGCCGGTGCCGGGCGCGGCGCCCCTCGGCAGGCTCAGCGGCTCTCCGGCGCTGCCCATCACGAAGGTGACCACGGCGCGCGGGGTGAGGCGCCAGCCCGGCGGGCGGGGGCCGGAGTCATGGGCGGCGAGGAAGGCCAGCTCGGTGGCGTACCGGTCCTCGGGCGGGGTGGTCTGGCGGTGCTCCCGGGCGGGGCCCGCCGGGACGTCCCCCTCGGGGGTGCCGAGGGTGGTGGTCGTGGTGTCGCGTGTCATCGGCGGCGGCCCTTCCGGGGTGCGCGGGTGTCCAGTTCTTCGTAGGCGGGGGCGTCGCCGCCCCGGACCCGAGCCCAGGCGGCGGCGAACAGCTCAGGGACGGGCAGGTGCGGCAGGGTCCGGGTGGATCCGGCGATCGGGTAGAGGCCTTCTTTCCAGGTCTCCACCGGCAGCGCGGGGGCGCCGCGTTCGAGCCAGCCGCAGGGCAGGAAGAGGGTGCGGCCGGCGCGGGAGCGCTTGGCCTCCACGACCAGGCCGGTGGCGGCGAGCTCCGCCCGGGCCTTCTTGGCCCGGGCGGGCTTCCACTCGGTCCAGCGGGCGCAGTTGCGGTCGGTCGGGTCCGGCAGGGCGAGCAGCATGAGGTAGAGGGCCGCGGCGTCCGGGGTGAGGCCGAGGGTGTCCGCGACCTGGGCCACCAGCTCCGGCACCGCACGGGCCGGGTCCTGGGCCGGGTACTGCGGGGTGCCGTCGGGGGCGCCCGCCGCGACCAGGGTGTCGAGCTCCTGGCTCAGCAGGGCGCGCAGGGCGAGCAGATCGCCGGAGCCGGAGCCGGAGCCGCCGACGGTGCCCTCGACGAGTCCGAACGCCGGGTCCTCGGGGCCTTGCAGGCCGGCCGGGCGGATCAGCAGCTGCTCCTGGTCGCCGTAGCCGGGGACGAGGAGCAGCGCGCTGCCGGCCCGGACCAGGCCGTCGGATTCGGCCGCTCCCTTCGGGGGCAGCCCGTAGGCGGCACGGACGGCGGGGCCGACCGGGTCGCCCGTCTCGGTCCAGGCCAGGCCGAGGTCGAGCACCAGGTCGGGGTCGGCGAGACGGCGGCGCAGGGCCGCCAGGCTGACGGGCAGCCGGTCCCGCAGGGGGTGGCCGTGGGGCAGGACGTAGGCGAGGGTGCGCAGCGCGGTGAGGGCCGAGACGAGCGCACCGTGCGCGCTCACCTGGTGGAGACCGGGGCGGCCGGTGCCGTCCTCGATCGGGATGGCCCGGCCCGGCCAGGTGCGGGACTCCGCGTTGAGGACGCGGTCGATGTCGGCCGGGCGGGTGCCGGTCAGGTCCGCGTCCAGTTCCTCGGGGACGCGCACCAGCGAGGCCAGGCGCTCCCGCCAGACCTCGGCGGCGGCCGGTACGTCCGGTCCGGTGGTCCACAGCTCGGCCGGGTCGGCGGGCAGCAGTGCCCGCCACAGCGCGTGCCGGGCGTCCCCGGGCAGGGTGTGCAGCCTGTCCTGGGCGGCCTCGAAGGCGCGGGCCTTGGTGCCCAGCAGGGCGAGTGCCTCGGCGCCGGGCTCCTTCACGGCGGCGGACAGCAGGGCCGCGGCCTGGAGGGACCCGATGCCGGTGGCGGTGTGGAACGCCTCGGCGGCCTCCGGTCGCCAGGGCGCCGGTCCCCGCTCCCGTACCGAAGTGGTGAGCCGGGTGAGCCGGTCGCGGTCGATGCCCTGCCGGTGGACGTGCTCGCCGTCCAGGGTGAAGCCGGGGACGGGCCCGAAAACGCCGGTGGGGTCATGGTCCAGGGCCAGCCAGCGCGCGGTGTCGTTGCGGTAGTCGCGGCTGCGCTCCCCGACGACCACCACGGTGCGCTCGCCCTTGCGCAGCACCTGCCCGAGGCGCTGGACGGCGTCCCGGCCGCCCTGCCCGGGCGTTCGGGTGGCGTACGGCTCGATGAGCTCGATCTGGCGGACCGTGCCCTTGGGGTCGGCCAGCGGGCCGTCGGCCAGGGTGTCCAGCAGGACCAGCAGCGCGGCGCGGTGCTCCGGGGAGGTGGCCGCCGAGGCGGCCCGGTAGGCCAGTTCGGGCAGCTTGTCGAGGAGGGCGGGCCAGGACAGGGAGTCGCCGGGCACGGTCTGCTCGTCGCGCGTCCAGCCGTCGGCGGGGGTGAACGGATTCTTGGACGGCACGGGCGGGCCGAACGCGGGCTCGCCGGTGAGCACATGGTTCACGGCGAGGATCTGCCGGACGACGGTCCACCGCGCCGCGCCGCCCCACCAGCCGCCGTACAGCCGCTCGGGGCCCCAGGCGGTGGCCTCGCGCAGGGTGTTGTCGTCGGCGTGCTCGGGCGAGCGGTCGAAGAACATGCCCTGGGTGCGGGCGTTGTCCCGGGGGGTGGCCGGCCGGGCGGGCTCGGGCGGCCGCAGGTAGCGGGCCATCGCGGCGGCCCGGTCGACGGCACCGCGGACCACGGCGGTGACGCCGGCCCGCAGCCGGGCGTCGGTCACCTCGGGCAGCACCCGGGCGACGGCCTGTTCGGTCAGCTCCCGGGAGGAGGGCCCGGTGTACTCCTCCACGGCGCGGAACGCCGCCAGGTGCGCGGCGACCGCGGCGGCCACCTCCTTCATGAGCTGTGCGGCCCGGGAGTCGTCCAGGCTCCGCAGGGCGGCCGAGCCCCGCTCGTCCCGGGGGCGCAGGGCGTGCCAGTAGGCGACGGGCGGCAGATAGGGGGTGCCCGGCGCGTCGCCTCCGACCCAGGAGTCGGGGGTGACGGACCAGAGGGTGCCGCCGGTGCCGTCGGTGTCCGCCGGGTAGGCCTCGACGCAGCGGTGCTGCCGCACCAGGACGGGCCGTGATCCGCCGGGCAGGGTGAGGGCGCCCAGGGGTACCGGGCTGCCGCCGCCGGGCAGCGGGTGCGGCAGCCGCACGGTGTGGCCGTCGGGGGTGCCGGCGGTGATCCGGTGGCCGTCCGCGGGGGCGGCGGTGCCCGGTTCGCTGACCGTGCGGCGGACCCAGCGGCCGAGGACCGTGCCGTCCGTGCCGAGCGGGGTGTTCTCCAGGCCGGGCTGGAGGGGCAGCACCTGGCAGTGCTCGGAGAGCAGCCGGCTGCCGTCCCGCACCGCCGAGCGGAGGAAGGCGGGCAGGGAGGCCCGGCCGTGGGTGCCGCCGGCCGGGTCGTACTCCAGCCAGACGTGCTGCCGGCCCTGGTGGCCCTCGCGCCAGTAGCCGGTGCCGTCGGAGAGCAGGGCGCGGTGCGGCGGAAGGGAGGTGTCACCCGCGTGCAGGGCCTTGCCCCCGGTGGCACGGCCGCCGCCGGGCAGCGGCAGGCAGACGTCCTCCGAGGCGCCGGAGCCGCCCCAGCGGGGGATCTGCTCGCCGCCGAGGGTGAACCTCTCCGCCGGGCGGTGGGACCAGTAGCCGTGCTGCGTGCCGTCCTCCCACCAGATGACCAGCAACTCGCCGTCGACGTAGCGGAACGCGGGCGCCCGCCAGTGGTCGGCGGTCGGCGGCAGCCGCAGCGTGTGGCGCAGCAGGACGCCCTCCGGGCCGACGACGACGGCGCGTTCGAGGGTGCTGAGGACCAGTGCGGGCCAGGCGCCGGTGACGCTCACGCCCTGCGCCCGCCGGTTCCGGCGCGCCGCGGCGTCGGCCTCCGCGGTCAGTTCGGCGCAGGTCTCGTCCAGCGCGGGCCAGCCCAGTTCGTCCAGGACACCGGTGCGCAGGGAGGAGGCGAGCAGCGGCGCCACGTCGTGGGCCCGGAGGAGCCGGACCGCCTCCGGGGCGACCTGGCCGGCCACCGGCCGGAACACCGAGATCCTGCCGAGGGCGGAGTGCAGCGCGGGCAGTCCGCGCGCGGCGGTGTACTCCTCGGCGCGGGCGGTCAGCCATTCCCGCAGTACGGCGGAGAGCACCGGGTGCGCCGCGAGCCGGGCCAGGGTGGCGTCGTCCGGGTGGTTGTGGCGGCCGTTGCCCAGGTCGCCGACCGTGCGGCGCAGCAGGGCGCGGAAGGCGGGCTCTTCGGCGACGGCGGTGAGGTCCCGTGCGCCGGGCCCGGTGTCGGCGAGCCACCGGACGAGCGGAAGGGCGGGGCGGCGCGCGGCGTCCGGGCCCGGTGCCTCCGGGTCGGCCACCGGGATGCCGGAGGCCAGGCAGAGGTCCAGGAGGTCCAGGTCGGCGACGCGCTGCCAGCGGCCCTGGAACAGCTCCACGGGGCGCCCGTCGGCACGCAGCCGCTCCGCCATCCGGGTGACCAGGGCGAGCGTGCGCGGGCTGCGGCCGGAGGTGGACCGGTGGCCCTTGCGGTGCGCCTCCCAGCGGCCGAGCCACTCCGCCGGGGAGACGGCCGGGGCCTCGCCGGAGGCGCCCGGGTCCGCCGCGGGGGCGCCCGGGAGGGCGGTTAGCAGCTCCTCGGCACCGGATGCGGCCAGCAGGGCGAGCCAGCCGTGCTCGCCGTCCCCGTCCCCGCCGCCCTCGGTGAAGGTCTCCGGGAAGAAGCCGAGCAGCCGGGCGCGGACGGCCGCGTCCCGGCGGGCGAGGTCCAGGAGCGCGGGGCGGTAGGCGGCCCAGAACGAGGCGGGGGCGCGGACCACGCCGGGCGAGCCGATCAGGTCGGCCACCAGGTCGCGTTCGGCGGTCGCGCGGTCCAGGGCGGCGGCCTTGGCCAGCGCGCGCACGTCCTGCGGCAGCGCCGCGTAGGGCGGCATCCCGGCGGCGCAGCGCTCGACCAGCAGCCGGCGGAACTGCGTCCAGGCGTCCACCGGTGCGAGCCGGGCCACCAGGTCCCGTACGTACTGGCGCAGCGCCTTGACGGTCAGCGCCCCGGCGAAGGCGAACTCCAGGAAGACGGCCCGCTGCCGGTCCTCGTCCACGGCCAGCCCGTGCACCCGCTCGGCCTCGCGGGCCTTGCCGAAGAAGGTGGCGGCGTAGGTGGTGTTCTCCGCCTGCAGGAACAGCCGCGCCACCTGCTCGTAGTAGGTGGGCAGGAAGTGCGGGACGGCCCGGCCCAGGCGGGTGCCGAGGGTGTCGAAGCCCTCCTTGGCGGCTCCGGCGCGGGTCTTGGCCTGCCGGCCCAGCCGCTCGATGTCCTTGACCAGGGCGAGGGCGTGGTGCCCGTTGGCCGGGTCGTTGACCAGCGCCCAGGCCGGGAAGCCCAGGGTCTCCCGGCGGACCTGGCCCACCACGGGGGCCTCGGCGGTGCGGGCCAGGCCCAGGAACTCCAGCGCCAGGTCCTCGGCCTCGCCCAGGGTGCCGGGCACCAGCCGGACCACGGGGCGCTCGCCCAGGGCGGGGTGGGTGTAGGTGCGGGCGGTCAGGGTGTCGGCGTCGTCCCGGCCGGTGGTGCCGGCGGGCAGGACGGCGCCGGCCTCCAGCAGGGCGCCCGCGCGGGCCTCGGCGGCGGGGTCCGCACCGGAGGCCTGCGCGGGCGGCTTCACGGTGGTGTCCGCCGTCGCCGTGTCGGTCGTGGTGGTGCTCATGCCGCCTGCTCCTCGTTCTCCACGTCGCGTCCGGCGTAGAGCGCCGCCGCCATGCGCATGCCCTCGGACCAGGCGACGGGGCCGACCTCGGCCGCCGTCAGCGTGCGCCCCGCGGGGTCGGTCCAGCCCAGGGGGCCCGTCTCGGTGCCGTAGTCGTCGTAGCCGTCGTGCTCGCCGATCCAGATGCGCGCCTCGACGCTCCGGCCGTCCTCGACCACCGGGCAGACCGCGTAGCCGCCGCGGGAGCGGTATCCGAGCTGGGTGGTCCGGCCGTGCAGGAACCGCAGCTGCTTGAAGGCGCCGCCCGCGTAGGTGTCCACGGAGGTGGTGTCCGGGCCGAGGCCGGGCGGGCGGTGCCACACCTCGCGGAAGAGCTGCTCCACCCGCTGGCCCACGCCCAGCTCGACCGCGAACTCGCGCAGCTCTTCCAGATCGTCCAGGAGGACCGGGTGCGGGACGCTGACCACGTCCGGGGTGATGCGGACCGTGTCGCCGTCCAGGTCGACCAGGCCGAGACCGCGGTCGGGGTCGACATCCCGCAGGAATCCGGCGACCCCGCCGTCGGCACCGGTGACCACCACGTCGCGCAGGGCCGCCTGCCACGCCGGGTCGGGCCACACCCGGGCGAGCACCGCGGTGGGGACCGGCAGCGAACGCACCATCCACTGCTCGACATCGGTCAGGCAGCGGCGTTCGTGCCGCTCCAGCCACTCCGTCAGCTGCCGCAGGCCGACGACCGCCGGATCGTCCTTCAGCTTGGCCGGGACGGACTTGAGCAGCCGTCCCTTCCCGTTGCGGCAGACCAGCCGGCCCGCCTCCAGGGCGACTTCGTAGTCGCCCGCCGTTACCCACCCCATGCGCTGTTCTCCCCGCCGTCCGGCCGCCGCCTGACCGGCGGCACGCTGATGAGACCCGTCGACGGCGACGCACCGTGACGAGTGGGAGAGACTCTAGGGGCACCCTGTGACAATGCGTTCGGGAGCCGCCCGTGCGTGCGCGATCGCGCGGCCGGGGCGGTGGCGGGCGGTCAGGTCCCGGGCGGCGGGCGCCGGGCCGGGGCCGGGCTCAGAGGTGCAGCGTCCCGTCCAGGACGGTGACCGCGTGGCCGCTGAGGTGGACCCGGTCGCCGTGCAGCGCGGTGCGCACCCGGCCGGTGCGGGCGGAGACCTGGAGCCCGGTGAGCCCGTCCCGGCCCAGCCGCGCCGACCAGTAGGGGGCGAGCGCGGTGTGGGCGCTGCCGGTGACCGGGTCCTCCGGGATGCCCTCGGCCGGCGAGAAGAACCGGGAGACGAAGTCGTACCCCTGGTCGGGGCGGGCGGCCGGCGCGGTGATGATCACTCCGCGCAGCCCCTCACGGCGGATCAGTCCGGCCAGGGCGTCGAGATCGGGGACGGCGGACCGGACGGCCTGCTCGTCGGGGAGCACGGTGAGCAGGTCCCCGAGCGCGCCGGTGCGGAAGGCCGTGTCCGGCTTCTGCCCGAGGGCCTCGGCCAGCCCCTGCGGCACCGGGGTCTCGGTGCCGGGCGCGGCCGGGAAGTCCAGGGTGACGGTGCCGTCCTCGTCCGCCTGCGCCACCAGGGTGCCGCTGCGCCTGCTGCGGAACCGCACGGCGCCGGTGAGCCCGTGCTCGGTGCGCAGCACATGGGTGGTGGCCAATGTGGCATGGCCGCAGAGGTTGGTCTCCACCAGCGGGGTGAACCAGCGGATCTCCCAGTCCGCTTCGGACGAGGCGGGCAGCGGCAGCGCGAAGGCGGACTCGGAGAAGCCGAGTTCGGCCGCGACCTGCTGCATCCAGTCGTCCTGGGGCCAGTCCCCGGCGGGCAGCAGACACACACCGGCGGGGTTGCCGGCGAACGGGCGGTCGGTGAAGGCGTCAATCACATGGAATCGCATGGCCGCACGGTAGCGAGACCAATCCGGCGGGAAACAAGGCCAATCCGATCCGGGTGGACTGACTTTCACCGCCCTCGCGCGGGTGGCCCCCGGACCCGTCGGCGCCCGTCGTCCGGCACCCTGCGCCGGCGCAGGGCCCCGGTCCGCCGCCGGGTGCGCCCTTTCGCACCGGCCGGGCCCGGTCCGGGATACTGGGCCGGTTGCCATCCGACGATGCGAAGGGGCGCGCATGGGCGAGCAGTTGGGTACGGGGGCGGGTAACCGCCACGCCGTGGTGATCGGCGGCGGCATCGCGGGGCTGCTCGCGGCCCGGGTGCTGGCCGAGCACGCGGTCCGGGTCACCATCGTGGAGCGGGACCGCTTCCCCGAGGAGCCCGGGCAGCGCGCGGGTGTGCCGCAGGGGTGGCACACCCATGTCCTGCTGGAGGGCGGGCAGCGGGCCCTGGAGGAGCTGCTGCCGGGCGTGATGGACGAGCTGCGCGCCTCGGGGGCGCCCCGGGTCGGTATGCCCGAGGACATGGTGCAGTGCCACGGCGGCCGGTGGTTCCGGCGTACCGCCGCCACCTCCCCGCTCTACACCGGCACCCGGCCCGCCCTGGAACACCTGCTGCGGCGGCGCGTGCTGGCGGACGACCGGATCGCCACGGTGCAGGGCACCGAGGTCGTCGGGCTGCTGGGGGACGCCGCCCGGGTGCGCGGGGTGCTGCTGCGGGAGAAGGGCGCGGGCGCCGGGACCCGGCCGCTGACGGCGGACCTGGTCGTGGACGCCTCGGGGCGCGGCTCCCCGGCGCCCCGGTGGCTCGACGCGATCGGCGCCGAACGCCCGGACGAGGAGACCATCGACACCGGTCTCGCCTACGCCACCCGCGTCTACCGGGACGGCTCGGAGGGCGCCCTGGCCGACTGCCTCGGCTACTACCTGCTGCCGGGCCCGGACCAGCCGTACAGCGGCGGGGTGATCCCCATCGAGGGCGGGCGCCACCTGGTCACCCTGTCGGGGCTGCGCGGGGACGAACCGCCCACGGACGGGGCGGCGTTCGAGGACTACGCGAAGCGGCTGCCGCATCCGATCGTGCACGACTGGCTGCGGCTGGCGCGCGCCGAGTCGCCGGTACGCGGCTTCCGGGGGACGGCCAACACCCGGCGGCGCTACGACCGTCCCGGGCGCCGGCCGGCCGGGTTCCTGGTGACCGGGGACGCCCTGTGCGCCTTCAACCCGATCTACGGGCAGGGCATGGCGGTCGCCGCCCTCAGCGCGCTGGCGCTGCGCGACGCCCTGGCGGACCGCCGCCGGACGCCGACCACCCGGCGGGTGCAGCGGGCCGTGTTCCGCGCCTCCGCGCAGGCCTGGGCCATCTCCAGCGGGGCGGACAAGAAGATGCCGGGCGCGCGGGGCAATGCGCTGGACACTCCGGCCGTCCAGCGCCCCGCCGCCTGGTACCTCGGCCGGGTGCAGGCCCGGTACACCGGCGACCCGGTGGTGGGCAGGGCCTTCCGCTCCGTGCTGGCCCTGGTCGACCCGGTCACCGTGCTCTTCGCCCCGAAGGTCGCCCGTGCGGTGCTCTTCGCGCCGGTGCCCGCGACCCCGCCGGAGCCGCCGCTGAAGGCCGAGGAGCGCGCCGGCTGACGAGAAGCGCGCCGGGCCACCCGGCCTCCCATGGCGGCACTCCCGAGCCCCGCTCCCGGACCTGGAGCCGTCCGAAGGGGCCGGGCGCCCGCCGCTGTCAGACCCGCAGCACCTGCGGTCCGAGCAGCTGGTAGCGGTGGGCCTCGGCGAGCGGCAGCCCGGTGTCGGTGACGATGGCCTCCAGCTCGGGTACGTCGCCGAAGCGGCAGAAGCTCACCGCGCCGAACTTGGTGTGCACCCCGGCGAACACCCGGCGGCGGGCGCTGCGGATGGCCTGGGCCTTGACCTCGGCGACCGTGGGGTCCGGAGTGGTGAGCCCGTGCTCGCGGGAGATGCCGTTGGCGCCCATGTAGGCCAGGTCGATGACGAAGCCGGCGAGCATCCTGCCCGCCCAGTGGTCGACGGTGGCGAGCGTGGAGCCGCGTACCCGGCCGCCCAGGAGGAGCACGGTGGTGTGGGGCCGGGGCGCCAGTGCGGCCGCCGCCCCGAGGGAGGCGGTGACCACGGTCAACGGGCGTTCGCCGGTGAGGGACTCGGCGATGAGCTGGGGCAGGAAACCCTCGTCCACGAAGACCGTCTCGGCGTCGCCGAGCAGTTCCGCCGCCGCCGTGGCGATCCGGGTCTTCTGCGGCACATGGCGGGTGGTGCGGGTGGCGAACGTGGTCTCGAAACCGGCGCTCTCCACCGGGTAGGCGCCGCCCCGGGTGCGCTGGACCAGCCCGTGTTCGGCCAGCGCGCGCAGATCGCGGCGGATCGTCTCGGGCGCCACGGCCAGCCGGCCGGCCAGCGCCGCCACCTCCACCGAGCCCTGCCGCCGGGCCAGGTCCAGGATGGCGCGCCTGCGCTCGTCGGAGTCCATGGGCGTGTCCTTTCGAGAGGCGTGCCGGACCGGCGGGCTCGCGAGGCGCACCGGTGGCGGTGATCGTACGGTCCGGGCGGGAAACGGGCACGGCCGCCAAGGGAAACGGGCAGCCCCTCGCCGCCCGGAACCGCCGTGCACGGCTGCGACCTGCACCGACGCGGGAAACGCTCCGGGCAGGACCGGGCACGATCGGTGCGGCGACGAAGCGGTCCCCGGCCGTGCCCCGGGGATAGAAACGGACCCGCAGCCGGGCGTCGCCCCGCGTCCGGCGCATCCGACACGCACTGGAGAGCCGCATGCCGTCCCCGTACCTCCCTCCCCCGCCGACGCCCCGCACACCACGACCGGCCCCGGTCCGCGCCTTCGCCCCGTCCCGGCGCGGGCCGGTACGGCGGGCCGCCGGAGCCCTCGCCGCGCTACTGCTGCTCGCCGGGTGCGCCGGCGCCGGGGGTGAGGGCGGCATCGGCGGGGGCGGCGCCGGCACCCTGAACGTGCTGATGGTGAACAACCCGCAGATGGTGCAGTTGCAGAAGCTGACCGCCGAGCACTTCACCGAGGAGACGGGGATCAAGGTCGAGTTCACCGTGCTGCCGGAGAACGACGTCCGGGACAAGATCGGCCAGGACTTCTCCAACCAGGCCGGGCAGTACGACGTGGCGACCATCTCCAACTACGAGGTGCCGATCTACGCGGCCAACGACTGGCTGCATCCGCTGGACGAGCACATCGCCGGGGACGCGGCGTTCGGCCAGGACGACATCCTGCCCCCGGTGCGCGAGTCGCTGACCGTGGACGGCTCGGTGTACGCCGAGCCGTTCTACGGCGAGTCGTCCTTTCTGATGTACCGCATGGACGTGTTCGCGAAGAAGGGCCTCACCATGCCCGCCCGGCCCACCTGGACCCAGGTGGCCGAACTGGCCGCGAAGGCGGACGGGGCCGAGCCCGGGATGAAGGGCATCTGCCTGCGCGGCCTGCCCGGTTGGGGTGAGGTGATGGCCCCGCTGACCACCGTGGTGAACACCTTCGGCGGCACCTGGTTCGAGAAGGACTGGACCCCGGGGCTGACCTCGCCGGAGTTCCGCAAGGCCACCGAGTTCTATGTGGACCTGGTGCGGAAGCACGGGCAGGCCGGCGCCGCCCAGTCCGGTTACGCGGAGTGCCTCAACAACATGACGCAGGGGCGGACCGCCATGTGGTACGACGCGACCGCCGGGGCCGCCGGTCTGGAGGCGGCCGGCTCACCGGTGAAGGGCAAGGTGGGCTATGTGGCGGCGCCGGTGGAGCGGACCAGGAGCTCCGGCTGGCTCTACACCTGGGCCTGGGGCGTACAGAAGGCGTCGGAGAAGAGCGGTGACGCCTGGAAGTTCATCTCCTGGGCGTCCGGGCGGGGGTACGAGCGGCTGGTCGGCGAGAACGCCGGCTGGGCGGCCGTCCCGGCGGGCAAGCGCTCCTCCACCTACGCGATCCCCGAGTACCGCAAGGAGGCCGGGGCGTTCGCCGAGGTGACCCGGGAGGCCATCGCCGCCGCCGACCCGCGGAACCCCGGGGTCCAGCCGAGGCCCGCGCCCGGTATCCAGTTCGTCGCCATACCGGAGTTCACCGATCTGGGCACCCGGGTGTCGCAGGAGGTCAGCGCCGCCATCGCCGGGCGCACCTCGGTCGGCGCCGCCTTGGACGAGGGGCAGAAGCTCGCCGAGAAGGTGGCCGGAGGCCGCCGATGAGCGCGCCCGCGACCCTCGTCGAGGACCGGGCCGCCGCCGGGCGGCAGCGGCCGGGCTCGTCCCGTACGGTCCGGGGAGGCGGCACAGCGCGCCGCTGGGCGACCCGCGCCCCGCTGCTCCCCGCCCTGGTCTTCCTGATCGCCGTCACCCAGCTTCCTTTCGTGGCCACCCTGCTGATCTCGCTCTTCGACTGGAACGCGCTGGCCCCGGACGCCCGTTCGTTCGCCGGGCTGGAGAACTACGCCTCGGTGGCGACCGACGCGGCGCTGCGCGAGTCGGTGCTCACCACGGTGCTGCTCACCGCCACCGTGGTGGTGGTCAGTGTGGTGCTGGGGCTGGGCCTGGCGCTGCTGCTGGACCGGTCGTTCGCCGGCCGGGGGGTGGTGCGCACCCTGCTGATCACCCCCTTCCTGCTGGTGCCGGTCTCCGCGGCGCTGCTGTGGAAGCACGCCCTCTACAACCCCGAGTACGGTCTGCTGAACGGCGGTTGGGCGTGGTTCACCTCGCTGTTCGGCGTGGAGAGCCCGGCCCAGCCGGACTGGATCTCCGATATGCCGCTGCTGGCGGTGGAGTTGGCGCTGATCTGGCAGTGGACGCCGTTCATGATGCTGATCCTGCTGGCCGGGCTGCAGAGCCGTCCGGCCGAGACCCTGGAGGCGGCCCGGCTGGACGGGGCGGGCGCCTGGCAGGCGTTCCGCTTCCTGACGCTGCCGCATCTGCGCCGCTATCTGGAGCTCGGGGTGCTGCTGGGCTCGATCCATGTGGTGCAGAACTTCGACGCGGTGTTCACCATCACCTCCGGCGGGCTCGGCACCGCCAACCTGCCGTACACGATCTACCAGACGTTCTACAAGGCGCACGAGTACGGGCTCGCCTCGGCGGCCGGGGTGCTGGTGGTGCTGGGCACCCTGGTCGTCGCGACCTTCGCGCTGCGGGTGGTGTCCTCGCTGTTCCGTGAGGAGGTGGGCCGCGGATGACGGTCCTGACGACCGCGAAGGCACCCGGCCGCCCGTCCGGGGCGCTGCCGCCGGCGGCCCGCCGGGCCCGGCGCCGGGGTGCCGCGCTGGGGCTGCTGGCCTGGGTGGCCGGGCTGCTGTTCTGCGTACCGGCGCTGTGGATGCTGCTGACCTCGCTGCACTCGGAGCCGGACGCGGCGACCAGCCCGCCGTCCCTGGCCGCGCCGCTGACGCTCGACGGCTACCGGGCCTTCTTCGGCGCCGAGCCGTGGGCGCCGCTGCTCAACTCGCTGATGGCGAGCGTGTTCTCGACGCTGCTGGTGCTGCTGCTCGCGCTGCCCGCCGCGTACGCGCTGTCCATCCGCCGGGTGGAGAAGTGGACGGATGTGATGTTCTTCTTCCTGTCCACCAAGATGCTGCCGGTGATCGCCGGGCTGCTGCCGGTGTACCTGTTCGCCAAGAACAGCGGGCTGCTGGACAACATCTGGCTGCTGGTCCTGCTGTACACCTCGATGAACCTGCCGATCGCGGTGTGGATGCTCCAGTCCTTCCTGGCCGACGTGCCGGTCTCGATCATCGAGGCGGCACGGGTGGACGGGGCGCGGCTGCCGACCGTGCTGGCCCGGGTCATCGCCCCGGTGACCGCGCCGGGGATCGCGGCCACGGCGCTGATCTGCACCATCTTCAGCTGGAACGAGATGCTGTTCGCCCGGGTCCTGACCGGGGTGCGGGCCGAGACCGCGCCGGTCTTCCTCACCTCCTTCGTCACCAGCCAGGGACTGTTCCTGGCCCAGATGTGCGCCGCGTCCGTCGTGGTGTCCCTGCCGGTGCTGGCCGCCGGTTTCGCCGCCCAGGACAAACTGGTCCAGGGCCTGTCCCTGGGAGCCGTCAAATGAGGGCAGCGCTGATCGAAGCCCCCGGCAAGGTGTCCGTCACGACCGTGCCCGACCCCGCCCCCGGGCCCCGGCAGGTGGTGGTGGAGGTGGCCTCCTGCGGGCTGTGCGGCACCGATCTGCACATCCTCCAGGGCGAGTTCGCCCCCACCCTGCCCGTCGTTCCCGGCCATGAGTTCGCCGGGGTGGTCGCCGAGACCGGCTCGGAGGTACGGGAGCTGGCGGTCGGCGACCGGGTGGCGGTGGACCCCTCGCTGCACTGCCACGAGTGCCGCTACTGCCGCTCGGGGCGCGGCAACCTGTGCGACAACTGGGCCGCCATCGGGGTCACCGTGCCCGGCGGCGCGGCCCGGTACGCGCTGGCCCCGGTGGCCAACTGCGTGAAGCTGCCGGACGAGGTGGACGTACGGGACGCGGCGCTGATCGAACCGCTGTCCTGCGCGGTGCGCGGCTACGACGTGCTGCGGAGCACCCTGGGCGCCCGGGTGCTGGTCTACGGCTCCGGGACCATGGGGCTGATGATGCTGGAGCTGGCCAAGCGCACCGGCGCCGCGAGCGTGGACATCCTGGACATCAACCCGGAACGGCTGGCCACCGCCCGGCTGCTGGGCACCAGCCGCGCCGGGGCCCGGGCCGAGGAGTTCGACCAGCCGGACGGCTGGGACGTGGTGGTGGACGCCACCGGGAACGCGGGCGCCATCCAGGACGGGCTGGGCCGGGTCGCCAAGGGCGGCACCTTCCTCCAGTTCGGGGTGGCCGACTACGCGACCACGGCCGTGATCGAGCCGTACCGGATCTACAACCAGGAGATCACCATCACCGGCTCCATGGCGGTGCTGCACAGCTTCGAACGCGCGGCCGCGCTGTTCGCCTCCGGGGTGCTGGACGCCAGCGTGTTCATCAGCGACCGCTTCCCGCTGGACGCCTATCCGCAGGCGCTGGAGCGGTTCGCGGCCGGGCAGGGCCGCAAGATCGTGGTGGAGCCGTGAGCGGTGAGGCCGCCGCACGGCCGGTGCTGGTGGTGGGCGAGGCCCTGGTGGACCTGGTCCCGGCGGCCGGCGGCGGCCTGCGCCCGCTGCCGGGCGGGGCGGCGGCGAATGTGGCCGCCGCCCTGGCCCGGCTCGGCGGGCACGCGGTGTTCGCCGGCACCCTCGGCTCGGACGCCTTCGGCCGCCGGTGCGAGGAGCGGCTGCGGCGGGCCGGGGCCGATCTGTCGCTGTGCGGGCGCTCGGAGCTGCCGACCGCGCTGGCGGTGGCCGACCCGGACGGCCAGTCCACCCGCTACGACTTCCACCTCCACGCCACCGCGACCTTCGAGCTCACCCCGCCGTCCGGCGGGCTCGACCGGTTCGCCGCGGTGTACGCCGGCGGTCTGGCCGCCGTACGGGAGCCGGCCGCCGGGGCGGTGGCGGCCGTCGCCGAGCGGGCCGCCGCACTCGGCCGCCTGGTGGTGGACCCCAACGTCCGCGCCGACCGCACCCTGGATCCGGTGGACGGGGCGCAGAGACTGCGCCGGCTGTGCGAGCTGGCCCGGGTGGTGAAGGCGAGCGACGAGGACCTGCGGGCCCTGTGGCCGGACCGGGCACCGGAGGAGAGCTGCGCCCAACTCGCCGCCGGGGGCAGGCTGGTGCTGCTGACCCTGGGCGCCCGGGGCAGCACCGCCTTCCTGCCCGGCGGCGGACGGGTCCGGGCGGCCGCCCCGCCGGTGCGGGTGGCCGACACCATCGGCGCCGGGGACGCCTTCACCGCCGCCTGCCTGGACCGCTTCGCCCGCGAGGGCGTCCCGGGACCGGAAACGCCGGAGGAGTCGGTACGGCGGCTGCTGGAGTACGCGGCCGGGGTCGCCGCCTCGGTGGTGGCCCGGCCGGGCGCGGACCTGCCCGAGGGCTTCACGCCCGGCACGGACCTGCCGCTGGAGGCGGGGCGGCTCTGAGCTGCCGGTGGCCCTCGGCTCCCCTCCCCCGCCGCCTAGAGTGGACGATCGGGAGTACGGCGCGGAGCACGGCCAGGGGGTGGCGGGTGGAAGACCGGCACATCGACCGGCATATGGCCGAGCTGGGCCGCTCCCTGCGCGGCCCGCGAAGGCTGAGGGCGGACCTGCTCGCCGAGGCTCGGGACGGACTGGAGGACGCGGCGGCGGCCTACCGGGAGGCGGGGCTCGACCGGGAGGACGCGGAACGGCGGGCCGTGGCCGACTTCGGCCCGGTGCGGCTGATCGCCCCCGGCTACCAGAGCGAACTGGGGCTGGCCGAGGGCCGGCGCACCGCGCTGCTGATCTGCGCGGTGCTCACCGCCCAGCCGGTGGCCTGGTGGCTGCTGGACCGCCTCTTCGGGGCGGGGCCGAGCGGGCCGGGCGGGCCCGTCTTCCCACTGGTCGACGCCCTGGCGCGGTGGAGCGGCACCGCCGCCGTCGCCCTGGCCCTGGCGGTCGCCTGCGCGGCGGGCGCCGGGCTGCCCCGTCGTCTCACCCCTCCCCGGCTGTCCCCGCGCCGACTGGTGCGGACGGCCGGGGTGCTGGCGTTCGCGGTGTGCGGGTTCTTCGCGGTGCTGGGCGTGCTGATGACCCTCACCAGCCCCGCCACCGGCGCGCTGCTCGGCCCCACCGGGCTGCCCGGCACCCTGCTGCTGCTCCACCTTCCACTGGCCGCCGTCGCCCTCGCGGGCCGCCGCTGCCTCGCCGCCGTCTGACGGCTCGGGTACGGGCGGGGAGGCGGCCGCCGTCAGTCCGCCGCGGGCTCAGGACCCGCCCCGAGGACTCCGTCCACCATGGCGGCGAAGCTCCGCCACTCGGTCCGCTCGGCGGCCAGGGCCCGCCCGCCCGCGGAGGTGAGCCGGTAGGTACGCCGACGGCGGCCGCCGACCGTGCTCCACTCGCTCTCCAGCAGCCCGGACCGCTCCAGCCGCCGCAGCGCCGGGTAGAGCGAACCGGTCGGCAGGTCCAGCGTGCCGCCGCTCCTGACCTGGAGTGCCTCCATGACCGCGTAGCCGTGGAGGGGTTCGCCCTCCAGCACCGCCAGGATCAGCGCGTCCAGATGGCCGCGCAGCGCTTCGGACAACATGCAGGCAATCTACAGCAGCTGCTAGTGTCGCATGCCTACATGTAGCTCAGCTACGTATGTTGATGGGACGGCTGCGGGGGTGCTGCTCCCTCCGGCCGCCGGACGTCAGGGGGCACGCATATGACCGATCCGACCCCGCCCCGCCAGGGTCTCGGCACACTGCCCTGGGCGGTGATCATCGCGCTCGGGGCCTTCGCACTGCTGCGGCCGGTGCTGAGCATCACCGGGGCGTACGACGGTGGCCCGCTGGGCAAGCCGGTGGGCCCGATCCTGCTCACCGTGGTGGTGATCCTGGTGTGGACCGCCACCGCGGTGGTGCGCCGGTTCCCGCGCCCGGTGGAGTCGCTGGCCTTCGCGGGCGTCGCCTACGGGGTGCTGGCGCTGCTGCTCAACCTCTCGCTCCAGCCCTTCCTGGCCGGCGCCGAGCTGCCTCCGGTGCCGGGCATGGTCGCCATGGTGGTGTTCAACGCCGCGCAGGGCGCGCTCTGCGGACTGGTCGCCCTGGCCCTGCTGCGCCGCCAGCCCTGAACAGATGGTGGCCGGTGTACCGCCCCCGGCCCGGAAATTCGGTGTCGTGGAACCGGTCGGCCTCACTACAGTCGGCTCGTGCGCCGAACGGCATGGATCCGCGGCGCCGTTGGACCATGTGAACCATGTCGACGAGTGAGGGGAGACCGGCCGTGCGTCACCGCGCCGCTGTCGTCGTCCCCCGGTCCCGGTACGACGTGATCATGGTGTCCTCGGGGGTCCGGTGCCGGCTGCGCGGCCGTCACCGGATGCCCGTGACGACCGCCTTCTGACGCCCGCGCCGACGCGGCACCGCCCGCCGGCCCCGTACCGTCCCCGCCGAAGGCCTCTCCGCGTACCGTCGCGGGCTCCTGCCCGTGCCGGTGCGCCGCCCCGCCGTACCCGGCCTGCTCCGGTACGCCCGCGGGCCACCCGTCCGGGCCCCATCGCGCCGCCCCTCTTCTCCTCCCGCCCGAAAGGCCAAGGGCCGTGCGCAGCACCCTTCACACCACCGTCAACACTGTCGACGCCGTCCGCAACATCGGCATCCTCGCCCATGTCGACGCCGGCAAGACCACCGTCACCGAGCGGATCCTCTACCTCGCCGGGGCCGTCCACAAGCGCGGCGAGGTCCACGACGGCACCACCGTCACCGACTTCGACCCGCAGGAGCGCGACCGCGGCATCACCATCTTCGCCGCCGCGGTCAGCTGCGAGTGGGCCGGGCACCGGGTCAACCTGATCGACACACCCGGCCATGTCGACTTCGCCGACGAGGTCGAGCGCTCGCTGCGGGTGCTGGACGGGGCAGTCGCGGTCTTCGACGCGGTGGCCGGGGTGGAGCCGCAGAGCGAGTCGGTGTGGCGCCAGGCCGACCGGCACGGCGTGCCCAGGATCGCCTTCGTCAACAAGCTCGACCGGGCGGGCGCCGACCTGGACGCGGCCGCCGCCTCGATCCGCGAACGGCTCGGCACCGTACCGCTGGTCGTCCAGCTGCCGATCGGCCGGGAGGACGCGTTCACCGGTGTCGTCGACCTGGTGCGCCCGCGCGCCCTGGTGTGGACGGACGGCGCGGACGGGTTCGCGGTGGAGCCCGTGCCCGAGGAGCTGGCCGACGAAGTGCGCGAGCGCAGACGGCGGTTGATGGAGGCGGTGGCCGAGCTGCATCCGGGGGCGCTGGAGGAGTTCTGCGAGCACTCCGAGCTGTCGGAGGCGACGCTGACGGCGGCGCTGCGCGACCTCACCCATGGCGGTGAGGCGGTGGTGGTGCTGTGCGGCTCGGCGTACCGCAACCGCGGTGTCGAACCGCTGCTGGACGCGGTCGCGGCCTACCTGCCCTCGCCCCTGGACGTGCCTGCGGTGCGCGGTGAGCACGCCGGGGCGGTCGAGGAGCGCACCGCGGACACCCAAGGCCCGTTCGCGGGGCTGGTGTTCAAGGTGGCGTCCACGGCCACCGGCCGGCTGACCTCGCTGCGGGTCTACTCCGGGACACTGAGGAGGGGGGACACCGTGCTGGATGCGGGCACCGGCCGCACCGAGCGGATCGGCCGCATCCTGCGGGTCCAGGCAGGCCGGCACACCGAGGTGGACCGGGCCCTCGCGGGTGACATCGTCGCCGTCGTCGGCCCCAAGGCCGCCCGGGCCGGTGCGACGCTCTGCGCGCCGGACCGGCCGCTGGTGCTCGAACCGCCCACGGCGGCCGCCCCGGTGGTCTCGGTGGCGGTGGAGGCGCGCAGCCGCGCCGACACCGAGCGGCTGGCGTCGGCGCTGGCCCGGCTGGTGGAGGAGGATCCCTCGCTGGCCGTCCGCACCGACCCGGAGACCGGCCAGACCGTGCTGTCCGGGATGGGCGAGCTCCATCTGGAGGTCGCGGTGGAGCGGATCCGCCGTGAGCACGGGCTGGCCCTGAACTCCGGCCGTCCGCAGGTCTCCTACCGGGAGGCCCCGGCGGGCGCGGTGCGCGGCTTCGTCTACCGGCATGTCAAACAGGACGGCGGCGCGGGCCAGTTCGCCCAGGTCGTCATCGATGTGGAGGTGCTGGACGACGCCGGGTCGGCCGGTGGCGCGGACCTGGTGTTCGGCTCCGCCGTGGTCGGCGGCGGGGTGCCGAGGGAGTACGTCCGGGCGGTCGAGGCCGGTTGCCGGGACGCGCTCGCCGAGGGTCCGCTCGGCGGCCATCCGGTCACCGGGGTGCGGGTCACGCTCACCGACGGGGCCACCCATGTGAAGGACTCCTCGGAGCCGGCGTTCCGCACCGCGGGCCGCTTCGCCCTGCGGGAGGCGCTGCGCACGGCGGGGACGGTGCTGCTGGAGCCGGTGGCCGAGGTGACGGCCACCGTCCCGGCCGACACCGTCGGCGGAGTGCTCGGCGATCTGGCGGCCCGGCGCGGCCGGGTCACCGGGCAGTCGGTGCGCTCCGGTGCGGCGGTGGTCACGGCCCTGGTCCCGCTGGCCGAGCTGTTCGGCTACGCCTCCGGGCTGCGGGGCCGCACCCAGGGCCGCGGCTCCTTCACCTCCCGTCCCGACGGGTACGCCCCGGCACCGCGTGGGACGGGCGGGACGGGCAGGACGGGCTCGCTCGGCTGACACCGGAAGCCCGGAGCCGGGCACCGGGAGCTGGGGACCGAGAGCCGGGATGGTGACGGCGGCCGGCTGCCGACGCCGGGGCCGGTCAGGGCCGCGGGGCACCCGCCCCGCGGCCCCTCCGCTTCCTGCCTTGCTTCCCTGCGGCTGCGATGTTGTTTTCGCTCCGATCCATGCCCACATCTGTGTACTTCACTGTTTACTTCCCTGCGACGCAGGCGTAGCATCCGGGAAAACCACAGAGTCGGTCATGAAACGGATGTAAACCCACATGTTCGCAGCGGAGCGCCAGCAGGAGATCCTGCGGCTGGCCCGGGAGGGCGGCCGGGTGGACGTGCTGTCCCTCGCCGAGGAGTTCCAGGTCACCGCCGAGACGGTACGGCGCGATCTGAAGACCCTCGACCGCGCGGGATTGGTGCGCCGGGTGCACGGCGGCGCCATCCCGGCCGGCCATCTCGACTTCGAGCCCGACCTCGCCGAGCGCGACGCGGTCGCCGCCGATGAGAAGGACGGCATCGCCCGGGCCGCGCTCGCCGAACTGCCCGCCGACGGCAGCGTGATCCTGGACGCCGGAACGACCTGCGCCCGGCTGGCCGCCGCGTTCCCGATGGAGTCGGAGCTGACCGTGGTCACCCACGCGCTGCCGATCGCCGCGCGGCTGGCCGACCACCCGGGCATCGCACTGCACCTGGTCGGCGGGCGGGTCCGGCACCGCACCCGGGCGGCCGTGGACGCCTGGGCGCTGCGGGCCTACGCGGAGATCAAGGCCGATGTGGTCTTCCTCGCCACCAACGGCTTCTGCCCGGACGGCGGGCTGAGCACGCCCGACCTGGCCGAGGCCGCGGTGAAGAGCGCCGCCGTGCGGGCGGCCCGCCGGGTGGTGCTGCTCGCCGACTCGGCCAAGTTCGGCCAGCAGCACTTCGCCCGCTTCGGAGGGCTCTCCGACGTCGATCTGCTCATCACCGACCGGGGGCTGTCCGACGAGGACGCCAGGGCCGTCGAGCGCCAGGGCCCGGAGGTGGTCCGCGCATGATCCTCACCGTCACCCCCAACCCCAGCCTGGACCGCGCCTATGAGCTGCCGTCGCTGGACCGGGGCGCCGTGCTGCGCGCCGCCCGCGACCGGGTGGACCCCGGCGGCAAGGGCGTGAACGTCTCGCGGGCCGTGACCGCGGCCGGCGGCCGGACGGTCGCGGTGCTGCCGCTCGGCGGCCCCGAGGGGGCGCTGCTGGGCAGCCTGCTGGGCGCCCAGGGCATCGAGGCCGCCGGGGTCCCGGTCGCCGGCTCGACCCGGGTCAACATCACCCTGGTCGAGGACGACGGCACACTCACCAAGGTCAACGCCCCGGGCCCGGAGCTCACTCCGGCCGAGGCGGAGTCACTGCTGGAGGCGGTCCGGGTGCGATCCGCGGGGGCCGACTGGATCGCCTGCTGCGGCAGTCTGCCGCGCGGGCTGCCCCCGGAGTGGTACGCGGAGCTGGTGGCCCGCGCCCACCGGGCCGGCGGCCGGGTCGCCCTGGACACCTCCGGGGCCGCGCTCACCGCCGCGCTCGGGGCGCGGCCCGATGTGGTGAAGCCCAACGCGGAGGAGCTCGCCGCGGCCGTGGGCCGCCCGCTCGCCACGGTCGGCGACGCCGTGAAGGCCGCCGAGGAGCTGCGGGAACGGGGTGCGGGCGCCGTGCTCGCCAGCCTGGGCGCGGACGGGCAGCTGCTGGTCGAGGCGGACGGCAGCTGGTTCGGGCACGCCCCGGCCGCCGCCGTCCGGAGCAACGTGGGTGCGGGCGACGCCTCCCTGGCGGGTTTCCTCGCCGCGGGCGGCACCGGCCCGGTGGCGCTCGCCGCCGCGGTGGCCCATGGCGCGGCCGCCGTGCAGCTGCCCGGCAGTGTGATGCCGACGCCGTCCGACCTGGCGCCCGCCGCGGTGACCACGGGGCGGGAGATCCCGCTCGACCGCCCGCTCACGGAGCCGGCGCCATGACCCCTCGCCGCACCCCACCCCGTTGCCATATGCCCGAATCCGTCCGTCCGCTTCCCCTGGCCACTGCCCGAACGGACACCGCCGCCCCACCATCCGCCGTTCCCCACCCCTCGCGGGCGCACCCCCGGCAAGGAGCCGTGCGATGACCGAACTGATCACCGCGGAGCTGGTCGACACCGACCTCTCCGCCGACACCAAGCAGGCCGCCGCCCGCTCCCTGGCCGAGCGGATGGTCGCCGCCGGCCGCGTCACCGACCTGGAGGGCTTCCTCGCGGATGTGGCCGCGCGCGAGGAGCAGATGCCGACCGGGCTGGAGGGCGGCATCGGCATCCCGCACTGCCGCAGCGAGCATGTCACCGAGCCCACCCTGGCGTTCGGGCGCAGCGCCCGGGGCATCGACTTCGGCGCCCCGGACGGCCCGGCCGACCTGGTCTTCCTGATAGCGGCCCCGGCCGGCGCCGACACCGACCACCTCACCATCCTGTCCGCCCTCGCCCGGCGGCTGGCGGACGAGGAGTTCACCGCGGCGCTACGGGCGGAGGGCGACCCGGTACGGGCCGCCGCCCTGATCCGCGGCGACGACGAGCAGCCTCCGGCCGCCCCCGCTCCCGAGCGACCGGCCCCTACCGTCACCGACCGCCCGTTCCGCATCGTCGCGGTCACCTCCTGCCCCACCGGTATCGCGCACACCTATATGGCCGCCGAGGCCCTTCAGCGCGCCGCCGAGGCGGAGGGAGTGGAGATCGCCGTCGAGACCCAGGGGTCGGCGGGCTTCACCCGTCTCGACCCGGCCGTCATCGCGGCCGCCGACGCCGTGGTCCTCGCCCATGATGTCGAGGTACGCGAGAAGGCCCGGTTCGCCGGAAAGCCCACCGTGGACACCGGGGTGAAGGCGGCCATCAACCGTCCGGCCGAACTGGTCGCCGAGGCCCGCGCCCGGGCCGAGCGGGGCGAGACCGGGGCTCCGGCGCCCGACCGGGCCGCGCCCATGGACCGGCAGGCCGGCGGCGGTGAGCGCGAGGGCTTCGGCACCCGGCTGCGTACCTGGCTGATGACCGGCGTCAGCTATATGGTGCCGTTCGTCGCGGCGGGCGGTCTGCTGATCGCCCTCGCCTTCGCGGTCGGCGGCTACGGGATCACCGAGGCCCCCTCGGTGGCCGAGCACTTCCGGTGGACCGAGACCGCCAGCTGGGCCGCCCTGATGTTCCAGATCGGCGGCGCCGCCTTCGGCTTCCTGGTCCCGGTGCTGGCCGGCTACATCGCGTACGGGATGGCGGACCGCCCGGGTCTGGTGCCCGGCTTTGTCGGCGGCGCCATCGCCGTCACCATCGAGGCCGGGTTCCTCGGTGGCCTCGTCGCCGGTCTGCTGGCGGGCGCGGTGGTCATGGTGATCCAGCGGGTCGAGGTGCCCGCCGTGCTGCGCGGCATCATGCCGGTGGTGGTGATCCCGCTGCTGTCGGCGGCGGTGGTCGGCTTCCTGATGTTCGTGGTGGTCGGCAAGCCCATCGCCTCCTTCCAGCGGGCGATGACCGACTGGCTGGGCGGGCTCTCCGGAGGCAACGCGGTCCTGCTCGGGGTGCTGCTCGGTCTGATGATGTGCTTCGACCTGGGCGGCCCGGTCAACAAGGTCGCCTACGCCTTCGCCGTCGGCGGCCTGGCCACCCCCAACGACGGCAGTCTGAAGGTCATGGCGACCGTGATGGCGGCGGGCATGGTGCCGCCGCTGGGCATGGCGCTGGCCACCACCGTGCGCGGCCGGCTGTTCAGCCGGGCCGAGCGGGAGAACGGCAAGGCGGCCTGGGTGCTGGGCGGCTCCTTCATCACCGAGGGCGCCATCCCGTTCGCCGCCGCCGACCCGCTGCGGGTCATCCCCTCCGCCATGGCGGGCGGTGCCGTCACCGGCGCCCTGTCGATGGCCTTCGGCGCGACCCTGCGCGCCCCGCACGGCGGGGTGTTCGTCGTCCCGCTGATCGGCCGGCCGCTGCTGTACCTGGTGGCCATCGCCGCGGGCACGCTGGTCACGGCCGCCCTGGTCGTCCTGCTGAAGAGCCGCCGCCACCCGACCGCCCCCGACCATCCCACCACCGAGGCCGAACCCTCGCCCGACCCCCCCGCCAAGACCCCCGCCGCGGCCTGACCCCCCGCCCCCTTCGCCTCACTTCAGGAGTGTCCCCATGTTCGAGCGCACCGCCGTCGTCGGCTCCGCCTCCGGGCTGCACGCCCGCCCCGCCTCGCTGTTCGTCCAGGCCGCCGGCCGCCAGCCGGTCCGGGTCACCGTCGCCCGGGACGGCGGCGCCCCGGTCGACACCCGCAGCCTGCTCTCCGTACTCGCCCTCGGGGCCCGGCACGGCGACACCCTGACGCTGCGTGCCGAGGGCGAGGGCGCCGAGGCGGCCGTCGAGGAGCTGGCCGCCCTGCTCGCCACCGACCTGGACGCCAGGGAGCAGGTGTGACGGGGCGTTCGCGCGGCTGAACGCCGTCGGAGCGGGACTTCCGCCGTCACGGTTCGGGAGTCCCGCTCCCAGGGACGCGCCGTCCACCCTCAGGACGTACCGTCCGCCCTCACCCTTCCACCAGTCGCCGCACGTTGTCCACGCTGCCGCAGTCGGCGTCCAGCAGCTTCGCCCGCCGGTCCCGGAACGCCCGGCCGAGCGCGTCGCGGCGCTCGTCGGACACGTTCTCCCGGGTGTCGTTGAGCAGGCTGCGCTCCTCCTCGTCCAGATGGTGGGTCACCGCCTCGGACAGCTTCTCCAGCGCCTCGTCCCAGGCCTCCGGGTCGTCCTGGTCGGTCTCCAGCAGCGCGAGCAGCGCGGCGTTGCCGTCGTCGTGCTCCTTGGAGCCGTGCTCCACTTCCTCGTCGTCCACGTTCTTGTATCGCTTGAGCGCCGGGTAGACCTCCGCCTCCTCGGCCTCGGCGTGCGCGACCAGCAGACCGGAGAACTCGCGCAGCGCACCGGCCCGGTCCTCGTCCACGCTGCGCATACGCCGCAGCAGGTCCTCCATGGTGCGATGGTCGGCGAGGATGAGCCGGACCACGTCGTCGGCTGCCATCGGGGTACGTCCTCTCGTGCTCTCATACCGGGGTCTCGAACGCCCGGCCGAGCCCCGTAGGGGGCCGCCGACCGAGCGTGCCGAGCAGGTGCCCCGCCGACCGCCTCCCACACCGCCCGCCGCCGAGGGAGTCGCCGAGCCTCCGTCCCTCCTCACCGCACCAGGATCAGTCCGCAGCCGTACGCCCGGCCATGTCCCAGTCCCCGGGTCAGCACCTGGACGAACACGGCCGGGTCCGTCACCGTCAGCTTGCCCCTGATCTCCGCGCGCGTCAGCCGCAGCCCCTTGTGCGGCGAGGGGCTGGAGACCTGGGGCAGCATCCGGACGCCCAGGTCGTCCGGGTGCGCGTCGGCCCCCAGCCGGGTGAGGCCGGTGGCCTCCACCACGGAGGGCTCGCCGAGCGGCTGGAGCCGGCGGGTGAACCAGGTCCGCACATGGTCGGGCCGGGTGTGCGGCACCCGAGCGCCGCGGGTCTTCTCGGGCGAGCCGGAGGGGGGCGGGAGGCTGCGGACGGGGTTGACCACGGTCCGGAAGTCAACCGTGTCACCGATGCGGAAGGTCCGGTCGAGCGTCAGCGTGACGGCCTCCTCGGCGAGGGCGGCCCGCGGGATCCGGCTCCAGTCGCCGGGCACCTGAGACTGAACCACGAGGGAGAGCAGGGCCTCACGCAGGTTGAGCGTCCACGTGGACAGCACCGCCATCTGGGAGCGGGCGTCGGCGCTGCCGTCGTCCACCCAGCCCCGGAAGCCGCTCATCACCGTCCGGTGCATGTCCTGGGCGTCGATGAGCGACTTGGCCACGTAGGGGTGCCTGGCGTCCAGGGTGAGCAGCGTGTGGGTGGCGACGAACCTGGCGGCCGTGGTGCGGGGCGCGGTCACGGGATGATGTTCCAATCACGGGCGTTCGGATTGATGTCCACGCGCTCCCGGGTCTCCCAGCGGGCGCGGTGCTGGGGTCCCATGGCGTGGAAGCCGACCGGCTGGTCCATCACCGGACCGGTGCCCGGGAGGGGGCGCCCGCTCTCGATCCACGCCCACGGCCGTGGGTCCAGTCGGCGCGGAGGCGCTTCATAGAAGGCCGGCAGCAGGGCCACCGCCCTGAAGACCTCCCTGAGCCTGCCGGGCCAGACACCCAGCGCCAACTGCCCGGACGGCGGGCAGGACTTGCGCCCCAACCACAGCAGGCGCCGGGGATGCTCCAAGGCATGCCCGATCCGCTCCAGCAGCGCCCTGTCCTTGTCCTCGCCTTCGAGCCCGACGAGGAAGGTGGCGTCGGCCAGATACCAGCGCTCCGTGATCAGCGCCTTGCGCCGCACCTCGGCGGAGACCAGCGTCCCGGAGAGCGGATCGGCCGCGATCCTCTTCGGCGCCCCGTACCAGCCCGCCAACTCCTTCCGCCCGAAGGGTCGTACGAGGTGAGGGGACGGTTCGCCGCCCTGCGCGAGGTCGTCGGCCTCCTCGCCGACCGCGAGTGCGGCGGCCGCCCGGCGGTGGTCGGTGGCCAGGTCCCGAGGCCGCAGCGGATACCGGCCGGCGCCCACGGTGTGGTAGTCCCGCACCGGTTTGCCAGGATGGTCGGCCCGCACCCCGAACCGCAGCGGAGCCAGTTCGGCGAGCGGATCAGGTCCGGGCGGATCCCCGGGGTCATCCGAAGGCGCCTCGCGTGGCAGGCCGAGCGCCGCCGCGCACAGTCCGATGACCCCGGACTTCGTCGGCCTGCTGTGGGTGTCACGCCGCCAGAACCGGCTGGCCACACCCCAGGACTGGAGGGGAGCGGCGAGCCGGATGAGCAGGACGTGGCTCACCGCGTCAGCTCCTCGATCATCTTCACGGCGACCACGCTCGCGCCCGCCTCCCTCGATGCGTCCCTCAGCACGGCGTCGATCTGCGGGTCGTAGGTCAGCACCCGTGCATCGGTCAGATCGGGGCGGCGTTCGCTCACGAAGGCGTGGTGGGCCAGCAGTCTGCGCACCGCGGCAGGACCCGCCGGACCCTCGCCGCCCTTGTCGAGCGGGTTCTCGTCCACAGGCAGCTGAAAGGCGGCGGCGTAGTTGTAGGGCCGTTCCCCCTCGAAGGCGAGGACCAGCGCGGGCAGCGATCCGGTAGACGCCGTGGAGTTCTTCTTCGCCTCGGGAAACGCCTCCACGAAGGCGTTCACGAACTCCTTCTCGGCGGCGACGGCGGCGTCCTCCGCCTCGGCCTCCGTCATCCCGGCGATGCGGAGGTTGGTGCGCAGCTGGGTCCGGTCCAGGACAGCGTGGCGGTAGAAGGTACCGGAGATCAGGGACTGGTAGCCGGTCATCCCGGCCCCCGAGTCGTCCGCCGAGTCCAGGAAGTCCAGGGCGTTGCGCTTGCGGTGGAGCTTGGCGTCGTCGGCGGCCGCGTAGAAGTCGTCCACCTGCTCGGCCTCCTGGACGGTGAAGGCGTGGCTGCTCTGCACGGCGCCGTCCACATTCGGGGAGTCCGCGATCTCCGCGAGGAAGCGGCCGTAGAGCGCGATGTCGATGGCGTCCCGGGGGGCGATGGCGAGCAGTACGGCGTCGCGGTGGCGCTTGGCCAGCGGGGGAAGGGTTGTCTCGCCGGGTCCTGTCGTTTCCGTCGTGTCTTCGGTGCCGTCGGGTTCGACGTCGCCGCCGTCTGCGGCACGGGCAGAGCCCTTCCGCGCTCCCCGCCGTCCTCCCCCCTTTCCGGCCGCCGCCTTCTCTTGCGCGGCAAGGTAGTCGTCCCGCCAGGCCCGCAAGTCCTCGGCGTTCTCATGAACGTAGGCGGCGATCCGGTCGCCCGTGTCGGCAGGGGCGAAGAGGAGGACCTTGGTCAGATTGGCCACGGTCTTCTTGGCCCGGTCACCGAACTTGAGCCCGGTGGCCTCGATGACGGCGCGGGCGGTGGCGACCGCCTCTTCCCGCTCCCATCCGTGCGCGGTCTCCAGGCTCCTGGCCGTGATGAGCGCCCACTCCCGGGTACGCAGCCCGGTGCTGCGACCCGCCAGGGCGCCGATCCCGGCGTTGGCCCGGTTCCGTGCGTGCACCCGTTCGGCCCGGCGGCGCGCTTGGCTGCTGATCATATGACGTTCGACTCCGCCATAGACCAGGCTCTTCGGGGAGCCGTTCTCGTCCCTGACCGGGAGCACGGCGACCAGGGTCTCCAGCAGATGCAGGGAGAGGAACTGGCTTCGGGGGGCCTGGGTCACTGGGTCGCGTCCTTCCGCGTCGTGGTGGTGCTGCTTCCGGTCCGGCCGCGCGTTCCCGGATGGTGGAAGTCGACCGACCACCCGTAGGCGATGCGCGCCCGGCGGTCGTACCACCGGGTCAGGTCGTCGGTGAGCCGGGTCCAGGAGGGCGGTGGCTGCTCACAGGAGCGCAGTCGGGTGACCGTGTGCTGGAGGTGCCGCCAGGGGATGCGGCGACTGGCCACCACCCGCGCCAGCAGCCGTTGCGCGCCCGGGTTGTCGGGCCCGCGCCCGGTGCCGTCCCCGATCCTGCGCGCCGCCGTGCCGAGGCTTCCGCTGCCGTACAAGGGCGTGGACCGGCCCTGGTGGTAGACGCCGAACAGAAAGGCCACGTTCTCGTAGATCTCGCGGTGCTTCTGTGGGCTGAACCAGCCCGCGCGGATATGGGCGTCGGTCGTCCTGGTACGGCGCAGTTCGGCCAGGCTGCCGTACTCGCGGTTGTGCACCAGGGACACCAACCAGGCCGTGAGCTGGTCTCCGCCCCGCTGGTCCGGGACGGGCCCGGTCCACTCAAGTCCGCTGCTGTCCCTCATCCACTCCCTCCTCGGAGTTCTACGGGGGCACCGGGTGCGGCAAGCCACTCCCGGAAGCGCTGTTCGGCCCGGGCCCGGGCGCGCATGCCGGTGTCGTTGGCGGGGAGCGAGTCCAGGCGGTGCTTGAGGAAGTCCTCTGCCAGCAGGCGCAGCTCGGCGGTGTAGTCGGGGAGGGCCTGCGCTGCGGGGGCTCCCAGGGCCGTTTCCTCCAGCAGATATAGGAACGGCTGCTCAGCCGCCGGCCAGAACTCACGGCGCGCGTCGAACCGGGCCTGCTGGGCCGGGCGGTCGGCGGGTTTCGGGTTCGGATACACGATCTTCCACGCCGCGTACGCGGCCCGCTCCAGACCGTCGGCAATCCGCTCCGCGACGGCGGAGCCGTGCTGGGAGGCCCAGCACAGCTCGATCTCTTGGGATGGGGCGTACGGAAAATAGCCGTCCGTCCAGGTGGTGACCAGGGTCTTGTCGGCGAGCAGCCCGACGGCCCAGAGGGTGTACGGCGAGCCACCGCCGAGGCCGTCCCCTGTCCTCGCGGCTAGAGTGCGCAGCCGACCGAACAGTCCCTTCTCCTCCTTTGTCGCCGCGGTGTAGAGCGCGTGGGCGTCACGCCACAGCGCCCGGGTCGGCGACGGCCAGAGCGGCCTCCCGTGCCCGTTCACCTTCTGCTTCGAGACCGCGTCCTCGAAATCACGTTCCGGGTCGAGTTCGAGAATCTCACCGGCACCGATCAGCACGCGGGTGACCAGCACGTCCTTGCCATTCGCCGCCGTCACCGGCTCCAGCAGAACCGAGCGTCCCAGACAACTGTGAAGGTCCGCCGGGCCGGAGGTGACGCGTCCCGGCGGCTTGGTTTGGAAACCACGGCGGCTGAAGATCGCGCTCGTCCACGAGTGGTTGAACCGGCCGACCTCGCCGCCGGCGGCCGGGTAGAGGTTCAACCGCAGTGTTTCCCCAAGTGTGTTGCCTTGCGCCACCACCCGGATGCGGCTCTGAAGCCGCCCTGCGGCCAGATTGGTCAGCTTCGGCCCGAGCCACTTTCCGGACAGCCGGGCCCGCCCCGCCAGCCCGTACACATGCTGGACCAACAGCGCCCGGAACGCCTCAGCGGCCGGGATCGGCGTCGGGTCTTCAAGGTGGTGGTGATCAAAGAACTGGCTGTAGTCGCCCACTCGTTCGAGAATCAGCTGGGCCGGGCCGGTGCCCTCCACGTCCATCTTGCATCGCAACTGGCTGTTCTGGCCCAGCGGGGTGTCCCGATGAAAGAGGTCCCAATCACCTGGCGCCCCGTCCGCTAGCCATTCCACAGCCTTGTCGAACGGGTGTCCCTCTATCACCCAGGTGCACCACTCGTCGGGGGACGCCGGGTAGTCCTCGGCCGCGAAGCAGATGGCCAGCAGGTACTCGATAAGCGCAACCGCCTCCCCCGGGGTAGTGCACAGGGGGGCGTGCAGCTCATCGGCCCGCCGGAGGACATCGAGCAGCGAAAAATGGATGTCTTCGCCCTTGGCGGTCAGGGCGGGCACACACGCTTGGTGCCGAGGATCCCAGGAGGGACGCGGGGCGGTGATGTCGGACAAGGTGAGGCGGGCCGCTCGTCAGGTTCCGAAAGGTGACCCAAGGGACCCTAGCAGTAAGCGTGTTGGCGTTCAGGTCGTTTCAAGACACCCCTCGGAAGACGCACATCTGTGCGGCGACCAGTGCTCCAAAATCCCCGCTTGCGCAGGGTGGAGGGCTCGCCCATGCCCTGGACATACGTGACGGGCCATTCCCGCAAGTGCAGGCTCATTCTGTTCCGGCTCCCATGAAGTCTACAAAGACACTACCTTCTTGGGGAAAACCGGTGGCGCATCGGAGTATGGTTTCTGATTGCCGAAACGGACGGCCGCCCCTTGGACGGCCGTCCGCATAATGCCATCCGGCCTTGATTCGCTCGTGTCGGCTGCCGCGGACAGAGCGAAGCCGCTGGCGTCCGGTGTAGCGGTCTCGGCGATTAGGAGTCGCCGAGACCGCATACGTCAGCAGGCAGAGAGGTCAGCGATCAGTGGTGACGCTGGCCGGGAACTGGCCGGCGGACGTTGCGCGGCCCGGTCCTCCCGCCTGCGCGGCTCGGCCGTACGCAGGACCGCTGATTCCTGAAGTGGATCCTCAGCGACAGCTGGATAACCATCGACTTCTCCTTACTCGTTGGGGTGAGGTCTGCATTGCGATCTCACCAGGCCAACGTACGACGGTCACCTGCGGCAGGGAGAGGGCACGAGCGGGCACGCTGCACATCCACCCGATCGGGGCAATCTTGGCTTGCGCATGCCCTTGCAAGCGTGAGTTCCACTTGCACTCACGCTCTCCCGGGTTGAGGCACTCCCTCGTCAACGCGGCGGGCGGCGCTTCATCAGGATGGTGAGGGTGGCTCGGGCATCGCGGCGGCGGTCGGGGGTGCGCGCCAGGATGGAGGTGAGGGCCACGGTAGCGAGGACGAGCGGATAGGTCGCGGCGCCGGCGACGGCAAGGATGGCAGCGTCGTGGAGGGCAGCAGGAAGCACGGGCACGGTGGTCCTTCCGCAGAGCGCCCGGGCTTCGAGTGCCGGGCTGTGGTTCCACTCTGGCGAGCTGGGGCCGGTTAACCGAGGCCTGTGAGAGACCACTGAAAAGCGGCAGGTCAACGGACGTGTCATGCACATTCATGCATCAGGGAGGGAGTCTGATGGACACCAATCCGAAGACACATCAGAGGCGGATGGACTTCGGCGATGCGTTGAAGGGCCTCCTGACCCAGGCCGGGTTGAGCCCTTCGGACTGCGCGACTCGAGTGGGCGTCAGCCGGGAAGCAGTCGACAGGTGGCGGAAGGGTGAGGTGGCGCCCCGGGGCACCAACGCGGACCGGCTACGGCAGTTGGTGAGACAGCTGCGCGGGGAGCTCGGAGAGACTGCCGGGTTTGATGACACATGGCACCATCTGCTGGAGTCCGCCCAACAGGAGGGCGCGGATCGCCGGGGCAGCGCCGAGGGCCGAGGAGAGCTGCGAAAGTGGTTAGCCCGCTTCGGGGCCGAGGACTTCGTGAACAGTGCCCTGCACGATCGAGTCGCGGAACTCCAGGCCATGCGGGACTTCGTCCAGGCCACCGGAAGCGACGCGCCGTCGTACCTCTGGTGGCAGGGGGCGAGTCACGCCGGGAAGTCCGCCCTTATCGCAGACTTCCTGAAGGAACTGCGAGAGGACAAGAACCTCGAGGTCGTGGGCTGGTTCGTTCCCTCAACGCCTGGCGGGACGCCCTCCTCGTACGTCACTCAGAAGCTGGTGGGTCGGTTGTACGAGCTTCTCGACCGGAAGCAGCCCGCCGTCCCTCAGGACGTCACCCCCGAACAGTTGCAGAAGCTGTTCCAGAATGTCGCCATCCGCTGTGCCAACAAGGGCCACAGGCTGCTGGTGATCGTGGATGGACTGGACCGGGACGCGGCCTGGCAGGCGTGGCAGGGCGGCGTGCGGGACGACCACCTCGGCCTGCTGAGCATCCCGGCACTGCTCCCGTATCCCGACGTGCCCCGCCCCCGGCGAGCGTCCAAGCACGATGACAAGCGCACCATCCGGGTCATCGTGTCGAGTCTCCCCGTCACCGAGCCACCACCGGATGTGCCCTCGGACCACCCACTGCGGCAGACCGGGGTGGTACGGGCGCTATCCCCCGTGAAGTTGCTGCCGGGCTACGCCGCCGCTCAGGCACGTGAGGTGCTTGCGCCGCTCTACGAGGCCGAACCCGACCGCACCATCATGGGCCTGCTGGCCTGTGCGGGATCGAACCTGAGCCTGCGTGACCTGACAGAACTGGCCAGGACGGAACGCGTCCAGACGGAACGCGTCTTGGCGGTCGCCCGGTGCCACCGCCTCGGCGGCGGCCTCGACGACGGAGGCCATGTCCTCGTACCAGAACCAGTGCTGCGAGCCGCGCGGGAGAGGACGGACGCCGACCTCCGGGTGCGCTGCCTCGACGCGCTGCATGCCTGGGCCGACGACTGGCAGGGGCGCGGTTGGCCGGCTTCGACCCCGCGCTATTTGCTGTCGCACTACCCGGGGCTGCTGGACGGCCAACAGGGACGCCGGGAACGGTATGTGCTCGACCCTCGCCGCCAGACGCGGATGGTGGCGGCGGGCTTGACGGACGAGGCGCTCGGGCAACTCGACCTGATAGCCGGGACGGAGGACGCGGACCTCACGCTCGCTGCGCGGGTCGCCGCGTCCAGGGACCTGCTGACCTGGCAGGCACGGCCCGTACCGCCCTACTTCCCTCGGCTGTTCGCGCTGGCCGGCGATACGGCTCGGGCCCGGGAACTGGCCCTGTCGGCGCCAAAGGCCACGGACCGGGCGATCTCGCTGTCGAAGGTGGTCGAGGTGCTCGGCCAGGAGGGGCGGGCGGGGAGCGGGGAACTGGCGCACGAGACAGCCCATTGGGCGCAGCACGCCATGGCGGCCGACCGCACCAGGACGTACGCCGGAGGGGAGCCGCCCTCCGCCGAGCTGGCACACGTCGGGTGCCGATTGCGCTCAAGCGGCCACCGCGAGGCGGGGGTCGCGGTGCTCAGATCGGTGGTCGCCTGCGAAACCATGGGCTGGGCGGCCCGAGTCCTGGCCGCCCAGGAACTGGGGACCCACTGCCTCGTCACTCTGGCGGAGCGTGCGGAGGAGCTGAGCCGGGGCGGACCGCAGGAGCAGGCGGAAGCGCTCGAAGCCTGGGCCGAGTTGGTCAAGGGGGCGGGTAGGGACGACAAGGCCTTCGCTCGCTTCGTCGCCGCCGCACTTGGGGTGACGCAGAAGGACGTGAGGACCTTGGGCACCGCCGCGATCCGCGAGCGGGTCGCGATCTTCTGCGCCCGGCTGGAGCCGACAGACTCCCTGCACCACATCGACCTGCTGGCGCTCGGTGCCATCGCCCTCGTGTCGGGCACGTCAGCACCGAGGAGCAAGCAGTCGAGGGAGCTGGCGAAGGAGGCGCGAAAGAGACTGCGCGCCGCCTTCGCCGACCCCGACCGCCTCTCCCCCGCCGACCGCGCCCACCTCGGACTCGAACTGTCCACCACTCTGGCCCGCGTCGTCCACGCGCTGCTGGTCGTCGGACAGCCGGTCGCTGCCAAAGGCTCGCTGGATGAAGTCCCGGACCGGCTCCGTACCGATGTGCTCGGCGACGACATCCGGGAGGCGGCCTTCGCCGTGCTGGAGCCAGGAGGCGCCGTGTACTCCGGCGCTGAAGCGGAGCCGGTCGAGCCCGCCCAGGTCGCGGCGATCGAGGAGGCACTGAGGCGGCACCCAGCACGCGGTGAACGGCTGCTCGCGGAGGCCTTCGGGCAGTGGGAAGGCGAGACCGCGGCCGTGGGCGGACCCGTGTGGAGGCTGCCGCTCACCGAGGCGCTGGCCGCGGACGGGCAGGTCGAGGAAGCGGTGCGGCTCGCAGGAGGTGCGGGCGAAGCCGGTCTACGGGCGAGGGGTCTGGCCGCCGTGTCGATGGGCTGCTCGGCGAGCGGGGCCGCGGCCGAGGCGGCGCGGTATGCCCGGGAGGCCGCGGCGGAGGCCGAGGGGCTGGAGGACGCGGTGGTACGGGGAGCGGTCGCGCAGGCGCTGGCGCACAGCGGTGACGCCGAGGCTGCGGAGCGGTGGACGCGCGGAGAGGGGGCGCGGGGCACGTCGCGTCACCAGGATGAGCAGTCTCGTAGCGCCGTGGCGGTGGGCCTGGCCCCGTACGACTCCAGAGCCTCCGGTCGGCTGGTGGCGGAACGTCTCGCCGTACTGGAGCGGTCGGCGCGTGCGCCGTACCTTCGCGGCAGGCTCCTGCCCGAGGTGGCGGAACTCCTGCTGGCGCTCCCCGAACCACGACGGCCCGATGCCCGTATGCGCACGGCGCTGGAGAGTTTCCGCGCCGCCCAGGGGGAGGACATCCGGTCGTGGGACCCGCGCGCGGTGCTGGTGCATGCGCTGCTCGATCTGGGCCCGATCCCCCATGGTTCGCCGCCGCTGGGGGCCAGGCTGGAGAGCTGGGAACGATCCATGGCCGGTACGCCCCATGCCGTGGGTCCGCCGGTCGCGGAATGGGCCGTGCTGCACGCGGCCCGCGGGGAGGTCGAGGCGGGGTGCCGGATCGCCGAACGGGGTGGGACCTCGCAGGAACGGGCGGCGGCTCTGGCTGCGGTGGCGACTTGCCTCGCGGGGGTCCGGACGGTGGTGCCCGCTGCCCAGGCCGACGGGGCTCAAAGGGATTCCGGACTTGGCTTCCTGGCGCTGGCTCACGCCCTCGGTCCGGAGTCGGCTCCTGACGAGGAGCGGGCTCGGCACCTGGTACGGCAGGTGCTGGCGACTGAGCACTGGTACTACGCACTGCCGTTGCTGCCCCGGCTCGCCCCGGACGCGCTGCCCCCGCTGGCGGACCTCGCGCTGACTCATCTCCGGCTCCGGCCGAGTGATTGAAGGGTGGTCAAGGGGGTGCAGCGGCCGGAAGGCAACCTTCCACCCTCTGCCGGCTTCCTCAACCAGTAGTCCATAGAAGGAGGTTCGAGGGAATGGGTACGGACGCGGTGGATGGTGTTGTCAGACCGCTGCCGGAGACGCTGCGGGAGCATGCACGGCGGCGCGGCGGGAAGGCCGCCTTCGAGGACGGGCGTACCCGGCTGACCTATGGCGAGCTGGAGCGGAGAACCGGGCGGCTGGCCGGGCATCTGGTGCGGCTCGGGCTGGGGCGGGGCGAGCGGGTGGCGATCCTGCTGGGCAACCGGGTGGAGGCGGTGGAGAGCCTGCTGGCCGTCGTCCGGGCGAGCGGGGTGGGCGTGCCGCTGGATCCGGGTAGCTCCGGGCCCGAGCTGGCCCGGCTGCTGGACGACTGCGACGCGCGGGTGGTCATCACGGAGCGGGATGGGCCGGTGCTGCCGTCGCGGCCGGGAGCGGTCCTGGTCGTGGTCGACGGTTCCTCGGAGGAACAAGAAGGACAGAGGTACGAGGAGTTGGTGGGGGCGGAGCCGGGGGCGCCGGCCCGGGATGATCTGGCGCTGGACGAGGTGGCGTGGATTCTCTACACCTCGGGATCGTCGGGGGCCCCGAAGGGCGTGCTGCTGAGCCAGCGCAACCGTCTCGCTCCGGTGGCGGCCGGGCTCGCCGGGGTGCTCGGCATGGACGCGGACGATCGCCTGCTGTGGCCGTTGCCGCTGCACCATGCCATGAGCCATGTGGTCTGTACCGTCGGGGTGACGGCGACCGGGGCGAGCGCGATGGTGCTGCCACGGTTCACGGTGGCAGAGGTGTTGCATCGGCTCAGGGGTGGGGAGGCGCCGTTCACGTTGCTGGGTGGGGTGCCGACCACGTACTCCGCCTTGCTGGACGCGGTGCGGGGCGAGGTGGTCGGAGGGCGGGACGACGGGCTGGGGACGGCCGCGCTACGGGGATGTGTCAGCGGCGGCGCCTCCGCCGGGCCCGCGTTCCGGCGGGACTTCGAGGCGATCTGCAAGGTGCCCTACCTGGAGCACTACGGCAGCACCGAGGCCGGGCCGGTCACCATGGTGGCACCGGACGACGGGACGGCGGCCGAGGCCTGCGGCCGGGTGCTGCCCGGCACCCGGGCCCGGGTCGGCGGCGGTGGTGCGGGTGGACGGGAGGTGGGTGAAGGGGAGTTGTGGGTGAGCGGGCCGGGGGTGACGGCCGGGTACCACGGGCGGCCGGAGGCCACCGCGGAGGTGCTGGTGGACGGCTGGTTCCGCACCGGGGACCTGGCCAGGCTCGACGGCTCGGGGCAGCTGGTGATCACCGGCCGGGCCGGTGATCTGATCATCCGCGGCGGGGCGAACATCCACCCGTCCGAAGTGGAGGCGGTGCTGCGGCGGTTGCCGGGTGTGGCGGACGCCGCGGTGGCCGGGCGGCCGCACCCGGTCTTCGGTGAGGTGCCGGTCGGCTATCTGGTGCCCGAGCCCGGCGTTGCGCTGGACCGGCGCAGGCTGCTGGCCGCCTGCCGTACCCAGTTGACCGCGTACAAGGTGCCCGCCGAGCTGTACGAGGTGGAGGAGATCCCTCGTACGTCCTCCGGGAAGATCCGGCGGCGTGCGCTGGCGGAGCTGGGTGGGCAGATGCCGGGTGGGCGGATGCCGGGGGTGGTGAGTCCGGCTGCTGCGGCGGAGGGCCTTGGGGATGCGGCGGAGGTGCTGAAGCTGGTGCGGCGTGAGGCGGCGGCCGTGCTGGGGCGCCCGGGTGAGGAGGTGGAGGCCCAGACCGCGCTGCGCGATCTGGGCATGGACTCGCTGGCGGCGACGGTGCTGAGGGAGCGGCTGTCGGCGGCGACCGGGCTGCCGCTCTCCGAGGCCGTGGCCTTCGACTTCCCCACCGCCGCCGCGCTCGCCGACCATCTTCGGGGGCGGGGGGTCTCCGTCTCGGAAGGGCCCGGGGAGCAGGGTGCGGGCGTCGGGGTGGAGGACGACCCGGTGGTGATCGTGGGGATGGCGTGCCGTTATCCGGGTGGGGTGGCCTCTCCGGAGGAGCTGTGGCGGCTGGTGGCCGAGGGCCGGGACGCGATCGGCCCGTTCCCCGACGACCGGGGCTGGGACGTCGAGGCGCTGTACGACCCGGACCCGGAGCGGCCGGGGCGGACCTATGTGCGCGAGGGCGGCTTCCTCACCGGGGTGGACCGCTTCGACCCGGGCTTCTTCGGCATCTCCCCACGCGAGGCCCCGGCCATGGACCCGCAGCACCGGCTGCTGCTGGAGGTGGCCTGGGAGGCGTTCGAGCGCGCCGGGCTGGACCCCCGGGCACTGCGCGGTTCGCCGACCGGGGTGTACGCCGGGCTGATGTACAGCGACTACGCGAGCCGGCTCACCGAGACGCCGGAGCATGTGGAGGGGTACCTCGGCATCGGCAACGCCGGCAGCGTCGCCTCGGGCCGTATCGCGTACACCTTCGGGCTGGAGGGTCCGGCGATCACCGTGGACACGGCCTGCTCGTCGTCCCTGGTGGCCCTGCATCTGGCAGCCCAGGCGCTGCGCCGGGGCGAGTGCTCGCTGGCGCTGGCCGGCGGGGTCACCGTGATGTCGGCGCCCTCGTCGTTCGTGGAGTTCAGCCGGCAGCGGGCGCTGTCGCCGGACGGCCGCTGCAAGGCCTTCGGGGCGGCCGCCAACGGTACGGGCTGGGCCGAGGGCGCCGGGATGCTGCTGCTCACCCGGCTCTCCGAGGCGCGCCGGGCAGGATTCGAGGTGCTGGCTGTGGTGCGCGGGTCGGCGGTCAACCAGGACGGTGCGAGCAACGGGCTGACGGCGCCGCACGGCCCGGCACAGCAGCGGGTGATCCGGCAGGCCCTGGCGGACGCGCGGCTGGCGCCCGGGGACATCGACGCGGTGGAGGCGCACGGTACGGGCACCCGGCTGGGCGATGTCATCGAGGCGGAGGCGTTCCTGGCCACGTACGGGAGCGAGGCGCGGGAGCGTCCGCTCTGGCTGGGCTCGGTCAAGTCGAACATCGGGCACACCCAGGCCGCCGCCGGGGTGGCGGGCATCATCAAGACGGTGCAGGCGATGGCGTGCGGGGTGCTGCCGCGCACCCTGCACGCCGACGAGCCGACGCCCCGGGTGGACTGGTCGTCGGGACGGGTGGCGCTGCTGACCGGGGAGGTGGACTGGCCGGCCGGGGCGGGCCGTCCGCGCCGGGCCGGGGTCTCCTCCTTCGGCATCAGCGGCACCAACGCCCATGTGATCCTGGAGGAAGCCCCCGCGGGCCCACCCCCGGTGGCGCCCGTGGGGACGGGGGCGGTACCGGTACCGGTGCTCTTCCCGCTCTCGGCGAGGAGCGGCCCGGGGCTGCGGGACCAGGCCCGGCGGCTGTACGAGCGGGTGGCCGCCGACCCGGGCCTGGCGCCGGTGGATGTCGGGTACTCCCTCGCCACCACCCGGGCGGCCTTCGAGCACCGGGCGGTGTTCCTGGCCAGGGACCGGGAGGGGCTGCTCGGCTCCCTGCGGGCGGTGGCGGAGGGTGGCCCCGAGGCGGGGCTCGGGGTGCGGAGGGGCACCAGCCGGGAACACGGCCCGCTCGCCTTTCTCTTCACCGGGCAGGGCAGTCAACGGGCGCGGATGGGTGCGGAGTTGTACGCGGCTCGGGAGCTGTTTCCCGCCTTCGCCCGGTCGTTCGACGAGAGCCGCGCACTGCTGGACCCGCTGCTGCCGGTGCCGCTGCGGGAGGTGGTGTTCGCCGACGGTGACGCGGAGGCGGGCGCGCTGCTGGGCACGACCCGGTTCGCGCAGCCCGCGCTCTTCGCCCTGGAGACGGCGCTGTTCCGGCTGCTGGAGTCCTGGGGCGTACGCCCGGATCTGGTGGCGGGCCACTCGGTGGGCGAGGTGGCCGCGGCGCATGCCGCCGGGGTGCTGTCGCTCGTAGACGCCTGCACCCTGGTGGCCGCCCGAGGCCGGCTGATGGACGCCCTGCCGCCGGGCGGTGCCATGGCCGCGATCGGGGCCGGGGAGGGGGAGGTGGCCGCCCGACTCGCCGCACAGCGGGGGGTGGTGGAGATCGCGGCCGTCAACGGGCCCGGCTCGGTGGTCGTTTCGGGGGACGCGGAGGCGGTACGGGAGACGGTGGCGTACTTCCGGGAGCGAGGCCGGTCCACCACGCCGCTCCGGGTGAGCCATGCCTTCCACTCCGCCCGGATGGAGCCGATGCTGGGCGAGTTCGCCAAGGTGGTGGGAGCGCTGGACTTCGCCCGGCCCTCGGTTCCGCTGGTCAGCGCGGTGTCGGGGCGGGCCGCCAGTGAGGAGGAGCTGTGCTCGCCGGAGTTCTGGGTGGACCAGGTCCGCCGCCCGGTGCGCTTCGCCGACGCGGTCGAACATCTCGGCGCCCTGGGTGCCGCGCACCATCTGGAGCTGGGGCCGGACGGGGTGCTCAGCGGGCTGGTACGGGACTGCCTGGCGGCTGATGGCCCGGGGGCCGGTGCCTCCCCGGCGGCCGGGCCGTCGCCGCTGGTGCTGCCCACGCTACGGGGTGGGCGGGCCGAGGCGGACACCCTGCTGGACGCCGTGGCGGCGCTGTACGCCCACGGGGTGCCGGTGGACTGGCGGGCGCTGTTCACCGGGCGCGGCGGGCGGCGTACCGCGCTGCCCACGTATGCCTTCCAGCGCCGTCGCTACTGGCTGGACGCGCCTGCCCGGCAGCGGTCGGGCGCGCCCCGGCCGGAGGGGCGGGCCCATCCGTTCCTGTGGTCCCGGACCCAGACGGCCGATGACGGTGGGCTGCTGCTGCACGGGCGGCTCTCGCTCGCCGACCAGCCCTGGCTGGCCGACCACACGGTGGCGGGTGCGGTGCTGCTGCCCGCGACGGCGCTGGTGGAGATGGCGCTGTACGCGGGCGGGCTCGCCGGTACGCCGGTCCTGGAGGAACTGGTCCTGACCGCACCGCTGCCCCTGCCCGGGGACGGCTCCGTCGAGGTGCAGCTGAAGGTGGCGGGGGCGGACGCGGAGGGGCGGCGGTCGGTGGTCTTCCATGCTCGGCGGGAGGGCGGGCCGTGGGAGCGGCATGCCTCGGGGAGGCTGGCGGTGGAGCAGAGGGAGGAGGCGGCGGAGAGCCGGGGGCCGGAGGTGGCGTGGCCGCCGCCGGGGGCGGTGCCACTGCACCGTGACGAGCTGCACCGTGACGAGCCGGACGCCGACCCGTACTCCCTGCTGGCCGGTGGAGGGTTGGGCTATGGGCCGGCCTTCCGGGGGCTGCGGGCGGCCTGGCGCGGCCGGGACGGGAAGGCGCTGTACGCCGAGGTCGAGCTGCCCGAGGCGGTTACCGGAGCCGGGGCGGCCTCGGCCGGTGGGGCGGCCTCGGCCGGTGGGGCGGCCTCGGCCGACGGGTTGGGCTCGGCCCACGGGTTGGGCTCGGCCGGTGGGGCGGGCTCCGCCGACGGGGTGGGCTTCGCTGTGCATCCGGCGCTGCTGGACGCCGCGTTGCATGTGCTGGCGCTCGACGGTCTCTCGGCGGACGGCACCGGCGGCGGGCCGGAACGCGGGATCGCGCTGCCGTTCGCCTTCAGCGGCGTACGGCTGCACTCCCCCGGCACCCGGCGGCTGCGGGTGCGGATGGTGCCCGGGCCGGACGGGCGGACCGGGGTGCGGCTGACCGACGAGGCGGACGCCCCGGTGCTGACGGTCCGATCGCTGGACCTCCGCCCCCTGCCGCCCATGGCTCGACCGACGGCGGGGCTGCACCGGATCGACTGGGTGCCGTTGCCCCGGCCGACCGGGGAGTCGGGGGCGGGGACAGGGTGGGGCGTCCTGGGCGAGGTGGGCGAGGCGCTGGTGGAACGGCTCGCTCCCCCGGGCTCCGGGGTCCCTGTGTACGCGGATCCGGCGGCGGTGGTGGCGAGCGGCCGGGCGCCGGCCGTGGTGGTCGCCCCGCTGCCGATGCCGCCGGAGGCCCGGCCGTCGGAGGCGGGACATGACCGTGTGCCGGGGGCGGCCGAGGTCGGCTGGGTCGCGGCCCGGGCGCTGGCCCTGGTGCAGGGGTGGCTCGCCGAACCACGGTTGTCGGACTCTCGGCTGGTTCTGGTCACCTCGGGCGCGGTCGCGCTGGACACCGCCGGGGAGCGGGGTCCGGTGCCGGTCCATGCGCCGGTGTGGGGGCTGGTCCGCTCGGCGCTGCGGGAGGATCCGGGCCGCTTCGCGCTCGTCGACGTGGACGAAGACGCGGAATCCTGGCGCGTGTTGGCCGCGCTGGCGGCTGCCCCGGAGCTGGGTGCGGAGACGGCTGTGCGGCGGGGTGCGGCGTATGCGCCGGAGCAGGTCCGCTTGGAGGTTTCCCCGGGCATGCGGCGGCTCGATCCGGAGGGCACCGTGCTGGTCACCGGCGGCACGGGTTCGCTGGGCATGCTGGTGGCCCGCCATCTGGTCGCGGCCTATGGCGTGCGCCGGCTGTTGCTGGTCGGCCGCCGCGGCCCGGAGGCTCCCGGGGCCGCCGAACTCGTCGCGGAGCTGGCCGAGTCGGGCGCCCAGGTGACCGTACGGGCCGGTGATGCCGCGGACCGGACGGCGCTCGCCGCCCTGCTCGACGAGGTGCCGCCGGAGCATCCGCTGACCGGGGTGGTGCATACGGCGGGTGTGCTGGACGACGGGATCGTTCCGGCGCTCAGTGCCGACCGTCTGGAGCGGGTGCTGCGGCCCAAGGCGGATGCCGCGCTCCTCCTGCACGAGCTGACCCGGGACCTCGACCTGGCGGTCTTCGCGCTGTTCTCCTCGGTGGCGGGGACGTTCGGCTCGGCCGGGCAGGCGGGCTACGCGGCGGCCAACTGCGTACTGGACGCCCTGGCCGTGCACCGCAGGCGGCTCGGTCTGCCGGGTACGTCGATCGCCTGGGGGCCGTGGCGGCAGAGCGGCGGGATGATGGCGCACCTCACCGAGGTGGACCTGCGGCGGATGGCCCGGGCCGGGTTCGCCCCGCTGGAGGCGGAGGAGGGGCTGGCGCTGTTCGATGCCGCGGTGGGCGGCGACGATCCGGTGGTGGTGGCGGCCCGCCTCGATCCGGAGGTGGTGAGGGGTGGCGGGGCCTTGGCACCCGTACGGCCTCGACGGGTCGACGCTCCGGGCGGCACCGGCTCGCTCCTCGGCCCTCGGCTGACGGCCGCCGCCTCCCGGGGTGAGCGGGAGGGGTTGCTGCTCGCCGAGGTCAGAAGCCTGGCCGCGCTGGTGCTCGGGCATCCCGAGGGGGCGGAGGCGATCGCCCCGGACGGGCTGCTGGCCGAGCTGGGCCTTGACTCGCTGGCCGCGGTGGAGCTGCGCAACCGGCTCTCGGCGGCGGTCGGGTCGGCTCTGCCCACCACCCTGCTGTTCGACTTCCCCACACCGCGCGCGGTCGCCGCCGAGCTGGTGGAGCGTCATGCCCGGGAGACGGCCGGTGCCGGGTCCGAACTCCGGGCCGACCGGGGCCGGGTGCCGGAGACGGGGGGTGGTTCCGACTTCCTCGGTGCCCTCTTCCGTAGCGCCTGCGCCCAGGGGAGGACCTATGACGGCATGGTGCTGCTCACCGCTGCCGCTCGGCTGCGGACCGTCTTCGACGCCGCCGGGGCGCCCGGTGCGGTAATCGCGCCCACCGTGCTGGCGGCAGGTGGCGCGGGGGCCCGGGTGGTCTGCTTGCCCGCCCTCAGCCCGCTGTCCGGGCCCCAGGAGTACGCGCGGTTCGGGGCCGGTCTGCGGGATCTGCGCCCGGTGTCGGCGCTGCGCCATCCGGGCTTCGGGCCCGGGGAGGCGCTGCCGGCCGACCTGGACGCCCTGGTCACCGCCCAGAGCGCGGCGGTGCGCGCGGCGGCGGGCGGCGGTGAGCCCGTGGTGCTGCTGGGGCGCTCGGCCGGCGGCTGGGTGGCGCAGGCGGTGGCCGAGCGGCTGGAGGCGGAGGGCTCCGGTCCGCTCGCTCTGGTCCTGGTCGACACCCATCCCAGCGATGACACCGGGAGCGCCGGGGAGCTGTCCGCGATGACCGCGGACATGCTGCACCGGGCGGCGGAGTTCGCCGCGGCGGACCCCGGCCGGCTCACCGCCATGGCCGGCTACTTCGGCCTGTTCGCCGGCTGGGAGCCCGCCCCGCTGTCCTGCCCGACGCTGTTCGTACGGGCCCGGGACCTGCTGCCGGGCACCGAGCCGGCCCCGGCGTGGGGCCGGCCGCACTCCGAGGTCACCGTGGACGGGGACCACTTCACCATGCTGGAGGAGCATGCCCGTACCACCGCCCGGGCCGTCGACCGCTGGCTGGCCGAGGTGCTCTCCCGCTAACCCGCCCTGGTGAAGTCGGTGCGGGCGACGTACTCCGAGAAGTCGCGGGGCGGGCGGCCCAGCGCCTGCTGGACGCCGTCGGTCACCTCGGCGCCGCGCTCCTCGCGGATGTGCCGGAACAGCGCGGCCAGCAGCTCGGTGTCGGCCTCGGGAAATCCGGCGGCCGCGAGGTCTGCGCGGTAGGCGGCCTCGTCCACCGGAACGAAGCGCAGCGGGCGGCCGGAGGCGCGGGCGATCTCCGCGACCGCGTCGCCGAAGCTCAGCGCGCGGGCGCCGGAGAGCACATAGGTGCGACCGGTGTGCCCGTCCTCGGTGAGGGCGACGGCCGCCACCTCGGCCAGGTCCTCCAGGTCGACGAAGGGTTCGCGGCCCTCGCCGGTCGGCAGCCGCAGCTCGCCCTCGCCCAGCAGGGGGGCGAGCAGCTCGAACTCGGTGAAGTTCTGGGCGAACCAGGTGGGGCGCAGGATCGTCCACTCCAGGCCGGATTCCCGGACCGCCCGCTCGGTGGCCAGGTTGTCCTCGCCGGGCAGCTCGTCCCAGACCCGGGCGGAGAGCAGCACCAGCCGCCGGGCCCCGGACTTGGCGGCGAGCTCGGCGAAGCCCGCCACCTCGGCGGGCGCGTCCGCGGTCTCGGAGTCCACCACGTACACGGCGTCGACGCCTTCCAGGGCCGGGCCCCAGGTCGAACGGTCGGACCAGTCGAAGCGGACCGCGCTGCGGCGGGAGGCGACGACGGGGTCCAGCCCGCGGCGGCGGAGCTCGGCCGCGACCCGGCTCCCGGTCTTGCCGGTGCCGCCGAGCACCAGGATCGTGGAGGGGGCGGAGGAAGTGTGAGTGGTCATGGGCGCCAGTACACCGCCTGCGGGCGGCACCGGCGATGGCTGATCCACTCGTTTCGATGTCCGATCGTCTCGTTTCCCGCCGGTTTCCCTTAGGGGTGGTACCTCGTTTCCCACCGGTTTCCCTGGAGTCGGTGCCTCGTTTCCCGCGGTTTCCTTCGGGAATCGCGGTCGCCGGGGGTTTGTAGGATCGGGTGGCATGGATGACGCGTTGTCGGGCCTGCTCCAGGATGTCCGCCCGCAGGGGGCGCTCTTCGACCAGTCGGTGGTCAACCCCCCGTGGTCGCTGCGTTTCCTGGACGCGGCCCCGCTCTCCCTGCTGACCATGGTCAGCGGTGGCGGCTGGGTGGTCCCGGACGGCGGGGAGCCGGTGCGGGTGCTCCAGGGTGACGTGGCGATCGTGACCGGGCCTGAGCCGTACACGGTGGCGGACGATCCGGGGACGCCGCAGCTGGTGCTCGTGCACTCCGGCGACCGGTGCACCACCCCGGGCGGGGCGCTGGTGGTCGGGGACGCCCTGCCGATGTGCGGGCCCGGCCCGGCGGTCGACGGGCAGGGCGGCGCGAAGCTGCTCCGGGGCACCTTCCAGGTGCGGGGCAGCGTCTCGGAGCGGGTGCTCACCGCCCTGCCGAGGGTGGCGCTGGTGCCCGCCACCCCGGAGGGCTGCCCGGCGCTGGAGATGATCGAGGCGGAGCTGCGGCGGGACGCCCCCGGGCGGCAGGTGATGCTCGACCGGCTGCTGGACCTGCTGCTGGTGTGCGCGCTGCGGGAGTGGTTCGAGCTGCCGGGCGCCCAGGCCCCGTCCTGGTACCGGGCGCATGCGGACCCGGTGGTCGGGCGGGCGCTAAAGCTGATGCACGGGGATCCGGCGCGCGGCTGGACGGTGGCCTCGCTGGCGGCGGAGGCGGGGGTGTCCCGGGCCCGGTTCGCGCGCCGGTTCGGCGAGCTGGTCGGGCAGTCCCCGATGGCGTATCTCACCGAGTGGCGGATCTGCCGCGCCGCCGATCTGCTGGCCCGTACCGACGCCACCGTGGACGCGGTCTCCCGCCAGGTCGGCTACGCCAACGCGTACGCGCTGAGCGTCGCGTTCAAGCGCACCCGCGGGATCCGCCCCACCGAGCACCGCGCCCGGGCCCGGGCCCAGCGGGGGGCGGGCCAGGGGCCGGGGACGGCCCACCAGCGGGTGACCGAGGTGGCCGGGGCCCTCGTCGCGGGACGGTTGGCCGCGGTGGCCGGCGCCCGGGGCTGAACCACCGCGCGCCGGCCGCACCCGCGGGTCGTCAGGGGCGCTCGCGGTCGTGGAGCGCGGTCACCTCCTCGGGGGCGAGGGCCCGGTCGACGGCGTGCACCCGGTCGACGGCGCCGTGCCAGAAGTCGACGTTCCCGCCGCCCCACTTGGCCCGGCCGACGGACAGCGGGCCGGTGCTGACATCGGCGGGGCCGGCCGGGGCGGTGGCGGCGAGCCGGCCGTCGAGGTAGAGGCTGAGGGTGCCGCTCTTCGCGTCGCGGACGCCGACGAGGTGGTACCAGCGGCCGAGTTCGGGGACGGTCTCGGCGCGGGCGCGGTGGGCGCCGGGGGTGCTGAAGGCGAAGGCGCCCTGGCCGTACTGGAGGTAGAAGGGGTTCTCCCGGCGGCGGCCGTCCTGGCTGACCGCGGTGGCGTAGTTGCCGGGCAGGGAGGCGAGCTTCACCCAGGCGGAGACGGTGTAGTCCTTGGTGGTGTCCAGGACCGGACCGTCGGTCTGGGCGTACTGGCCCTGGCCGTCGAAGGAGAGCGCGCTGCCGCTGACGCCGGGGGTCCAGCCGGTGCCCGCGCTGAGCTTCAGCGGCCGCTGCTGGGGGCCGCCGTCCCGGGCGGTGGTGCCGCTCCCCTCGTCCAGGGCCCAGGAGCCGCCGCCCTTCGGCGCGGGGCGGGCGCCCGCGGCGGCGCCGGCGGCGATGACCTTCTCGTTGACCTGGCGGACCCGGACCGGGTCGACCTTGATCTCCCTGCGGTCGTAGGTGTAGAGCCCGTTGAGCTCGTTCTCCAGGTCGGAGATCTGGGTGTAGACCGAGCCGGACAGTTCGGCGCCGGCCGCCTCCAGGTAGAACTTCTCGGTGTTCTCGACGTACGTGCGGGTCAGGGCCTCCTTGTCGGCGACGCCGCTGTAGATGACGGTCGGCGGGCCGGGCCACATATGGCCGGGGGTGCGCAGGGTGAAGCCGCCGTGCTCACCGTCCATGGCGGCCCGGGTGGCGTCCGGGTAGGCGGGGTCGGTGTTGTTGTAGTCGTGGTGGTCGATGATGTCGCCCTTGCCGGAATCCCCCTTGGAGTTGCAGCAGTTGACCCCGCTGTGGGCGTTGACCACCCGGGAGGGGTCGGCGGCCTCGACCTGTTCGGCGATACGCCCGGTCGCCTCCCGGTCCCATTCGCCCCAGCCCTCGTTGAACACGATCCAGCCGATCACCGACGGGGAGTTGTGGTGCTGGCGCATCATCGCGCGGCCCTGGTCGGTGAAGGCCGTGCGGCCGGTCTCGCTGGTGAGGTCGCCGGAGACGAAGTCCTGCCAGACCAGCAGCCCGAGCCGGTCCGCGTGGTGGAACCAGCGTGCGGACTCCACCTTGATGTGCTTGCGTACGGCGTTGAAGCCGAGCTTCTTGTGCGCCTTGAGGTCGAAGGCGAGGGCCTCGTCGCTGGGCGGGGTGTAGAGGCCGTCGGGCCAGAAGCCCTGGTCCAGGGTGGCGAGGGAGAAGACCGGCTTGTCGTTGAGGACCAGCTTGGGGAAGCCGCCGACGTTCTTGACGGCGATCTTCCGCATGCCGAAGTAGCTGCCGAGCCGGTCGGTGGACCTGCCGTCGGTCAGCCGGACGTCGAGGTCGTAGAGGTAGGGGTCGTCGGGGCTCCACAGCCGCTGGTCCGCCACCGGCAGCCGCAGTTCGCGGTTGGCCGGTCCGCTGACCCGGCCGACGACCCTGCCCCGGGTGTCCCGGGCGACGGCCTCCACCCGGGCCTTCGGGGAGGCGCCGGCGGACTCGGCGGTGACGGCGAGGGTGCCGCTGTCGATGTCGGGGGTGGTGACAAGGTGGTCAATGGCGGTGGCGGCGACGGGTTCCATCCAGACGGTGCCCCAGATGCCGGAGGACTGGGTGTAGAAGATGCCGCCCGGGTCGGTGGACTGCTTGCCCTTCGGCTGGTCGGCGCCGCCGGTGTCGGTGACCGCGACCACGACCTCCTGCTTCCCGCCGCCCCGGAGCGCGTCGGTGGCATCGGCGGTGAAGGCGTCGTAGCCGCCGGTGTGTTCGGCGATCTGCCGCCCGTTGACATAGACCCGGGCCCGGTAGTCCACCGCGCCGAAGTTGAGCTTCAGCCGGTTGCCGCGGCCGATCTTCCAATCCTTCGGCACCTCGATGAGCTTGCGGTAGAACATGTGGTCCTCATGCCGCTCGATCCCGGAGAGCTGGGACTCCACGGGGAACGGGACGATGATCCGCTCGTCGAGGTTCCGGCCGGACACCGGCTGCTCGCCCGCCTTCGCCGCGCTGAACTGCCAGGGCCCGTTGAGGTTGCGCCAGGCCGAGCGGACCGCCTGCGGACGGGGGTACTCCGGCAGGGGCCGCCGGGTGTCGAGCCGGTCGCCCCAGGAGGTGGTGAGGCGGTGGGTGGAGGTGTTCCGGGCGGTGCGGGCGATCTCGGGCACGGCCTTGCCGCCGTCGGTGAGGCCGCCCTTGCCGTCGTAGACGAACCGGACCTGCTGGTCCTTCTGGATGGGCTTGGCGAGGCGGACCAGGAGGGTGTCACGCTCCGCGCGCGGCACCTCGACCGAGGAGATCGGCATGGCCGTGGTGTCCGCCTCGACGGTCAGATGGTCCCTGACCCGGGCGATGTCCCCGACCCGGCCCTCGAAGCGGGCCCGCAGAGTGCGTCCGTCCCGGCCCGCGGTGAGCTCCACCGGGTGGACCTCGAAGTCGGCCGGCGGGGTGAACGCCGACTCGGGCACCAGCTGCTTGGCCAGGGTGGGGGTGGACCAGCGCAGGAACATGTTGGCCCCGCCGGTGTCCTGGAACATCTCCAGCCGGAAGTCGTACGTCCGGCCGGCGGTGAGCCGGACCGGGGCGCTGGTCTGCTCCCTGTCCCAGTCGGGCACCCAGTGGTCGATGACCGGCTTGCCGTCGATGAGCAGCCGGAAGCCGTTGTCCCCGATGCCGTGGAAGGTGTAGTCGCCGGTGGCCGGCGCCTTGATGCCGCCCGTCCAGCGGGCGGTGGTGTGCTCGGCGCCCCCGGTCAGCTTCTCGAAGACGGCCGCGAGGCCGGGGAGGTTGATCTGCGGGTCGAGTGAGGTGCCGCCGAGCTCGGCGAAGTCCCGGGCTCCCGGCGCCGACATGCGGAAGTACTCGCCCTTCAGCCCGTGCACCTCGATCGGGGGCTTCTCGGCCGGGGCCTGCTGCCGCCCGGCCACGGTCAGCTGATCCCCGGTCGGGGCCTGCTGCTTCTCCGTCAGGGCTGGCGCGGCGGTCGCGGTGCCCGGTGTCAGCGCGGCGGCCGGAAGCAGCAGCGCGACGGCGGTCAGCAGCGCGCGAAGCCGGTTCCGGTGGCGGGTGTGAGGTGGTGTCATCACATCTGTCCCCTTGTCTGTCCCCTCGGCGGAGATGGCGAGGAAGTCGGGGCGCCCCATGGGCCGTTGACGGCCCGCGTCTCGATTTCAACGATGTAAAAACGGGGTGCGGGGGAATGACAGCATGCGGGGACACGGCTGTCCATACCTCGCGCAAGGCCTTGTGCGCCGCACCGGGCACCACCCCGCGCGCGGTCCGGCCGCGCCCGCCGGGCGGCCGGACCGCGACCGGCAGGGGCTCAGGTGCGGTGGATGCGGTCCACCAGGATGTCGATGACCAGCGGCGTCCGAGGTCCGAAGGAGAGCAGGACGCCGTCCTCCAGGGCGACGACCCGGCGGTCCGCTCCGGCCGGGGTCTGGCTGATTCCGGGGATGGCGAGGAGCCCGTCCGTCCCGCCCACGGAGTCGAGCCCCTTGGACATCATCAGGATGACGTCCGGCTCCGCGGTGACCAGGGCCTCACTGGTGATGGGCGTGAACGGCCGGTCGAGACCGGACTCCTTGCCCGCGTCCACCGCGCCGGCCGCCTCCAGCAGCGAGTCGCCGCCGGAGCCCTTGCCGCCGATCAGGTACACCGCCGCGGTGCCCCGCATGTAGAGGAAGGCGACCTTGGGCCTGCTGCCCTTCGGCACGGCCGCCCGGGCCTCGGCGAGTTGACCGGTGATCCGTTCGTTGAGGGCCCGCCCCGCCTCCGGTACGCCCAGGGCCTCGGCGACCCTGGTGGTGCGCGTCGAGACATCGGCCAGCTTGCCGGCGGGGTCCAGGACCACCACGGGGGTGCCCGAGGCGCGGATCTGGTCGATGGCCTCGGAAGGCCCGGTGTCGGTGTCGGCGAGCACCACGGTCGGCTTCAGCGAGAGCACACTCTCCGCGCTCACATCGTGGGCCTTGGTGACCAGGGGCAGCTTCTCGGCCTCAGCGAAGGTGGCGGTGATGTCCCGGCCGACGACCCGGTCCCCGAGGCCGAGGGTGAACACGATCTCCGCGACCCCGCCGTTGAGCGGCAGGATGCGCGAGGCGTCGGTGACGGTGACCTTCCGGCCGTCGGAGGAGTCGACGGTGACGGGCAGCTCGGGCGTGGGCGGCTCGCCCTTCAACGGGATCACGGAGTTGGTCGCCAGCTGCTTGGCGGCGGCCGCGGCGCGGGTGCCCGCGTCGGCGGGAGCCGAGGACGCCGAGGTCTTGGCGGAGGCGCCGGCGCCACCGCCGCAGCCGGTGAGCAGCACCGCCAGGACGACGGCGAGAGCGGCGGCACCGCCGCGGAGGGAGACACCTCGACGGACGGCAACACCGCTGCACAGGCAGGGCAGTTCGGCTCTTCCAGGGGTGCGCATCGCTCGGTCGTTCCCTCTCGTCCGTACGAACTCAACCCGGAATACTTTAGGTTAGGCTTACCTGAGTTGCCTATGTGGGGGTGCGGACACGTATGCGTATGCACAGAACCGGCCAACGGGCCCTGCGGGTCGGACCCGCGGCGCTGGCACTGGCTTCCGCCCTGGTCATCGCGGTCTCGCCCGGCGCGGCGGCGGCCGGCGGATCGGCGAAGGGACCCGAGGGGCAGAGCCTCACCGTGTCCAGGACGTCCGGATTGGACGCCGCGGGCGAGACGGTCACCGTGCGGGGCTCCGGCTACAACACGGAGAAGGGCATCTATGTCGCCTTCTGCGTGGACAACGGTGTCGGAAAGACCCCGACCCCCTGTGTCGGCGGGGTCGACATGTCGGGAGAGTCCGGGGCCTCGGTGTGGGTGTCCTCCCACCCGCCCTCGTACGGGAAGGGGCTGGCCAAGCCCTACCAGGGCAGCGGGCACAAGGGCGGCTTCTCGGTGAGCCTCAAGGTGCGCGCCAAGGACGCCAACACCGACTGCGCCAAGCCCGGGGTCCGTTGCGCGGTCATCACCCGCAACGACCACACCCGGGGCGGCGACCAGAGCCAGACCGTCCGTGTCCCGGTCACCTTCGGCGGAGCGGCGGCCCCGGGCAAGCCCTCGCTGAGCACCGGCACCGGCACCGACTCGCCTTCGGCCGCCTCCGGTTCGACCGGTTCACCCAGCCCCGGGGCCACCACGGGCGGCACGACTCCGTCCGACGGAGCCTCCCAGAGCGGCACCCCCGGGGGCCCGCTGGCCTCCACCGGCTCCGGCACGGCCCTGCCCCTGTCACTGGGCGCGGCGGGTCTGGTGGCCGCCGGAGGCGCGGCCTGGCTGTGGGCCCGTCGCCGCCGGTCCACCGGAGCGGCCGGGAGCACCCCGTCGGCGCACTGATCACTTACCCGAGTCCATCCCATCGCAGCGGGCGTACGGCCGCATACCAGGGGGCTTGATGAACAGGAAGGCGGGCGCCGCCGCCCTGGCCGCGGGAGTGCTGCTGGCGCTCCTGGGCCAACCGTCGGCGGGCGCACGGGAGAACGAGCCCCGAACGCCCCGGGAGGTGTCCGGCGGGTATGCGAGCTGGGCACTCGCGGGCGGGAGCCTCACCGGCCGCGGCGGCGCCGAGGTGACCGTACACGCCGATCGGCCGGCCACCGCCGGTACGGGAGAGCGCGTCTGGTTCCCCGTGGGCGACGGTAGCGCGGACCCGGCCGCCGGGGACGCCGCCATGGAGCTGACCGGCACGCTGCGACTGACGGCGGCGGGAGCCGACGGCGCGGAACTGGCGCTCAGCCAACTGCGGTTGAGCCTCGATGGCGGCCGGGGCGTCCTCTCGGCGTACGCGGCACGGCCCGGCGCCACCGAGCGGCTGCCCCTCGCCGAGGTGCACCCGGGTGGCACGGCACCCCTGGTCCGGGGCGCGGGCGCGACCTGGTCCGGGCTGCGGCTCACCCTGACCGGGCAGGGTGCCGCGCTCCTCTCCGACTGGAGCGGTGAGCGGTACGAGAAGGGCGGCGAACTCGCCCCGCTGGACGTCACCGTGGGGCTGGCCGGCCAGGGCACGGGCGACCAGGGCGACGGGGCCGGTACGCCCGCCGGGGAGCCGAGCGGGCCACCGTCGCCGTCCCCCGAGGCCCCGCCCCGGGGGGACACCTCCTCGGCACCCGCCCAGACGCGCACCGCCGATGAACCGGCCGCCCCGCCGACCGCGGTCCTGGCGCACCCGGCCGTGGCCGCCGGGGGCGAACAACTGGTCACCGGCGCCGGGTTCAGCCCCGGCGAGGTGGTCCTGGTCGCCATCGACGACGACACCCGGTATGACGTGGTGGCCGACGACGAGGGACGGGTGTCCCAGGCGTTCCCGGTGTACCGGACGGCTACCCCGGGGGCGCACGCCGTCGAGCTGCGCCCGGTGTCCGGCACGGGAGCCGCGCCCGCCGCCGGATTCACCGTCACGGGAGCCGACGAGGCCACCGGGGCCGGGAGCCCCTGAGCCACCACCATGGTTGCGGCCCTGGGAGCGGACCGGAAACGGTCCGCTCCCAGGCACGCCCCGGCGCCTCAACTCGTCGCATAAAAGCCCCAGTTGATCTCACCACCGTTCTCTCACACTCTGTTGACAATCGATTCGATCTTCACTTAGGTATGCCTTACCTAAGTTCGGATCGATCCCCGATCCGGGCTCCGCCTGCCGAAAGGTGTGCTGTCACCCATGCGAGCCATCAAGGTCCTGCCTTCTGCCCGTACCGCCGCCCGCGCCGGCCTCGCCGTCGTCGCGTCCACGGCGCTCACGCTGGGCCTGGCCACCTCGGCCTCGGCCGCCACCTCGACCCGGACCGTCACCGACGGGGGCGTGACCTACAACCTGAAGCTGACCTCGCCGGACACGGCCGCCGCCGCGGGCCAGGTCATCACGGTCACCGGCTCCGGCTACAACCCGTCCCAGGGCGTCTACGTCGGTCTGTGCGTGGTCAACGGTGCTCCGGGCGCCAACAAGCCGACCCCGTGTCTCGGCGGCCAGGACCAGTCCGGCACCACCGGCGCCTCGCACTGGGTGAACAACTCCTTCGGCGGAACGCTCCCGAACACCTCCACGTTCGGCACCGGCGGCACCTTCACCGCGAAGGTCTTCGTGAAGGCCACCCTCCAGGACGGCAGCGTCTGCGGTGAGGACGTGACCTGTGCCGTGGTCACCCGCGCCGACCACTTCGACACCAACGACCGCAAGTACGACGTCCACGTCCCGATCACCTTCCAGTAGCCCGCGCGCCGGCCGGGCCCCGTGACCTCGGGGCCCGGCCCTCCGCGTCCCCCGGGGTGCCGGACGCACCCGACACGTGAGGACCACTCCATGGCAGTTGACCCGACGGGACGGCGGCGACCGGGCCGTGCGGCCGTCCCGCCCTCCCGGCGCGGACGTCCGGCGCTCCTCGCGGCCGCCGCGCTCGTATTCGCCTCCGTCGCCGCCGCGTCCGTCGCCACCGGCCCGGGCGCGCGGGCGGCGGACACCCCGCGGACCGCGCTCGGCAAGGCCGGTCAGAAGCTCACCGTCTCCGCCTCCGCCCACCTCGACCCGGCCGGTGAGACGATCCGCGTCACCGGCTCGGGCTATGACGAGAGCAAGGCCATCTACGCGGCCCTGTGCAAGGACAACGGAGACGACCGCATCCCCTCACCCTGTCTGGGCGGCGCCGACACCACCGGTGGGGGCAGCGCCTCCCGGTGGATCGTGCCCGAGGACGACCCGTACGCGGGCGAACTCGCGCTGCCCTGGGGCGAGGGCGGCACCTTCGACGTCCGACTGAAGCTGACCGCCGAGGACTCCGGTCTGGACTGCCTCCAGGTGGCCTGCTCGGTGGTCACCCGGGTCGACCACCGGGGCAGCGGCGACCGCTCCCAGGACGTCCGCATCCCGGTCACCTTCAAGGGCCAGGACCCCGGCGGGGGTGACGGCGGCGACGGGGTGGACGTGCCGCCCGGCACCGTCAGCCACGCGAAGGCGGCCGACTTCACCCGGGCCGGCAAGCCGCTGGACCTGCTGGTGCACCCCGGCTCGGGCAAGCTCTACGTGGGCGCCGACAACATCGTGGACACCGCCGACGTCAACGAGCAGGGCCTCTACATCCTCGACGCCGCCGACGGCACGGTCCGCAGCCACATCAGCAAGGCCCCCGGGTCCACCGGCGCCTTGGCCGACCGCCGGGTGCCGGTCCTCGCCGCCCCGCTCCCGGGTGACGGCGTCGTCTTCCACTACCCGCTGCGCGGCCTCGGCACCGCCGAGGACGGGGACACCGCGGCGCGGGGCGTCTGGCTGCCCGGCGCCACCGTGACCGGCGCGGGCCCGGGCACCAAGGCCTCCACCACCCTGGTCCAGCAGGGCGGGACGCTCACCGAGGTCACCACCGCCACCGGGGCCGCCGAGCGGAGCCTCACCCTGGACGGGGGCAGCCGGCTCGGTGTGGACCTCGCGCGCGGCGCCGTCTGGTCGGGCTACGCCGGAGGGAAGCTCAGCCGGGTCGACACCGGCTCCTTCAGGGTGACGGCCGAGGCCGCCCTGCCGGAGGACAGCCTCTGGTTCGTCACCCCCGACCCCGCCACCGGCAACGTCTGGGCGGGCAGCGGGAACAGCGTCCGGGTGTTCGACAAGGACGCCAAGCCGCTGAAGACCATCGAGGGCCGGGACCGTCCGGTGGACATCGCCTTCGACGGCACGTCCGGCCGCGCCTATGTCGTCTGGCAGGACAGCGGCGACACCGGTGACGGCGGCGACAACAACGGCTCCCTGGCGGTCTACGACACCCGGACGTACCAGGAGGCCGCCACGCCCACCCCGCTCAACGGCAACCAGGGGCAGATCGGCCAGGCCTCGGTCGCGGTCGCCCCGGGCGGCTCGGCCGTCTATGTGGCCAGCCCCGCCGAGGGCAAGGTCACCAGGCTGGACCGGCGGGTCTCCCCCAAGGTCGTCCAGGCCCCCACCGACCGCTCGGCGGCCCCGGGTGACGAGGTCTCGCTGGTCGCCGCCGCCGAGGGCACCCCGGAGCCCTCGGTGCGCTGGCAGGTCAGCGCGGACGGCGGTCAGAGCTGGCAGGACATCGAGGGCGCCACCCGCGGCGCGTACACCTTCACCGCCCGTACCGCCCAGGACGGCTACCGCTACCGCGCCCAGTTCACCAACGCCGCCGGCACCACCCGTACAACGCCGGTCACCCTCACCGTCACCGAGCCCGGCGGAGGCAACGGAGGAAACTCAAGCGAAGGCAACGGAGGAAACGGAGGAAACGGCGACGACGACCAGCAGCCCTCCGGCACCAGGACGATCACCGGGCCGGACGGCCAGAAGCTGACGGTGACCCCGGTGAACCACCTCGCCACCAAGGGCCAGAAGCTCAAGGTCTCCGGCTCCGGTTACCACGAGGCCAAGGGCATCTATGTCGCCCTGTGCGTGGACAACGGCGCGGGCGAGCTGCCCACCCCGTGCGTCGGAGGGGTCGACATGACCGGCTCCTCGCACAGCTCCGCCTGGATCTCCTCCAATCCGCCGGACTACGGCCAGGGCCTGGCGAAGCCGTACGGCAAGGGCGGCACCTTCTCGGTCGAACTCACCGTGGACGCCAAGGACCAGTACACCGACTGCTTCACAAAGACCTGTGTGCTCGCCACCCGCGCCGACCACACCCTGTCCGGCGACCGCTCGCAGGACGTCAAGGTCCCGGTCGCCTTCACCGGCCAGGACCCGGTCGCCACCGACGACGGCGACGGCGACTCCACGGGCGGTGCCTCCGGGGGTACGGGGAGCTCCGGCGCCTCGGGCGGTACCGGCTCGTCCGGGTCCTCCGGGACCAGCTCCGGCGGGTCCGTCGGCGGCAGCGGTTCGGCCGGCGGTTCCAGCGGCGCCGTGGGCGGGACCTCGTCCACCGGGGGCGGCGGCAGCCTGGCCTCCACCGGGGTCACCGTGCTGACGCTCGCCAGCGTGGCGGGGCTGCTGATGGTCGGCGGCTGGTTCGCCTACCGGCGCGGCCGTCTCGGGGCACGCCGTACGGACTGACACCCCGGGCGTACGAACGTACGGACGCGCCCGCCACAACCCGGTGTCCGGACACCATCTACCAGGCCAACTGGGAGGCCCTGTACGGGGCCGACGCCCTCCGTCCCGCCGCCGCCCCCGCCCCCGCCGACCCGGTCACGGCAGCCGGCGCACCGCCCCGGGGGTCCGGCCCTCGGGCAGGAAGAGCACCGAGTTGACGTACCGCTCCCGGCCGGGGGCGAGGGTGCGCCGGAGCATGCCGCGGTGCACCAGGTGCTCGGTGCGGCGCTGGTAGGCGGGGAGGTCGAAGCCGGTGAGCGGGCGCCAGCCGTCGGAGAGCAGCACCCAGCCCGCGTAGCCGTGCTTCGTCGCCAGCAGGTCCACCACGGGGCTGATGGGCCGGATACGGGTCTCCAGTTCCACCAGCAGCGCCGGGCGCCGCCGGTCCAGCACGCCCCGGGCCCCGCGCAGGGCGGCCAGTTCGCCGCCGTCGGTGTCCACCTTGATGAAGACCACGTCCCGTACGCCGAGGCTGTCCACGGTCACCGTGGGCACCTCGACGCTGTGTCCGTGGACCCCGGCGCGGGTCAGCGAGGAGAGGCCGCGGTCCCCGTTGTCGCCGTCCGGCAGCCACAGCTCGGCGGTGCCCTCCCGGTCGGAGGCGGCGGCCTGCACCACCCGGACGTTGGCGGGCAGGGCCGCCCGGAGGTGGGCCGCCAGATGCGGGACCGGTTCCACGGTGACCACCCGGGTGCAGCGGTCGGCCAGCCGCCGCGACCAGGGCCCGAACCAGCCGCCCAGGTCGATGGCGGTGCCGCCGGCCGGGCAGTAGTCGGCGAGCCGGGCCAGTTCGGGTTCCAGCCTCGGGTACAGGGCCCGGGCGGTGGCGCCGACCAGTCCGGTGGGCAGGCGGGCGGCGACGGAGGCGGCGAGGGTGCCCATCAGCCCTCCGTCCGGGACGCGCGGTCGGCGGCCGCGGCAGCGGTGTCGGCCAGCGGTGTCCCGGAGGAGGGGAGCAGCTGCGGGATGCCGTCCACGATCGGATAGCGCAGCTTCAACCGCGGGTTGACCAGGGCGTCCTGGGTGGGCAGCAGGGTCAGCGGGCCCTTGTCCAGCGGGCAGACCAGGATGCCGAGCAGCGGATCGTCGGGGGACATGGCGGGCTCCTTCACGGGGAGGGGGCGGATCTCGCGGGTGCTGAGGTCAGGTGTGCGGGTGGAGGGGTGCGGCCGGGGCCGGGACGTCATGGCGCGGCAGGGCCAGCAGGACGCCCAGCGCGAGAGCCGTCCCGGCCAGTCTGAGCGCCAGCGGCAGGGGCTCCGCGGGCAGCGACTCGCCGAAGGCGAAGGTGCCGAGGACGGCGGCGAAGACGCAGCTGACGGTGGTGCAGACGGGCACGATCAGCGAGGCCCGGCAGCGTTGCAGCGCCGCCTGGGACATCACCAGCCCGGCGGCGGCCGTGCAGAGCAGCAGATACGGGTACGGGGAGGCCGCCAGGGCCCGTGCGGCGGCCACCGGGCCGTCGCCGTACGGGAGCGAGGAGGCGCCCTTGACCGCCAGCGAGCTGACGCCGTACAGCAGCCCGACCGCCACCCCGTAGCCGATGCCGCTGGTCGGCATCCGGTGTGGCCGGCGGGCCCGCTGGTCCACCCTCCCGTACAGCCAGATCCCGGCGGCGAGCGCGGGCAGGCAGACCAGCAGCACGGTCGGCCAGGGCGCCGTGCGGCCGACGCCGTCCCCGTCGCGGAGCGAGGCGACGACCATGACCAGGGCGGCGAGCACCGCCGGCAGGGCGTTCCGCTCCCGGCCCGAGGTCCGCTCGCCGAGGACCGCCGAGGAGAGCAGCAGGAGCAGCACCAGGCCGGAGACGAAGATGCCCTGGGCGGCGGCGATCGGCAGGGTGCGGTAGACGGCCAGCTGGGCGCCGAACCCGGCGGCCAGGGCCAGGGATCCGGCCAGCCAGGCCGGACTGGCCGCCAGGGTGAGCACGGTACGCAGCGGGCGGGCGGCGGACAGCTCCGGCAGCCGCCCCAGCGCCCGCTTCTGCAGGACGAAGCCCACGCTGTACAGCGCGTTGGCGAGCAGCGCGGCCGCCACGCCCCACCACACGGCTACCGCCGCCGGGCGTGCGCCAGCAGGATCGACGCGGCCGAGGGGACGGCGCAGGCCACCCGGTCGGCCAGCCGCAGCCCGCGCGGCACCCCGTGGAAGGGCGCACCGGCGATACGGACCTCGGCGAAGCCGGCGGCCTGGAGGAAGGAGCGCAGTGCGCGGGCGGTGTAGAGGCGCAGATGGCCCACCACCTCCCGGCCCGGGCGGCCGTGCACGGCGCGCAGGCTGACCTCCGAGAACACCGGCTGCACCCCGGCCAGCAGCAGCGCCCGGTTGTACCAGGCGGCCAGGTTGGGGGTGGAGAGCATCAGATGGCCCCCGGGCCGCAGCACCCGGCGCAGCTCGTCCAGGGCGGCGTCCGGGTCGACCAGGTGCTCGATGACCTCGCTGAACAGCACGGCGTCCGCGCAGCCGTCCGCCAGCGGCAGCCCGCCGCCGTCCAGTTCGCCGCGCACCACCCGGTCGACCCGGGTGCGGGCCCGGCGCAGGGCGTCCTGCGACCAGTCGACGCCGACCAGCCGGTGGCCGGTGAGCAGGGGTGCCGCGGCGGCCGCGGCGGTGCCGTCGCCGCAGCCGATGTCGAGGACGAGCGCCCCGTCCGGACCGTACGCGGCGGGCGGGCCGAGCGCGGCGGCCAGCAGTGCGGCCTGGCGGCGGGAGCGGGCGTCGCCCGAGGCCACGGGGACGGCCGGGTCCTCGTAGAAGTCCCGTAGGCCCTGGACGACGGGCCGGGCCCCGGCGGCCTCGGTGGTGCCGGTCGCTCCGTTTGCCTCGGTTTCCTTGGTTTCCCCGGTCGTTGCCTGGGTTGCCTCGGTCATGGTGTCTCCCCCTGGGCCGGGGCGCCGGTGGCGGCCAGATGGCGGGTGAACAGCTCGCGGAGCACCTCGGCGTCCTCCGCGCCGAGCAGGGCCCGGGACCAGCGCAGCACCAGATGGAGCCGCCCGCCGGTGGAGGCGGTGGTGAAGGTGAGCCCGCGCGGCATCCGGGCGGGCGCGGAGAACCAGACCCGCTCGGCCCGGCCCGCGTCGCCGAAGTCCAGCGGATAGGGGACGCGGCCGATGTTGCTGAGCAGGGTGGTCGAGGTCCAGGGCGCGGCGAGTCGCCGCAGCGCCCGGGTGGCGCGCGCCCGGACGGCCACCGGGGCGACCGGAGCGGTGAGCAGCGCGGCGCCCAGCCCGAGCGGGCGGCGGGGCAGCGTCTTCAGCAGCCGGGTGCGTTCGGCGGTGCGGGCGAGCAGCACGGCCGGGTCCGTCCCGGGGGCGGTCTCCGCCGCGGAGTAGGCCACCTCGACCAGCCGGGTGCCGTTGCCGATCGGCATCCCCGGGCCGCGCGGGCGGTCGTCCACCGGCATGGTGATCCGCACCGGCCGGTCCTGGGCCTGGCCCTGGCGCCGGTTCCAGTCGGCGACCGTGAGCGCGGTCGCCACCAGCAGCTGGTCGTTGACGGTATGGCCGGAGCCGGGTGCCCGGCGGGGCACCGGCAGTTCGCAGACCAGCATGCCGTTGCCGGGGGCGGGCGGTCCCGGGTGCCCGGCGGCCACCCGGGCGGGGCGGCCGGGGGTACGGGGCGGTCGGGCGCCGGCCGGGAGGCCGCCCGTGCCGCCGCCGGCCGGTGCGGACCGGGGCGGTGGCTCGGCGGCGGGCGGGGCCCCGCCCGCGTACACCTCGGCGGCGGTGGCCGCGATCCGCAGGCAGGCCGGTCCGTCCATGGCCGCGTGGTGGAGGGTGAACAGCAGGACGCAGCCGGGCCGTTCGGGCTCCTCGACCACATCGAGCCGCAGCGGCGGGGAGGCGGTCAGCGGTGGTGGTTCGGCCAGGGCCCGCACGCGTGCGGCGGCCAGCGCCCCGGCCGCCCGTGGCGGGAAGGCGACCACCTCGGTGTCGGGCGCGCCGGTCAGCTCCCAGGCATAGCGCAGGGCGAGGGGCCGGGGTGCCCGCTGGCGGACCAGGGCACGTGGATGGCGGGTGAGGGCGGTGGCGACGGCGGCCCGCAGCCGCTCCGGGTCGGGCCGCCCGGGCAGATGGATCTCGATATGGACGGTGTCGGGCTCGTCCGGGTCGGCGCAGTGCCGGGCGATCTCGTCCACCACCGGGAACGGCAGCCGTCGCGGCGGTCCGCCCGGCCGGGCGGAATGCTGCTGGTGGGTGGCGGTCATGGCGTACTCCTCGGGTTGTGCTGCTGCCCGCGGGCCGTGTCCGTCCGGGTGTCCGTCTCCGCGTTCGTTTCCCTGACCGCTTCCGGGTTCGTTTCCCCCGTTTCCTTGGGGGTTTCCTCCGTCTCCCGGTCCCGACCGGTCGTTTCCCGGTCCCGGCCGCTCGTTTCCCGGTGCGAGCCGCCCGTTTCCCTCGGGAAACCGCGGTCGGGCCGCTCGTCCGGCTCACCGGCCCGGTGCAGCCCGCGCGGGCGGATCGGGCCGACGGTCACCAGGGCGGCGAAGAGGGCGAGCAGCGCCAGCAGTTGGGCCGTGCTGCCGAAGGCGCCCCGGTCGGTGGCGAAGCCGTCGTCGGCGCCGAGCGCGGCGACCACTCCGGCCGCCGCCATCGCCCCGAACGCCACCAGGGCCAGCAGTCCGGGCCGCAGCCAGGCCACCACCGCCAGCAGCGGGACCAGCAGGGCGAGCGGCCCCGCCACGATCACGGCCGCCGCCGTCAGCACCAGGCAGCCCAGCAGCAGCCCCGGGCCGGGCGGCGCCTCGGTGAGCGCAGCGGCCTGGTCGGGGGCGGCCGGGCGGCGGCGTCCCACGGCCAGCGCGGCGAGGGCGAGCAGCAGCACCCCGGCGCCGATCAGCCCGGCCTGGTAGAGGGTGGCGGGGGCGTACTCCAGGGTGACCGTGCCGCCGGATCCGGCGGGCACCAGCCAGCCCTGCTGCCAGCCGTCCAGCCGCACCGGCTCCAGCTCCTTGCCGTCGAGGGTGGCCCGCCAGCCTCGGTTGGCGTTCTCATGGAGCTGGAGGTAGGAGGCGGCGCCCGCGCCGACCCGGACGGTGCGGCGGTCCGCGTCGCCGGTCAGCTCGCCCAGCGAGCGGGTGGCCGGCTCGGGAGCCGGGTCTCCGGTGCTGAGGGTGACCGAGGTGAGGGCGAGCGGCCCGCTGTCCCCGGCCTGGACGGTGTGGGTGCGGCGGTCCAGCGCGACCGCGCCGCCCTCGGTGCAGGGGGTGACCTCGATCGGCCGGCGCTCGGTCAGGTCGCGGACCCGGCCCTCGGCGCGGGTGGCGAGGAACCGCCCGTCCACCGAGAGGATCGGGCCCTGGCCGCAGGGCAGACTGAACCGGGTGCCGGGGTCGGGCTGCGGGGAGCGGAACTTCTCCAGCGCCGGGATGTACACCTCGCTGAGCCCGACCGGGAGTTGCAGCCGGTCGTCGGCGACCGGGTTGTGCAGGGTCAGCGGGGCGCGCCGGGAGATGGTGATGTCCATCCGGTCGGTGCTGATGGGGGCGAAGCGGGCCATGCCGTTCTCGTCCACGGAGGCGATCGCGGTGCCGTCCGGGGAGCTGATCTGCACCTGCTCGGGGCGGGTGGAGAGCCCGCCGGCGGCGGCGAAGACGATCTCGCCGACCGAGGTCCGCTCGGGCCAGCGCAGCCGCAGGACCGGGCGTTCACCGGCGATCCAGGCGGTGGTGAGGTCGCCGTCGGTGAGGTTGCGCGGGGAGAGGGCGGTGCCCAGCCGGGCGGTGGAGTCGGCGGTGACGGTGATCTGCCGCTGCCGTCCGGTGAGCTTGTACAGCAGCTGGTCCAGGGCGTCGCCGGGCACCGGCAGGGCGGTGGCGCGCACGGTGTAGTCGCCCTCGCGGACCGCCTCGAACTGCCGGTGCAGTCCGGTCTCGGCGGTGACGGCGGAGAGTCCGCCCGGGTCGGAGCCCCGGTTGAGGGTGTAGACGACGGAGTCGCCCGGCTCGTCGGGGGTGTCGGCGGGCAGCGCCAGGGTGCGGCTGACCTGGAGTCCGGGGACGGTGATCTCGCTGAACCCGGCGCCGGTGAGTCCGGGCCGCCCCTGCTGGGAGTCGAGGATGGTGACCTTCAGCCAGGCGGCCTGGCCGGGTGGGGCCGGCACGTCCTGCGGGGTGCCGTCGGGACGCAGCGGGCTGTCGCGGTGGCCGAGGTCGGTCTCCACCCGGACGACGGTCGGCGCGGCGCGGACGTCCCCGCCGGGCAGCGGGGTGAGCCGGATGGTGGCCGGGACGGCGGTGCGGCCGGTGAACTCGACGCGTACCCACTCGCCTTCGGGGTCGGCGGGTGAGCCCTCGGCCCAGCCGGTGTCGGGGTTGCCGTCGAAGGCGCCGACCGGGTCGTACTGGGGCAGGTGGAAGAGCCAGTTGCCGACGGAGGAGGCGGTGACCGAGGCGGCTCCGCGCAGTACGGCGGTGGTCTGGTGGCCGGTGCCGCGGAGGGGGAGGATCTGCCGGGGTACGGCCCCGGGGTCCTGGACCGCCTCGGCGGGGTTGCGCTCGTCGGCGGTGTAGGTGTGCGAGGTGCCGGAGTTGACCAGTCCGAAGCGGGTGTCGGCGCGCCGCATCCCGTCCCCGGAGGCGTACACCGGGGGCTTGTCGACGCCGGGGTGGGCGTCGCCGGTGAGGACCGCGGGCCGGCCGGTGAGGGTGTCGCCGGCGGAGAGCGGGAGCAGGGTCTCGGGGCCGCCGCTGACCACGGCGGTGCCGGCGACCGGGGTGAGGCGGGCCGGTCCGGGCGCGGGCAGCGCGGCCGGCGGGGCGTAGACCTCCACGGCGCGGCGGCGCGGATAGAGGGCCTCCACCTGCACGGGGGTGTCGTCGGCGATCCGGCCGCCGGTGGTGACCGGGCCGAAGCCGGCGACCCGGCGGAAGCCGGAGGCCTCCAGGGTGCGGACGACGGTGGCGGTGGGGACGTAGCCGAGCTGGTCGGGGTCGAGGTCGTTGCGGACGACGACATGGCGCAGCCCGGCCCGGTTGAGGTAGGCGGCGAGTCCGGGGACCTCGCCGCCGGAGGTGAGGGCCTGTTCGACGGCGTCCATGGCGCGCCGGTTGCCGGGGGTGCCGAAGGGCACGTAGTCGCGCTGGGCCCAGGGCGAGCGGGCCAGCGCGTGCAGCGGCTGGTCGATGGGCGAGCCCCAGGTGTAGATGCCGTGCGCGGTGGCGGGCACCACCAGTGCGCGGTCCTTTGGCGCGTTCTTCGCCAGCCAGTCGGCGGTGGTCTGCCAGTAGGCGGGCAGTTGGCGGAAGGAGCCGGGCTGGAGGACCCGGCCGTCGAGGTAGGGCAGGAAGAGACCGGGCAGCACCAGCAGCGCGGCGAGCGCGGGCAGGTGGCGGCGGACGCGGGCCCCGGTGGAGCGGACGGCGGCCCCGGCGGTGGCTCCGGGGGCTTCGGCGGCTCCCGCGATGAGGTGGGCGAGGCCGAGGACCAGGGCGAGGGCGAGGGCGGTCTGGAACTTGTAGATGTTGCGGAACGGGGCCAGGGTCCCGTCCAGCCACTGCTGTACGGATCCGTGGAACGGCGCGCCGAGGGCGCCGCCGTAGCCGGCCAGGGTGATCAGGGCGACGGTGAGCACGGTGAGCACCAGCCAGCGCCGTTCGGGCAGGTCGCGGCGGGCGAGTCCGGCCAGGCCCAGGGCGGCGGCGAGCGCGGAGCAGCCGATGACCAGGGCCGAGGTGGCGACGGCCCAGCCGGCCGGCAGCCAGGGGTCGCCGAAGTTCAGGTAGCCCACCCAGTTCCCGGCGCCGCGCAGCAGTTCGGTGGCGGACATGGTGGAGGTGGTGGTGCGGGCGGTCTCCACGTACGGCATGAAGTTCTCGCCGTATCCGCCGAGCAGCAGCAGCGGGACGGTCCACCAGGCGGTGGCGGCGATGACCAGCGGGGTCCACCAGGCGATCAGGGCCCGTTTGCGCGGGCCGCCGGGGCGGCTGAGCAGATAGAGCCCGGCGGGCAACAGCGAGGCCAGGGTGGAGGCCGCGTTGACGCCGCCCATCAGGGGGATGAGCAGCGCGGAGCGGGCGGCGGCGAGCCGGGGGCTGAGCCGGGGGTCGGTCAGCGGCAGCAGCACCCAGGGCAGCAGGGCGCCGGGCAGCGCGGCGGCGGAGGTGGAGCCGACCACCGTGGTGTACGTGGGCCACAGCGCGTAGACGGCGGCGGCGAGCAGCCGGCTGCGGTCGGAGCCCACCGCGAGGCGTTCGGCCAGCCGCAGCGCGCCCCAGAACGCGGCGGACACCACCAGGGAGAGCCACAACCGCTGGCTGAGCCAGACGGGCAGTCCGACGAGGTCGGCCGCGGCGTGGAAGGGCAGCATCGGGATGGCGTAGCCGATGTACTGGTCGGCGATGCCGCCGAAGCCGGCCCGGTCGTGCCAGAGGGTGCCGAGGTCGGCGAGGAAGCCCCAGGGGTCGGTGACCACACCGAGTTTGGTGTCGAAGGTCATCCGTCCGGGCGCGGCGGCCAGGAAGGCGGCGAACACCACGGCCCAGAAGCCGGCCAGCCAGCGCCGGGAGCGCGGGCGCGGGCCGGGCGGCCGGGCGGGGCCGGGGTCGGGGCGGCCGGGCGGCGCGGCGGGCGGACGGATGTGCAGTGTGCTGGTCATGGGCACCGCCGGAGGATGAGGAGGAGGTTCCAGGTGGCGAACTCGCGCACCACCGGCAGCCGGGGCGCGAGTTCGGGGAGCAGCGGCCAGTAGCGCGAGCGGGCGGTGACGATCCGTACGTCGGTCCGGGCGCGGACCTGGCGCAGGGTCCGGCCGACCCCGACCGGGAAGAGGTTGACGCCGAGGCGGTGCTTGGCGGTGCGTCCGGTGCGCCGCTCGTAGCGCCGGCAGGCCCGCTCGGCGCCGAGGTAGTGCCAGGGCGCCCACTCGTGGCCGCCCCAGGGGGAGAGCCAGTTGGTGAAGGAGAGGTAGACCATGCCGCCGGGCCGGGTGACCCGCACCATCTCGCTGAGGAAGGTGGCGGGGTCGGCCACGTGCTCCAGGACGTTGGAGGAGAAGCAGACGTCGGCGGCGCCGTCGGCGAGCGGCAGCAGATAACCGTCGGCCCGTACCGCCGCTCCGGCGGGGGCGTCGGTCAGTTCGGCGGCGTCCGGTTCGAAGAGGTAGCCGTGCGCGCCGCGCCGGCGGAACTCGGCGGTGAAGTGGCCGCGTCCGCCGCCGATGTCGACGACCGTCCGGCCGTGGACCCGCAGATACCGCTCGACCTGGTCGGCGGCGTCCCGGGCCAGCAGGTCGTAGACGGCCGCCGGGTCCTGCTGCTCGCGCAGGAAGGCGCGGAAGAGGGTGAGGGAGCGGTGGAACGAGGGGTCCTTCACGCGCGGGCACCGCCGCCCGTCCGGAGCGGCGCCGTCTCGGCGAGCCGCGCCCCTTCCCGTACGGGCACGGCCTCCGGCATCGCGGCGCCGGCGGCCTCCAGCGCGACGGCGCGGAACCGGCGGACCGTGGCGTGCCAGCGGTAGGCCTCGGCGTGTTCGGCGGCGGCCCGGCCCATGGCGAGGCGCCGCTCGTGGTCCAGGGCCAGCGCGCACCAGGCGGCGGCGAACGAGGACTCGCCGCGGGCCAGCAGCCCGGTGACCCCGTCCACCACGGAGTCCCGCAGTCCGGGGACGTCGAAGGCGAGGGTCGGGGTGGCGTGGGTGGCCGCCTCGGTGACGACCAGGCCCCAGCCCTCCACCGCGGCCGGGTGCAGCAGCAGCCAGGAGGCGGCGAGCAGCTTGTGCTTGGCCTCCTCGGTGACATGGCCGGTGAACTCCACACCGGGCCCGGCCATCCGCTCCAGCCGGGCCCGCTCGGGACCGTCCCCGGCGATGACCAGCCGGCCGCCGGTCACCGGCCGCACCCGCTCCCACAGCCGCAGCAGCATGTCGACCCGCTTGTAGTCGACCAGCCGGCCCAGGGCGGTGAAGACCGGCTCGGCCGCGCGCGGGGCCGTGACCCGGGGTTCGCTGACCCCGTTGGGGACCAGCCGGATCCGGTCGCCCGGCACGCCGATTCCGCGCAAGGCGGCGGCGGTCGACGGGGAGACGGCGACCAGCAGGTTCCCGGCGTGCGCCCGGGCCAGCGCCCAGTGCTCCAGCAACCGCCCGGCCCGGGCCAGCGGGCGGGGGAAGCGCATCCCCCACAGGTCGGTGTGGACGTGGTTGACCAGGCAGAGGGTGGGCCCGTCATGCCAGAGCGGGGCCAGATACGGCATGCCGTTGCAGACCTCGACCAGCAGGTCGCAGGAGCCGACCTGGCGGGCGAAGGCCCGGCGCGCGCCGAGGAAGTGGCCGAGGTCGGACCCGGCGGACACCACCCGGTAGGACCGGTGCACGGCCGGGCCACCGCAGAGCAGCGTCACCTGGTGCCCCTCGGCCACCAGCCCCCGCGCCAGCTGGTCCACCAGCAACTCCGAGCCGCCGGCCGAGGGATGGGACAGATCGCGGTGGGCGAGGAAGACGATATGCCGCGGCCCGGCCGTCGTCCGCCCGGCCCGCTCGGCGGCGGGGTCGGACAGCCGTCCGGTCCCGCGGCCGGACAGCGGTCCGGTCATGCCACCGGCGGGGGAACCGGCAGCGGGGTCGGCCAGGGGCCCGGCGGCGGGACCGGACAGGACACCGGCCGTGGGGCCGGACACGGCCCCGGCCACGGGGGCGGCTGGGAGAACGGCCGCGGGGTCCGAGGCGGGACCAGCCGAGGGCCCGGCCAAGGCGTCGGATACCGGACCAGCCAGGGCACCGGCCCGGGCGTCGGCCACCGGACCAGCCGAAGACCCGGCCAAGGCATCGGCCACCGGACCAGCCAGGGCACCGGCCCGGGCGTCGGACGCCGGACCCGGTGCGGCACCCGCCCGGGCGTCGGACACCGGACCAGCCGAAGACCCGGCCAGGGCGTCGGACACCGGACCAGCCAGGGCACCCGCCCGGGCGTCGGACACCGGACCCGGTGCGGCGGCGCTCAGGGTGTCGGATGCCGGGCCGGGTGGCGGGCCGGTCAGGGGGCCGGGCGCGGGTTCGGTGGCGGTGGCTGCGGACGTACCGGGCCGGGGGCCGGGGGTGCGGGTGGGCTGCGGGCCGGTGCGTGGGGAGGGGACGTGCCGGGGCATGCGGTGCTCCAACGTGTCGGGGGCCGCGAGGTGCCGGCCGGGGCGCGGCGGGGCGCGGCGCCGCCCGAGGGCCGCGACGGGGCCGGGGCGGTGGCGAGGCGGTGGGTCCGCCGGGGTGCGGGTGAAGGTCGGGGTGAGGCGCCGGGGGCCGGCGGGAGAGGGCGGGTACGGGCGGGCGGGGTCGGGGGCAGGGACGGGTGACCGGTGGGGGCGTGCTCAGTGGTCCGGCCAGTGTCCGGGGTGGTTCCAGCCGCGGCTACTCACCGGTATGACAACTTCGACCACCACATGGGCGCCGTTTTTCGTCCTCAGGTGAGCATCGGGTCCGTCAGGTGAGCTGGTCCGGCGCCGCCTCGGCCACCCGCCGGCGCCGCCCGGCGCGGACGAGCAGCACCGTGCCACCGGCGGTGAGGAGCACGCCGAGGATGGCGCCCGCGAGCGGGACCGTGGTGCCCAGCAGCGCGAGCCGGCGGCTGTCCGCCGAGGCCAGGGCCACCTGGTGGCGCTGGGTGGCGGCGGTGAAGGCCAGCCGGTCGCTGTCCAGCAGCACCACCGCGTCCTTCTTCGCGCCGGGCGCCCGCAGGGTCTTGCGCGGGCCGATGGCCGCGAAGACGATGCGCCCGGTGGCCTGGTCCACCACCAGCTCGATCCCGCTGTTGGCGTACCACTCCTCGGCCAGCACCTGCGGGGTGCGGGGGCGCCCCACCAGCCGTCCGGGCACCTGGCGCACCCCGGTGCGGGTCGGCTCGACGCTGCCGGTGAAGCGCAGCCCCTCGTACCCCTGGACCCGGGTCCGGCCCGCGTAGCCGAGCCGGACGGCCGCGCCCAGGGTGCCGTCCCACCAGCGGTAGGAGCGTTCCTCCACGTCGAAGGGGAACTTCAGATAGGCCTCGCCGTCGAAGACCGGGGTCTCCTCGCAGCAGTGCACCGGCTCGTTGGTGGCGCGGTCGGTGACCCAGCGCTCCAGCGTCCACTGGAGGGAGTCCCGTACGTCGGTGGCGGGCAGGGTGTGGTCGGCGTCGACCGAGGTGGACACGTCCCAGACCGCGTTCCCGCTGCGCAGGCTGTCGGCGACATCGCCGCGCACCTGGCGGGTGATGGTGAGGCGCCGGTCGTCCACGGTCTTCAGCGCCGAGGTGTCGAAGTAGCTGCCGGTGCCGGTGAAGATGGTGGTGGTGTCGGTGTCGACGGGGGTGCGCTTGGCGTGCGGCAGCACATGGCCGGCCAGCAGCGGGGCGAGGACGAGGAGGAACACCCCGGCGCCCAGCAGGGCGAGGGGCAGGGTGAAGGCGGTGCGGCGCATCCGGGCAACTCCTGGACGAGGCTGTCGAGGGAGGCGCACGGACCCCGGGCCGGTCAGCCCGTGATTTCCGGACCCGACCGTAGGCCTGCCCTTGACTCCGCGTCAATGAGCTGATGACACTGGGCCATTCGCCGGTGGGGGCCGGCCGCTTCGTGGGACGAGCCGCCTGCAAGGAGACCCGCCCATGCGCACCCTGACCGCCGTCGCGATCACCGTGGTGGCCGCCGCGGCCCTCGCCGTCGCCGCCGCCTTCGCCGTGGTGGCCCTGCTCGACGCCCCTCCCGAGCAGCCCAACACCCCGCTGATCAGCTACGACACCTCCCCCACCGGCCGATGACCACGCACCGGCCGCTCAGCCGCAGCGCCTGGAGCGAGGTGCCGCCCCGGCAGGTGGACGAGTTCGCCCACCGGGTGCTGGCCGAGTCCGACGAGCTGGCGCACGCCATCCTGCGCGAGATCCGCCAGGACTTCCCCCATCTGCGGCTGGTGGAGGACGAGACCGGTGAGCCGCTGGCGCTGGTCGGCATCCGCCGCGCCATCGAGGGCTTCGTCCAGCACCTCGCCGCCGGGACGCAGAACCCGCGTGTGCCGCCGGCGATGTTCCAGCAGTTCGGGCGGGGGGAGGTACGGGTGGGGCGCAGCCTGGACTCCCTGCAGGCGGTCTACCGCCTCGGGGTCCGCCTCTCCTGGCGCCGGTTCGCGGACATCGGCCAGCAGGTCGGGATCGCCGCCCCGGCCATGTACGAGCTGGCCGAGTCCGGGTTCGAGTATCTGGACGGGCTGGTGGAGCAGTCGGTACGCGGCTACGCCGAGGCGGCCGCGCGCCGGGCCGGGGAGCGGCTGCGGTTGCAGAAGCAGCTGATCGACCTGCTGCTCACCGAGCACCACGCCGACCCGGCGGCGGTGCTCGGCGAACGCGCCGCCCGGGTCGGCTGGGAGCTGCCCGAGACGGTCTGCGTCGGGCTGCTGGTGCGCCCCGCCCGGGAGGCCGTCGCCCCGGCGGTCGGCGAGGAGATCCTGCTCGACATGGACGCCGAGCAGCCCCGGATCGTGGTGCCCGAGCCGGACACCCCGGGGCGGCTGGACCTGGTGGAGCGGGCCGCCGCGGGCTGGTCCGGGGCGCTCGGTCCGGTGGTGCCGCTCGCCCGGGCCGCGGTCTCGCTGCGCTGGGCGGCGACCGCGGTACGGCTGGTCGAGGGCGGCGCCCTGCCCGCCGGCCGCGTACTCAACTGCACCGACCACACGCAGGAGTTGCTCCTCCTCCCCTCCCTGGAGCTGATCGACGCGGCGGCGGCCCGCCGGCTCGCCCCGCTGGACGCGATGAGCCCCGCGCAGGCCGATCGCACCGCCGCCACCCTGCTGGCCTGGATCGAGACCACCGGCGGTGCCCCCGAGGTCGCCCAACGGCTGGACGTCCACCCGCAGACCGCCCGCGCCCGGCTGCGCCAGGTCCGTGAGCTGTGGGGCGACGCGCTCGACGACCCGGACCGCCGCTTCGAGATGCTCCTCCTGCTCCGCGCCCGCCGGCTGCGCCGCGGTACGGAGTGACGGCGGCGGGGCCGGGGGCGCCCCGGCGGTGGCGGTGCCGAGGCACGGGGACGCCCCCCGTCCCCCGGAGGGTGGGCACCGCCCCCATAGGGTGACGGCATGCCTGCCACCCTGAGCTCCAGAAAAACCGCCGCGGCGCTCCGCACTTCGGCCCGTGTCTCCCTCGACCTGCTGCTGGTCCTGGTGCTGGCGGCCGCGGCCTTGTGGCTGCTGGGCCGGATGTGGTCGATCGTCTGGCCGCTCGTGGTGGGCCTGCTCCTCACCACCCTGACCTGGCCGCCGGCCCGCTTCCTGCGCCGGCGCGGCTGGCCGCCCGCCCTGGCCGCGTCGGTGGTGACCGTCCTCTTCCTGCTGGCCGCGGCCGGCATCCTGGCGCTGATCGTGGTGCCGGTGGCGTCGGAGTCCGCCGAGCTGGGCGACGGCGTGGTCGAGGGTCTGAAGACCGTACGCGACTGGGCCGCCGGTCCGCCGCTGAACATCGGCGACGACCAGATCACCAAGGCCATGGACTCCGGGATCGCCCGGCTGCAGGACAGCGTGGGCAGCGCGGTCACCACCGTCGTCACGGGGGTGAGCACCGTGTTCAACGGCATCGTCACCACCGTCCTGGCGCTCTTCCTGATGTTCTTCTTCCTCAAGGACGGCCCCCGCTTCCTGCCCTGGCTGACCCGCCAGCTCCCCGGCCGGCTCGCCGTCCACCTCCCGGTGGTGACCGAGCGCGGCTGGAACACCCTGGGCTCCTTCGTCCGCTCCCAGGCCTTCGTCGGCCTGCTCGACGCCGTCTTCATCGGCCTGGGCCTGTGGATCGTGGGCGTGCCCCTGGTGCTGCCGCTGGCCGTGCTGACCTTCGTCTCGGCGTTCGTACCGATCGTGGGCGCCCTGTTCGCCGGCTTCGTCGCGGTGCTCATCGCCCTGGTGTCCAACGGCCTGACCGACGCGCTGATCGTGCTGGCGATCATCGTCCTGGTGCAGCAGCTCGAAGGAAACGTCTTCCAGCCCATGATCCAGAGCCGCGGCCTCGGACTGCACGCGGCGGTGGTCCTGCTCGCCGTCACCCTCGGCGGCAGCCTGGCCGGCGTCGTGGGCAGCCTCCTCGCGGTCCCGGTGGCCGCGCTGATCGCGGTGGCCTGGAACTACACCCGCGAACAGCTCAGCGACCCGCCCGGGGAACCGGCGGACGCCCCCGCCTCCCCGGCGGCGTAGGACCATCGGCCGGGCCGTGTTCCTAGCAGACCGGCGGACGGCCGACGGGGACCCGGGGCGCGTCCATTCGACGGATATCGGGGCGGGAGGTGCCGTGTCGCGTGCTGAGAGGGCATGGATAGGCACGTTTCACTGGCATCTGTCAAGGAGGTAGAGATGCGCGTTCGCAGCGCTGTCGTCACCACGGTCGCCCTGGTGGGCCTGTCGATCGCCGGGGCTTCGTCCGCACTCGCGTGCGAGCGGCACGACGGCCCGGACCGGTCCGCCGCCGGCGGCTACTCGAACGAGGGCTTCGCGGGGAGGTACTCCAACATCGGCGGACCGGCCGGGCTGACCACCGCCGAGGCCGTCGGGTACGACCATGACGGCGGCTTCGTGGTCGAGGGCTTCTGAGCCGTTCGGCCGCACCGGCGGGCCATGCCCGGGTGCCCCGCCCTCCCCCGCGGCAGCCGCCGCGGGCCGGAGGCGGGGCACCCGCGCGTCGGGGCGCCGGGACGTTCGGGCGTGATCGCCGTGAGGGGTACCGGCCTCGTCAGGTCCGATGTCCTGGGCGGCAGCCGACGCGGAAGGAGCCATGACGTGCGGGACAGCAGTACGGGAGCGGGCATCCGCGGGGGGCCGTTGTACGGGCGGGTCGCGGTGGTGACAGGGGCGGCTCGCGGTGTCGGTGAGGCGCTCACCCGGCGGCTGTCGGCGGCGGGGATGCGGGTCGCGCTGGTCGGGCTTGAGTACGGGACGCTGCGCCAGGTGGCGGCCTCCCTGCCCGCACCGGGCCTCTGCGTCGAGGCGGATGTCACCGACCGTGCCGCGCTCGACCGGGCGGCCGGTGAGGTGGCCCGGCGGCTCGGGCCGGCTTCGGTCGTGGTGGCCAACGCGGGTATCGCCACCGGTGGGCCCTTCGCGGCGACCGACCCCGACCTGTGGCAGCGGGTCGTGGACGTGAACCTCGGCGGGTCCGCCAGCACCGCCCGGGCCTTCCTCCCCCAGCTCACCCGCACCCGGGGCTACTTCCTGCAGATCGCCTCCACCGCCGCCTTCGGCTCCGCGCCCATGATGAGCGCCTACTGCGCGTCCAAGGCCGGGGTGGAGTCCTTCGCCCAGGCGCTGCGCGGCGAGGTCGAGCCCGACGGGGTCACCGTCGGCATCGCCTACCTCCACTGGACCGGCACCGACATGGTCGCCGGCGTCGAGGACCACCCGGTGCTGCGCGCGCTCCGCCGCCACCAGCCGGGCTTCGCCCGCCGTGTCCACCCGCCCGCGCGGGTGGCCGACTGGCTCACGGACGGCATCGCGCACCGCGCCCACCGGATCCACGCCCCGCCCTGGCTGCGCTGGTGCCAGCCGCTGCGCCCGCTGTTCCCGGCGCTGGTCACCCGGATCGCGCGGCGCGAGCTGCGTGGCACGTCCGCTGCCGAGCTGGGGGCCGATGTGCGGCTGCTGGGGGCGGGCGGGCGGGCCGACTGGGACGCGTTCGCCTCGGGCCGCCCCGGCCCCGGGCGGCGCCCGCCCGGCTGAGAGGCGCGTACGACGACGGGCTCCCGGCGGACCGTGTTCGTCCGCCGGGAGCCCGTCGGCGCGTCCTTGGCGCGTCCTCGGGGGCCGCGTCAGGCCTTGTGCTGCATGCTGCTGCGCGCCGGGTTGCCCTGCTCGTCGCGCTTGGGGTCCTTCTCGTCGGCCTTGTCGCGTACGCCCTGCCGGATCCGCTCGCCGATCTTGGGGTCGATGTTGGACCAGTAGGTGAAGGCACGCTCCAGGACCGGCTCGGTGACGCCGTTGAGCAGGTGGCCCACCACGTTGTCCACCAGCCGGTCGCGCGCCTCGTCGTCCAGGACCTCGCGGACCATGGTGCCCGCCTGGCCCCAGTCGTCGTCCTCGGCGTGCGAGACGTAGGCGGCCCGGGTGATCTCGCCGTCGGCGTACCAGGAGGGCGGGGAGCCGTAGCGCTCGGTGTCGGCGGCGGGGCCGCCCTTGGAGTTGGGCGCGTAGACCGGGTCGGTGGTCTTCCGGTACGCCATCGCCCCGTCCTTGGAGTAGGTGTTCACCTCCACCACGGGGGCGTTGACCGGGAGCTGCTGGTAGTTGCCGCCGATGCGGTAGCGGTGCGCGTCGGCGTACGAGAACAGGCGGGCCAGCAGCATCCGGTCGGGGCTGGGGCCGATGCCGGGCACGAAGTTGTTCGGCTGGAAGGCGGCCTGCTCGATCTCGGCGTGGTTGTCGGTCGGGTTGCGGTCCAGGGTCATCCGGCCGACCTCGATCAACGGGTAGTCGCCGTGCGGCCAGACCTTGGTCAGGTCGAACGGGTTGAACCGGTAGTCCGCAGCCTCCTCGTACGGCATGACCTGCACATACAGCGTCCAGCTGGGGTACTCCCCGTCGCGGATGTGCTCGAACAGGTCCCGGGTGTGGTAGTCGGTGTCCGCCGCGGCCATCTGGTCGGCCTCATGCTGGGTGAAGAACTCGATGCCCTGGTCGGTCTTGAAGTGGTACTTCACCCAGAACCGCTCACCGGAGGCGTTGATCCACATGTAGGTGTGGGAGGTGTAGCCGTTCATATGGCGCCAGGTGCGCGGAATGCCGCGGTCGCCCATCAGCCAGGTCACCTGGTGGGCGGACTCGGGTGAGAGGGTCCAGAAGTCCCACTGCATGTCGTGGTCGCGCAGGTTGTTGTCGGCGCGGCGCTTCTGGGACCGGATGAAGTGCTGGAACTTCATCGGGTCCTTCACGAAGAAGACCGGCGTGTTGTTGCCGACCATGTCGTAGTTGCCCTCGCTGGTGTAGAACTTCACCGCGAAGCCGCGCGGGTCGCGCCAGGTGTCCGGGCTCCCGCGCTCCCCGGCGACGGTGGAGAAGCGGATCACCAGGTCGGTGGTGATGCCCGGCTGGAACAGCGCGGCCTTGGTGTACGCGCTGACGTCGTTGGTCACCTCGAAGTGACCGAAGGCGCCGCTGCCCTTGGCGTGCGGCTGGCGCTCGGGGATGCGCTCCCGGTTGAACTGCGCCATCTGCTCGATCAGGTAGGCGTCCTGGAGCAGGATCGGACCGCCCGGTCCGACGGTGAGCGAGTGCTCGTCGCTCTCCACCGGTGCACCGGAATCCATGGTTGTCGGCTTGCGAACGTCTTCCGTCATAACCGTTTCCTCCGCTGTCCCATGCCCTGTCACTGTGATGCGGTGGAGGCCCGGGCGAGGCCCCTAGGCACCAGTGACCCTCTTTGGACGTCGTCAAACGAATAACGATCCGAACTGTCAGGAAATGCCCCTTCGGGCGGGCGGGAGGGCCGCCTGCCGGTCCGGCCCCGGTCCGCCACCGACTCCTTACGCGGAGTGATCGAGCCGCGTCCGCCGGCGGGCGGCGGCGGAGTGCAGGGTGCGCAGGGCGAGCAGCAGCACCCCCATGTCGTCCAGGTAGACCGGGTCGGGCACCAGGTCCACCGGGGAGACGGTGTAGACGACGGCCGCCCAGAACAGCGCCTTGTCCCGCAGCGGCACCCCGGCGTTCAGCAGCAGCCGGCGCGCCCGGAGCAGCCGGATGAGCAGCCAGAGGGCACCGACCGCCGTGGCGACGGCCAGCACGGCCGCGCCGATGAGCCACCAGGAGACACCGTCCATGAGGGGCGTCTACCCGCCGCGGCGGCGGTGATGAGCCCTCAGCGGCAGACGGCCCCGTTCGGTCGCGGTCCTCGGCGGGGAGGAGCAGCCGGTGGTCGACCCCTTGACCACCTCGGACGCAGCCACTACTTTGCGTGAGACGTCGACCCGTCATGACCGAAAGGAGGCGACCCGCGGATGTACACCTGCTCCGATCTCAGTCGCCTCGCTCATCGCACGGTCTGGATTCCGGGTCGCATCGCCCACGGCTCCTGAACGCGCCGTGGTGACGGGTCCCCGGACCCCTGTCACCTCTTCCCGGCACGGCTGCTGAGCTCGCCGCCGTCTCGACGCGCCTCCCGTCCGTGGCACGTTCCGGGTCCTGCTGTCACCCTCTCTCGGTATCCCTCGGCAATCGCTGACGCCTGACGCGTGCCGTGGCGCGGCCGCCTCCTGATCACCGGGGGTGCGCCGGAACACAGAAAGCTGCCCGAAATTGGCGAACATGATGAATCGACCCGTCGCGCACCGAAACGGAGGCCCGTCATGGTAGGAGCGCGGATCACGGTCAACGGGAAAGAAACGCCGATTTCACCGGCTGCTCCCCACACCACGGTGCTGGACTTCCTGCGTGAGCAGGGCTTCACCGGTACGAAGGAGGGCTGCGCCGAGGGTGAGTGCGGCGCCTGCTCGGTCCTGGTGGCCCGTCCCGGGGTGGACAAGCCCACCGACTGGGTGGCGGTCAACGCCTGCCTGGTCCCGGCCGCGGCGCTGGACGGCCAGGAGGTCGTCACCTCCGAAGGCCTGGCCACCGCCGGGAAGCCCGGAACGCCGCCCACCCTGCACCCGGTGCAGGAGGAGATGGCGGTCCGCGGCGGCTCGCAGTGCGGGTACTGCACTCCGGGCTTCGTGTGCAGCATGGCCGCCGAGTACTACCGGCCCGGCCGCTGCGCGCACGCGGAGCCGGCGGAGGGAGCGGAGAGCACGGAGGACGCCGAGCACGGGCCGAACGGTTTTGACCTGCACGCGCTGAGCGGCAACCTGTGCCGCTGCACCGGCTACCGCCCGATCCGCGACGCCGCGTTCGCCGTGGGCGCGCCCGCCGACGAGGACCCACTGGCCCGGCGCCGTGAGCAGTCGCCGCCCGCGGCGGTGGCCACCTCGTACATCCAGGAGGGCAGCGCGTTCCTGCGCAAGGACACCCTGGCCGAGACGCTCCAGGTGCTGCGCGAGCGGCCCGAGGCGGTGGTGGTCGCCGGCTCCACCGACTGGGGCGTGGAGGTCAACATCCGCGCCCGCCGGGCGGACTGCGTGGTCGCCATCGACCGGCTGCCCGAGCTGCGGGAGCTGAAGGTGGGGGCCGACGCGGTGGAGATCGGGGCGGCGCTGACGCTCACCGAGATCGAGCGCCGGCTGGACGGCCGCGTCCCGCTGCTGGCGGAGCTGTTCCCGCAGTTCGCCTCCCGGCTGATCCGCAACGGCGCCACCCTCGGCGGCAATCTGGGGACCGGCTCCCCCATCGGCGACAGCCCGCCGGTGCTGCTGGCCCTGGAGGCCTCGCTGGTGCTCGCGGGCGCCGACGGCGAGCGCGAGGTGCCGCTGGCGGACTACTTCACCGGGTACCGCCAGAGCGTGCGGCGCCCCGGTGAGCTGATCCGCGCGGTGCGGGTCCCGCTGCCGCTCGCGCCGGTCACGGCCTTCCACAAGATCGCCAAGCGGCGCTTCGACGACATCTCCAGCGTGGCGGTCGCCTTCGCGCTGGAGATCGAGGACGGCGCCGTCCGCAAGGCCAGGATCGGCCTGGGCGGCGTGGCCGCCACCCCGATCCGCGCCCTCGCCACCGAGGCGGCCCTGGAAGGCCGGGAGTGGACGGCCGGGACCGTCGAGGCCGCGGCCCGGGTGCTCCGGGCCCAGGGCACCCCGATGAGTGATCACCGCGCCAGTGCCGAGTACCGCGCCGCGATGCTCGGCCAGAGCCTGCTGAAGCTGTACGCCCAGACCAAGGAGGCGGTGTCGTCATGAGCCAACTGTCCGAGCGTCCCGAGAAGCCCGTGGTCGGCGTCTCCATGCCGCACGAGAGCGCGAGCCTGCATGTCACCGGCACCGCGCTCTACACCGACGACCTGGTGCACCGCACCAAGGACGTGCTGCACGCCCACCCGGTCCAGGTGATGAAGGCCCACGGCCGGATCACCGCACTGCGCACCGGGCCGGCGCTTCAGGTGCCCGGGGTGGTCCGGGTGCTGACCATCGAGGACGTGCCCGGGGTCAACGACGCCGGGATGAAGCACGACGAGCCGCTCTTCCCCGAAGAGGTCATGTTCCACGGCCACGCGGTGGCCTGGGTGCTCGGCGAGACCCTGGAGGCGGCCCGGCTCGGCGCCGCGGCGGTGGAGGTGGAGCTGGAGGAGCTGCCCTCGGTCCTGACGCTGAAGGATGCGATCGCCACCTCCAGCTTCCACGGCATCAACCCGGTGATGACGGCCGGTGACACCGAGGCCGGATTCGCCGACTCCACCCATGTGTTCACCGGTGAGTTCGAGTTCTCCGGCCAGGAGCACTTCTATCTGGAGACCCACGCGGCGCTGGCGCTCGTCGACGAGAACGAGCAGGTCTTCATCCAGAGCAGCACCCAGCACCCCTCGGAGACCCAGGAGATCGTGGCGCACGTCCTGGGCCTCAGCAGCAACGAGGTGACCGTGCAGTGCCTGCGGATGGGCGGCGGCTTCGGCGGCAAGGAGATGCAGCCGCACGGGTTCGCTGCCATCGCCGCGCTCGGCGCCAAGCTCACCGGCCGTCCGGTGCGGCTGCGGCTGAACCGCACCCAGGACATGACCATGTCCGGCAAGCGCCACGGCTTCCACGCCCGGTGGAAGATCGGCTTCGACGCCGAGGGCCGCATCCAGGCCCTGGACGCCACCCTGACCGCCGACGGCGGCTGGAGCCTGGACCTGTCCGAGCCGGTGGTGGCCCGCGCGCTGTGCCACATCGACAACACCTACTGGATCCCCCACGCGCGGGTGGAAGGTCGGATCGCCCGGACCAACTCGGTCTCCAACACCGCCTTCCGCGGCTTCGGCGGACCGCAGGGCATGATCGTCATCGAGGACATCCTCGGCCGGGTCGCGCCGCTGCTCGGGCTGGACCCGATGGAGCTGCGGGAGCGCAACTTCTACCGGCAGGGCCAGACCACCCCGTACGGGCAGCCGGTCACCCACCCCGAGCGGATCTCCGCGGTGTGGGAGCAGGTCCGCGCCAACGGCGGCCTGGCCGACCGCAAGCGCCAGATCGCGGCCTTCAACGCCGCGCACCCGCACACCAAGCGGGCGCTGGCGGTCACGGGCGTCAAGTTCGGCATCTCGTTCAACCTCACCGCCTTCAACCAGGCCGGCGCGCTGGTGCTGATCTACAAGGACGGCTCGGTCCTGATCAACCACGGCGGCACCGAGATGGGCCAGGGCCTGCACACCAAGATGCTCCAGGTGGCCGCGACCACCCTGGGCATCCCGCTGCACCGGGTGCGGCTGGCTCCGACCCGTACCGACAAGGTGCCCAACACCTCAGCGACCGCGGCGAGTTCCGGCGCGGACCTGAACGGCGCGGCGGTCAAGAACGCCTGCGAGCAGCTGCGTACGCGGCTACTTCAGGTGGCCGCCACCCAGTTGGGCGCGGGCGCCGCGGACGTACGCATCGTCGAGGGCATCGCCCGCGCCCTCGGCAGCGACCAGGAGCTGGCCTGGGACGATCTGATCCGCACCGCCTACATCCAGCGGGTCCAGCTCTCGGCGGCCGGCTTCTACCGGACCGAGGGACTGCACTGGGACGTGAAGAAGTTCCAGGGCTCGCCGTTCAAGTACTTCTCCTACGGCGCCGCGGCGACCGAGGTGGAGGTGGACGGCTTCACCGGCGCGTACCGCATCCGGCGGGTGGACATCGTGCACGACGTCGGCGACAGCCTCTCCCCGATGATCGACATCGGTCAGGTCGAGGGCGGCTTCGTGCAGGGCGCGGGCTGGCTGACGCTGGAGGACCTGCGCTGGGACACCGGTGACGGCCCGCACCGGGGCCGGCTGCTGACCCAGGCCGCCAGCACCTACAAGCTGCCGAGCTTCTCGGAGATGCCCGAGGAGTTCCACGTCACGCTGCTGGAGAACGCCACCGAGGAGGGCGCGGTGTTCGGCTCCAAGGCGGTGGGTGAGCCTCCGCTGATGCTGGCCTTCTCGGTACGCGAGGCGCTGCGGCAGGCCGCGGCGGCGTTCGGGCCGGCCGGGGTCAGCGTGGACCTCGCCTCCCCGGCGACCCCGGAGGCGGTGTACTGGGCGGTCCAGGCGGCCCGCGGTGGCGAGGTGCGGCGCGACGGCCGCACGTTCGACACCGGCGGGGAGCCGGTCCGCACCACCGCCCTGAGCCATGCCTGACATGACCTGGGTGGCCGCGGTCGCACGGTTGCGGGCACGCCGGGAGCCCGGTGTGCTGGTGACCGTCGCGACCGTGCGCGGCCACGCCCCGCGGGACGCCGGTGCCAAGCTCGTCGTGGGGCGGACCGAGACCTGGGGCTCGATCGGCGGCGGCAATGTCGAGGCGGTCGCGATCGACCGGGCCCGGGAGATGATCGCCGTGTCCAAACCGGAGCCGGAGCTGATCGACTTCGCCCTGAACGACAAGGTGACCAACCAGCACGGTGTGCAGTGCTGCGGCGGCACGGTCGCGGTGCTGCTCGAACCGCTGCCGGTGGTACGGGCGGTGGCCATCTTCGGCGTCGGCCATGTCGGCCTGGAGCTGGCGCGCATCCTGGCGCGCCAGGACCTGGACCTCCATCTGGTCGACTCCCGGGCCGACATGCTCACCGAGCGGCGGCTCGCCGTCCTCGGGGACGCGGTGGCGCAGGTGCACACCCACCACACCCCGCTGCTGCCCGAGGAGGTGCTGTCGACGGTGCCGCGGGGCACCCATGTCCTGATCATGACCCATGACCACGCCGAGGACGCCGCGCTCTGCGACGCCGCCCTGCGCACCGACCACCTCGGCTCCGTCGGGCTGATCGGGTCGGCGGCCAAGTGGGCGCGGTTCCGCAGGCGCCTGGCCACCGAGGGCGGTCATGACGAGGCCGTCATCGACCGGATCAAGACCCCGATCGGGCTGGCCGACATCACCGGCAAGGAACCCGCGACGATCGCGGTGAGCGTGGCCGCCGATCTGCTGCGCACCTTCGAGACCGAGGGGGACTGACTCCTCGCCGGGCCGCACCGGTGCCCCGCACGGGTCCGCTTCCGTACGGGGCACCGGTGCGGCGGCTCCTCACCCTGCCGGAGGCGGCGGCTCGGCCACCGGCAGGGTGAGGACCATGGTGAGGCCGCCGCCGGGGGTGTCCTCCGCGGACAGGGTGCCGCCGAAGGCCTCGGTGAAGCCGCGGGCCACCGCGAGGCCCAGGCCGACGCCGGCGCCGCGCGGTGCGTCGCCGTGGCGCTGGAAGGGTTCGAAGATCCGGTCCTTGGCCTCGTCGGGGACGCCGGGACCGCGGTCGGTGACGCGCAGTTCCACCCGGTGGGCCAGGGCGCTGGCCGAGACGTGGACGGGCCGGCCGTCGGGGCTGTGCTTGACGGCGTTCTCCACGATGTTGGCCACGGCCCGCTCCAGCAGGCCCCGGTCGACGGCGATCATCGGCAGGGACTCGGGGATGTCCAGGACCACGGAGTCCTCGGGGACGCCGCCGAGCGCCATGGGGACGACCTCGTCCAGGTCGGTCTCCCGGACGAGCGGGACGACGGTGCCGGTGCTGAGGCGGGACATGTCCAGCAGGTTGCCGATCAGGGCGGCGAGCCGGTCGGCGCCGTCCTCGATGCCTTCGAGGAGTTCGGCCCGGTCGGTGTCGGACCAGGCGACGTCCTCGGAGCGCAGCGAGGTGACCGAGGCCTTGATGCCGGCGAGCGGGGTGCGCAGGTCGTGGCTGACGGCGGCCAGCAGGGCGGTGCGGATGCGGTTGCCCTCGGCCAGTTCGCGCGCCTGGCCCGCCTGGTGCAGCAGGCGCTGGCGGTCGAGGACCACGGCGGCCTGGGCGGCGAAGGCGGTGAGGACCCTGCGGTCCTCGGCCGGCAGCACCCGGCCGGAGAGCGCCAGGGCCAGGTGGTCGCCGATGGGCAGGTCGACGTCGGCGTCCTCGGGCCGGTCGGCCGGGGTGGCGCCGACGGAAGCCACCGTCGACCAGGCGCCGGTCTCGCCGGCGCGTTCCAGCAGGGCGACGGAGTCCATGGTGAAGGTCTCACGGAGCCGGGAGAGCAGGGCGTCCACGGTGTCCTCGCCGCGCAGGATGCTGCCGGTGAGCAGGGAGAGGACCTCGGACTCGGCCCGCAGCCGGGCGGCCTGGTGGGTGCGCCGGGCGGCGAGGTCGACCACCGAGGCGACGGAGACGGCCACCCCGGCGAAGATCGCGATGGCGACGATGTTCTTCGGGTCGGAGACGGTGAACCGGTGGAGCGGCGGGGTGAAGTAGTAGTTCAGCAGCAGGGAGCCGAAGGCCGCCGAGGCCAGCGCGGGCAGTACGCCGCCCAGCAGGGCGGCCGCGACCGTGCAGGTGAGGAAGAGCAGCATGTCGTTGGCGAGCCCGAGCTCCGGCACCGCCTGCCGGAGCAGCCATGTGAGCAGGGCCGGGCCGAGCAGGCCGGCCAGCCAGCCCCGGATGACCCGGCCCCGGCCGAGCCGGGCTCCCCGCACCACGGCCGGCAGGCTCCGGCGGCCCTTGGCGGCCTCGTCGTGGGTGACGATGTGGATGTCCAGGTCCGGGCCGGAGTCGCGGGCGACGGTGGCGCTCGCCCCGGGGCTGAAGAGGTACTGCCAGGATCTGCGGCGGCTGACGCCGAGCACGATCTGGGTGGCGTTGACCCCGCGGGCGAACTCCAGCAGCGCGTCGGAGACCTTCTCCCCGATGACGTGGTGGAAGGTGCCGCCCAGGTCCTCGACCAGGGTGCGCTGGGCGGCGAGTTCGCCGGGTGAGGCGGAGGTCAGTCCGTCGCCGGCCGCGATGTGCACGGCCAGCACCTCGCCGCCCGCGCCCTTCTCGGCCAGCCGCGCGGCGCGCCGGATGAGGGTGCGCCCCTCCGGGCCGCCGGTGAGGCCGACGACGATGCGCTCCCGGGCCTGCCAGGTGGAGCGGATGCCGTGCTCGCCGCGGTACTCGTTGAGGTATTCGTCGACCCGGTCGGCGGTCCAGAGCAGGGCCAGCTCGCGCAGGGCGGTGAGGTTGCCGGGGCGGAAGTAGTGGGAGAGGGCCGCGTCGACCTTGTCGGGCTGGTAGATGTTGCCGTGGGCCATGCGGCGGCGCAGCGCCTGCGGGTCCATGTCGACCAGTTCGATCTGGTCGGCGCGCCGCACCACCTCGTCGGGGACCGTCTCGCGCTGGCGGACGCCGGTGATCGTCTCGACCACGTCCCCGAGGGATTCGAGGTGCTGGATGTTGACGGTGGAGACGACGTCGATGCCGGCCCGGAGGAGTTCCTCGACATCCTGCCAGCGCTTGGCGTTGCGCGAGCCGGGGACGTTGGTGTGGGCGAGTTCGTCCACCAGGGCGACGGCGGGGCGCCGGGCGAGGACCGCGTCGACGTCCATCTCGGTGAAGACGCCGTCCCGGTAGGCGATCTCGCGCCGCCCGACCAGCTCCAGGCCGTGCAGCATCACCTCGGTGCGCGGCCGGCCATGGTGCTCCACGAAGCCGACGACGCAGTCGGTGCCCCGTTCGAGCCGGCGGTGCGCCTCGGAGAGCATGGCGTAGGTCTTGCCGACGCCCGGTGCCGCGCCGAGGTGGATCCGAAGCTTGCCGCGTCCCATACCGCCGTCTTCTCGTGTGTGCTGGTGCGATGGTTCCGAAGGGCCCCGGCCGGGGCGGTTCAGGGTTCGAAGCGGTAGCCCATGCCCGGCGCGGTGATGAGGTAGCGGGGGTGGGAGGGGTCCGACTCCAGTTTGCGCCGCAGCTGGGCCATGTAGACCCGCAGGTAGTTGGCGTTGTTCCGGTAGGCGGGGCCCCAGACCTCCAGCAGCAGCTTCCGCTGGGAGACGAGGTGGCCCGGGTGGGTGACGAGTATCTCCAGCAGGTGCCATTCGGTGGGGGTGAGGCGTACGGGCCTCCCGGCGCGGGCCACCTTCCTGGCGGTCAGGTCGATGGTGAAGTCCGCGGTCCGCACGGTGGCGGGCACGGTGCCCTGGGCGGGTGCCTCCTGGCGCCGTACGGCCGCGCGGAGCCGCGCCAGCAGCTCGTCCATGCTGAAGGGCTTGGTGACGTAGTCGTCCGCGCCGGCGTCCAGGGCGCGGACCTTCTCCTCCGAGGTGTGCCGGGCCGAGAGGACCAGGATGGGCATGCGGTTTCCGCCGCGGATCTCCTTCAGGACGTCGATGCCGTCGATGTCCGGCAGTCCCAGGTCCAGCAGGACCACATCGGGTGTGCGGGCGGCGGCGAGCCGCAGGGCGGTGCCGCCGTCCGGTGCCTCCTCCACCTCGAAGCGGCGTGCCTGGAGGTTGATCCTCAGTGCGCGGACGAGCTGGGGATCGTCCTCCACCACGAGCACCCGGGGCATGGGCAGGTCTCCTTTGTTCGTCGCCGGGACGTCGGGCGTGCCATCAGCTCCGGATGAGCGACTTCAGCGCGGTGTTGAGCTCCAGGACGTTGACCCGGGGCTCGCCGATGAAGCCGAGCGTGCGGCCCTCGGTGTGCTCCCGTACCAGCTGCTCGACCCGCTCGACGCCGAGCTTGTTCCGCTCGGCGACCCGGTGGACCTGGAGTTCGGCGTAGGCGGGCGAGATGTGCGGGTCCAGGCCGGAGCCGGAGGAGGTGACCGCGTCGGCCGGTACGTCCCGGGGCGCGACCGTGTAGGAGGCGGTGGAGTTGTCGGCGACGACGGCCCGCTGTGCGGCGGTGACCTGGGCGCAGAGGGTGCCCTCCTCGGCGTCCTTCGGGCAGGCGCCGTCGACCGCGCCGTTGTCGGCGGAGCGGTTGGTGGCACCGGACAGGAGCAGCGTGTACTGCGTATTCACGCTGTTGGCGCCGAGCCCGTCGGAGGGGCGCGGCTGGAACCAGCGCGGGTCGGGCCTGGCCGCCTCCTCCGGGTCGCCGCCGGGGAGGGTGTAGGTCTGCCCGATGAGGGAGGAGCCGACGGTCCGGCCGCCTTGGTCCGTGATCTCGGAGCCGTCGGCCTTGCCGGGGAAGAGGGTCTGGGCGGCGCCGGTGAGGGCCAGCGGGTAGAGCACGCCGCAGATCACCGTGAGGACGAGGAGCGCGCGCAGTCCGGCGCCGAGGAGCCGTGCGGTCGCGGCTACGGAGGTGTTCATGATCGTCTCAGCCGATTCCGGGGAGGAGGGAGAGGAGCAGGTCGATGAGCTTGATGCCGACGAACGGGGCGATGAGGCCGCCGAGTCCGTAGAGGCCGAGGTTGCGGCGGAGCATCCGGTCGGCGCTGGTGGGCCGGTAGCGCACGCCCTTGAGGGCGAGCGGCACCAGGGCCACGATGATCAACGCGTTGAAGACCACGGCGGAGAGGATCGCGGACTGCGGGGAGGCCAGCCGCATGATGTTGAGCGTGTCCAGGCCCGGATACACCACGGCGAACATGGCCGGGATGATCGCGAAGTATTTGGCCACGTCGTTGGCGATGGAGAAGGTGGTCAGGGCTCCCCGGGTGATCAGGAGCTGCTTGCCGATCTCCACGATCTCGATGAGCTTGGTGGGGTCGGAGTCCAGGTCCACCATGTTCCCGGCCTCCTTGGCGGCCGAGGTGCCGGTGTTCATCGCCACGCCGACGTCGGCCTGGGCCAGGGCGGGGGCGTCGTTGGTGCCGTCGCCGGTCATCGCCACCAGCTTGCCGCCGGCCTGCTCCCGCTTGATCAGGGCCATCTTGTCCTCGGGGGTGGCCTCCGCGAGGAAGTCGTCCACCCCGGCCTCGTCGGCGATGGCCTTGGCGGTGAGCGGGTTGTCACCGGTGATCATGACGGTCTTGATGCCCATCCGGCGCAGTTCGTCGAACCGCTCGCGCATCCCGTCCTTGACCACGTCCTTGAGGTGGAGGACCCCCAGCACGCGGGCGCCGCGGCCGTCCTCCACCGCGACCAGCAGCGGGGTGCCGCCGGCCTGTGCGATGCGGTCGGCGAGCTCTCCCGCCGCCTCGCCGATCTGCCCGCCCCGCTCCCGTACCCAGGCGATGACGGAGCCGGCGGCGCCCTTGCGGACCTTGCGGCCGTCCACGTCCACGCCGGACATCCGGGTCTGGGCGGTGAAGGCGATCCACTCGGCGTGGGCGAGCTCGCCCTGGTGGCGTTCGCGCAGCCCGTACCGCTCCTTGGCCAGCACCACCACCGAGCGGCCCTCGGGGGTCTCGTCGGCCAGCGAGGAGAGCTGGGCGGCATCCGCCAGTTCGTCCTCGGTGGTGCCCGGGACCGGCAGGAACTCGGCGGCCTGGCGGTTGCCGAAGGTGATGGTGCCGGTCTTGTCGAGCAGCAGGGTCGAGACGTCGCCGGCGGCCTCGACCGCCCGGCCGGACATGGCCAGGACGTTGCGCTGGACCAGGCGGTCCATGCCGGCGATGCCGATGGCCGAGAGCAGCGCGCCGATGGTGGTGGGGATCAGGCAGACCAGCAGGGCGGTCAGGACGATCATCGACTGCTCGGCGCCGGCGTAGACGGCGAACGGCTGGAGGGTCACCACCGCCAGCAGGAAGACGATGGTCAGCGAGGCGAGCAGGATGTTCAGCGCGATCTCGTTGGGCGTCTTCTGCCGGGCGGCGCCCTCCACCAGGTTGATCATCCGGTCGATGAAGGTCTCACCCGGCCTGGTGGTGATCCTGATGGTGATCCGGTCGGAGAGGACCTTGGTGCCGCCGGTGACGGCCGAGCGGTCGCCGCCGGACTCCCGGATGACCGGGGCCGACTCGCCGGTGATGGCGGACTCGTCCACCGAGGCCACGCCCTGGACGACGTCCCCGTCGCCGGGGATGGTGTCGCCGGCCTCGCAGACGACCATGTCGCCGATGCGCAATCGGGAGCCCGGTATCCGCTCCTCGCCGGTGCCGTCCTCGCCCAGGCGGCGGGCGACGGAGTCGGTCTTGGCCTTGCGCAGGGTGTCGGCCTGGGCCTTGCCGCGGCCCTCGGCGACCGCCTCGGCCAGGTTGGCGAAGACGGTGGTGAGCCAGAGCCAGGCGGTGATCGCCCAGCCGAACCAGTCCGTGGGGTCGGCGCAGGCCAGCACGGTGGTGACCACCGAGCCGACCAGCACCACGAACATCACCGGTGACTTGACCATGACCCGCGGGTCCAGCTTGCGGACCGCGTCCGGGAGCGAGGTGAGCAGCTGCCGGGGGTCGAACAGGCCGCCGCCGACCCGCCCGCCGCCGGGCTGCTCGCCGGCTGGTGCGTCGTGCTGCGGTGCCCTGGTGGGCGTGGCGGTGCTCATGCTGCGAGTCCTTCGGCGAGCGGCCCCAGTGCCAGGGCCGGGAAGTAGGTCAGACCGGTGATGATGACGATCGTGCCGACGAGCAGGCCCGCGTAGAGCGGCTTGTCGGTGCGCAGGGTGCCCGCGGTCTCCGGGACCGGCTTCTGCCGGGCCAGCGAGCCGGCCAGCGCCAGCACGAACACCATCGGCAGGAAGCGGCCCAGCAGCATGGCGATGCCGATGGTCGAGTTGAACCACTGGGTGTCGGCGTTCAGGCCGGCGAAGGCGGAGCCGTTGTTGTTGGCGCCGGAGGTGTAGGCGTAGAGGATCTCCGAGAAGCCGTGCGCGCCGCTGTTGGTCATGGAGCCGGCCGGGGTGGGCAGCGCCATGGCGGCCGCGGTGAAGCAGAGCACCAGGGCCGGGGTGACCAGGAGGTAGCAGGCGGCGAGCTTGATCTCGCGGGTGCCGATCTTCTTGCCCAGGTACTCGGGGGTGCGGCCGACCATCAGTCCGGCGATGAACACCGCGATGACGGCCATGACCAGCATGCCGTAGAGGCCGGAGCCGACGCCGCCGGGGGCGATCTCGCCGAGCTGCATGCCGAGCAGGGTGATGCCGCCGCCGAAGCCGGTGTACGAGGAGTGGAAGGAGTTGACCGCGCCGGTGGAGGTGAGCGTGGTGGCCACCGCGAAGAGCGAGGAGCCGGCGATGCCGAACCGGGTCTCCTTGCCCTCCATGGCGCCGCCGGCCACCTCCAGGGCGGGCCCGCGGCCGGCGAACTCGGTCCACAGCATCAGCCCGGTGAAGGCGACCCAGATGACGCCCATCGTGGCGAGGATCGCGTAGCCCTGGCGAAGGTTGCCGACCATCCGGCCGAAGGTCCGGGTGAGGGAGAACGGGATGAGCAGGATCAGGAAGACCTCGAAGAGGTTGGAGAACGGGGTGGGGTTCTCGAAGGGGTGGGCGGAGTTGGCGTTGAAGTAGCCGCCGCCGTTGGTGCCCAGCTCCTTGATGACCTCCTGGGAGGCGACCGCGCCGCCGTTCCACTGCCGGGTGCCGCCGCCGAACTGCCCCACCTCGTGGATGCCGGCGAAGTTCTGGATCACCCCGCAGGCGACCAGCACCAGCGCGCCGACCACCGAGAGCGGAAGCAGGACGCGCACGGTGCCGCGCACCAGGTCCGACCAGAAGTTGCCGAGCTCACCGGTGCGGCTCCTGGCGAAGCCGCGGACCAGGGCCACCGCGACGGCCATGCCGACGGCCGCCGAGACGAAGTTCTGCACCGCCAGGCCGCCGGTCTGCACGAGGTGGCCCATGGCCTGCTCGCCGTAGTACGACTGCCAGTTGGTGTTGGCCACGAAGGACGCGGCGGTGTTGAACGCCTGGTCCGGGTCGATCGAGACGAAGCCGAGCGAGCCGGGCAGGCTGCCCTGCAGCCGCTGAAGCCCGTACAGGAAGAGGACGCCCACCGCGGAGAAGGCGAGCACTCCGCGCAGATAGGCCGGCCAGCGCATCTCCACCGCCGGGTCGGCGCCGATGGCCCGGTAGATCCACCGCTCCGGCGCGTAGTGCTTCTGTGAGGAGTAGACGCGCGCCATGTAGTCGCCGAGCGGGCGGTACGCCAGCGCGAGGGCGCCGATCAGGGCGAGCAGCTGGAGCAGGCCGGCTGTCTGGGAACTCATACCGGCGCTCAGAACCTCTCCGGGAACACAAGGGCGAGGACGAGGTAGCCGAGCAGGGAGACGGCCACGACGAGGCCGACGACGTTCTCGACGGTCACAGCTTGGTCACCCCCCGGGCGATGAGCGCCACCAGCGCGAAGACCGCGATCGTGGCGGCGACGAAGGCCAGATCGGCCATCGTGAGCTCCTGGGTCGTAGGGACGTGTTTCGGCCGGTGTGGCCGAGGAAGAGCAAACCTCGGCGGCGGGCGGGGGGTAAGCCGCTTTGACGGGCCTCTTACGGCCGGAGCCCCAGCTTTGACGCCGCCCATACGCCGGCGGCCTCGGCGTTGACGCGGTCTTGACGCCGGCGGCGCGGAGGCGGTCACCCGACCGGGTCATCGGCGGCCCCGGACGATCAGGTCCGCCACCGGCGGCAGCACGGCCGAGGGCCGACCCGCCCGGGGGCTTGACGCACTCCGTACGCCGCCTCCGCCCACCTCGTCAGGGACGCGTGAAAAGTGGCCGGTCAGTCGTATGGATGCCGTCAACGGTGCTGGTGGACGGGTCCGCCGGCGGCGACGCTGTCCCTCCGTCAGCTCGACCGGAGGTACCGCCGACATGGCCGTTCACACCGCACATCCGACCCCGGACGCCGAGGACCGCGGGCCGGAGGAACCCCCCGATACCGCCGCCGACGAGACGGCGGGTGAGCGGCACCGGCTCACCGCGCTCCAGGGTCTGGCGGCACTGTCGCTGGACGCGATGGCCTCCGTGGCGTACGGGCCCGAGGCGATCGTGCTGGTGCTCGCGGCCGCCGGTGCCCAGGGGCTCGGCTTCACCCTCCCGGTCACCCTGGCGATCGCCGCGCTGCTGGCCGTGCTGGTCGCCTCCTACCGGCAGGTCGTCGCCGCCTTCCCGGACGGCGGCGGCGCGTACGCGGTCGCCCGCCGGCACCTGGGGCGGCGGGCGAGCCTGGTCGCCGCCGGCTCGCTGGTCCTGGACTACGTGCTGAACGTGGCCGTCTCGGTCACCGCCGGGGTGGCCGCGCTGACCTCGGCCTTCCCGGCGCTGTACGCGGACCGGGTGTGGCTCTGCCTGGCGGTGCTGGTCCTGGTCACCGCGGTGAACCTGCGCGGCATCGTCGGCTCCGCGAAGGCCTTCCTGGTCCCCACCGCGGTGTTCGTGGGCTCCGTCCTGGCGATGATCGTGACCGGTCTGCTCCGCGACACCCCGGTGAGCACGGCCTCCGCAGCGGGCCATCCCTCGGCGCTCGGTGAAGGGGCCACCGCCGTGGGCGCCCTGCTGCTGCTGAAGGCCTTCGCGGCCGGCTGCTCGGCGCTGACCGGTGTGGAGGCCGTGGCCAACGCCGTACCGTCCTTCCGGGCACCGGCCGCGCGCCGCGCCCAGCGGACCGAGGTGGCCCTCGGAGCCCTGCTGGGCACCATGCTGATCGGGCTGTCGGTGCTCATCGGCCGCTTCCAGCTGCGGCCGGTGGAGGGCGTGACGGTGCTCGCCCAGCTCGCCGACGCGTCCTTCGGGCACAACGCGGTGTTCTACGTGGTGCAGTTCGCCACCATGGTGCTGCTGGCGCTCGCCGCCAACACCTCCTTCGGCGGGCTGCCGGTGCTGATGGGCCTGCTGGCCCGGGACAACCACCTGCCGCATGTCTTCGCCCTCAAGGCCGACCGGCAGGTGCACCGGCACGGCGTGCTCGCCCTGGCCGTGGTCTCCGGCGCCCTGCTGGTGCTCTCCGGCGGCGACACCAACACCCTGGTCCCGCTCTTCGCCATCGGCGTCTTCGTCGGCTTCACCCTCTGCCAGGCCGGCATGGTCCGGCACTGGAGCACCGGGCGCCCCGCCGGCTGGCGGGCCAAGGCGGCCCTGAACGGCTTCGGCGCGCTGACCACGGGCATCGCGGCCGTGGTCGTCACCGCCACCAAGTTCACCGAGGGGGCCTGGCTGATCGTCCTCGCCCTGCCCCTGCTGGTCGTCGCCTTCGAGCGGGTGCACCGCGCCTACGACCGGATCGGCGCGTGCCTGGAGCTCGGCCGGATCCCCGGCCCGCCCCGCCGGGTGCGGTCCCTGGTGGTGGTCCCCGTCTCCGGCATCTCCCGGCTGACCTGCCAGGCCCTGACCGCCGCGCGCTCCCTGGGCGACGAGGTCCGGGCAATCACCGTCACCTACGCCGACCCCGAGGACCGGCGGGCCGCCGAAGCCCTGCGCCGCGACTGGGACCTGTGGGACCCGGGGGTCGAGCTGGTGGAACTCCCCACGGTGGCGCGCTCGCTGGGCCGCCCGGTGCGCGACCACGTCCGCGAGCTGACGGCGGCGCACCCCGACGCGCAGGTCACCGTGCTCATCCCGGAGACCGAGCCCGCTCGCCTGTGGCAGCGGCTGCTGCAGAACCAGCGCGGTTCCGTCGTCGCCCACGCGGTCCGCCGCGGCACCGACGCCGCCGTCTGCCGGCTGCGCTTCCGCATCACCGCCCGGCCGTCCGCCTGAGGCCCGGCGACGAAGGGCCGGGCCCCCGCGTGCGGCGGAGGCCCGGCCCTTCCTCGTCCGGTGGCGACCCGGCTCTCAGCCGCCGATGTCCCGGCCGCTCAGGTCCGCCAGGGTCTCGCGGCGGATCAGCAGCCGGGCCGTGCCCTGGTGGACCGCGACGACCGGAGGGCGGCCGACCATGTTGTACCCGGAGGCCATGGACACCTGGTACGCGCCCGCGACCGGGACGGCGAGCACATCGCCCGGGCGGAGGTCGGCGGGCAGTTCCACCCCGGCGGCCAGCACATCGCCGGCCTCACAGTGCCGGCCGACGACGGTGGTGGCATGGGTGGGTGCCGTGGAGGCGCGGCCCACCAGCCGGGGCGCGTACCGCACTCCGTACAGCGCGGGCCGCGGGTTGTCGCTCATACCGCCGTCGACGGCCGCGAAGGTGGTGCCGCCGGTGCGCTTGACGGTGAGCACCCGGTACAGGGCGACCCCGGCCGGCCCGACGACGGCCCGGCCCGGTTCGATCAGCAGCCGGGGCACCGGCAGCCCGGCCGCCGCGCAGCTCTCGGCCAGGGTGGTGCGCACCCGGTGGGCGAGGGCGGTGAGGTCGAGGGCCGGTTCACCGGGCCGGTAGGCGACGCCGTGGCCGCCGCCCAGGTCGAGCTCGGTCAGGGTGAGGCCGTGGTGGTCGCGGATCCGGGCCATCAGCTCCACCATCCGGCGCAGCGCGGCGAGGTAGGGCTCCACCTCGGTGATCTGGGAGCCGATGTGGCAGTGCAGCCCGGCCAGGAGCAACCGCCGCCGGCCGAGGACGCGTTCGATGGCGTCCTGCGCCGATCCGTCGGTCAGGGAGAGACCGAACTTCTGGCCGTCGGTGCCCGTGCGGATCTTGTCGTGCCCGCCCGCCGAGACGCCCGGCACGATCCGCAGCAGGACCTTCTGGCGGTCCCGCTTGCCGAGGGCGGCCGCGATCCGGGTGATCTCCGAGGGGGAGTCGATCACGATACGGCCGACCCCGAGCCGCAGCGCGTTGTCGAGGTCCGCGGGCGACTTGGCGTTGCCGTGCAGCACGATGCGCTCGGGCGGGAAGCCCGCGGTGACGGCGAGTTCGAGTTCCCCCGCGGAGCAGACGTCCAGGCCGAGCCCCTCCTCCCGTACCCAGCGCACCATCGCGCGGGAGAGGAACGCCTTGGCCGCGTAGAGGACTTCGGTGTCCGGGAAGACATCCCGGTAGGTGCGGCAGCGCCGGCGCACCTCGCCCTCGTCGAGCAGGTAGACCGGGGTGGAGAACCGCTCGGCGGCCTCGGCGAGGGACACCCCGCCGACGGCCAGGTCCCCTTGGGCAAGCCGGGTGGTGGACGCCGGCCAGACGGACAGGTCGCCGGTGCCGGTGGCGGCCTCGGGCAGCGCGGTGACGGTCATGGCGGCTCCCCTCAGACGGTCCGGGCCAGGGATCCGGGGCGCTGGGTGCCGGGATCCGCGCCGGGGCCGGACGCCGGTGCGCCGGTGGCGGCCGGGGCGGTCAGCGTCGGGTCGACGGTCACCAGCGAGGCCCCGACCGGCTCCGCCAGCGAGCGGAGCACCGCCACGGAGAGCCGGATCCAGGGCTGCTCGGCGCCGAGCGTGGCGGCCAGCCGTTCGGCACTGGTGAAGCCGACGGCGGTACGGGCGCCCAGCGGGGTGCGGAACAGCCGTACGCCCAGGCGCGCGTGTCCCGGCCGCACCGGCACGAACAGCGGGCCGGCCGGGTCCGGTTCCTCGGGTTCGGGGTCGTCGTCGTAGCGGAACAGGCACATCGGGCCCTCCCAGGGGAACGGCGGAAGCTGGTGGGGCCCCGGACGCGGGGAGGCGACCCGGGGCGCGCCATCGACGGTATCCCCCGCTTCCGCGCCATGGGCCGTGCGATGACGGGACCTTGACGGTGGTCGGCCGTATCCATACGGTCCGCTGACGCCGCCGGCGCGCCCGGCGCGGTCGCGGACGGGCACGGGTGGCCGGGGGGTCAGGCGTCCGGGGCGTGGTGGACCCGGCGGCCTCCGACGAAGGTCTGCTCCACCCGCGCCTGGGCGATCTCGTCGGCGGGGCGGGCGAAGATGTCGCGATCCAGCACGGCGAGGTCGGCCAGCTTGCCCGGGGCGATGGTGCCGGTGTGGTCCAGGTGGTTCACATGGGCGCTGCCCGCCGTGTAGGCGGTCAGGGCCGCGCCGAGGGTGATGCGCTGCTCCGGCAGGAAGACCGGGCGGCCGGATCCGGGCTGGTGGCGGTTGACGGCGGTGTGCAGCCCGGCGATCGGGTCGGGGCTGGACACCGGCCAGTCGCTGCCGGCCGCCAGCGGCGCCCCGCTGTGGACGAGGTCGGCGAACGGGTACTGCCGGGCGGCCCGCCGGGCGCCGAGGAACGGGATGGTCAGCTCGTCCATCTGCGGTTCGTGCGCGGCCCAGAGGGGCTGGATGTTGGCGGTGGCGCCCAGGGCCCGGAAGCGCGGGATGTCGGCGGCGTCCACCACCTGGAGGTGGGCGAGGTGGTGCCGGTTGCCGCGCCGGCCGTTGGCGCGCTGCGCGGTCTCGACGGCGTCCAGGGCCTCGCGTACCGCGCGGTCGCCCAGGGCGTGGAAGTGCACCTGGAAGCCCTCGCGGTCCAGCCGGGTGACGATCTCGCCGAGTGCGGCGGGGTCGACGAAGGAGATCCCGGCGTTGCCGGAGGCGCAGCCGCAGGCGGTGAGGTAGGGGGCGAGCATCGCGGCCGTGTGGTTCTCCGCGATGCCGTCCTGCATGATCTTGACGCTGTGGGCCTTGAGGGTGCCGACGGTGAACTCGGAGCGCCGGTGCAGCAGTTCGGGGAGCTGTTCGAGGCCGCGGGTGCGGTCCCACCAGAGCGCCCCGCGTACCCGTGCGGTCAGCAGGCCCTCGGTGGCGGCGCGCCGGTAGGCGGGTGCCGGGTCGGCCATGGAGGCGTGCTCGCCGAGCAGGGCGTCCTGCCAGGCGGTGATCCCGTAGGAGTGCAGCAGGGCCTGGGCGCGCAGCAGCCCGGCGAGCTGTTCGTCGGGGGTGACCGGGGGCGCGTGGTCGGCGACCAGGTGCATGGCCCCTTCCTGGAGCATGCCGCTGGGGTGGCCGTCGGCCTCCCGTTCGATCCGCCCGTCGGCGGGGTCGGCGGTGTCGCGGGTGACTCCGGCGGCCTCCAGGGCGCGGCTGTTGGTCCAGGCGCCGTGGTGGTCGCGGTTGACCAGGTAGACGGGGCGGTCCGGGACGAGGGTGTCCAGCAGCTGCCGGTCGGGGGTGCCGCCGGGGAAGGCGTCCAGGGACCAGCCGCCGCCGGTGATCCAGGGGCGGTCGGGGTGGGCCTCGGCGTAAGCGCGGATCAGGGCGGCGCAGTCGTCCGCGCCGGTGGCGCCGGACAGGTCGCACTGGCCCATCTCCACTCCCCCGCCGACCGGGTGGACATGGGCGTCCTGGAAGCCCGGGACGAGCAGGCGGCCGCGCAGGTCCACGACCTCGGTGGCGGGTCCGATCAGGTCGTGGACCTCGTCGTGGCCGACCGCGATGATCCGGTCGCCGCGGACGGCCACCGAGGTGGCGTGGGGGTGGACCGGGTCGACGGTGTGGACCGGGCCGCCGGTGAGGACGAGGTCGGCGGCCGTGGTGGTGGCGGACATGGGGTGGCTCCGGGTGCGGGTGTCGTGGACGGGAGGGGTGGGAGGAGGGCCGGGGTCAGGCGGGCCGGCGGTCCATCGGCAGGGCGATGGTGTCGGCGTCCGTGCCGCGGCCGGTGGTGAAGTACGGGGAGCGGCGGCGCCACTTGGCGACCGCGGCGGCCACCAGGCCGGTGAGCACGAACAGGCCCGGGATCAGCAGCAGGAACCAGCCGTTGTCCGGTGTGGCCTGGAAGTGGTCGCTCATGGTGGCGTAGCGGTAGGCCAGATAGGCGCCGAGGCCGAACAGCGCCAGCGCGCTGAGGCCGGGGACGAGGACGCAGCGCAGTGCCGCGAGCGGGCCCTCGCGCAGCGCGCCGCGGAACCGCACGGCGCAGGCCAGCGCGGTGAGGCCGTAGTAGAGGGAGACGATCAGGCCGATGGAGTTGACGGCCGTGAGGATCATCAGGTTGATCCTGGGGATGCCGACCGCCAGGACCGCGACCGCCGCCGAGATGGCCATGATCATCACCGTACCCGCGGCGGGGGAACCGTAGCGCGGGTGGATCCTCGTCCATCTGCGGCCGAGGGTCTGGTCCCGACCCATCGCCAGCGCGCCGCGCGCGGTCGGGATGACGGTGGACTGGAGCGAGGCGAAGGCCGAGCACATCAGCGCGGCGAGCGGCAGCGACGCCCAGGGCTCCGGGGCCAGCCGGGCACCCAGGTAGGTCAGGGCCTGCGGCCCCTGGGCCACCAGTTCGCCGTCGCCCATCGCCCGCTGGAAGGCGATCGCCGCGAAGACCAGCAGCCCGAGCATGGCCAGCAGGGCGATGAGCCCGCCCCGGGCGGCGTCCGAGGCGTTCTTCGTCTCCTCGTTCACCGTGAAGGCGGCGTCCCAGCCCCAGAAGACGAACACCGCCAGCACCAGCCCCTGGGCCAGGGACCGCACCGAGCCGATCGCGAAGGGGTCGAGCCAGCTCCAGGAGAACGGCTGGTCGCCCGAGACGATCGCCCAGGTGCAGAAGACCAGCAGCACGGCGTACTCGAAGACCAGCAGCACCCACTGCAGCCGGGTCGCCGAGCGGACCCCGGTCACGGCGGTCACGGTCACCACCACCAGCGCCACCAGGCCGATCACCGTGCTCACCCCGGTGGACCCTGGGTCGAGCGGGACGCCCAGCAGGCTGTGCAGCCCCAGCTTGCCGGCGAACTGCAGGATCACCGAGCCGGTGACGGCGCTGGTGTACGCCATGAACACCACGTTGGCCACCAGCACCACCCAGCCGGTGAGGAACCCCGGCCAGGCGCCGAGGGAGCGCCCCACCCAGGTGTAGCCGTTGCCGCAGTGGGGCTCGGTGCGGTTCAGCCGGGCGTAGGACAGCGCGATGCCCAGGATCGGCAGGAAGGCGACGATCAGCAGCGCCGGGGTCTGCCGCCCCGCGTACAGCGCGAGCACCCCCATCCCGATGCCGATGCTGGTGGTCGCGGCCGTGCTGGAGGCCGCGATCGCCACGCCGTCCCGTACACCCAGCGTGCGGCGCATCGCCGTCGCCGGTGGTTCCGTCTCCGGTATGACTGCGGCCATGGTGCGCTCCTTCGGCGGTGAACGAGGGGGTGCGCCGATGAAACAACCGCGCCATACTTACGTCAATAAGTTGTCGTAAGCCCTCGGCCCCTTCCGTGGCACCGCGGGCCGCGCAGACCAGGAGGCCGGTATGCCGGATCCCCAGCGCATCCCGGTGGGGCGCAAGCGCAGGCGCCCCACCGGCTCCGGGACGGTGCTGAGCGAGGAGGCGATCGTCCGGGCGGCGCTGGAGCTCATCGAGGCGCCCGGGGGCAACGCGCTCACGGTGCGGCGGCTCGGTGCCGCCCTGGGCTGCGACCCCTCGGCGGTCTACCGCTACTTCGCCGACACCGACGCCCTGCTGCTGGCGGTGGCCGACCGGCTGATCGGGGAGTCGATCGACGGCTTCACCCCGGGCGAGGACTGGACCGCCTCGCTCAGGGAGCTCGCCGTGCGGGTGCACCGCTCGGTACTGCGTCACCCCCGGCTGGCGCCGGTCAGCGCCTCCCGGGTCACCGCGGGGCCCGCCGAGTGCCGGGCGGTGGACACCGGGATCGGCATCCTGCTGCGGGCCGGCTTCCCGCCCGCCGAGGCGGTGCGCCTCTACCGCACCTTCATCGACACCGTCCTCGCCCACGCCGCCCTGGACGCGGAGGTGCTGGGCCTCACCGAGCACCAGCGCCGTCAGGAGCGCCAGGCGTGGCAGGACGTCTACGGCACCCTGCCACCCGGCGACTACCCGAACCTGCACACCGTCCGCGCCCAGCTGTCCGCCATGGCCGAATCGGCCTTCCCGGACGCCCTGGAACTGCTGCTGGCCCAGCTGGCGGCACTCCGGCGGTAGGAGCCGGGCTCAGCCGCGCTGGTCCAGCACCGCCTTGCGGTGGCTGAAGGTCTCCAGCGAGTAGTGGCCGTGGTAGTTGCCCATACCGCTCTCCCCCACACCGCCGAAGGGCAGGTCGGAGACGGTGAGATGGGCCACCGGCAGCCCGAAGGTGAGCCCGCCCGAGGAGGTCTCGGCGGTGAGCCGCTCCCGGGTGGTGTCGGAGCCGGTGAAGGCGTAAAGGGCCAGCGGCTTGTCGCGCCCCCGGATGAAGTCGATGGCCTCGTCCAGGCCGGCCACCGCCACCAGCGGCAGGATCGGCCCGAAGATCTCCTCGCGCATCACCGGGGAGTCGGCCGCGACCTCCGCGAGCACGGTCGGGGCGATGTAGCGCCCCTCGCGCTCGTGCCGGCCGCCGACGACCGTGCGGCCCGAGTCGAGCAGCCCCACCAGCCGGTCGAAGTGCCGCTCGTTGACGATCCGGCCGTAGGCCTCCGTCGCCGAGGGGTCGTCGCCGTACCGCTCGCGCACCGCGGAGGCCAGCTCCTTCTCCAGCGCACGGGCCGTCTCCGGGTCGGCCAGCACGTAGTCGGGGGCCACACAGGTCTGCCCGGCGTTCATGAACTTGGTCGCCACCAGGCGGGCCGCGACCGTCGGCAGATCGGCGTCCCGGTCCACGAACACCGGGGACTTCCCGCCCAGTTCCAGGGTGACCGGGGTGAGGTGCTCGGCGGCCGCGCGCATCACGATCCGGCCGACGGTCCCGTTGCCGGTGTAGAAGACATGGTCGAACCGCTGCGCCAGCAGGGCCGTGGTCTCCGGCACGGCCCCCTCCACCACGGCCACCGCGTCGGTGTCCAGATGGCGGGGCAGCAGCCGGGCCAGCGCCGCGGAGGTGGCCGGCGCCAGCTCGCTGGGCTTGGCCACCACGCAGTTGCCCGCGGCGAGCGCCCCCACCACCGGGGCCAGCAGCAGCTGCACCGGGTAGTTCCAGGGCGCGATGACCAGGACCACGCCGAGCGGGTCGAGCACGGTGTGCGCGGTGGCCGGGCTCAGCCGCTCCGGGACGGGCGCCGGCTCCGGCCGCAGCCAGTCGGCCAGGTGCTCCAGGGTGTGGTCGATCTCGCGGACGGTGAAGTCGATCTCGGTGCGGTACGCCTCCTCGCGCCCCTTGCCGAGGTCCGTGAGGAGCGCGGCGGCCAGCGCCTCGCCCTCCTCGGTCAGCAGGGTGCGCAGCGCCCGGAGCTGGGCGGTCCGCCAGGCGAGCGGCTTGGTGCGCCCGGTGCTGAAGGTGGCGCGCAGCCGGGCGACGGTATCGGCGGGGCGTTCGGCGGCCGGGGGGACCGCGGCGGGCGTGTGCTGCTGTTCCTGGTTCATGGGGGTCCTTCGCTGGGGGAGCTGCGGATGGTGTGAGAGAAGGGGGCTACGAGCGGTGGTCCGGCAGCCACTCCGGCCGGCCCGAGCCGCGCGGGACCAGCAGGGACGAGGGGCGGTACGCGCCCGGGGTGGCGGACATCGCGATCTGCTCCGTGACGCCCTGGTAGCGGCCGAGCGGGGTGTCGGCGGTGAAGGTCTCCGGGTCCAGGTAGGCGTGGCGCGTGCCGGTGCCCGCCACCTCCCGGGCGTAGTCCTTATCGAAGGTGCCGAGGGAGAGGATCCACAGGGCGACCCGGGTCAGCGAGACATGGACCCGGTAGCTGCCGCCCTCCCGGGCGCGGCGGCGCAGCGCGGCGATGATCCCGGCGGTGGCGAGCCAGGGCACCAGGTAGTCGTTGACCACCTTGATGTACGGCAGGCGCGGGTGGTCGGCGGTGCCCTCCAGGGTCATCATCCCGGTGACGCAGCCGGCGGTCTGGTCGAAGCCGACCCGCTGGGACCAGGGTCCCCGCTCGCCGTGCAGGGTGACGGTGGTGTGGACGACGCCGGGCCGGATCTCGGCCGCCTCGTGCGCGGTGAGGCCGAAGCGGGCCAGATAGCCGGGGCGGCGGTTGGCGTAGAAGACGTCGGCCCCGCGCAGCAGCGCCCGTACCGTCGCCGCGCCCTCGGGGACGGCCGGCTCGACGGTGGCGGACCGGACGCCGGTGTTGGCGGTGACATAGACGACGTCGTGCTCCCACTCCCCCGGGCGCCAGAGGTTGAGGGCGTCGGCGCCGTGCAGGGCGAGTGCCCGGCCGATGCCGGCGCCGGCGATCACATGGCCCATGCCCAGGGCCCGTACGCCGGCCAGCGGGGCATCGGCGCCTTCGGGGAGCGGTTCGGGTGCGCTGTCGCCGATCTTCTCCACCTCGACCAGCGGGAGATCGGCCAGGACCTCGCGGTACTGGCGCTCGGCCAGGAACTCGCCGGTGGAGCGCACCATCGGCATGACGACCCCGGCCTCCGCCCCGGCGGCCTCCAGGTCGGCGCCGTTCCAGCGGGCCACCGCCTCGGCGATCGCCGCCCGGTCGTCGTGGGTGCGCAGCAGCTTGAGGGTGCGCGACTTCAGGCCCGGGTACATCTCCAGCGGCATCACCCAGCGGCCGTCGCCGGCGCGGTAGAAGTCCAGCGCCATCGGGTTGTCCGGGTCGCTTGGGCGGCCGGGCGGGAAGCCGTTGACCAGCTCCCAGCGGCGGTCGTAGAACGGGCAGAGCCGGTGCGGGGCGCGCCGCAGGTCCATGCTGATCGACTGGCCCTCGCCGCCCCGGTCGCGCCAGAGCGCGGCGACGGCCACCGACTTCGCGGTCAGCGCCAGCGCGGTCGCCGAGGCGAGCCGCAGGGTGCTGGGCACGATGGGGTCCGCGCCGGTGAAGGTGATCTCCCCGCCCGCCTCCGCGGCGCTGAGACCGACCCCGGCCAGCACCTCGTCCAGCCGCGCGTGCAGGTCGTAGCCGTCCTCGGTGGCGGGCTCCCGTACGGCGGTGGCCACCCGGTCGGTCAGGGTGCCGCCGCCGGTGGGGCGGACGGAGCCGGTGGGGACGGAGCCGGTGCGGGGCATGGGGTGCGCTTCCTTCCAGCGGGGTGCGGTCGGGGCCGGGGTTTCCGGCCGAGTGGGCTCCGGGCCGGGAGCCATCTACGTGTAGATAGCAACTAACATGGCCCGCCTATTCCCGGGCAAACCTCCCGACCTCGCCTCCCGGGGGCGGCCCCGGCGCCTCCCGGAAACGGGCCCCTCTGCGATGAGTTTCGCGACCGCCAGCGGTCACCCCTCCGGAAGACCTTCAGCACCCCGAGCTCCCGGAGGACACCATGACCGCCACCTACACGTTCGACGTCTTCTCCAGCCTCGACGGCTTCGGCGCCGCCGGTGGCGACTGGACCGGCTACTGGGGCAAGCAGGGCCCCGAGCTCCTGGCCCACCGCCTCGCCCAGTACAGCGACGAGCAGCGGATGGTCTTCGGCGCCGGCACCTACCGGCTGTTCGCCTCGATGCTGGCCGCGAGCACCGAGGACTCCGACGTGCGCGACCCCTGGGTGACCCGGATGAGGAGCATGCCGGCCACGGTGGTGTCGACCACGCTGGACGGGCCCCTCGACTGGCCGGACGCGCGGATCGCGTACGGCGACGCGGTGGACGTGGTCGCCCGGATGAAGAAGGAGTCGGACGTACCGCTGCGCTCGCACGGCAGCCTGTCGATGAACCGGGCGCTGATGGCCGCCGGTCTGGTCGACCGCGTCCAGGTGACGGTCTTCCCCGTGATCACCGGGCGGACCGGGCTGGACCCGGTCTTCGCGGGCGCGGCCGACTTCGACCTCGAACTGCTCGACAGCCGCACCCTCGACGGCAGCATCCAGGAGCTCGTCTACCGGCCCACCCTGCACCCCTGAGCCGGCACACCTGGCGGGCCCCCGGGACTCGCCGCCCCCACCTCCACGAGGCGCACGAACCGCCCGGACGCCCGGTGATTGCGGCCCGGCGGCCGCTGAGTAGGACGTACCAGGCGATCTGAGTAGCCGTCCGCTGCCACGTCGCGCGGCGCCGGGGTTGGCTGGGCACATGAACGGTTCCGCGAACCCCGGCCCGGACCCGGACACCGCCCCGGCCCCGGCCGATCACACCCGCCTCGCGGCCGTGCTGGCCGGCGTCCTGTTCGTGCCCGGGGCCGCGGGCACCGGTCTGCTGACCCTGGCGTCGGAGGGGGCCTCCCGGTGTCTGACCTATGGTGAGCAGTGCGCCCCCGGGCTGCCGTGGTGGCTGTTCGGCTGGAGTGCCGGGCTGGGCGGCGGGGCGCTGCTCCTCGCCCTGGCCGGGCCGGCCGTACGGATCCGGCAGGCGGCACTCGCGGTCCAGGTGCTGGCAGAGTGCTTCGCGCTGCTGGTCATCCTCAGTCACGCCTGACGCGCCCGGCCCGGCCCGGCGCCGCTCAGCCCGTCGCCTCCCAGGCGGCGGTCAGTCCGTCCAGCCAGGCCGGCGGCAGCTCCCCGGCGTCCCACTCCTTCCGCAGCTCCTCCGGCGTCACCGTCAGCCGCTCCAGCACCGCGACGCAGGTGGGAGAGTGCAGCAGCGTGTAGCGGCCGTGGATCGCGATCGGGCTGCCCGGCCCGTACCGGGCGAACATCCGCTCCAGCCGGGCGCGGTGCTCATCCGTGAACCGGGTCAGCCGGCCCGGGTACCCGGCCCGGTTCCGCGCCCCCATGGTGCGCAGCACGGCGACCAGGACCTGCTCGGAGACCTCCGGGTCCAGCTCCGAGTCGTCGGCGAACGACAGATGAAGGCGTGTCACCACCACCTTCACCCGCTCCAGGTCCATCCGCCCGACGCGGTACCGCTCCTCCGGTTCCTCGGGCTCCTGAGGCCCGTGGTCGCCGACCGCCTCCCGCAGCACCCGCTCGGCGATCTCGTCGAGCCCGTGGACCACGGCCCGGGCGCCGTCGCCCCACCCCGCCGCGTACAGCTCGCCCTTCCCCGGCGGCGCGCCCTCCGGCACCGGTGCCGCCTCCCGGCGCGCCTCGGCCAGCGCGCCCGCCTCGACGAGCGCGATCAGCTCCTCCGCGTCGCCGGAGTAGACCCCCGCCCGCCCGAGCAGCTGGACCAGCGTGGTCTTCGCGTTGAGGACGCTCACCGGGTCCAGCTGCCGCAGGTCTCTGTCGGCGGCGTTCATAAGTCCTCCTCGTCCCTGGGTCGCCGGGTCGAGCCTACGTCGGCCGCGCCCCGTCCCGGCCGCGGAATCCGTGGCCGGGGCCCGGCCCTCCGGGGTGCGCCGGGGCGCATACCGCTCGGCACGCCCGTCACCTTCCGGCGGGCGACGGCGGGCGACGGCGAGCGGCCGCGGAAGGTGACGCCGGCGGGCCCGGGCGCGGGCGGCGGCTCCCATGAGCAGCGGTCCTTTCACCATCCGCCGGATCGCCGGGATCCGCCCGGTCCGGGCACGGGCGGCCCGCGCGCGGTGCCGGTGGGGTCCGCCCGGGAGGCGCGGGCGTGGCGGTGTCACATGGCGCCGGGGCGGGCGGGGACGCCGAGGGCGAGCAGCGCGGTGTCGTCGTCGACGCCGTCGCCGAGGCTGTCCAGCAGGGCGGTCAGGGCCTGGACCAGCCCTCCGGGCGGGGGGCCGGCGAGGCGGGTGGCGAAGGCGTGCAGGGCCTCGTCCCCGTAGAGGTCGGTGCGGTCGGGTCCGGTGCGGGCCTCGGTCAGGCCGTCGGTGTAGAGCAGCAGGGTGTCGCCGGGGGCCAGGACGGTGGTGGCCGTCACGAAGTGCGGGTCCGGCAGGACGCCGACGAGGAGTCCGCCGGGGGTGGGCAGGAAGTGGGCGGTGCCGTCGGCGCGGGTGACGAGGGCGGGCGGGTGGCCGCCGGAGGCCAGGCGGACGGTCACCTCACCGGTGTCCCGGTCGGGTTCGAGGACGCCGAAGATCGCGGTGCAGTAGCGGGGGTCGTCGCCGGTGTAGCGCTCGTGGAGCACGGTGTTCAGGGTGCCCAGCGCCCCGGCGGGGTCGGCGTCGTGCAGGGCGGCGGTACGCAGGGTGTAGCGGGTCAGCGAGGTGACGGCGGCGGCCCGGGGGCCCTTGCCGGACACGTCGCCGAGGAAGAACGCCCAGCGCTTCCCGTCCAGGGGGAACAGGTCGTAGAAGTCGCCGCCGAGCCGGTCGGGGGAGGCGGTGTGGTAGTGCACGGCCGTCTCCAGCCCGGGCACGACGGGCAGTTCGGCGGGCAGCAGGGACCGCTGGAGCGCGGCGAGGGCTTCCGTCAGCCTGGCCCGGTCGGCCTCGGCCTGCCTGCGCGCCTCCTCGGCCTGCCGGCGGGCCTCCTCGGCCTCCCGCTGCCGGCGCAGCAGCTCCTGCTCGTAGGAGCGGCGGGCGGAGGCGTCGAAGACGGTGGTGCGGATCAGCAGCGGCTCCCCGTCGCCGCTGTGCTTGACGACCGAGGAGACCAGGACCGGCAGCCGCCCGCCGTCGCCGGTCCGCATCTCCAGGGCGACGCCGGTTATCCGGCCCTGCATCCGCAGCAGCGGGGCGAAGTGGGTCTCGTGGTAGAGCCTGCCGCCGACGGTGAGCAGGTCGGCGAACCGCTTGCGGGCCACCACCGTCTCGCGGTCCGTCCCGAGCCATTCCAGCAGGGTGCTGTTGATCTTGGCGATGGTGCCGTCCATCAGCGTGGACAGGTACCCGCAGGGTGCCGACTCGTACAGTTCCTCGACGCTGTCCTCCAGCAGGGCGCTGAACGCCGCGTCCGTCGTCCGGTCTCCGTCTTTGGCCCCATCCGGTTCGCGCGGCTCCGGGTCCTCCTCGGTACGGCACATCACCGCGGATGCTCCAGGAACCGGAGGATCGCGGCCGCGGTGGCCTGGGGCGCGGACAGCTGCGGGCAGTGCCCGGTGGCCTCCAGCGTCACCAGGACGGAGCCGGGGATCCGGTCATGGACGTAGGCGCCGACCTCACGGGGCGCGATGGCGTCGTGGGCGCATTCGAGGACCAGCGTGGGAACACTCACCCCGTCCAGGTCTCCCCGGGAGTCGGAGAGAAACGTGGTGCGGGCGAAGATCCGGGCCATCTCGGGGTCGGTGGCGCAGAAGCTGCCGGTCAGCTCCTCCCCCAGCTCCGGCCGGTCCGGGTTGCCCATGATGACCGGGGCCATCGCCGCCGACCAGCCCAGGTAGTTGGACTCCAGCGACGCCAGCAGCTCGTCGATGTCCTCGGCGCTGAACCCGCCCCGGTAGCCGTCGGAGTCGATGTAGCACGGGGACGGCGCCACCATCACCAGCGCACCGAAGCGCTCCGGCGCGGCCTGGGCCGCCAGCACACCGACCATCGCGCTGACCGAGTGCCCCACGAAGGCCACGTCCCGCAGGTCCAGCTCCTCGCAGACGTCCACGACGTCCTGGGCGTAGCCGGCGAGGGAGGAGTACCGCTCCTCGCTCCACGCGGTCGGCTCCGACCGGCCCGAGCCGACGTAGTCGAACAGCACGACGCGGTGGCGCCGGGCCAGCGCGGGCAGGACCAGCCGCCACATGTTCTGGTCACAGCCGAACCCGTGGGCCAGCACCAGCACCGGCCCGTCCTCCGGGCCGGTCACCACGACGTTGTTCCTGCGGCGTACATCCATGGCACTCATCCTGTCATCACGGCCGCAACCCGCCGGCCGACGGCTCCCGGTCCTCGGCCCGGGGCACGGCACACGCGCCGCGGGCTGGTCCGCGTCCGGTCCGGGGCGTTCAGGAGACCTGCTCCCGGGGCGGTCCGGTGAGCAGCCGGCCGAAGCCCATGGCGGGGAACGCCTCGGCGGCCATGCGCAGCAGTCTCTCGGGCTGGGCGGCGAGGCCCGCGACGGCCACTATCCACCGCCGCGGGAGGCCGTTCTCCGACAGGTGCTCGGTGAGCAGATGGAGGCCTGCCACGTCCATGAAGACGATGTCACGCAGGTCCCAGGTGACCGCGGTGATCTCCGAGGGCAGGGCGGCGCGGCTGGCGCGCAGGCCGGGCAGGGTGGTGAAGTCGATCACGCCGTGCGGGGTGATCCGGGCGGTGGTGCCCTCGATGGTGGTGGTGCTGTGCATGGTGGGCGTGCCCCCTCTCAGGGGGTGGTGAGCCCAAAGGCGAAACGCCCCTCGCGGGGCGCGCCGACGATGGCGGTGCTGAATGCCCGTGAGGGGGGCGATGCCCAGCACCATGGCCGGCCTCGCGGGCCGGCCAGTCTCTTCGTCCGCCAAGCGTTGCACACCGGCAACGGTCCGCGCCACAGCCCACCAGGGGTGTCGCCCGCCACAGACGGCGAAAGGCCAGGTCAGGAGCCGCCCTCGGGTCCGGGCCGGGTACGCCTCCGCCGGGTGGCGGCGACGGCGGCGAGGACGACCGCGAGAACGAGGACCAGTGATCCGCGGAGCCACACCTCGGCCTCGATCCGGGTGGCGAGCAGCACACAGGAGGCGGCGCCGAGGACGGGCAGCACGCTCGGGGCGCGGAAGTGGCCGGGCTCGCCCGGATCGCGGCGCAGCACGAGGACGGCGGTGTTGACGATCAGGAAGACCACCAGGAGCAGCAGCACCAGGGTGGACGCCAGAGTGGCGGTGCTGCCGGTCAGCGCCAGCAGCAGGGCCGGCACGGTGGTGGCGGCGATGGCCGCCCAGGGGGTGCGGCGGCCGGGCAGCACCCGGGTCAGGGCGGCGGGCAGCAGCCCGTCCCGGGCCATGCCGTAGGCGAGCCGGGAGGCCATGATCCCGGTGAGCAGTGCCCCGTTGGCGACGGCGATCAGCGCGATGGCGCTGAACAGGCGCGGTGGGACGCCGCCGGCCGCGCGTACCACCTCCAGCAGCGGCCCGCTGGAGGTCGCCAGGACCTCCGTCGGCACGGTGAGCGAGGCGGCGAGGCCGACCAGGAGGTAGACGGCTCCGGCGGTGGCGAGGGCGCCGAACAGGGCGCGGGGGTAGGAGCGGCGGGGGTCGCGGGTCTCCTCGGCGACGTTGACCGAGGTCTCGAAGCCGACGAAGGAGTAGAAGGCGAGGACCGAGCCGCTGAGCACGGCCGCCGCCGCGCCCTCCTCGGGGGTGCCGAGCCGGACCAGGCGACCCGGGTCGCCCTCGCCGCGCAGCAGCAGCCAGGCGCCGAGGACCACGATGACCAGCAGCCCGCCGACCTCGATCAGGGTGGCGACGGCGTTGGCCCGGGTGGACTCCTTGATGCCGCGGGCGTTGAGCAGCGCCAGCAGGACCAGGAAGACCACGGCCACCAGGGCGACCGGCAGGGTGACGAACTCCGCGAGGTAGTCCCCGGCGAAGCCGCGGGCGAGCGCGGCGACCGAGACGATGCCGGCCGCCAGCATGCAGAAGCCGGCGACGAACCCGACCGCCGGCCCGTAGGCCAGGGTGGCGTAGTGGGCGGCGCCGCCGGCGCGGGGGTACTTGGTCGCCAGCTCGGCGTAGGAGGCGGCGGTCAGCAGGGCCAGCACCAGCGCGGTCAGCAGCGGCACCCACACCGCGCCCCCGGAGGCGGCGGCGACCTGGCCGACCAGTACGTACACCCCGGCGCCCAGCACATCGCCGAGGATGAAGAAGTACAGCAGCGGGGTGGTCAGGGCGCGGCGCAGGCCCGGTGCGGGCGTGCTCTTCGGCGCGGTGCTCACCGTACGGCCGGGCCGGTTCGCGGGCCCGGTCGCGCCGAGGACGGCCGGGGCAGGTGCCCCCGGCGTCCCGCCGCGGCCTTCGGACGGTGTTCGTACGGTGCTCGCATCGCGCCCTGTTCTCCCTTGCTGCGGGCCTGCCGCGGGCCCCGTCGGTGGTGGCGCCGCGGGGGAACGGATGCCACGATCACCGCCCGCCAAACGGCCGCGGGGGCACCGGACGGGCCGTATCCGCGCTGTACGGAGCGGCGACGCGGCGGACGGGCCGTATGCGCGGCGGTACCGCGTGGGGCCCCGCCGCCCAGGGCCCCGCCGCCCAGGATCGGGCGGCGGGGCCCACGCGCGTACGCCGCCGGCTCAGACCGCGGCCGGGAAGCGGTCCCAGACGCGGTGCCGGGCCAGCAGCGGGGTCAGCCCGGTCAGCGCCGCCGTGCCGCCGTCGGCGAGGACCACCCCGGGGGCGCCGGGGGCGATCCCGGCCGCCTCCAGGACGGCCTCGGCGCCCGCCCAGCCGGCGATGGCCTTGGCGTGCCGGAACGCCTCGGAGACCAGCAGCAGCAGCCTCGGGTCCAGCGCCGCACCGGCCGGGTTGGCCTCGCCCGCCTTGGAGTCCCGGGCGCCGTAGGCGTCGCCGCCCGGGGCCGGGACGCCGGCGAGGACGAGGGCGTCGAACTCGACCGAGCGGGCGGTGGCGAAGGTCCGCTGGACGGTGATGGCGTCGGCTCCGGTGCCGAGCTTGCCGCCGGCCGGGGCGACGACCAGCGGGACCATGCCGGCGGTCAGGATCTCCTGGCGCAGCGCCCGCACCCCGTCGGCGTCGGTGGTGCCGTCGGTGACGATGCCGATGATCCGGCCGTCCGACGGCCATTCCCGGCCGACCTGCGAGAGGGCCGGGCTGGGCTGGACGTCCACCGGCGGCTCGGTGGCCTCGGGGGCGGGCAGGCCCAGCCCCTCGGCGACCCTGGCGCACAGCTCGGAGTCGATGTTGGCGAGCGCCCGCAGCTGGCGCTCCTTGACGGCGTTGTCCCAGCACCTCCCGAGCTCGAAGGTGTACGCGGCGATGATGTGCTCGCGCTCCACCGGGGACATGCTCAGCCAGAACAGCCGGGGCTGGCTGTAGTGGTCGGCGTAGGAGGCCGGGGCCTCGCGGACCTTGCGCGCGGCCGGCAGCTCGACCGGCACCTCGATGTAGGCCCCGGTGTCCGCGCCCGCGAAGAACGGGCAGCCGCCGTCGAGCGAGTTCGGCTTGTAGGGGGCGACCCCGGTGTGCACGGCCTGCTGGTGGAAGCCGTCGCGCAGCATGTCGTTGACCGGGGCGTGCGGCCGGTTGATGGGGATCTGGTTGAAGTTGGGCCCCGCCAGCCGGGTGATCTGGGTGTCCAGGTACGAGAAGAGCCGGCCGGCCAGCAGCGGGTCGTCGGTGACGTCGATGCCGGGGACCAGGTGGCCGGTGTGGAAGGCGACCTGCTCGGTCTCGGCGAAGAAGTTGCTGGTGTTGCGGTCGAGGGTGAGCAGCCCGATCGGCTGGACCGGGGCCAGCTCCTCCGGGACGATCTTGGTGGAGTCGAGCAGGTCGATGCCCTCGAAGGTCTGGTCCGGGGTGTCGGGGAAGACCTGGATGCCGAACTCCCACTGCGGGTGGGCGCCGGACTCGATGGCGTCGAAGAGGTCGCGGCGGTGGAAGTCGGGGTCCACCCCGCCGGCGATCTGGGCCTCCTCCCACACCAGGGAGTGCACCCCGAGCTTCGGCTTCCAGTGGAACTTGACCAGCGTGGTCTCGCCCTCCGCGTTGACCAGCCGGAAGGTGTGGACGCCGAAGCCCTCCATGGTGCGGTACGAGCGGGGGATGCCCCGGTCGGACATGTTCCACAGGGCGTGGTGCTGGGCCTCGGTGTGCAGCGAGACGAAGTCCCAGAAGGTGTCGTGGGCGCTCTGCGCCTGGGGGATCTCCCGGTCCGGGTGCGGCTTGCCGGCGTGGATGACGTCGGGGAACTTGATGGCGTCCTGGATGAAGAAGACCGGGATGTTGTTGCCGACGAGGTCGAAGACGCCCTCCTCGGTGTAGAACTTCGTGGCGAAGCCGCGGGTGTCGCGGACCGTGTCGGCGGAGCCGCGGGAGCCGAGCACCGTGGAGAAGCGGACGAAGACCGGGGTCTCGGTGCCCTTGCGCAGGAAGGCCGCGCGGGTGACGTTCTCGGCGGTGCCGTAGGCCCGGAACACCCCGTGGGCGCCGGCGCCGCGGGCGTGCACCACGCGCTCCGGGATCCGCTCGTGGTCGAAGTGCATGATCTTCTCGCGCAGGTGGTGGTCCTGGAGCAGGACCGGGCCGCGCGGGCCCGCCTTGAGCGAGTGGTCGGTGTCGTGAAGCCGGGTGCCCTGGGCGGTGGTCAGGTACGGGCCGCTCTGCGCCTTGCGGGTCGGCTCCGCCCCGGTCGGCTGGCCGGTGGGGCTGACGGTCTCCGGCGTGCCCTGGTCGGGCTTGGGCGGCAGCGGACCACGCGGCTCGGTGGGCTCCTCGACGGTCGCGGGCTCGGACGACGGAGCGCCCGGGACCCCCTCGGGGGGACCGCCGACGCCCAGGGCGTCGGCGACCTTCTCGGCGGCCGCCTTGATCGGATGCGAGTGGGACATCGTTCCTCCGTGCTGGGGGCAGGCGTGCTCGGGGAAGGGACTCCACAGCCATGACCGCCGCGCTCGGCGTCCTAACGGAGGGGTCCGGGAGATCCGCCCAATGCCGCACGGGTGCCGTGCGGCGCGGGGCGCTTCCGGTTGCCGCCCCCAAGTACCCCTGTGCCGGAATGGAAACCCGATCGGCCGCCGGAGCCGCCCGTATGGCCGTCCGGGTCCCGGGGGGCCGCCTGACGCACGCTCGGCCGACGCGCCACCGCTTGCGCCACCACCCCCGGTCGCGCCCGCGCCTGGTGCCGGTGCCCGGATCAGCTGCCGATACGGCCGCTGGCGCAGACCTGGCGGGCGACGTCCCGCAGCTTGATGTTGCGCTCCTGGGAGTAGCGGCGCAGTGCGGTGAACGCCTGGTCCGGGTCGAGGTGGTGGCGTTCGCGCAGGATGCCGATGGCCTCGCCGATGACGTCCCGGGTGGCCATCGCCTCTTCGAGCTGGGCGTGGGTGCGGGCGCTGGAGAGGGCGACGGCGGCGTGGGAGGCGAGCAGCCAGCCGGTGGTCTCGCCGGCCTCGGTGAAGGCGGAGGGCCTGCGGGAGTAGAGGTTGAGGGCTCCCAGCTCCTCGTCCTCGGTGTAGAGCAGAAAGCCCATCATGCTGCCGATGCCCAGCCCGGCGGCCTCCGGCACGAAGCGGGGCCAGCGGTCGGGGTGCGCGGTGAGGTCGTGGACGCGGAAGACGCGTTCGGCGTCGTGCCGGATCACGTCCAGGCACGGCCCTTCACCCAGGTGCTCCTGCAGTTCGTCGGCCTGGGTCACCAGGTCGTCGGTGGGTGCGAAGGTGCGGACGGTGCGGCGGCGTACGAGGAGGATGCCGGCCGCGTCGCAGCCGTCCATCAGCTCCACGGCCGACTCGGTGATCCGCTTGAGGGTGGCGTCCACCGAGGGCTGGGCGAGCAGGTCGCGCGCCAGCGTCGCCATCCGCCGGGCGAACTCCGCCCAGTCGCCGTCGTCCATCGTCGCCTCCAGGATCCGGCCCGCCGGCCCGTGCGTCGCGGCCACCGGGCCGGCGGGAGCCTCCGCGTCCGCTGTCTGCCCCCTACCCTGCCAGGCCGCGCCGATCACCACCGGCAGGCCGAGCGGCCCGCGCCCCCGGGGGGGGGTACCGGCGGCTCAGAGGTCGAACTCGTGCGGCGGCAGGTCGAGCGCGTAGCACGCCTCGCGCACCACGCCCTGCTCGGTCTTGTCGAAGTCGCCGTCCGCTCCGCCGATGACGATGCCGATCTGGATGACCGCGCGGGCCTCGGCCGGCTTCTTCTTCGTCTTGGCGATCTCCTGGAGCACGCTGACCTTGCCGAAGTCGAAGTCGGCCGTCAGCTTGGCCAGGTTGTCCTCGAAGCGGCGCCGCAGGTCCTCCGCGTCGAAGGCGCCCAGCACCTCGTTGGAGGCGATGAGCTGGGCGACCCGGCGCCGTTCGGCGGCGTCGATGGTGCCGTCCGCCGCGGCGACCAGCGCGCACATCGCCATGGAGGCGTCGCGGAAGGCTCCGGACTTCAGGTCGTGCTTCTTGGCGATCAGCTGGGTCTGCATCTGCGATGCCGACTCCCTGATCCGGTCCCACAGGGCCACACCGTCTCCTCATGGATCACCAGGGCGGCGATCCGGGCCGGTTCAGCACCGGCCGAACCGCCGCCCCTGACTTCTACAGTGGTGTAGAAGTTATCAGATCGGCGTGGCGCCGAAAGGGTCTCTCAGCCCTCCTCCCCCTCGCCGCCCTCGTCGTCCCCCTCGAAGAAGTCGCCCACCTCGTCGACGACTTCCGCGGCGACCAGGCCGCCGGCCACCCCCACCGCGAGCCCGGCGGCGCCGGCCGCGACCGCCGTGCCCACCCCGGGCCCGGAGCGCCGGCCGGAGCCGTGCTCGTCGTGGTGGCCGTGGGCGGTGTGGTCGGCGTATCCGAAGCCGGAGGCGTGGGGAGGGCGGCGGTCGGCCAACCTGTCGAGCCAGGACTCGACTTGGGCGTTCCAGTCGGTGCGGGCGGCCTCGGCGTGGTCGATCGTGACGCGGGTGAGGGCGTCACCTCCCTCGGCGCCGTAGCCGCCGCGCTTGTCGGCTTCCAGGACGACCTCCACCCCGGCCGGGTTCGCCAGGAAGGTCACCTCGATCTCGTCGACCCGGTGCGCGTAGGCGGGCGCCGGGGTGAGTTCGATCTCCTGGTAGAAGGGCAGCCGCTGGCCGGTGCCGGAGATGTGCCCGGCCTCCAGGTCGGCGGAGGCGAAGCCGAAGCCGAGCTGCCCGAACGCCTCCAGGACCGCTTCCTGGACGGGCAGCGGGCGCACGGTCAGCGGGTCGAGGTCGCCCTTGTCCCGGGCGCCGGCCACACCGAGCTCGGTCCGCACCCCCAGGGCGATGCCCAGGTGCTGGCCGTGCAGTTCGGTGATCGGCGTCTCCCAGGGCAGGGCGATGGAGAACGGCACACTGCGCCGCTCGCCCGCGGCGAGGCGGAAGGGGCCGCCGACCACCTGCCGGTCGAAGGCCGCCGTACCCTCGGACTCACCGTCGCCGTGCTCGACCTCCACCCGGGCCACGAGCTCCAGGGTGATGTGCTCGATGGTGAAGTCGGCGTCACCGCCCTCCAGATGGACCTGTCCGCCGAGAACGCCGCCCGGGGCCACCGCACCGGGATCGAGCACCGTGTCCACCTTCGGACCGCCGGCACCGAGCGAGCCGAGTAGCCGTTTGAACACCATCAGGGAGTCCACTCCTTCGTGTGATGCGGACGTGCGAGAGGGATCGTTCACGGCGCCGTCGGGCAACCGGGCACCTCTGCCGCCCCTCGCTTTTCTACACGCATGTAGAAGCATAGGGGCTCCGCGTCGGCCCGGGATCCACGGCGGTGCGGCCGGCTGTCTACCATGAACGGATTCGTCGGTGAGGGGCTTGCTCGGGGGATGCTGAGGGTGTTCTCGGTGGATGTCAGGCACGGTGCGCGGCACGTGGTGTTCGTGCTGCGCGGCAAGCTCGACTTCGACAGCACGGTGCAGCTGCGGGAGGCCGGCGAGAGGGAGTCGGCCAGGGGTGCGGGGGCGGTGGGCCCGGTGGTGGCCGACTGCGCCGCGCTGGAGTTCTGCGACTCCTCCGGCATCAGCGCGCTGGTACGGCTGCACCAGCGGCTGGCCGAGGCGGGCCGGGCGCTGCGGCTGGCGTCCGTACCGGGTTCGGTGGCCCGGCTGTTCTCGCTGACCGGCCTGGACCAGGTGTTCTCCGTGTACGCCGATGTGCCGGCGGCGCTGGCCGGGGGCGCCGGCCCCCGTGGCCCGGCCCGTTCGAGTGAGGGGCAGCCCGTATGACGCGCGTACCGGAGCAGCAGACACCCCGCGGCGCCGCCGGCCCGCACGGGGTCGCGGGTGGCGCCGCGGAGGACGATCTGCGGGCGCTGTTCGGGCAGTCGACGGCCGTGTTCGCCTCGCTGGCCGGCCCGGCGCACATGCTGGAGACGGCCAACGACGCGTTCTTCGCCGCGATCGGCGGCAGCGAGCGCGGCCGTACCGGAGTGCCGCTGGGGCAGTTCATGCCGGAACTGGCCGAGCAGGGGTTCACCGCGCTGCTGGACCGGGTCTACCGCACCGGCAAGCCCTACACCGGACGTGACGCCCGGGTGGTGCTGGGTCAGGGGGACGCGGCGCGGGAGGCGTTCTTCGACTTCACCTACGAGCCCCGGCTGGACGTCGGCGGCAATGTCGTGGGCGTACGGGTCATCGGGGTGGAGACCACCCAGGTCAAGCACGCCCAGCGGCTGACCGCGGAGCACCGGGTGCTGCTGGAGCAGATCGCCCGCCAGGCCCCGCTGCCCGAGGTCCTGGAGGGGATGGCCCGCGCCATCGAGGAGCTGGCGCCGGAGGAGGTGCTGGTCTCGGTGCTGCTGGCCGACGCCGACGGCCGGCGGCTGCGGCACGGCGCGGCACCCAGCCTGCCCGACTTCTACAACCAGGCCATCGACGGCATCGCCACCGGCGAGGGTGTGGGCTCCTGCGGCACCGCGGCCCACCGCCGCCGCCCGGTGATCATCACCGACATCGCCACCGACCCGTTCTGGGACGACTTCCGCGAACTGGCCGGCCGGGCCGGGGTGGCCGCCTGCTGGTCCACCCCGATCCTGGCCCGGGACGGCTCGCTGCTGGGCACCTTCGCGATGTACCACCGCGTCCCGCGGGCGCCTCGGGAGGCCGACCTCGCCCTGGCCCGGGTCTTCGCCGACACCGCCGCCCTGGCCGTGGAGCGCCACCACGACGAGCGGGCGCGGCGGGCGGCCGAGGACCGGGAGAGGGCCGCCCGCGACGACCTCGCCTTTCTGCTGGAGGCCAGCACCACCCTGGCCTCCGACCTGGACGCCGACCAGACCCTCGGGCGGCTGGCCGCCTCCTGCGTACCGAGGCTGGCGCCCCTGTGCGCGGTCGACGTGATCGAGGGCGGACGGGTGCGCCGTATCGCCACCGCCGCCCCCGCCCGGGACCGGCGGGAGCTGCTCGCCTCCCACATCCCGGTCTACGACGCCGCCGACGACGCCGTCGCCCGGGTGCTGGCCTCCGGCATCAGCGAGGTCGCCCGCCGCACCCCCACCGGCCCGGGCCCCTGGCACGACCTGGGCGTCACCGGCTACCTCTGCGTCCCGCTCACCGACCGGGGCGCCACCTTCGGCACCGTCACCCTGCTGTCCACCGGGGAGCACGCCTTCGACGGCCACGCGGTCGCCCTGGCCGAGGAACTGGCCCGCCGCGCCGCCTCCGCCGCCCGCAACGCCCGCCAGTACACCCACCGCGTCACCCTCGCCCGCGACCTCCAGGCCGGGCTGCTCCTCCCCGAGCTGCCGAGGGTGCCGGGCGCCGACGTCGCCACCTACTACCACCCGGCCGGCGAAGGGCTCGACATCGGCGGCGACTTCTACGACATCTTCCCCCTCGACGACGGCAGCTGGGCGTTCCTGCTGGGCGACGTGTGCGGACGCGGCGCCATGGCGGCCACCACCACCGCGCTGGTCCGGCACACCGCCCGGGCCGTCGCGCCGCTGCTGCCCGGCCCGCAGGACGTCGTCCGGGCCGTCAACCGGGCCCTGACCAACCGGCCCGACAGCCATGGCACCGGCTTCGTCACCCTGGTCCACGGCCGGCTCACCCCCACCCCGGACGGCCTGGACGTCGAACTCGTCCGCGCCGGCCACACCCTCCCGCTCCACCTCGACGCCCGGCACACCGCGCACCCCGTCGACTCCCCCGGCACCCTGCTCGGCATCTCCGCCGACCCGCGGGTGACCTCCCACCGGCTGCGGCTGCGCCGGCACGAGAGCCTGCTGCTCTACACCGACGGCCTCACCGAGGCCCGGGACGCCCACGGCGAGCAGTTCGGCGACCAGCGCCTCGCCGACGCCCTGACCGCCACCCCGCACCACCCCACCGCCCAGCAGGTCATCGACACCCTCACCCGGGCGGTGCGCGCCTTCACCGGGAACCGCGAGATCGACGACGACCAGGCCGTCCTGGTGCTCACCGCCACCTGAGCCGGGGACGCCGAGCCGGGCAGCCGGCGGCGGTGTCAGTGCACTGACGTAGTCTTCCCGCCGTCACATCGACCGGGAGGAACAAGAGAATTGACCGGCCTGTCCGCTTTTCCGCTGCCCTTTCACGCCTCGCGTTCCCTGCCGTTCGCGGCACCCCGAACACTGCGGGAACTCCAGATGATGCGGTGCAGCGCCGCCATCCGGGAGAAGCCGGGGTGGTCCGAGAAGATGAACGACGCCGAAATCGTCGCCCGATGGACCCAGGAGGCGGTCGCCCAGGGGCTCACCGAGGCGCAGGTGCGCTATGTCATCGCCGAGCTCGCGCACTACGCGGCGCTGCGGGACGGACGGACCGGTGTCGAGGTGTCCTCCGTCGACGGGGTGTGGCAGTCGGACACCCTGGTCGACGACGGGCTGAGGTCCCGGCTGCGCGAGGCGGTCCGGGTCCTGGAAGAGGTCCCCGAAGCGGAACGGGACTGGCATCCCGGATCCGGCGGCCAGGTGCTGGACCTGGTGCATCCCTCGCTGTTCTGCCTGGTACGGGAGGTGAGCGGGGCGCCCGAGCGGGCCTGGCGGAACCCGACGGACCACTACTCGGCGTACGAGTTCTCGGAGAAGTTCCAGTGGCTGCCCACGGACGTCGAGGTCGGCGCCGACGGCGAGGTCGCCTTCCGTTCGTATGTGAACAACGTCCACCCCGAGACCCACCGCGAACTGGCCGCCGTCCTTCCCGAACTGTTCGCGCGGCTGCGCCCGCTGCTGGAGAACGTGCTCACCGATCTGCGCCATCCGCGGCCGCCGCGGATCGAGACCGACCCCTACGGGTGGTACGACCCGGCGCCCGAGCGTCCGGAGAAGTCCTCCTACGGCGAGGACACGGCAGCCTACTGGGCGGCCCTCCGCGCCTGGAGGACCGCCCAGGACGACTGGTGGGAGAACCGCCTCCCGGTCGTCCCGGACGCCCCGGCCTTCACCCCGCCCGAGCCGCCCGACGCGGCCGACCGGGTCGATCTGCGCGGCCGCCGCCTCCAGGTCATCGTCAAGCTCGCCACCATCCATCTCACCCCGGACCAGCCCGAGTACGCCGGCGGTTCCTGGCATGTCGAGGGGATGCTGAACGAGCGGATCGTCTCGACCGGCATCTACTACTGGGACAGCGAGAACACCACCGAGAGCCGGCTGGGCTTCCGGGCGGCACTCGACGACCCGGCCTACGAGCAGAACGACGAGAACGGTCTGCGCGAGGTCTACGGGCTGGAGGACGAGGACGCGCTGAACCAGCCGCTGGGCTCGGCGCCGACCCCGGCCGGCCGCTGCCTGGCCTTCCCGAACGTCCTGCAGCACCGCGTCGGCTCCTTCCGCCTCGCCGACCCCACCCGCCCGGGGCACCGCAAGATCCTGGTGTTCTTCCTGGTCGACCCGTCGGAGACCATCGTCTCGACCTCCGATGTGCCGCCGCAGCAGCCCTGGTCCGACACGTCCACCATGACGCTGGAACAGGCCCGGGACTTCCGCGAACAGCTCATGCGGGAGCGCACGTTCTTCGTGGACGAGCACAACGAGCAGCTGTACGAGCGGGAGTTCTCGCTCTGCGAGCACTGAGCCCGTTCGTTCGGTTACGGGAGCGGAGTGGGGGCGGGTGGACCGGTCAGGCGGGTGGATCGGCCAAGCGGACAAGGCGGGTCCACTTCCGGTGCGGCGGGGCGTGAAGGGGCATGTGGGCAGGGGTGCCGTGGTGGACAGGGTGGACAACTCCCGGTGCGGCCGTTGACCCCGGTTCGGGGCGGTCCCTAGGTTCTGCGTCAGCGCCGGGCCCGCGCGCCACGCCCCGGGCGGGACACCTTCCGCCGTGCCGTCCGGGGACCCGCCCTGTCCCCCCACGGCTGAAAGGCACGGCACTCGTATGAAGCGTCTCATACCCGACCTCCCCATCTTCCGTTCCCGCAGACGGCGTTCACGGTGTGCGGGCACCGCCCTCGGCGCGGCGGCGGCCGTGCTGGCGCTCGGGGCGGGCGCCCAGCCCTCGGCCCTGGCGGACACCTCCGGGGGCCCCGCACCCCGTACCGCCGTGTCCGCCGCGCCCGCAGCGCCCGAGGCACCCGGCCCGGAAGCCGCCGGTACGGAACGGGCGTTGGAGCGCAGGATCGCCTACGGCGCCTCGGGGCGCTCCTGGCGTACCGAGATCCGGTCGCCCGGCTCCTCGTATGTGAAGGTGCACTTCGCCTCGTTGAAGCTGGCCGGCGACGACTACGTCAGCGTCTCCTCCCCCGACGGGCGCGAGAAGCACACCTACTACGCGGACCCCCGGCGCGGCTCGGACCGCACCGAGCACGGGCACCCGGGCTTCGCCGCCCTGTCCATCGACGGGGACACCGCGGTCGTCACCCTGCACGCCACCGCCGCCCGCCAGGCCCAGCGGCTGGGCCGAGCGGGGTACGGGGTGGTCGTGGACCGGATCTACCGGGGCTTCGACGCCGCGGAGCAGCAGGCACAGGACCGCAAGGCCAGGAGCGTGTGCGGCCGGGACGCCCGCCGCGACGTGGTGTGCTACCGCGGCAGCCACCCCACCGAGTACGCCCGGGGCGGCGCCGTCGCCCGGCAGCTGCTCAACGGCCGCGGCCACTGCACCGCCTGGCGGGTCGGCAACACCAACCGCATGGTGACCAACAACCACTGCCTGGGCAGCGCCGCCGATCTGCGCGCCAGCGAGTTCCAGTTCGACTACCAGTGCGCCACCTGCGGCGGGAACGACCCCAAGCCGGGCACCAAGGTGAGCGGCGCCGACTTCATCCGGACCAGCTCGGCGCTGGACTACACGCTGTTCAGCGTGAACAGCTTCGACAGCATCCGCTCGTTCGGCACCCTGTACCTCGACGCACGCACCCCGCAGGCCGGTGAGCGCATCTACATCCCCGGCCACGGTGACGCCAAGGCGAAGCGCCTGTCCATCTACGAGGAGAGCGACGGCGGCGCCACCTGCAAGATCGACGTCGCGGTGCGGGGCGAGGACACCGGCTACCGCTGCGACACCTCCGGCGGCAACTCGGGCTCGCCGGTGCTGGCGGCCTCCTCGCACAAGGTGATCGCCCTGCACTGGGGCGGGGGCTGCCCCAGCGGCACCAACATCGGCACCCGCATCCAGCTGGTCTACGACCAGATCAGGGGGGACATCGACAACAACGGCTGAGGTCGCCCAGCGCGGGGCGGGTACGGGCGAGGGCTGCCCGTACCCGCCCCGCGGTGCCGCTGTCCGGTCCGGTCCGCTCCGGTGCTCAGCGTTCGGGATTCCGCCCTGGCTCCTGGTCGGCCTCCGGCCGGCGGCGGCTGGAGGCGCGCACGATCAGCCGGGTCGGGAGGACGAAGGTCTGCGGAGGCGTCCGGTCGCCGCGCAGCCGGGAGAACAGCTGCTGGGCCGCCTTCTGGCCGAGCGCCGCCGGGTCCTGGTGGACGACCGTCATCGACGGTTCGATCAGGTCGGCCAGTTCGATGTCGTCGTAGCCGACGAGGGAGACCGGACGGGTGAGGCCTCGCAGCACGTAGAGCGCGAGCAGGGTGACCCGGTTGTCGCCCGCGATGACGGCGGTGACGGTGGCGGAGGTGGTGGGGCGGCTCCATGTCCGCAGGGCGTGCACGAGCGAGTCGCGGGTGTGCGGGCCCATGGCGACGCGCGGGGTACCGGGTAAGCCCAGCGCCTGGTGGGTGTGGACGAAGGCGTCACGGCGCTGCCGGGCCGTCCACCGGGGCGGGGCGCCACCGAGGAACCCGATGTGCCGGTGGCCGTGCGCCACCAGGTGCTCGACCGCGCCGCGCACCCCGCCCTGGTTGTCGCTGAGGACCGCGTCCGCCGCGCCCCGGGCCGGGCGGCCCAGGTAGACCAGGGGGATACCGCTGCCCGCCACCTGGGACTCCGTACGGGCCGCCTCACCGGCCGGGACGACGATCAGTCCGTCGACGCAGCGGGCGGCCAGGTCGTGCAGCAGCCGGCGGTCCGGAGCGGCCGACCTCTCGGCGGAGACGGTGATCAGGTTGTACCCGTGCAGCCGGGTCTCCCGTTCGACCGCGGCGGCGATCTGCGCGGAGAAGGGGCCGGCCAGGGTCTCGACCACCAGGCCGACGGTGTGGACCCGGCTGCGCGCCTCCGGGCCCGTGGTGCGGAAGCCGAGCCGTTCGATGGCGGCCCGGACGCGTTCGGCGGTGTCCGGACGCACCCCGGGGCCCCGGTTCACCACCCGGGACACCGTCTTGATCGAGACATGCGCCTCCGCCGCCACGTCGGCCATGGTCGGCCTGCGTACGGGCCGGCGTACGGCTCGGAGGCCGGAGAGCGCTGTCATGTCCCGATCAGAACAGAAGCCGGGGGCGGGCACAACTCCCGGCCGGGGCACGGTGGGGCCCCGTACCGGCTCACGGCGTTCCGCTCGGGTCGCCGCTCGGGTCGGCACTCGGCGTGCCGTCAGCTGTCGGGGACGGGGAG
>NZ_JALPTH010000010.1 GCF_023218175.1 Streptomyces lichenis | reverse complement strand
CGGCCAGTCCTCCTCCTCCGGAGCCGCCCTCACCGCCCCCGGTGGCAGCACCGCACAGCAGCGCACCCCCGCCGCGGGCAACCCGCTGCGCTCCGTCGCCAACGGCGAGTGCATGCTCTACGCCCTGCTGATCAGCGCGCCCCGGCTGGTCGGCGACCAACTCGTCCCGGCGTCCGGGACCGGCCGGAACACCCGTGCCTGGCTCGCCGACACCGCGCGGGTCCGCGACGAGGTGCGCCGCCGCGCCGAGGGCCACTCCCTCACCGGGACGCTGCCCCGCCACCCGGTGGCGGACCAGGTGATCGCCGAGATGAAGGCCCGGATCAGGGCGTACGTGGAGCAGACCACCCGCGACGGCGGACGGCTGCCCGCCCAGGTGGTGCGCCAGCTCCGCGCCGCCCGGATGCAGGACTTCGCCGCCCGCGTCGGCAACCCGGCCCGCACCGACCGCGCCCAGCTCCTCGCCCTCGCCCGCACCCACGGCGTACCGGGTCCCCAGCTGCTGACCGACGCGCAGCTGCGCACCCAGGTGGCCGCGGCCTACTTCGAGAGCGACGCCCCGCTCACCGACGAGGAGCGCCGCGGGCTGCTGTCCGCGGTCCGCACCTGGAACCAGAGCTGGGCGGGCGGCTACGGCGATGTCTTCCTGACCCTGGCCGCGCACGCGCTGGGCCTCGCCGTGGACGTCGCCCAGTGGGACGACACCTCCCTCTCCACCATCGTCACCGACCGCTACGGCCCCACCGGCGGCCAGGTGGTGGAGGTCCACTACGACCACGAGCACCAGCACTACCGCGGCAGCGACGCCATCCCCGCCGGACCCGCCACCCAGTCCGCCCCGGAGACCGGCGAGACCCCCGAGACGGCCGGGACGCCCGAGATCATCGAGACGGCCGAGACGACCGTACGGCTGCCCCGCCCGGTGGCACCGCCCGACGCGGAGGAACTGATGGCGCGTCTGGCGGCGCTGCCCGGGCCGGAGCTGCCGGACGCGCTGGCGCTGCTGGACCCGTCGCACCGCCGCTGGCTGGCGGACCGGGCCGACTTCACGACCGCACTGCGCTCCCGCCTCCCGGCCGCCGAGTTCGCCGAGGCGGCGGCCCGGCTGCTGGTCGCCGTCCTGGACGGCACGCAGCGGCCCGCCTCGGCCCGCCGGGAGGCGTACAGCCAGCTGACCCGGCTGCTGCGGGACCCGGACACCGCGCTGCGGCTGCTCGCCGCGGGCGGCGTGGTCGCGCTGCTGCCCACCGGGCTGCCGCTGGGCGCCGTGGAGGGCTTCACCGCCCACCGGCACGGCACGGACGGCCGCCCGGTGGACGCCACCCGGGGCATGACCGCGCTCACCACCCTGGTCGCCGCAGTGCCCGAGGAGAACCTGCTCGGCGAGCGGACCGGCATCGCCGGGGTCGGCCCGCAGCCGGAGGGGTACTCCACCGCCATCCACGAGCTGGCTCATCTGCTCTACGAGGGCGGGCTGACCCCCGGGGACCGGGCCCTGGTGGCCCGCCGCTACCGGGAGCTGCGCGCCGCCGGGCCGGACGCCCCCTGGCCGGACGGGCCCCGCCGCCACCGGGACGGGCAGGAGCGGGACAACTACTCGGCCACCGACGAGCACGAGTTCTTCGCCCAGCTCACCGCCTCCTATCTGGGCACCAACCAGGGCACTGACCCGCGCACCGGTCGGCCCCGCAACAACGGTGCCGCCTGGGTGCGGGAGAACGAGCCCGCACTGCTGCCGCTGCTGGAGCGGCTGTACGGCCCGGACCCGGACGCCGCCCCCGGCGTGCCGGTGAACCCGCTGGCGGCCACCGCCGCGGACAACGCCCGGTACGCGGCCTTCCGGGACTTCATGGCCGCCCTGAACGACCCCGCGGACAGCGCGTCCGCCTCCGGCAGCCCGTACGGTCTGCGGTTCACGCCCTCCTCGACACCCCTGCTCACCGTCCCCGGCGCCCCGGACCCGCGCGGCGCCGAGCAGGGGCCCGCCACCGCCCCCGGCATCCCGGACGGCGGCCCCCTGGACGTGCCCCCGGCCGAGGAACCCGACGACCCCTACGCCGTCCTCCGCCACGTGGTCAGCCTGCCGATCGACGAACTGCTCGACTACCTGTCGACAGTCGACCAGCGCCGGCTGCGGTGGCTGGCGGAGCAGCCCGACCTCCGGCAGAGCCTGCGGGCGGACTCGACCGCCCGGCGCTTCGCCCAGGTGGCGGCCCGGCTGCTGGTGGTGGTGCCGGAAGGCCCGAACGGCCCGCCGCGGACGCCCCGGGTACCCCTGGACGTCCATGAACGGGTGGCGCTGATGCTGGCGGACCCCGAGACGGCGGAACGGCTGCTGGCGGCCCGGGCCACCTTGCTGGTCCTCCCGGACGGCCTGCCGCAGGAGACCGAGGACGAGCTGCGCGACCAGGCCGCCGCCGCCGTCGACAGCGGCGGCACCCGCGAGGTGCCGATGGCCGTGGTCCACCGCTCGGACCTGCTCGCCGACTGGCCCGGCCCCGGCCGCCGCCCGCGCGGCCCGGCCCAGGCCGACGACGCCGTCCGGGACATCGCCTGGACGCTGTACCACCACGGCCTGGCCGAGGAGGACCGCGACCTGGTCGACCGGCGGTTCCGCGAGCTGCGCCGGGCGGGCGGGGACGCGCCCTGGCCGGACGGGCCGCTCCACGATCGGGACGGCTGGCCCGCGGCCAACTCCTCCTCGCACAGCGGGGCCGAGCTCTTCGCCGCCCTCAGCAGCGCGTACCTCGGCACCAACCACGGCACCGACCCGGAAACCGGCCTGCCCCGCAACAACGGCGCCGGCTGGGTGCGGGAGCACGAACTCCTGCTGCTGCCGCTGCTCCAGCGGCTGTACGGGCCCGAGCCGGTGCCGCCCCCGCCCGCCACCGGCACGGTGCACATCCCGCCGCCGCGCTCGCCGGAACACCCGGCGCGGACCCTGCGGGAGCTGGGGTCGCTGGAGTACCAGGAGCTGCTGGACCGCCTGCCGCTGCTGGACCACGGCACCCGGCGGTGGCTGGCGCGCCAGCCCGCCTTCGTACGGGAGTTGCGGGCCCGGCTGACGGCGGAGCGGTTCGCCGCCGTGGCGGCCCGGCTGCTGGTGGGTGTGCTGGACGGGGCCGGGAGCCCGGCGTCGGCGCGCTGGACGGCGTACACCCGGCTGGAGCGGATGCTCAAGGACCCGGCGGCGGTGGAGGCCCTGCTGCTGGCCGGTGGGGCGATCATGGTGCTGCCCCGCGATCTGCCGCTGGACGCGCTGCGCGGGTTCCACTTCTCCACCCGGACCCCGCGCGGCTACCGGGCGACCCGAGGAGCCGCCGCCCCCGAACTGGCGCTGGCCGTGGTGCCCGAGGAGAACCTGCTCGGCGAGGCCTCCCCGGTCCCCTGGTACGGCACCGACCACGACGGGACCTCCACCCTCGTCCATGAGACCGCCCACCTGCTGCACCGGTCCGCGCTCTCCGACGAGGAGCAGCAGCTGATCGCCCGGCGCTTCCGCGAACTGCGCAGGGCGGGCCGGGACGCGCCCTGGCCGGACGGGCCCGCCCACGACCTCCGGGGCCGGGACGCGGCCAACTACTCGGCCACCGACGAGGACGAGTTCTTCGCCCAGCTGACCATGGCCTACCTCGGCGTCAACACCGGCACCGACGGCACCACCGGGCAGCCGCGCAACAACGGCCCCGCCTGGGTGCGGGAGAACGAGCCGCTGCTGCTGCCCCTGCTGGAGCGGCTCTACGGCCCGGACCCGGACGCCGCCTCGGCACCAGCGGCCAACCCGCTGCGCGCGGTGGCGGCGGAGAACGAACGGTACGAGGCGTTCCGGCAGTTCATGACCGGGGCGGCCGGCGATGCGGCGGACCCCACCCCGGGACACCCGGCCTCCGCCGACCCGGCCCTGGCGGACCCGTCCGCCCCTGCCGTCCCCCACTCCGACCCCGACCCCGAACTGTCCGCCACCCCGCTGCTGCTCGCCCCGCCCCGGCCCGGCGGACCTGGCGGTACCGCCCCCGTGGCCGTCAGCAGCACCACCGCCAACGGGGAGCTGTCCGGGCCGACGCCACTGGACCGGCGGGAGCTCGCCAAGCAGGCCATCAGCCGCCCCCTGCCCGGCACCCGGCACCGGCCGCCGCTCACCGCGCACGCCTCCGAACCGGCCGCCCGCACCGGTCGGCCCGACCGGCACATGGTGCCGGACGCCCAGGACCTGGAGCGGCTGCACGCCGCCCGCACCCCGGGCGACCCCGCCTACCGGGACGGCTGGGAGCGCCTCACCCCCAGCCAAACCTGGGCCCTGCTCGCGGCCGAGCAGCGCGGCGAACTCTTCCACGAACGGGAACGTGCCGCCTTCGCCGCCCGGATCGCCCACTTCAACCGCACCCTCGGCACCCGCTACCCGGTCCACGACCCGGCGGCGACGGCCGAGATCACCCAGGCCGCGCACGACCACGTCCGGCGGCTGCCCATCGCCACCAACCAGGACCTCGCCGCCCGCCCGGCCGGCGGCACACCCCGCGCGGACGGCACCGTGCCCACCCGGGCCGAGGCGCTGACCGCCGACACCGCCTTCCGCTCCTTCTGGTCCACTGGTACCACCGGCGGCACGGCGAGCCGCCCCGGCCGGGGCTGGGTCGAGGAGCTCCAGGGCTACGCCACCGCGCTGCGCCGCACCCGCGGCACCCCCGAAGACGGCCCGAACGGCGGCGAGTTCCACCCACCCGACCCGGACGAGCTGCCCCTCTACGCCGCCCTGGTCTCCCCGGCGCAGGCCGGTGGAACCTATTCCTACGGAAGTGCCGTCCTGCACTGGAAGGAGTCGGTGCGTGCCCGGGTCACCCACACCCCGGGGGACAGCGCCGACCGGGAGGAGAGAGGCGTGCTCTCGTACACGGACAACGCCCATGTCTTCCCGCTGCTCGCCCATGGTGAGGAGCAGCGCGTCCGGCTGGCGCTCGCGGAGGCGACCGGCTTCCGCCACGACCCGGAACTGCGCCGCGAGATCGCCGAGTCGGGCTACGCGGCGGTCGGCCGCTACTTCGAGACGCAGATCCACGGCGGACTGAGCTGGCAGGACCTCGACCGGGTGGTCCTCAACTGGGGTGAACTGCACGGCTCGGCACGGCGCTTCACCACCCGCGCCGAGGCCGAGGGCATGGCCGCCTATCTGCGGGCCTTCGCCGAGGAGAGCGGACTCGGCTTCACCGTCGAACTCGGCCGTGAGATCGGGGAGCCGGCGGGGGCCGAGGCTGCGGCCGACCGGCGGACCGCCCGGCTGTACGGGATGGAGGAGGACGAGGTCGGACCCCGGGAACGCGCCCTGAGCCGGGCCCTGGACCGGCTGGCCGCCCCCGCCCCGTTCCCGGCGCGCGCGGACGAACCGGCGCTCCTCGCGCTCGCCCGGGCGGCCGGCATCACCGCACCCGACCCGGACGACGCCCTGGAGCAGTTGTGGCGCGCCGCCGAACGCGCCCGCGACCTGCTGCCCGACACCCCCCACGGGACGGAACCGGCCCTCACCCTCGACCTGCTGGCCACACCGGCCCCGGCCCCGGCGCCGGAAGCGGCCCCGGCCCTGACTCCGACCCCGGCCCCGGACCCCGCGCCCGAGCCGGCGCGGAACGGCGACCCCGTCCCCGTACCCGCCCTCGCCGCCGTACCGCTGCCGCACACCGACCCCGCCTCCGTACCCTCGCCGCCGACCGGAGGCGAGCCCTTCGAGGAGGCGCTGCTCGCGGCGCTGGAGGCGGCCGGGGCCGCGCCGCTGAACCGGGACCATGTGGTGCCGGTGGCCGATCTGGCCGGCACCGACGTGGTCCTGAGCGTCGGACAGAACGCCCAGGCCGTGCTGCTCGGCGGCTCGCTGACCGTCGAGGAGCTGGGCCTCACCCCGCTCCAGCACCTGCGCTGGCTGCTGGGCCGCCCGGACGCGGGGCACCTCCGCCCCGGCGCCGACGACGGCCCGGCGGCCCTGTGGGCCTTCGCCGCCCGGACACTCGGCGTCCCGTTGGAGGTCACCGATCCCGACGGGCGGGTCCACCTCTTCGGTTCCACCGAGGAGGGCACGACCGTCCGGCTGCGCTTCGACGGGACGCGCTACCTCGTCCTGGGAGGTTCACCATGACCTTCCGGCCGTCCCAACCGGTACCATCCGGTCCGGACAGACTTCTCACCTGGCAGGCAACTACCGTGCGAATACGTCATGTTGGCCAAAGCCCCCAAAAGCGTCGATCCGTGACGCCGATCGGAGGCGCCCGGCCCGGAGACGACCGACTCAGAGACGCCCGACTCCTAGGCGTCCGGCTCGGAGACGCCCGGCTCGGAAGCGACCCGCTCGGAGGCGACCGGTGAAGCGCTGGACCCGCCGACCGGGCGAGGCCCCACCACCGGCCACCGCAGGAACCGGCACCGTCACCGGCACCGGGGGAGCGGGCGCCCGCACCGGCTTCCTGGTCGAGGAGTACGACCGGGTGGTGCTGCTGCGCCAGCCCTCCGACGAACTCCTCGGCCCCACCGAGATAGCCGACCTGGTCCGCTGCGTCGAGGCCGACGACCCCGGCATGGTGACCCTGGTCGCCGGGGCCGACCAGGAGTCCGCCACCGAGCTGTGGCCCCGACTGGGCGCCCTGCTGGACCAGTTGAGCGACGAGGGGTTCACCACCGTCCGGCTGGTGATGTCCGGCTCCGGTGACGACCGCCCGGGCGACCGCTCGGCGCTGGCCCGGCGGATAGCCGACGCCTGGCAGCTGGACGTGCTCGCGCCCGACGGGACGGTGGTCTGCGTCCCCGGCGGCGGCCTGTTCGTCCACCACCCGGGGGATCCCGACGCCGACGGCCACAGCGGCACGGAGCCAGGGAAGACCAGGGCGCGCCCCCGCACCACGACCGGGCGGAAGCCGGCCCGGACGGCCGCACCGCCCACCCCCGCCGACCGGGGCTGGTGGCACTTCCGGCCCGGCGCGGCCCCCGTCCCGCTCGGTCCCCGTCAGCCCGCCCCCGGCTGGCAGCCCGGCCCCGGACGGCTGCCGAGCCGCACCCGCGGCGGCAGCGTCGTGCAGGAGATCCCGGCCGGGGTGCTCATCCGCCCCGGCGGCGTCCGGGCCCCCGCCCCCGACGACCTCTGCTACGCGGTCCCGATCGACGCCCAGGGCCCCCTGCTGGTGCTCGGTGTGCCGGACGGCGACGACCTCCCCGCCGAGGACCTGGCCGATGTCGTCACCACCCTGCCCGAAAAGGCCAGATCCGCCCTGCGCCTCGCCCCGGGCGGCCGCCGCGACGCGCTCCCGGCCGGCCGGTCCGCCGCCGAACTGGTCGGCTCCGACGTGGTGGTCTACAGCGGACTGCCGCTGCTCACCGGTACGGACGCGGCCGGCACCGAGACCGTGCGCTCCGTGCTGCTCGGCGCCGACGGGGCACCCCGCTGGCAGCCGTACGTGGACGCGGTGCTCTGCCCGCCCGGCGCCGACGAACCGCGGCTGCTGCGCTGGAGCCCGCCGCTGCCGGGCTCCGGCGACCTCGACCACGGCGTCATCCAGCTGTCCGAGCACTGGCAGGTCACAGTGAGCCGGGCCGGCCTGCTGGTGGGCCGCCGGGACGCCACGCCGCCGCCCGCCACCCGCCCGGTGGACGCCGAGGGCCCCGCCATCGAGGTGGGCAGCCCGGGGGAGGCCCTGGACGACTCCCTCTACCCGGCGCTCACCCGGCTGCTCAAGGCCCTGCCGTCCGAGACCCGCACCCGGGCCCGGCTCCATGTGCACGGCAAGGCCGAGGACGGCGGCCGGGAACTGCGCCGCCTCGCCACCGACCACGCCCTGCGCAGCGTCCGCTTCGGCGGCTTCGGCCGACCCGCCGCCACTGCGGCCCCCACCCCCGCCACCCCGTACGGCCTCCCCGCCCCCGCACCCGCCCCCGTTCCAGCTCCCGCCCCCGCCCCCATCCCGACCGCCTCCGGGCCGGTCGCCCGTTCGGAGAGCGCTCCCGACACGCCCGCTCCCACCGCGGCCTCCCCTGTACGGCCCCTGGAGGCCGAGGAGCCGGCCGCGCCCCGGCCGGTACCGACCACCACCACCGGGAGCATGCCGCCCCGGTCCGCCGATTCCCTCGGACGGCAGCCCGCGGCCCCCGCCCCGACCACCAGTGCGCCCGGCATACCGACCACGCACACCGCCACCGCCACCGCTGCCGGTCAGGCAACCGCCACCGGCGCATCCTCACCCCGGCCCGGACTCCGCCACACTCCGCCGCCCGCATCCCCGCCCACCTCCCCGCGGCCCCCGTCCACACCCCTCCTCACCACCACCCCTCCGGCCACCACCCCGCCCTCCATCCCCGCACCGCCATCGTCAGCGGTGGCGCCGGTCCCCGAGCGCCAGAGCACCGACGCCGAGCGCACGGCGTTCCTGCTGCTCGCCGAGGAGGTCTGGGAAGGTCACTCGGCGACGGTGGCCAGGACCCTGACCCGGCTGCCCGCCCTGCGCGACGCCGAGGAGGTCGCGGTCCGCACCGACCTGGTCGCCCTGCTGCTCTACCTCGGCGTGGCGGACGGCCCGATGGGCCACCGGGAACTCGACCGCGAGCTGCGCGCCGGCGGCGAACGGCTGCTGCCCTACGCGGCCTGCCTCTCCTCCGCCCTCCATCGCCTGCCGTCCTTCCAGGGCCCGGCCCTCCGGGGCGCCCGGCCCGCAGCCGCGTCCGAGCCGCCCCGGCCCGGGACCGTACTGCGCGACCCGGCCGCCGTGACCGCTCTGCCCGTCGGCGGAGTGGACGGCCCCGGCCCGGCGCAGGCCGCGTACGCCATCTGGTCGGTCACCGGGCGGCGGATACCGGCGGTGCCCGACGCGGCCGGGGCGCCCACCGCCCCCGACGAGATCCTGTTCCCACCGGGCAGCGCCTTCCGGGTCCTGGATGTGCGCACCGACCGCCCCACCCCGCTCGTCCTGCTCCGCCAACTGCCGCCCACCGCCATGCCCCCGGCCTCCGACGACCACGCCGGACTCGACGACGAGGACCGCGCGGTGCTCGCCCGACTGGACGAGGCCCTGCACCCCGACCCGACCACCCCCGCCCCGTCCGCCTTGGTCTGGCCCGACCGTTGCGTGGGCCCCCTGGGAACACCCGGCCCCCCGGCCGGATGACCCCCACCCTCCCGAACCATCCCCAACCCGCCCCCGATCCCCCTCCGTAGCAGCCCACCACCCACCGCTCTCACAGGAGTTGGAGACCCAGGAGTGTCGATGCCCGAGCAAGAAGGCGGCTCGCAGACGTCGAGCCCGGCCATACGACGCGCGGCGGTCCTGCCCGCCGTGCCAGGAGACCCAGGCGCGGCGCTGGGACCGCGCGGTGCTGCCGCCGCGGCGAGCGGAACGGCCGCAGCCCAGCAGCCCGCGGCCCCCGCCCCCACGGCGACGGCGCCGGTCGCCGAAGCCGGTGGAGCGGCGCGCACCGGTACGGCGAGCGCCACCCGCTCGCGCCCCGAGGGCCGCGCCGGGGCCCGTCCCCGGACGCGTTCCCGGGGCGCCGGGGCGCGTGCCGCCTCAGCCTGGGGCGCCGCCTCGGTGGTGGAGCCGTCCACCTCCCGTACCGGGACGGCCGCGGCAGCCGCCGGCGGCGACGAGCCGCCCACCGGACGCCCCAACAAGCCGCTCCTCGCGGCCGCCGCCATCGCCGGCACCGTCCTCATCGGGGCGCCGTTCCTGCTGCTGGGCGTCGGCAACGACGATGAGCGCAACGAGGCGTCCATCCAGCAGGTGCCCGTCGGCGGTTCCGTGGTGGAGACCCTGGAGCCGCAGGACGGCGACGGTGGCGACGGCGGCGAGACGAAGCGCACCCCGCCCGCCAACGACACCGTCCTGGGGGAGGACCCGGCGCCCGCCGCCGACCAGCCCGGGGACGACTACACCGCTGCCCAGCCCTCCCTGAAGCCCTCGCTGAAGCCCTCGTTGAAGCCCTCCCTCCCCGGGGTGGCCGAGGACGGCACGCAGCAGGTCCGCAAGCCCGGCATCGAGGAGCGCCCCTCGGTCGTGGCCCGGCCCGAGACCGAGTCGTCCAAGAAGCCCGCCACGGACCCGGCGAACGACCGCGACCGGCCGGCCGGTCCCGAGACGGAGTCCGAGCGGACCGCCGACGCCCCGGCCAAGCCGGCCACCGAGCCGGAGGCCCGTGACGAGGAGCCGGCGAAGAGCTCCCGCAAGGCCCCCGCCCCGGCGCCCCAGGTGAAGGACGACTCCGAGCCCGCCTCGAAGGCCGACGCCCAGGACAAGGCCGAGCCGGCAGCCGAGCGCAAGGCGCCGAAGCAGACCGAGCCCGAGCAGACCGAACCCGTGAAGGCCGTGCCCGAGCAGGCCGAGCCCGAGAAGGCTGAACCTGAGAAGGAGACGCCCAAGAAGGCCGAGCCCAGGAAGGCGCCGACGACGGAGGCCCCCAAGCCCGAGGAGGCCCCCAAGCCCGAGGAGGCCCCCAAGAAGGAAGAGCCCCGGAAGGAAGCCCCCAAGGAAGAGGCTCCCAAGGAGGAGCCGAAGCAGGAGGAGGCCCCCAAGAAGGAGGCGCCCAAGGAGGAAGCGCCCAAGGAGGACGCACCGGCGACCCGTCAGGGCGGCGCCCTGCCCCAGAGCGCGAACTTCGCCTCCGTCGGCAACGTCCAGCTCAGGAACGCCATGACGGGCATGTGCGCCGACGTCCCCGGCTACGACAAGGGCAAGGTCGACGGCCCGGTCAACCAGTTCGACTGCAACGCCACGGGCGCCGACAACCAGCTGTGGGACTTCACCGTGGCCGCGCCCGGCGCCGGCCCCGACGGGGCGGACCTCTTCACCATCCGCAACGGCAAGGACGGCCTCTGCCTGGACCTGCCCGACTTCGGCGGCAAGCCGGCCGGCACGAACGTCTCGCAGTTCCACTGCCGCCCCGGCTCGGCCGACAACCAGCTCTGGTACCTGGAGAAGAAGTCGGACGGCAAGTTCTGGATCCGCAACCACTCCAGCGAGGGCCGCTGCCTGGACGTCTCCGGCTACGACGGCAGCGGCGGCCGGGACGCCCGGCTGACCATCTTCGACTGCAACCTGCGCGACGACCACCTCTGGTCGTTCGCCTGACCCCGCCGGGGGTCCCCTGACCTCCCGAGGGCGATCAACCGAACACCGCCTCGCCGCCGTCGTACTCCCGACGGCGGCGAGTGCCGTTGTGCCCCGGACCTGATTCCTACCGGGTCCCTCAGGGACGCATCTCGTAGGCGCCCGACAGGGCCTCCACCCGGGTCCAGACGCGGGCGGAGCGGGCCTCGTCCACGACGGGGCGGCGGACCGCGCCGAGTGCCCAGGACTGCTGCTCCTCGGTGGCGGAGTCCTTGCCGTGCAGCTCGACGGCGTGTGCCGAGAAGTCCCGTACCAGGACGGCGAAGAGCTCGTCCAGGACATCGTCGTCCAGGCCGGTCAGCGCCGCCTGCTCCAGGACCAGCTGGGCGTGGACGACGAGCGCGAAGAGCTGGCCGACGGCCAGCAGCAGGTCGAGGTCCCGGCTCTGCGCCTCGTCGGGGGCGGCGGTGCGGACGAACTCGCACAGCGCGTCCGCCTGTTCGCGGAACCGGGCGACATTGCGCAGCCGGTCGTACGCGTCGAAGGCCGGCCGCCAGTCGTGGAAGCGGACCGAACCGAGGCCGCGGGCCGGGCCCTGCCGGAAGAGGAAGGCGTCATCGGCCGCGTCCAGCCGGGTGGGGACGGCGGGGTAGTCGGCCGGCTCCAGCAGGTGGTTGCGCAGGAACTTCAGGATCAGCGCCAGGTTGACGTGGACCGTGCCCTCCAGCTTGGGCAGGCCGCGGATCTCGACGGCCGCCTGGGCGAAGTAGTTGTCCTTCTCGAAGCCCTTGGCGGCGATGACGTCCCACATCAGGTCGATGACCTTCTCGCCCTCGGTGGTCACCTTCATCTTCGTCATGGGGTTGAAGAGGAGGTAGCGGCGGTCGTCGGGACCGGCGGTGCGGAAGTAGTCGACGGCACGGTCGCTGAACAGCTTCATACCGACCAACCGGACGTACGCGTCGGCCAGTTCCCGCCGCACATGCGGGAAGGCGGTCACCGGGCGCCCGTACAGCACGCGGTTGGCGGCATGGGTGACGGCCTCGTACATCGCGTGCTCGCAGATGCCGATCGAGGCGGTGCACAGGTTGAACTTGCCCACGTTGACGGTGTTGAGGGCGGCGTCGAAGGCGGCGCGACCCGTGTGCAGCACGTCCTCGGCGGCGACCGGGTAGCCCTCCAGGCGGAACTCGCTGACGAACTTGGACGAGTCCACGACGTTCTTGACCAGGTGGTACGAGGAGTGGCGGCTGTCGGCGGCGAAGAAGACGTACCCGTCGGGGCCCTCGACATCGGTCCGCCGGCCGAACACAGAGACCAGCCCGGCCGCGTTGCCGTTGCCGATGTAGTACTTGGAGCCGGTGGCGCGGAAGCCGCCCTCGCCGTCGGGCTCCAGCAGCATGTCCGTGGAGTAGATGTCGGCGCCGTGCGACTTCTCCGAGAGCCCGAACGCGAACACCTCGCCCTCGGCGAGCAGTCGGGCGGCCCTGGCGCGGGCGGCGTCGTTGCCGCTCTGCCAGACCGGGCCCAGTCCGAGGATGGTGACCTGCCAGGCGTACCAGTAGTCGAGACCGTAGAAGCCGAGTATCTCGTTGAGCGCGGCGATCCGGGCGGTGTCCCACCGCTGGTCGCCCGCGCCCTCGCCCGCCGGGGTGAGGAAGGTGGCGAAGAGCTTCTCCTCGGCGGCGAAGGCGAGGAAGTCGCCCAGCCAGGCGCGGGTGCGGTAGTCCTCGATGATCCGGCGCTTGCCCCGGTTCTCGAACCAGTCGACGGTGGCGCGCAGCAGCCTGCGGGTCTCCGGATCGAAGTGCGCGGGGTCGTAGGTGCGCGGGTTGAACAGCAGCTCGTCGGCCATGGGGTACCGCCTTGCGGGCTTGAGGGTTGTCGGTTGGTTTGAGGACTCAGCGCCCGGGTCCGAAGCGGCGCAGCGTGGTCAGGACGTCATCGAGCCAGGCGATCATCATCCGCTCGTACGCGATACCGCCCCGCAGCACGACATGCTGCAGCTCCCGTTCCGCGTCCGGCTCCACTCCTGCCCCTGCCGGGTACTCCCCGGGGAAATCCCGTTCCTCCCCGGCCAGGTAGTGGGCGAGCCGGTCGGTGTGCACCTGCCGGTGCCGCTCGACCTCGCGGACCAGGGCGGCCGGGTCGTCGAAGGCGGCGCCGCGGATCTTCACGGCCAGGTCGTGCCGGACGCTCTCGGGTTCGATCGGCTCATGCAGCCAGGAGCTGAGCGCCGCCTGACCGAGGTCGGCGACGGAGTACTCCTTCTTGTCCGGCCGCCCCTGCTGGGGCACCTCCCGGGCGGCCACCCAGCCGTCGGTCTCCATCCGCTTGAGGACGCGGTAGATCTGCTGGTGGGTGGCGGTCCAGAAGTAGCCGATGGACCGCTCGAACCGCCGGGCCAGCTCATACCCGGACCCCGGCTTCTCCAGCAGGGACACCAGGATCGCGTGTTCGAGCGCCATGCCCCCATCCTGCTATGCAACCAGTTGCATAGCAACGCCCAACGCCCCCGCACCCATGAGACACGCCTCACCCCCCTCCCGCACCGTCGGAGGCGGGGCGGGGTGGGTCGGACGCCGGAGCACGCTACGTCCGCCGGGGCCGGTCCTCGGGTGGGGCGGATGGCGCGGGAGGCGCGACGAGTGAGGCGGCGAGGGGCAGCCGGGCCAAGGCCACCGCCCCCGTGGCGATCAGGGCGAGGCCGATCAGCTCGGGCGCCAGCCACCAGCCGGTGCGGATCCGCTCCTCGTAGAGGACCACCCCGAGGGTGAGGCTGACCAGGGCGTCCCCGAGGGTGATCGCCGGCTGGGAGGCGACCAGCGGGCCGGACTGCAGGGCGTGCCCCAGCAGGAACAGCGCCGCCGTGCCGGCGATCGCGAAGCCGTAGGTCTGCCAGGCGGTCAGAAAGGCCCCGAGCCCTTCCAGGTCCAGGGTGTGCATAGACTGCTTCATCAGCGCGGCCGTCAGCGCGTAGCTGATGGCGGTGGCGAGACCCAGACAGGCCGCCCTGGTCCGGCCGTGCGGTCGCCGCAGCCCGACCGAGATCAGCAGGGCCACCACCCCGGCGCACACCGGGAGGGTGATCACCCAGCGGTCCAGCGGGACATGGGTGCGGTTGCCGGTCGGGTCCGCGGCGGCCAGGCCCACCCCGAGCCCGACCACCACGGCGGCGACCGCGGCCCAGGCGGGCCGGGGCAGGGCGCTGCGGCTGATCAGCGAGGCGATCACCAGGGCGAAGGGGAGTTCGAGGACGAAGAGCGGTTGCACGATGGTCAGCGGCCCGGTGGCCAGGGCCGCGGCCTGACAGACCGCCGACACGATCACCGCCACCATGCCGCCGAGCCAGACCGGGCGGTGGGCCAGGTCCCGCAGCAGCCCGAGGCGCAGCCCCTGGGTGCTGGGCACGCTCAGCGCCGCCATCCGCTGGAGCACGGTGGCGAGGGCGTTGGCGAACGCGGTGCACAGGGCGAGGACCACCGGGAGCAGGGTGTGCACGGTGCTGACCTCCGGCGCTCGGCGGTCGCCTCGGGGGGCGGCCCGGGCGAGAGGCACGCCCCGCGATCACCCGGGCGCCGTCCTCCGTGCCATGGTGGCCCGCGCCTGAGGCGCCCGCGAACCGGCCTCCGCCGCGTGGGGCACGTCCGTGGCGGGTCGCGGACCGGCCACGGGCTCCGGGTAGGAACACGGTATGACGCGGCACCGCCCCGGTCGGGGGTCCGACCGGGGCGGTGGTGGGGCTGCCGACTCAGCGCCGGCCTACCGGGGGGCCGGGTCAGTCTGGTGGCGTCAGCCGAGGGTGGCGAGGGCCTGGTTGAAGGCCTTGGAGGGGCGCATCACGGCGGAGGCCTTGGCCGGGTCGGGCTGGTAGTAGCCACCGATCTCGGCGGGCGAGCCCTGGACCGCGATCAGCTCGTCGACGATGGTCTGCTCCTGCTCGGACAGCGTCTTGGCCAGGGCCTCGAACGACTTGGCGAGCTCGGCGTCGTCGGTCTGCCTGGCCAGCTCCTGGGCCCAGTACAGGGCCAGGTAGAAGTGGCTGCCGCGGTTGTCGATACCGCCCAGGCGGCGGCTCGGCGACTTGTCCTCGTTGAGGAAGGTCGCGGTGGCCCGGTCCAGGGTGTCGGCCAGCACCTGCGCGCGGGCGTTGCCCGTGGTCTGCGCCAGGTGCTCGAAGCTGACCGCGAGGGCCAGGAACTCGCCCAGGCTGTCCCAGCGCAGGTAGTTCTCCTTGACCAGCTGCTGGACGTGCTTCGGGGCGGAGCCGCCCGCGCCGGTCTCGAACAGGCCGCCGCCGTTCATCAGCGGGACCACCGACAGCATCTTGGCGCTGGTGCCCAGCTCCAGGATCGGGAACAGGTCGGTGAGGTAGTCGCGCAGCACGTTGCCGGTGACCGAGATGGTGTTCTCGCCGCGGCGGATGCGCTCCAGCGAGAAGCGGGTCGCCTCGACGGGCGACTTGATCTCGATGGCCAGGCCCTCGGTGTCGTGCTCCGGCAGGTACTGCTTCACCTTGGCGATGAGCTGCGCGTCGTGGGCGCGCTCCTCGTCCAGCCAGAACACGGCCGGGTCGCCGGTGGCGCGGGCGCGGGTGACGGCGAGCTTCACCCAGTCCTTGATCGGGGCGTCCTTGGTCTGGCACATCCGGAAGATGTCGCCGGCGCCGACGACCTGCTCCAGCACGACCTCGCCGTCCGCGTCCACGACGCGCACGGTGCCGGTGACCGGGATCTCGAAGGTCTTGTCGTGGCTGCCGTACTCCTCGGCCTTCTGCGCCATCAGACCGACGTTCGGCACCGAGCCCATGGTGGACGGGTCGAAGGCGCCGTTCGCCTTGCAGTCGTCGATGACGACCTGGTAGACGCCCGCGTAGCTGCTGTCGGGGATGACGGCGAGGGTGTCGGCCTCCTGGCCGTCCGGACCCCACATGTGGCCGGAGGTGCGGATCATCGCGGGCATGGAGGCGTCCACGATGACATCGCTGGGCACGTGCAGGTTGGTGATGCCGCGGTCGGAGTCGACCATCGCCAGGGCCGGGCCCTCGGCCAGCTCGGCGTCGAAGGAGGCCTTGATCTCATCGCCGTTGGCGAGCGACTCCAGGCCCTTGTAGATGCCGCCGAGGCCGTCGTTCGGGGTGAGGCCGGCGTTCGCCAGGTCCTCCGCGAAGCGGGCGAAGGTCTTGGGGAAGAAGGCGCGGACCACATGGCCGAAGACGATCGGGTCGGAGACCTTCATCATCGTCGCCTTGAGGTGCACGGAGAACAGCACGTCCTCCGCCTTGGCGCGGGCGATCTGGGCGGTGAGGAACTCGCGCAGCGCGGCGACCCGCAGCACCGAGGCGTCCACGACCTCGCCGGCCAGCACCGGTACCGACTCGCGCAGCACGGTAGTGGTGCCGTCGTCGCCGACCAGCTCGATGCGCAGGGTGCCGTCCTGGGCGACGGTGGCGGACTTCTCGGTGGAGCGGAAGTCGTTCTCCGTCATGTGCGCGACATCGGTCTTGGAGTCGGCCGACCAGGCGCCCATGCGGTGCGGGTGGTTCCTGGCGTAGTTCTTCACCGAGGCCGGGGCGCGGCGGTCGGAGTTGCCCTCGCGCAGCACCGGGTTGACGGCGCTGCCCTTGACCTTGTCGTACCGGGCGCGGATCTCCCGCTCCTCGTCGGTCTTCGGGTCGTCCGGGTAGGCCGGCAGCGCGTAGCCCTGCTCCCGCAGCTCGGCGACGGCCGCCTTCAGCTGGGGGATGGACGCCGAGATGTTCGGCAGCTTGATGATGTTGGCCTGCGGGGTCTTGGCCAGCTCACCCAGCTCGGCGAGCGCGTCCGGGATGCGCTGCTCCTCCTTGAGATACTCGGGGAAGCTGGCGATGATCCGGCCCGCGAGCGAGATGTCCCGGGTCTCCACGCCCACCCCCGCGGTCGAGGCGTACGCCTGGACGACCGGCAGGAACGAGTGCGTGGCGAGGGCCGGGGCCTCGTCAGTGTGCGTGTAGATGATGGTCGAGTCAGTCACCGGGTGCTCCGCTCCACGTCTGCAACATTGCTCGACATCAAGATATCTCGAACGGGTGGCCATCTCGAAAGGGGCCCGGAAGCCTTTCCCGGGCGCCTCGGCCCGGCCCCTCCGAGACGCCCGCCGGACGTCCCCCTACACGCCCGGCGCGGGCAGGAACCCCTCCCGGACGAAGAAGCGGACGTAGCGCTCGAACAGCTCCCGGTCGACCTCGGCGGGGGCCACCCGGGTGCCGCGCAGGGCCCAGAGCGTGGCGGCCGGGTCGAACCGCGGGAAACCACTCCCCGGACCGTCCCCGGCGGTACGCGGAAGAAGGCCCAGCAGCGGGTACGCGGCGTTCCCCGGCAGCCCCTCCACGGTGCCGTGCCACTCGGCGAGCGGCAGGTCCCGCAGGCGGTAGCCGAGGCGCCGCAGCTCCTCCACCCAGGCGGTGAACAGCCGGGGGCGCCCGCTCGCCAGATGGAAGGTCCCACCGGTGCCCGGGCCCGGCGGGGCGACGGCGAGCGCGGCGATCGCCCCGGCGACATGGTCCACCGGTACGAGGTCGAACTCCGACACGTAGTCCGAGGGCGCCGCCCCGGCCTCCACGCACCCCTTCAGCAGCAGCCACAGGAAGTCCGAGGACTGGCAGGCACCCGTCACGCTGGAGCCGCTGATCCGCGCGGGCCGGTACACCGACACCGGCAGACCGCGCTCCCGCGCCTGCTCGACCAGCCGCTCGGCCATCCACTTGCTCTCCGCGTAGCCGTTGCGCAGCAGCCCGACGTCCCCCAGCGGATGGCCGGGCGCCACCGGCCCGGTGGGCGGACCGGCGGCCGGGAAGACGCCCACCGTGGACACCTGGTGGACCGGGACGGTCCGGTACGCGGCGGCCAGCCGCAGCACCTCGGCGGTACCGGCCACATTGGCCGCCCGCAGCCGCTGGTAGCCGTAGGTGAGATTGACCTCGGCGCCCGCGTGGACCACCAGGTCCGCCGTCCGCGCCAGCTCCTCGAACCGCTGCCGGCCGAGCCCGAGCAGGGGCTCGCCGAGGTCGCCCGGAACCGTCCTCACCCGATGGGCGGAGGCCTCGTTCCACAGCCCGTACCGCTCCAGCACGGCCCGCAGCCGCTTGTCGCCCCCGGGGCCGGACAACCCTCCGCCGGGGGAGCGGACCAGGCAGTGCACCACGGCGCCGGTGCGTTCCAGCAGCTCGTGCAGGAGGAAGGCGCCCAGGAAGCCGGTGGCACCGGTCAGCAGGACATGGCGGAGCGGGGCTTCGACCGAGTGGGCGGGGCCGGCCGGGGCGGGGCGGATGTCCTCCGGCAGGACCTCCAGAGGGAGGGCCAGATGCGGAGCACCGCCCGCCAGCGTCGGCCGGCCGTCCCGTACGCGCTCGGCTGAGGCGGCGGTCCGGCCGCGTACGGCGGTCAGCGCGGTCAGCGCGCCCAGGGTGGGCGCGGTGAGGATGTCGGCGGGCCGGATGTCCACCCCCAGCTTCTCGCGGAGCCGGACGGACAGCCGCACCGCGAGCAGCGAGTCCCCGCCCGCGCCGAAGAAGGTCTGCTCGGGGCCGGTCGGGTCGCTGCCCAGCACCTCCGCCCAGAGCGCCGCCAGCACACCCGCGGGGCCGGTACGGGGAAGGGCGGACGCCCCGCCGCCCGGCGCCGTGGTGGGACCGGCCGCCCCCGCCCCGTACAGCCGGTGCACCTCGGCCCGGTCGGTCTTGCCGGTCGCGGTCAGCGGCAGCCGGGGGACGCGCAGCAGCACGGCGGGGACCAGATAGTGCGGCAGCCGCGCCCGCAGTGCCTCACGGATCGGGTCCTCGCCGGGGTCGGCGCCGTCGGCCGCGGTGTAGTACCCCAGGAGCCGCTGGTCGGCGGCGTGCACCACGGCATCCGTCACCCCGGGCACCGCCTTGAGGGCGGCCTCCACCTCGCCGGGCTCCACCCGGTAGCCGCGGATCTTGACCTGGTCGTCGTCCCGGCCCAGGAACCGGAGCGTGCCGTCGGCCAGCCACCGGCCCCTGTCACCGGTGCGGTACAGCAGCCGCGTCCGGCCATGACCGGGTGCGTCCTCGGCGAAGGGATCGGGGACGAAGCGCTCCCCGGCGCCTCCGGACAGGTATCCACCTCCGGACAGATACCCGGTGGCCACCGCGTCTCCGGTGACGCAGATCTGACCGGCGACCCCCACCGGGCAGGGCCGCATCCGGTCGTCCAGCACATGGACGGCGCTGCCCGGCACCGGGCGGCCGATCGGCGGACGGTCCGGCCAGCGGTCCGGCGCTCCGGTCAGCGGATGCCGGGTCACCACATGGGTCTCGGACGGCCCGTACTGGTTCTCCAGCCGCGCCTGCGGGCACGCCCGCGCGAAGAACGCCCTGATGGCGGGCGTCACATACAGCTGCTCCCCGGCGGTGACGACCTCGCGCAGGGCGGTGGCGCTCCGGCCGGTCGAAACGGTGTGCTCGGCGAGCTGCTGGAGCGCCACATACGGCAGGAAGAGCCGTTCGACCGCGTGCCGTTCGACCAGGTCCAGCAGCCGGTCGGGGTCGGCGCGGGTGGCGTCGTCCGCCACCACCAGGGTGCCGCCCACCGCCAGGGTGGCGAACACCTCCTGGAACGCCACGTCGAAGCCGATCGGCGCGAACTGCAGGGTGCGCGAACCGGCCGAAGCGGTGGAGTGCCGTGTCTGCCAGTCGAGCAGTGCCGCCAGCGACCGGTGCGGCATCGCCACCCCCTTGGGGCGACCGGTCGAACCGGAGGTGTAGACCACATAGGCCAGGTCCTCGTCCGCCGTCGTGACGGCCGGGCTCTCATGGTTCGCGCACCCATGGGGGAAGTCCTCCACATGAAGCACCGGCAGCGCTCCGTCCTCCTCCCCGCCCGGAGTGGTACGGGTGGTCAGCAGGGCCGCCATGGCGCTGTCCCGCACGATCAGGGCGCGGCGCGCGGCGGGCAGCGCCGGGTCGAGCGGCACACAGGCCGCGCCCGCCCGGGCCACCGCCAGCAGGGCCACCACCGCCTCGGCGGACCGCCCGATCCGCACCCCGACCCGCCGACCGGTCGCCCCCAGCGCGACCAGCCGTCGCGCCAGGGCGTCCGCCGCGGCGTCGAGTGCCGCATAGGTCAGGGTCCGGCCGCCGTCCAGCACGGCGGGCGCGGCCGGATGACGGCGGGCCGCCCGCGCGACCAGCTCGTGGGCGTGCGGGGGCGGTACGGTGCCGAGCGCACCGCCCTGCGGCAACTCCTCGGCCACCAGGGCGCGTTCCGCCTCCGGTAGGACGGCCAGCTCGTCCACGGGGGTGTCCGGGCTCCGTACCGCGTCGGCCAGCAGGACCAGCAGGCGCTCGGCCAGCCGGGCGGCCGTCGAGGCGTCCAGCACCCCGGTCGCGTACTCCAGCAGCCCCCGGTAGCCGCCGTCCCGGCCGAGCGGTATGAGTTCCAGGAAGACGTCGAACTTGGCGGTGCCGTTGTGCGGGTGGAGCCGTTCGGCGGTGACACCCGGCAGCCGCAGCCCCGGCGCGTCCGCGTCGTCCACCGTGAACACCACCTGGAACAGCGGGAACCGCCCCGGGACGCGCTCGCCCGCCAGCTCGGCGACCAGCCGGCTGTGCGGAACATGCCGGTGCGCCAAGGCCCCGCGTACCGTTCCGGTGCTCTCCCTGACCAGCTCGCGGAAGGTCTGGCCGGGCCGGAGCCGGGCACGCAGCGGCATCACATCACTCAGACAGGCGATGAGCGGTTCCAGCTCCAGCCGGTCCCGCCGGGTGACCGGGGTGCCGAGCACCACGTCGTCCTGGCCGCCGAGCCGCGCCAGCAGTGCGGTGAGCGCGGCGGTGAGGAACGTGAACGGGGTGGTACGGAGGGTGCGGCAGGCCGCGCGCAGCGCCTGGGCGAGCTCGGGCGGGACGCCGAACTCCAGCAGGCCGCCCCGATGGTCGGGCACGGCCGGGCGCGGCCGGTCCAGCGGGAACGTGGACTCCGCGGGGGCGCCCGCCAGGGTGCGGCGCCAGTACTCCAGAGCCGGGCCGGAGCCCGTACCGTCCCGCCCTCCGCCGTCACCGTCACCGGGGCCGGGCTCGGGGCGGCGGGCCCGGGCGTAGGCGGTGAAGGTCGTCGGCAGCGCGGGGAGCCGGTGCGAACGGCCCTCCACGGCCGCGGTGTAGAGCTCGCCGAACTCCTCGTCCAGCAGCCGCAGAGACCAGCCGTCGATCGCCGCGTGGTGCAGGGCCACGGCGAGTACCGCGTCATCCGGCGCCGTGCGCAGCAGGGCCGCCCGGAGCAGCGGAGGCCGGTCGGCGGGCAGCGGACCCGAGACGGCCGCCCGGATAGCGTCCGCCAACTCACCGGCGGAGACGGGCCGTACGGTGAGTGGGACGGGCGCGGCCGGCGCCACCCGCTGGACGGGGCGGCCGTCTTCCAGGACCAGGGCGGTGCGCAGCGGTTCGTGCCGGGCGACCACTCCGTCGAGTGCCGCCCGTACCGCGCACTCGTCCAGCCGCCCACGCAGCCGGTGCGTCCAGGATTCGACATAGCGCCCGGTTCCACCCTGCTGGAACTGGTCGTTGAGCCAGATCGACTCCTGCTCGTACGACATGGGGGCGAGCGCGGAGTCCGAGGGGCCGGGGCTTCCCGGGACGGCGGGAGAGGTGCCGGTCATGTCCGGTCCTCCGTGCCACGCGCCGGCCGCAGCGAGTCCAGCAGCGCCGACCGGTCCAGTTTGCCGTGGGTGGTGAGCGGCAGCGCCGTACGAGGGCGCACCAGCTCGGGGACGAGATGGCGCGGCAACACCGCGGCCAGCGCCCGCCGTACGCTCCGGGGTTCCGGCGCCGGGGCGGCGGGGACGGCGGTGTAGAACAGGGCCAGCCGTTCGAAGCCGCCGTTCGCCCCGGGCACGGGGACCACCGCGCAGTCGGCCACTCCGGGCAGCGCGCGGGCCGCGGCCTCCACCTCGGCTGGTTCGACCCGGTGACCGCGTACCTTCACCTGGCGGTCCGCCCGGCCGGTGAAGTGCAGCACGCCCGCACCGTCCAGGAAGCCCAGGTCACCGGTCCGGTAGACGCGGGTCGGGACCCCCGCCACGGTGACGGTGGGGAACATCCGGGCGGTGAGCGCCGGATCGCCCAGATAGCCGAGCGCCGCCCCCTCACCGGACACGCAGACCTCGCCCTCGGTGCCCGGGACGACGGGCCGGCCGGAGCCGTCCAGCACATGCACGGCCCGCCCGGGCAGGGCGGTGCCGACCGGTATGCCGTGCGGCAGCTCGCAGTCGGCGCGCCGCACCCGCCGGGCGGTGGCGAACACACAGGTCTCGACCGGCCCGTAGCCGTTGGTCAGGGCAATGGCGGGGTGGTGGCCGAGGAAGGCGCGCACCCGGGGCACCGAGAGCGTCTCCCCACCCGTCAGCACCTGCCGCAGCCCCGCGAAGCAGCTAGGGTCCTCGTCGACGAAGAGGTGGAACAGCGAGGCGGTCAGCCACACCGTGTCCACCCCGTGCACCGCGACCAGTTCGCGCAAGGTGCCCGGCAGCAGATAGCCGCCCTCGGTCAGTACGCAGGTCCCGCCCGCGAGGAGCGGCCCCCACATCTCCAGGGTGAACGCGTCCCAGGACACCGGCGCGGCCAGCGGCATGACGGGCCCGCGCTCCGGGGCACCCCGGCCACCGGTCAGTGGTCCTGGGTTTGCGTCGCCGAAGAGGCTCACGACCGCACGGTGTCCGGAGACCACCGCCTTGGGGCGGCCGGTGGTGCCCGAGGTGAAGTAGACGGTGGCGGCGTCCGGGTAGGCCGCGCTGCCGACCGGAACACCCTTCGGCCGCTGGGTGCCGGGTCGGCCGCCGACCCCGTCGCCGGTGCCGGTCGCGGAGCCCCGGATACCGTGCGCCGGGGGCGACCACACCGCGCCGGGCCGGCCGTTCAGGTGCGCCGTCGCGCCCGCCGGAGCGACCATGACCGCCGGGGCCAGGGCGTCGGTCACGGCGGCCAGCCGCTCGGCCGGCCACCCGGGGTCCAGCGCGGCATAGGCGGCGCCGGTCTTCAGTACCGCGAGGGCGGCCGTGACCAGCTCCGCGGACCGGGGCAGCAGCAGCGGTACGAAGGTGCCCGGACCGGCCCCCAGGGCCGCGAGCGCGGCGGCCCAGGCCTCGGCGGCCGCGTCCAGCTCCGCGTAGGAGTACCGCGCGGCCCCCGCGACGATCGCGGTGGCGTCCGGTCGCAGCCCGGCCTGCCGCGCCACCGCCGCATGGATGGCCGTGACCGGCCGGTCCGCCCCGACACCGTCGGCCGTGCCGCCCGGCCCAGAGGCGTGCGCGGCGCCCACGGCGCCGGCTGCCCTGCCGGGAGCGGCCGACCCGGGCAGCGGGAGAAGAGCGCAGACGGTCCCGGCGCCCGGGGCACCGGAGCCGACGACGGCCTCGGCCGCGGGCCGGACGGGACCGGCTGCGGCCGAGGGCCGGTGGAGACCGGCGTCGCCCGTGAGCCGGACAGGACCAGCGTCGGCCGAGGAGCAGACGGAACCCGCGTCGGCCGTAAGCCGAACAGGACCGCTGTCCACCGAGGACCGGGCGGAATCGGTGTCGGCCGAGGGCCGGGTTGGACCGCCGTCGGCGGCCGAGGGCGGGGCGGAATCGGTGGTGTCGGCCGAGTACCGGGCGCAGCCGGTGGTGTCGGCCGCGGACCGGGTTGGACCGCCGTCGGCGGCCGAGGATCGGGCGGAATCGGTGGTGTCGGTTGAGTACCGGGTGGGGCCGGTGGTGTCGGCCGCGGACCGGGCGGAATCGGTGTCGGCCGCGGACCGGGCTGGACCGCCGTCGGCGGCCGGAGGCCGGGCGGAACCGGCCTCGGTCAAGGGCCCGGGGCGCCCGGGGGACCCGGCGCCGACCATGGACCGGGCGGCGGCACCGGCGCCAACCGAGGACCCGGGAAGACCGGCCTCGGCCATGGGCCGGGCGAAGCCGGCGTCGGCCGAGGGCCGGACGGCATCCACGTCGGCCGAAGACCGGGGGAAACCGGCTTCGGCCGTGGACCTGGTGGAACCGGCCTCGGCCAAGGGCCGGGCGGGACCGGCGATGCCGCTCACCGGGCGTCCCGGGCGGCCGTCACCAGCGCCGCGAACTCCGCCAGGTCCTCGCTGTCGAGAAGCGTCTCGGGGGCGATCTCCACCCCCACCTCCCTGCCGACCCGCAGACAGACGCGGATGGCGTCCAGGGAGGTGCCCCCGAAGTCGTAGAAGCTCTCGGACAGCAGGTGCGGTCCGTTTCCGGTCACCTCGGCCACCGCCGAGAGGACGATTTCCGGCACATCGCCGCCGTGTCCGACCGGCGTGGTGCTCTCACTGTTCGCGTACGGGGATGCCACCTGGAAGTCCCTCCTGCTGCCTGCGGCCCTGAACCCTCCCCCACCGGACGGGTCTTGCCGACCGACCCGGACCCCGGCGGGCCACGCCCATCCTGCCCCATGGGTGATCCGTCCGGCACAGGTGTTCGGTGCCGGCCCAGGTGTCCCCGAGGCCGGGAGCCAGGCCGTTCCGGCCTTCCCGGTCACCTCTTGCGGTCGTTTCACCGCGTGGGCGGTTTCCGGCCGTTCCCGCCACGGAAGCCTTCCTGCCGAGCGACCAGGGGACCAACTCCCCGCGACCGAGGGGATGTACGCGAGCGATGGCAGCGAAAGAGAACCGGCAAGGGGACCGGCGGGGCAGGCGTCGTCCGCCCCGCGCCGCCCGGTACCACCGGACCGACCAGGGGGTCCCCACCCTGATCGCGGGAGTCGTCGCGCTGGCCGCCGTGGCGGTGGGAACCGTACTCACCGACGGTACGGGCGGCGGTACGGGCGGGGGCCCGGCGGCCGTCCGCACACCGGTGCCGCCGGCGCCCGTCACCCGGATCAGCGCCCCCGCCGCCCCCGACATCTCCGACACCCCCGGCGCCCCTGCGCCCGCCCCGCTGCCGTCCGGCTCCGGTCGCGCCGCCGCGCTGTCCGCGGGCACCGCGGGCGAGTACGCCGGGCGGGTCGTCGCCCTGGTCAACACCGAGCGCCGCAGGGCGGGCTGCCCCCTGCTCCGGATGGACCGCCGGCTGCGTTCGGCCGCGCAGGGCCATGCCACCGACATGGCCGACCGCGACTACTACGCGCACAGCAGCCCGGAGGGGAAGGACGCGGGGGACCGGCTGGACGCGGCGGGTTACCGCTGGCGCGGCTGGGGCGAGAACATCCACCGGGGGCCGGACGACCCCGCGCACGCGGTACGGGACTGGATGGCCGGCGCGGAGCACCGCAAGAACGTGCTGAACTGCGCGTTCAAGGACATCGGCGTCGGAGTGGACCTGAGCGCCAACGGGCCCTGGTGGGTCCAGGACTTCGGGGTACGGGAGTGAGCGGGTGCGCCCTGGCGGCCTGTGCCGCGCAAGGGGGGCCGCCAACCGGTTCAGCGCCGCTGCAAGAGGGCGGCCCGGGCGCCGATCTCGGGCAGCCGGGCGTACAGGGCGGCGCCCGGGCAGCGCGTCGGGTAGCCGTCGGAGTGCCCGCCGACCACCGGCAGCGCCTCGGCGCCCTGCGGGAAGCGTGACTCGTCGCTGGTGGACACCAGCGCCACACTGCCCCGCGGGTCGGGTCCGTACGGGCCCAGTTTCCACGCCACCAGCCGGGCGATGGAGTCCAGCATCGGGCGGGGCACCGCCGCGCCCCGGTCGAAGGCGCCGACGGCCGCGATCCCGACCGTCCCCTCGTTGAACCCCTTGGTGTGGGCGCCCACCACCGGCCGGTCGACCCCGCCCGCGCGCCCCTCGTAGATGGTGCCGCAGGCGTCGACCAGGAAGTTGTAGCCGATGTCGTCCCAGTCCCGGCCGTGCGCGTGGCCCTCGTACAGCCCGCGCAGCATCCCGGGCACCTCGGCGCAGTCGTAGCCGTTGGGGGTGGAGGTGTGGTGGACGACCGCGGCCTTCACCGCCGGCGCGTACCGGGCGGCCGGGGCGGTGTCCACGGCCTCCGCGTGCCAGGCCGAACGCGGCACGATGGCGGGCCGGGGGCCCTGGTGGACCGGGCGGGCGGCGGCCGGGCGGTCCGGGAGCGCGGCGGCGGTATGTCGGTTGCCGCCGGACCTCAGCAGGGTGGAGGTGCCGGCGAGCAGGACCAGCACCGCGAACGCGGCGGCACTCCGCTGGCGGCGCACGCGCGTGAGTTGCATGCTCCACCCCTGGTCGGCCGCCGGCTCCGTCCCCGTCATCGTGACCGGGAGGCCCGGGGGCCGCCCGCCGGAGCACGCCGATCGGGCGACCGGGTCCGGGCCGGGCGGCGTTGTCAGTGGCGGCTCGTACTGTTCAGGCAATGGGGTTCGCGGGCAGGCCGCGGACCGGCTCGGGGGAGAGGTGTGCCATGTCGACGACGACATATCTGGAGCTGTCGCAGGACGGTGGGGGCGCGCACAAGTTCTACGAGGTGACGGTCTCCGGCGAGACGGTGTCGGTGCGCTACGGGCGGATCGGCGCGGCCGGTCAGCTGCAGACCTCCACCTTCCCCACCGCCCAGAAGGCCCAGGCGGCCGCGGCGAAGAAGATAGGGGAGAAGGTCCGCAAGGGGTACGCCCCCGCGGTGCCCGGTGGTCGCGCGCCCCGGGCGGTCACCCGTCGGCAGGTGGCCTCCGCCCCGTCCACGGCACGGGCCGTGGCGCCGGTGCTGTGGCGCTTCCGCACCGGCTCGGCCGCCTTCGGCATCCATGTGGACGAGGAGCGCTGCTGGGTGGGCAACCAGGCCGGCGAGGTGTACACCCTGGCCCACGGCGGCGAGGTGCAAGCCAGGTACAGCCTCCCCGACGGGGTGAAGTGCCTGGTCGCCGACGACTTCTGGATCTACGCGGGCTGCGACGACGGCCGGGTGTACGACCTCTCCTCCAAGCTGCCCTTCGCCGCGTACGAGATCTCCACCGATGTCGACATCTTCTGGCTGGACATCCACGAGGGCGTGCTCAATGTGGCCGACCGGGCGGGCCGGCTCACCGTCATCGACCATGAGGACGAGCACCAGTGGGCGCGCGGCGGCCGCGGCGAGCACGCCTGGATGGTGCGGGCCGACGACCGCGCCGTCTATCACGGCCACACCGGCGGGGTGACGGCCTACGCGCCGGACGGCGGCGGCGAGCTGTGGCACACCCCCACCAAGGGCGCGGTGCTCTTCGGCTGGCAGGAGCCGGACGCGGTGTACGCGGGCACCGGGCACCGCACGGTCCAGCGGCTGGCCAAGGCGGACGGCGCCCTGGAGGCCACCTACGGCTGCGACAGCGCGGTCTACTCCTGCGCCACCTCTCCCGGCGGGCGCTATGTCTTCGCCGGGGACTCCGCCTCCTCGGTGTACTGCTTCGACCGGGACGGCACCCGGCTGTGGAAGCTGGGCACCGGCGGCGGTTCGGCGCTCTCCATGCAGTACCGCGACGAACGGCTCTACCTGGTCACCACGGACGGCGCCCTGGTCTGCGTGGACGCGAGCGAGGCGGCGATCGCGGCCGCCCAGCAGGGCACGGTCCCGGTGGCCCGGGACATCAAGCTGGCCGCCGCCCTGCCGACCTACGCCCCGGCCACCGCCGCGGCCTCGGTCGCCACGGTGTCCGCCGCGCCGGCCGGCTCGGTGGTGGTGGAGTGCGTCCAGGACGGCGCCCGGCTGCGGGTCCGGGTGGTGACGGGGGGATACGAGCCCTCCTGGCGGGTGCAGTTCCCCCGGGACATACGGGAGGCGGGGGCCCGGTACGTGGTCGACGCCCTGCACCCCGCCACCGGCGGCTTCTACCGGGTGCGCGGCGACATCCGGCGGCTGCGGTGACCGGGGGCGGGCATCCGGGCGGAGCCGGGGGAGCGCGGTGAGCGGCAAGGCCTTCGAGGCGGCCACCGGTGACGGACCGGCACCGCCGGAGGAGGCCGCCGGGCGGCGGGCCGCCGAGGTGCGCACCGCCTTCGAGGGGCTGCTCCAGATCCGCCGGCTGACCCGCACGGCCGGCGGCGACCCGAGGGCCTCACCCGCCGACTGGGAGCGCCACCAGCCGGTACGGGCCGTCGCCCTGGCCCTGGAGGCGGGCGGCGCCGTGCCCTCGGCCGCCGACCCCGAGGGCCGCCGGACCCGCACCGGCTACCGGGTGGCCGCGGGCGAGAAGCCGGGCACCGTCCGGGTGGAGTGGCTGGGCCCGACCGGCTCCGGCGCCGCGCACGAGGAGGAGCGCGCCCTCGGCGAGTGCGCCGCCCTCCTGGACCGGCTCGGCTGGGACGCGCTGCTCTACCGCGGCCCGCGCGGCCGCCGCTTCCTGGAGGTGGAGGCGGCCCGGCTCACCGGGTGACCGGTATGACCGGAGAGGCGTACGGAAGGAGTGAGCCGGCGTCAGGCGATGGAGGCGGACACGATGGCGGCCACCGCCAGGTTGCAGGACGCGGTCACCCAGACCGCGGGGTGCGGCTCCTGCTCCACCAGGGTCGCCCCCAGCTTGCCCGGCGTCAGCAGGTCCACCACCAGGAAGGCCAGGGCCATCAGCAGCAGCCCGAGCACCCCGAACGCCGCGGTGGAGACCAGCCCCTTGCCGAAGTCGTCATAGGTCGTCCAGATGGAGGTGAACACGATGCCCCCGATGCCCAGCAGGGCCGAGCTGAGCAGCAGTGCCGCGTTGCGGTTGCGCTCCTGCCAGATCTGCCGCCCCAGCTTGCCCGGGGTGAGCGCGTCCACCAGGAATATGCCGAGGATGAGCAGAACCACGCCCAGGGCGCCGTAGGCGGTGGCGCGGCCGAGGCCGTTGACGATGTCGCTCATGGATGCCGCTCCGAGTCTGAGTGGTCGTGATGATCGCGGTCAAGGAGAGGCAAAATGTAGCGTACGGCCCCCGAAGGCCGGTCACCCGTACGGCTCCGCAGAGCCGCCGCCCGGGGCGTCGGACGCCCACAGTGGGTAGCGGCAGCAACAAGACGGCACAGACAGACAAGTCGCACCGACGGGAGACGCCATGACCCCCTTCAACCGACGAGACCTCGGCCTGCTCGCCCTCCGGGCCGGAGCCGGAGCGGTGCTGGTGGCCCACGGCACCCAGAAGCTGTTCGGCTGGTTCGGCGGCGGAGGGCTGGAGGGCACCGGCAAAGCGATGGAGGCCATGGGCTACCACCCCGGCCGGCAGAGCGCCCTGGCCGCGGGGCTCGGCGAGGCGGGCGGCGGTGCCCTGCTCGCCCTGGGCCTCGGCACCCCGGTGGCCGGTGCCGCCGCGGCCGGCGCCATGGCGGGCGCGGTGGCGGTGCACGCCCCGAACGGATTCTTCGCCCAGTCCGGCGGCTTCGAGTACCCGGCCTTCCTCGGCTTCTCCGCCGCCGCCCTGGGCGTCACCGGCGCCGGCCGGCTCTCCCTGGACCACCTCACCGGCTACCGCGTGGACCGGCCCTGGACGGTGGCCGCCGCCTTCCTCGGCGCGGCGGCGGCCGCCGCGGTGGTGGTCGGCAAGCGAGCCCAGGGCCAGCAGGCGGCCGCCGAAGGGGACATGGCCGGAGGCACCGAGGGCTGAGCCTGCCCGCCGATGGCCCGGTCAAGGCGGTCGACCACGCCTGACGTCACGTCGGCCGCGCAGGCCCTGGTCGTCGGCCCCCGGCATGGGCCCTCACCCGCCACAAGCCACTGTGGGTCTGGTCCGCCATGAGCCTGTCGCGAGCCTGGCGCGCCCTTGGGCCCCCGCCGTCGGGCACGCTCGTCACCCGGGCCGCCGCTTCCCGCCGGTCGTCCGTGGCCGCCGCAGGTCGCCCAAGGCGCGCGGGGCCCCGCGTCTGAGGCGGCGGCTCACCGCATGGGGCGGCGCGGGAGGGGTACGCGGCGCGCGAAGCCAGCCGGAGCCGGGAAGGCGGCCGGGCCGGGACACCGGTCACGACCGCGCCCGGGGCCGGAAGTGGGTCCGGGGCGGGGTTGGGACCGCGCCGCCAGGACGTGGGCCCGGGGCTCGTCGCGCGGCGGGCGGGGTTGCCGTCGTACATCGTCCACTCAGCCCGTCCCAGCCGTCGAGGAGCCCGTGCCCATGACCGTTCAGCGTCCGCCCGCTCCCGATGTCGTGGTCGTCGGGGCGGGCCTTGCCGGGCTTGCTTGCGCCCTTGACCTCAGCCGTGCCGGGCTTCGGGTCGCCTTGCTGGAGGCGTCCGACGGGGTGGGTGGGCGGATGCGTACCGACCGGAAGGACGGGTTTCTGCTGGACCGGGGCTTCCAGGTGTTCAACACCTCGTATCCGCAGGTGCGCCGGCGGTTGGACCTGAAGGCCTTGCGGCTGCGGGCCTTCACTCCCGGACTCATCGCGCACACCCCGGGCGGACCGGTCCGGCTGGCCGATCCCACCCGGCGGCCCCGCTCGGCGGGCACCCTGCTGCCCGGCCGGGCGCTGCCCGCACGGGATCTGGCCGCGCTGGCCGCCCTCTCCGCGTACGACACCCTGCTCCCGGCGGCCGTGGTCAGGCGCCGCGCCGACCGGACCACCTCGGCCGCGCTGGACGCCGCCGGGCTGTCCCGGCGGACCATCGACGAGCTGCTGCGGCCGTTCCTCGCCGGGGTGTTCCTGGAGGACCGGCTGGAGACCTCGGCCCGGTTCTTCCATCTGGTGTGGCGGAGCATGGCCCGCGGCACGCTCTGCCTGCCGGCCGAGGGCATCGGCGCGGTGCCCGCGCAGCTCGCGGACGGGCTGCCGCCCGGCACGTTGCGGCTGGAGACCCCGGTCACCGCGGTGACCGGCAGCGGGGTCGTCCTCGGCGACGGCACCGAACTCCTCGCCGGCGCCGTGGTGGTGGCCACCGACGGCACCACCGCCGCCCGTCTGCTGCCGGGCCTGACCGCCCCGCGGACCCGGGCCGTCACCACGTACTACCACGCCACCGGCACCACTCCGCTGGCCGAACCGACCCTGGTCACCGACTCCACCCTGACCGTGCTCAACACCGTCGTCCTCACCGAGGTCTCGCCCGCCTACGCGCCGCCCGGGACCTCCCTGGTGTCCACCTCGGTGCTGGGCGGCGAGGGGCCCGAGACGGCGGCGGCCGTGCGGGGGCGGCTGGCCGAGCTGTACGGCACGGACACCTCGGGCTGGGAGCAGGTGGCCGCGTACACCATCCCGGGCGCCCTGCCCGCCATGCCGCCGCCCTGGCCGCTGAGCCGGACCACCCGCACCCCCTCCGGGCACTATGTGTGCGGCGACCACCGGGCCACCGGCTCGGTGCAGGGGGCGCTGGCCTCCGGCGCCCGGGCCGCCCGGGAGCTGCTCGCCGACCATCCCGCCGCCCACCGCTCGGCCGCTCTCACGCAGCGGTAGCCACCGCCGGGTCTCGTCCGGTCGGGGGACGGGAGGGGGCCCGGTCACCGTGCCGCCGCCGTCCGCGCCCCGCCGCCCGCGATGATCGGGGGCCGAGCGGCCGCTCCCGCGCGCGCCGGGGGAGGAGGACGCCGATGCGGCACACCGCGGACGTCGTCATCGTCGGCGGGGGAGCGGCCGGGCTCAGCCTGGCCCACTGGATCACCAGGACGGAAACCGACCGGGCGGGCCTGGACGTGGTCGTGGTGGAGGCGCCGGAGGGGCCGCTCCGGCCGGCCGAGCGGACCTGGTGCTTCTGGGACGACGGGCCGGGCGAGTACGAGCCGGCCGTCACCGCCGAGTGGGACCGGCTGCGGATCACCGGCCCGGACGGCGGTGCGATCGAGGCGGCCCCCGCCCCGCTGCGGTACCGGATGCTGCGCTCCGCCCCCTTCGAGCGGCTGGTGCACGGCCGGCTCGCCGCCCATCCCCGGACCCGGCTGCTGCGGGCGGTCGTCCACGAGGTGCGGGGTGGGGCGGACGGGGCCGAGGTGCGGTGTGTGGACGCGGCCGGGGGCCGACTGACCCTGCACGGCCGGTATGTCTTCGACTCCCGCCCGCCGGGGCGGCTGCCGCCCGCGCGGACCACCCTGCTCCAGCACTTCCGCGGCTGGTTCGTGCACACCGCGCGGCCCCGCTTCGACCCGGGGACGGCCCAGCTGATGGACTTCCGCGTCCCGCAGCCGGACCACGGGCTGGCGTTCGGCTATGTACTGCCGCTTGCCCCGGACCGGGCCCTGGTCGAGTACACGGAGTTCTCCCGGCGTCCGCTGCCCGTCCCCGCGTACGAGGCGGCGCTACGGCATTACACGGGACGGGTGCTCGGGCTGGGGGCGTACACCGTGCAGGGTGCCGAGCAGGGGGTCATCCCGATGACCGACGCCCGCTTCCCCCGCCGCCGCGGCCCCGCCCACTTCCTCGTCGGCGCGGCCGGGGGCGCCACCCGGCCCGCCACCGGGTACACCTTCGCCGCGATCCAGCGGCAGAGCCGGGCCGTCGCCGCCGCCCTGGCCGCGGGCGAACCGCCGGGAGCGGCCCTGGTGCCGCCGCCGCACGGACGCCGGGCGCTCGCCATGGACGCCGTCCTGCTCAGGGCCCTGGACACCGGACGGATCGACGGCCCCCGGTTCTTCACCGGGCTGTTCGCCCGCGCCCCCGCCGAACGGGTGCTCCGCTTCCTCGACGGCGGCAGCACACCCGGGGAGGAGTTGGGCATCGGGCTGCGCTGCCCCGTCGGCCCCATGCTGCGCACCGCCGCCGAGCTCCCCTTCCTGCGGCGCCGCACCCCCGCCCCCCACCCCGCCCACGATGAGGAGAACCGTTGACCACGTTGCTGCGGGACCACGATCTGACCCGCGCCTTCGATCATGCCGCGCCCGCCTACGACCGGCTGACCACCCTCAACCCCGGCCATCTGGCCGCCCTGCGCCGGTCCGCGCGCCGGCTGCGGCTGCCCGGCCAAGGCGCCGGGCTCGCGGTGCTGGACCTCGGCTGCGGTACCGGCGCCTCCACCCGGGCCCTGCTGGCGGCGGCGCCGCAGGCCCGGATCACCGCGGTCGACGCCTCGGCCGGGATGCTCGCCGAGGCGGCCGCCAAGTCCTGGCCGCCGAACGTCACCTTTCTGCACCGCACCGCCGAGCAGCAGGCGGACGCGGGGCCGCGCGGGCCGTATGACGCGGTGTTCGCCGCGTACCTCTTCCGCAATGTCACCGACCCCGACGGCGTCCTCGCCGCCGTGCTCTCGCTGCTGCGGCCCGGCGGGCGCCTGGCGGTGCACGAGTACAGCCTGAGCGGTGCACCGGTCCACCGGGCGCTGTGGAACGCGGTCTGCCGCGGGCTGATCGAGCCCGCCGGCGGCCTCACCGGCGACCGCGAGCTGTACCGCCACCTCCGGCACAGCGTCCTCGACTTCGACACCGCGCCCGCGTTCGCCGCCCGGCTGGCCCGCGGCGGATTCGCGGCGGTGCGCACCCTGCCGGTCGCGGGCTGGCAGACCGGGATCGTGCACACCTTCCTGGCCGCGCGGCCGGGTCCGGCGGCGGCTCCCCGGACGGACCCGCGGACGGGGGCGGGGGCGTGAGGGCCCGGGGCGAGGGCGCCGCGCGGTGGGGGCGCGACCGCCGGGCCGAGGTCCTGCACCCCGCCCCCGGGCGGCCCCGGTTCTCCGGCGGGGAGCCGCCCTCCACCGCCGTGGTGGGCGGTGGGATCGCCGGGCTCGCCGCGGCCACCGCGCTGGCCGAACGGGGCATCAAGGTCACCCTCTACGAGCGGGAACCGCAGCTCGGCGGGCGGCTCGCCGGCTGGTCCACCCGGCTCGCGGACGGCTCCGAGGCCACCATGAGCCGTGGCTTCCACGCCTTCTTCCGTCAGTACTACAACCTGCGCGGTCTGCTGCGCCGGACCGACCCCGGGCTCACCCGGTTGACGGCTCTGCCCGACTACCCGCTGCGCCACCGCTCCGGGCTGACCGACGGCTTCGCCCGAGTGCCGCGCACCCCGCCGCTCAGCGCCGCCGGGTTCGTCGCCCTCAGCCCCAGCTTCGGCTGGCGCGACCTCGCCGCCCTGGACGCCCGGGCCGCGCTGCCGCTGCTCGATGTGCGGGCGCCGGAGGTGTACGAGCGGTACGACGGCGTCAGCGCGTACGACTTCCTGCGCGCGATCGAGTTCCCCGAGGCCGCCCACCATCTGGCCTTCGAGGTCTTCTCCCGCAGCTTCTTCGCCGACCCGCGCGAACTCTCCGCCGCCGAGCTGCTGGTGATGTTCCACATCTACTTCCTCGGCTCCTCCGAGGGGCTGCTGTTCGATGTGCCCAGCGAGCCCTATCCGCAGGCACTCTGGGAGCCGTTGGCCGGATATCTGGCCTCGCTGGGCGTGGAGGTGCGCACCGGCGTGCCGGTGCACTCCGTCCGCCCGCTGCCCGGTGGGGACGAGCTGGAGGTGGCCGCCGGCTCCGGGAGCGAGCGCCACCAGGCCGCCGTCCTCGCCCTGGACACCGGAGGGCTGCGGGAACTGGTGGCCGCGTCGGAGGGGTTGGGCGACGCCGGATGGCGGGCGGATGTCGCCGGGCTGCGCACCGCGCCGCCGTTCCTGGTCTCCCGGCTCTGGCTGGACCGGCCGCTCGCCCCCGACCGGCCCGGCTTCCTCGGCACCAGCGGCTACGACGGCCTGGACAACGTCAGTGTGCTGGACCGCTGGGAGGGCGAGGCGGCCCGCTGGGCGGCCCGCAGCGGCGGCTCGGTGGTGGAGCTGCACGCCTACGCCGTCGACGAGGGCGCCGAACGCAAGGAGGTCCAGGAGCGGATGGTGGCCCGGCTGCACGAGGTGTACCCGGAGACCCGGGACGCCCGGGCCGTGGACGTACGGCACGAATGGCGGGCGGACTGCCCGGTGTTCCCGGTCGGCGGCCACCCCCGCCGCCCCGGGGTGCGCACCCCGCACCCGGGGGTGGTGCTCGCCGGCGACCTGGTCCGTACCGATCTGCCGGTGGCGCTGATGGAGCGGGCCGCCACCACCGGCTTCCAGGCCGCCAACGCCCTGCTGGCCCGCTGGGGGGTGAGCGGCCAGGTGCTCTGGACCGTCCCCCGGGCCGGCCGCTCCCGGCTGCTGCGCGCCCTGGCCCGCCGGGCGGCCCGCTGACGACGCCCCCCAGGGGGCCGTCAGGGTGGGAGGCATGGGGGAGTGGATGCGGCGGGCGCCTCGCGCGGTGGTGGCCGCGGTCTGGCTGATCGCGGCCCTGCTGTCGGCCGTCGGCACCGCCGCCCACCTCAGCAACCTGCTCCGGCACGGGCCGCGCCCCTATGACTGGGCGCCGCCCTGGCTCAGCCTCTGCTGGGCTTCGCCCTGCTGGTGGCCGGCGCGGCTGCGTTCGTCCGCCGACGCCTTTCCCGGTAGCCGCCGTCCCGGGTCGGCTCAGCCCGGGAAGCGGCCGGTGGAGCGCAGGGCCCAGCGGCGTTCGGCGTAGGCCAGGTCATCGCGCCACAGCCGGCCGGCGGCCCGGCGGATCAGGGGGCGCAGGGCCGGGGCGGCGGCGCGGGCGAGGGCGAAGCCGCGCCGGTCGGAGGCGGCGACCACCGCCTCCACCACCGCGGTCCGGGGGTGCGGGTCGGCGCGGGCGGTGAGCGGGGTGGCGTGGGTCTCCACCACCGAGCCGACGCCCTCCCCGTCGGTGATGTGCATGACGACGGTACGGGGCTCGGGGGCCGTGAACACCGCCCGCACCGGTACCACCAGCCGCCCCGCCACCCGGAACGACACCTCCACCGCGAAGCCGTCCTCCTCCCCGCGGCCACCGCCCCGGGGGGTGTCCACCACCCGCAGGTCCATGAAGGAGTACGGATGGAACCACGCACCGTGCCAGGGGTCCAGCCGGTTGGCGACCACGTCCTCCGGTTCGCACCGCCCGACGGCGGTGCAGACCGCGTCCACCGCGCCCTCGGAGGCGGGGCGGAGCGGGATGACGGGGCGGTCCAGCGGCTCCTCGCCGCCCACCGCGTCCAGCCGCACCCAGGCCAGCACCCCGTCGTCGTAGGCCGGGAAGGGCTCCCAGCCGGCGAACGGGGATCCGTCCAGGGCCAGTCCATGCCAGTGGCAGACCAGCGTGCCGCACACCACCCGGCTGTCCTTGAGAGGGGCGCCCAGGTGGGGGCAGACGCCGGGACCGGCGCGGAGCGCACCGCCTCCGTCGCGCCACACCACCACCTCCACCCCGGCGACGGTGCGGCCCGCCGGGGGCCCGTCGGCGGTGATGTCCCGGGCAGCGCCGACCGCGAACCAGTTGCCGGAGGGGCGGGCCGAGGCCCGTTTCAGGGCGTCCGCGATCAGGGCCGGTCTGGCGGACTTCCAGGTCGGTTGCTGGGCCGCCCAGCCGGGGCCCCGGCGCAGCCGCAGCGGCGAGGTCCAGCGCCCCCGCCCCGTACCGCCACTCACCGGGCGCCTTCCTCGCCCACGGCCACCGGGCGCGGGGGAGGGGGCGGGGCGGTGCGGGCGGCCAGGATGCGGAGCAGCCCGGCGGCCGCGGTCGCCGCCCGCCGCCGCCGGGGCACCACCGAGCGCCGGTGCAGCACCGCGTAGCCGTCCTCGGCGATGGCGTCCAGGATCCCCCCGTACAGCACGAAGGCGGTACGGATGCAGGGGCGCGTCCGGGGTTCCAGCATGGCGATGCCGGGCTCCGCCTCCCGGTAGACGCCCCGGGTCAGCTCGGCGGCGGCGACCAGCGCGGCGCGGATCCGCGGGTCGCGGCGGCCGGTGCGGCGGCTCCACTCCAGCAGCGGCCGGTCCACCCCGTGCGCGGCCAGCAGGTCGGCGGGCAGGTAGACGCGGCCCCGCTGGAGGTCCTCGCCCACGTCCCGCAGGAAGTTGGTCAGCTGGAACGCCACCCCGAGGGCCGCCGCGTGCGGCGCGGCCTCCGTACGGTCCGTCACGGTGCCGAGGACGGGCAGCATCTGGAGGCCGATCACCGCCGCCGAGCCGTGCATATAGCCGCGCAGGTCCCGATAGGTCGGGTAGTCGGTGACGGAGAGGTCGGCCCGCATGGAGGCCATGAAGTCGGTGAACAGCGCCGGGTCGATGGCGTACCGCTCGGCGGTGTCGGCGACCGCCCGCACCACCGGCTCGTCGCCGCCCCGCCGCCGCAGCCCCTGGGCCAGGTCCTCCTCCAGCACCTTGAGCAGCCGGTCGCGTTCGTCGGGGGTCTCGCGCCGGTCCAGCCCGTCCACGATGTCGTCGGCCCAGCGGGCGAAGCCGTACAGGGCGTGCACCGCGCACCGGCGCTCCACCGGCAGCAGCCGGGTGGCCAGGAAGTAGGTGCGGCCGTGCCGGGCGTTGAGCTTCCGGCAGGTGGTGTACGCGGTACGCAGGGCGGGGTCGGTGATGCCGGCGGCGTCCAGTTCGCGGCGGGTCATCGGCGCCCCCGGTCGGGGAGGGCCGCCGGGTCGGGGGTGGGAGGGGGCATCGCACCTGCCTTCGGGGACCGGGGACGGTGGCCGGCGGGCGGTGCCGAGGGGGTGCTCCGTGCCTCGGTGCTCCGGGTGCGGGCCGGTCGGCGGCGGTCGGCGCCGGTGATCCGGGCCGCGGCCAGCTTTCCGCTGATCAGTACGGTGGGGACACCGACGCCTGGGGTGGTGCCGCAGCCCGCCAGCACCACGTTCTCCAGTCCGCGCACCAGGTTCCGCGGCCGGAACGGACCGGTCTGGGCGAAGGTGTGCGAGACGGAGAAGGGGGTGCCGGCACCATGCCCCTGGGCCGCCCAGTCGGCCGGGGTGACCAGCACCTCCCGCTCGATCGCCGCGCCGAAGCCGGTCAGCCCCCGGCGCTCCAGCTCCGCCACCAGGCTGTCCCGGTAGCCGGGCGCCAGCTCGGCCCAGTCCCGTACCGAGGGACCGGTCACCGTGTTGGGGCAGGGCGCAAGCACGTAGTGCAGATGGCGGCCGGGCGGGGCGAGCCCCGGATCGTGCGCGGTCGGCCGGGTGATCAGCAGCGAGGGGTCGCTCATCAGCCGCCCGGTGCGGGTCAGCTCCTCGAAGGTCCGCTCCCAGGCCGCGCCGAACGACAGGGTGTGGTGCGCCAGTTCGGGCCAGGTGCGGTCGGTCCCGGCGTGCAGCACCACCGCCGAGGGGGAGTGCCGCAGCGCGACGGGGCGGCGCGGCGCCCGGCCCAGCAGCCGGTGGACCACCGGCAGATCGGGGGTGAGCACCACGGCGTCGCAGCCGATCCGCTCCCCGGTGGACAGCCGCACCGCCCGCACCCGCCCGGCGGACCGCTCCAGCTCCGCCACCCCGGCCGACCAGCGCAGCTCGGCCCCGGCCCGCTCGGCCGCCTCGGCCATCGCCCTCGGCAGCGCGTGCATCCCGCCGCGCGGGAACCACACCCCGGCCACCGTGTCCATATAGGCGATCACCGCGTACGCGGCCAGCGCCCGGGCCGGGGCCACCCCCGCGTACAGCGACTGGAAGGAGAAGACCCGCCGCAGCCGCTCGTCGGAGAGGTGGCGGCCGATCCGCCGGTCCAGCCGGCCGAAGCCGCCGAGCGCGGCCAGCCGGGCCAGGTCCGGGTGGAGCAGCTGGGCGGGGGAGTCGAAGTTGGTGTCGATGAACCGGCGCATCTGCGCCCGGTACAGCCGCTTCAGCCAGGACCGCAGCTCCCGGTAGCCGGCCGCCTCGGCGGGGCCCGCGAACCGCCGGACCTCCTCCTCCATGGCGTCCCCGTCGGTGTGCACGTCGATCCGGGAGCCGTCGGCGAAGCAGGCCCGGTACGCCGGGGCGAGCGGCACCAGCTCCACCCGCCGGTGCAGGCTGTCGCCGACCGCGGCGAACGCCTCGTCGGCCAGATGCGGCATGGTCAGCACGGTCGGCCCGGCGTCCGCCAGATAGCCGCCGAACTCCGCCCGTCCGGCCCGCCCGCCGGGACCGGCCGCCCGCTCGACCACGGTCACCCGCCGCCCCGCGCCCAGCAGGTGCAGCGCCGCCGCCAGTCCGCTCAACCCGGCGCCCACCACCACGACATGGCCCGTGGGCCCCGGAACCGTCCTCATCCGTCCTCCGTCCGGGGTCGGTCTGCGCTGGGGACCCGTACACCGGCGGCCCGCTCGACCAGTGCGGCGAACTCCCGGCGTACCGGCTCCTCGGCCCCCGACCCGGCGAAGTGCCGCAGGCTCGCCTCGGCCAGCTCGGCGATCCGGGCCTCCACCGCCGCCCGCGCCCCGGTCCGCTCGATCGCCGCGCGCATCCGCGCCACATCCCGCGCCCCGGCGGACGCCCCGCCCGCCGCCAGCGCCTCGGCGGCGGCCGCGTCCCCGGAGCCGGCCGCCGACCGGGCGGCCACCGCCAGCAGATAGGTGAGCTTCCGTGCGCGCAGGTCCTCGTCGGCGGGCTTGCCGGTGGCGGCCGGGTCCCCGAACGCCCCCAGCAGATCGTCCCGGAGCTGGAAGGCCAGGCCCGCGCACCGCCCGGCGGACCGCAGCGCCGCGGTGGCGGCCGGATCGGCCCCGGCGGCCGCCGCACCCAGCGCCAGCGGGCGCTCCACCGTGTACAGGGCGCTCTTCAGGCAGGCGATGCGCACCGCGTCGGCCGGGGAGGAGGAGCCCTCCGCCTGGGCCCGGATGTCCAGATACTGACCGGCCACCATCTCCCCGCGCATGGCCGCCCATTCGCGCTGGAGGGCCGCGCCGTGCGGTGAGCCGAGGGCGGTCTCGGCCAGCAGGTCGTCGGCCCAGGCCAGCACCAGGTCGCCGGCGAGGATGGCGGCGGAGGCGGCGAAGGCCTCCGGCGGTCCGAGCAGCCGGCCGGCGCGGTGCAGCCGGGCGAACTCGGTGTGCACCGCGGGCGCTCCGCGCCGCCGGGGCGAGCCGTCCATGACGTCGTCATGGATCAGCGCGCAGGCCTGGACCAGCTCCAGCGCCGCCCCGATCCGGACCACATCCGCCGCGGCCCCGCCGTCGTCGGGCCGGCCGCCCGGAAACCGGCGGCCCCCGTCCACCGCACGGCCCCCGCCCACCGCACGGCCGCCGTCCACCGGCCACCCGCCTGGCTCCGTGCGGCCACCGTCTACCGGCCGTCCGCCTGGCCCCGTACCGGCCCCGTCCACCGGCCACCCACCTGGCCCCGTACCGGCACCGTCCGCCGGACGGGCGTCTGGCCCCGTACTGGCACCGTCCGCCGGCCGCCCGCCTGGCCTCGTACCGCCGCCGTCCACCGGACGGCCGCCCGGGGCCGTAGCGCCGCCGTCCCCTGCCCACCCGCCCGGCTCTCTGCCGCCGCCGGCCGCGCGCCAGCCGCACCAGGCGAAGGCGCAGCGCAGCCGTTTGCCGCCGCGCCCGACGAAGGCGGTGACCCGGGCGACCAGCTCCTCGGCGAACACCGGGTCCACCGCCTCGGCCCCGCGCACCTTCCCGGCGAGATGGCCGGCCAGGAAGGCTTCGACGGCCCGGACCGCCTCGTGGGTGGGAGTGGCGGGTGGAGCGGGCGGGGCATGTGCGCCACCGGCGCCGGGCGGGGCGCCGGCGGGCGTGGTCCGCGGAGCAAGCATGCAGGCCCCTTTCGCGAGCGGCCCCCGGGGGCCGGGGCGCCTGACAGCCGCGGCCCCTGACCCCGGCTGTCGTCATGCCTGCCCTGTTCGCGGCCGTTCCCGGGACCGGTCACCCGGTCGGCGGAGGCCCCCTGCGGCTAGGCGCCGGTCGCGGGGCGCGGCGGGCGCACCATGGCCCAGACCGTCGGGCCGTCGTCCGCGAGCCGGACCTCTCCCCGTACGGCGAAGCCGAAGTGCTCGTAGAAGGGCAGATTGGCCGGCTTGGAGGACTCCAGGCAGACGGGCAGGCCCGCCGCGTCCGCCCTGGCCAGCCCGGAGCGCAGCAGCGCGGCGCCATGGCCCTGGCCCTGGGCGGCCGGGTCCGCGCCGAGCAGCGCCAGATACCAGTGGGGCTCACCGTAGGCGTGCGCGGCGGCCGTCTCGACCGTCGCCCGGAACACCTCGGCCCGGTCGCCCAGGATCTCCTGGAGCCGGTGGACGGTCTCCGCGTCCGGGACGGCCTTCTCCTGCCCCTCCGGAGCCACCCAGAAGGCGACCGCCGAACCGGTGCGCTCGCACACCCCGTGCCGGGCGTACTGGCCGGTGAAGAGGGTGGTGAAGTAGCGGCCCAGCCGGTCCCGGCGGGTGGCGCCGTCGGGGAAGAACCAGCGCATCATCGGGTCGTCGTCGAAGGCCAGGGCCAGGATGCGGCTGATCAGCGGGACGTCGTCGAGGGTCGCCGACGCCGGAACGTTGATGATCGACATGACGGTCATTCTGCCCACCGGCCCCCGCCGGGACGGGGGGGCACGCGCGGGCGTCAGGTCCTAAGGCCGGCGGTCGGTACGGGACAGGGCGCTGGGCCACCAGGCCTTGGGGCCGATGTCCAGCACCAGCGCGGGCACCAGCAGCGAGCGGACCACCAGGGTGTCCAGCAGCACCCCGAAGGCGACGATGAACGCGATCTGCGCCAGGAACGCCAGCGGGATCACGATCAGCGCGGCGAAGGTGGCCGCCAGCACCACACCCGCCGAGGTGATCACCCCGCCGGTGGTGGTCAGCCCGCGCAGCACGCCCTCACGGACCCCGTGGCGCAGGCTCTCCTCCCGTACCCGGGACATCAGGAAGATGTTGTAGTCCACCCCCAGCGCCACCAGGAACACGAACCCGTAGAGGGGGACGGAGGCGTCGGTGCCGCTGAAGCCCAGCAGGTGCTGGAAGACCAGCGCGGAGACGCCCAGGGTGGCCAGGAAGTTGAGCGCCACCGTGGCCACCAGCAGCACCGGGGTGAGCAGGGAGCGCAGCAGCAGGACGAGGATCAGCAGGATGATGGCGAGGACCACCGGCACGATGAGGGTGCGGTCCCGGGAGGCCGTCTCCTGGGTGTCGTACTGCTGCGCGGTGTAGCCGCCCACCAGCGCCTCAGCGCCCGGCACCGCGTGGACGGCGGTGCGCAGCCGGGCCACCGTCTGCTTCGCCGCCTCGCTGTCGGCGGGCGAGGCGAGGGTGGCGTCCACCCGCACCCGGCCGTCCACCACCAGCGGTGCGCCCTGGCCGGGCCGGCCGGAGGCGGTGCGCGGGACGGCCGAGGAGACGCCCTCGGTGGCGGCCGCGGCCTTCGCCACCCGCTCGGCCCGGTCCGCCCTGGCGGTGATCACCGCCGGGTTGCCGGAGCCGGCCGGGAAGTGCCGGGCCAGGGTCTCCTGCGCGGCCACCGAGGGGGCGTCGTTGACGAAGATCTCGTCCAGCGGCACGCCCTTGGAGGACAGCGTGGGCGAGAACGCGGCGAACACCGCCAGCACCACGGCGGTGGCCGCCCACACCCGGCGCGGCGCCCGGCCCACCAGCGCGGCGACCCGCCGCCACACCCCGTGGCCCTCCGCGGTGGCGTCCTTGGGCTTGGGCCGGGCCGGCCAGTACGCGGCCCGGCCGAGCAGCGCCAGCACCGCGGGCAGGAAGGTCAGCGCGCTGAGCACCGCGCAGACGATGCCGATCGCGCCGACCGGGCCCAGCGCCCGGTTGTTCGTCAGATCGCTGGCCAGCAGCGCCAGCAGGCCCAGCGCCACGGTGGCCGCGCTCGCGGTGATCGCCCCGGCCGAACGGCGCACCGCGGCCACCACCGCCGCCATCCGGTCCTGCCCGGCGGCCAGCTCCTCCCGGTAGCGGGCCGCCAGCAGCAGCGCGTAGTCGGTGGCCGCGCCGATCACCAGGATCGACAGGATGCCCTGCACCTGCCCGTCCACCCGCACCACGTCCCGGTCGGCCAGCGCGTAGACCACCGCGCAGGCCAGCCCCAGCGCGAACACCGCGCCCAGGATGATCACGAACGGCAGCAGCACACTCCGGTACACCAGCAGCAGGATCACCAGCACCGCGATCAGCGCCACCCCGAGCAGCAGCCCGTCGATCCCGGAGAACGCGTCCGACAGATCCGCCTGGTTGGCGGCCGGTCCGGCCAACCGCGCCCGCGCGCCCGGGACGTCGGACACCGCCTTCCGTACGCCGTCCAGCGCGGCCGGCAGCTCGTCACCGAGCCCCGACTCCAGCGGGATGACGGCCTGGAGCGCCTCGCCGTCCTCGGACGGCAGTACGGGGGAGGGGCGTCCGGCGGCGCCCGGTGCCTCGGCGGCCGTCCGCACCGCGGCGGTGGCGGCGGCCCGCTGCGACGCGTCGAGCCTGCCGCCGCCGTCGGCGGTCCACACCACGATCACCGGCAGGGTCTGCTCCCGGTCGAACGCCTTCTGCTCGTCCAGCACCCGGGTCGACTCGGCGCTGCGCGGCAGGAACGCGGCCTGGTCGTTGGTCGCCACCTCGCCGAGCTTCCCGGCGTACGGACCGAGGGTCCCGCCGATGCCCAGCCACACCAGCAGTAGCACCACCGGCACCAGCCACCTGACCCACCGCCGTGATCCGGCAGCCGTCCCCGAAGCCATCGCGTCCTCCTCCGTCCGGCCCAGCACCCGTGGACCGGAGTGTGCCACTCATTGACTATCTCAATCATCGAGATATTAGTGCGGGGATCTTATGCTGGGCGGATGCACGGCTCCGACACGCCCCCGGCCTCCTTCCCGCCGAACGGCCCCACCGATCCGGTGGGCTTGCAGGGCTTCGCCGTGCTGCTGCGCCGGATGAACGCCGAGTTCAACCGCATCGCCCAGGAGTTCGCCCAGGCCCACGGGCTGCATCTGACCGACGTCCAGGCGCTGATCGCCATCCTGGACGCGGGGGCGCAGCCGGGCGGGGACGGTGACGACGAGGGGCCGATGACACCCGGACGGTTGCGCCGGCGGCTCAACCTCACCTCCGGGGCGATGACCGCCTGCCTGGACCGGCTCGAACGCTCGGGGCATGTCCACCGGGTCCGGGCGTCCGACGACCGGCGGGTGGTCCATCTCCACTACGCCGAGGCGGCCCGGGAGCTGGCCCGCGACTACTTCCAGCCCCTGGCCCGCTCCACCGACGCGGCCCGCGCCTCCTTCACCCGGTCGGAGTTGCAGGTGGTGGTCCGCTTCCTGGGCGCGATGAACGAGGAGCTCGACCGGCTGCGCCGCTGACCCGTCCGAGGTGCGGGTGGGCGCCCCGGCCCTGACAGTGGCGGAGCCGGGAACGCGCACGGCGACCCGGTCCGGCCCGGCTCGGGCCGACGGAGCGGAAGGACACCCGCGATGGCGAAGAAGCAGGAGAAGAAGGACCAGCGGCTCTCGAAGGGGGATGACGTCAGCTGGCAGAGCCACGGCCAGGAGGTCGAGGGCACGGTGAAGAAGAAGGTCGAGAAGCGGACCAAGGCCGCCGGCCGGACCGTGGACGCCTCCAAGGAGGAGCCGCAGTACGAGGTGGAGAGCGACAAGACCGGGAAGAGCGCCGTGCACAAGCCCGAGTCGCTGCACAGGAAGAAGGGTGGTGGCGGCTCGTGAGCGGCGACGGGGCGAAGGACCGGCAGGAGACGCTCGACGGGTTCGGTGAGGCCGTCAACATGACCGCCGGCGAGCTGGAGAAGTGGCTGAAGACCGACGATTCGAAGAGCGTCGGCCAGAAGAAGGACGGCGGCGGCGAGTCCACCGGCCATGCCTCCGGGCGGCGGATCGTGGAGCTGCTGCGCGCGAAGAAGGGCGATCTGGACGAGGACGACCTCGCCCATATGCGCAAGGTCACCGGCTATGTGCACCGGCATCTGAAGCAGCGCCCCTCGGGCGACACCACGGACACCGCCTGGCGCTACTCGCTGATGAACTGGGGCCACGACCCCGAGAAGTAGGCCGCGGGCCCCGCCCGGCCGTGCGGGGCCCGATCTTGTGAAAGGGCCCCGCGCGCGGACTGCTACAACGCCGGCCCCGCCGGTACCCGGGCTCCGGCGCAGACGCCCCCGCCGCCGTCTGCGCCGGCGCCCGGACCCGTGAGGGCCGGTGCCGCCTCCGGCAGGCGGCGGGCCCGCGCCCGGGCCTCCTGGGCCAGGGCGATCCGGCGGCGGCGTACGTAGTCCCGCACCGTGGAGTACGAGGCGGCGGTGAAGTCCTCCTCCACCCGCAGCCGTTCGACGATCCCGCGGATGGTGTGGCCGCGCCGGGCGGCCGCCTCCAGCTCCTGGAGCAGCATCAGCTCGATGGCCGGCTTCACCGGGTCCAGCACCGAGCTGCGCCGCCGGGCCCGGCGCTCGGGCAGCGGCAGCGACAGCGCCTCGGCCACCACCGCGCGGGAGACCTTGTAGCGCATGGCCAGCTCCTGGAGGCCTGTCTCCGGGGCCCGTTCATGGTCCCGGCGGATCCGTTCGAGGATCCACTCTCGCGATCTGTACACCGGCCCTCCTCGGGCGAAGCGGGGTGGGCGGCACCGCCGATGCGCGGCCGACGGCCGGCGAGCAGGGATTCCGCTGCCCCACGGGGAATGCTAGATTAGGTGAGCCTAACCTAAGTAAGGGGTTTCCTGGATGGTTCTCGCCAAGCTCCGGCCCGCCGGTCCGAGCACCGCCGAGCGGATCCGGTCCGTGGTCGCCGCCGCCGGTTCGCTGAGCCTGACGACCGACGGCAACTGCTACGACCTGATCGCCATGCACACCGTGGACCGGGCCGGGGTGTTGCGGCTGCACACCCCCGCCGACAGCCTCCCGGCCGTGGAGGCCGTCTGCGCCCCGGACGGCCTGCGGGCACTGCTGGAGTTCACCGACCTGGCGCCGACCCTGACCCGGGACCGGGTGCGGGCCAAGGTCACCCTCGCCGGTGTCCTCACACCCTGTCAGACGCAGGACACCCCGGACGCGTTGGTCCTCCGGCTGGATCCGGCGCGGGCCGCCATCGAGTGCGGCGGGCTGGTGGAGCGGGTGGAGCCGGGCCCACTGGCCGCCGCCGCCCCCGATGTGCTGGCCATGGAGGAGGCGGCCATGCTGGTCCATCTGGACGAGGACCACCCGGACATCGTGGAGCGCCTCGCCCTGCTGGCCGGCCCGGAGCCGCGCCGGGAGACCCGGGTGCGCCCGCTGGCGATGGACCGGTACGGGATCGTGCTGCGCTTCGAGTACCCGGACCACCACGAGGACGCCCGGGTGGCGTTCCCGGTGCCCGTACGGTCGGCCGGCGAGGTCCGCCGCCAGGTCGAACGGCTGCTGTCCCGCGCGTACGCCCCCCGAGAGCGGCGCGGGACATGAGCGGGACGGACACGGCGGCGCGACGGCATCCGGTGCCCCGCGCCGCCGCGCCCGCCGCTCCCGTACCACCCGCCGTACCGCCCCCGTCCGTTGACGCCCCGCCACCGCCCGCCGTCCCGCGGCCGTCCCCGCTGCCGGTGACCGGCGGCCATGACCTGGTGGGTGCCATCATCCGGGCCGCGCCCCGGGCCGCGGCGCTCTACACGCCGCCCGCGCCACCCCCGTACGTACCGCCGCCCGCCGAAACCCCCGAGGAGTGACGCGACCGGCGCCCCCGCGGTTTCCCGCCGGGCGCGCCGGTCGCCGTACCGCAAGGGGCTCCTAGAACACGTGGTCGGTGCGGGTGACGTAGGCGCAGCGGCCGGCCGCCCACTCCAGCGCCATCAGATGCTCCCGCTCGGAGAAGTCCGCCACGGCGTCGGCCACCACGAAGGCCTGGATGTCCTGCATCCAGGCGTCGCAGGCGGTCATCAGCACACCGATGTGGGCGTAGATCCCGGTGACGATCAGCTGGTCGCGGCCCTGCTCGCGCAGCCGCTCCAGCAGGTCGGTGCGGACGAAGGCGCTGTACTTCCACTTGGTGAGGAGGGTGTCGCCGGGCTCGGGGGCCACGGCGTCGGCGATGGCGGCCGCCTGCTCGTCGGCGGGGATGCCGGGGCCCCAGAAGTCCTGCTGGAGGCCGCGCTGTTCGGGGGTCTGGCCGCCGGGCTGGGCGGTGTAGACCACCGGGACGCCGAGCCGGGCGGCGTCCTTGCGCAGCCGGGACACATTGCCGAGCAGCGCGGTGACCGGCTCCGCCTCCCGGTCGAAGGCGGACAGGAAGTAGTTCTGCAGGTCGTGGACGAGCAGCACGGCGCGGTCGGGGTCGACGCGCCAGTCCACCCGGTTGGCCGGCAGGTCGCGGGGGCGCGGCATCGGGTAGGGGGCGACGGCGGGCAGGGCCATGGCGAGGGTTTCCGTTCGTGGGGCGGGGGCCGCGGCCCCGGGTGGGGGCCGCGGCCGTCACAACTGGTGGAGGGGGTCAGGCCGCGGGGGCGGCGCGCAGGTCCTTCTTGGAGACCTTGCCGACACCGGTCTTGGGGAAGGCGTCGGTGAACACCACCCGGTCCGGCACCTTGTAGGCGGCCAGGCCCCGGCCGCGGACGAAGGCCTTGAGCGCCGAGGCCTTCACCGGTTCGGCGTCCGCGCGCAGGATCACATAGGCGCAGGTGCGCTCGCCGAGGTACGGGTCGGGCTCGGCGACGACGTTGGCGTCGTGTACGGCGGGGTGGGCCAGCAGGTGGTTCTCCACCTCCTCGGCGGCGATCTTCTCGCCGCCGCGGTTGATCTGGTCCTTGGCCCGGCCCTCGACCACCAGATGGCCGCTCTCGGTGAGCCGGACCAGGTCGCCGGTGCGGTAGAAGCCGTCCTCGGTGAAGGAGCGCCGGTTGTGCTCGGGCGCCCGCCAGTAGCCGCGGATGGTGTACGGGCCGCGGGTGAGCAGATGGCCGGTGGTGCCGACGGGCAGGTCCTGGTCCTCGTCGTCCACGATCCGGATCTCGTCGTCGGCGGAGATGGGCCGGCCCTGGGTGGTGACGATGGTCTCCGCCGGGTCGTCCAGCCGGGTGTAGTTGACCAGGCCCTCGGCCATGCCGAACACCTGCTGGAGGGTGCAGCCCAGCGCGGGCGCCACCCGCCGGGCCGCCTCCTCGCTGAACTTGGCGCCGCCCACCAGCAGCACGTCCAGGCTGGACAGGTCGTGCGCGGTGCGGGTGGCGGCCTCCGTCCAGACCAGCGCCAGCGGCGGCACCAGCCCGGTGATCGTCACCCGCTCCCGCTCGATCAGCGGGAAGGCGGTGTCCGGGGAGGGCGACGGGCAGAGCACCACCCGGCCGCCGGCGTACAGGGTGCCGAGGGTGCCGGGGGAGGAGAGCGGGAAGTTGTGCGCGGCGGGCAGCACGCAGAGGTAGACGCTCTCCTCGGTGACCCCGCACAGCTCGTTGGAGCCGCGCAGCGAGTAGATGTAGTCGTCGTGGGTGCGCGGGATCAGCTTGGGGGTGCCGGTGCTGCCGCCGGACAGCTGGAGGAACGCCAGCGCGTCCGGGGCCGGTTCGCTCAGCGTGACCGGCTCGGCCGGGAGGTCGGCCAGGCTCTCGAAGGCGCCCGCGTCCCTGCCGGCGACCAGGACGTGGCGGACGGTCGGGGCCTTGGCGCAGACCACGGCGGCCAGGGTGCGGTAGTCGTAGCCGCCGTGCTCGGCCGGGATGACATAGGCCACCGCCTCGGCGAACGAGCAGAAGTAGGCGATCTCCGACTCGCGGTGCGCGGGCAGCGCGAAGACGGGCAGCGCGCCGATCCGGAACAGCGCGAAGACCACCTCGAAGAACTCGGCGGTGTTGGGCAGTTGCACCACCACCCGGTCGCCGCGCCCGATGCCCCGGGCGGTCAGTCCGGCGGCCAGCCGGTCGGCGCGCCGGTCCAGCTCGCCGTAGGTCCAGGCGCGCCGGCCGCCGTCCGGGCCGCCCGCCGGGTCCACGATCGCGATCCGGTCGGGGTGGGCGGCGGCCCGCTCGCGCAGCATCGCGCCGAAGGTCTCGCCGCGCCAGTGGCCGGCCGCCCGGTAGCGCTCGGCGAACTCGGCCGGCCAGGTCGGCGCGTCGGCGTCCACCGTGGACGGGCTTGGCGTGCTCACAGCTCGGCTCCCACGGCGCTGAGGAAGGTGCGGAACTTCGCGGCGGTCTCCGCGGTCTCGGCCTCCGGCTCGGAGGCGGCGACCACCCCGGCCCCGGCGTACAGCCGCAGCGAGCTGCCTTCGGCCTCGGCGCAGCGGATGGTGACGACCCATTCGCCGTCGCCGTCCGCGTTGCCCCAGCCGACCATCCCGGTGAAGAAGCCCCGGTCGAACGGCTCGGACTCGCGGATCACCTGGCGGGCCAGGTCGGTGGGCGTGCCGCAGACCGCCGGGGTGGGGTGCAGGGCGCAGGCGATCTCCAGGGCGGAGGCCTCCGGGTCGGCCAGCTCCCCGGTCACCGTGGTGGACAGGTGCCACATGGTGGCGGTGCGGATCAGGGTGGGGCGCTCGGGCACGGTCATGGTGGAGCAGTACGGGGCCATGGCCTGGTGCACCGCGTCCACCACCACGGCGTGCTCGTGCAGGTCCTTGGCGGACTGCAGCAGCGCGGCGGCGCGCCGGACGTCCTCGGCGAGGTCGGTGCTGCGCGGGGTGGAGCCGGCCAGCGGGTTGGCGACCAGCCGGTTGCCCTTGCGGGAGACCAGCAGTTCGGGGCTGGCGCCCAGCAGGGTGCGGCCCGGGTGGGTGGGCAGCGCGAAGGTGTAGCCGCCGGGGTCGCGGCGGGCCAGCCGCTGCACCATGCCGGGGATGTCGAGGTCGCCGGGGGTGGTCAGCTCCAGCGAGCGGGCCAGCACCACCTTGCTGAACTCGCCCTGCCACATGCGGTCCACGGCCTCCTTGACGGCCTGGCCGTAGACCTCCGGCTCCGGGTCGGCGCGGACCACCCAGTCGACCGGCGGCGGGGTGGGCGAGGGCAGCGCCACCAGCGGGTCGGTGGTGAGCGCCGGGCCGGTGCGCAGCGCCTCGGGGACGACGAGCGCGGCGGGCGCGGTCTGGTCGAAGGGTATGGCGCCGATGACCACCGGTGCGGGGTGGCGCTCGGCCCGGGTCTCGCGCAGGGTGCGGGCCACCCGCTCGGACAGCGGCTCGGAGCCGTGCTCCACGGTCCGGTGGACGCCGTGCGCCAGCAGGGTGCGGGTGGGGGTCGCCAGCAGCCGGTCGGCCGGGCGGTAGGCGTCCAGCAGGGTGGTGGCCGCCCCCACGGCGGGGTGCGCCGGTGCGGCCGTCGGTCTGGGCGGGGCGACCTGGGGGACCGTCGACACGTCAGGCTCCTTCGGTTTCGGTATCGGTGGTGGGGAGTTGCGGGCAGAGCGCGCCCGGCGGCCGGCTGCGGCCACGGGCGGTGGGGCGGGGAGGGCTCGGTGGGCGCGGCGGTGCCCCGGCTGCGGGGCCGGCCGCGCGGAACGGGCCGCGGATCAGCGGAGGGTGGCGCCGCCGTCCACGTAGACGTCCTGCATGGTGATGTGGCGGGCGCGGTCGGAGGCGAGGAAGACCACGGCCTCGGCGACGTCGGCGGGGTCCGCGATCCGGCCCAGCGGGATGCCGGTGCGGTACGAGGCGAGGTCGCCCTCGACGACCCGGCGCTCCGCCTCGGGGGCCTCCCACAGCGAACGTTGCATCGGGGTGTCGGTGGAGCCCGGACAGACCACGTTGCAGCGCACCCCGTGTGAGGCGACCTCCAGGCCCAGGCACTTGGTGAACATCACCGCGGCGGCCTTGGAGGCGGCGTAGGCGGCCATCCCGGCGCGCGGGATGCCGGCGGCGTTCGACGCGACCGTCACCACCGAGCCGGAGCCGCGGGCGGTCATCCGGGTCGTGACGGCCCGGGAGACCTGGAAGACCCCGGTGGTGTTGACGGCCAGCACCTGGGCCCAGTCCTCGTCGGAGGTCTCGGCTACCGGGCCGGTGCGCAGGATCCCGGCCACGTTGACCAGCAGGTCCACCGGGCCGAGTTCGCGCTCCACGCGGTCCACGGTCTCCGCCACGGCGGCCGGGTCGGTGACGTCCAGGAGGAAGGCGGTGGCCGAGCCGGCCGCCGGGTCGTCCCGGAACTTCTCGTCGAGCGCCGCGACGGCGTCCCGTACGGCGGGGGAGCGGTCCGCCGCGGCCACCGCCGCGCCCTGGCTCGCCAGCGCCGCTACGACCGCCTCACCGATACCCTGGGCGGCACCCGTCACCAGGGCGACCCGGCCGGTGAACTCCCCCCGGAGCCCGCTGCTGTAGGACACCATCACACTCCTTCGTTTAGGTAAGCCTAACCTAAACCTGTCGTTGCGCCTACCAGGGGCCGGGTCCCCGCGACTTACGCCGCCCCCCGGCCAACCGCCGCCCGGCCCGGTCGATTTGCCGTCCGGCACGGGACATGGAGGTGCCGCGGTGCGCCGGGAGGAGCCTCCCGGCGCACCGCGGCAGCACACCGCCGGTCAGCCCTGGGTGGCCGACCGCAGCGCCGCGTCCAGCGCCGGGCCGATCCGGTCCAGCGCGGCCGGAGCCATCAACTCGTCGTGCGAGCAGTCCAGTACGTGCTCCTCCAGCGTCCCGGAGACGAACTCCGGCCACACCGTCGACGGGGCGTCCTCGGCGGCCGTGGTGCGGGCCGCGGTGAAGAACAGCACATCACCGGTGGTGTGCCGGGTGGTGGAGCGCGACAGCAGCCGTACGCAGTGGACGTTGGTGTCCACGATGGCGCCCAGCAGCTCCTCGTCGAACCCGGCCAGCAGGCCCTGGCTGTCCCGGATGGCGGCGACCGCCTCCTCCCGGGAGACCGCGTCGCGGGGGCCCTCCTCGCCGGTGGGCTCGCCGCCCAGTCCGGCGACCGAGAGCAGGAAGCCGCTCTCCTCGCGCTCCAGCCGCTCCCGCCAGTTGGGGCCGTCCAGATAGGACCAGTCGTCCCGCTCCGGCGGATAGGCGTCCAGCAGCGCCAGGAACGCCACCTCCTCGCCGCGCTCCTGGAGCAGCGCGGTCAGCGTGTGCGCCACCGTCCCGCCGAAGGAGTAGCCGGCGAAGTGGTACGGGCCCTGCGGCTGCACCGCGCGGATCTCCGCGAGGTACCGCTCGGCCAGCTCCGCCACGTCCGCCACCTCGGGCAGCTCGCCCGCGAGGCCCGGCGACTGCACCCCGTACACCGGCCGGTCCGCGTCCAGATGGCGCAGCAGACCGGTGTACTGCCAGGCGAAGCCGGAGGCCGGGTGGAAGCAGAACAGCGGGGCCTTGGCGCCCTTCTCGCGCAGCGGCAGCAGCACCCGCAGCGCGCCCTCCCGGGCGTCGGTGCCGATCCGGGCGGCCACCCCGGCGACCGTCGGCGCCGACATCACCGTACCGACCTGGACCGGCACGCCCAGCTCGTCGCGGATCCGGCCGACCAGCCGCATGGCGAGCAGCGAATGGCCGCCCAGGTCGAAGAAGTTGTCCTCCACGCCGACCCGGTCCAACCCCAGCACCTCGGCGAAGATCGAGCAGAGCAGGGTCTCCCGGGCGTCCTTGGGCGCCCGGCCGCCACCGGCCTCCTCGAAGGCGGGCGCGGGCAGCGCGGCCCGGTCCACCTTGCCGTTGACGGTCAGCGGCAGCGCGTCCAGCGCGGTGAACGAGGACGGCACCATGAACTCCGGCAGCAGCCCGGTCAGCCGCTCGCGCAGCCCCACCGGGTCCACCGCCGATCCGTCCGCTCCGGAGGCGGCGACCGTGTAGGCGGCCAGCCGCTTCACCCCGTTGGGGGAGGTGTGCACGGCCACCGCGGCGGCGGCCACGCCGGGGGCGTCGGCGAGCGCGGACTCGATCTCGCCCAGCTCGATCCGGAAGCCGCGGATCTTCACCTGGTGGTCGGCCCGGCCCAGGTAGTCGATCTGCCCGTCGGCCCGCCAGCGCACCAGGTCCCCGGTGCGGTACATCAGGGTGCCGGGCTCGCCGAACGGGTCGGCGACGAACCGCTCGGCGGTCAGCGCCGGCCGGTCGTGGTAGCCCCGGGCCAGGCCCGCGCCCGCCAGATACAGCTCACCCGGCACCCCGTGCGGCACCGGCCGCAGCCCGGAGTCCAGCACATAGGCGCGGGTCTGGTAGATGGGGCGGCCCACACAGGACGACACGCTCTCGTCCACATCGGCGCCGAGCGCGTTGATGGTGTACTCGGTCGGCCCGTAGAGGTTGTAGCCCATGGTGCCCTCGGTGGCCTTCAGCAGCGCCCACATCGAGTCGGGCACCGCCTCACCGCCCAGCAGCACCAGGGTGGGCCGGTGCCGGCCGGCGTCCAGCAGCCCGGCGTCGATGAGCTGCTGCCCGTACGAGGGGGTCACGTTGACCACGTCGATGCCGACCCGGTCGTAGTGCGCGGTGAGCGCCGCCGGGTCCAGTCGCAGCCGCTCGCCGATGACATGCACCTCGTGCCCGTCGACCAGCCAGAAGAACTCCTCCCAGGACATGTCGAACGCAAAGGACACCGTGTGCGCCACCCGCATCCGGCGCCCGCCGGCCAGCTTCACCGCCGGGTCGAAGATCCGCTCCCGGTGGTTGTAGAGCATGTTGACCAGGCCGGAGTACGGCACCACCACGCCCTTGGGGCGCCCGGTGGAACCGGAGGTGTAGATCAGATACGCCGGGTGGCGCCCATCCCGCTCGGCCGTCCGCTCGGCGTCGGTGACCGGACCGCCGTCCAGCGCGGCCAGCTCGGCGGCCGTCTCCGGCTCGTCCAGCACCAGCGGCGGGACCCCGTCCACCCGCGGCACCCGGTCGGCCACCGAGGTGGTGGACAGCAGGCACAGCGGCGCGGCGTCCTCGACCATCATGGCCAGCCGGTCCACCGGGTTCTCCAGGTCCAGCGGAAGGTAGGCGGCGCCGGTCTTCAGCACCGCGAACAGCGCCACCACGAAGTGCGCCGAACGGGGCAAGCCCAGGGCCACCGTGCGCTCCGGGCCCGCGCCGCGCGCGATCAGCGCCCGGGCCAGCCGCGAGGAGCGGGCGTCCAGCTCGGCGTAGCTCAGGTGCTCGTCCTCGAAGACCAGCGCGGTGGCGTCCGGGGTGGTCTCCGCCTGGCGGACGAACAGGTCCACCAGGGACACGTCCGGCACCTCGTGCCCGAAGTCGTCGCCCAGTGCGAGCAACGCGTCCCGCTCGGCGTCCGCCAGCGTGGCCAGCCGCCCGACCGGCAGCGAACCGCCCTCGGCGAACTGCTCCACCAGCCGCCGCAGCCGCCCGGCCAGCGTCTCGGCCGTCCCGCGGTCGTAGAGGTCCGGCCGGTAGGCCAGGCTCAGTTCCAGCGAGGCGCCCGGGGTGACCGCCAGGGTCAGCGGGTAGTGGGTGCCGTCCACACTGTGCGTCCAGCCGATCTGGTGCCTGGCCACCGCCTCCTCGCGGGCCGCGTCGTCCAGCGGGGTGTTGCGGAACACGTACAGCGTGTCGAAGAGGGTGCCGATACCGCTGGTCTGCTGGATGCGGCCCAGGCCCAGATAGTGGTGCGGCAGCAGCTCGGCGTGCTCCGCCTGCATCCGGACCAGCAGCTCCCGCAGGCTCTCCCCGGGGCGCAGCGCGACCCGGAACGGCAGCGTGTTCATGAACATGCCGATCATATGGTCCACGCCGGGGACGTCCGCCGGGCGCCCGGAGACGGTGGCGCCGAACACCACGTCGTCCCGGCCGGTCATCCCGGACAGCGACAGCGCCCAGGCCGCCGACAGCACCGTGTTGAGGGTGACGCCCGAGCCCCGGGCGAACGCCCGCAGCCGGTCGCTCAGCTCCTCGCCCAGCGCCAGGTCCACCACCTCGGCGGTCACCGGGCGCCGGCTCGGATCGGCCGGCGCGACCAGCGTGGCCTGGTCGAGCCCGGACAGATGCGCCCGCCAGGCCTCCAGCGCCGCGTCCGCGTCGCCGTCGGCCAGCCAGCGCAGGTACTCCCGGTACGGGGTGACCGGCGGCATGCCCTCCAGCTCGCCGCCCCGCCCGTACAGCTGGAACAGCTCCTCGAAGAACAGCGACTCCGACCAGCCGTCGGTGAGGATGTGGTGCTGGGTCACACAGAGCATCCAGCGGTCCTCGGCGAACTTCAGCAGGGTCACCCGCATCAGCGGCGGCGCCACCAGGTCGAACCGGGTCTCCGCGTCGGCCAGCGAGAACTCCCGCTGGGCCGCCCGCTGTCCGGCCTCGTCCAGCTGAGTCAGGTCGCGCACCTCGAACGGCAGCGTCCACGCGGTGGGCACCACCTGCACCGGCCCCGGCAGCCCCTCGTGCCAGAAGGCCGAGCGGAGGTTGGGGTGGCGGCGCAGCATCGCGTCGAACGCGGCCCGCAGGGCGTTCGTGTCCACGGCGTGCCGCAGCTCCACGAAGTTCTGCATCAGGTAGACGTCCAGCGCCTGGTCGTCGTAGACCGCGTGGAAGTACAGCCCCTCCTGGAGCGGTGCCAGCGGCAGGACCTCGGCGGCGGCCGGGAACACCCGGTCCAGGATCGCGCGGCCCGCCTCGTCCAGCTCCACCAGCGGCCGGTCGGCCGGCTTGGCGGGCGCGGCGCCCGGGGCGGGCGCGGTGCGGGCGGCGGCGGCCAGACCGGCCGGGGTGCGCTGCTCGAACACATCGCGCGGAGTGAGGACCAGGCCCTCCTTGCGGGCCCGGGTGACCAGCTGGATGGAGACGATGCTGTCGCCGCCCAGGGTGAAGAAGTCGTCCTCCACCCCGGCCGCCGCCAGCCCCAGCACCTCGGCGAACACCTTGACCAGGGTCTCCTCGCGGGCGTCCTTGGGGGCCCGGGAGGCGGTGGACCCGGCCAGCACCGGCGCGGGCAGCGCGGCCCGGTCCAGCTTGCCGTTGACGGTCTGCGGCAGCGCGTCCAGGACCACGATGGCGGCCGGGACCATGTAGTCCGGCAGCGACCCGGCCAGCGCCTCCCGGGCGGCGGCGGGGTCAGCGGTGCCGGTCACATAGCCGACCAGCCGCTTGACGCCGGGGGTGTCCTCGCGGACCAGCACCGCCGCCGAGGCCACCCCGTCCAGCGCGGACAGCGCCGACTCGACCTCGCCCAGCTCGATCCGGAAGCCCCGGATCTTCACCTGGTCGTCCACCCGGCCCAGATACTCCAGCTCCCCGTCGGCGCGCAGCCGCACCAGGTCGCCGGTCCGGTACATCCGCGCCCCGGCCGGGCCGTACGGGTCGGCCACGAACCGCTCGGCGGTCAGCGCGAACCGGCCCAGATAGCCGCGTGCGGTGCCGTGCCCGGACAGGTACAGCTCGCCGACGGTGCCCTCCGGCACCGGCCGCAGCGCCGAATCCAGCACGTACGCGCGGGTGTTGCCGATGGGGCGGCCCACGACCGGGGTCCCGCTGACCGCCAGGTCGGCGGCGAGCGCGTCCACGGTGTACTCGGTCGGCCCGTAGAGGTTGACCGACATCACCCCGGTCGCCGCCCGCACCTCGGACCACAGCGCCTCCGGCACCGCCTCGCCGCCGAGCAGCAGCAGCGCCGGACGGTGGTGGGCGCCGTCCAGCAGCCCCCAGTCGACCAGCTGCCGGGCATAGGTCGGGGTGACGTCCATGGCGTCGATCCGCCGGTCCCGGACATAGCCGACGGTGAACTCCGCGTCCCGCCGCTCCACCTCGTCCAGCACATGCAGCTCATGCCCGGCGACCAGCCAGAACAGCTGCTCCCAGGAGGTGTCGAAGCTGAACGAGGCGGTGTGCAGAGCCCGCAGCGTACGGCCGCCGGTGGCACCGAGCACCGGGCCGAAGACCTCGTCGAGGTGGTTGGTGTACAGGTTGGACAGACCGCCGTGGGTGAGCACCACACCCTTGGGCCGCCCGGTGGAGCCGGAGGTGTAGATGACATACGAGGGGTGCTCGGCCGCCACCTCCACCGGCGCCGACAGCGGCTCCAGCGCCGCCAGTTCGGCGACCGTCCCGGCCGCGTCCAGCACGATCCGCTCCGGGCCGCCGTCCTCCGGGCCTTCTTCGGGCAGGAAGCCCGCAGCTCGCTCGGTGGTCAGCACGCACACCGGGGCGGCGTCGGCCAGCATGTAGCCCAGCCGGTCCGCCGGGTAGTCCAGGTCCAGCGGCAGATAGGCGCCACCGGCCTTCAGCACGGCGAGGATCGCCACCACCGAGGCGGCCGACCGTTCCACGGCCAGCGCCACCACCGACTCCGGGCCGACCCCGCGCCCGGCCAGCAGCGCCGCCAGCCGCCCGGCCCGCTCGTCCAGCTCGGCGAAGGTCAGCTCCGCGCCGCCGGAGACCACCGCGACCGCGTCCGGGGTGGCCGCCGCGCGCTCGGCGAACCGGTCCGCGACCGTGCCGCCCGGCACCTCCCGTACCGTCCCCGGCCAATGCCCGGCCACCCGCTCCCGCTCGGCGGGCGCCAGCAGCTCCAGCGCGCCCACGGCCACCGAGGCGTCCCCGGTGATCTGCTCCAGCACCGAGGCGAGCCGGTCCGCGACCAGCCCGGCCCGGCGGGCGTCGAACAGGTCCGGCCGGTACTCCAGGCGCAGCAGCGCCCGCTCCTCCAGCGCCACGGCCAGCGTGAGCGGATAGTGGGTGGCGTCCCGGGCCTCGATCCCGGCCACCCGCAGCCCGTCCACCACATCCGGCCTGGCGTCCGGGTCGACGGGATAGTTCTCGATGACCACCAGGGTGTCGAACAGCTCACCGCCGCCCGCCTGCTTCTGGATCAGCCGCAGCCCCAGGTGGTGGTGGGCCAGCAGTGCGTTCTGCTCGTCCCGGAACCGCCGCAGCAGCCCCTCCACGCTCTCCGCGGGCCGCAGCCCGATCCGCACCGGCACGGTGGTGATGAACAGCCCCAGCATCGACTCGACGCCCGGTATCTCCTCCGGACGGCCCGACACGGTCAGCCCGAACACCACGTCCTGCCGGCCGGTCAGCGCACCGGCCACCAGGCCCCAGGCGCACTGGATCAGCGTGCTCGGCGTGGTGCCGAGGCGCCGGGCGGCCGCCGTCAGCCGGGCGGTCGCCTCCGCCGACAGCTCCAGATCGTGCACACCCGGACGCACCGGGCGGCGCGCCGGATCGGCGGGCGCCACCAGCGTCGGCTCGTCCACCCCGGCCAGCGCCGCACTCCAGGCGGCCTCGGCGGCCGGCTTGTCCTGCGCCTTCAGCCACTTCAGATAGTCCTTGTAGGGCCGGACGGGCGGCAGCCCCGAGGCGTCGCCGTCACTCCCGTACAGCGCCAGCAGATCGCCCACCAGCAGCGGCATCGACCAGCCGTCCACCAGGATGTGGTGCACGGTCACCACCAGCCGGTGGTCCCCGTCCGCCAGGCGTACCAGCACCAGCCGCAGCAGCGGCGGGCGGTGCAGCGCGAACCGGCGCGCCAGCTCGCCCCGCTCCACCTCCCGCAGCGCCTCCGCCACCGGCACGGCCGACCCGGCCAGATCCACCCGCTCCACCGCGACGGTCACCTCGGCCGGCACGAACTGCACCGGCTGCGGCACCCCCTCGTGCCAGAACCCGGCCCGGAGGTTGGGGTGGCGGCGCAGCAGCGCCCCCGCCGCCCGCTCCAGCCGGTCCGCGTCCACCGGCCCGGTCAGCGCCACCGACACCTGCACGGTGTAGACGTCCGCGTCACCGGCGGCACCCTCGCCGCCGCCGTCCGAACCGTTGTAGACGGAATGGAACAGCATGCCCTGCTGCAAGGGGGACAGCGGCAGCATGTCCTCGATACGAGCCTGCGTCACTGTTGGGCCCTCCACATTTCTTCGAGCATGGTGATCTGGTCCTGGTCGAGATCGAGCAGGTCGAGGTCGGAGGGCGTGTGCCCGGCGGTCGACCCGCCGTCCGCCCACGCGGCCAGCGCGCCCAGGGCGGCCAGCCAGCCGTCCGCGAGCTCGCTCACCGTGTCCTGGGACAGCGCCTCGCCCGCCCAGAGGAAGGTCGCGGTGAGCTCCGGCCCGTCGGGGCCGTTCTCCACCTCCGCGTTGATCTCCAACGCGTGCGACAGCGGCTGCGCCGGATCCGGCCGTACCGCCAGGGCGTCCGCCTCGGCGGCCGGACCCCAGTCGGAGGCCGTCTTGGCCGTCTGCCGGCCCAGGTAGTTCCACAGCACCTCGGGGGCCGCCCCGGCGGTGTCGAACAGCCTGGCCGTGCCCGCGTTGAGGTGGCGCAGCAGCCCCGCGCCGACGCCGCCGTCCGCGACGGACCGCAGCACCTCCTTGACCTCCTTCAGCGCCGCGCCCGCGTCCCCGGCCCCCGACAGCACGGCGGCCGGATCGTAGGCACGCGCGCCCAGCCGCAGCGGGTAGACCGAGGTCAGCCAACCGACGGTACGCGTCAGATCGGCGCCCGGGACCAGGTCCTGCTCCCGGCCGTGGCCCTCCACGTCCACCGTGAAGCCGCCCGCCGCCGCACCCCGGCCCGCGCGGGCCGCCCAGTCGCCGACGGAAAGCACCAGCGCGGTCAACAGGGTGTCGTTGACGGTGCCGTGCACCGCCTGCGGCACGGTCTCCAGCAGCGGCCCGGTCCGCTCGGCGGACAGCCGCACGGTCAGCCGCCGGGCCGTCGCCACCGTGTCCCGTACGGGATCCAGCGCCCGGTCCGTCAGCAGCCGCCCGTCCGGCACCGCCTCCAGCCAGCGGTCCAGCTCGGCCAGCCGCCGCGCGCTGTGCGCCTCGGTCACCAGACCGGCCGTCCAGCTCCGCAGCGAGGTCGGCACCGGCTCCAGCGCGGGCTCGCGGTTCGCGGCCACCGCCTCCCAGGCGGCCCGCAGGTCCGGCAGCAGGATCTGCCAGGACACCTCGTCCACCACCAGGTGGTGCGCCACCAGCAGCAGCCGGCCGCGCTCACCGGGGCCCGCGTCGAACAGCACCGCGCGCACGGTCTCGCCAGCCGCCGGGTCCAGCTCACCGGCCGCCCGGTCCGACTCGGCCGCCACCAGGTCCCGCAGCGCCTCGCCGTCGATCCCGGCCGCGTCCACCGTCCGGAAGACGGCGGCCGCGCTGATCGCGCCCACCGGTCGCACCTCGGCGCTCCACACCCCGGGCCGCGCCACGGTCAGCACCTGCCGCAGCCCGTCGTGCCGGTCCAGCACCGCCTGGAGCGCCGGCACCAGCTGAGTCGGCTTGACGCCGGCCGGCAGCCGCACCAACCGTGCCTGACAGAACCGCTGGTAGGGGCCGCCGCGCCCGGCGAACCACTGAGCCACCGGCGGCAGCACCAGCGGCCCGGTGCCCTCGTCCACCGGACGACGGTCCTTCTTTTGGTCCGCGCCCGCCACCGGCACGGCCACGGAGGCCAGCTGAGAGGGCGTCGGGTGGGTGAACACCTGGCGCGCGGTCAGCGTCAGCCCCCGCTTGCGGGCCATGCTGACGAACCGGATGGAGACGATCGAGTCGCCGCCCAGCTCGAAGAAGTTGTCCTCGGTGCCCACCGCGTCCAGTCCCAGCACCTCGGCCATCAGCCCGGCCAGCACCTCGGCCGGGGAACCCTGCGAGGGGGCCTCTTCGGTACGGGCGGTCGGCGCCGCCGCCGTCGGCTTGGCGGCCGGCACCGGCGCGGGCAGTGCGCGCCGGTCCAGCTTGCCGTTGGGGGACAGGGGTACTTCCGCCAGCTCCAGCACGGCCGCCGGGACCATGTACTCCGGCAGCTGCTGGGCAGCCAGGGCACGGAGTGCGGCCGGGTCGATCGTGGAGCCGGATTCCGGGACGGCATAGCCGACCAGCCGCTTCACGCCCGGGTTGTCCTCGCGGACGATGACGATGGCGCGGGTGATGCCGGGTGCGTTGGCCAGTACGGCTTCGATCTCGCCGAGTTCGATCCTGAACCCTCGCAGCTTGACCTGGTCGTCGGTGCGGCCGAGGTAGTCGAGGGTGCCGTCGGCGCGCCAGCGGGCGAGGTCTCCGGTGCGGTACATGCGGGTGCCGGGGGCGCCGTGGGGGTCGGCGGTGAAGCGTTCGGCGGTCAGGCCCGGGCGGGCGGTGTAGCCGCGTGCCAGCTGCGCACCCGCGAGGTACAGCTCGCCCGGCACCCCGACCGGGACGGGCTGGAGTCGGGTGTCGAGCACATAGACCCGGGTGTTCCAGACCGGGGCACCGATCGGCGCCGAGGCACCCTCGGCCTGGGTGGCGGACCAGGCGGTGACATCGACCGCCGCCTCGGTGGGTCCGTAGAGGTTCTCCAGCGCCACCGGACGTCCACCCGCCGAGGCGTGGAAGCGGGCGACGAGGTCGCCCGGCAGGGCCTCGCCGCTGCACACCACCAGTCGGAGGGAGGGGACGGTGGTCAACTCCACTTCGCCGAGGAAGGCGGCGAGCATGGAGGGGACGAAGTGGGTGACGGAGACATGCTGTTCGCGGACCAGCTCCGCCAGGTATGCGGGGTCCTTGTGTCCGTCGGGCTTGGCGATGACCAGGGGGACGCCCTGGGCGAGGGGCCAGAACAGCTCCCAGACGGAGACGTCGAAGCTGGTCGGGGTCTTCTGGAGCACCCGGTCGGCGTCGGTGAGGCCGTAGGCCCCCTGCATCCACTCCAACCGGTTGACGATGGCGGCGTGTTCGACCATCACGCCCTTGGGGCGGCCGGTGGAGCCGGAGGTGAAGATGATGTAGGCCGGGTGGCGGGGGAGCAGGGGCGCCCGGCGGTCCGCGTCGGTGACCGGCTCACTGCTGAGCGCGGCCAACTCCTGCCGGATTTCCACGGAGTCGATAAGGAGACCCGGGACGGTATTTGCCGACGCCGTGTCGGTAAGTACGGTGACCGGCTTGGCTGTCTCGATCATGTAAGCCAGGCGGTCGCTGGGCAGGCCGAGGTCGAGGGGGAGGTAGGCGCCGCCCGCGCGGACGATGGCGTGCAGAGCGATCAGCAGCTCGTACGAGCGGGGCAGGGCCACGCCCACGATGGACTCGGGTCCGACTCCGCGCCCGATCAGCAGCCGGGCGAGGCGGTTGACCCGCTCCTCGAAGTCGGCCCGGGACAGCGCCCGGCCCTCGAAGACCAGGGCGGGAGCGGTCAGATCGCGGGCGCCTGCCGCCACCAGATCGGCCAGGGTGGCCGGACCCTCCAGCGGGCGGACGGTGGCGTTCCAGCCCTCCACCACCCGGTCTCGCTCCTCGGCGTCCATCACCGGGATACGGGAGAGGGGAGCCCCGGGCTCGGCGGCGACCGCGTCCAGCAACCGGACCAACCGAGCGGTCAAGCGCTCGGCGCCGGCACGCTCGAACAGGTCGGTGGCGTAACGCAGGCCACCGGCCAGCCCGTTGGCCTGCGTGCCGTCCGGGCCGAAGGCGAACTCCAGGTCGAACTTGGAGCCGCCGATCTCCACGACCAGCTCCTCGGCCGGGGCGCCGAACAGCTCGCGCACCGAGGTCTCCACGGAGTGGTACGTGACCATCGTCTGGAACAGCGGGTTCCGGGACTGCGCCCGAGTCTGCCCGACCGCCTCGGCCACCGCCTCCAGCGGCAGATCGGCGTGCGAGAACGCGGCCAGTCCGGTGTCCCGCACCCGGCCCACCAGCTCGGTGAACGCCGGGTCGCCGGACAGGTCGGCGCGCAGCACCAGGGTGTTGAGGAAGAACCCGACCAGGCCGTCCACCTGGGCGTCCTCGCGCCCGGAGGCGGGGCTGCCGAGGGGGATGTCCTCGCCCGCGCCGAGCCGGTGCAGCAGGGCGGCGACCGCCGCGTGCACCACCATGAAGAGGGTCGCCCCGGTCTCGCGGGCGATCCGTGCCAGACCCTCGCTCGTGGCGGGTGCCACGGTGAACGGCACCACGTCACCTCCATGCGAGGGCACCGCCGGGCGCGGCTTGTCGAACGGCAGCGCCAGCTCCTCGGGCAGCCCGGCCAGGGCCTCCCGCCAGTAGGCGGACTGCCGGCTTGCCACCGACTCCGGGTCCTCGGTGCGGCCCAGCAGATCACGCTGCCAGAGCGCGAAGTCCGCGTACTGCACCGGCAGTTCCGCCCACGCCGGGGCGTGTCCCGCCTTGCGGGCCGTGTAGGCCGTGTCCAGGTCGGCGAAGAGCGGCCCGGTGGACCACTCGTCGGTGGCGATGTGGTGGAGCAGGACGACCAGGACATGGTCGTCCTCGGCGGCGGTCAGCAGCGTCGCCCGGATCGGCAGGTCCTGGGCCAGGTCGAAGACATGGCCGCCGGCGGCGACCGCCTCGGCCTCCAGCCGGGTGGCCGACACCCGGCGGATGTCGAACGGCACCCGGGCCTCGGCGGCCGGGATGATCCGCTGGTACGGCTCCCCGTCCACCTCCTCGAACACCGTGCGCAGCACCTCGTGCCGGGCCACCACATCGGCCACCGCCGCCTTCAGCGCTGCCGCGTCCACCGGGCCGCGCAGCCGTACCGCCAGCGGCACGTTGTACGCCGTCCCGGCGCCGCGCACGCTGTCCAGCAGCCACAGCCTGCGCTGGGCGGCCGACAGGGGCAGCGGCTCGGGGCGGGCAGCAGCGCGGGTGAGAGCCAGCCGGTCGCTGGTGGCCCGCTCGGCCAGCCGGGCCGCCAGGGCCTCCACGGTCCGCGCCTCGAACAGATCGCGCACCGCGCACTCCACCCCGAGGGCGGTACGGATACGGCTCACCGCACGGGTGGCCAGCAGCGAGTGACCGCCCAGTGCGAAGAAGTCGTCCAGCACCCCGGCCGACTCGGGCAGCCCCAGGATGTCGCCGAAGATCCCGGCGACGATCTCCTCCCGGGCGTCACGCGGTGCCCGTGCCGGACCGCTCGCCGCCTCCGGGGGTGCGGGCAGTGCGCGCCGGTCCAGCTTGCCGTTGGGGGATAGGGGTACCTCGGCCAGCTCCAGGAAGGCTGCGGGCACCATGTACTCGGGCAGCCTGTCGGCGGCGAGGGTGCGGAGTGCGGCCGTGTCCACGGCCGTTCCGGCCGCCGGGACCGCGTACGCCACCAGGCGCTTCACGCCCGGGTTGTCCTCGCGGACGATGACGATGGCGCGGGCGATGCCGGGTGCGTTGGCCAGTACGGCTTCGATCTCGCCGAGTTCGATGCGGAAGCCTCGGAGTTTGACCTGGTCGTCGGTGCGGCCGAGGTAGTCGAGGGTGCCGTCGGCGCGCCAGCGGGCGAGGTCTCCGGTGCGGTACATGCGGGTGCCGGGGGCGCCGTGGGGGTCGGCGGTGAAGCGCTCGGCGGTCAGGCTGGGGCGGGCGGTGTAGCCGCGCGCCAGCTGCACACCGGCGAGGTACAGCTCACCCGGCACCCCGACCGGGACGGGACGCAGCCGCTCGTCCAGCACATAGACCCGGGTGTTCCAGACCGGGGCACCGATCGGCGCCGAGGCACCCTCGGCCTGACTGGCGGACCAGGCGGTGACATCGACCGCCGCCTCGGTCGGGCCGTACAGATTTTCCAGCGCCACACCGGAGTTCCGCGCGGAGGCGTGGAAGCGGGTGACCAGATCACCGGGCAGGGCCTCGCCGCTGCACACGACGAGTCGGAGGGAGGGGACGGTGGTCAGCTCGACCTCGCCGAGGAAGGCGGCGAGCATGGAGGGGACGAAGTGGGTGACGGTGACCTGCTGTTCGCGGATCAGGTCTGCCAGGTATGCGGGGTCTTTGTGTCCGTCGGGCTTGGCGATGACCAGCGGCACGCCCTGGGCGAGGGGCCAGAACAACTCCCAGACGGAGACGTCGAAGCTGGTGGGGGTCTTCTGGAGGACGCGGTCGGCGTCGGTGAGGCCGTAGGCCCCTTGCATCCACTGCAACCGGTTGACGATGGCGGCGTGTTCGACCATCACGCCCTTGGGGCGGCCGGTCGAACCCGAGGTGAAGATGATGTAGGCCGGGTGGCGGGGGAGCAGGGGCGCCCGGCGGTCCGCGTCGGTCACCGGCTCGGCGGAGAGCCCGGCCAACTCCTCGCGTACGGCGGCGGAGTCGATGGCCATACCCGGGACGGTGTTTGCCGACGCCGTGTCGGTAAGTACGGTGACCGGCTTGGCCGTCTCGACCATGTAGGTCAGGCGGTCGGTGGGCAGGCCGAGGTCGAGGGGGAGGTAGGCGCCGCCCGCGCGGACGATGGCGTGCAGGGCGATCAGCAGTTCGTACGAGCGGGGCAGCGCCACGCCGACGATCGACTCGGGTCCGACCCCGCGACCGATCAGCAGCCGGGCGAGCCGGTTGACCCGCTCCTCGAACTCGGCCCGGGACAGGGCCTGGCCCTCGAAGACCAGCGCGGGAGCCTTTGGATCGCCGATACCGGCCGCCACCAGATCGGCCAGGGTGGCCGGGCCCTCCAGAACGCGCGCGGTGGTGTTCCAGCCCTCCACCACCTGCTCCCGCTCCTCGGCCTCCAGCAGCTCCACCGAGGACAGCGGCAGCTCGGGGGCGGCGGTCACCTGGTCGAGCAGACGGACCAGCCGGGCGGTCAGCCGCTCGGCGCCGGCCCGCTCGAAGAGGTCGGTGGCGTACCGCACCCCGCAGGTCATGCCGGTACCGGCAGCCGTACGCCGGAAAAGGATCTCCAGGTCGAACTTGGCCGCCCCGGCACCGAGCGGGTACTCCTCGGCGTCCGTGGCCAGCAGCCGGGACAGGTCCGGGCCGCCGCCCTCGTAGGCCACCATCGTCTGGAAGAGCGGGTGACGGGAGAGCGAGCGCTCGGGGTTCACCGACTCCACCACTGCCTCGAACGGCAGGTCGGCGTGGTCCAGGGCGGCGAGGTCGTGCTCGGCCACCCGCTCCAGCAGCGTGGCGAAGCTGGGGTCGCCGCTCAGGTCGGTGCGCAGCACCAGGGTGTTGACGAAGAAGCCGACCAGCTCGTCCAGCGCGGAGTCGTCGCCGCGTCCGGCCACCGGGGAGCCGAGGGGGATGTCGTCCCCGGCGCCCAGCCGGTGCAGCAGGGCCGCGACGGCGGCGTGGACCACCATGAACATGGTGGCGCCGGAGTCGGAGGCCAGCAGGTCCAGGCGGGCCACCAGCTCGGCCGGCAGCTCCCTGGTCACGGTGTCGCCCTGGTGGCTGGGCACGGCGGGGCGTGGCTTGTCGAAGGGCAGCGCCAGCTCCTCCGGCAGCCCGGCCAGCGCGGCCCGCCAGTGGGCGGACTGCCGGGCGGCCAGCGACGCCGGGTCCTCGGTGGAGCCCAGCAGTTCACGCTGCCAGAGGGCGAAGTCCGCGTACTGAACCGGGAGTTCGGCCAGCTCAGCGGTCTGACCCGCCTGCCGGGCCGCGTAGGCGGCGTCCAGATCGGCGAGGAGCGGCCCGGTCGACCACTCGTCACCGGCGATGTGGTGCAGCAGCACCAGCAGCAGATGGTCGTCGCGCTCCGGGTTGCTCAGCAGGGTGACCCGCAGCGGCAGCTCGGCGGCCAGGTCGAACGGCTCGGCGGCCGCCGTCTCCAGCAGCACCTGACGGTCTGCCTCGGCGGCGCGCCGCACGGCGAACGGGATCCGGGCCTCGGCGGCCGGGACGATCCGCTGGTACGGCTCGCCGCCGTCCTCCGCGAACACCGTCCGCAGCGCCTCGTGCCGGGCGGCCACGTCGTTGACGGCGGCGGCCAGCGCCACCGGGTCCACCTCGCCGCGCAACCGCAGCACCACCGGGATGTTGTAGGTGGCGCTGGGGCCCTCCATCTGGTGCAGGAACCACAGCCGCCGCTGGGCGTAGGACAGCGGCAGCCGCTCAGGCCGCTGGGCTGCCCGCTCCAGCGCCGGGCGCTCGGAGGCGGCCCGCTCGGCGAGCCGCAGCGCCAGCTCCGCCACCGTACGGGCCTCGAACACATCGCGGACCGAGCAGGCCGCGCCGGTGGCGCGCACCCGGGCGACCACCCTGGTCGCCAGCAGCGAGTGCCCGCCGAGCCGGAAGAAGTCGTCCTCCGCGCCGACCGAGTCGAGCCCCAGCACCTCCTGGAAGATGCCGGCCATCCGCTCTTCGGCCGCGCCACGGGGTGCCCGGGACCCGGTGTCCCCGGCGACCGGCTCGGGCGCGGGCAGCGCGGCCCGGTCCAGCTTGCCGTTGACGTTCACCGGGAGCACGTCCAGCATCACCACGGCGGCCGGGACCATGTACTCCGGCAGCTCGGCGGCCAGCCGGCGGCGCAGTTCGGCACCCAGGCCGTCGGAAACCGCACCGCCGGAGACCGCGCCGGTGGCGTAGGCGACCAGCCGGGGCACGCCCGGGGTGTCCTCGCGGACCACCACGGCCGCCGCGCCCACCTCGGGCTGCTCGGCCAGCGCGGCCTCGATCTCGCCGAGTTCGACGCGGAAGCCACGGATCTTGACCTGGTCGTCGCTTCGGCCCAGGAACTCCAGCAGACCGTCACTCCGCCAGCGGGCCAGGTCGCCGGTGCGGTACATCCGGGCCCCGGGCGCCCCGAACGGGTCGGCCACGAACCGCTCGGAGGTCAGGGAGTAGCGGCCCAGGTAGCCACGGGCGTTCTGGACGCCCGCGAGGTACAGCTCACCCGGGACACCGGGCGGCACCGGGCGCAGCCGGGCGTCCAGGACATAGGCGCGGCTGTTGTCCAGCGGGCGGCCGACGACCGGGGTGGCGCAGTCGGTCACCCGGGCGACCAGCGCGTCCACGGTGAACTCGGTGGGCCCGTAGTAGTTGACGGTCTCCACGTCCTGGTAGCCGCGCAGCTCCTCCCAGAGCGCGGGCGGCACCGCCTCACCACCCAGCAGGAACAGCGGCAGCCGCCACGCGCCCTGCTCCAGCAGTCCGGCGTCGAGCAACTGCCGGCCATAGGAGGGGGTGACGTCCAGGGTGTCGATCCGGTGGTTTCGCACATACGCCACCACGGCGTCGGCGTCCCGGCGGCCGAACTCGTCCAGGATGTGCAGCTCATGCCCGGCGACCAGCCAGAGCAGCTGCTCCCAGGAGGAGTCGAAGGAGAACGAGGCGGTGTGCAGGGCGCGCACCCGCCGGCCCAGGCGCTGTGCTACCGGGAGGTACAGCTCGCGCTCGTGGTCGCGGTAGAGGTTGGTCAGGCCGGCGTGGTGCAGGCCGACCGCCTTGGGACGGCCGGTGGAGCCCGAGGTGTAGATGACGTAGGCCAGGTCGGCCGGGGCGGGGGAGGGGAGCGCGGGGCCCTCGGCGGTGTCGAAGGCGGCCAGCCGCTCGGCGGTGGCCGGGGCGTCCAGCTCCAGGGTCGTCACACCCGCCGGCACCGGCACCGTGCCGGTGGCCGTACCGGCGGTGAGCACCACCACCGGGGCGGCGTCGGTGAGCATGAACTCCAGCCGCTCGGCCGGGTGGTCGAGGTCCAGCGGCAGGTAGGCGCCCCCGGCGCGCAGCACGGCGAAGGCGGCCACCACGGAGTCGGCGGAGCGGGGCAGCGCCAGGGCCACCACCGCGTCCGAGCCGACGCCCTCGGCGGCCAGCAGCCGGGCCAGTCGGTCCGCTCGGTCCGCCAGCTCGGCGAAGGAGAGAGAGGTGCCGTCGAAGACCACGGCGGTGGCGTCCGGGGTCGCGGCGGCCCGCTCGGCCAGCAGCTCCACCACGGTCGTGGCCGGGGCCGTACGCTCCCCGCCCTGCCAGGAGGCCAGCAGCTCCCGCTCACGCCCGTCGAGCAGCTCCAGCGCGGACAGCGGCCGTTCGGGCGCGGCGACCGCCTGGGCCAGCAGCCGCAGCAGCCGGTCGGCGAGCGCGTCTGCGGTGGACCGGTCGTAGAGGTCGGAGGCGTAGAACACCTCCAGGTCCAGACCGTCGCCGTGCGCGGTGTCGGAGAAGGTGATATCCAGGTCGAACTTGGTGGTGCCCGGGTCGATCCGGTCGCTTCGCGAGGCCAGTCCGAACAGCTTGCGCACGTCCTGGGTGACCGTGGAGTGCGCCACCATGGTCTGGAAGAGCGGGTGCCGGGTCAGCGACCGCTCGGGGTTGACTGCCTCCACCACGGTGTCGAACGGCAGGTCGGCGTGGTCCAGGGCGGCCAGGTCGGTGGCGCGCACCCGGTCCAGCAGCTCGGTGAAGCTGGGGTCGCCGGTCAGATCGGTGCGCAGCACCAGGGTGTTGACGAAGAAGCCGACCAGTTCGTCCAGCGCGGTGTCCCCGCGCCCGGCCACCGGGGTGCCGAGGGGGATGTCCTCGCCCGCGCCCAGCCGGTGCAGCAGCGCGGCCACCGCCGCGTGCACCACCATGAACACACTGGTGCCGCTCTCGCGGGCCAACCCCCGGATGGCGAGGGTCAGTTCCTCGGGCAGCTCGCGGTGGACCATACCGCCGTCGTGGCTCGGCGCGGCCGGGCGCGGCCGGTCGGTGGGCACCGGCAGCTCCTGCGGCAGCCCGGCCAGCGCCTCGCGCCAGTAGTCGGTCTGGCGCTCGGTGACGGTGGAGGGCAGCGCGCGCTGCCAGAGGGCGAAGTCGGCGTACTGGAGGGGGAGATCCTGGTACTCGGGGGCCCGGCCCGCCAGGCGCTCGGCGTAGGCCAGCTCCAGGTCGCGCAGGAACGGGCCCATCGACCACTCGTCGCTGGCGATGTGGTGCAGCAGCACCACCAGGGCGTGCGCGCCGCTCGCCGGGTCGCGCAGCAGGGTCAGCCGGACCGGGGCCTCGGCGGCCAGGTCGAAGAGGTGCCCGAGCGCTCGCTCTGCCTCGGCGTCGAAGGTCTCGTACGGGGTCTCCTGGACCCGCAGCCGGGCACCGGCCGCCTCGGCGTCGGCCGGGGACAGCACGCGCTGGTAGGGCTCGCCGCCCTCCTCGGCGAAGACGGTGCGCAGCGCCTCGTGGCGGGTGAGCACATCGCCCAGCGCGTCCGACAGGGCCTCCGCGTCCAGGGCCTCGTCGAAGCGGGCCACGAAGGGGATGTTGTAGGTGGCGCTGGGGCCCTCCATCTGGTGCAGGAACCAGAGCCGGGCCTGTGCGTACGACAGCGGGAGGCGGTCGGGCCGGGTCCCGGACGCCACCAGGGCGGGGCGGTCGGCGGAGGCGCGGTCGGCGAGCCGGGCGGCCAGCGCGGCCGCGGTCCGGGCCTCGAACACGTCCCGGATGCCGCACTCGGTGCCCAGCGCGGTGCGCACCCGGGCGATCACCTTGGCGGCCAGCAGCGAGTGCCCGCCCAGGTCGAAGAAGTCGTCGTCCACGCCGACCGAGGGGAGGCCCAGGACCTCGGCGAGGATGCCGGTGAGGATCTCCTCGCGGGCGCCGCGCGGGCCCCGGCCGGTCCCGGTGCGGGCGGCCAGGTCGGGCGCGGGCAGCGCCCGGCGGTCCACCTTGCCGTTGGCGGTCAGCGGGAAGGCGTCCAGCACCACGACCGCCGAGGGGACCATGTACTCGGGCAGCCGCTCGGCCACCGCGGCGCGCAGCGCGGCCGGGTCCGGGGACTCGGCCCCGGCCACCGCCGTCACATAGCCCACCAGATGCTGGGTGCCGGGCAGGTCCTCGCGGACCACCACCACCGCGCGGCCGACCGCCTCCGGGGCGCCGAGGGCGGCCTCGATCTCGCCCAGCTCGATCCGGAAGCCGCGCACCTTCACCTGGTCGTCGGCGCGGCCCAGGAAGTCGATGGAGCCGTCCGGGCTGCGGCGCACCAGGTCGCCGGTGCGGTACATCCGGGCGCCCGCCGGGCCGTAGGGGTCGGCCACGAAGCGCTCGGCGCTCAGCGCGGGGCGGCCCAGATAGCCGCGGGCCAGCTGGTCGCCGGCCAGGTAGAGCTCACCGGGGCGGCCCGAGGGGGTGGGCCGCAGGGCGCCGTCCAGGACATAGGCGCGGGTGTTCCAGAAGGGCGTGCCGATGGAGGGCGTGCCGGTGTGGTCGGATGCGAGCACCATGGAGGTGGCCCAGACGGTGACCTCGGTGGGGCCGTAGACATTGGTCGCGGATCTCGCGGTGCGGGCCAGCCGCTCGGCCAGGTCGGCGGGCAGCGCCTCGCCGCCGACCAGGACCTTGGTCGCGGCGAGCGCGGCCGGGCCGCCGTCCTCCAGCAGGGCGTGCCAGAGCGAGGGGGTGGCCTGCATGGCGGCCGGGCGGTGGCGTTCGACCAGCGCGGCAAGCGCGGCCGGGTCGCGGACGGTGTCCCGGTCGGCGAGTACCACGGTGGCGCCGCTGACCAGCGGGACGTACAGCTCCAGGGCGGCGATGTCGAAGGAGATCGTGGTGACGGCGATCAGGGTGTCGCGGGGTGCCAGGGCCAGCTCCTCGGCCTGCATGGCGAGGAAGTTGGCGAGCGCGGCGTGCGGGACGACCACGCCCTTGGGGCGGCCGGTGGAGCCGGAGGTGTGGATGACATAAGCCGGGTGGGCGCCGTGCAGCGGGGCGCGGCGCTCGGCGGGCTCCAGCGGTCCGGCGTCCAGCTCGGCGAGGGCAGCCAGGGTGTCCGGGGCGTCCAGCACGATCCGCTCGGTGCCGGCCGCGTCCGGGGCGTCGGCGGCGGAGGCCAGGGTGGTCAGCACGCAGACCGGGCGGGCGTCCTCGACCATGTACGCCAGCCGGTCAGCCGGGTAGTCCAGGTCCAGCGGCAGATAGGCGCCGCCCGCCTTGAGCACCGCGAGCAGCGCCACCACCAGGTCGGCGGAGCGGGGGAGGGCGAGGCCGACGAAGTCCTCCGGGCCGACGCCGCGCGATATCAGCAGCCGGGCCAGCCGGCTCGCCCGGGCGTCCAGTTCGGCGTAGCCGAGGGTGGTGTCCCCGCTGATCAGCGCGGGCTCCTCGGGGTGGCGGGCCACCTGGGACTGGTAGGCGTCCACCACGGTGCCGGCCGGGATGGCGCGGGCGGTGGCGTTGGTGTCCTGGATCAGCGCGCGGCGGGCATCGGCGTCGAGGAGGTCGGGGCGCCCCACGGGGGCCTCGGGCCCGGCGGTGGCGGCCTGGTCGAGGAAGCGGGCGAACTCGGCGGCCCGGGCGGCCAGCGCCTCGCTGTCGTACGCGGCCGGGTTGGCGTCCAGCTCGAAGCGGATCCGCTTCTCGGCGGCGTCGTGGTGCAGGGCCAGGGTGAGGTCGTCCACCGGGCCCGCGGCCACGTTGTGCACCGCGCCCGGGGTGCCCGCGAAGTCCAGGGCGTTGTCAAAGGCCTTGATGTTCACCATGGGGCCCAGCAGGCCCTGCTCCCGGCCGACCAGGCCGAGGTCGCGGCGGATGTCCTCGGCGCGGTAGCGCTGGTGGCGACGGAGGTCCCGCACCGCGGCGGCGACCTGGGCGGTCAGCTCGGCCAGGGTGTGGTCCGGGCGGACGGCGACCCGCAGTGGCAGCACATTGACCACCATGGCCGGCACCCGCAGCGCGGCGGTGCCCAGCCGCGCCATGGCGGGCATGGACAGCAGCACGTCCCGGGCGCCGGTGGAGCGGTGCAGGAAGGCGGCGAACGCGGCGGTGCCGACATCGGCCCAACTGGCCTTGGCGGCCTTGGCTATGGCGTTGAGCCCGGCGGTGGCCTCGGGGGAGAGGGTGGCGCCGTCGCGCAGGAAGGCGGCGGAGGCGGGGAAGGACGCCCCGGCCAGCGGCTCCGGTTCGGGCCGGTCGGCCAGCCGCTCACCCCAGTACGCCTTGTCCTGGGCGCAGCGCTCGGTGGCCGCGTACTCCTGCTCCTCCGCCACCACCGCGGCCAGCGGGCCGAAGGGGCTGGCGGCCGGCTCCTCGCCGCGTACCAGCGCGGTGTAGACCTCGGCGGTGCGGCGGGCCAGGAGCGAGAAGCCGTAGGCGTCCAGCGCGATGTGGTGCACCCGCTGGTACCACAGGGTGCGGTTCTCGCCGACCCGGTGCAGCGCGAAGGCGAACAGCGGCTCGGCCGCCGGATCGCTGGGGCGGTCCATGTCGGCCCGCATCAGGGCCAGCGCCGCCGCCTCGGGATCGGCCTCCGCGCGGTGGTCCAGGACCCGCAGCACCCCGCCGGTGTACGGGCCTTCGGCGGTGTGCTGCCAGACCCCGCCTGCCTCGTCCTCCTCGAACCGGACGGTCAGCGCCTCGGCCTCGCCGACGGTGCGGCGCAGCGCCGCCCCGAAGAGGTCCGCGTCGACCGGGCCGTCGATCGCCACGTACTGCCCGACGTTGTAGACCGGGGATTCGGGCGCGAGCCGCTGCCCGTACCAGACACCGGTCTGCGCCCCGGTCAGGGGCAGTCGCCGCAAAGCACGCTCGGTCATGGGATGTTGCTCCAGTGTTCGCACGCGAGCCGCCCGTACGCGTGTCGTACGGGCCGGCCGGCGGGAGGCGGGTTTCGAGGAAGGCGGGCGGGGGCGGGGTCAGCCGGTGGCGGCCGGGGCTGCGGTGGCCCCCGGGGTGCCGGGCACGGAGCCGGGGTCGGCGAGGGCGGGCTCGGTGTCGCTCGGCGGGCCGCCGGCCGACGCGCCGCCGTCCTCGTCCTCGTCGTCGTACGGCAGGGTGGCCTTGCGCAGCCCGGGGACGAGCAGGGCGATCAGCAGGGCCGCGCCGGCGCAGATCGCGCCGTTGATGACGGCGGCGCCACCGGTGCTGGTCCAGCGGGCGACCGCGGCCGCCTCGGCGTCGCCGACCATGCCGCCGCTGGTGCCCTGGGCGGTGATCACGCTGACCATCCGGCCGCGCAGTCGGTCCGGGGTGTTGTGCTGGACCAGCGCGTACTCCAGGATCTCGTACACCGTGCCGGCCGCGCCGCCGATCGCCAGCATCACGAAGGCGAGCGCCAGATGGCCGCTGAAGCCGAAGCCGATGGCGCTGGACCCGCCGACGAAGGCGGCGGCCAGCAGCAGCCGGCCGGGGCGGGCGGCCCGGTTGAGCCAGCCGCTGGTGGCCGAGACGGCCACCGCGCCGACCGCCGGGGCGGTGTAGAGCACACCGAGCATGAACTCGAAGTTCCCCGCGTCGGCGCCGAGCTGCTTGTCCACCATCTCGGGGAAGAGCACCACCGGGAGGCTGAAGACGGCCATCACCCCGCCGAGGAGCAGCAGTCCGCCGACGACCCGGCTGCGGGCCGCGTAGCGGAAGGCCACCAGGACCGAGCCGCTGTCCTCGGTGTCGTCGTCCTCGTCCTTCACCGGCGGGAGCGGACGGACCCTGGTGATCAGCAGGGAGGTGACGGCGGTGGTGAACGCGGCGAAGGCGAACACCGCGCCGGGGCCGGTGAGTCCGAGCAGCACACCGCCGAGCAGCGGGGCGGTGATGGAGCCGATCTCACCGGTGAGGGAGATCAGGGCACCGGCTGCGGGCAGCTGGTCGGGGCGGACCAGGGTCGGGGCGACCGCCATCAGCGCGGTGACGCTGACCCCGGTGGCCAACCCGTCCCAGGCGACGCAGAGGTAGAGGACCCAGAGCGAGGGCTCCGGCAGGAAGGCGTTGACCGCCAGACCCGCGAAGGCCAGCGCGGCGGCGCCCCGGGCGCAGACGATCAGCGTCCGCTTGTCCATCCGGTCGGCCATCCAGCCGCCCCAGAGCGAACCCAGCAGCACGGTGACGCTCATGACGATGCTGACCGTGGCCACATGGAAGGTCGACCAGGTCTCGTACACCTGGCCGGCCAGCGCGACCGCGGCCATGCCGAGGCCGAAGAGCGACACCACCCGGGCGATGAAGATGGCCCGGAAGTCCCGGCTGTCCCGCAGCGGGGTGATGTCGATCAGCAGGTCACGCGCCCGCACGGTCCACTCCCGCCGCCTCGGTGGCCGCCGGGTCGAGCAGCTCGGCCCACTCGCGCAGGGTGGGGCGCTCGGCCAGGTCGGCGAAGCCGATCTCGGCGCCGTCCGCCCGCCAGTTCTCCACCAGCGTCATCAGCCGGATCGAGTCCAGCCCCTGGTCGAGCAGGCTCTCGTCCGTCTCGACCTCGTCGGCGTCGACGTACAGCACCTCGGCCACGTCCCGCGCCAGGCGCTCGATGCTGAACGTCCGCTGTGCTCCGGCCGTGTCGGCCATCTCCGGTTCCTCCGCGTCAGTGGTGTGCCTGCGTCAAGGGGCAAGCATACCGATAAGGTGAGCCTTACCTAACTATCTATGATTGTCCTCGTCAAGCCGGGCGGCCGTGTTCCGCCGCCGCCCCGGCCACCAACTCCACGAGAGCGAGAAGCCCTTGACCACGGCGATACCCAGACCCTCGGTGCCCCGTCGGCGGGGCCCGGTGGTACGGACCGCCACCCGGCGGGACGCCGAGGCGCTGCACCGGCTGTCCCGGACGTTCGCGCGCACCGGAGCGCTGCGCGAGCGCCCGGCCGCCCTCTACGCCGAGATGGCCGGGGAGTTCCTGGTCGCCGAGGCGCCGAACGGGGCGCTGGAGGGCTGTGTGGCGCTGCGCCACCACCCCGCCGAGCCCGGTCCCGGGACCCTCGCCGTGCTCTACAACTTCTGCGTGGCGCCCGCCAGTCAGGGCCGGGGCACCGGCTCGGCCCTGCTGCGGGCGGTGCTCGCCCGGGCCGAGGCCGAGGGCGTCCGCGCGCTGTTCACCGCCACCACCGGCGGTGGTGAGCTCTTCCTGCGCTACGGCTTCGCCCCCGGCGACGACCACCGGGCGCCCGCCGCCTGGCGGGCGGCGCTCGACCCCGGGCGCGGCTCGGTCGTGCTCAGCCGCGCGCTGGGCCACTAGCCCCGCACCGCACTGCGGCCCGCCCCGAGGGGCGGGCCGGTTGGCGGCGGTTCGGCGGGGCGGGTCTTCCGGGCCGGGGCGGCTGACGACGAGGATGCCCCGGCCCGGAAGACGTCTCACCGGGGCGTCAGGACTTCGCGGCGAGGCTGGCGGGCCGCATGTCGGTCCAGTTCTCCTCGACGTAGGCGGCGCAGCCCTGGCGGGAGTCCTCGCCGTGCACCGTGGTCCAGCCCGCCGGCACCTCGGCGAAGGCCGGCCACAGCGAGTGCTGGTTCTCCTCGTTGACCAGCACCAGGTAGCGGGCGTCGTCGTCCTCGAAGGGGTTGGTCGCGGTCATCGGGTCTCTCCTTGCGTGGGTGCGGCCGGTACGGCCTGGGGGTGGGGAAGGGAAGTCGTCGGTACGGCCGGTTCCGGCAGGTCCGCCAGCGGTGTGTCCGGGGCGGCCGCCAGGGCCAGCAGCAGGGCGGTGTACCGCTCGGCCAGCGCGGCCGGGCCCGCGGTGCCGTAGCGGCCGGTGTCGGCGTCCAGGTCCAGCCGCAGCCGCCCGTCGGGGTGGCGGACCACCGACAGCGAGACGTCGTCCACCGGGCCGGAGGCCAGGGTGACGACCCGTCCGGTCAGTCCGGCGAAGTCCACCTCGGCGGGGAACGGCCGCAGGTTGAGCAGCGCCACCGAGGGCGCCCGGCTCCCGGCGCCGGGCCAGATCTCCCGGGCCAGCACCTCGCCGCGGAACCGCTGGTGCTCCCGTACGGCGGCGAACTCGGCGACCGTGCGCTCCAGCAGCTCCCGGAAGGTCGCCGCCCCGTCCACCGCGATCCGCACCGGCAGCACGTTGACCGCCATCCCGGGCACCCGCAGGGCGCCGGGCGCGGTCCGCCCCAGCACGTACATCCGGAAGACCGCCTCGGTGGCCCCGGTGTCCCGGTGCAGCCGGGCCGCCAGCGCCGCGGTCACGGCCTCCGCCCAGGTGGCGCGGGCCGGCCGGACCGCCTTCGCCAGCAGTGCGGAGTCCTCCCGGTCCAGCAGTACGGTGTGCCGCGCCGCGCCGGAAGAAGCGCCGGTGGTCCCGGCGGCCGGGAAGCGGACGGGCGCCGGGCGGTCGGCGTACCGGGCCGCCCAGTGCGCCCGGTCGGCGGCCTCGCGGGCCGAGCCGGCGTACTCCCGCTCGGCCGCCACCAGCACCTCCAGCGGCGCGAACGGCGACGGCGACGGCTCGGTGCCGCGTACCGCGGCGGTGTACAGGTCCGCGATCCGGCGGGTCAGCAGCGCCACCCCGTAGCCGTCCACCGCGAGGTGGTGGAAGTACGAGAAGAGCAGGTGCCGTTCGGGCCCGACCCTGACCAGCACCGTGCCGGTCAGCGCGGGCGGCGGGCCCTCGCCGGAGGGCGGCTGGAGCCGGGGCGGGCAGGCCAGCTGGTCGCGCACCAGCTCCACCGCGGCGGCCACCGGATCGGCGGCGCCGGTGGTGTCCAGCCGGGGCAGCCGCCAGCCCTCGGGGTCGAAGGGCAGCCGCTGCTGCCAGGCGCGGCCGCCCTCCTCCCACACCCGCAGACGCAGTCCGGGGGCCTCGGCGAGGGTGCGGGCGACGGCCCGGCGCAGCAGCTCGGTGTCGAGCGGTCCGGTGAGGTCGACGTACTGGCCGACGTTGTAGGTGGGATCGTCGGGAGCGGCGCGCTGGGCGGAGAGCACATCGGCCTGGGCCGAGGTGAGCTCCAGCGCTCCGTTCGCCGCCGCGGCGGGCGCGGTCGAGGGGCGGGCGGGCATGGGGACTTCCGGTGGGGTCACGTCTGGTGGTGGCGGGGGCGTCGGAGCGGCGGCGGTCAGCCGGCCGCCACCGGGACGCCGCCGGCCGGGGAGGCATCGGCGGCACCGCGCCCGGTGAGCACGTCCCGTTCGGCCCGGCCCAGCAGCAGCGAGTCGCAGATCTCCCCGGAGCGCACGGCCAGCGTGGACAGCAGCGAGGAGGTGATGCCGTGCGAGTGGCCGGCCGCCGCGCCCTGGACGTAGATCCCGGCGCGCACCCGGTCGGTGGTCGCCACCCGGTGGTCGCGGCCGATGCGCAGCCGCCCCTGGCCGTCGGTCAGGCACTCCTCGGCCAGCGGGCCGAGCAGCTGGAGCGGGTCGGTCGGGGTGTAGCCGGTGGCCATCACCACCGCGTCGCACTCCAGCGTGAAGGCCTCGCCGGTGGTGAGCGAGCGCAGTACCGCCCGCGCCCCGTCGGGCAGTTCCTCCACGGCGGTCAGCGCGGTGGTGCCCATGACCCGCAGCCGCTCGGTGCCGGCCACCTTCTCCTGGTAGGCCGTGCGGTACAGCTGCTCGATCAGCTCGCCGTCCACCACCGAGTAGTTGGTGTTGGCGTGGTAGGTCAGCAGGGCCTGCTTGACCTCGTCGGGGGCGCGGTAGAAGTCGTCCACCGCCGCCGGGTCGAAGATCCGGTTGGCGAACGGGCTGTCGTCGGCCGGGCTGTAGCCGTAGCGGGTGAAGACCGCGCACACCTCGGCGTCGGGGAACTCCCGGTGCAGGTACTCGGCGGCCTCGGCGGCCGACTGCCCGGCGCCCACCACCACGAAGCGGCGGTGCGGCCGCTCGGCGATCGCCTCGGCGTTGAGCCGCAGGTCGCGGGTGTGCCAGACATGGGGGCCGATCGCGGTGCCGGCCGGCATCCGCGGGACGAGCCCGGTGCTGATGACCAGGTTGCGGGTGCGCAGCGCCTCGGTCTCCTGACGGGAGGCGACGGATTCGGTGAGCACGTCGAAGGCCTCGACGGCGCCGTCCCGCTCCACCGGTGTGACCTCGGCGGCCTCGCGCCCGTAGCGCACCCGGTCGGTGAACTCGGCGGCGCACCAGAGCAGGTAGTCGTGGAACTCCAGCCGGGTCGGGAAGAAGGACTTCTGGTTGATGAAGTCCGCCAGCCGGCCCCGGTCGTGCAGATAGCGCAGGAAGGTGAAGCGGCTGCTCGGGTCCCGCATGGTGGCCAGGTCCTTGAGGAACGACACCTGCATGGTGGTGCCCGGCAGCAGCATGCCCCGGTGCCAGCCGAACTGCTGCTGGCGCTCCACGAAGGCGGTGCGTATCGCGCGCCCGGGGCCGCACTGGGCGTTGTGCTCGTCGACCGCGATGGCCAGTGCCAGGTTGGCCGGCCCGAACCCGACGCCGACCAGGTCGACGTCCTGGTCCCGGTCGGGTCCGCTGCCGTGCCGTGCGGCGTTCGCGTGCCCTGCAGACATGCTCATCCTTTGCTTGAGTCCAGCCCGGTGCCGGAAGGGTGCCCCGGTCACTGAGCCGGGGTGGGGCACCGGGCGCTTCGGGCCGCGCGAGACACCCAAACCCTTAGGTAAGGCTTGCCTAAGATGTCCTAATGGGTGAGGGGTGTCAAGTCGGCCAAGGGGCAAACCGGGGCACGGCCGACATCATGCCGACCGTGCCCAAGGGGGCGCTCTCAGCCCAGAATTGCCGGCAGCGCGGCGACCAGGCGGTCCACCTCACCGGCGGTCACGGTCAGCGGGGGAGCCAGCCGCAGGACGGCCGGGCCGACCGCGTTGACCAGGAAGCCGGCCCGCTGGGCGGCCGCCTGGGCCCGCCCGGCCACCGGCTCGGCGAGCACCACGCCGAGCAGCAGCCCGGCGCCCCGTACCCGCTCCACCAGCGGATGCCGAAGCTCCTCGATCCCCTCGCGGAGCCGCTGCCCGGTGTCCCGGACGTGCACCAGCAGCCCGTCCGCCTCGATGGTGTCCAGCACGGCGAGCCCCGCCGCGCAGGAGACCGGGTTGCCCCCGAAGGTGGAGCCGTGCTGGCCGGGCGTCAGCAGTCCGGCCGCCGCCCCGAAGGCCAGCACCGCGCCGATCGGCAGCCCGCCGCCCAGCCCCTTCGCCAGCGCCACCACGTCCGGCGCGATATCCGGGTCGGCCTGGTGGGCGTACCAGTGGCCGGTCCGCCCGATCCCGGTCTGGATCTCGTCCAGCACCAGCAGCGCCCCGGCCGCCCGGGTCGCCTCCCGGGCCGCCCGCAGATAACCCGGCGGCGCCGGCACCACCCCGCCCTCGCCCTGCACCGGCTCCAGCACCACGGCGGCCGTGCGCTCGTCCACCGCGGCGGCCAGCGCCCCGGCGTCGCCGTAGGGCACATGGACCACCCCGCCGGGCAGCGGCAGGAACGGCGCCTGCTTGGCCGGCTGTCCGGTCAGCGCCAGCGCCCCCATGGAGCGGCCGTGGAAGCCACCGGTGGCCGCCACCATCCGGGTCCGCCCGGTGCGCCGGGCCAGCTTGAACGCCGCCTCCATCGCCTCGGTGCCCGAGTTGGCCAGGAACACCCGGCCGCCGGGCCGCCCGTCGAGCGCCAGCAGCCGTTCGGCGAGGGCGATCGGCGGCTCGGCCGCGTACAGGTTGGACACATGGCCCAGCCGGCCGATCTGCCCGGTCACCGCCGCGACCACCGCCGGATGGGCGTGGCCCAGGGCGTTGACCGCGATGCCGCCGGTGAAGTCCAGATACGCCCGGCCCTCGGTGTCCCACACCGTGGCGCCCTCGCCGCGCTCCAGCGCCAGCGGGGGAGTGCCGTAGGTGTCCATCATCACCCGCCGCCAGCGCTCCAGCGGCGGGGTGACAGGGGCGTCCGTCATCGGGCCGCCCCCGTCCCGGCGATGTCCGCCAGCGGGCCCGCCACCGGGTCGGGCACCACCACGGTGCCGGTGGAGTCGTCGGTGAACACCTCCCGCAGCAGGATGTGCGGGATCCGCCCGTCCAGCACGTGCGCCATCCGCACCCCGTCCCGGACCGCCCGCAGACAGCCCTCCATCTTGGGCACCATCCCGCTGGCCAGCGTCGGCAGCAGCTCCTCCAGCTCGCCCGCGGTCAGCCGGGCGATCACCTCGTCCGACTCCGGCCAGTTGGCGTACAGCCCGGCCACATCGGTGAGCATCACCAGCTTCTCCGCGTCCAGGGCGCTCGCCAGCGCCGCCGCCGCGAGATCGGCGTTGACGTTGTAGACCTCGCCGTGCTCGCCGCGCGCCACCGGGGAGACCACCGGGATGCGGCCGCGGTCCAGCAGCGCCCGTACGGTGTCGGGGTCCACCCGCACCACATCGCCGACCAGCCCGATGTCCACCGGCTGCCCGTCCACCCAGGCCGGGCGGCGCACCGCGGTCAGGGTGCGGGCGTCCTCACCGGTCATCCCGACCGCGAAGGCGCCATGGGTGTTGAGCAGTGAGACGATCTCCCGCTGCACCTGACCCGCCAGCACCATCCGCACCACGTTCATCACCTCGGGGGTGGTCACCCGCAGCCCGGCGGTGAATTTCACCTCCAGGCCCAGGCGGTCCAGCAGGGCGCTGATCTGCGGGCCGCCGCCGTGCACCACCACCGGCCGCAGACCGGCGTAGCGCAGCGCCACCACATCCCGGGCGAAGGCCTGCTTCAGCTCCTCGTCCACCATGGCGTTGCCGCCGAACTTCACCACCACCGTGCGGCCGTGGTAGCGCTCCAGCCAGGGCAGCGCCTCCAGCACGGTCCGCGCCCGCGGCGCCCGGCCCCGGTGGTCGTCCATGGGTCTGTCCTCCGCCTCGCTCATGAGCTGTACGCGCTGTTCTCGTGGACGTACGCGGCGGTGAGGTCGTTGGTCCAGATCTCCGCCGAGGCGTCGCCCGCCTTCAAATCCACGGTGACCGTGACCCGCCGCCCGGTCAGATCGCACTTCTCGCGCGCCTCCCCGGCCGCGCCGTCCCGGCACACCCACACCCCGTTGACCGCCACGTCCAGCCGGTCGGGGTCGAAGTAGGCGCTGGTGGTGCCGACCGCGGAGAGCACCCGGCCCCAGTTGGGGTCCTCGCCGTGCAGGGCGCACTTCAGCAGGTTGCTGCGGGCCACCGAGCGGCCCACCGCCACCGCGTCCTCCTCGGAGGCGGCACCGGTCACCACCACGTCGATCTCCTTGGACGCCCCCTCGGCGTCCTGCACCAGCTGCCGGGACAGGTCGCGGCAGACCGCCCGCAGCGCGTCGGTGAACTCGGCCGCGCCGGGCCGCTGTCCGGAGGCGCCCGAGGCCAGCAGCAGCACGGTGTCGTTGGTGGACATGCAGCCGTCGGAGTCCACCCGGTCGAAGGTGGTGCGCACCGCCTCGCGCAGCGCCGCGTCCAGCGTCCCGGCGGGCAGCTCGGCGTCGGTGGTGATCACCACCAGCATGGTGGCCAGGCCCGGAGCGAGCATCCCCGCGCCCTTGGCCATCCCGCCCACCGTCCAGCCGCCGGCCCCGTGGGCCACGGCGGTCTTGCGGACGGTGTCGGTGGTCAGGATCGCGTCCGCGGCGCGCTCACCGCCGCCGCTCTCCCCGGTGAGCTCGGCGACGGCCGCGTCCACGCCGCTCAGCACGGCGTCCACCGGGAGCCGCACCCCGATCAGCCCGGTGGAGCAGACCGCCACCTCCCGGGCGTCGGTGCCCAGCGCGGCGGCGGCCCGCTCGGCGGTCAGCCGGGTGTCCACGGCGCCCGCCTGCCCCGTACAGGCGTTGGCGCCGCCGGAGTTGAGGACGACCGAGGAGAGGCGGCCGTCGGCCAGCACCGCGCGCGACCAGCGCACCGGGGCGGCCTGCACCCGGTTGGAGGTGAACACCCCGGCCGCGGCGTACGAGGGGCCGTGGTTGACCACCACGGCGAGGTCCCGGTTCCCCGAGCTCTTGATCCCGGCGGCCACTCCACTGGCGGAGAAGCCCCGGGCGGCGGTCACGCTCATGGCGCCACTCCGTTCACGGTCAGCCCGGTGCCCTCCGGCAGGCCCAGGGCGAGGTTCATGGACTGCACCGCGCCACCGGCGGTGCCCTTGACGAGGTTGTCGATCGCGCAGACCACGGTCAGCCGGCCGACCGAGGGATCCACCGCCAGCTGGAGCTGCGCGCTGTTGGAGCCCAGCACCGCCCCGGTGGCCGGCCAGCGGCCCTCCGGCAGCAGGCGGACGAACTCCTCCCCGCTCAGCGCCTTCTCGTACGCCTCGCGGACCGCGTCCTGGTCCGCGCCGGGCCGCAGCCGGGCCGAGCAGGTGGCCAGGATGCCGCGGGGCATCGGCGCGAGCAGCGGGGTGAAGGAGACGGCGACGTCCTCACCCGCCACCGCGGAGAGGTTCTGCACCAGTTCCGGGGTGTGCCGGTGGCCGCCGCCGACCCCGTACGGGCTCATCGAGCCCATCACCTCCGCGCCCAGCAGCTGCGGCTTGAGCGATCGGCCCGCGCCGGAGGTGCCGCTCGCCGCCACCACCACGGCCTCCGGCTCCACCAGCCCGGCCGCGAAGGCGGGGAACAGGGCCAGGGTGACCGCGGTCGGGTAGCAGCCGGGGACGGCGATCCGCCGGGTGGTGCGCAGCGCCTCGCGGGCGCCGGGCAGTTCGGGCAGGCCGTAGGGCCAGGTGCCGGCGTGCTCGGTGCCGTAGAACCGCCGCCAGGCCTCGGCGTCGCTCAGCCGGAAGTCGGCCCCGAGGTCCACCACCAGGGTGTCCGGGCCGAGTTCGCGGGCGAGCGCGGCGGACCGGCCGTGCGGCAGCGCCAGGAAGACCACATCGTGCCCGGCGAGCGCCTCGGCGCCGGTCGGCACGGTCACCCGGTCGGCGAGCGCGGGCAGCTGGGGCTGGGACTCGCCGAGCGGGCGGCCCGCGCTGCTGTGCGCGGTCAGGGCGCCGACGGTCACACCGGGGTGCGCGGTGAGCAGCCGCAGCAGCTCACCCCCGGCGTAGCCGCTGGCGCCCGCCACGGCCGCGGTGAGGGTCATGGAGGCTTTCCTCCCTTTTTCGGGCACGGGTCCGCCCCCGGCCGCGCGATGGACCGGGGCGGGGGGAGCTGTGCGGGTGGGTGGGGCGGCTCCGCCGGGAGGGGGAGCCGGTGGTCGGTGGGGGTGGAGGTGGGGTGTGCGGCGGTGTCAGACCGCGGGTACGGCGCCGTCGGCGGGGTACGGGCCGCCGGCGACCGGGGCGTTCGCGGGCGGGGGGCCGTCGCCCGGGTGCCCGGACTCCACCGGTCCGGGCAGCAGTTCGGCGGCGGGCAGCACCGCGACCCCGTGCCGGGCCGCCCACTTCAGGGCGCCGGCCTGGCGTTCGGGGGTGAGGTCGGCGACCGCGTCGGAGGCGATGAAGACGGTCAGCCCGTGCATCACCGCGTCGGCCGCGGTCAGCAGCACGGTGTGCTCGGCCGGCAGCCCGCACAGCACCACCTGGTCGCGTCCGGCGGCCCGCAGCACCCGGCCCAGCCGGCTGCCGAGGAAGGCGTTGGGGTGGAGGTGGTCCACCAGGTGCTCGCCCACCCGCGGCGCCGGCGCCGCCCCCGCCGCCGTCCGCGGTGCCTTGGGCCCGTGCCGTACGCCGTGCACCACCAGCAGTCCCCGCGCGGCGGCCCGCTCCCTCAGCGGCCCTACCGCGGCGAGCAGTTCGGCGGCGGCCGGCTCCGGCAGCACCGCGGCGGGGCCCTGGTTGAGACCGAGGAGGACCAGCGCGGCGCGGCCCGGTTCGGGCAGCCGTACCGCTTCGGGCGGCGGTGTGCCGTCCTCCCCGGACAGGGGGTGCGGCGCGGCGGTCGGCGGACCCATACGACTCCTCGCTGGTGGCGCGGTGGACGGGAGGCGGCGCGACCCGCGGAGCGCCGGTCGGCGGCCTACGGGGTGCGCGGCGCCGGACCGGCGCACCGGATGGCGGCACACGGCTGGCGCAACGGAACTTAGGTTAGCCTAACTTCCACCGGCCGACGGCAGGGGCCGGGCCTCAGGCGGCCGGGGCGGTGACCCGGCGGCGGGCGTACGCCCCGGGCGTGGAGCCGAAGTGGCGCCGGAAGGCCAGGATGTAGCCGTTGGTGGAGACGAAGCCCACCCGGGCGGCCACCGTGCCCACCAGCAGCCCCTGCGCCAGCAGGTCCAGCGAGCGGTTGAGCCGCACCCGGGTGCGCCACTCGGAGAAGGCGAGCCCGGTCTCCGAACGGAACGCCCGGCGCAGGCTGGTGGAGCTGACGTACAGCCCGGCCGCCCACTCGGTGGCGGTGCGCTGGTCCTGCGGGTGGCGCAGCAGTTCGCCGGCGACCGCACGGGCCGCGCCGCTCACCGGCTGGGGCAGTGGCAGCGAGTCCCGGTGGCCGGCGGTCAGCGCGGCGAACACCCGCGGGTCGTCCGGCTCCGGGCGCGCGGTGCGGGTCCGGCCGAGCAGCAGCCGCCGCTGGGCCTCGCCGACGTTGACCCGGGTGGCCCGGGTGTACGGCAGGTCGCGGTCGGCCGCGAAGTCCTCGGTGACCACCAGGGAGTCGGGGTCGTAGCGCGCGCTGTGCGGTACGCCGGCGGGCACCCACAGGGCCACCGCCGGGGACAGTTCGTGGTCCCGGCCCTGGGCGGTCACGGTGATCCGGCCCACCGGGGCCCACAGGAACCGGTGGAAGTCGTGCACCCGCAACCCGTGCCCCACGGCCGTCACATGGCCGTCGCCGAACCGCTCCTCGTATCGCCCGATATGCCCGGCCTGCACCGCATGCCGCACCATGCCAGTCCAACCCCCTTGAAACGGCGGGGCCGAGGCTTCGGACCCCACATATGATCGGTCCGCCTCCCTGTTGGATCGGCGGAATTAAGGTTAGGGTAACCTAACCCACCGAGCCGATGCGTGAGGAGCCGAGGAAAACCACATGACCGATACGTCCCCACCGGTGACGTCCGCCCCGCCACTGGCCCGGACCCGCTCCTCGCGCGGCGCCACCGTGGCGGTGCTGGCCCTCGCCGCGCTGGCCGCCACCCTCGTCGCGGGCATCGCCCTCGGCGCCCGCGACATCTCCGCGGGCGAGGTCGTCAGGGTCCTGCTGCACCCCGGCGGTGAGACGTTCAACTCCCATGTGCTGTGGACCGACCGGATCCCGCGGACCTTCCTCGGCCTGCTGGTCGGCGCCGCGCTCGGCGCCTCCGGGCTCATCATGCAGGCGCTCACCATGAACCCGCTCTCCGATCCGGGCATCCTCGGCGTCGAGCAGGGCGCCTCGCTCTTCGTGGTCCTCGGCATCCTGTTCCTCGGAGTCACCGGCGTCCAGGGCTACTTCTGGCTCGCGCTGGCCGGTTCCGCCTGCGCCGCCGCCCTGGTCTACCTCATCGGCACCCGCACCAACACCGGCTCCACCACCATCGGGCTGGTCCTCGCCGGGGTCGCCATGGGCGCCGTGATGTCCTCCCTCATCACCCTGCTCGTGGTCCGCGACCGGGTGGCCTTCGCCCATCTGCGGGCCTGGTCGGTCGGCCAGCTCACCGGGCGGTCCGAAGCCCTCGGCCAGATCCTGCCGTTCGCCATCGCGGGCCTGCTCCTCGCGCTCACCCTCGGCCGCACCCTCAACGTCCTCGGCCTCGGCGACGAGGCCGCCCGCGGACTGGGCGTCAAGGTCGAGCGGGCCCGCCTCACCGCGGCCGCCGTCGCCGTGCTGCTCTGCGCCGCGGCCACCGCCGCCATCGGCCCGGTCGCCTTCGTCGGACTGGTCGGCGCCCATGTCGCCCGGATGCTCGTCGGCGCCGACCACCGCTGGTCGCTGCCGGTCGCCATGGCCACCGGCGCCGTGCTGCTCACCGTCTCCGACACCGCCGGCCGGCTCATCCTGGACCACGGCGAGATCCAGGTCGGTGTGATGACCGCCGTCGTCGGCACCCCCTTCTTCGTGTGGCTCGCCCGCCGCCGCGACCTGGTGCGGGTGTGATGACCGTCCTCGACACCCGGGCCACCGCCCCGGACTCCGCCGCCGCGCCCGCGCTCGCCGCCGCGGCCCGTCTGCGCGCCGTCCGCCGCGCCCGCCACCGCCGTACCGCACTGGTCTGCGCCGCCCTCGCCGTACTGCTGGTCGCCTTCACCGCCGCCGCGCTGCTGATCGACCTCAACGGCGTCCCGGCGAGCGAGGTGCTGCCCGCCGCCCTCGGACTGCGCGAAGGCCTCGCCGACTACCTGGTGTTCCAGCTGCGGATGCCCCGCACCCTGGCCGCGCTGTTGGCCGGCGCCCTGTTCGGCCTGGCCGGCGCGCTCTACCAGCGGCTCATCCGCAACCCGCTGGCCACCCCCGACATCGTCGGCATCTCCGCCGGCGCCAGTGCCGGGGCCGCCACCGTGCTGCTGCTGGCCCCCGCCGCGTACGTCGTCGGCGCCCCGGTCGCCGCCATCGCCGGCTCCTTCGTCCTGGTCGCCGCCGTCCAGGCACTCAGCTGGCGCGGCGGGCAGGTGGACACCTACCGGCTGATCCTGGTCGGCATCGGGCTGAGCGCGGTCTGCGTCGCCTACACCAACTACCTGTTCACCATGGCCGAGGCCAACGACCTCGCCATCGCCATGCGCTGGACCATCGGCTCCACCAACGCCGCCGACTGGGACGGGGTCACCACCCTCGCCACCGGCCTGGCCTGCTGCCTCCCCCTGGCCGTCTGGCTGAACCGCTCGCTCACCGCCATGGCGCTCGGCGACCAGCTCGCCACCGGACTGGGCACCCGGGTCAACCCGGCCCGGGTCGCCGTGCTGCTGCTCGGCGCCGCCGCCGCCGCGCTGGCCACCAGCGTCGTCGGCCCCATCGGCTTCGTCTCCCTGATCAGCGGCCCCATCGCCGTCTGGCTGGTCGGAGCCGAGCGCTCGGTCCTGCTCGCCGCCCCGGTCGGCGCCGCCATCGTCATCGGCGCCGACGTGCTGGCGCTGCACGCCCCCCTGATCAGCCCGGTACCCACCGGGGTCCTCACCGCGCTGCTGGGCGCGCCCTACTTCGTCTGGCTGATCCTTCGGCGCGGACAGGGAGCCTCGTGACACACCCACTGGAAGCCCGCGCCATCGCCGCCGGCTACGGCAAGCGCCTCGTCATCGACGGGCTCGACGTGCAGATCGCCGCGGGGAGGATCACCGCCCTGGTCGGGCCCAACGCCTGCGGCAAGTCGACCCTGCTGAAGTCGGTCGCCCGGCTGCTGCCGCTGGCCGCCGGATCGGTCCTCCTGGAGGGCGCCGACATCCACGCCATGCCCACCCGGGACGTGGCGCGCCGGCTCGGCATCCTGCCCCAGTCGCCGATCGCCCCGGAGTCCATCACCGTCGGCGACCTGGTCTGGCGCGGCCGCCACCCGCACCGCCGCTTCGGCGAGCGCCGCACCGGCAAGGACGACATCCTGATCGCCGAGGCGCTGGCCGCCACCGGCACCGCCGAACTGGTCGACCGCCCGGTGGACCAGCTCTCCGGCGGCCAGCGCCAACGGGTCTGGATCGCCCTGGCTCTGGCCCAGGACACCCCCACGCTTCTGCTGGACGAACCGACCACCTACCTGGACATCGCCCATCAGATCGAGGTGATGGACCTGCTCGCCGACCTCAACGAGAAGGCCGGCAAGACCATCGTCCTCGTCTCCCACGACCTCAACCAGGCCGCCCTGTACGCCTCCACCATCGTCGCCATGCGCGATGGTCGGATCATCCGGCAGGGCCCGCCCGAAGAGGTCCTCGACGCCCGCACCGTCGCCGAGGTCTTCGGCCTCGACTGCGTCGTCGTACCCCACCCTCGCACGGACCGGCCGCAGATCTTCCCGCTCGGCCGCCGTCACGCACCACAGGAGAACAGCTGATATGAACCGCCTCGCCAGACCCGCCCTCCGCCGCGGCGCCGTGCTCGTCGCCGCGGCCGTCTGCGCCACCCTGGTCGCCGGCTGCGGCTCCGAGGACAAGGCCACGGACGACCAGTCCCAGGACAAGGGCAAGGACGGCGCCTCCTCCACCGCCTTCCCGGTCAGCCTCACCAACGCCTGGGGCACCGCCAAGGTCGAGAAGAAGCCGGTCAAGGTCGCCACCGTCTCCGACGGCGACACCTCCATCGCGCTCGCCCTCGGCCTGGTCCCGGTCATCACCCCGGACGTCGAGGACGGTTCGCCCTTCCCCGAGTACAAGCAGAAGGCCCTCGACAAGCTCGGCGGCGGCAAGCCCAAGACGTACGACGACACCGACGGCACCGACTTCGAGGCCATCGCCGCCGCCCAGCCCGACGTCATCCTGGGCATGAACACCTGGCAGATGGACAAGGAGTACGCCAAGCTCTCGCCCATCGCCCCGGTCGTCACCTACGGCAAGAAGGAAGAGGCCGACACCCTCACCTGGCAGGAGCGCCTCAAGGGCGCCGCCAAGGCGCTGGGCCTGGAGGAGAAGGCCGAGGAGGTCATCGCCGCCAACGAGAAGGCGCTCGCCGACGCGGCCAAGGCCCACCCCGAGTTCAAGGGCAAGACCTACACCTACGCGATCGTCCACCCCGAGCAGCTGAGCTACGGCTCCTACGCCGCCCAGGACCCGGGCGTCTTCGAGCAGCTGGGCTTCACCAAGGCGCCCGCCGCCAAGAACTACAGCCCCAACAAGAACGCCGTCTCGCTGGAGAACCTGGACGAGCTGGAGGCGGACGTCCTGCTGATGACGTACCCCTTCGGTGACAACGGCCTGCTCAGCGCCGACGAGCTGGAGAAGAACAAGCTCTACCGCTCGCTGAAGGTCGTCAAGGGCAACCACGACACCGTCATCCCCTCCGCCAACGGCCTCGCGGTCGCCATGGCCTACCCCGACGCGCTCAGCGCCTCCTGGGTGGTCGAGAACCTGACCCCCATCCTGGCCAAGGCCGTCGCCGGCAAGTAGCCCGGCCGGTGTCCGGGCGTACCGCCATACACCCGGACGCCACCGGGCCGGGCCGCCGGAGCACCCCTCCGGCGGCCCGCCCCCGCGCCCTCCGCCCCACCCCGCGCCGCCGCGGACCTCCCGAGGCCGCCGCGTACGAAGGAGCATCACCATGCCCACCCGCAGCCCCCGTTCGGTCGCCACCTTCCCCATCGTGCTCAGGGAGCTGACGGTGCTGCGCGCCGAGAACCTGACCCCCGGCATGCGGCGGATCACCCTCGGCGGAGAGCAGCTGCACGCCTTCCACCGCGACGGCTTCGACCTGCCGGAGCTGCGCACCGAGGGCTTCGACGACCATGTGAAGTTCTTCTTCGCCGACGAGGAGGGCCGCCTGGTCCTGCCCCGGCAGAACACCAGCAGCCTGGACTGGCCCGACGACGGCCGCCCCGTCGCCAAGGACTACACCCCGGTCCGCTTCGACCCGGCCGCCGGTGAGATCGACTTCGACTTCGTACGCCACGAGGGCGGCGTCGCCTCCACCTGGGCCGAGCAGGCCAAGCCCGGCGAGAGTGCCTGGATCGCCGGCCCCAAGATGTCCCACAGCCACCCCGAGGGCGCCGACTGGATCCTGGTCGCCGGCGACGAGACCGCGCTGCCCGCCATCGCCCGCTGGCTGCACGAGATGCCCGAGGGCACCCGCGCCAAGGTGCTCATCGAGATCGGCGAGGACAGCCACCGCCAGGAGCTGTCCACCCGCGCCGACGCCGACATCACCTGGCTCTCCCGCGACGGCGCCCCGGCCGGCACCACCGATCTGCTGGAGCAGGCCGTCCGCGACCTTCAGTGGCTGCCCGGCACCGTCTTCGCCTGGGTCGCCGGCGAGGCCATCTCCCTCAAGGGCATCCGCCGCCACCTCGCCACCGAGCGCCAGGTCCCCCGCGACCACACCCACATCACCGGCTACTGGCGCCGCACCGCGCCCCCCGCCGCGGCCGTCTCCGAGGAGACGGCGGCCGCCGCCGTCGAGGAGGACGAGGACGACGACGCCCACGAGCGGCTGCACGCCCTCACCGACCTCGCCCCCGGCTACGCCATCCGCGCCGCCGTCACCCTCGGGCTGTTCGAGCTGGTCGAGTCCGGCACCCGCACCCTGGACGCCCTCCACCGGGCCACCGCCGCCGACCGCTCCACCCTGGCCGCGCTCCTCAGCTACCTCGTCTCCCTGGACGTCCTGGACGGCGCTGCCGACGGCTACCGGCTCACCCCGATCAGCGAGGAACTGGTCGAGGACGACCACTCCGCCGACGAGTACCACCTGGACGGCGCCGAGGCCCACCTCGACGCCTCCCTCTCCGGGCTGCTGCACACCCTGCGCACCGGCGAGGCCGGCTACCGCACCTCCGCCGGACTGCCGCTGGCCGCCGCCATCGCCCAGGACGACCACCTGGCCGGCACCGCCCGCGCCGCCATCGAGGAGGAGGCCCGCTGGATCGCCCCCGGCGTGGTCCGCGCCCACGACTGGAGTGGCGTCCCCGCGCTCACCGCCACCGGCCACGGCTCCGCCACCGTCGTCAACGCCCTGGTCAAGGCCTTCCCCGAGCTGAGGGTACGGATCACCGCGCTGCCCTCCGCCCTGCGCGCCGTCAAGGACCGGATCCTGGACACCGACGTCCTGCCGAAGGTCGAACTCACCCCCGCCACCGGCCCCGTCCCCGCCCGCCCCGACTCCGTACTCCTCATCTCCCGCCTGCTGGAGCAGCTCGCCGACGAGGACGCCGTCCAGGTCCTCGCCGAGGCCGGCGCGGCCCTCCCCGAGGGCGGCACCCTGCTGCTGGTCGAGCCCACCACCCCCGCCGACACCGACGACGTCGACGCCGTGCTGCACCACCTCCGCCTCAAGTGCGCCTTCGGCTCCGGCGTCCGCGACGAGGCCCACCTCACCGCCCTCGCCGAGCGCGCCGGACTGACCGTGCACACGGTCACCGACATCGGCTGGGACAGCCGCATGTGGCACCTCACCCCCGCCTCCTGACACCCCGCCGTCCGGGTGGTTCCCGCCACCCGGACGGTACGCACCCCCTCCCCGCACGGAAGGCCGTACCGGACGACCGGACCGCCGCAGGTGTACGAGGAGGGGGCGCCCGACCATGTCCGCCCCGCCCCGCGCCCTGCTCACCGGCTGGTTCGCCTTCCTGCACGGCGAGGTCACCGCCGGCGACGAACTCGCCCTGCGCCGCGTACAGCGCGAACTCGACGCCGCTGGCCTGGCCCACGACACCGCCTGGAGCCCCGCCTTCCGCCCCGGCGCCCTCTGTCTGGACCTGGTCCGGCCCGAGGACTACACCACCCTGCTCTTCATCTGCGGCCCGCTGTACGGCGAGCAACTGGCCGACCTGCACCGGCGCTTCGCCCACTGCCGCCGTATCGCCGTCGGCACCAGCACCATCGACCCCGGCGCACCCGCGGCCACCGGCTTCCACCACGTCCTCAGCCGCGGCGGCGCCGACGGCCCCCCGCTGACCGACCTGGCCGCCTCCGCCCCCGCCACCGGGCTCCCCCCGGTGGCCGGGCTCATCCTCACCCGCGGCCAGGGCGAGTACGGCGCACGCCGCCGCCACGACCAGGCCGCCACCGCGCTGACCCACTGGCTGGCCGCCCGGGACATCGCCGCCCTCACCCTGGACACCCGCCTCGCCCTCCGCGACCCCGGGCACTTCCGCACCCCCGAGCAGCTCGACGCCGTCCTCACCCGCCTGGACGCGGTCGTCACCACCCGGCTGCACGGCCTGGTCCTTGCCCTGCGCGCCGGGATCCCCGCCCTCGCCGTCGACCCGGTGGCCGGCGGCGCCAAGGTCACCGCCCAGGCCGCCGCCTGCGACTGGCCCGCGCTGCTGCCGGCCGACCGCCTCGACCCGGCCGCCCTGGACCACTGGTGGCACTGGTGCCTCACCACCGGCCGCGCCGAGGCCCGCTCCCGCCGCCACCGCTTCCGCCACCACCCCGACGACCGCCTCACCGGGCCCCTGCTGCGCCTCCTGCACGGCCCGTCCGCCGAATAGGGACCGCCGCCCTCTCTGTTGCGGCGGTGTTGCGGCTTCCTGTCGGCCGCGCGCTTCCCCTTCCCCGCCCATCGCCGCCCTCCCTAGGGTCCGACAACGGGCCGCTCCCCAGGGGCCCTTCCCCACCCCCCTGAGGAGCCCCATGCCCGGCAGCGTCCCCCCGGAGTCCGCCTACGACCGGCGGCGGCTGGGCCAGTGGGCCCGGTCCGAGGCCCGTACCGCGGGGATGGCCCGGCGGGATCTGATACGGCTGGTGGCCGCCGCCGGGGTCGCCGTCCCACTCAGCACCCAGGCCGCACCCGCCGCGGCCGTCCCGGCCCAAGCCGCCCCGCCCGCCGCGCCCGGGATCGTCAAGCCGCTGCCGCCGGAGCTGTTCACCCTCCGCGGCACCAACGCCGAGACCCGGTTCGCCGCCCTGCGGGACACCGGCCACCACACCCCCGCCGACCGCTTCTTCGTACGGAACCACACCAGCACCCCGCTGATCGACGCCGCGGACTGGCGGCTCACCGTGTGGGGCGACGGACTGCGGGGCGGCCCGGCACACTTCGGCTACGAGGAGCTGCGGGCCCTGCCCGCCCGGACGGCCACCGCCTTCATCGAGTGCGCGGGCAACGGGCGCAGCCACTACACCACCCAGCAGGGCCAGACGGTGTCCGGAACGGCCTGGACCCTCGGCGCCATCGACGTCGGACGGTGGCGCGGGGTCCGGCTCGCCGAGGTGCTGCGCCGCGCCGGAATCACCCGGCGCGCCGTGGATGTGCTGCCCCGGGGGCTGGACGCCGAGGTGGTCAGCGCCGGGGTGAACCTCGGCCGGGTGCGCCGCCCGCTGCCGGTGGCCAAGGCGCTGGACGACGCGCTCCTCGCGTACGAGCTGAACGGGGAGCCGCTGCCACCGGACCACGGCCACCCGGTGCGCCTGGTCGTCCCCGGCTGGATCGGGATCTCCTCCATCAAGTGGCTCGGCGACATCGAGGTCAGCGACACCCCGCTCTACACACCCTGGAACACCGACCTCTACCGGCTGTTCGGCCCCGACCACCCGGCCGAGGGCAGCGCCCCGCTCACCCGGCAGACCCTCAAGAGCGCCTTCGAGCTCGACTGGGGGGCCGAGTTGACCGCCCGCCGCCCGGTACGGCTCACCGGACGCTCCTGGTCCGGCGCCGCACCGGTGCACACGGTGCGGATCAGCACCGACGGCGGCCACCGCTGGCGCCGCGCCCGGCTCCATGACAGCCCCCGGCGCGACACCTGGGTGCGCTGGTCCCTGGAGTGGACCCCGCCCGCCCCGGGCCCGGCGGTGCTGCTGGCCCGGGCGACGGACGGCACCGGCCGCAGCCAGCCGGACACCGCGGCGTACAACACCCAGGGGTATCTCTTCGACGCCGTGGTGCGCCACCCGGTGACGGTGGTCTGAGCTGGCCCGTACGTGGGTCAGCCGGGCTCGCCGTCGGTGCGCAGCCCCTCGGGCAGCAGGGCGTCCGGGAACGACTGGTAGCAGACCGGCCGCAGCCAGCGGTCCACCGCCAGGGTGCCCACACTGGTGGTACCGGGCGCGGAGGTGGCAGGCCAGGGGCCGCCGTGCACCACGGCCTCGCAGACCTCGACCCCGGTGGGCCAGCCGTTCCACACCACCCGCCCCGCCCGCTCCTCCAGCACCGGCAGCAGCCGCCGGGCCGCCGCCAGGTCCGCTGCCCCGTCCCCGTGCAGGGTGGCCGTCAACTGCCCTTCCAGCCCCTCCAGCAGCGCGGTCAGCTCATCCGGGTCCGACCAGCGCACCAGCAGGGCCGCCGCGCCGAACACCTCCCCGGCCAGATCCGGCTGGGCCGCGTAGCTCCCTGCCTCGCACTCCAGCACCACCGGCTCCGGAGCGTACGGGCCCGGGCCGGGCAGACCCCGGCCCACCACCGCGACCCCGTCGGCGGCCGCCCACCGCCGTACCCCCTCGGTGAAGGCGCCGGTGATGTCCGGGGTGAGCATCACCTGCCCGGTCGCACCGGCGAGCGCCTTCGCCAGTGAGGTGCGGAAGGCGTCCCCCTCGGGTCCGGCCGGCACCAGCAGCAGCCCGGGACTGGTGCACAACTGGCCCGCGCCGGTGGTGAGGGAGGCCGTGTACGCCTCGGCCAGCGCCACCGGATCGGCCAGTGCCCCGGGCAGCAGCACCACCGGGTTGACGGCCGACATCTCCGCGTACACCGGGATCGGCACCGGCCGTTCGGCGGCGGCCGCCAGCAGGGCCAGCCCGCCGGAACGGGAGCCGGTGAACCCCACGGCCGTGATCCGCGGATCGCGCACCAGGGCCTGACCGGTCTCCGTACCCCGGCCCACCAGCAGGGAGAAGACCCCCGCGGGCATCCCGGTCCGCCGGGCCGCGGCGGTGACCGCGCGGGCCACCAGCTCACCGGTGCCGGGGTGTGCCGGATGCGCCTTGAACACCACCGGGCACCCCGCCGCCAGGGCGGACGCCGTGTCACCGCCCGCCACCGAGAAGGCCAGCGGGAAGTTGCCCGCCCCGAAGACGGCGACCGGACCGACGGGCACCCGGCGCAGCCGCAGATCGGGCCGGGGGAGTGGCCGCCGCTCGGGGAGCGCCGAGGTGAACCGGGCCCCGGCCACCTCCCCGCTCCGCACCAGGTCGGCGAACATCCGCAACTGGGCGCAGGTACGGGCCCGTTCGCCGGTCAGCCGGGGCAGGGGCAGCCCGGTCTCGACCGCCGCCGGCTCCAGCAGCCCGTCCCCGAGTGCCTCGATCTCCTCCGCGCAGGCGTCCAGGAAGGCGGCCCGCCGCTCCGGCGGCAGGGCGCGGTACGGGCGCGCGGCCGAGGCGGCCAGGGCGGCGGCCTCCGCGACCTGCTCCGCCGAGGCGTCCCGCAGCTGCGGGCCCCAGGCCTCCCCGGTGGCCGCCCTGACACCCCGCCAGACCGGGCCGGTGCCGGGCGCGTCCCGCCCGGCCAGGATCGAGTGACCGGTGTGCGGGGCGACGGTTCCGCCGGGCATCTCCATCACAGGTGCTCCGCTCTCTTGTCGATGGTCTCTCGTTGCCGCGCTCTTGTGAGCACCGGAGGACGGCTATAGCGTACGCACTGGCATGTGACATTGCACAGAGGTCGTGAAAGCGCGGAGAGAGGGGGCGGTGGTCCTGAAGGTCGTCATCGTGGGCGCCGGAATCATCGGCGCCGCCTGCGCCTTCCACGCCGCCTCGGCGGGGCTGGACGTCACCGTCCTGGACCGCGGCCCGGTCGGCGCGGGCACCACCAGCCGCGGTGAGGGCAATGTCCTGCTCTCCGACAAGGAGCCGGGTCCCGAGCTGGAACTCGCCCGGCTGAGCCGGACCCTCTGGGACGAGGCGGGCGCGGAGCTCGGGCCGGAGACCTTCGAACTCCAGGCCAAGGGCGGCCTGGTCGTGGCGAGCACCCTCGAAGGCCTCACCGCGCTCGGCGCCTTCGCCGCCCGGCAGAGGGCGGCCGGGGTACGGGCCGAACCGGTCGACGAGGTCGCGGAGTGGGAGCCGCATATCGCGCCCGGGCTGCCCGGTGGCGTCTCCTACCCGCAGGACGCCCAGGTGCAGCCGGTCCTCGCCGCGGCCGCGCTGCTGCGGGCCGCCGTACGGCACGGGGCGCGGCTGCTCACCGGGGAGGCCGCCGCCGCGGTCACCGGCCGGGGCGGACGGCTCACCGGGGTGCGCACGGCGGACGGGCGGGTACTGCCCGCCGAGGCCGTCGTCAACGCCGCCGGGACCTGGGGCGGCGAGTTGGGCCGCCGGCTCGGCGCACCCCTCACCGTCCTCCCGCGCCGGGGCTTCGTCCTGGTCACCCAACCCCTGCCGCGGATGATCCGGCACAAGGTCTACTCGGCCGACTACGTCGCCAATGTGGCCTCCTCCGGCGCGGGCCTGGAGACCTCCTGCGTGGTGGAGGGCACCCCCGGCGGGACCGTCCTCATCGGCGCCAGCCGCGAACGCGTCGGCTTCGACCCGGCGTTGGACCCGGCGGTGGTCGCCCGGCTCGCCGCCGGGGCCTGCGGGCTCTTCCCCTTCCTCCGGGACGTCCAGCTGATCCGCGCCTACCGCGGCTTCCGCCCGTACTGCCCGGACCATCTGCCGGTCATCGGCCCGGACCCGCGCGCCCCGGGGGTGGTGCACGCCTGCGGCCACGAGGGCGCCGGCATCGGGCTCGCCCCCGCCACCGGCGCCCTGGTGACGGCCCAGCTGCTCGGCCGCCCCTGGCGGGGCGCCGACCCCGCCGGGTACCCCGCACTGCTGCCCGACCGCTTCCTCACCTCCGGAGGTGCACCCCGGTGAACCCGGTGAACCGCATCCTCGTCGACGGCGAACCCCTGGGCTTCGCCGAGGGCCAGACCGTCGCCGCCGCCCTGGTGGCCGCCGGCCGGGTCGCCTGGCGCACCACCCGCACCGGCGGCCGCCCACGCGGGATCTTCTGCGGGATCGGCGTCTGCTTCGACTGCCTGGTCACCGTCGACGGAGCCACCGGCCGGCGCGCCTGCCTGGTGCCCGCCCGCCCCGGGATGACCGTCACCACCCGGGAGGACGGCGATGGGTGAGAGCGTGGACCTGATCGTGGTGGGGGCGGGCCCGGCCGGGATGGCCGCGGGCGCCACCGCGCTCGCCGGAGGGCTGCGGGTGGCGCTGGTGGACGCGGGCACCACCGTCGGCGGCCAGTTCTGGCGGCCCCCGCCCGAGCACGCCCGGACCCCGATCCCGGACGCGGACCCGCACCAGGGGGCGCGTGCCCACCGCGCGCTGCGCCGGGCCCTGGCGGAGGGCCGCGAGCGGGGCCGGCTCCTCCTCCACCTGGCGCATCCGGTGTGGTCGGTGACCCGGGACGGCGAGGGCTTCGCGGTGCACGCCGTGGACCGGAGCCGGGACGGGGCGGAGCGCGCGGTCACCCTGCGCGCGCCGCGGCTGCTGGTGGCGACCGGGGCGTACGACCGCCAGCTGCCGTTCCCCGGCTGGGAGCTGCCCGGAGTGCTCACCGCCGGTGGGCTCCAGGCGCTGCTGAAGGGCGGCGGGGTGGCGGCGGGCAGCCGGGTGGTGCTGGGCGGCACCGGACCGTTCCTGCTGCCGGTCGCCACCGGCCTGGCGGCCCATGGCGTCAAGGTCGTCGCGGTCTGCGAGGCCGCCGGTCCGCTCGGCTGGCTGCGGCACCCCGGGCCACTGCTGCGCAACCCCGCCAAACTGGCCGAAGGCGTCCGCTACGGCGCCGCGCTCGCCCGGCACCGTATCCCCGTCCACCCGCGCACCGCGATCACCGCCGCCGAGGGCGCCGACCGCGTCACCTCGGTCACCCTCGCCGCCCTGGCACCCGACGGCAGCCCCCGCCCGGGCACCGAACGGCGGATCGAGGCCGACGCCGTGGGCGTGGGCTGGGGCTTCGCCCCCCAGCTCGACCTGCTGATCCCGCTCGGCTGCGACCTGGTCCCCGCCCCGGACGGCAACGCGGTCGCCGCCGTGGACGAGGGCCAGCGCACCAGCGTCCCCGGGCTCTACGCGGCCGGTGAGGTGTGCGGCGTCGGCGGGGCCCCGCTCGCGGTGGCCGAGGGCCACCTCGCCGCCGCCTCCGTCCTCACCGACATCGCCAAGGCCACCGGGCGTCCGGCGGCCCCCGCCCCCGCCGCCCGCCGCCTCGCCGCCCTGCGGGCCCGGGTGCGGGCCCACCGCGGCTTCGCCCGGGCGATGGCCCTCGTCCACCCCCTCCCGCCCGCCTGGGGGTCCTGGCTCACCGACCGGACCGTGGTGTGCCGCTGCGAGGAGGTGACGGCCGGTCAGGTGCTCGCCGCCCGCACCGAGCACGGCGCGCACGACCACCGGCAGGTCAAGCAGCTCACCCGGGCCGGCATGGGGTGGTGCCAGGGCCGGATCTGCGGGCCCGCGGTGCACTGCCTGGCCGCCGCCCCCGGCCCGTACACCCCGGCGGAGCGGCTGATCGCCACCCCCGTCACCCTCGGCGCGCTCGCCGACCTGGACACGGACCGCGAGGCAGCGGACCGCTGAGAAACGACCCTCATCCGACACAAGGAGCCGTATATGCCGCCCACGAGCGACAGCCGCAAGCCCTGGCACGGGGTCGTCGTCGCGACCAGCCTGCCGTTCCACGCCGACCTGAGCATCGACTACGCCGCCTACGGGGAGAACGTGGCCCGGCTCGCCGAGCAGGGGGTGGACGGCGTCGCCCCGAACGGCTCGCTCGGCGAGTACCAGACCCTGACCTACGAGGAGCGCGACCGGGTCGTGGAGACGGCCGTCGCCCACGCGCCCGAGGGCTTCTCCGTGATGCCGGGCGTCGGGGCGTACGGGGCGCGGGAGGCCAGGCGGCATGCCGAGTTCGCCCGGGACGCGGGCTGCGGGGCGGTGATGTGCCTGCCGCCCACCGCCTACCGGGCCGACGACCGCGCGGTGCTGGAGCACTACGAGCTGGTCGCCTCGGCGGGCCTGCCGGTCACCGCGTACAACAACCCCGTCGACACCAAGGTGGACCTGCGCCCGGAGCTGCTGGCCAAGCTGCACGCCGAGGGTTTCATCGTCGGCGTCAAGGAGTTCTCCGGCGACGTCCGGCGGGCGTACGAGATCGCCGAACGGGCGCCCGGGCTCGACCTGTTGGTCGGCACCGACGACACCGTCCTGGAGGTCGGCCTGGCCGGCGCCAAGGGCTGGGTCGCGGGCTACCCCCAGGTCTTCCCCCGCGCCTGCCGCGCCCTGTTCGACGCGGTGCTCGCCGGGGACCTGGCCACCGCCCTGCCGCTCTACCGCCGGCTCCATCCGGTGCTGCGCTGGGACAGCAGGACCGAGTTCGTCCAGGCCGTCAAGCTCGGCCAGGACATGACCGGCCGGCACGGCGGACGCTGCCGCCCGCCCAGGCAGTCCCTCCACCCGGAGACCGAGGCCGCCGTGCGCAGCGCCACTCAGGCCCTCGTCGACGCCGGGACCGAGTGACCGTGCGCTCCACCGTCTGCTACCACGCCGTCGACTCGCACACCGAGGGGATGCCCACCCGGGTGATCACCGGCGGGGTCGGGGTGCTGCCCGGGGCGACCATGTCCGAGCGGCGGCAGCGCTTCGTGGCCGAACGCGACGACCTGCGCACCCTGCTGGTGTGCGAGCCGCGCGGGCACGCCTCGATGTCCGGGGCGATCCTCCAGCCCCCGACCCGCCCGGACGCCGACTACGGGGTGCTGTTCATCGAGGTGTCCGGCTGCCTGCCGATGTGCGGGCACGGCACCATCGGGGTCGCCACGGTCCTGGTCGAGACCGGGATGGTGCCGGCCGCCGAACCGGAGACCGTGGTCCGGCTGGACACCCCGGCGGGCCTGGTCACCGCCCGGGTACGGGTCTCCGGGGGCCGCGCCGAGTCGGTCACCCTGGAGAACGTCCCCTCCTACTGCCACGCGCTCGACCAGGTGGTGGAGGTCGACGGGTACGGGCCGGTCCGCTACGACCTCGCCTACGGGGGCAACTTCGTGGCCTTCGTCCGGCTGGCGGACCTGGGCATCCCCTTCGCCCGGTCCGAGAAGCAGCGGATGCTGGACGCGGGGCTGGCGATCATGGAGGCCATCAACGGCAAGAACCCGGTGGTGCACCCCGAGGACCCCGCCATCGACGTCTGCCACCACGTCTATCTGGAGGCGCCCGGGTCCACCCCCGAGCACTCCCGGCACGCGATGGCCATCCACCCGGGCTGGTTCGACCGCTCGCCGTGCGGCACCGGCACCAGCGCACGGCTGGCCCAACTGCACGCCCAGGGGCTGCTGCCGGTCGGCCGCGAGATGGTCAACGAGTCGTTCATCGGCTCCCGGTTCACCGCGCGGATCCTCGGCGAGACCGAGGTCGGCGGCCGTCCGGCGATCCGGCCCTCGGTCACCGGACGCGCCTGGATCACCGGGACCGCGCAGTACCTGCTGGACCCGGCCGACCCCTATCCGGCGGGCTTCGCCCTCTGACCGAGGCCGACCGCACACCGGGGCCGCTCGCCGTCTTCACGGTGAGCGGCCCCGGTTCGCGTGGCGCGCGCGGGGCGGTCAGTACCGCGCGGTCACGCCGACCCCGGCGAAGTCCCGCACCCCGTGCAGGGTGACGAAGTGGACGCCGGCCGGGGGGTCGGTGACGGTCAGGGTGTGGACATTGCCCGCGCCGGTCGCCCGCTGGCTGTGGCGGGTGCTGGTGGCCCACTCGGTGGCGCTGTAGTAGAGGTCGGCGTCACCGGTGCCGCCGGAGGTGGTGAGCGTCAGCCGGGACACCCCGGGCGGCACCACCAGATAGAGGTGGTCATGCGCCCCGGCGGCCCCGGAGCGGCCGGAGCGCCGGCAGTCCCGGTCCAGCTGCCGGGTGTCCGCCCCGGTGCAATCGGGCGCCCCGGCGCCCTCGCAGTCACCGGCCGCGCAACCGGCCAGCCAGCCGTACCAGTCGGCGTCGTAGCGGTTGCCGATGGTGCCGGTGAGCAGGGCCCGGGCGGCGTTCCACTCGCCCGCGCGGTAGTGGCCCAGCACCCGCGCCACGTCCTCGGGGTGCCGCTCCACCATGTACCGGACGGCGAGATAGCCCCAGCGGTAGACCCGGGTGGTGTCATGGTCGTACGTCGTGTCGAACAGGGTGCTCAGGGCGTAGGTCCGCTTCCCGGCCTCGGCCGTCGCCTCCGGGTAGGGGAGTGCGCGGTAGGAGTAGGAGACGTACTCGGCCAGGCCCTCGATCCACCAGACCGTCGGGGTGGTCATCCCCGCCTCGAAGTCGCCGTACAGGTCGAACCGGCCGTCGAGGTAGTGGGTGTACTCGTGGTGGAGGTTCCAGATCTGGAAGGCGGGACGCAGCCACTCGGCCTCGTAGGCGATGAACCGGGCCTGGTTGCCGGCGGCCGCCGGATCGCCCTCCAGATACATCCCGCCGTTGTCGGTGCTGATGCCGTACATGGCCCCGGCGTAGGTCCGGTAGTCGTTGCCGGAGTCGAAGACCACCACCTCCAGGGTCTCGTTGCGGTCGTCGGCCACCGGGCCGCCGTCCCCGGCGATCCGGTGGAAGTGGGCGTCCTGCCCGCGCAGCCCGGTGCAGGTGGCGGCGAGCTGCCCGGCGTCCACCGCCTGCGCCCGGATGGTGAGGCCCGGGCCGCAGGAGTGGGTCACCGGCAGTACGGCGGCCGCCAGTCTGGCCTGGAGGTCGCAGATGCCGTACGAGGAGCAGGCGGCCCGGTCGTAGGAGTCGGCCATCTCGGCGACCCCCACCCACAGCGGTGCGGTGGGGCCGGTGATGGAGCTCGCCTTCAGCAGCCCGGCCGCCAGCGGGCGCACCGTGGGCCGCAGGGCCGGGTGCTGGAGGAAGCGGCCGAGTTCGCGTCCGGCGTTGGCGGTGAGGTAGGACCGCTCGGTGCCGAGCAGTGCCCGGTTCCGTACGGCGAAGGAGTGCAGCGACTCGACCAGCCCCGGGTCCGACCGCACGGCGGCGACGAACGCGGTCAGCTGGTGGCCGCGGAAGGTCACGGTGTAGACGTTGTTGACCGCGTTCACCATCCACCAGGAGGTGTTCCACGCGGGGGTGTAGTCGGCCAGCAGCCGCCGCAGCACCGGTATGTAGCGGGCGTTCTCCTCGGCGCTGTCGATCAGCGTCACGGCCTCGGCGAGCGTCTGGCCGTTGGCGTCGCTGACGTCCCGTGAGCGCGGGCTGGCGAAGAAGGCGTCCAGCCCGGAGCGGATCGCGGTCCGCAGGGCACTGCCGTAGGACCCCACGGTGTCCGGGGCGTAGAACCGCACGTAGTAGCCGGCGCGCAGATAGAGCACCAACTGCGGCATCCCGGTGCCGGGATGCCCGGGGTAGGCCGCCGACCCGTCCCGCAGCGCCTGGGCGACCGTGACCATCTGGGCTTCCCGGAACGCCAGTCGGGCGTGGTCACCGGTGAGGCCGAAGAGCGTGTTGACGCAGTCGATCGGGGACGCCTTGATCTGGCGGACCAGCTCGGCGCCGGTCCGGCCGCTGAAGTCGCCCGGGTCGCAGGCGCCCGCCGCCCCCTTCGCGGCCGGGGGCCGGGCGGTGGCGGTGCCTCCGTACGTCTGCCGGAGCGCGTCCGTGCTCGCCGTCAACGGCGGTATCCGGGACGGGTCCAGCCGCTCCCGGCCCGTGTGCGCGGTGTCGGCGGCGCCGGTCCGCCCGGTGGGCGCGGGGTCGGCGGTCGCCGGATCGGCCGGCTCGGCGGCGGGCGCGGCCGGCCGGGTGTCCGGGGCGTCGGCCGCCCGCGCGGGGCCGCCCGCGCCCAGGGACCAGGCCAGCGCCAGGGGCAGCACCAGCCCCAGACCTCTCCGTGCCGGTCCTCTTCGGACCAGTGGGTTTCTCACTGCGCCTCCCATGAGGGGGTGGGGTCACGCGGCGCGTGACCGATGGGATGTGCGGGACCGTGCGAACCGTCATGTCGGGGGATCGGCCGTGCCCTTGAGCGGACGGGCACGCGGGCGGAGAGAGCACGCCCAGCGGTCCGCCGATACCGTCATTGGCATGACCACGACCTGACCAGTGACATGTACCATTGCACACGTGACATGGCTTGGGAAGCCATCGGACACCGCCGCCGCGCAGACCGCTGTCACGCAGACCGCCGTCACGCACGACGACCGTCACGCATGAAGGCCGTGGGGCACCAGAGAAGGCCGCCACCCCACCGGGGTAGCGGCCTCAACTCACCGAAGCGGCCTGGGAGTCAGCGGTCCTCCGTCCCGCCCGCCCAGAGCGTGCGGATATGCGCGAGATGGCGGCGCATGCACTCCTCCGCCTCCGCGCCCCGGCCGGCCACCAGCAGGTCCAGCAGCTCGACATGCTCCCGGGCCGAGGCGACCAGCTGTCCGGACACGTTGAGATGGCCCAGCCCGTACAGCCGCGACCGCTTGCGCAGATCGGCCACCACCTCCACCAGATGGCGGTTGCCGCCCAGCGCCAGCAGCTCCAGATGGAAGCGGTGGTCGGCCTCCAGATAGGCCAGGATGTCGCGCTCCTGCGCCGCCGTCACGATCCGCTCGGCCAGCGGGCGCAGGGCCTGAAGCTCCTCGGTGGACGCCGTCCCCGCCACCCGGCCCACCGTGGGCACCTCGATCAGGGTGCGCAGCTCGGTGAACTCGTCCAGATCGCGGTCGGTCAGCTCGGTGATCCGGAAGCCCTTGTTGCGCACCGCCTCGACCAGGCCCTCCCGGGCCAGGTCGAGCATCGCCTCCCGTACCGGAGTGGCCGAGACACCGAGCTCCGCCGCCAGGGTGGGGGCCGAGTAGACGGTGCCGGGGCGCAGTTCACCGGCGATCAGCGCGGCCCGGAGCGCGTCCGCCACCTGGTCGCGCAGATGCGTCTGCACCGAGATGGCCCGCGATTGGAGATGGGGCATCCGTGCTCCTCCGAGCCGTCGTCCGGGTCGGCCCCACCATACAATGTCACGTTGTCTCACCAGGCGGACGGCCCCGCGACCGGCGGCCGGACGCCCCGTGGTCCGCCGCAGGCAGCCGCGGTCCCGGCCGCCGTACCCGCCCTCACCCACGCAGCCGCGCCATCCACGCCTCCACCTCGTCGGCCCGCCGGGGCAGAGCGGCCGACAGGTTCTCGTTCCCGTCCTCGGTGACCAGCAGGTCGTCCTCGATCCGTACGCCGATCCCGCGCAGCTCCTCGGGCACGGTCACGTCGTCGGGCTGGAAGTAGAGGCCCGGCTCGACGGTGAGGACCATGCCCGCCTCCAGGGTGCCGTCCACATAGGTGTCGGTACGGGCCTTGGCGCAGTCGTGCACATCCAGCCCGAGCATGTGCCCGGTGCCCGACAGCGTCCAGCGCCGTTGCAGCCCCAGCCGGTACGCCTCCTCGGCCGACCGCTCGCCGAACAGCCCCCAGGCGGCCAGGTGTTCGGCCAGCACCCACTGGGCGGCATCATGGAAGTCCCGGTACGCGGCCCCGGCCTTCACCGCGGCGATCCCGGCCTCCTGCGCCGCGTACACCGCCTCGTACACCCGGCGCTGCACCGGGGTGAAGCGGCCGTCGACCGGCAGGGTGCGGGTGATGTCGGCGGTGTAGAGCCGACGGGTTTCCACCCCGGCGTCCAGCAGCAGCAGTTCACCGGGGCGGGCCTCGCCGTCGTTGCGCACCCAGTGCAGCGTGGTGGCGTGCGGGCCGGCGGCGCAGATCGACGCGTACCCCACGTCGTTCCCCTCCACCCGGGCGCGGGTGAAGAACGTCCCCTCGACCAGGCGCTCCGAGGTCGGTTCGCCCCCCGCCAGGATCCGCACCACGTCCTCGAACCCCCGCGCCGTGGCCTCGCAGGCGAAACGCAGCTCGGCGATCTCGAAGGAGTCCTTGACCAGGCGCAGTTCCGCCAGCGCGGTACGGAAGTCCTCGTCCCCCTCCTCCGTCGCCCGCCCGTCCAGCGCGGTGTCCACCTCCGGGTCGTGGCCGCGCAGCAGCCGGACCGGACCGCCCACCGCGCCGAGCCGTTCGGCCAGCGTCCGCACGTCGCGGCAGGCCAGGGCGAGCAGCCGCTCGTTCTCGGTGAGGCTGTTGCGCCGGCCGTCCCACAGCTCCCCGTGGTAGTCGAGCCAGAACTCGCCGTTCTCCCGGTCGGAGCGCGGACGCAGATACAGCACCGCCCGGTGCCCGCCCCGCTCCTCCGGCTCCAGCACCAGCACTCCGCCCTCGGACTGGTCACCGGTCAGATAGGCGTAGTCCGAGGAGGGCCGGAACGGGTACGAGGTGTCGTTGGCGCGCACCTTCGGCAGCCCCGAGGGGACCACCAGCAGCTCCCCGGGGAAGCGCGCGGACAGCTCCGCCCGCCGCCGCGCGGTGTACGCCGACTGCGCTGCGGGCGCCAGATCGCGGCGCTCGGTGTCGGCCCAGCCCTGCCGCATGTTCTCGGCGAGCTCGGGGCTCACCTCCCGGTACAGGCCGTTCCTCCGCTGCCTGTTCTCGTCCGGCTCCTCGGCCACGGCTGTCTCCTCTGCGACGGGTACGGGTTCCTGGCGGCGCGCGCGAGCCGCGGCGGCGCCCCGCGAAGCGCAGGGCCGGGCCGGCGGCCCTCGGAGACTTCCATGCCGCCCAAGACCGCCACAACGGCCCAGGCCATAAGAGAAGCCGTGCCGGGGCCATAACGCCGGCCCGGCGCATAATGGTCCGGTTTCCCGACCAGCGAGGGGTGTGCCGTGGAACTGGAGCTGCGCCATCTGCGGGTGCTGTGCGCCATCGCGGACTGCGGCAGCGTCGGACGGGCCGCCGCCGCGCTGGGCTACACCCAGCCCGCCCTGAGCACCCAGCTGCGCCGGATCGAGAAGCTGCTCGGCGAGGGGCTGTTCCTGCGCGGCAGCACCGGAGTGGAGCTGACCGCCTACGGAGTCGAGGTGGTCAGCCGGGCCCGGGACGTGCTGGCCCGCGCCGACGCCCTCGCCCGGCGGCCCCACGAGGCCCCGTCGCCCGGGCGCACCCTGCGCCTGGGGGCCACCAACACCCCCGTACTGCCGTCCCTGCTGGACCGGCTCCGCGAGGGCCGCCCGGACCTGACGGTCGCCGTCTCCGGGGTGTACGCCACCGGGGAGCTCCTCGCCCTCGTCGAGAGCGGGGCGCTCGACGCGGCGCTCGCCGTCGACTACCCCGGTCTTCCCCTGCGCCACTCCCCGGCCCTGGCCCACCGGGCGATCAACACCGTGCCGGTCTTCGTGGCCATGCCCGCCGCCCATCCGCTGGCCCACCGGGTCGAGGTCCCGCTGGAGGAGCTGTCCGAGGACCGCTGGTTCGTCGCCGCCGACGACGGGGCGGGCTGGCCCGGCGCCTTCTACGACGCCTGCGAGGCGGCCGGCTTCCACCCCACCGGCGTCCATGAGTTCCACCTGCTGGAACAGCTCCAGTCGATGATCGCTCTGGGCCTGGGGGTGACCCTGGTGCAGCCCACCCTCCGCCCGGTGGATGGCGTCCTGGTCAAACCCCTGGCCGGCGACCCCCTCTGGCAGCGCCATCTGCTCCTGTGGCGCCGCGACACCGTCGAGCCCCCGGTGGCCGAGGCCCTGCACCACCACGCCGTCCGCGTCCACCGCCACCTCCTGGCCCAGGCCCCGCACATGCGGAACTGGGTGACCCGGGCCTACACCACCCACGGCCGCTGAACCGGGCGCACCGTCAGCCGCCCCCGCCGCCCACCACCGTGTCCGCCCAGTCCCAGCTGTCGAAGTAGCCGGCCACCCCGGTACGGCGGGCCTCCGCCACCACCCGCAGCCGCACGAAGTCCGTACGCGGCATCAGCGGCTCCCACGCGTCCAGCGGCAGCACCCGGGCCTCGTCGTGCTCCAGGGGATCCAGCACGATGCCCCGGAGCTGCGCCCCGCTGAGCCGGCCGCCGTCGAACACCAGGCCCGTGGTGCTGTACGGCCATCCGGCCCCCGGCTGCCCGAACACCGCCGCCAGCAGCCGGGGCGGCCCGGCCGGCACCAGCCCGGTCTCCTCGCGGCACTCGCGCACGGCCGTCTGCCAGGGGCGCTCACCCGGGTCCATGGTGCCGCCGGCCAACTGCCAGGGATGCTCGGAAGAGTAGACCGAGCGCAACTGGAGCGGCCGATCGTCCTCGTCGGTGAAGTACACACAGGCGAAGGCCGTCGCCTTCAGCACCGTCTCGGCGTACTGCTCGGGCGGCAGCCAGCCCGGCCGGTCCGCCTCGGGCGCACTCGTCGGGCCGGGCAGCGGGGCACGGTTCATTCCAGGTCTCCCTGTGGACGCGTCGGGTGGTCACCCGCGTGGGGTGTCACCCGGCCCAACGAGCCACCGGGCCGTGCGCACACGTCACTTTCGGACGGCGTACGAGATGGCCGAGGCTCCTCGACCGGTCGCGCATTCATCCGCGAACCGCTCACCGCCACCTGCAACCTCGGCGCGGGCCATGCGTCTGTCAGGGCGAAGGGCCGAGTGCGGAGCGCCGCCTCCGGGCCTGCCCGATCGACCGAGAGACACGAGGAAGAGATGCCAGACAGCAGGAACCCGGCCGCGTCCCGGCCGTCGCGCGCACGGACCCGGATGACCGTGCCCCTCTCCGCCGCCGCGGCGGCCCTCGCCCTCGGCGGGACCGCGGCCGTCTCCCACGCCGGCAGCCCCACCCCCGTACCGTCGCTGTCCGCCGCGCCGGTGCCCGCCCCCGCTAGCGCGTCGCCCTCCCCGCCCGCGCCCGGCACGGGCGACCCGCGGCCCGTGCCGGCGTCCCCCGCTCCCGCCGGCCGCTGACGGCCGCCTGAGTGTTCGCGATACCCGCCGGCACCCCCGTACACCTCCCGCACGGCGTACGGGGGCTGCTGCGACGCCTCCGCGACGGCGATCCGGGCCTCCTCCCCGGGCCCGCCGTGACGGACCGCACCGGTCCCGCCCGCCCCGCCGGCCGCGGCCACCGCACCGGTCCCGCGCCGGACATCGACCTGCTCTACCACCACCGCAGGCTGGCACTCGTGCGGCTGGCCGTCCTGCTGGTGGACGACGTGCCCACCGCCGAGGACGTGGTGCAGGACGCCTTCACCGCCCTCTACCGGCGCCACGGAGCCGGTCTCTCGGGCCTGGACGACCCGGAGGCGTACGTACGGCGCAGCGTGGTCAACGGGGCCCGGTCGGTGCTGCGCCGACGCCGCACCGTACGCGCCTACGTCCCACCGCGGGTGTCACCCGCCCCGCCGCCGGAGGAGGACGTCCTGCTGCGCGAGGAGCACCGGGAGGTGCTGCGCGCCCTGCGCCGGCTCACCCCACGTCAACGGGAGGTCCTTGTGCTCCGATACTGGTCGGACATGTCGGAGGTCGAGATCGCGGGCACCCTCGGCCTGTCCCGCGGCGCGGTGAAGTCCACCGCGAGCCGCGCGCTGGCCGCCCTGGCCCGGCGACTGGAGGAGGCTTCGTGACCGGCCCGGAGGACCGGCTGCGCGAGGCGCTGGGCGCCAAGGCCGCCTCGATCGCCGCCGAGGACCTGTCCCGCCCCCGCCCGCCGTCCGCCGCCCCGCGACCCGGCCGGATACTCCGCCACGCCCCCCGCACCGGTGCGCTCCTCGCCCTGGCCGCGGTGCTCGCCGCCGTACTGCTCCTGCTCCCCGAGACCCCGGCGCGCCCCCCGTCCCCCGTCCCCGCCGGCCCCTCGCGCCCCACTCTCCCGGGTGCGTCCCCCTCGCCTGACCCGTCGAGGCCGTCGAGCCCGTCCACACCGGCAGACACCGTCGTCCCGAGCCCGGGGCAGGATCGGTCCCCGGCGGGGCTCAGAGCTCGGTGAGGTTGTCGCGGAGGGTCAGTACGGTGTCCGTGCCGGTGATCCTCAGCAGCCGTCGCAGCTGGTCGGGGACGGCCACCAGGGTGAGCGCGGTGCCGTCGGCCCCGGTGTGGCGGTTCAGCCGCAGCAGGGCGTTGAGGCCGGAGGAGTCGCAGAAGGTGATCCCGGACAGGTCCAGCGCCAGGCTGCGGTGGGTGCTCGTGGCGGTGGCGGCCTGTTCGAGCAGGGCGCCGGAGGTTCCATAGTCCAGGGCGCCGGCGGCGGTGATCACCACCAGGCGGTCGTCCCGGTCGTGGACGGTGACCGTGAGGTCGGTGCTCATCAGAGGGTGCTCCCGCTGTCGTGGGGCGGAGGGACGGGCTCCTCGGGCGGCAGGCCGGCCAGCTGGGCGGCCCGGTCGCCGGGGGCCGCCTCGGGGCCGATCCATTCGCAGAACAGGACGGTGGCGTCGTCCTGCAGACGGCCGTCATGGTGGTCCAGGACGGCGTGGATGAGGCGGCGCAGGGTCTCGGGGACCGGCAGGTCCTCGGCGTGCTGGCGGTCCAGGAAGTCGGTGAAGCGCTCCAGGCCGAACTCCTGGTCGTCGGCGCCGCGGGCCTCGATGATGCCGTCGGTGTACAGGACGATCCGGTCGCCGGGTTCGAGCTGCTCGCGGCAGACGGTGGTGGGCAGGCCCAGGCCGGTGCCCATCGGATGCGTGGGCCGGCAGTCCAGATGGCTGTGCCAGCGGCCCCGGCGCATCAGGACCGGCGGGTGGTGGCCCCGGTTGACCCAGCTCAGCAGGCCGGTGCGGGTGTCGAGCTCGGCGATGACGCCGGTGGCGTAGCGGCTGTGCCCGTACTGCTCGATCAGCGCCGCCTCCACCCGCTCGCTGGTCTCGGCCAGGCCCCTGCCCTGGCGGCGGGAGTTGCGGCAGGCCGCGACGGCGAGGTTGGCGGTCAGCCCGGCGGCGGTGTCATGGCCCATGGCGTCGAAGAGCGACAGGTGCACGAAGGGGCCGGCGGTGGCGTAGTCGTAGGCGTCCCCGCTGATGGTGTAGGCCGGTTCCATCGTCGCGGAGATCATCACCCGCCCGTCGGCGTAGCTGCGCGGCGGCATCAGGTTCCACTGCATCTCGGCCGCGATGTTCAGCGGCTGGGCCCGGGTCAGCCGGGCGAGCGCGTCGCTGCTGTCCTCCTTGCTGTGGAGGATCAGCGCGATCAGGGCGGCGAGCAGGGTCATCTCCTCGCGGGCCCGCAGGTCGTCGTCGGCCGTGGTGATCCGCAGGACGCCCAGGCGCTCGGTGCCGTCCAGCAGGGGCACCCACCAGGTCCTCTCCTCCGCGTCCCGCGGACCTTCGGGGAGGACCCGGCCGTACTGGTAGGCGAGCCCCGCCAGGCTGCCCTCGATCTTCAGCTCGGCCTCCTCGCCCGCCCCGTCCTGCCCGGCGTCCAGGCCCCGGCCGGTCAGCAGCCGCAGCACATCGCGCTGGAGGTCGCCCAGATAGATCAGCACCTGGGTGAAGCCGACGGCCCTGGCGTGCTCGGCCACGGTGGACGGCAGCAGCTCCAGCGGCAGCAGATGGCTCGCGGCCAGCAGCCCCGCCAGCATCCGCCGTCCGCCCGCGTCCCGGTCGTGATCAGCCACAGCAGCCGTCCCGTCCTCGTCAGGGGCCCACCCGCCGCTCGCGCGGGGAGTGCTCCCGGTTCCAGTGTCCCTCCTCGTCCACCCCTACCCCGGGACGCGGCGACCTCCCGTACGGGCGCCGCCGGGCCGCGGGCGGAGTATCCGGCGCGGTGCGCTTGTTGACACGGGTACGGGTGCAGGTGTTCCCGGTGGGCGGCGGAAGGGCGGTCGGACAGGTGGCGAGCATGGATTTCCCCGGCGGGCTGCGGGCGGACGGCCTGCCGGCCGCGCTGTCCGACCCCGCGCGCCTGGCCGCGGTGGAGGCCTCCGCCCTGCTGGACACCGGGCCCGAGGAGGTCTTCGAGGACCTCGCCGCCCTGGCCGCCAGGATCACCGGTACGGGGCGGGCGTTCGTCACCCTGGTCGACGCGGACCGCTCGTTCTGGAAGGCGTGCGTCGGGGTGGAGGCCGACGCGGTCGCCGACCGGCAGAACCCGGTGGAGCAGAGCTTCTGCTACTTCCTGGTCGGGCTGGAGGGCCAGCCGTTCATCGTGGACGACGCCGCCGCCGACCCGCGCACCGCCGACCACCCCTCGGTGGGCCCGATGGACATCGGCGCCTGGGCCGGCTACCCCCTGCTCGACCCCGACGGGCGGGTCCTGGGCAGCTTCTGCGTCATCGACGACGCGCCCCGCGCCTGGTCCCCGGCCGACCTGACGACCCTGGCCACCCTGGCCCGGTCGGTGGCGGCGGAGATCCATCTGCGCCAGAGCCTGACCGCCGCCCGGGCGGCGCACCAGCGCTCCGCCGACCTCGCCCGGAGCCTGCAGGCCGGACTGCTGCCGCCGCGGCTGCGCACGGTGCCCGGTGCGGAGGCGGCCGCCTCCTATCTGCCGGCCTCCCACCGCCACCGCACCGACATCGAGGTCGGCGGCGACTTCTACGACCTGTTCCACACCCGCGGCCCCCAGTACGCCGCCGTCCTGGGCGATGTGTGCGGCAAGGGGGTCGAGGCCGCCCAGGTCAGCTCGATGGCCCGCTACACCGTCCGCGCCGACGCCGGCGGGGCCGACTCCCCGGCCGAACTGCTCGGCCGCCTCAACACCGCCCTGCTCGCCCAGCACGCCCCCCGCTTCCTCACCGCCGTCTACGCCGCCTTCCACTCCACCCCCGACGGCCTGACCGGCACCCTCGCCCTGGCCGGGCACCCCCCGCCGCTGGTCCGCCGCGCCGACGGGCACGTCGAACGGCTCGGTGCCCCCGGCACCCTGCTGGGGATCATGGACACCGTCGACCTGACCGATGTGCCCTTCCACCTGGCCCCCGGCGATGTGCTGCTGCTCTACACCGACGGCGCCATCGAGGCCCGCCCCCGCCCCGGGACCGCACCCGAGGACGCCGGCGCCCTCTTCGGCGAGCGGGACCTCGCCGCCGCCCTGGCCGCCGGCCACGGCATGGACGCCGCCGCCACCATCGAGCACCTCACCGGCGTCCTCGACGCCCACCACGGCGGCTGGAACAGCGACGACACCGCGCTGCTCGCCCTGCGCGCCACCCCGCCGGCCTGACCGCGCGCACCCCGGCCGGGTGCACCGCGCCCCCTCCTGGGTACCCCGCAGGGCGGGCGGACCGGGCGGCACACGTGGAGGTGACCGGGTGGACGCGGACGGCGGAGTGCGTACGGCGGTGGCGGCGCTCGGCGACGGCATGCTCGAGGCACTGGCCGACTGGGTGCGCGTCCCCTCGGTGTCCGGCGACCCGGACCGCGCGGACGACGTGCGCCGCTCGGCCCACTGGCTGGCCCGCTTCCTGCGCGCCTCCGGCTGCCGGGAGGCGGATGTGTGGCCGACGGGCGGACTGCCCGCCGTCTACGGATGCGCCCCCGCCGGCGACCCCGGCGCGCCGACAGTGCTGGTCTACAGCCACCACGACGTCAACGCGGTCGTCCCCGGCGAGTGGCGCCGCGCCGCGCCGTTCTCCGGCCACCGGCGCGGCGGTCTGCTGTACGGCAGGGGCTCCTCCGACGCGAAGGGCCAGGTGGTGAGCCAGCTGTGGGCCCTGCGGGCGCATCTGGCGGCCACCGGGCGCACGGCCCCCGCGGTGACCGTGAAGTACCTGGTGGAGGGCGAGGAGGAGATCGGCTCCCCGCACCTCGGCGGGCTCCTGCGGCGGTACGGCCCCAGGCTGCGCGCCGACGTGGTGGTGCTCTCCGACACCATGGCCTGGGCCACGGACACCCCCGCCGTCTGCACCGGCTGCCGCGGCTCGGTCAGCGCGGCACTCACCCTGCGGGCCGCCCACCGGGACATCCACAACGGGGCCGTCTCCGGGGCGGCCGGCAATCCGCTGAACGAACTGTGCCGGCTGCTCGGCTCACTGCACGACGAGGACGGGCGGATCACCGTACCCGGCCTCTACGACGGGGTGGCCGAGCCCACCGAGGGGGAGCGGGCCCGGCTCGCCGCCCTCGAACCGCGGCTGTCCGACTGGCTGGACCGCACCGGGACCTTCGCCGCGCCCGGCGAAACGGGGCGCTCCCTCCTGGAGCGGATCTGGCTGCGCCCCGCGGCGGAGGTGACCAGCCTGCGGGGAGGCCGCCCCGACCTGCCCGGACTGGGCGTCATCCCGGCCACCGCCTCGGCCGGACTGGTCTTCCGCCTGGCCCCCGGCCAACGGGCCGACGACATCGCGCGGCAGGTACAGCAATGGGCGGAGCAAGGCGTCGGACCCGGCTACCGCCTCCACCTCGACCTGCCGCCGACCCGGTCCGACCCGTACACCACGCCCACCGGCCATCCGGCCTTCACCGCCCTGGAGCAGGCCGTGTCCGGCACCTTCGGGGCGCCCGCCGCCCGGATGCGCAACGGCGGCGCCGCACCGGCGGCCCAGCTCGCCCGGGAGACCGGGGCCCCGGTGCTCTTCCACGGCACCGGCCTGCTGGAGGACCGCTGGCACGCCGCCGACGAGCGGGCCGACCCGCGCGCCCTGGCCCAGGGGGCGCAGACCATGGCCCGCTGGCTCTCCCTGCTGCCCCAGGCCATCGCCTGAGGACCCTCCGTGCGGACCGCGCTCACCCCTCGAAGGCCAGGGCCGACGCCAGCCGCGCCTCCAGCTCGGCCGTCCGCTCCCGGGAGCCGCCGGCGACGGCGTACCGCCAGGAGCGGCCGTCCGCCGGCCCGCCCATGTACAGGACCACCCCCTCACCCCGCCCGGGGTCCCAGGCCAGACCGCGTTCCTCCAGCAGGCGCACCACCTCGCCGAAGGCATACGGCCGGGCCGACCGGTGCCGCCCCACCAGCCAGTCCGTCTCCTCCCGCCCGGCCTCTCGGACCAGCCGGGCGATCATGGCGTGCGGGGTCGTGGTGGCCGTGCGCCGCACATTGCTCTCGTTGGCGAAGAGGGTGCCGTCCCGGGTGACCACCGCGTCCACGCTGAACGGCCCGGCGTACCCCTCCCGGGCCAGCAGACCGCCCAGCCGCAGTCCCCACTCCTCCAGCTCGGCCCGCGCCGCGGCGGTGGGCCCGTGCAGCGGGGACTCATAGCCGGTGAACGCGCCGTGCTCGACCCGCATCTCGCCGCTGTAGACCACCGCGCACCCGCGCGGCCCGGTGTCGAGCTGCACGCTCACCGAGTGCGCGACGTCCACCCGCTCCTCGACCACCCACCCGCCCTCCAGACCGGGACCGGCGGCCGGCAGCGCCGGCGAGGCGGCCGAATGGAACACCAGCCCGTGGCCGCCGGCCGACCGGTCCGGCTTCACCACGACCTCGCCGTACGCGGCCACCATCCGCGCCGCCAGCGAGCGCAGCCCCGCCTGGTCGCACACCCCGCCCTCTGGCACCCGGATGCCGAGCTCCCGCGCCGCCTCGCGGAAACCCGACTTGGTGTTGAGCACGGAGGTCGCGCGCAGCGCCCGCGCCGTGGGGCCCGGCTCCCCGTACGGGATCACCGGCAGCCCCAGCTCACGGGCGAGGAGCACCGAGGACTCGTCCAGCGCGGTCGGCAGCAGCCCCAGACCCGGACGGTGGCGCACCAGCTCCCGTACCGTCCCCAGCAGTCCGGCCGCGCGCACCGCGTCGGCCATCGACGCCCCGGCCAGCGGCGGGACGACCACGGCGGCCAGCTCCTCCAGCGGCAGGCCCAGCAGCCGGGCCGCGTACTCCCGGAACTCCCGGTCCACCGGGACCGGGGTCAGCAGGACGTCGCCCGGCCGCAGCAGCCACACCTTGCGCGGCGCCTGCTCCGCCCACCGCTCCAGCACCTCGCCCGCTCCCAGGCCCACCGCCAGGTCGGAGACGAAGTTCGCGTAGACCAGCGCGGGCCCGCGGTCCTCCACCGTCCGGTCCGTCATCCCGCTCCTCCACCGTGCTGTGTCCCGCGCGGCAGCGCCCACCGGCCCACCGCCCTCCGCCGTCCCTACCCGCTGTTCCGCCGCACCAGGCAGTCGTACCCCAGCTGCATCGCGTCGGCGGCGGCCAGTGCGGTGAGCCCGCCGGTGACCGCGCGCGTGGCACGCGGCCACAGCAGGCCCGCGCCGACCAGCGTGGTCGTCAGCCACACGCTGAGGCAGAACGGGCAGGTCACCAACTCGCCCACGGTGTGGCGCACCGGACCGCCCCGGGGGCTCTCGTTCACCTCCGACGGCCCGCCCGCCGACTCGTATCGGGTGAACGGCGCCCGCAGCGGCCCGGTGACGGACCCCTTGGCGAGCAGCCGGCTCAGCCGGAAGACCGCCGCGCCGGTGAACACCGCGTCCCACGGCTCGGGGCGCTCGGGCAGGGCGCCCCGGCGCCGGCTCAGCACGGCCCCCCAGGCGCCCGCGTAGGCGCCGTACACCGCGATCGCCGCGGCGTGCCCGGTGAGTTCGCCCTCCCGCTGCTCCCGATGGCCCGCCAGCTGCCGGCGCAGCGCCCAGCCGCAGCAGCCCGTCGCCACCCGCCGCCCGCCGGGCGGACGGAAGCCGGGCCCGTGCCTCAGACATCCGTGTCGTCCTCCGGGTCGCGCTCGCCCTCGACCTGCGACGGCGTCGTCCGCTCCGGCTGCTCGTCCCGGTCCCGCGGCCCGTCCCCGCCGGGCTCCTCCTCGGGACGCTCACCCTCGGCCTGGGAGGGAGTGTTCTCCTGCATGGGGTCGCCTGCCTTCCGCGCTCGGTGTCGATGATCGGCGCACGCACCGCGCTCACGGCACGCCGTCCGGCCCGGAGTACCCATCCTCCGGAGTCGCAGGCACGGCGGGGGCCGCCTTCCGGCGGGGGAGTGGCGGCCAGGTCGGGCCGTGCCGCGCGCCCCGCTACCGGATCCGCGCCTGGACCCGCCCGTCGACGGTCCGGGTGTCGAAGGCGGGCTGCGGCGCGGTCGCCGGACCGCGCACGTTCCAGCCGTCGTCGAGGCGGAAGCGGCTGCCGTGCCAAGGGCACCGCACGCACCCGTCCGACAGGGTGCCCTCCGACAGCGGGCCGCCGAGATGGCTGCACCAGTCCGCCAGCACGTGCACGGTGCCGTCCGGTCGGCGTACGGCCGCCACCGGCACCTCCCCGACATGCCGCCGCACCGGCTGGTCCACCGGCAGGGCGGCGAGGTCGCCGACGTCCTGCCACCCCTCGGGTACGAGATGGGGCACCGCCTCCGCGTGGTTGGCGCCCAGCGCCTGGCGGTAGGCCAGGTGGCCGCCGATCGCACCCCCCACACCGACCACGGTCATCCCGGCGAAGCCGAGGACCTTGCCCCGCGCGGTACGGCCCCGCACCCGGGCCAGGAAGGACCCCGCGTACAGCGCGACCCCGATCAGGTTCGCCGCCGCGTGCACCAACCCGACCCGCAGCTGCGGCCGCTGCGACTCGGCCCAGTCGGCCCAGCCCGCGGCGGCCGCCGGGGCGGCCGCGGCCAGCCCGACGCCGACCAGGGCCCGCGCCGAGCGGTGCCGGTCGCCGGGCAGCAGGTCCAGCACCCCGGCGGACAGCCAGCTGCCGATCGGCACCTGCACCAGCAGGGGGTGGACGGGGTGCCCGAGCCATCGCCCGTGCAGCACGTCCCGCACCGGGCCCAACGGCAGCGCCCGCACCGCCCGCCGCACGGTGTCCACGGCACTGTCCAGCCTCTCCGACCGCTCCAGCCGGTCCATGGCGGCCAGTACCCTGCCGGGCCCCTCCGAGCGGACGGCGCGGCGGGCGGCGGTGACGGCGGTGGAACGGAGTGTGTCCATGGCGGCCGAGTAGCCCGGCCGCCGCGGGCGAAACGGATCGGGCCCGACCGGTACCGCCCGCCGCCGACCAGGCCCCGGGCCGCCCCGGGGCGTCCGGTGATCCGCTGCTCCGGCTTCCCGCCCGGGGCCATCACCCCGACGCGGCTCCGCCTGCCGTCACCGTCACCTGCTCGCCCCGGGCGCAGTGCACCAGCGAACCCGCCCATCCCCGCTCCTCCGCGCGGCGCAGGAAGTCCTCCAGCGGGGAGCGGAACACGGTGTAGTCGTCGTAGTGCACCGGCAGGGCTCGCCGGGGGCGGACGGTCTCCAGCAGTTCGACGCCCTGCCACCCGTCCATGGTGACCATCAGCCCGCCGGGCAGGGTGGTCCCGCCCAGATGCACGACGGCCAGGTCCAGGTCCGGGCAGCGCCGGGCGATCTCCCGGACGCCGTCGAAGAGGAGGGTGTCCCCGGTCAGGTAGATCCGCAGCCGCACCGGGCCGCCCAGGTCGCCGAACTCCAGCAGGCTCCCCATCACCGGCGGCAGCAGCGCGGCCGCCGGCCCCCGGGCGTGCGCACCCGGCAGCGAGGTGACCCGCACCTGCTGGCGCTCGCCCGAGACGAGGGTGTCCTCCCAGGTGCGCAGCCCCATCGCGCGGCGGAAGCCGTGCAGTCCCTGCAGGCGCCGGGCCGCGTGCGGGGTGGTCACCACGGGCAGCGAGCGGTCCAGATGGCGGCGGGTGACCCGGTCCCAGTGGTCCCCGTGCAGATGTGACAGCACCACCGCGTCCAGGTCCGGCGGCAGGTCCCGTACGTCCAGGGCCGGTTCCGTCAGCCGCTTGGAGACCAGACCGTGCCCGAGGTAGGCCCGTTGCCCGCGGTGCAGGAAGTTCGGGTCGGTGAGCAGGGTCAGATCGCCGTACCGGATCAGCAGGGTGGCGTTGCCGACGAAGTGCAGCTCGGCGGCACCGGAGGGGAGCACGGCCATGTCAGACCTCCTACGGGAGGGGAAGCGGCGGGCAGGTGCCCGGAGCCGGTACGGCAGTCGATGAACGGCACGCGACCCCGGCGGCGTACCCCGGCCGGGCCGACCGAGCCCGCGCACGCGATCGTCCCTGCGCGGTGGCCGTCTCACGCCCCGTCGCCCGCCATGGCGGGCAGCCTTCGCCGCTCCCCGCCCACGCGCGGGAGGGGACGGTCGCCAGGAGCTTCCGTGCCCCGCCCCCAGCGCGCAGGCGGCCGGGCAGCGCTGCTCCCTCCACCGTGACCGGCACCGCCCCACCCGTCAACCGGTCGGCGCACGCCCCACCCGGAGCCCCGGCCACCCCACCCGCGCTCACGTTTGACCACTGATCACCGGGCTACCCGTCGCCATCGGCGGCAGCACCCGGTGCCGCGCCGAGACGAACGCGAGGAGTGGGCGGACATGACCGTGCCCGAGGACAGGCCCAAGACCGACACCACCGACCAGGTCGTCGACCCCCGGGACGACCGCGACACCACCGAACCGGCGGCACCGCGCGGCGCCACCGGGCGCACCATGGGCGAAGCCCTGGAGGAAGCCGGCCTGCGCCCCGAGGACGTCGAGCGGGACGAGTGACACACCCCGCTCCGTCACCGACGGCCTCGGCCGCGTCCGCTCCACCCGCACGGGCGGCCGACCCGCCGCCGCTCGCCGCCCCACGCGGTAGGGCACCGGCCGCGACCGCGAACCCGAGCACCACCCCCGGCGGCGCGCCCGCCCGCCGGATGCCTCCGGAGGGCCCCGACATGGCCGTACCCGCCACCGACCCCTACCCGCCGGTCGGCCGGACCCTGGTCCTCCCCGGCGTCTACGCCCCCCAGCACGACACCCGCCTGCTGGCCGCGGCACTACGGCGCCACGGTGTCGGCCAGGGCCACGAGCTGCTGGACATCGGCACCGGCAGCGGGGCCGTCGCCCTGTACGCGGCCGCGCTCGGGGCCCGGGTGACGGCGGTCGACATCGCCCGCCGCGCCGTGCTGACGGCCCGGCTGAACGCGCTGCTCACCGGCCGCCCTCTCACCGTCCGCCGCTGCGACCCGACCGCCCCCGGCGCGCGCCTGCCCACCCGCTACGACGTGGTGGTCAGCAACCCTCCGTACGTGCCCGCCCCGGCGGCCCACCCGCCGCGCTCCGGCGCCGCCCGCGCCTGGGACGCCGGCTGGGACGGCCGCGCCGTGGTGGACCGGATCTGCGCGGCCGCCCCCCGGCTGCTGCGGCCCACCGGCCTGCTGCTCATGGTCCACTCCGCACTCTGCGGCACCGACCGCACCCTGGACCTCCTCCACCGCTCCGGGATGCGGGCCGCGGTGGACGACCGCGCCGCCATCCCCTTCGGCCCCGTGCTGGGCTCCCGACTGCCCTGGCTGCGCGCCCGCGGTCTGCTCTCCGAGGGGGCCGAGCGCGAGGAGCTGGTCGTCATCCGCGCGGTACCCGAGGACTCCGGACTCCACGTCTGACGGTGCGACCCGGCCCCCGCCCTCCCGGCCGCGAAACGAAGACCGGGGCTGCCGGGACGAAACATCGCATACGGCGCCGCGCGGATCGTTTTGCGGCCCCCCGGAAGGGGCACTCCGGTGCCTCGGAGCGGCCCCGGCATCTCACGGAGCGAAGGGCGCGGTGGCGCAGGGCCGGTTCTCACGAGCGGAAGAGGCGGAGGGCGATGACCACGGCACGCGGGATCATGACCGGTGGCGCCCAGTGCGTACAGGCCGACGAGACGGTCCTGGACGCGGCGCGGAAGCTGAAGGACCTCGGGGTCGGCGCGCTGCCGATCCGCGGGACGGACAACCGGCTCATGGGCTTGCTGACCGACCGCGACATCGTGGTGAGGGTGCTGGGCGATGGCAAGGACCCCGCCTCCTGCGCCGTCGGCGAGCCGGCGCAGGGCGCCCCGCGCGCCGGCGAGCTGCTGGAAGCCCTCTCCACCGACTGACCGGCCCGGCGCGAGAAACCAGACGAACGGAAGGAAGGGCGTACTGATGCTGAGGGCGCACCCGGCGATGCTGCGGAACCCGGTCGAGCGGTACGAGGCGCTGCGCAGGCCGAGCCGGGGGATACGGTCGCGATGACCGACCAGGTTGTCCTGCCGCCGCTGTGCAGGAACGTGGCGTCCCGCGAGTCGGTGCGGGTGGCGTCCGTGCCCGCCGGACACGTCTACGTACGCCACTGTGCCGACCCACAGGGCGCGGACGGGGTGGTACGGCTCACCGACCCGCGCCCGAACGGCGCGCCCAGCACCTCGCAGCGCTGGTGGCCGCCGGTGATGCTGGATCCGGCGTGGGTGGACGCGCACCATGACGAGTTCGACGTCTTCCATCTGCACTTCGGCTTCGACGCCCAGGGGCCGGCCGCGCTGCACCGGCTGGTGGAGGCCCTGCGCCGGCACGGCAAGCCGCTCGTGTACACCGTGCACGACCTGCGCAACCCGCACCAAGCCGACCCCGGCCCCCACCGGGACGCCCTGGATGTGCTGGTCCCGGCGGCGGACGCGCTGATCACCCTCACCCCCGGGGCGGCCGACGAGATCGCCGCCCGCTGGAACCGCACCCCGACGGTGCTGCCGCATCCGCATGTGGTCGGAGCGCCGCTGATCGACCGGCCCCGGGCACCCCGCGACGGCTTCCGGGTCGGGGTGCACGCCAAGAGCCTGCGGCCCAACATGGCCGTGCTGCCGGTGGTGCGGGCACTCGCGGAGAGCCTGACCGACCTGCCGGACGCCGAGTTGGCCGTGAACATCCACCGGGAGGTCGGCGACCCGGACGCGCACGCCCATGACCCCTCGACCATGGCCGCCCTGGAGGACCTGGCCGGACGGGGACTGCTGACCCTGCGAGTGCACGACTACTTCGACGACGAGCAGCTGTGGGAGTACCTCGGGGGGCTCGACCTGTCCGTGCTGCCGTACACCTTCGGCACCCACTCCGGCTGGCTGGAGGCCTGCCACGACCTGGGCACCCTGGTCGCCGCGCCGGACTGCGGCTACTACGCCCAGCAGCGCCCCTGCCTGAGCTACGGCCACTCCCAGCGGCACGGCCTGGACGCGGACTCGCTGCACGAGGTCGTGGAGTGGGCGTATCGCACCCGGCCCCGATGGCGGGCCACGGCCGAGGGACGGGCGGCGGAGCGGACCCGGATCGCCGCCGCGCACCGGCAGCTCTACACCGAGCTGCTGGGATGAGTGACCCGCTGCGGATCGCCCTCCTCGCCTCCGCCCGCTTCCCTGTCCGCGAGCCGTTCGCCGGCGGTCTGGAGGCGCACACCTGGACCCTGGCACGGGCGCTGACCGACCGCGGGCACCGGGTGGAGCTGTTCGCCGCGCCCGGCTGCGACCCGGCACTCGGGCTGCGGGAGCTGCCCGTGCACCGGCCGGTGCTGACCGAGGCCGCCCGGGCGGACGTGAGCATGCCGGGCGCGGACTGGATGGCCGAGCACCACGCCTACCTCCGGCTGATGCTGGACCTGGCCCGGGACGGCGAGCACCACTACGACGTGGTGCACAACAACAGCCTGCACCACCTGCCGGTGGCGATGGCCCCGGCGCTGCGGCTGCCGCTGGTGACCACCCTGCACACCCCGCCCACGCCCTGGCTGGAGTCGGCCGTGCAGGCGGTGGACCCCTGCCCGGTCACCTTCACCGCCGTCAGCGCCCATACCGCGGCGGCCTGGCGGGCCACGGTCCCGGCGGCCCGAGTGGTGCGCAACGGCGTCGACACCCGCCTGTGGTCCCCGGGGACCGGTGGCCCCTACCTGGTGTGGACGGGCCGGCTGGTTCCCGAGAAGGGCCCGCACCTGGCGGCCGAGGCGGCCTGCAAGGCCGGGCTGCCGCTGCTGATGGCGGGGCCGGTGGGGGACCGGCGGTATGTCACCGACTACGTCGAGCCGCTGCTCGGCGACGGCATCGACTACGTCGGCCACCTGGGCCGTGGCGAGCTGGCGGCGCTGGTGGGCGGGGCGGCGGCCGCGCTCGTCACCCCGTGCTGGGACGAGCCGTACGGGCTGGTCGTCGCCGAGGCACTGGCCTGCGGCACCCCGGTGTGCGGCTTCGACCGCGGCGCGCTCGGCGAGATCCTCACCCCCGAGTGCGGCCGGCTCGCCCCGCCGGACGACACCGCCGTCCTCGCCGAACTCATCCACGAGACCGTGCGGTTGGACCGCCGGGCCGCCCGGGAGCGCGCGGAGCGCTTCTGCTCGCTCACGGCCATGGCCGACGGCTACACCGCCCTGTACGAGGAGCTGGCCGCGTGATCGGCTACTACGTCCACCACCAGGGCAAGGGCCATCTGCACCGCGCCCGGTGCGTGGCCCGGCACACCCGCACCCCGGTCACCGGGCTGTCCTCGCTGCCCCGTCCCGCCGACTGGACCGGCGACTGGGTCCGGCTGCCATCGGACACCGGGACGGGGGCGGGCACGGCCCCGGCCGACCCCACGGCGCGGGGACGGCTGCACTGGGTGCCCCGCCACCACCCCGGACTGCGCGCCCGGATGGCGGCGGTGGCCGCCTGGATCGAACGCACCGCCCCCGCGCTGCTGGTCAGCGACGTCTCGGTGGAGGTCGCCACGCTGGCCCGGCTGATGGGCGTGCCCGTCGCCGTCTCCGCGATGCGCGGCGACCGCTCCGACCCGGCCCACCGGCTCGCCTACGACCTGGCCGACGCCCTGCTCGCCCCCTGGCCGGCCGAGTTGCCGGAGCCCGGCTGGCCGGCGGCCTGGCGGGCCAAGACCGAGTACACCGGCGCGTTCTCCCGCCATGACGGCCGCCCCCGCCCGGAGGGGCGGCCGGCAAGGCCGCCGGAGGCGCGGGAGGTGGTGGTGCTGCTGGGCGCCGGCGGCACCGAACTCACCGCGGCCCGACTGAGCGCGGCGGCCGAGGCCACCCCCGGATGGCGGTGGACCGTGCTCGGCGGCCCCGGCGAGTGGACCGACGACCCCTGGCCGCTGCTCTGCCGGGCCGACGCGGTGGTCACCCACGCCGGGCAGAACGCCGTGGCCGAGTGCGCCGCCGCCCGTACCCCCGCCGTCGTCGTCCCGCAGACCCGCCCGCACGGCGAGCAGCTCGCCACCGCCCGCGCCCTGGCCGCCGGGGAGCTGGCCACCGTACGCACCCACTGGCCGCGACCGCACGAGTGGCCCGGACTGCTCGACGCCGCGGCCCGGCGCGGTGGCGACCGCTGGCGGCTCTGGGCGCCCGGTGACGGGGCCGCCCGGGCGGCCCGGCTGCTCGACACCCTGGCCGCGCCCGCGCCCGCGCTCGCGGACCCGCGCCGAGAGGGCACCGTATGCGCGTCGCCGTGATCACCCTGGTCGCGGGCCGCCACCGGCACCTCGCCCTCCAGCAGCGCGGCCTCGCCGCCTCCCACCGCCGCCCGGACCTCTACCTGGTGGTCGCCCTCGACGACCCGGCCGCCGCCGGGGTGGTCCGCGGCCGCGCCCCGCGGGCCGACCTCATCGGCCACCGGCGGGACGCCGGACGGCTGCCGCTGGCCGCCGCCCGCAACGCCGGCGCCCGGCGGGCTCTGGACGCCGGGGCCGACCTGCTGGTGTTCCTGGACGTCGACTGCGTGCCCGGCCCCAGCCTGCTCGGCCGCTACGCCGAGACCGCCGAGGACGGTGCCCTGCTCTGCGGCACTGTGGCCTATCTGCCGCCCCCGCCGCCCGGTGGGTACCGGCTGGACGCCCTGCCCCGCCTGGCGCCCCCGCACCCGGCGCGCCCGGTGCCGGCGGACGGGCAGGTGATCACCGGCGGCGACCACCGGCTGTTCTGGTCGCTCTCCTTCGCGGTCACCGCGGCCACCTGGCGGCGGATCGGCGGCTTCTGCGAGCGGTACACCGGATACGGGGGCGAGGACACCGACTTCGGCCGTGCGGCGGCGGCCCGCGGCGTGGACCTGCGCTGGGTCGGCGGCGCCCCCGCGTACCACCAGCACCACCCGGTGAGCCGCCCGCCCGTGGAGCACCTGGACGACATCCTGCGCAACGGCGCGGTGTTCCGGGACCGGTGGGGCAGTTGGCCGATGGAGGGCTGGCTGCGCGACTTCGCCCGCCTCGGACTCGCCCGCCACGACCCTGCCACCGGGACCTGGACGAAGACGGAGAAGACGGCGCTCCCGGACGGCGTATGAGAGCCCGTACGCGTACCGCCCGAGACCCGGGCCGGAGCCTCCACCGACGCCGGCCGCCGAGGCGCCCGTCCAGATCAGGCCGCGTCGCGCGCACCGCACCGGCGGCCGTCTCGCCGCCCGGGAACAGCAGGGACGGGGCGGGGCCGAGAGTGTGCGGATGAGTGCGTCGACGCCCGGCAACCGCTCCGGCGAGGATTCCCGGCCGGCGCCGGACACGGACCTGAGCTGGACGATCCGCATGGTCTCCTCGGCCTTCCGCCGGGTCGCCACCGAATCGGTCGCCGACCTGCTCGGCGGTGCGCGTGCCTCCCTCGTCCTGGTCGCCCTCGCCGACGGCGAGGCCTCTTCGCAGCTCGCTCATCGCCCGCGCCCGCGGAATCCGGCTGCTGATCCGGCCGCCGTGCGTCGCCCCCGCCGCTGGCCGGAGGTTGTCCGCCGGCGGGCGGCCGACTCGCCTCAGCAGGCGCGGATCGAGGAGATGGAGTCGTTGAACTTCCGGAACTCGGGGTCCATGAAGGCGAACTGGTACTGCTCCTGATCGTTGATCCTGAGCTCGTCACCGCGGAAGCCGGAATCGGTGTACACGCACATGGGGCGGCCGGTGTCGTTCTTCACCGAGGAGATCTGGTCGTTGATGAACAGGATGCTCGCGCCTGCCGGGCCCGCGGTGTTCAGGTTGGCGATCCGGCCGGCGGCGTCCAGGCAGAGGGTGCTTTCGAAGGGCGAGGTGAAGTTGTTGCCGATGTGGACCTGGAAAAGGCCCTCCAGGTCCTTTCCGTTGCAGTCGAATATCTCCGTCGTGAATCCCGTGTCCTTCTTCTCCACGGTGCCCTTTCCGGCTGCCGCGGTCGTGCCCGCGCTGTCCGGCGCCGTCGCGGAATAGGCGTAGACACCGGTGGCGGACGCGGCCAGGGCAAGCGCCGAGACCACCAGAGCGGTCTTCTTCTTCATCTTCATGACTGCTGTTCCTCCACGGTGACGTGTTGTCCTTTCACAACGGATTACGGGGGTGTCCAGCGTCCGGTTCACGAGGGGGAACGCGCGACCACATGCCGGTGGGGTGCGCGTATCCGGATGGATACGCGCACCCCACCGGTGCCGTTCGAATATGCCGAAGGAGAGCGGCGCGCCCTACTTCTTGATGAGTGATCCGTCGGGAGCGACGGCGAACCAGGTGCCGCCGACGCCCTGGCCGTTGATCTCACCGGGCTTGTCGCCGGTGAACCAGTACAGCGGCCAGCAGTCCAGGGTCTGCTGCTTCTTGCCGTCGGGACGGTCGAACGGGATCACCAGCTTGGGATCGATGCCCTTGACGTCGTTCTTGGCGACGAGCGCGGCCGGCTTCCACTTCTCCAGGCACGCGCCCGTGCACGCGGTGGTCATCGGCCAGTCGGTGTCCTTGGTGAAGCGGTAGAGCGTACGGCCCTTGGCGTCCACCACGATCTCGCCGAGCTCCGGGTCCTGGACCGTCGACAGGCCGGGCAGCGCGCCGCCGCCTTCCGGCGCGGGCGTCTTGCCCTCCGCCGCCCCGTCGTCCGCACCGGTTTCCGCGTCGCCTCCGGTCTCCGGCCCCGCTCCGCCCGGTGCGGTTCCGCCCGGTGCGGCGCCGAGCGCCGCGTCCAGGCCCGGCACCTTGTCCTTCGGCAGCCCGGCGAACCAGACACCGCCCACCCCGTCACCGCTGACCTGGCCGGGCTTGGCGTCCTTGGCGAAGCGGTACAGCGGCATCCCGGCGAGGGCGAGCTGCTTGCTGCCGTCCGCGCGAGTCACGCTGCCCATCAGCGAGGCGTCCAGCCCGGCCGGCAGCACGGCTCCGTCGGCCGGCACCGGCGGCCAGGCGGCGGCGCAGTCGCCCTCGCAGGCCGACTTGGTGGGACTGGGGCCGTCCGTGGTGAAGCGGTAGAGCGTGAAACCGGTGCTGTCCGTCACGATGGGGCCCAGATTCGGGTCGTTGGCCAGTGCGAGCTGGCCGGCCGGGCCGTTGCGCGAGTCCCCGCCGGGAGCGGGCGGTGCGGCCGCCAGGCTCTCCTGCCCGGTCGGGGCGGACGGCGCCGTACTCGCCGCCGCGCCCTCCTCCTTCGCGCCGGAACCGCTGCAGCCGGCCGTCAGCAGGACGGTGGCGGTGGCGAGCGCCACCGCCATGGAGCGCCAAGTCGCCATGGGGTGCCTTCCTCTTGTGATGTTGCTGGGTGGTCGTGCGCACCGCCGGGGCGGTGGCGTTCAAGAGGTTGCTACGGGGCGGTCGCGGAACCGGTTCACCACCGGGACCTGGGAAAACCCGGCGGTTCTCCGGTGAACCCGCACCGGAGAACCGCCGTAACCCCCAGTGCGGCGCGGGAAGACCGGTGCTCCGTTCTCCGGGCCGCTCCGGGCCCTGTCCGTCCCTCCCCCGGTGCGACAGGGCCCGGACCCGACCGCGTTCCCGGCTCGCCCGAGGCGCATAGGGCGAGGGCCCCACCACATGCCGTGGTGGGGCCCTCGCCGTTCAGGAGGTCAGTGTCCGCGACCGGCTCCCCGTTGGGAGGGTCCGGGCCGGTGGGCGGGCTGCTGGTCGCGCGCCCGGCGGTTGCGCTCCCCGGCCGCCGCGGCGGCGGCGAGGTTGCCGAAGGGCGGCAGGGAGATCCGGGCCGCCTGACTGGGTGCCGGTGCCGGTGCCGGTGCCGGTGCGGGTGGGGCAGCCGGCGGTGCGGGTGGGGCGTGGTGGGCGGGTGCCGGCGGGGCCGACCGCGCCGGACCGCCGAACTGGCCGGAGGGGGGAGTCAGCCCGAAGTAGCTCCAGTTGGTCGGTTGGCCGCCTCCGCCACCGGTCCGCTGGACCGGCTGGGGGGCGGGGGCCGCCCGGGAGGTGGAGGCGGCTGGCGCGGAGGGGCCCGGGTCGAACGCGAACTGCTGCCAGAACGGATCGGTCCTGGGCTGGGCCGGTGCGGGGCTGTCGGGGGCGAGCGACGGGGTGCCGCCGCCGGGGGAGAAGTCCTCGGGCCGGGGCCGGCGGGGTTGTTCCGGGGGAGGTGGTGTGGACATGGGAATCCGCCTTTCGGGTGGGTGTGCTCCCTGTGCGGCTGCCGGGGGGCCGAGGGCGGTCGGGTCCGCCGCCGCCCGGCAGCGGGTCAGTGGGCGCCCGGGCGTGTTCGGGGCGCGGTGCGGTGCGGCTGGGGGGCCGGGGCCGTGGGGGATCGCGAAGCCGTGGGTGCGGGCGTGGAGGCCGGCGCGGTCCGGCCGGGGGAGGGGCGCAGGCGGGCGGCGCCGGAGCGTGACAGGCCGCGATCGCCGGGGCGTGGGCGGGACAGGACGGTGACGGTCTCCATCTCCCGCCTCAGCAGACCGGCGACGGCGGCGGCCTCCGTGAGGGAAGCCGGCCGGCCGCGTTCCGCCTCCGCCTGCCCGGTCGGCATCCGGTCCCTCGTCCTGGCCTCGGCCGCCACCGTCCGGGCGAAGACCTGGACCAGTCCGGGCGTGCCGGGTGAGGCGGCGGCCCGCTCGGCGGCGGCGCGCAGCCAGGTGCCGGCGGGTTCACCGCGCCGGGTCGAGAGGGCGTAGGCCCTGGCGTACACCTCCATCGCGCGGTCCGGACGCGGCGAGACGTCCGGGGACGCCGCCCGGTCGAGGGCGCCGGAGGCGGTGGCCGGGCCCCGCACCGGCGGGCTCGCCGGCAGGGGAGGAAAGGGGGCCGCCTGTCCCCGCGCGGCGGATCGGGGCAGGGCTGCGGGAGCGGTCGCGGTACGGGGTGGGGGACCGGCCCTCCACTCGGCCGGAGCCACCGGGCGCGGGGCGGGAGCCGGTGGTCCGATGACCGGGGCGCCCGCCTCCCGGACCCCCCTGAGGTACGCCTCGCGCGCTTCGGGAGTGAGGTCCCGGTGCCCGGGGACGTCCTCGATCCGGCGGCCCGCCAGCCCGTGTGCGTAGGCCGCGTCCAGGGGGTGCTCCACCGGGCGGCCGGGTGGGGCGGCCGGCTGGTCCCGCAGCGACGCGCCCATCGCGTACCGCAGCTGGTACTCCTCCGTGTGCGCGGGGGAGGCGGCCACCCAGGCCGGCAACCGGCCGAGGGGCACGCCCGCCAGGCCCTTGGCCATCGCCTCGTCGAAACGGGTGTCCGGTCCGGTCGGCTGTGCCGCGTACCACCGGTCCGGCGGCACGTCGAAGGGGGGCTCGGGCAGGAGCATGGTCATCCTCTCCGCTCGCCGCGGTGCCGGGGGCGTCGCTTCGGTCGTCGGTCCGGTTTGGCCGGGCGCCGCGTCACAGGGCCACGCCCCGGTCGGCCAGCCAGGCGACCGGGTCGATCAGAGCGCCGCCCGGGGTCCTCACCTCCAGGTGCAGATGCGGGCCGGTGGTGTTGCCGGTGGCGCCGACGGCCCCGATCTCCTGGCCCGCGCGCACCCGGTCGCCCCGTTTGACGGCGACGGACTGCTGGTGGCTGAAGCCGACTTCGGTGCCGTCGGCGAGGGTGAGCACCGTGTGGTTGCCCAGCGGCCCCCGGGTGGAGACGGTGGTGACCGTCCCGTCGGCCACCGCCCGGATCGGGGTGCCCGCCGGGGCCGCCAGGTCCACACCGGTGTGGCTGCCGCTCGACCAGAGATCGCCCCCCTGGCCGAAGCCCGCGGTCATCGTGGCGCCGGACACGGGCAGGACGAAGTCGCCGTCCGGCGCCGGGGCCCGCCCGCCCGTGTCCTGCTCGCCCTCGGCGGGCCGGTCCGGGCGGTCGGCCCGCGCCCTGCGGGCCTCCTCCGCCGCCCGCAGCGCCTCGGCCCGCTCCTGCTCGGCCAGGCGGGCGGCTCGTTCAGCCCGGGCCTCCTCGGCCGCCCGGGCCGACTCCCGCGCGGCGGCGGCCTCCTGGGCCAGCCGGCGTTCCTCGGCCCGTTCCCTCAGCCGCTCGTCGAGGCTCGGCAGGGAGCCCGCCGCGTCCACGGGCGGCGGGGTGGATGCCGCGCCGCCGGGCGCGGGGAACGCGGTGCCGGGCGCGGTCGGCGGAGGGACGGACGGCGGGGCCGGCCGCTCGGGCGCGGCGACCGGCGGCGGCGCGGCGGAGGCCCGGGCCGGTGTCTCGGGCACCGCGACGGCCAAGGCCACTCCGGCGGACACCGCCACGGCGGCCGTGCCGGCCAGGATCAGCCGGTGGCGCGGCCGGGCGCCGGACCGGCGGACGCGGGCGGGACGTTCCGGCCGGGGCGGGACCGTCATATAGCGGAGGGTCAACTGCTGCTCGCCCCACGGTCGTTCCCGGGTGGCGGTGGCGAAGGGGTCACCGCTCGGTGCCCGCGTCCCGCCCTGCCGTGGCACTCGGACGTCGTTCATCTCACCCACGCAATCGGATCGGTGTCGGTCGCCGGCCTGCCCGGCGAACAGGCTCCGCTGTCAGCTACGGCCGCCCGCCGAGGGCGGTTCACACCCGCGGTGCGGCTCAGCTGTCCCGCAGGCCCGGCTGGGAGGGGAGGGTGCGCGGCGGCGGCCCGATGCCCTGCATCGGCGCGAACCAGGTGCGCACGCCCACGACATAGCTCTGGGCCTGCTCGGTGGCCGGCACGCCGCCGGCCTCGCGGACGGCGTCCAGCCCGGTCTTGTAGGCGCTCAACGTCAGATCCAGTACCGGGCCGGCCGCCTGCCCGGCGTCCACCAGGGCCTGCGTCTGCTCGGCCAGGTCGCACAGATAGGCGCCCTGGGCGGCGATCGACTCCTCGGGATCGAGAGGGTCGGCCTCCTCCCCGCGCAGTGCGGTGAAGACCTCGGGGGGCACCTGGGAGATTCCCCGGGCGCCGTCGGGGCCGGTGAAGTCGGCGGTGAATCCGGACTCGTACTGGATCTGGGCGGCGATGACCACCGGGCCGATCACGTCGCACACCTGCCCGGCCGCCTCGATCGGCTCCAGCAGGTCCGCGGGGACGGTGCACGGTTCGCCGGCGTCGCTCGGGTCCCTCTCCAGCCGGCCCTTCCCGTCGCCGAGGACCACCTGCCGGGTCCGCTCGGCCACGGCCCCCGGGTCGGAGTCCCCGAACAACCGCTCCACGTCCTCGCATCTCTGCTCGGCCGCCGTCAGATCGCCGCCGCCTCCGCCGCCGAGATCGCCCAGGGGCAGCCCGTTGAAGAGGAGGAAGAGCACCACCACGGGCAGCAGCAGCACGCCGAGCCCACCGACCACGAGCAGGACGACCACCAGCATCCCCACGCCCACCGGCAGCGCCAGGCAGCCGCAGCCGCCGGCCGCCGCGGTGGCCGCGACGGCGGCGCTTCCGCCCGATCCCGTACCGCCGCTCTCCGCCGCATCCGTCATCGGGGGACTCCTCTCGACTCGTCGCGCCGGGGCCGGCGACCGCCGCGCCCGGGGATCCCGGCGCGGCCGAAGGCTCTACGGCCCGGCGGAAGAAGCGGTTCAACCCCGGACAGCGCCGGGACAGCGCCAGGACAGCGGCCGGCTGTCCCGTAGGGCAGGGGCGGCAACCGCCCGGGGGCGGGGCCGGACACGGCGACCGCCGCGGCTCGCAGAACAGAGGAAGAAGCCCGATGACCGACGACGAGACAGCACCGCGGGAGACGCCCGGGGCGCAGCCGGCGCCCGAGCCCGCGGGAGCGGTGTTCACCCCGCTGGTGAACCGCCGCTATCTGCGGGAGCTGGCCCGCTACCGGATGCTGCTGTCCGGCGGTGAGCAGGTGCCGGGCGAGCGCGCCGCGGTGCTGGTGCGGTGGTGGGAGACGCTCGACGAGGTGGTGGCCGCGCACCACCGGGCCATGGTGGAGGTGGTCTGGGCGCTGCTGAGGGAGCGGGACCCGGAGGCCGGGACGGTGGTCGCCACCATGAACACCCGCTACGAACTGCTGGGCGCCGCACGGGCCGAGGCCGGCGCCGCCCTGACCGGGTTCCTGCTCGGCGGCGCTCCGCCGAGCAGTGCCCGGCTGGCCTTCATCCGCTACCACGAGGAGATGTCGGCGACCGCCTTCTGGGAGGAGCGGGAGATCATCTCGCGCGCCCGGCGGCTGTTCACCGCGGCCGACTGGCAGCGGGTGGAGTCCTACGTCCTCGCGGTGCAGGCCGCCGGGGACCGCCTGGAGCAGGTGCTGCCCTGGCTGTGCGAAGGGCTCTCCTCCGACCAGGCCGCGCGGGTGCTGGAGGCCCTGCCGCCGTTCCTGCGGGAGACGTACCTGGTCGTGTGGCTGCCGGCGCACCGCCAGTTCACCTCCCGGGCCTGGCCGAGGCGGCCGGCTCCGGGCTCCCCGGCGTGAGCCGGCCCGTCCGGCCGCCCGTACAGCGGGCGAGGAGGGCCGAGGGCGCTGCGACGCGCCCGGGGGAGAGGAGCGGACGGCGGGGGCACCGGCGGGTGCCGGGCCGTCCCGGGCGTGCGGGCGATCGAGGAGCGGGATGAACGGCGGCGAGGACAGGTTCAGCGTGCTGGGTCCGGTCAGGGCGTGGCACGGCGGTACGGAGGTGGGCCTCGGCAGCCCGCAGCAGCGGGTGGTGGTGGCCGTCCTGCTGCTGCGCGCGCCCCATCCCGTACCGGCCGAGGAACTGGTGGAGGCCGTGTGGGGCGAGGACCCGCCGCGGTCGGCCGTCAACCAGCTGCGCATCTACGCGCACCGGCTGCGCCGGGCCAGGGCGCGCGCCGCCGCCCCGGGGACGGCGCCGCTGATCGAGTCGGCGGGCAGCGGCTACCGGCTGCCACTGCCGCCCGGGGCCCTGGACGCGACCGCGTTCGAGACCGCGGTGGCCACAGCGCACCGGCTGCGCCGGGCGGAGCCGCAGCGCGCGGTCGCGGAGCTGGAGGAGGCGCTGGCGCTGTGGCGGGGCACCGCGCTCGGCGACCTCCCGGGCGACTGGGCGCGGGCGCAGCGCACCCGCCTGGAGCAGGCGCGGCTGGACGCCGTGGAGGCCCGGCTGCGGCTGCGGCTGGAGCTCGGACGGGACGAGGGCGCGGCGGCCGAGCTGGCCGCCCTGGCCGCCGGTCATCCGCTGGACGAGCGCTTTCCCGAGCTGCTGATGCTGGCGCTCTACCGGTCCGGCCGGCAGGCGTCCGCGCTGGAGGTGTACGCCCGCACCCGGGCCCTGCTCTCCCGGGAGCTGGGCGTGGACCCCGGCCCCGAGCTGCGGCGGATGCACCAGCGCATCCTGCACGCGGACGACGGCCTGCTGGACGCGGGCGGCCCCGAGGACCGGGCGGCGGGGGCGGCCGCGACCACCCCCGGGAGCCGACCGGGACCGGCGGAGGGGCGCCCGTCCCCGGCGGCTGCCGCATCCGCCACCGCCCCGGCCCTCCCCGTACCGGCGCAACTGCCCTTCGACCTTCCGGTGTTCTCAGGCCGCCACCGGGAGCTGGCGGAGCTGACCGCGTTCGCCGAAGAGGGGCGGGCGGCCCGGGCCGGGACGGTGCTCTGCGTCGTCGCCGGATCGGCCGGGGTGGGCAAGACGACCTTCGCCGTGCACGCCGCCCACCGGCTCGCCGCCCACTATCCGGACGGGCGGATCCACCTCGACCTGCACGGGTTCGACGGCCAGGAGAGCCCGCTCTCCCCGCGCCGGGCCCTGCGTGCGGTGCTCGACGCCTTCGGGGTGGCCGCCGACCGCGTCCCCGGTGACCTGGACGCGCAGGCGGCCCTCTACCGCAGCCTGCTCGCCGACCGCCGGGTGCTGCTCCTGCTCGACAACGCGCGCGACGCCCGGCAGGTCCGCCCCCTGCTGCCGTCCGCCCCGGGCAGTCTGGTGCTGGTGACCAGCCGGAACCAGCTCTCCGGGCTGATCGTGCGCGACGGCGCCCGGCCGCTGCGCCTGGAGGCCCTGACCGGCACCGAGGCCCGCGCCCTGCTGGTACGCCGGTTGGGCGCGGCCCGGGTGGACGCCGACCCCGAGGCGACCGCCGCCGTCGTCGCGCGCGGTGCCGGACTGCCGTTGGCACTGGCGCTGATCGCCGCCCGCGCGGCGGCCCGCAGGCTGGCCTCACTGGCGCCGATCGCCACCGAGCTGCGCGAACTGCCCACCATGCTGGACGCGTTGAGCGACACCGACACCAGCCTCGACATGCGCTCGGTGATCTCCTGGTCCTACGAGGCACTGCCGCCCGGTACCGCGAGGATGTTCCGGCTGTTCTCGCTCACCCCCGCTCCGGGATGCGACCCGGCCGCGCTGGCGGCCCTGGCCGCTCTGCCGGTGGCGGCCGTACGGCCGCTGCTGGCCGAACTGGCCGGCGCCCACCTGCTGGACGAGCCGGAGCCGGGCCGGCACACCGCGCACGACCTGCTGCGGGAGTACGCGGCGGAGCAGCTGGCCGCGCACGAGGGCGAGCCCGAACGGACCGCCGCCTTCCGGCGGTTGCTGGCCCACTACCTGGGCACGGCCTACACCGCGGCGCGCACGGTGGCCGTGAACCTCCCGGCCCTGAGCCTGCATCCGGAGGCGGCCGGCGCCCCGGTCGGGGACGTCGGGGACCCGCGGCGGGCCGCGGCCTGGCTGGCGCGCGAGTGCGAGGCGCTGCTGGGCCTGGTGGAGCGGGCCGGGGCCACCCCGGGCTGCGAACGGCAGACCTGGCAGCTGGCCTGGTCGCTGATGGACCACCTCCAGCGGGCCGGGCGCTGGGACGACCAGATGGCCGTCCAGCGCACCGCCCTGGCGGCGGCCCTGCGCAGCGCGGACCGCACCGGGCAGGCGCACGCCCACCGCGACCTGGCCCGGGCCTGCACCCAGGCCGGCCGGCTGGACGAGGCGACCGGCCACCTCCAGCGGGCCCTGGGGGCGTTCGAGGAACTCGGCGACCTCACCGGCCAGGCCCGCAGCCACGGCAACCTCGCCCTGGTGCTGACCCGGCGGGGCGAGCACGCCAAGGCGCTGCCGCACGTCCACCGGGCGGTGGAGCTGTTCGAGGCGGCCGGGGATGTGCTGGGGCAGGCCAGCGCGCTGAACAACCTGGGCTGGACCTACGCCAACACCGGCGGCCCGCGTGAGGCCCTGCGGTACTGCCGGCAAGCGCTGGAGCTGCTCCAGGACGCCGGGGACCGGGTCGCCGAGGCGGCCACCTGGGACAGCCTCGGCTATATCCACCACGGGCTGGGCGACCTCTCCGAGGCGGTGCGCTGCTACCACCGCGCCCTCGCCCTCGACCGGGCCCTCGGCGACGGGTTCAACGAGGCCGAGACGCTGACCCACCTGGGCGAGACCCGCGCGGCCATGGGCGACGAGGCGGGCGCCCGCGAGGCGTGGCGCAGGGCGGTCGGCCTCTTCGACGAACTCGATCCCGGGGCCGCCACCCGCGTCCGCGAGCGGATCGCCGCCCTCGGGCCCGTCCCGGCCGCCGTGGCGGAGGCCCGGACCGGCTGACCGTTCGCCGCGGAACGCCGCCGGGTGGGAGGAGGGTCGCCCGGCGGTACGAGGGGAGGGCGGCGCCCGTGAACCGGACCGGTGCCACCCCCGTAACGACGAGTGGGAAGCCGGGACCGGCCGCCCGGACGGACACCGACCGGGCAGGCCCCGCCTCTCCCACCCCCGACTCCGCAACCTCTCCGAAGGGAGGCCGAGCATGCCCATGCCCTCGGCGCCGCCCGAAGCGCCCCCGGACCCCTCCCCGGGCACCCCAGCGGCCGAGGACCAGCAGGGCCCGCCGCCCCGGCAGCAAGTCCCCACCGCCACCCCCACGGGGGCCCCCGTCCCCGCCGGCACCCCCGCGCGGGGCACCGCACCGGTGGGCGGTGCTACGGATCTGGCGTCCGTTCCGGTGGGCACCTCCGCGCCGGGCGCCGTCCCGGTCGGGGTTCCCGTACCCGTCGGCACCCCGGCGCCGGGCCCCGCCCCGGTCGAGGCTCCCGTCCCCACCAGCACCCCCGCACCGGGCACCGCCCCGGTCGCCGGTCCCGCGGATACGGCGCCCGCTCCCGTCGGCACCTCCGCACCGGGCACCGCCCCGGCCGGGGTTCCCGTACCCGTCGGCACCCCGGCGCCGGGTGCTGTCCCGGTCAGCGGTGCTACGGATCTGACGTCCGTTCCGGTGGGCACCTCCGCACCGGGCACCGCCCCGGTCGGGGTTCCCGTACCCGTCGGCACCCCGGCGCCGGGCCCCGCCCCGGTCGAGGCTCCCGTCCCCACCAGCACCTCCGCACCGGGCACCGCCCCGCTCGGCGGTGCCGCGGATGCGGCGTCCGTTCCGGTCGGCGCCCCGGCACCGGGCGCCGCCCCGGTCGCCGGTCCCGCGGACACGGCGCCCGCTCCCGTCGGCACCCCCGCACCGGGCACCGCCCCGGCCGACAGTGCCACGCACCTGGCGCCCGCCCCGGCCGACGGTGCCACGCACCTGGCGCCCGCCCCACCCCAAGCACCGACCCCGGACCGCGCCCTCACCGGCGCGGCGCCGGCGCCGCCGGGGATCACCGTGAGCTGGGTGGCCGCTCATGGCGGAGCGGGCGCGACCAGCCTGGCCGCCGCGCTCGGGGGCGCGGACACCGGGATGCGCTGGCCCCGTCCGGACCGGGGCGAGGCGGGCCGGATGCTGGTCGTCGCGCGGACGCACGCCGCCGGCATCCAGGCGGCCTCCGCGGTGCTGGACGCGCTGCGCACCGGCGAGCACCCGGACGGCCTCGAACTGCTCGGGGTGGTCCTGGTGGCGGACGCCCCCGGCCGGCTGCCCCTGGCGCTCGCCCGGCGGGTGCAGGTGCTGCGCTCGGCCGCGACCGTCCACCGGGTGCCCTGGATCCCCTCCTGGCGGCTGGGGGCCCGGACCGCCCACCTGCCCCGGCAGGTGCTGGCGCTCGGTCAGGCCGTGGGCCTGCCCCTCCCGCACGGTGCGAAGGGCTGAGCCGGTGTCCACTCGCGCCACCGGGCCCCTCGCCCTGGCCGCCGTCTTCGACCCCGGCCCGGAAGCGGCCTCCCTGCTCGACCTGATCGCCTGGTGCGGCACCGCGGCAGGCGTCGCCGGCCTCATCACCACCGGCACTCTGATGGCCCTGCAACTGCGCCGGGGCGTGCCCGGCGCCGACTCCGACCACCTCCGTTCGCTCTTCTTCGTGCTGCTGGCCTGCGTCGTCATCGGTTCGGCCGGCCCGGTCGTGGCCTTTCTCGGCCCGCTCGGCCTCTGAACCACCGGAGTACGCCGCGGCACCGGCCGGTACGCGGCGAGCAGGACTCCGCCCCGGAGCCGGGGCGGCCTTCACCCCACCCTCCCCTCTCCCACCCCTAGGACACCGCCATGGCAAGCAAGCTCTCCCTCCTCGCCACCGTCGTGCAGCCCCCGACCGTGACCCCGCAGGCTCCCGGCGAGCTGTCGAACCTCGTCGGCACGGTCCTCAACCTGGCCGCCTGGGCGGGCACCGCCGCCGGCGTGGCCGGAGTCCTGGTCACCGGGGCGATGATGGCCATCTCGTTCAAGCGGGGCGAGGGCTCGGAGCACATGGGCCGGCTCGGCCTGATCCTCGGCGGCTGCGTGCTGGTCGCCTCGGCCGGACCGCTGGTCAACTTCGTGTTCACCCCGGCCGCCGCGTGATCCCCGCCCTGATCCGGCCGAGGGGAGCCGCCCGCCGGGCATCCGGCGGCCCCGCCGTCCCGTACTGGCGGCAACGCGGCTGGCGCCTGTCGGCGGGGTTCACGGCACTGGTCGCCGGCACCGGTCTGCTCACCCTCGCGGTACGCGGACCCGGCGGCCCCGCCGCCGCACTGGACCGCGCCGACCTGGACGCGTCGACGCCGCTGGTGAAGACGGCGGCCGCTCCTGTGCGGGCACCGGCCGCCGGGCGGGCCGCCGGCTGCCGCACCGACGACCGGGCCACCGCCGTACCCCCGGCCGCGCCCGCCGACACCACCTGGCGGGAGGTGGCCGGTGCCCGGGTGCCCACCTCCGCCTCCGCCGGGCCCCTGCTGGCCGGCGGGCCCCTGTGGTGGTGCTTCGCCCGCACCCCGGCCGGTGCCGCGATGGCCGCGCACGTCATCCCGCTGAAGCTGAGCGACACGGGCTGGCGGACGGTCGCCGAGCGGCAGGTCGTGCCGGGCCGGGCCCGGGACTTCCTGGTCGCCAAGCGCGCCCGGCTGCCGGAACGCGCGGTGCTCCGCGGCCCCGCGGCGCTCGCCGGCTTCACCGTCCCCTCCTACTCGCCCGCCGCCGCCGAGGTGGACCTGCTGGTACGCGGCGGGCAGGGCGCGCTGTTCACCACCTCGGTGTCCCTCGTCTGGAGCGAGGGCGATTGGAAGGCGGTACCGCGGTCCGACGGGACGCTCAGCGCCTCCCCCCGCCCGGCGGAGGGCAGCCGGGGCTTTGTGATGTGGAGGGACTGACATGGCGTGCGCGCCCGCCGGGGGCCTGCTCAATCCCGTCGGCTTCTTCTCCTTCCTCGGCGACCCCATCGGCACCATCCTCTCGGGCATCGCCAACGCCGTGCTGTCGGCGGCCATCAACGTCTTCGGTGCCCTGACCACCGGTATCCCCACCCTGTCCGTGGACGGGGCGGCCCGGGACGTCGGCGACCAGACCCAGTGGATCGTGGTCTACACGGCGGTCGCCTCGCTCCTGGTGGCCGCCGCCCGGATGGCGCTGGAACGGCGCGCGGAGGCCGGGCAGACCGCACTGCGCGGGCTCATCCGGGTCGTGCTGGTGGCCGGAGCCGCGACGGCCGTGGCCGGCACCCTGGCGAGCCTGTCCGACCGGTTCGCCGACCACCTGTTCGCCGCCGGCGCCCAGGAGCAGGTGGCCTCCATCGGCTGCGACACCGGCAACGCCATCGAGGCGTTCCTGCTGCTCGTCCTCGCCTTCCTGCTGCTCATCGCCGGCATCGTGCACACGATCCTGCTGTTCGTGCGGCTGGGGGTGATGATCCTGCTGCTGGGCACCCTGCCGCTGGCCGCCGCCGCCTCGATGACCGACTGGGGCGGCGGCTGGTGGCGCAAGCACCTCGGCTGGATGATCGCCTGGCTGCTGTACAAGCCCGCCGCCGCGCTGGTGCTGTTCGCCGGCTCGGCGATGATCTCCCCGCAGGGGAACAGCGGCGTGAGCGAACGCATCGCCGGCATCGGCGTGATGCTGCTGTCCGCCATCGCCCTGCCCGCCCTGCTCAAACTGGTCGTACCGGCCACGGCCGCGCTCGGCACCGGCGGCGCCATGGGCGGCATGTCCGGCGCCGCCGGCGCGACGGCCTCCGGTGCCAAGGCGGTGGCGTCCGCGGCGCTCCCAGGGCAGGGCGCCCAGGCCGCCCCGGGGCCGATGGGCGCGGCCGGTGCGGGCGGTGCCGCCGGTACCAGCGGCGTGGGCGGCGGGCAGGGGGCCGCCGCCGCGGCCGGGCCTGCCGGAGCCGCCGGCGGTGGCTCGGCCGCCGCCCTCAAGGCGGCCGGCGGCGTGCTCGGCGCGGTCGCCGGGGTCGCCCAGGGCGCCGCGCGGAACGCCTCGGGCGCCGTGCGGGGCGCCGACGGCGAGGCCGGGCACAACCGGTAGACCCCGCCGACCGCCCCCCGAACCGGCCCCACCCGCACCCGCCTCCGACCCACCGCCTCCTCCCGCTCTCATCGAGAAAGGAACCGCCATGCCGGCCTCCGACGCCGGGGCGACACACCCCACCTACGGAAACTGGCGGCGCCCGCGCCGAGCCGGTCTCGGACCGCTGGGACTGGTGGGGACGGTCGCCGTCTTCGCCGCGCTCGTCCTGGCCCTGCTCGTCTCGCTCGCCTCCCTGGTGGCGGCGATCGGCCTGCTGGTGCCGGTCGCCGTGCTCCTGCTGCCGCTGATCGTCCGGACCCAGGACGGCCGCAACCTCTACCAGTTGGCCGCCCTGCGGATCGGCTGGCGCCGCCGCAAGGCCAGGGGGGAGCACCTGTACGCCTCCGGGCCGCTCTCCCGCCGGCCCGGTGGCCGGTTCCGCCCGCCGGGGCTGCTGAGCCGGGTGCGGATGGCGGAGGGCCGCGACGCCTACGGCCGGCCCTTCGGTGTGCTGCACCACCCCGACCGCAACCTCTACACCATCGTCCTGGGCTGCGAGCCGGACGGCGGCTCCCTGGTCGATCCCGACCAGATCGACGTCTGGGTCGCCTCCTGGGGCGACTGGCTCGCCCGGCTGTCGCACGAACCGCAGCTCAGGGGCGCCGGCGTGGTGGTGGAGACCGCGCCGGACCCCGGGACCCGGCTGGCCCTGGAGGTGCTGCCGCAGATCAGGGAGGACGCCCCGCCGGTGGCCCGCGCCGTGATGGAGGAGGTCGTGCAGCGCTACCCGGCCGCCTCCTCCGAGATGCACACCTATATCGCGCTCACCTACGGCTTCCCCGACGGCCGCAGGCGCGGCACCGAGGAGATCGTCACCGATCTGGCCCTGCGCGTCCCCGGCCTGCTCGCCGGACTGGTCGGAGCGGGCGGCGGTTCGGCGGCCCCGCTGTCGGCCGAGCAGATCGCCGAACTCACCCGCGTCGCCTACGACCCGGCCGTCGCCCCCGACGTGCTCACCGCCCGCGCCGGCGCCGGCGGCACCGGGCTGGAGTGGGAGGACGCCGGGCCCGCCGCCGCCGTGGAGACCGCCGGTGCCTACCACCACGACTCCGGCGTCTCCCGTACCTGGCTGCTGACCCTGGCGCCGCGCGGCACCGTACGCTCCAACGTGCTGCGCGGGATGCTGGAACCGGCCCCCGGGACCCGCCGCAAGCGGGTCGCCCTGCTCTACCGGCCCATCGACCCGGCCACCTCCGCCCGTATCGTCGAGGCCGACCGGCGGGCCGCCCAGTTCACCGCGACCTCCGGCAAGGGCATGGTCCAGGCCCGGGCCGCCTCCGAGATGCGGGCCGCCGAGCAGACCGCGGCCGAGGAGGCCGCCGGAGCCGGGCTCGTGGAGTTCTCCCTGATGCTCACCGCCACCGTGGACTCCGCCGACCAGCTGGCCGACGCCACCACCACCCTGCGCAACCTCCAGGCGTCGGCCCGGGTGTCGATGCGCCCCGCCGACCGGATGCAGGCCGCCGCCTTCACCTGCACCCTGCCGCTGGGCATCCTGCCCTGGGAGCACGTGCTGCTGCCGCGCCAGCTCCAGGAGGCGCTGTGAGCCCGCGCCGCGCGAAGCCCGCCCCCGCACCCCGCCCGGCACGTGAGAACGGGCCGACCGCGCGCGGCTGGGCCGGACCGGGCGGCGGCCGGGTCGGCAACCTGGACGCCCCCACCATGTGGCGGGCCACCACCGTCCAGGCCTGCGGACTCTGGCCGTTCGCGGCCGGCTCCGGCTCACCGCTGACCGGAGTGCCGCTGGGCCAGCACCTGTTCACCGGCGCCACCGTCTGCGGCGACCCGCTGTCCTGGTTCACCCGCGCCCGCTACATCTCCAACCCCTCGCTGTTCATGCTCGGTATGCCGGGACTGGGCAAGTCCACCCTGGTCAACCGGATGCTCATCGGGCTGGCCGCCACCGGCACCGTCCCGCTGGTCCTCGGCGACCTGAAACCGGACTACGCCGACACGGTGCGCGCCCTGGGCGGCCAGGTCATCGCCGTCGGCCGGGGCGTGGGCGGCATCAACGTCCTGGACCCGGGCGCCATGGGGGAGGCCGCGCTGCGGATCGGCGGCGAGGCGGGCCGCTCCCTGCTCGCCGAGGCGCACGGCCGGGTCCTCAACATGGTCGCCGCGCTCGTCACCATCGTGCGCGGACGCCCCATGGACGACCACGAGCAGTCCGTCCTGTCCACCGCCCTGCACCTGCTGCGGGAGCGCACCCCCGGCCGGGTCGCGGTCCTGCCCGACCTGCTGGCACTGATCGGTGAGGGCCCGGACCGGCTGCGCGCGGTCACCCTCGACCGCGGCGACACCGCCCGTTACCGGGACGCCGTGGACCCGCTGCACCGCTCCCTGATGGGGCTGCTCGACGGACCGCTCGGCTCCACCTTCGCCTCGGCGACCTCCACCCGTATCGACCCGGGCGCCCCGGCGGTCTGCGTGGACATCTCCCGTATCGGCGAGGCCGACACCCAGCTGACCGCCGCCGCCATGCTCGCCGCCTGGTCCGACGGCCTCGGCACGGTGGCCGCCTCGCACGCCCTCGCCGACGCCGGACTGGCGCCGCGCCGCTGGTTCTTCACCGTCCTGGACGAGCTGTGGCGCCCGCTGCGCTCGGCCACCGGCATCGTGGACCGGATCGACGCCCTCACCCGGCTCAACCGCTCCCTCGGCCTGGGCGACGCCAAGATCACCCACACCCTCAAGGACGCCGAGGCCCTGGGCAGCGACGCCGACCGGGCCAAGGCCCGCGGCTTCGTGGAACGCGCCGGGATGGTGGTCTGCGCCGGTCTGCCCCGTACCGAGATGGAGGAGCTGGGCAAGATCGTCGGACTCTCCGAGCGGGAGATCTCCCTGGTCTCCTCCTGGTCCTCGCCACCGGGCTGGGCCACCGGCGGCGTCCACGACGAACCGCCCGGCCGGGGCCGCTTCCTCATCAAGGTCGGCGGCCGCCCCGGCATCCCGATCCGGGTGGCCATCACCGACGCCGAGCGCGACCTGCACAACACCAACACCCGCTGGACACCGAGCACTCCGGCGACCGGGACCTGAGGAGGCGGCCATGAGCGCAGCACCACGCGGCGGCGGAGACCTCGCCCCCTGGGCGGTACCGGCCGTCGCGGCGGCGGCCTTCGCCCTGTTCTCCGCCGTCTGGCTCGGCGGCACCCTCGGCGCCGCCGCCACCGGAGCCGGCTGGCGGCCCCCGCCGTTCGCCCTGCACACCTTCCTCACCCTCACCGCCGACGGCCCCACCGCCGTCTGGCCCGGCGCCCCCGCGGCCGGCCCGGCCGCGGGTATCACCCTCGTCCTGCTGGTCCCCGCCGCCCTCGCGGCGGCCGTCGCCCGCCGGCTGCTGAAGGCCGCCGCCGGGAAGCCCAAGGGCGGGCTGGCCTCGGCCAGGGACCTGGCCTCGCTGCTGCCCGCCGAGGCGGAGGCCAAGGCCCGCTCACTGCGCCCCTCGCTGACCGGCCGGGCGCCCCTCGCGCCGGACGACCGGGGCAACCTCCTCGGCGACCTCGAACCGGCCGGACCCGAACTGCGCTCCTCCTTCGAGGACGTGGAACTGGACCTGATGGCACCCCGGGCGGGCAAGTCCACCGGGATCGCCATCCCCCGGGTGCTGCGGGCCCGCGGCTGCGTCCTGCTCACCTCCAACAAGTCCGACGTCTACGCCGTCACCCGCGCCGAGCGCGCCGCCGCCGGCACCGTGTGGACCTTCGACCCCCAGGGCATCGCCCACGCCCCGCGCGAGATGTGGTGGGACCTCCTGGCCGACTGCGGCACCATCGAGGGCGCCCGCCGGCTGGCCGGGCACTTCGTCGCCTCCGTCAACGATGACACCGCCAAGAAGGACTTCTGGATCTCCGCCGCCCAGAACACCCTCACCGCCCTCTTCCTGGCCGCCGCGCGCGGCCGGTGCTCCGTCCTCGACCTGCTCGGCTGGCTCGCCGACCCCGCCGACCGCACCCCGGTGGACCTGCTGCGCGACATCGGACTGACCGCCATGGCCGAGCAGTTGCAGGGCACCGTCAACGGCGCGGTGGAAACCCGCGACGGCATCTACGAGACCGCCCGCCAGTGCGTCTCCTGCCTGCTGGACCCCGACATCGCCGCCTGGGTGACGCCCGACCCGCGGCTGCCGCGCTTCGACCCCCACCACCACGTCCTCGGCAAGGACACCCTGTACCTGCTGTCCAAGGACGGCGGCGGCTCGGCCGCCGGGGTCATCGCCGGACTCGCCGACTCGGTCATGCGCGCGGGCGTGGTCGCCGCCGAACGCATGGGCGGGCGGCTGGACCCGCCGATGACCGCCGTACTGGACGAGGCGGCCAACGTCTGCCGCATCTCCGACCTGCCCGACCTCTACAGCCACCTCGGCTCACGCGGCGTCAACGTCGTCACCCTGCTCCAGAGCTACCGGCAGGGCGCCCGGGTCTGGGGCGAGGCGGGCATGGACGCCCTGTGGAGCGCGGCCACCATCAAGCTCCTCGGCGCCGGACTCGACGACGCCGACTTCGTCGACAAGGTCTCCCGCCTCGTCGGCCAGCACGACGTGCGGACGGCCAGCGTCTCCCGGGGCAGGGACGGCTCCTCCCGCTCGTACTCCTACCGGCAGGAGAGCGTCATGCCCGCCGACCGCATCCGCGCCCTGCCCAAGGGCACCGCGCTGCTGCTGGCCACCGGCGTCCGCCCGGCCCTGATCCGGCTGCGCCCCTGGTTCAAGGAGCCGGACGCGGCACGCATCTCGGCGGCGGCGCGGGCCGAGGTGAAGGCGATCACCGACCGGGCCGCCGGGAAGTGGGCCGCCGCCCACCCGGACGGCGACCCGGAGGAGACGTCCATGGAGGAGACGCCCATGGAGGAGGCCCGATGACCGCGTACGCGCGCCACGGCGCGAGCCGCACCGACCCGATGAGGAGCAGCCGATGAGCACACACGCCCCACCGGACGGGGACGCCGAGCCGTACGCGGAGGCGGTACCCGGCGCGGAGCCGTCCGGCCCCCTGCCGCCGCCCCCGGCCCACCAGGCGAAGGCGCCCGCCCATCCGCCGGAGGAGGAGCCCTCGGAAGCGGACGGCGGACACGACCCGGACGAACCGCTGTTCATCCTCTACCTGGACGGCGAACGCCACGCCCAGGCGCTGCGCGCCCTGACGCTATGGGTGCACTACCTGCTGCTGCCGGTGTACGGCCGGGAGACCGTCTCCGCGCGGCCCTGGTGCCCGCGGTGGTGGGAGCACCCCGAGGCGGTCGCCCAGCTGTACGGCCTGTGGATGGCCTGGCAGCACCACACCGGGCCCGGCGCCGACCTGCTCGGCCCGGCGGTCTGGCACCGCGACTTCGCGGGCCCGGTGCTGCTCTCCCTGCGCGACCCGGCCGGCCCCTTCGCGGGCTGCAAGCCCGGCAGCCACCGGGCGAAGGCCGTCCCCGAGGTGGACACCCCCGGCGCCTGACCCGGGCGGGCGGTGGCCGGTGAACCGGGGCGCGGCTCCGCGCGTACCACCGCCCGGAACCACCTGGCAGAAGGAGCCGACCGCAGATGAGTGAACAACCGCAGCATCCACCGCGACCGGCCGCCGCCGGCGAGGGCACCGGGGTGAGGAAGGCCGACGGGGTCGCCCGGGTACGGGACTTCCTGCTCCGCCAGGGCCGCAGGATGCGGCGGGCGCCGGCCGGCGACCGGGGCACGACACTCGGCGAGGCCGCCCCCGTTCCCGCCCCCGCCCCCGTTCCCGGGACGGCCCCGGAGGTGCCCGGGAGAACGCGGCCACCCGCCCGCCCGACCAACACGCTCACGACCGCGGAACCGGACCTCCACGCGGAGCCGGACTTCGGCCCGGCCCCTGCGCGGCACTCCGTACAGCCCCCCAAGCCGTCCCTCCCCCCGCCGCCCCGCCCGAGGGTGGCCAGGGCGGCCCTGGCCCGGGTACCGGGATCGTCGGCGGGCACCCGTAGCGGGCGCACGGCGGCGCTCCCGCCGGAGGTGGCCAGGGCCGCGGAGGCCGCCCGCGCGCGAAGGACGCGGGTCTGAGTGATCAAGTGGGCAGGCGGCGGGGGACAATGGAGCATGCGTTTCGCACTGCTGGGCCGCCTGGACGTACAGTCCGGTGCCGGGGCCCCCGTACGCCTGCCCGGCGAGGTGGCGCGGGCCCTCGTCGCCCGGCTGCTGCTCGCCGGGGGAGCGGTCGTCCAACGGGACGCCCTGATCGACGAGCTGTGGTGGGAGCGGCAGGCCAGGAACCCGGTCAACGCCCTCCAAGTGCAGGTGGCCAAGGTGCGCGCGGCCTTCGCCGCCGCCGGCGAACCGGACCGTCTGCACGGCGGCGACGGGGGCTACCGCCTGCTGCTCACCGATGACGACACCCTGGACGCCACCGCGTTCGAGGAGGCGCTGCGGCGCGGGCGCGAGGAGGCGGCCGCCGGGCGGCATGCCCCGGCCGCACGGACTCTGCGCGAGGGGCTGGCGCTGTGGCGGGGCCCGGCCCTGGACGGTCTGGCGGGGCGGCCCTTCGAGGTGGCACGGGTCAGACTGGAGACGCTGCGGCTGTCGGCCGTCGTCGAGGCCGCCGAGGCGGAACTCGCCCTGGACCGGCCCCGGGAGGTGCTGGCCGAGCTGCTCGGGGTGGTGCGCGAGGCACCGCTGCACGAGGACGCCCGCCGGCTGCTGATGCTGGCGCTGTACCGCTCCGGGCGCCCGGCGGAGGCGTTGGAGGTGTACGACGAGGGCCGCCGGCTGCTCGCCGGGGAGCTGGGCGCCGATCCCTCGCCCCGGATCAGGGCCCTGCACACCGCGATCCTCCGCCACGACCCCGGACTGACGACCGCCCCGGCGGAGCCGGACACCGCGCCCGCGCCTGCCGCGCCCCACCCCGCGGCCGAGCCGGAGGGCAATCTGCCGCGTCCGCTCGGCCCGTTCGTCGGCCGGCGGGAGGAACTGGCCGCGCTGCGCGCCCGGCTGGCCGCCGGCCGGCTGGTCACCGTCGTCGGGCCCGGCGGGGTCGGCAAAACCCGGCTGGCGACCGAGGCCTGCGGACTGCCGGAGCCGCACCGGGACGCCGTCTGGTGGGTGGATCTCGCCACCACCGACGCCCAGGGGGTGCCGGCCGCCGTGGCCGCCGCGCTCGGGCTGGCCGACGCGAGCGTCCGCCCCGGCGAGGCCGGTGGCCACCTCGGCCGGTTGACCGCCTTCCTCACCGGCCGCCGGGTGCTGCTCGCCCTCGACAACTGCGAGCACGTCCTCGACGCGATCGCCCCGCTGGCCGGAGCACTGCTGGGGCGGTGCCCGGGACTGCGGGTGGTCGCCACCAGCCGCGAACCCCTCCAGATCGCCGGCGAGGTACTGCACCCCCTCGCTCCGATGCGGGAGGAGGAGGCCGCCGAGCTGTTCGGTGTCCGGGCGGCCATGATCGCCCCCGCCTTCGGCGCCGACCGGGCCACCCGCGACGACGTGCGGGAGCTGGTACGGCGACTGGACGGCCTGCCGCTGGCGGTGGAGCTGGCCGTACCGCACGTCCGGATGCTCACCCCCCGGCAGATAGCCGACCGGCTGGACGACAGGTTCGCCCTGCTCACCCGGGGGGACCGGACCGCGCCCGCCCGGCACCAGACCCTGCGGGCCGTACTGGACTGGGGCTACGCGCTGCTCGATCCGGCCGAGCGGCAGGCACTGACCCGCTTCGCCCTGTACCCCGGCGGCCTCTCCCTCGCCGACGCCGAGGAGGCGGGGCTGCTGCCCGGCGCCGACGGGACCGAGCTGGTCCATGTCCTGACCCGGCTGGTGGACAAGTCGCTGCTCCATCCCGTCCCCGACGGCGACGGGATGCGGCTGCGGATGCTGGAGACCGTCCGCGCCCACGCCCGGGACCGGCTGTACGAGGAAGGCCACGGGCCGGACGCCGAGCGGCGCTTCACCGGCTGGGCGCTGGCCTTCGCCGAGGGGGCCGTCGGCGGTCTGCGCTCCGCGGACCAGACGGCCTGGGCGGCGCGCACCGCCCGGGAGGCCGCCAACCTGCGGGCGGCCTCCACCCTGCTCGCCGAGCGGGGCAGGACGGCGGACTCGCTGCTGCTGGAGGCCCGGCTCGGCTACTTCTGGTACATCAGCGGCCGCGAGGTGGAGGGCGTCGAACGGCTGGCACGGAGCCTGGACGCCTACGACGCCGACCACACGGGCCGGGCCGGGCCTGCCTCCCCCGACGAGGAGTGGGGCTTCTACCATGCCGTCGCCTGGCTGTCCTGGCTCAGCCATGTCGCCGGGCGGTACGCCGACGCGCGCGGCTACGGGGCACGCAACCGCGGCTACTGGCAGCGGGCCGCCCACCCGGACCTCGCCGTGCTGGGGCCCTGCTACGACGCCGTGTACGCGCTGCTCAACGCCGACGAGCAGGTGGAGGAGCTGTTCGCCCGGGCGGACGCGGGCATAGCGGTGACCCGGCACCACTGGGACCGGGCGAACCTCCAGGCGGCCTGGTCCATGTACTGCCTGAACCGGGGGGACGTGGCCGGGGCCCGGGAGCACGGACTGGCCGGGGTGGCGGCGGCGGAACGGGGCCAGGACGCCTTCTCCCGGGCCGCCTGCCTGGTGCTGTGCGCCGACGCGGACGAGAGCGGCGGAGCGCCCGGGCGCGCGCGGGAGCGGTGGGGCGAGGCCGCCGCGTCCTTCCGGGCCGGCGGCGCCCGGGGGCGGCTGGCGTCGGTGCTGCTGCGGCTCGCCTGCCTCGACCTGGGCGCGGACCACCTGGACGCCGCCGCGTCCCGGCTGGCCGAGGCGGACGCCCTGGCGCGAGGGCTGGCCTCCGCCGACCTCACCACCGCGGTGGGCAATCTGCGCGCCCTGCTGGCGGCGCGCCGGGGCCGCCGGCAGGAGGCCCGGGAGGGCTTCGCCCGGGTGTGGGCGCGCGCGGACGCGCCCCCCGCCCGCCGGGCGGTCGCCGGACTCGGCCTGGCGGCGACGGGCGGGCCGGAGGGCGAGCAGCCGCCGGCGGCACTCCTGGACCAGGTGGCGGCGGTGCGGGAGCGGGTGCTGGAGCCGCTGACCCGGCGGGCGGTCGAGGAGCTGGCGGAGGCGTGGACGGGACACCGCGCCGAGGACGCCGACCGCGGTGGGGACGGCCGCCGGGACGCGCCGTTGACCGAGCGGTTGTCCGGGCGCCCCTCGGTCCTGGCGGCGTTCGGCTGAGCCGCGGGCACGGTCGCCGGGGTGAACCGGTCCGCGGGGAGCCCCGTAGTACGCATGTCGGCACCGGTTCCCGATGAGAGCGCGAACCGGCGGCCGGCGGGCACACGACGACCGGCGAACGGATGAGGGACATGCTCAAGATCGGCCTCGGCGCACCGCAGTACGGGCTCTTCGCGGACCCGGCCGCGCTCTCCGCCTGCGCGGTCGCGGCGGAGGGCATCGGCTACGACAGCCTGTGGGTGGGCGACCGCGCCCTGGTGCCGCGCAGCCCGCGCGACGCCTACCCGGGCGGCGGGCCGGTCCCGGAGGGCTACCGGCGCTTCCTGGACCCCGTCGCCACCCTCGCCGTCCTCGCCCACGCCACCGACCGGGTCCGCCTCGGCACCAGCACCCTCAACGGCCCGTTCTACTCGCCCGTCCTGCTCGCCAGATCGCTGGCCAGCCTCGACATCCTGAGCGGCGGACGGCTAGACGTCGGTCTGGGGCTCGGCTGGTCCTCGGACGAGTACCAGGCCGTCGGCGTCCCCTGGGCGGGCCGCGGGGCGCGGCTGGAGGAGATCCTCGACGTCCTCGAACAGGCCTGGTCCGACGGGCCGTTCCACCACGAGGGCACGCGGTGGACGGTCGGCGACTCCTTCATGGACGCCGTCCCGGTCCAGCGCCCCCGGCCGCCGCTGCTGCTGGGCGGTTTCAGCCCGGCCACCTTCGAGCGGATCGCCCGGCGCGCGGACGGCTGGGTCGGCGTCGGGCTTCCGGTGCCGATGCTCACCCAGGTGGTGGCCGGGATCCGGCAGGGCGCCGAGGCACAGGGACGCGACCCGGAGCGGCTGCGGATCGTCGTCCGGGTCAACCCGGAGGTGACCCCCGACCCCGCCCCGGACGAGCGGGTGCCGGGCCGGGGGACCGTACGGCAGGTGGCCGGCTACCTCCTCGCCGCGCACCGGGCAGGCGCCGACGAGGTGCTGGTGGACCTCCAGCAGACCGCCCGGAGCACCGCCGAACTGATCGACCTCGCCCACCGGTTCCACGAGGAACTGCGCAAGGGCTGAGCCGGCCGAGGGCGCTTCGCCGCGGACCTCGCCCCCCGCTCCCCACCAGACGGCCCCGCACCGGGCCGTGACCCTCCCGCCCCGGCGGGAACCGCCATGCCCCGGCCCATCCGGACGGAGAAACGGACATCGTGTTCGGCAACCGCCTCACCAGGGTGCTCGCCACGGCCACCGCCGCCCTGGCCCTCAGCTCGTGCGCCGCCGGGAGCGGTGGCGCACCACCCGCTCAGGCCGCGCCGCCGCAGGCCAACTCCAACGCCGACTTCGACGGCACCTTCCTCGCGGGCACCGCCGCCGGAAACGGCGCCGCACCCGGCACGGGCGACCTCGCCCCGCCCCGGGAGCAGCGGAGCCCGGTGGCGCGCCGCTGGGTCCAGATCAGCGCCGATCCCGCCGACCGCGCGTCCGGGCCCCTCCGCAACGGCGCCGGCCGCGCCCTGTACTTCTTCACCGGCGACACCCCGTCGGCCGGTGCCTCCGCCTGCGCGGGTGCCTGTGCGGAGACCTGGCCGCCGGTGGTCGTCGACCCGCGCGGCACGGTCTTCCTCGACCGGGTCCCCGAGCAGGCCGTCGGCCACTTCGTCCGTACGGACGGGCTCACCCAGCTCACCGTCGCGGGCCGCCCGGTCTACCGGTACGCCGGGGACACCGGTGACGGGCGGGCCCGGGGCCACGGCCTGGACGGCGCCTGGTTCGCCGCGGCCCCCTCCGGGCAGGCCGCCCGCCTGGACCCGGACGGCCGGGACACCGCGACCGCCGACGCGTCCCAGGGTACGTACCCGAGCGGAGGAGCCCGATGAGCCGGGGCAGGATCGCCGTACTCGCCGCGCTGGCCTGTGCCGTCGCGGCGGTGGCCGCCCTGGCCCTGACCGGCCTCCCCGACCGGCTGCGCGGCTCCACGGAGGGCGGAAGCCCGGCGAGCGGCCCGGCCGGGGACTGGCGGGACTGGGACCCGGACACCTGGGCGCGGCAGAACGACGCGTTCCGCAACCCGGTGGTCGACGGCCTGTGGACCCCGGAGCGGATGCGCGACTCGGCGAGCTCCGACCGCCCGGTGGCAGCCGATGTCGGGGTGCGGGACCAGGGTGTCACCGACCCGGAGCCGGCCCCGGTGGCCGCCGAGCCGGTGCCCCGGCCCTACCGGTCGAACGCCCCGGTCGTGGGCAAGCTGTTCTTCGACACCCCGGACGGGCCCTCGGTCTGCTCGGCGACGGTGGTGGCCGACCCCTCCCGGCCCGGCGCCTCCGACCTGGTGTGGACGGCCGGGCACTGCGTCCACGCCGGGGCGGGCGGCGGCTGGTTCCGCAACATCGTCTTCGTCCCCTCGTACAACGACCAGGGGACCGGCCGCGGCGGTACGCCCGAGTCCGCCGCGCCCCTGGGCACCTGGTGGGCGGACGAGGCCCGCACCGCGCAGCAGTGGATCGACCAGGGAGCCCCGACCGGCGGCGCCGGCGCGCCGTTCGACTTCGCCGTGCTCCATGTGCGGCGGACCGACGGCGGGGGAGCGGCCTCGCTGGAGCGGACGGTCGGCGCGGCGGCCCGGATCGGCTTCCGCCCGCCGCGCGCCCAGGACATCTCCACCATCGGGATCTGGGGCTACCCGGCGGCGGCGCCTTTCGACGGCGAGCAGATGTTCACCTGCCGCTCGAAACCGGGGCGGCTGTCCATCCGCGCCGACCAGCCCTCCCTCTACCGGATCGGGTGCACCATGACCGGCGGCTCCTCGGGCGGCGGCTGGTTCGTGGAGGACACCGACGGCAAGCCCCTGCTGGTGAGCAACACCTCCATCGGCCCGGCCGAGCAGATCTGGCTGGCCGGGCCCCCACTCGGACCCGAGGCCCGTGAGGTCTACGACGCCCTGCGCCGGGCCTCGGCCGACTGACCCCGCTCCTCCTCCGACGCACACCCCCCCCGTGTCCGCCCGGCGGACCGGCACACCCACGGGAGAACCGTCATGCCCACGCCCCCCGGCACTCCGACGTCGGACGCCGGATACGCGGCCGGGTCCGAGGCCGGACCGGACTCGCCCGGTCTGCCCTCCGGTCCCCCCAGCCCGATGTCGCCCGGCTCCGGGTACCTCGGCGGGCCCGAGGCCGAACCGGCGGCGATCGGGCGGCAGGCGGCCCGGCCCACCGGGCCGACCCCCGCCCAGGCCATCGCCGCGCACTGGTACCGGGAGCAGGCCCGAGCAGCCCCCGTTCCCTCGGAGCCCGGGCCCGCACCCTCCCCGGCCGCGACACCCTCCTGGGCCGCCGGGCTGCATCCGATGAGCCGTTCGGCCCCCGCCCAGCGCCGCTCGCGCGGGGACGCGGCCCCGGCGGCACAGCCGCAACCGACTGCGACCCGCGCGAACGGTCCGGGCCACCGCCGCCCGTGACCGGCCCACCCCGCGACCGAACGGACCCGGGCGGTAGCGGCCGGCCCGGGCCGTCTGGAGGAGTACGCCGCCCTGGTCGAGGTGGCGCCCGACGGTTCCAGCGGGCTGGGCTGCTGGAGACGGCCGCCCTCTCGGCCTGCGGCGGCCCGCCGCCGGTTCCCGGGCACCCGGCCGGCCCGGTCGCGGGGATCAACGCGGCCCGTACCGCGCACGGCCCGTACCGCGTACGACCCGTACCGCGCACGGCGCAACCGGCCGCCCGGCTCCGCGCGGACGCGGCGCGGGGACACGGGCCGGAGCACCTCCACGGTCTGGAGGCGCGTGCCCCGGAGGCATCCGCCCGGTTCCGCCGGCGGCGGCATCCACCGCACCGCGCCACCCGCCGGCACCGGAGGCGCCGATCCGACCACCCGCCGGCACCGGGGACGCCGATCCGACCACCCCGCCGGCACCGGAGGCGCCGCACCGCGCCACCCGCCGGCACCGGAGACGCCGATCCGACCACCCGTGGGCCCGACGCGCGGGGGAACCTGTCGGCGCCTGCTCACCCGAACGGCAGAATGCCGCCATGCACATGCAATTGCTGGGCCCGCTGCGGCTGTCCAACGACCGCGGCGACCTCGCCCTCTCGGGAGCCGTCCCCCGGGGAATCGTCGGCCGGCTGCTGCTGGCCCGGGGCGCCACCATCGGACGCGACGCACTGATCGACGGGGTCTGGGGCGGCCGGCAGGCCCGGCACCCCGTCAACGCCCTCCAGGTGCAGATGTCCAAGCTCCGGACCGCCCTGGCGGCACTGGGCGAGGGGGGCCGCCTGGTCTCCGCGCACGGCGGCTACCGGCTGGTCCTGGAACCCGGGGACCGGGTGGACGCCTGGCTCTTCGAGGACGCCGTCCGGGAGGGCCGGTCGCACCTGGCGGCCGGGGCGTGGGAGCCGGCGGAGCGCCGCTTCCGCGACGGGCTGGCGCTGTGGCGGGGGAGGGCGCTGGACGGCCTGGACGAGGCGGTCTTCGAGGCGGAGCGGACCCGGCTGGAGGAACTGCGGCTCTCCGCCCTGGAGGACGCCGCGGCGGCTGCACTGGAGCGCGGCGGTGCGGGCCATCTCGTACCCGACCTCAAGGCGCTGGTCGCCGCCGAGCCGCTGCGCGAGCGCTCGCGGGCCCGGCTCATGCTGGCCCTGCACCGCTCCGGCCGGCACGCCGAGGCCCTGGAGGTCTACGACGAGGGGCGCCGACTGCTCGACGCGGAACTGGGCGCCATCCCCTCCGCCGAACTGCGCGACCTGCACACCGCGATGCTGCGCGACGACCCCTCCCTCCGTGCCCCGGCAAGCGGTATCCGGCCCGGGGGCGCGGCACCCGCCGCCGGTGGTGCCGCCCCGGACCGCGACCAAGCGCCGCCCCGGACCGAGGGCAACCTGGCCCGTCCGCTCGGCCCCTTCGTCGGCCGGCACGGCGAACTGGCCGCCCTGCGCACGCTGGCGGCCCGGGAACGGCTGGTCACGGTGGTCGGCCCGGGCGGCGTCGGCAAGACCCGGCTGGTGCTGGAGGCCTGCGCGCTGCTCCAGCCCTCCGTCGACGCGGTGTGGTGGGTGGACCTCACCTCGGTGGACCAGGCCGGAGTGCTCACCTCCCTCGCCTCCACACTGGGCCTCCTGGACGCCTCCGTACGCCCGGACGAACCGCCGAACGACTACGTGCGGCGGCTGGTCTCCCTGCTGTCGGGGCGCCGGGTGGTGCTCGCCCTGGACAACTGCGAGCACCTCCTCGACGCGATCGCCCCCCTGGTGGTGACCCTGCTCGGCGGCTGCCCCGCCCTCACGGTGCTGGCCACCAGCAGGGAGCCGCTGGCGGCCACCGGGGAGGTGCTCCACCCGCTGGCGCCGATGCCGGAGGAGGAGGCGGCCGACCTGTTCAGCGCCCGGGCCGTGATGATCGACCCCGGATTCGCCACCGACGAGACCTCCATGGGCCAGGTGCGCGCCCTGTGCCGCAGACTCGACGGACTGCCCCTCGCGGTCGAACTCGCCGCCGCGCACGTTCGGTTGCTTCCCGTCCCGGAGATCACCGACCGGCTGGACGACCGCTTCTCTCTGCTCACCCGGGGCGGACGCACCGCACCCGCCCGGCACCGCACCCTCCGGGCCGTCCTCGACTGGAGCTACGCCCTCCTCGACGCCTCCGAGCAGCGGGTGCTGAGGGAGCTCTCGCTGTACGTCGGCGGGTTCTCCCTCCAGGAGACCAGCGCCGCGCGCCTCGATGGCGGGGAGCTGCTGAGGGTGCTGGGCCAGCTGGTCGACAAGTCCCTGCTGTTCCCGGTGGCCACGGCACAGGGAAGCCGGCTGCGGATGCTGGACACGGTCCGCGAGTACGCGCTGAGCAGGCTCCGCGAGAGCGAGGAGGCCGCGGAGGCCGAGGAGCGCTTCACCGGCTGGGCCGTCGCCCTGGTGCGGGAGGGGACCGAGGCGATGTCGTCCCGCGAGCAGACGCGGTGGGCCAGACGGCTGACGGAGGAGTCGGCGAACCTCCGCTCCGCCTCGGCCGTCCTGGCCGAGCACGGCCGGCACGCCGAGTCGCTGCTGCTGGAGGCGCGGCTCGGCTACTACTGGTTCTTCAGCGGTCGCGAGGAGGAGGGCATCCGGCGCCTCGAACGGAGCCTGGCCGCCTACGACGCGGCGGCGGCCGACCGGACGTCCTCCGCCGCACCGGCCCCGACGGCCGAGGAGGAATGGGCGGTCTTCTACACCTTCGCCTGGCTCGGCTGGCTGAACCATGTGGCCGGCCGGCACGCCGACGCGGCCTCCTACCTCTCCCGGCACGAGGCGGCGTGGCGGGGCGCCCGCAATCCGGACCTGGCCGTCCTCGGCCCCTGCTACGACACCCTGCACGCGATGCTCAACGGGCGCCAGGACCTGGCCGGCCTGTTCGAGACCGCCGAGTCGAAGGTGGTGGGGACCGCCTCCCACTGGGATCGCGCGGTGCTGCAGACCAACTGGTCCACCTACTGCCTCCAGCACGGCGACGTGGCCGGGGCCCGGCTCCACGGCCGGATCGCGGTGGCGGCCTCCCAGGCCGCCGAGGACGACTTCGCGCGGGCCTTCTCCCTCACCCTGTGCGGGGACGCCGACGAGAGCGACGGGCTGCGGGAGCGGGCCCGCGAGCAGTGGACGGAGGCGGCCCGCATCCTGCGGCCCATGGGGGCGCGGCCCCGCTGGGCGTACGCGATGCTGCGGCTGGTCTGCCTGGACATCGCGGAGGGCGGCGCCGAGGCGGCCGACGACCGGCTCACCGAGGTGGCCGCGGTGGCGGACGAGCTGAGTTCGGAGGATCTGCGGGCCGCCGTGGGCAACCTGCGCGCGGTGCTGGCGGCGGCGCGCCGCGACGCGGAGGCGGCCCACCGGGCCTTCCGCTCGGTGTGGGACGACCCGGCAGCGCCGCTGGACCGCCGCGCGGTGGCCGCCCTCGGAATGGCGGCCCTGGCGGCGGACCCCGGGGCGGCCCGGGACTGGCTCGACCGGGTGCGCGAGGCGCACGAGCGGCTGATGGAGCCCCTGGCCCGGCGCGCCGTGGGGGTCCTGCTGGCCGAACTCGGCGCCCGCACGTCCCGGTGCGAGGCGGCCACCACCCGGTGGCTCCCCGAACGCCTCGCCGCCACCCCCTCCGCGCTGGCCGCGTTCTGCTGACACGGCATACGGCGAAGGCCGACCGGGCGGTGCGCCCGGTCGGCCGGCTCAGCAGGGAAGCGGTGCGGCCGGCCCCCGCCTCACGACCCGAGGGTCACAGGAAGCGGACGGAGCCGATGCCGGTGAGTCCGCGCTTGCGGACGTCGTCGAGGTTGGAGCTGATGGTCTGGACCTTGCCGGTGCAGTTTTCGCCTTCCCAGATCTTGACGGGTCCGGTGGTCTGGATGGAGAGGCGTCCGAAGCGGGTGTTCTGGCAGGTCTGGTTGCCTTGGGGGGCGAGTCCTTCGGTGGGGTCGCCGAAGTTGGTGTCGGCGGAGACCTGGACGTTCTTGGCGGGGGCGGCGTTGGGGTTGCCGTTGCCGGGGGTGGGCTGGGGGGCGGGCTGCTGTCCGCTGTTGCCGCCGGTCAGGAAGCGGACGGAGCCGATGCCGGTGAGTCCGCGCTTGCGGACGTCGTCGAGGTTGGAGCTGATGGTCTGGACCTTGCCGGTGCAGTTTTCGCCTTCCCAGATCTTGACGGGTCCGGTGGTCTGGATGGAGAGGCGTCCGAAGCGGGTGTTCTGGCAGGTCTGGTTGCCTTGGGGGGCGAGTCCTTCGGTGGGGTCGCCGAAGTTGGTGTCGGCGGAGACCTGGACGTTCTTGGCGGGGGCGGCGTTGGGGTTGCCGTTGCCCGGAGTGGGCTGGGGGGCGGGCTGCTGTCCGCCGTTGCCGCCGGTCAGGAAGCGGACGGAGCCGATGCCGGTGAGTCCGCGCTTGCGGACATCGGCGACATCGGCCTTGATCTCCTCCACCTTGCCGGTGCAGTTCCTGCCCTGCCAGATCTTGACGGGTCCGGTGGTCTGGATGGACAGCCGTCCGAACCGGGTGTTCTGGCAGGTCTCGCCGTTGCGGGGGGACAGCCCCTCGGACGGGTCACCGAAGTTCGCGTCCTGGGACACGATCACGTTGGCCGCCGGGGCGGTCCTGGCGCCCTGGGCCTGGGCGGCCACCTCGCCCTTGGCGTCGGCCGGACCGTCCTGGTCCCCACCGCCACAGGCGGTCAGCAGGAGCCCGCCCATCACCACGGCGGAGGCCAGCGAAAGGGTACGCGTACGCAGCATCAATCCCACATCCGAAGGAATCCTGTCGCATCCGGTCGTTCCGGAGGCGCTTCATCGGCCGACTACGGGGCGGGCGGCGCCGGTGTCCACCGGTCGCCGTGTCGGAACTCCCCGAACGGCCGGCCCGTGGGGCCGCGTCCGTCGGCGGCCTCTCATCGGGCTTGCACAACGCACTTACGCGGGGTCCGAGGCAGTGGTTCACCACCTCCGCGGCCCATCGACGCCCGGCTCCCGACGCGTCGCGCCGGGCGGTGCCCCCGGCCTTCCGGGGAGGTGAACCGGCTCTGCCCACGCCCCGTAGGACACCCGAGGGGCGCACGCACCCGGCCTGCGCCCGGCACCAGGAAAGGCACCGCACCATGACCCCTCCCACCGCCATCCCCGTCGGCGCCCCGCCGGGACAGGACGCCGTCGGCGAGCTGGCCGCCCACGTCACCGGGGCGGTGCTCACCCCCGGGGACGAGGGCTTCGCGGCCGAGGCCGCCGGCTTCAACCTCCGCTCCCGGCACCGGCCGGCCCTGATCGTCGCCGCGGAGTCCGCCGCCGACGTACAGGCCGCGGTCCGCTTCGCCGCCGCCCACGGCATGCCGCTTGGCGTGCTGGCCACCGGCCACCAGCCCTTCCCCGCGCGGGACGGCTTCCTGCTGCTGACCACCCGGGCCATGCGGGGCGTGCGGATCGACGCCGGACGGCGCGTCGCCCGCGTCGCCGCCGGCGCCGTCTGGTCGGACGTCGTGGGCCCCGCCCAGGCGGCCGGCCTGGCACCGCTCAACGGCTCGTCACCCCGGGTGGGCGTCGTCGGCTTCACCCTGGGCGGCGGGCACAGCCCCTTCCTCGGCCGGTCCGTCGGCTGGGCGGCCGACCACGTCGTCTCCATCGAGGCGGTCACCGCGGACGGGACGCTGCACCAGGTCACCGCGGAGAGCGACCCCGAGCTGTTCTGGGGGCTGCGCGGCGGCCGCAGCAACTTCGGCGTCGTCACCGCGCTGGAGATCGAGCTGTTCCCGCTGACCTCCTTCTACGGCGGGGGCATCTACCACCCCGCCGAGCGGACCGAGGAGGTGCTGCGCGCCTTCACCGAGGTGGTGCCCGGCGCCCCGGACGACTTCACCTGCTCGGTGGCGCTGCTCAACATGCCGCCCCTGCCGGAGATCCCCGAGCCGTTCCGCGGCCGCGCGCTGGTGCATCTGCGGGTGGCCGGGCTCGGGACGGACGAGGAGACCGAGCGGCTGATCGCCCCGTTCCGGGCCATCGGCCCCGGGCTCGTGGACACGGTCGCGCGCCACCCCTACGAGGCGTTCGCCGCGGTGCACGCCGACCCGGACCAGCCCGCCCCCTACGAGGAACGCAGCACCCTGCTGGCCGAACTGCCCGCCGAGGCCGTGGAGCGCCTGCTGGAGTGCGCCCGGCGGGGCGCCGGAGGCCCGGTCACCGTCCTGGAGCTGCGCCACTTCGGCGGCGCGCTGAACCGGACCCCCGCCCACGCCGCCCCGGTCGCCGCCCGCGAGGCCGCCTTCAGCCTCTGGGGGGCCACCGTCGGCCCGCCGGAGGCCGTGGCGGCCGGCTACGACTCGCTGTCCGAGGTGATGGAGCGGCTGTCGCCGTGGTCCACCGGCCGCACCTACACCAACTTCACCGCCCGCGAGGACCGGGCCGAGGACGTGTTCACCCCGGCGGAGCTGGACCGGCTCCGGGCGCTCAAGCGGCTCCACGACCCGGCCAACCTGTTCCGGGTCAACAACCACACCATCGCCCCCCGATAGCGGCGCACCGGCCCCGCCGGCGGCGGGCGGGCGCGGTGCGTCCGGGAGAGGAGGAGAGCGGGCGGAATGACCGGGGACCCGCGGTTCACTCTGCCCGGACCGGTCCGGGCACGGCCCGGCGGCCGGCTCCACGCCGAGCCGGCGGCCACCGCCCGCACCCCGTCCGACACCGCTCCGCACCGGATCGCCCGGTGCCCGGCCCCGGGGCCGCTTCCGGCGCCCGAGGCCCGCGAACGGCCCGCCCGGCACCCCGGACGCCGACCCGCGTCCTCACCGGCCCACCCCCGGGTGCCGCCCTGAAGCGCCGGGGCTCCCCGTGAACCTTTCGGGCCGGGCCCCCGTACAGCAAGCGAGTCGCCGGGGGACAGAGACCTTTCAGGAGTGCGCACGGTGGAATGCGAGCAGGAGAAGTCGGAGCTGGCCGTCTACGCCATGGCAGCGCTCGAACCGGCCGAAGCGGACCGGGTCGCCGCCCATGTGGCCGACTGCCCGTCCTGCGAGGCGGACACGGACGGCCTGCTGGCCGTGGTGACCGGCCTCCGGCTGGTTCCGGCGGAGGACATGGTGGGCGGCGACTGGGACGAGTGGTTGCCGGAACTGCGGGAAGCGGCGGTCCGGGCCGCCTTGGCGGAGAACAGGTCCGCCGGCCCGGCGCCCGGAGCGGCGGAACGTCCGCTGCCGGATCCGGTGCCGGACCCGGCGGCGCCGACCGCTCATCCGCCGGCGGCGACCACCCCGCTCCAAGGACACCGGCCCGCCCGCCGCTGGAACTGGGCGCTGGCCGCGGCGGTGGCCGGGATCGCCCTCGGCATCGGCGGCTCGCTGCTGCTGACCCAGGGGGACGAGCCCGCCGCCCTGGTCCTGGCCCGCCCGTCCGGGCCGGACACCGTGCGCTCCGCCGGAGCCGGCGCGGTCAGCGGGGCCGTCGAACCCAGGAGCCTGGGCTGGGGTACGGAGGTACTGCTCGAACTGAGCGGTGTGGACGGCCCCCGGCGGTGCTCCCTGGTGGCCGTCGCCCTCGACGGCAGCGAGGAGACCGCGCTGACCTGGCAGGTGCCCGAAGGCGGCTACGGACTGCCCGGGTCGCCCAGGGAACGGCTGCTGGCCGTCGGCGGCGTCGGCATCCCCGCGGACCGGATCACCCGGTACGCCGTCCGCACCGCCGAGGGGGCCGAACTGCTCAGCATCCCCGCCCGCCCACGCCCTGCCTGACCGGCAGGCACCTCCCTCGAGGGCCGCTCCCGACGCGCACGCGCGTGGGGGCGGCCCTCGTCGCCGTGGACCCGCCGACACCCCGCCGGCACCCTGACCCGCCGACACCCTGCGGCACGGCTCCGGCCACCGCCTTTCCACCCCCTTTCCCGATCCTGTCCTCGCAGGTCAGAGGCGATAAGCGGCCGTTAAGCGAGGAGCAAGCGGGCCCCTCCAGAGTGACTGCGTTCAGTCATCGAGGAGCCCGCGCCCGACCGAGGCGCGGGTGTCTGGGGGAGCACCAGCATGGGGCAGCGCACGGCGGACCGGACCGGGGAACCGCTTCGGCGAAGAGGGGAGACACCGGATCCGGCACGCGACGAGGCGTTCATCCGGGCCGTCTACGACAAGCACGGCGTCGTCCTGCTGAGGACGGCCACCGGGCTGCTCTTCGGCGACAGCCACCGGGCCCAGGACCTGGTCCAGGAGGCCGTATTGCGCGCCTGGCGGCACGCCGAGATCCTCGACCCGGAAGCGGAGGGTGTCCGTCCCTGGCTGATCACCGTCATCCGCAACCTCGTCATCGACGGCCACCGGGCGCGGCAGGCGAGGCCGCCGGAAACGACCGACACCGTGCTGGTCGACATGCCGGGCCCGGAGCACGTGGAGCGCGCGCTCACCCGCAAGGTCGTCCGGGAGGCACTGGGCGACCTGTCACTCCAGCACCGCGAGATCCTGATCCACGTCCAGTTCCTCGACCAGTCCGTGGCCCAGACCGCCACGGCCCTGGGCATCCCTCCCGGCACCGTCAAGTCCCGCACCCACCTGGCGCTCAAGGCCCTCCGGGAGGCCCTGGAGCGGCGGGGGTACACCCCGTGAGCCCGCAGCCCGCCCACCCGGCCCGCCGGAGCCTGCTCGGGGCCGGCCTCGCGCTCCCCCTCCTGCCGGCCCTGACCGGCTGCGGACAGCCGGCTCGCCCCACCCCGCCTCCCTCCGCCACCACCGGGCCCACCGGCCGGCTCGGCATCCCGGTGACCCGCTCCGTGGCCGCGCGCGGCGAGCTGACGGCGGTCCAGCGCTCACCGTTCCCGCTCGTCTTCGTCGCGCTGAGCTGGCGAGGTCCGGAACGCGGCCCGCGCATCCGCTTCGACGGCCGCCCGGACAGGACCTCCGGCTGGCTGCCGGTACGCGCCGGCTGCCCCTGCGGCGGGGACACCGCCCCGGACGGGGTACGGCACGCCCTGGTTCCGGCCGGTGGCGCACGCTCCTACCAGGTGGGCCATCCACCCGGCGTCGACCTGCTGACCGCGGTCGGGGTGGACACCGTGCACGGCCCCCTGCCCGCGCCGACCGCCCCGTCCACCGCCCCGCCGCCACCCCGCCGCGCGGCCCCGGACGCCTCCCGGCGCCCCGCCGGCCCATCCGGCGGCGACCTCGACGCGCTCGGCGTCATCACCCGCGCCGACTGGGGGGCCGACGAGACGAAGGCGGTGGCGACCCGCGTCTTCGCCCCGGCGCGGGCGGTGACCGTCCACCACACCGTCACCGCCAACCGCGACCCCGACCCCGCCGCGACCATCCGCGCGATCTTCGAACTGCACGCGGTACGCAACGGCTGGGGGGACATCGGCTACCACTTCCTGGTGGACGGCGAGGGCCGGGTGTACGAGGGCCGGGCCTCCGGGGACGACGGACCGCCGGGCCACAACTCCGCGAACGAGGTCGTGACCGCCTTCCACACCGGCGGCTTCAACACCGGGAACATCGGTGTCGCCCTGCTCGGCGACCTGGACAAGGCGCCGCCCACTCCCGCGGCCCGCCGCGCGCTGACCCGGCTGGCGGCAGCGCTGACGGACCGCCACACCCTCGACCCGCTGCGGCCACTGGCCTACACCGCGTCCTCCGGACGGGTCCGCCGGCTGCCCTCCGCCGTCAACGGGCACGGTCTGTGGACACCGACGGCCTGCCCCGGCGCCCGGCTGGACATCCCGGCCCTCCGCCGGGACCTGGCCCGCCTCCCCGCCCGATGAACGGGCCGGCATCCCCAGGTGGGCGGGACCGCCGGCCCCGCCCACTCCGCGTACCGGAGACCGCCGGCCCGCACTCCGCCGTGGCCGAGCCGCCCGGCCCGGCGGTGCGCGCCGGATCACCGGACGTCCTGCGGGGCTTCGCCCTGCTCGGCATCCTGGTGGTGAACGCCCGCGTCCTGGGCGGCGTCCCGGCCCCCCGGCCGGAGGGCATGTCCCCCGACCGGCTGGCGGCCCTGGCGGTCGGCACCCTCGCCGAGGCGAAGTTCTACCTGCTGTTCTGCTTCCTGTTCGGGTACAGCACCGCCCTGCTGACCCGCCGGGCCGCACCCCCTCCGTACCGCTCCCACACCGCCCGCTACCTCAGACGTCTCGGAGCCCTGTCCGTGCTGGGCGCCGGGCACGCCGTGCTGCTCTTCGCCGGTGACATCCTCACGCTCTACGCGGTACTGGGCCTGCTGCTGTATCCGCTGCACCGGCTGCGCCCCCGCACCCTGTGTTTGCTCGGATGCGGCCTGCTGGCGTCGTTCTCGCTGCTGATGCTGGCCTACGGCCAGGCGGCGCTGGCCACCGGCCCCGTCACCGCCGACCCGCCGGCGGGCGCGGCGCTTGCCGAACTGGCCGCCCGCCACCGCGACGGTCCGGCCGGCGCCATCGGAGCCCGGCTGGAGCAGCTCCCGCTGTTCGCGGCGGGCAACGCGATGTACGCCCCCCAGGTGCTGGCCGGCATGCTCCTGGGACTGGCGGCGGGCAAGGCCGGATGGCTGGAGCGCACATGGCCCCGGGCCAGGCTGTACCGGCTCGCTGCCGCCGGGCTCCTGGTCGGGCTGCCCGGCAGCGGCTTCATGGCCCTCTGCTCCTACGGGCCACTGCCGCCCCACTGGGCCGTACTCGGCAGGGCGGTGGGCGTCTGCACCGCTTCCGCCCTCACCGGGGCCTACATCTGCCTGCTGCTCGCCAGGGAGAGATCCGGGGTTGGCCGCCGCGTCGACGGACTGCTCACGCCGGCCGGCCGGATGGCGCTGACCCACTACCTGACCCAGTCCCTGGTGCTCGCCCTGGTGTTCACCGGGTACGGCCTGGGCTGGTACGGCCGGATCGGCGGGGCGCCCGTGCTGGCGGGATGCCTTCTGCTGTTCGCCGCCCAACTCCGCCTCGGCGAGGCCTACCTGAGGCGGTTCGACCGCGGCCCGGCCGAAGCCCTGGTGCGCCGGATCTCGCTGGGGCCGCTCCACCGCCGCCGTCCGGCGGATGCCAAGGGCGCGGTAAGCCACCGCTGATCGGCGGTTGGGAACGTACCCGCACGGCACGGAATCCCGTGCCGGCGACCCCTCGAACAGGGAGACCCGTCCATGCGTGACCACTCACCCCACTCCTCGTCGAGCGAGACGGAGTACTACAGCGCGCAGGAGGAGACGCCTCTCGCCTCCAGCGCCCCCCGGACCTCCAGCGCGCCCGGCCTCCACCAGCAGCCGCAGGGCCCCGCGTCCCCCGTCCCGTCGACGCCGGCTCCTCCGAGCCCCGCGGCACCCGCGGTCGCCCCGGCGCCCGCCGCTCCCCCTGTGCGCGGCGCGGCGAGCGAGGACCCCTACAGCCTGGCCGAACGGGGCGGCGTGCCCCGGGCGGAATCCGGCCCGGCCCGTACCAGCGGTGCCCGGAAGACCGTCAACTCCCTGCTCGACGTGACGCCCTCGGTGGTCTCGGCGACGGCGGAGTGGACCCGCAACCCGCACGCCCGCGCGGCCGGCACCTGGGCGGGCATCGCGCGACCGGCCTACAACATCGCCGAACAGGTCGGGTACGCGCGAGGCGTCAGGAACGAACCCGACAAGCCGCAGCCGGCCTTCACCCCCAGCAAGGTGGCAGCGAACACCATCACCGGTGTCGGCCTGGGTGTCTGGGGCAGGGGCGTGCAGACCGACAGCCCGACCCTGCAGGGCATGGGAGCCGGACTGGTCGCCGCGGGCGTGCTCGTCAACAGCACCACCGACCAGAAGCACCACGAGGGCAACCCCCAGGCGGCCGCGGCCGGCACCAGGCTGCCGGGGACCCCGCTACGGGACCTCCGGGCATCCTCCCCGCAGCCCTCCCCGCAGCCCCCGGCCGACCGGCCGGCGCACCACCCGGCGACCCCCGGTACCTCCGGCGGCGGCAACCGGCTCCGGTAGCACCACGCCCCGCAGCCCCCGGGCCACCACCCGATGGCGGGGGCATCCCCGTCCGGAGTCCTTCGCCGGGGCCCGATCCGGTGCCCCGGCGAAAGCGGTCCGGCCACCCGGGCGACTGCCGAGCAGCTTCTCCGGGGTGCCCATGAGGGCCGAAGGACCTCGCTCCCGTGGCCGTCCGGTCAGCGGTGGAGGGGGCTGCCTCGTCACGCGAGCCCCGCTGTAGGCTGACCGGACCGCCCTTGACCTGCACGTACGCAGGCAGGGAGCCGAGTCACAGGAGCACTCAGATGCAGCGCACCATGTTCAAGTCCAAGATCCATCGCGCCACCGTCACCCAGGCCGACCTGCACTATGTCGGGTCCGTCACCGTGGACGCCGACCTCATGGAGGCGGCCGACCTGCTCCCGGGGGAGCTCGTCCACATCGTCGACATCGACAACGGGGCCCGGCTGGAGACCTACGTCATCGAGGGGGAGCGAGGCTCCGGCGTGATCGGGATCAACGGCGCCGCCGCACACCTCGTCCACCCCGGGGACCTGGTGATCCTCATCAGCTACGCCCAGGTGGACGACGCCGAGGCGCGGGCGCTGGTGCCGCGGGTGGTGCACGTCGACGGGGCGAACCGGATCGTGGAGCTGGGGACGGACGCCTCGGCCCCGGTGCCCGGCAGCGGCACGGTTCGCGCCCCGCACGCCGTACCCGGGCCGCGCGGCTGACACCCGCGTATCCGGCCCTGGCCGCGCGGCTGACACCGCGTATCCGGCCCGGAGGCGCGGCTGACACCGGCGTACCCCGCCCGAAGGGGGTCCGGCGGGTGGACGAGTGATCCCCTCGCGGGCGGGAACGCGGCGGGGGAGAGCCGGTACGGGTGGCGGGGCCGCCGCCCGTAGCGGGTCCGTGCGGGCCAAGGCCCGTACCGCCACGGCCGAACCACCAGGGGAGTCGCCATGACCAACCCGTACCCCGACCCCGTCCCGCCCGCGCCCACGCCGGGCCCGGGTCCGGACCCGGCGCCGCCGACACCGGTGCCGAGCCCGGGACCGGGACCCGAGCCGGGCCCCGCTCCCAGCCCGGTCCCCGGCCCCACCCCCACCCCTCCGCCGCACCCCGGCCCCCCGCCCGGCCCTGAGCCGGACCCGGTGCCCAAGCCCCCCGGCCCCGAGCCCGTGCCCGGCCCCGAACCGGAGCCCGGTCCGGCCAGCTAGGCAGCCGGACAAGGCCGGACAAGGACGGTCGCACACGGGCCCCCGCCGCGGACAGCGGCGGGGGCCCGTGTCCGTACCCGCCCGCAGACGGCGGGATCCAGGGTCAGTCCGCGCTGACCTCGGAGCGGTCGCCGCCCCAGAGGGTGTGGAACACCCCGTCCCGGTCGGTGCGCCGGTAGGTGTGCGCGCCGAAGTAGTCCCGCTGGCCCTGGGTGAGCGCGGCAGGGAGCCGGTCGGCGCGCAGGGCGTCGTAGTAGGAGAGCGCCGCCGCGAAGCCGGGGGCCGGGACGCCCTGGCGCGCCGAGGTGGCGACCACCTCGCGCCAGTCGTCCTGCGCCGCGCCGATCTCCGCGGCGAACTCCTTGTCGCCCAGCAGGCTGGGCAGCCCCGGCTGGGCGTCGTACGCGGCGCGGATGCGGTCCAGGAAGGCCGCCCGGATGATGCAGCCGGCCCGCCACAGCGAGGCCACCGCGCCGAGGTCCACGTCCCAGTCGTACGCCTCGCTGCCGGCCCGGATCATATGGAAGCCCTGGGTGTACGAGACGATCTTCGACGCGTAGAGGGCCTGCTCCACCCGGTCGGCGAACCGCGCCGCCTCCGCCTCGTCCAGTGGCTGGGCGGTGGGCCCGGGCAGCGACCGGGAGGCCTCCCGCAGCCCGGCGTGGCCGGACAGCGAGCGGGCGAACACCGCTTCCGCGATGCCCGACACCGGCACCCCGAGGTCCAGCGCGATCTGCACCGTCCAGCGGCCGGTGCCCTTCTGCTCCGCCTGGTCGGCCACCACGTCCACGAACGGCTCGCCGGTGGCGGCGTCGGTGTGCGCGAGCACCTGCGCGGTGATCTCGATCAGATACGAGTCCAACCGGCCCTCGTTCCAGCCGCGGAAGGTCTCGGCGATCTTGGCCGGCGAGTAGCCCGCGACCGACCGCAGCAGGTGGTACGCCTCGCCGATCAGCTGCATGTCCGCGTACTCGATGCCGTTGTGCACCATCTTGACGAAGTGCCCGGCCCCGTCGGGGCCGACATGGCTCACGCACGGGGTGCCATCCGGCGCCTTGGCCGCGATCCGCTCCAGCAGCGGGCCGAGCGACTCGTACGACTCGGCCGAGCCGCCCGGCATGATGCTGGGCCCGTTCAGCGCCCCCTCCTCACCGCCGGAGATGCCCGCGCCCACGAAGTGGATGCCGCGCTCGCGCAGCTCCCGCTCCCGGCGCCGGGTGTCCTCGAAGTGGGCGTTGCCGCCGTCGATGATGACGTCGCCGTCCTCCAGCAGCGGGGCGAACTCCTCGATGACCGCGTCGGTCGGCTCACCCGCCTTCACCATGACCACCAGCCGCCGGGGCCGCTCCAGCGCGGCCACGAACTCCTCCGCGCTGCCGGTGGGAACGAAGGCGCCCTCCTCGCCGAACTCCTCGACCAGCGCGTCGGTACGGGCCTGGGTCCGGTTGTGCAGGGCGACGGTGAGGCCGTTGCGGGCGAAGTTCCGGGCCAGATTGCGGCCCATCACCGCGAGCCCGGTGACACCGATCTGGGCTGTGCCGCTCATATGCGTGCTCCTGTGTCGTTCGGTGGTGGTTCATGGCGTCCCGGCGGACGGACCGGGCCGGCGGGCCGGCCGGTGGACGGGTGCGCGCCGACGCGCTGCCGCGCGCCCCGCGTACGCCCCGGTCACCTGCGGTTGCCTTCCCCGGTCCCGTACCCGTACGCACCACCTGAGCGGGTCATTCACCGCAACACCGCCCCGGCCGCCCGCACCGCCCCCGTGCCCCGTCCATCCCGCCGGTCCCGCTCTCACCGAAGGTGACATCGGGACCGCCCCTTGTCACCGGCCGCCCCACCCTCTAGCTTGGGCCGCCGCTGACCTGTGCAAGGGGGGAGACCCACCCATGGCCTTACGCGGACGACACCGGCGGTACCAGCCGAGCCGCCTCAACCGGGCTTCGCTGACCGTCACCGCGAGCGGCGCCGGCATGGCCCTGCCGCTGATGGCGGCCGGAGCGGCCGAGGCGGCCTCGGTGGACACCTGGGACAAGGTCGCGGCCTGCGAGTCCACCCACGACTGGGACATCAACACCGGCAACGGCTACTACGGCGGCCTGCAGTTCACCCAGTCCACCTGGGAGGCCTTCGGCGGGACGCGGTACGCGCCCCGCGCCGACCTCGCCACCAAGGACCAGCAGATAGCCGTCGCCGAGAAGGTCCTGGACGGCCAGGGCCCGCGCGCCTGGCCCGCCTGCTCGGTCAAGGCCGGACTCACCCGCGGCGGCGACGCCCCCGCCATCTCCCCGAACGGCGGCCGCGGCGAGCAGGTCCGCACCACCGGGGAGAACACCGGCCGGGAAAGCGCCTCTCCGCGGAATCCGCAGAAGCGGAGTGCCAAGGGGCAGCCGAAGCAGCCGGCCGCCACGCCCACCACCGTGCCCGGCAAGCGCGAGAGCTACACCGTGGCGCGCGGCGACTCGCTCTCGGGCATCGCCCGCGCCGAGCGGGTCAGCGGCGGCTGGCAGCGCCTCTACGCGGAGAACCGCACCGTGATCGGCTCCGACCCGGACCTGATCCTCCCCGGCCAGCGGCTCGCGCTGCGCGGCACCGCGGCCGGCCCGGTGACCGGGAAGCCGCGCACGGAACGCCCGCGTCCGCAGACCTCCAGGCCGAAGACCACGGCGAAGCCGCCGAACGAGACCAGACCGGCCGCCAAGCCCCAGGCGAGACCCGACACGGCCAAGCCGAAGCCCCGCCAGGAGGCGGCCAAGCCGAAGCCCCGGCAGCAGCAGGCCAAGCCGCAGCAGGCGACCGCCAAGCCGCGGACCGCCGCCGGGTTCAGCGCCCCGGTGGAGGCCGGCCCGAGCACCGCCTACCGCAAGGCGGGCTCCTCCTGGGCCAGCGGCTACCACACCGGTGTGGACTTCGCCGTCCCCACCGGCACCTCCGTCAAGGCGGTGGCGCCCGGCCGGGTCGTCTCGGCGGGCTGGGCCGGCTCCTACGGCTACCAGATCGTCATCCGCCACCACGACGGCCGCTACAGCCAGTACGCCCATCTCTCCGCCCTCAGTGTGCGGGCCGGGCAGCAGGTGGGCGGCGGTCAGCGGATCGCCCGCTCGGGCTCCACCGGCAACAGCACCGGCCCGCACCTGCACTTCGAGATCCGCACCGGCCCCGGCTACGGCTCCGACATCGACCCGCTCGCCTATCTGAGGTCCGTCGGGGTCCGCGTCTGACACGCGCCCCCCGTGCCCGTCCGTGCCCGGCGGGCTCCGCCGGGCACGGGGCCCTGCCGGGGCCTACTCCAGGTCCAGGGAGCCGTGCACGACCCGGCCGCCGACCATGGTCAGCAGGACCTTGGTCCCGGCGATCTCCTCCTCGGGGACCTTCATCACATTGCGGTCCAGCACGATCAGGTCGGCGAACTTGCCCGCCTCCAGTGAACCGGTGTGGTCCTGCTGCCGCAGCTGGTAGGCGCCGTTGAGGGTGGCCGCGCGCAGGGCGGCCGCGCGGCTGATGCGCTGATGGGGCGTCATCGGCCCCTGCTTGGCGTACTCGCTGCCGGGCGCGGCGGTCCGGGTGATCGCCGTCTTGATGGCGGTCCACTCGTCCAGCGGGTCGACCGGCCAGTCGCTGCCCAGGGATATCCGGCCGCCGCCTGCGAGGATGTCCCCCTCCGGTTCGTAGTTCGACCACCGCTTGGCGCCCAGGTAGGGCTTGACCGACTCGACGGAGTCGGGGGCGGGCTTGGCCCAGTGGAACCCCATCGCGGCGACCACGTCGAGCCGGGCGAAGCGCTTGATGTCGGCGGGGTCCACCAGTTCGGCGTGGGCGACGGTCAGCCGGCTGCGCCGGTCGCCGCGCTCGCGGACGCGGGCGAAGGCGTTGAGGGCGGTGCGGACCGACCGGTCGCCGATGGCGTGCACATGCGGGTCGAAGCCCGCCTTGGTCAGCTCCGCCACGATGGAGTCGAGCTGCTCCTGCTTCCAGTATTGGGCGCCGGTCCGCTTGCCGGGGCGGCACTCGCCGTGGCCGCACTCCAGATAGGGCTGGAGCAGGCCGGCGGTCTGCGCGGGGTACTGCAGGACGCCGTCGAGGAAGAGCTTGGTGTTGCGTACGGCGATCCCCGCCGCGGCCTTGACGGCGCCCCCGTCGTACCGGTCGCGCAGGGCGCGCACCTTGCCCACCGGGTCCTTGTCGCCGACGTTGACCAGCGGGGCGAAAGAGGCCCGGGCGGTGAGCGCGCCCTCCTCGGCGAGGGCGGTGAAGGCCTTGAGCCCCTCCTCGGACGCCAGCGCGTCCATGAAGGTGGTCACCCCCTGCTCCGCGAGCGCGGCCAGGGCGGTGCGGGCGATCCGCAGGTTCTCCGCGGCGGTCGGCTGCGGGATCTTCGCCGTGACCAGGTCGGTCGCCCCGTCCTCCAGGACGCCGGTGGGCTCGCCCTGGGCGTCCCGCCCGATGGCACCGCCTGCCGGGTCCTTCGTCGCGGCGGTGATACCGGCGATCTCCAGGGCGCGGCTGCTGACCAGCACGGTGTGCCCGTCGGTGGACTTGACCACGATCGGCCGCCGGGTGTCCAGGGCGTCCAGATCGGCCTTGGTGAGCTTGGTCCCGGCCGGCCGCATGGCCTGCGCGTACCAGTGCTCGACCTGGACCCAGGAGTCGGGCTCCTCGTCCTTCGTCCGCTTCAGATAGGCCCTGACGCGGTCCTGGAACTGCCGGACCGTGAGCGGTTCGTACTCCAGGTCGCAGCCGAGCAACCCCTGCCCGCCGGACATGGGGTGCAGATGCCCGTCATGCAGTCCGGGCATCACCATCCGGCCGCCCAGGTCCACGACCCGGGTGCCCTTGCCGACGTGGCGGCGGGCCTCCCGATCGGTGCCGACGAAGGTGATACGGCCGGCGGTGACCGCCAGCGCCTGGTGCACGCTGTCCTCGTCGTCCACGGTGTGGACATGGCCGCCGGTCAGCACGAGGTCGGCCGCCCGTCCGGCCCGGTCCTCCCCGGAGCGGTCCCGCTCGTCTTCCGGTCCGCAGCCGTCGAGCGCGACCGCGGTGACGGTGACCGCGCCGGCGGCCAGCACCGCCCGGCGACCCGGCGTACCCCGCATACCCCTCATGAGGCCTCCCTCGTCCCTGCCTGAGCCGTGCCGGTGCACGGTGCGTTCTGCGTCACACCGGGGACGGTAAAGGGTGCGGTATCCGTAGGCAGCGGTCTTCGCAACCGGATCACGGCCTGTCTATCGAATGTGAAGAGGGGAAATCGGCTGGGAATCGAAGGGGTGGAGGCGGAGGCTGGCTATTGAGCATGTGCCCAACAGGGGTGGCGCCGGCCGAGGGAAACCGCAGCACCGTCCGTTTCGCCCCTTTCCGAAAATTCCCGTCCCGGTCGCGGGCGACCCGCTGGCCTCGCCCCGGCCCCCTGCCCCGTGACCGAGAGCACGGGCCTCCGCTTGGCCCTCGCGCCCCCGCCTCCCGTAGAGTTCGGCTTTTGACAAGCACCCGCCGCCCGCGTGTCGCGGCGGCGCGATGAACGAGCGAGCGAGGAACGGCAGCGCCATGACGGTGACCGAAGAGACCCAGGCGTACGAGCCGGAGGTGTACGGGCCGGGGATCGCCCCCGAGCGGCTGGCCGTCTGCCTGAGCGTCCTCGCCGAGCTCGACCGGATCGAGGTCGACCACCCGGACGCCATCGCGGTCCGCCGGGCCACCTCCGGCATCTACCGCACCGTCAAGCAGCGCCGCCGCCAGGAGCGCCGTGCCGCCAAGACCGCCAACGACCGGGCCGTCACCGAGGCCACCGCCACCGGCTCCGCCGACCGCATCGACGACGAGACCCAGGGCCTGCTGCCCTCCTCCTCGGTCGCCGGCGAGATCGCCGGCATCCTCCAGCGCCCCCGCTCCTGCTACGTCTGCAAGCAGCGGTACGTCGAGGTCGACGCCTTCTACCACCAGCTCTGCCAGAAGTGCGCCGCCGAGAACCGCGCCAGGCGCGACGCCCGTACCGACCTGACCGGCCGGCGGGCCCTGCTCACCGGCGGCCGCGCCAAGATCGGCATGTACATCGCGCTGCGGCTGCTCCGGGACGGCGCCCACACCACCATCACCACCCGCTTCCCGAACGACGCCATCCGCCGCTTCAAGGCCATGCCGGACAGCGACGAGTGGATCGGCCGGCTGAAGATCGTCGGCATCGACCTGCGCGACCCCGCCCAGGTGGTGGCCCTCGCCGACTCGGTCGCCGCCGCCGGGCCGCTGGACATCCTGATCAACAACGCCGCCCAGACCGTGCGCCGCTCGCCCGGCGCCTACCGCGAGCTGGTGGCCGCCGAGTCCGCCCCGCTGCCCGCCGGCGAACTGCCGCCCGCCGAGGTCATCGGCACCTTCGGCAGCGGAACGGTCGACTCCGTGGCCGCGCTGCCCGGACCGCGCGGCGGGGACCAGCTCACCGCCCAGGACATCACCGACCTGGCCCTGGTCAGCGGCTCCGCCTCGCTGGAGCGGATCGTGGCCGGCACCGCCATCGACGCCGGCGGGCTCGTACCCGACCTGCACGACAGCAACAGCTGGGTGCAGACGGTCTCCGAGGTGGACCCGGTCGAGCTGCTGGAAGTGCAGCTGTGCAACTCCACCGCCCCGTTCATCCTGATCAGCCGGCTCCGGGCGGCCATGGCCGCCTCCCCGGCCCGCCGCACCTACGTCGTCAACGTCTCCGCCATGGAGGGCGTGTTCGCCCGCGGCTACAAGGGCGCCGGGCACCCGCACACCAACATGGCCAAAGCCGCGCTGAACATGCTGACCCGCACCAGCGCCCAGGAGATGTTCGACTCCGACCGCATCCTGATGACGGCCGTGGACACCGGCTGGATCACCGACGAGCGCCCGCACCCGGACAAGGTGCGGCTCGCGGAGGCCGGCTTCCACGCCCCGCTGGACCTGGTGGACGGCGCGGCCCGGGTCTATGACCCGATCGTGCGCGGCGAGGCGGGCGAGGACCTGTACGGCTGCTTCCTCAAGGACTACGCCCCCGGCCAGTGGTGAGCTGACCTCACCCCGTGGGGTGAACGCCAGGGCGCGGGTGCGCCAAACGGAAACCGCTTGCCGAGCGTCCCGCTCTCCCCGCCCGCCCCATCCGTCGGAGGGCTCGCAGGACGCTTTCCGGCGCCCGGGTCTGCCCGCGCGCTCCCGGCGTGTCCGGATTCCCACCCTGTGACGCGTTCCATCGAGCGGAACCACGCTCATTTGGTTAACCTGGGGCGAACGGCCGACCGACCGGGGGCCACGAAACCCCTCGGGTCGGCCTGGGGACAAGCCTGCCACCAAGCTTGCGGTCCCGCCCGATGACCGGCGCCACCGCGACCGAACGGCAGTACATGTCCCATAGGTTCGCGACACGACAGGAGTGCGCGGTGACACCAGAAACGATCATTCAGGAGCCTGCGGAACCGGGCGAACGCCTCGCCCGTTCCGAGACCCTCGGCAGCCTTGAGGTGTGGGCCCGCTCGGCGCCCATCCGGCTCGCGGGCTACGAGGACGACCTCGCCGAGCCGCACATCCTGCCCGGTATCGACTGAGCCGTACGCTTCGGCCGGACCCGCACCCGCGCATGCGGCACCCGCTCCGTGCCCTCCGCCCCGCGACGCGCCCCGCGCGCCCGCCGGCGGAGGGCACGCGGCTGTCCGGGGGTCCGCCGGGTGCCGTCATCAGCGCAGCCGGGTCGGTGGCAGGAAGTCGCGCTCCGGGGTCCGGTGCCACCAGGCGCCCGTCGCCCGCCGCTCCGCCCCGGTGGTGAACCGGTACCGGTAGAGCCGGGCCCGGATCTGCGCCGGCGGGCCGTCCGGGAAGGGGTTGTGCCCCAGCAGCCGCAGGGTGTCCCGGTCGCCCTCCAGCAGTCGCTCGACGAACGGGGTGAACCAGGACCGGGCGTACGCGGGGGAGAGGGCGGCGAACCACATCATCCAGTCCAGCCGCAGATGGTACGGCGCGAACTGGCGCGGCAGCCGCCGCACGTCCCCCGGCTTGCCCCGGAAGCCGTACTCCCGCCAGACCGTCCCCGGGTGGGCCGTCGCCTCCTCGGTGCCCTCGATGACGATCTCGCGCCGGACCCGCCCCACCGTGCCGAAGGCCCCGTAGGTGTTGACCAGGTGCAGCGGGTCGAAGGACCGGTTCATCGCCTGGTGGCGGGAGAGCAGATTGCGGGCCGGCCGCACGCTCAGGACCAGCACCAGCGCGGTGACGGCGAGCACCAGCACCCCGAACCACAGCGGGGGAGCGGGCAGCACGGGCGGGGCGGCCACCAGCGAGCCGTCCACCGCGGACAGCGCGAGCACGATGGTCAGCCAGTTCAGCCAGGCGAAGTTGCCCGACGCCACCAGCCACAGCTGGGTCACCACGATCAGCCCGGCGGCGGCGCTCGCCACCGGCTGCGGGGTGAACAGCAGCACCGGCACCGCCAGCTGGGCGACATGGTTGGCCGCCGTCTCCACCCGGTGCAGCGGCCTCGGCAGCCGGTGGAAGAACCAGCTCAGCGGGCCGGGCATCGGCTGGGTCTCATGGTGGTAGTACAGGCAGGTCAGATCGCGCCAGCAGGAGTCGCCGCGAAGCTTGATCAACCCGGCGCCGAACTCCACCCGGAACAGCAGCCAGCGCAGCAGGAACAGCACCAGCACCGGCGGGGCGGTCTCCTCGTTGCCGAGGAAGACCGCCAGGAACCCGGTCTCCAGCAGCAGCGACTCCCAGCCGAAGCCGTACCAGGTCTGCCCCACGTTCACGATCGACAGGTAGAGCGCCCAGAGCACGGCCCACAGCACCATGGAGACGGCCAGCGGCACCGCGTCACCCGCGCCCGCGAGCAGGGCGAGGGCCAGCGCCGCGCCGCCCCAGGCGCAGAGCGCGAAGAACCGGTCCGAGTAGTGCCAGTGGAACACGCTGGGCGCGGCCCGGAACGGCACCCGCTCCACATACCGGGGCACCGGCAGCATGCCCCGGCTCCCGATCAGCGCGCGGAACTGCAGCGCGGCCGCGAGGAAGGCGACCAGGTAGACGGCGGCCAGCGCCCGCTGGAAGACCAGCCGGCTCAGCCAGTAGTCGGAGGAGGCGAACCAGAACCATTCCATCGGTCCCGAGTATCCGCGTCCGCCCTCTCGACGCCGGCGCGACACCGCCGTGCGGCACCCGCCGCACATCGGGCTGACGGCGACTCAGGTGGCGATCCGGCGCAGGGTACGGCCCAGATGGCGGGCGTAGGCCCGTTGCAGCAGCGGCACCACCGGCCCGGCCAGCCGGGTGTACCAGCAGCCCGGCCGGCTGAACGCGGTGACCGTGAACCACACCGAACCGTCCGGGCGCAGGTCCACCACGAAGGACTCCTCACCCGTCTCGGGGTGCCCCGGCAGGGTGCCGTAGGCGAAGCCGGTCCGGCTGGTGTCGTCCACGGTCCAGATCACCGCGCACGGGACGGTGATCCCCAGCCGCGCCGTGCCGAACCCGACCGACACACGGGTGCCCGGCTCGGCGCGCGGGGTGTCCGCCACCACCCGTACCCCCGTCCGCCGGTGCATCCGCCAGGTCACGACGGCCGTCCCGGCGCGCTGGAACACTTCCCGCCCGTGCCCGATCGGCGCGGTGTGGTGCAGATGGTGGTAGCCGGCCGGCAGCGGCCGCTCCAGGGTGGCGCCGGTCTCCGGGTAGGTGAGGTCGGTCGGCACAGGGTCCTCCGGGCGGGCGGTCTGCGGGTGGGTGGGATCGAGCGGGGTGCGGCCGAGGTGGTCGTGGCGGGTGCCGTCGGCCCGACCGTGATCATGGTCGCCGAGTGCGCGGATCAGTCGGCTCATGGGGTGCGTCCCTCGGGTCGGCGCCGGTCATGGCCGGCGGATGGGCGTCGAGTGGTCCCGGCCTGGCCTGCTCCGGGCCCAGGTGGCGGGAAGCGCTCCGGTACCGGGCCCCTTGTCCTCGCTCCTGCCGCCGGGGGTGGCGAGCCGCCGCCAGGCCAGCACCGAGCAGAGGGCGAAGCCCAGTGCGTTGCCCAGTCCATGGGTGGCCGCCATCCAGGCCAGGTCGGGATGGGGCAGTCCGGTCGCCTGGCCGACCGCCCAGCTGAGGGCCAGCAGCATCGTCGCCACCAGGACGGCGGCCGAGACGGCCAGAAGGACCCGGGTGGCCCGGTCGGGCGCGGTGGGCCGCACCTCGCGCCAGGTGAGCCAGGCGACCGTCCACATCCCGGCGGTCAGCACCAGCGCGCCGAGCAGTTCGGCCCAGTCGTCCACGAAGTAGCCGGCCAGCACCAGCAGGGTCCCCGAGGGCACGCTGTACCCGGCGAACCGGGCCGCCGGGCGGTCGGCGGTACGGCAGACCAGCCCGGCCACCAGGGCGGCGGCGAACCCGGCGAAGTGGAAGTGCGGCACGGTCAGCGCCAGGATGTCGAGGTCGAAGCCGAGGAGCCGGTGCCCCGCCCGCTCGGCGACCAGGGCCGAGGCGGCCACGGCGGGACAGGCCAGCGCGGTGAGGGCGGCCACCTCGGCCGGGGCGGGCACGGCCCGGCCGCCGCGTACCAGCCGGCCGGCCGCGTGTCCGGCCAGCAGCACCGTGCCGAGCGCGTACCCGCAGGCCAGTGTGGTGGCGAGGGCACCTCGGGGCAGCCAGAGGCAGACCGCCCCGGGCACCGCGAAGAGCGGCCACAGCCGCCGTACCGTCCGCAGCCCCGCCGGGTCCAGCAGGGCCAGCCCCAGCGGCAGGACCACCAGCATGCCCAGGGGCACGATCAGGTTCACCAGCGGCCACATCGGTCCCACCTCTCCCCGTACCGGCGTCTTGAACGCGTTCAAGTCCGTTCTCCCGCTCACTGTAGAAGGGTTGTTGAACGCGTTCAAGTCGATCTGGGGTGAGGCATCCCGTGGCTCCGTCCCCCGGTCGGACCACCCGGCTTGCGGGGCGGTCCGGGGTCCGGCAGACAGGAGCGCAGAGCCCTCAGTCCCCGGGCGGCGCAGCCGGGCCGGGGACGCCCCGGAGGACAGGAGGCCCCCCGCGTGCCCACACCCACGCGCCGCCGTCGCGTCGCGCCCCAGGTGCCCGCCGCGTACACGCTGGCCGTCGCGCTGCTCGTCGCGGGCTGCGGTGACGGAGAGGGAGGTGGGGACGCCGGGCCGCAGATGTCCGCCGGCGCCCAGAAGGTGCGGCTGCTGCCCGCCGGCGACCCGGGCTCGGACCCGTTCACCGCCTCCACCGCCCGCCCGGCGCCCGGACTGCCCGCCTCCGCGGCCTCACCCGCGGCGGGCGCCCGCGGACAGAGCGCGCGCAGTGTGCCCGGCTCCACGCCCGGTCTGTACGGCGGCACCCGCTCGGTGCCCAGCTGCGACATCGAGCGCCAGGCGTCCCTGCTCACCGAGGACGCCACCAAGGCGCGCGCCTTCGCCCAGGCCGCCGGTGTCACCCCGGCGGGCCTCGCGCCCTGGGTGCGCGGCCTCACCCCGGTGCTGCTGCGCGCCGACGTCAGGGTCACCGGCCATGGCTACCGCGACGGCGCCGCCGACCCGTACCAGGCGGTGCTCCAGACCGGCACCGCCGTCATGGTCGACCGCTACGGCACGCCCAGGGTGCGCTGCGCCGGGGGCAATCCGCTGCGGACCGCGGTGGACGCCCGGGGCGCGGCCGAGCACGAGGGCGAGGCCTGGCCCGGCTTCGACCCCGGACGCACCCTGATGATCACCCCGACCCGGCGGCCGGTGGAGAGCCTGGTCATCGTCAACGTCCTCAGCAGCACCTGGGTGGAGCGCCCCATGGGCACCAGCGGCGCGCAGGACGCGGCGCCCGCCTCCCCGCCGCCGTACGCGCCGGGGGAGCGAGACCTGGCCGAGGCGGCCGTACCGGAGGCCGAGCCCTCGCGGGACCCCGGCTCCGGCCCCGCCACCCCGCCCGGGCAGCAGCCCGAGGGCACCGGCCCGGCCCCCCGGCCGGACCAGCCGGAGGGGGAGGGGGCGGGCCCGAGCGTCCCGGACAGCGGAACGGCGGTGCCGGACGGCCCCGGCACCGGCGAGCCCGAGCGGCCGGGCCGGCCGGACACCGCGGAGCCCGAGGGGGCGGCCCCGGAGACCGTCGAGCCGGAGGACTGCCCGACCGATCCGGGTGAAGGCCTCGCCGTACCGCCCGGCTGCCCCACCCCGCCCCCGCCGCCCGAGCCCCCGGTGATGGCCGAACCGGAGGACCTGTACGGGCCGGACGCGGGCCCCTACGCGGGCGGAGCGGGTGAGGGCGGCGGCGACGGCGACGGCGACGGCGGCCCGGAGGGCTCGGGTCCGGGCTCCGGTCCGGGCTCGGGTCCGGACGGCGCCGGTCCGGACGAGGAGCCGGTCTTCGACATGGAGTGAGCCCCGCCGGAGGGGCGGTGGGTCCGCCCGCCGGGAGCGTGCGCCGGGTCCCGTCCGGCGCCGTACCGGCTCCCACCCGCCCCGGCCCCTGGGTCCCATAAGGTACATATCGGGTCGAAAAACCCGACGGATGATGGCAGAGTGGCCCCATGGTTGATCCGGCAGCGGATGCCCTGTCGCCTCCCGAGGACTGGCCCGCCCCTCCGGATCTGAGCCTGTCCCTCAACAGCATGGGCACCTTCGACTGGGACCTCGACACCGGGCTGATGCACCTGGACGCGCCCGCCCTCGGCGTCTTCGAGCTGGAAGCCGGCGGCTACGACGGGCGTCCCGAGACGCTCATCGCGCGGTTGCCGCCCACCGAGGCCATCCGGCTGGACACCCTGATCGCCCAGGCCCTCAAGGGCGGCTCCACCCACTGCGGCGCCTACTTCCGCATACGCTCGCGCGACGGCGCGCTGCGCTGGACCCACACCCAGGGCGTCATCCGCCGGGACGAGACCGGCCGGCCGCGCCGCATCATCGGCGTGGTCCGCGACGCCACCGACGAACTCGCCCAGTCCACCGCCCGCCGTGAGGTCGACGAGGAGCGCCGCCGCCAGACCAGCGTGGTCGAGTCGGCCACCGCGGCCCTCGCGCACGCCCGTACCGTCCAGGACGTCATCGACGTGCTCAAGGACTCCCAGGGACTGGCGAACCTCGGCGCCGCCAGCATGGTGATGGGCCTGCTGGAGTCCGGCCGCATCCACCTGGTGGCCGACGGGCCGCGGAACGCGTACGTCCCCGGCACCCGCTACACCCGGGTGGACGAGCAGTACCCGATGAGCGAGGTGGTGCGCACCCTGCGCCCCCGGTTCATCGAGTCCCCCGAGGACTTCGCCGACTCGTACCCCATCCTCTGGCCGCACCTCGACAGGCTCGGCATCACCTCCGCCGCCTATCTGCCGCTGATCGCCCAGGCCCGCCCGATCGGCGCGCTCGGCCTGCTCTACAGCGACAAGATCGGCTTCAGCTCCGAGGACCGCAACGTCCTGGTGGCACTCGGCAGCAGCCTCGGGCAGAGCCTGCAGCGGGCCATGCTCTACGAGCAGGAGCACGACCTCGCCGAAGGACTCCAGCAGGCGATGCTGCCCCGGCGCATCCCCGAGGTGCCCGGCGCCCGGATCGCCGTCCGCTACCGGGCCGCCCGGCTCGGCCGGGACATCGGCGGCGACTGGTACGACGTCATCCCGCTGCCCGGCGGCCGGCTCGGCGCGGTCATCGGCGACGTCCAGGGCCATGACACCCACGCCGCCGCCGTCATGGGCCAGCTCCGGATCGTGCTGCGCGCCTACGCCACCGAGGGGCACACCCCGGCCACCGTGATGGCCCGGGCCTCCTCCTTCCTCCATGAACTGGACACCGACCGCTTCGCCACCTGCACCTATGTGGAGGCCGACCTCGCCACCGGCGTGGTGCAGGTGGTGCGCGCCGGGCACATCGACCCGCTGCTGGTGGAGGCTGACGGCACCTGCCGACGGCTGCCCGTGGTGGGCGGGATGCCGCTCGGCCTCTCCGCGGAGTTCGGCCGCCTGGACTACCCCGTCGGCACCCTGGAACTGGACCCCGGCCAGACCCTGCTGCTCTACACCGACGGCCTGGTGGAGCTGCCCGGCGCCGACCTCGACGAGGGCCTGCAGTGGCTCACCTCCCAGATCCGCGGCGGCCCCCGCGAGCTCCAGCTGCTCGCCGACCACCTGTGCGGGGCGGCCGACGAGCGCGGCGGTGACGACGACGTCGCCCTGCTGCTGCTGCGCCGGGTCGGCGGCCACACCCCCCGGACCGGCGGCCGGCTCCAGCAGCATGTGGCCCAGAGCGACCCGGAGGCGCTGACCTCCGCCCGCCATATGATCCGGGCGGCGGTACGGGCCTGGGGCGCCGGAACCCGCGCGGACGAGATCGAGCTGGTCGCCGACGAACTGATCACCAACGCGCTGCTGCACACCGACGGCGGGGCCATCGTCACCCTGCGGATGCTCACCGGATCGCGCCGCCGCCTCAGGGTCGAGGTCGAGGACCGCTCCAGCGTCCTGCCCCGCCGCCGCGAGGCCGGGCTGTCGGGTGTGTCGGGCCGCGGGCTGCTGCTGGTGGACCGGCTGGCCGAGGCGTGGGGCGTGGAGTCGCGCGGCACCGGCAAGTGCGTGTGGTGCGAGTTCCCCATGGCCGACCGGCCCGGGCCCTCCGCCCTGCCGGACGGCGCCGCCGCCCGCCCCGCCCCCGTCCGTGCCGCCGGCCCCGCCTGGGGCGGTACGCCGACCGGGCGACCGGCCGCGCCGCCGGGGCCGTAGGCCGTGCGCCCCTCGCGTCGCGTACGGGACTCGGGCAGTCTGGAGCCATGCCCGAACTGCCCGAGGTCGAAGCGCTGCGCGAGTTCCTGGACGAGCATCTCGTCGGCAAGGAGATCGCCCGCGCCCTGCCCGTCGCCATCAGCGTCCTCAAGACCTACGACCCGCCCCTGTCCGCGCTGGACGGCACGGCCGTCACCGCGGTGGGGCGGCACGGCAAGTTCCTCGACATCACCGCGGACCGGTCCGCGGACGGCTCCTCCGACGGGCTCCATCTCGTCGTCCATCTCGCCCGGGCGGGCTGGCTCCAGTGGCGGGACGTGCTGCCCTCCGGCCCGCCGCGCCCCGGCAAGGGGCCGCTCGCCCTGCGGGTGGCGCTGACCGGCGGCGACGGCTTCGACCTCACCGAGGCCGGCACCACCAAACGGCTCGCCGTCCACCTGGTCCGCGACCCCGCTCAGGTCCCCGGCGTGGCGCGGCTCGGCCCCGACCCGCTCACCGACGCGTTCACCCGGGACGCCTTCGCCGCCCTGCTCGCCGGGGAGCGCCGCCAGATCAAGGGCGCCCTGCGCGATCAGAGCCTCATCGCCGGTATCGGCAACGCCTACAGCGACGAGATCCTGCACGTGGCGAGGATGTCGCCGTTCAAGCCGGTGCAGAACCTCGACGAGGCCGAGACCACCGCCCTGTACGAAGCGCTGCGCACCACCCTCACCGACGCCGTGGCCCGCTCCCGGGGGGTCGCCGCCGGGCGGCTGAAGGCCGAGAAGAAGAGCGGGCTGCGGGTCCACGGCCGCGCCGGGGAGCCCTGCCCGGTCTGCGGCGACACCATCCGCGAGGTGTCCTACCGGGACTCCTCGCTCCAGTACTGCCCCACCTGCCAGACCGGCGGCAAACCGCTGGCCGACCGCCGGCTGTCCCGCCTGCTGAAGTGACCCACCCGGCCCCCTCAGGGTCGTAGCGCCAGCAGCCGACCGCCGTCGGCGGTCCGCACCTCCAACCGGTCGATGTCGCCCAGCCGCATCGCGGTCCCGGCCTCCACCAGCGGGTCGTAGCCGGCCGCCGCGGACCAGCTGGTCACCGGCCAGGCCTCGCCGTCCGTGCGCACCGCGAACAGCTCACACACCCCGGGCTTCCGCACCCCGGTGACCCGCAGCGCCAGATCCGTACCCCACTCCCGGTCCCACAGCGACACCTCCGCCGCCACCCCGGTCGCCGCGTCCGCCGCCGAGGCCCGGCGCGGCCCGGCCGGGCCGCCGTCCGGGCTGAGCAGCGCGGCGCCCGGCACCGCCAGCGCCAGCACCGCGGCGGCCCCCGCCACGCCCACCGCCCAGGGCCGCGCCCCCCGCGGCCGCCGCCCGGAGCCCACCCGGCGCCCACCGGTCCGGCCCCCGCGCCGCTTCCCCCGCGCCGGGCCGTGCCGGACGGCCTCCGGGCCCGGCGGGACCAGCGCTTCACGGCCCGCGAGCTGCGCCAGCGCCGAGACGGTGACGGCGAACCCGGCCAGCCCCTCCGCGCACGGCCCGCAGCCGCGCAGATGCTCCTCGCAGGCCAGCGCGTCCCCGGGCTCCAGCACACCCAGCGCATAGGCGGCGACATCGTGATGCCGCTCCCGCAGACTCATGGGGGGCCTCTCTCCTCAGGGTTGACCGCGTGACGCGCGCTCGACGGCGACGCTCGGTGGTGACGGTCCGGGGAGGGCCGTTCGCCGAGGAGTACGCAGGAAGCACGCCTCCGGCTCAATCGGCACCCGGCCGATCCCCGCCGCCGGCCGCCCCCGGGAGCCGACCGACAGGCCGGGCCCGGCACCGCCCGCGAGGGAGCGCCTAGACTTCCCGGCCATGGTGCGCGCACTGGCGGTCGACGACGAGCAGCCGGCCCTGGAGGAGCTGCTGTACCTGCTCCGTGCCGACCCCCGGGTCCGCAGCGCCGAGGGCGTCACCGACCCGGACGCGGCGCTGCGCCGCATCGGGCGGGCGCTGGAGGCCGGGCCGGGCGGCGCGGACGCCATCGACGTGGTCTTCCTGGACATCCACATGGCCGGGCCCACCGGGCTGGAGGTCGCCCGGCTGATCGCCCACTTCGACCGGCCGCCGCTCATCGTCTTCGTCACCGCCCACGAGGGCTTCGCCCTCCAGGCGTTCGACCTCAAGGCCATCGACTACGTCCTCAAACCGGTGCGCCGGGAGCGCCTGGCGGAGGCGGTGCGCCGGGTCCGCGAACTGACCGAGCCGGCACCGGCGGGCGCCGCGCCCGAGCAACTGGCGGTGGAGCTCGGCGGGGTCACCCGGTTCGTCGCGGTCGAGGACATCGCCTTCGTCGAGGCGCAGGGCGACTACGCCCGGCTGCACACCCGCGACGGCAGCCATCTGGTGCGCATCCCCCTGTCCACGCTGGAGGAACGCTGGGCGGACCGGGGTTTCGTACGGGTGCACCGCAGCCACCTGGTCGCGCTCCACCGCGTCGAGGAACTGCGGCTGGACGCCGGGGCGACCACCGTCCGGGTGGCCGGCACCGACCTCCCGGTCAGCCGCCGCCACAGCCGCCAGCTGCGCGACCTCCTCACCCGCCACGCCGCCCGCGACACCCCACCCCCCGGCTGAGCCCCCCACCTGCGTCCGCCCGGCCACCGCCTCCGCCCACCGTCCCCGCCCGCCCCTGGCCACGCGTCACCGCACCGGCACCACCCGGGCTCCGGGCCACCGCACCGGCGGGACCGGGCCGCCGCTCCCGGCTAGCGCCCCGGCGCGCCCCCCGCCCCCCCCCCCCCCCCCCCCCCCCCCCCCCCGCGCCGGCCCCCCCGCCCCCCCCCCCCCCCCCCCCCCCCCCCCCCCCCCCCCCAACCCCCCCCCCCCCCCCCCCCCCCCCCCCCCCCCCACCCCCCCCCCCCCCCCCCCCCCCCCCCCCCCCCCCCCCCCCCCCCCCCCCCCCGCCTCACCCCGGCCACAGCCCCAGCCACAGCCCCGGCCCGGGCATCGTGTCCATCTGACGATTACACTGGTCCTCGTGCCTCAACTACGCCTCGCTCTGAATCAGATCGACTCGACCGTCGGCGACCTCGCGGGAAACGCCGAGGCCGTCGTGCACTGGACCCGGCACGCCGCCGGGCAGGGCGCGCACCTGGTGGCGTTCCCGGAGATGGTGCTGACCGGCTATCCCGTGGAGGACCTGGCGCTGCGCTCGTCCTTCGTGGAGGCCTCCCGGGAGGCCCTGCGGGCGCTCGCGCGGCGGCTGGCCGACGAGGGGTTCGGTGAGCTGCCGGTCGTCGTCGGCTACCTGGACCGCTCCGAGAAGGCCCAGCCGCGCTACGGCCAGCCGGCCGGCGCCCCGCGCAACGCGGCCGCCGTGCTGTACGGCGGGGAGGTGGCGCTCTCCTTCGCCAAGCACCATCTGCCGAACTACGGCGTCTTCGACGAGTTCCGCTACTTCGTGCCGGGCGACACCCTGCCGGTGGTGCGGGTGCGCGGGATCGATGTGGCGCTCGCCATCTGCGAGGACCTGTGGCAGGAGGGCGGCCGGGTGCCGGCGGCGCGTTCGGCGGGCGCCGGGCTGCTGCTGTCGATCAACGCCTCGCCGTACGAGCAGAACAAGGACGACACCCGGCTGGAGCTGGTGCGCAAGCGGGCCCAGGAGGCCGGCTGCACCACCGCGTACCTGGCGATGATCGGCGGCCAGGACGAGCTGGTCTTCGACGGCGACTCGATCGTGGTGGACGAGCGCGGCGAGGTGATCGCCCGGGCCCCGCAGTTCTCCGAGGGCAGCGTGATCGTGGACCTGGAGCTGCCGGCGGCGGCCGCCGAGCCGGTGACCGGCACGGTGGACGACGGGCTGCGGGTGGAGCGGGTGGTGCTGTCGGAGGAGCCGGTGCCCGCGTACGAGCCGGAGCTGACCGGCGGGTACGCGGAGCGGCTGGACGACGACGAGGAGGTGTACTCGGCGCTGGTGGTGGGGCTGCGCGCGTACGCCGCGAAGAACGGTTTCCGCTCGGTGCTGATCGGCCTCTCCGGGGGTATCGACTCGGCGCTGGTGGCGGCGATCGCCTGCGACGCGCTGGGCGCGCAGAACGTGTACGGCGTGTCCATGCCGTCGAAGTACAGCTCGGACCACTCCAGGAGCGACGCGGCCGAGCTGGCCCGGCGCACCGGGCTGAACTTCCGCACGGTGCCGATCGCGCCGATGTTCGACGCCTATATGGGGTCGGTGGAGCTGACCGGGCTGGCGGAGGAGAACCTCCAGTCCCGGCTGCGCGGCACGCTGCTGATGGCGCTCTCCAACCAGGAGGGCCACATCGTGCTGGCGCCGGGCAACAAGTCCGAACTGGCGGTGGGGTACTCCACGCTCTACGGCGACTCGGTGGGCGCGTACGGGCCGATCAAGGACGTGTACAAGACCTCGGTGTTCCGGCTGGCCAAGTGGCGCAACCGGGCCGCCGAGGAGCGGGGGCAGACCCCGCCGATCCCGGAGGCCTCGATCACCAAGCCGCCCAGCGCCGAGCTGCGCCCGGGCCAGGTGGACACGGACTCGCTGCCCGACTACGAGGTGCTGGACCGGGTCCTGGAGCTGTACGTCGACCGCGACCAGGGCAAGGACGCCATCGTGGCGGCCGGCTTCGACGAGGAGACGGTGGCGCGGACGCTGCGGATGGTGGACGTGGCCGAGTACAAGCGGCGCCAGTACCCGCCGGGCACCAAGATCTCGGCCAAGGGCTTCGGCAAGGACCGGCGGCTGCCGATCACCAACCGGTGGCGGGAGAACGTGGGCTAGGGCCGGGGCGCCGGCGAGCGGCGCGGGGGCCGGGGGTCGCGCGTTCGCCCTCGGTGGCCCGCGTCGGGCATCGGGACCGGTACGGCACTCGGGCCCGGTACGCCTTTCGGGGGCGTACCGGGCCCGGCCCGTACCGCTACTCGGCTCGCGCCGGTTCGGCGGAGGGCGCGGGCTCGTCGGTGCGGGGGCTGCCGGTGACGACGCGGGTGGCGGCGCCGTTCCGGGGCGTGCGGTCCAGGAGGCCGGCGGTCACCGCGATGGCGAGGCCGACCAGGGCGAGGGCGGCGCCGACCAGGGCGGGTGAGGACCAGCCCCAGCCCGCGGCGATCGCGGCGCCGCCCAGCCAGGCGCCGCCCGCGTTGGCCAGGTTGAACGCCGAGTGGTTGGAGGCGGAGGCCAGGGTCGGGGCGGTTTTGGCCTTGTTCATGACCAGCATCTGGAGCGGGGTGGTCGTCATGAAGCCGACCGCGCCCAGGACCACCACGGCCACCAGGGCGAGCGCGGGGACGGTCAGGGCGTAGCGGAAGCCGACCAGGACGAACGCGAGGGCGGCGAGCGAGCCGTAGAGGGTGGGCCGCAGGGCCCGGTCGGTGAGCGGGCCCGCGACCAGCGCGCCCAGGGTCATCCCGATGCCGAACAGGGCCAGGACCAGGGTCACGGACGACTCGCCGAAGCCCATGACCTCGGTGGTCATGGAGGAGAGGTAGCTGTACACCGCGAAGACCCCGGCGAAGCCGAAGACCGCGGTGAGCAGTCCCAGCAGCACCTGGCGGTTGCCCAGCGCGCGCAGTTCGCGGCCGAGGCCCTGGTGGCCGTCGACCGGGACCTGCGGGACGAGCCGGGCGAGCGCGGCCATGGCGACCAGGCCGATGGCGGCGACCACCAGGAAGGTGGCGCGCCAGCCGAGGTGCTGGCCGAGCAGGGTGGCGGCGGGGACGCCGACGATGTTGGCGACGGTCAGCCCGAGGAACATGGTGGCCACCGCGCGGGCCTGGCGGCCCTCCCGTACCAGCCGGGCGGCGACCACCGCGCCGACGCCGAAGAAGGCGCCGTGCGGCAGCCCGGCCAGGATCCGGGCGCCGACCAGGGTGCCGAAGCCGGGGGCCAGCGCGGAGGCGAGGTTGCCCACGGTGAAGAGGCCCATCAGCAGCAGGAGCATCCGCTTGCGCGGGACGCGGGAACCGAGGGCGGTGAGCAGCGGGGCGCCGATGACGACGCCGATCGCGTACGCCGAGACCAGGTACCCGGCGGTGGGGACGGAGGTGTGCAGGTCGTCCGCGACATTGGGCAGCAGGCCCATCATCACGAACTCGGTGGTGCCGATGCCGAAGGCGGAGACGGCGAGGGCGAGCAGCGCCAGGGGCATGGAGAAGCGGGCCTTCCGGTGTGACTGCGTAAGTTCCCTAGCGGAACAAACGCGGTCGGCGGGATTGTTCCCGGGCGCCCGCACTCATTCTCGGGAAGGCCGCTCAGAAGCGGACGCGGGCGGCCAGCGGGAGGTGGTCGCTGGTGGTCTTGGACAGCGACCAGGAGGCCGTCGGCTCCACGCCCCGCACCATGATCTGGTCGATCCGCGCCATCGGGAACGACGCCGGCCAGCTGAAGCCCATGCCGTCCCCGGCCGCGCCCTGGGTGGAGCGCATCTGCGAGGTCACCGCCTTCAGCGCGCGGTCGTTCATCGTGCCGTTCAGGTCGCCGAGCAGCACCACCCGCTCCAGCGGCTCCCGGGAGATGGCCTCGCCCAGCGCGTCGGCGCTGCGGTCCCGCTGGGAGGCGGTGAACCCGGCGTTCAGCTTGACCCGCACCGAGGGCAGGTGGGCCACGTACACGGCGACGTCCCCGGACGGCGCGGCGACGGTGGCCCGCATGGCGCGGGTCCAGCCCAGCCGGATGTCCACCGGGGAGGCCCGGTCGATGGGGTACTTGCTCCACAGGCCGACGGTGCCCTGCACCGAGTGGTGCGGATACGTCCCGGCCAGCGCCTTCTCGTACACCGGGACCATCCCCGGGCTCAGCTCCTCCAGGGCGAGCACGTCCGCGCCCTCCCCGGCGACCTGGCGGGCCGTCCCCGCCGCGTCCGGGTTGTCGGCGTTGACGTTGTGGGTGACGACCGTCAGGTCCCCGCCCTCGCCCGACTTGTCGGTGATCAGCCCGGCGAACAGGTTGACCCACACCACCGCGGGCAGCAGGACCGCGACCAGCGCCGTCGCCGAGCGGCGCCAGAGCGCGGCCAGCGCGATCAGCGGGACCGCCAGCCCGAACCAGGGCAGGAAGGTCTCGGTGAGGCTGCCGAGGTTGCCGATCCGGTTGGGGATCTGCGCGTGGAAGATCATCACCAGTGCGGTGAGCACCGCGCAGACCGCGAGCAGCACCCCCCGGCGCCAGACGCCGCGGTCGCCGCGCCAGCGGTCGACCACCGACCGGATGCGGGACTCGGGGCGCCGGTCCTGTGCGCCGCCGCTGCCCGTCTCCGCCACGTCCACCCGCGCCATACCGCCGTCCTCACTGCCTTGCCTGCCCTGCCGTGCCGTACACGCCGCCCCCGACCCTAGGGGATTCCCGGGGGCTGAGGGGACGGCCGCACTGCCACGAGGACGAGCCGGGAAGCCCGCGGGGTTCCTGGCGGGCACGGCCGGAGCGCGGGCTGTGACACAACGCGCACAAAAGGGCGCCCACTTCCCCCCACACGGCACGTGGTGCCACCATGGACGTGATCCGGGGACGCCGTCAGGGCGCCTCGAGATGACGAAGGAGCCGTTCCACCATGACGCTTCAGGCTGCCTCCACGCAGCCCGCCGGCGGTGCGAAAGCGCTGTACGGCGGCACGGGCACACGTCGCATCACCGTCCACGACATCGCCGCCGCCAAGGAGCGCGGCGAGAAGTGGCCGATGCTCACCGCCTACGACGCGATGACCGCGTCCGTCTTCGACGAGTCCGGCATCCCGGTGCTGCTGGTCGGCGACTCCATGGGCAACTGCCACCTCGGCTACGAGACCACCGTCCCCGTCACCCTCGACGAGGTCGCCATCCTCTCCGCCGCCGTGGTACGCGGCACCCGGCGGGCCATGGTCGTCGGCGACCTGCCGTTCGGCTCCTACCAGGAGGGCCCGGTGCAGGCGCTGCGCTCGGCGACCCGGCTGGTGAAGGAGTCCGGGGTCGGCGCGATCAAGCTGGAGGGCGGCGAGCGCTCGCTGCCCCAGACCGAGCTGCTGGTCCAGGCCGGCATCCCGGTCATGTCCCACCTGGGCCTGACCCCGCAGTCCGTCAACACCCTCGGCTACCGGGTGCAGGGCCGCGGTGACGAGGCCGCGCACCGGCTGCTGCGGGACGCCAAGGCCGCGCAGGACGCGGGGGCGTTCGCGGTGGTGCTGGAGCTCGTCCCGGCCGAGCTGGCCGCCGAGGTGACCCGCTCGCTGCACATCCCCACCATCGGCATCGGCGCCGGGCCCGACACCGACGCCCAGGTGCTGGTGTGGACCGACATGGCCGGGCTCACCGGCGGCAAGGTCCCGCGCTTCACCAAGCAGTACGCCGACCTGCGCCGCACCCTCGGCGACGCGGCCCGCGCCTTCGCGGGCGATGTGGCAGGCGGAACGTTCCCGCAGGAGGAGCACACCTTCCACTAGCCCTTCAAAGCCACTGCGGCACACCGCGACGGCCCGCCGACATCCCCCATCGGCGGGCCGTCGTGTGTCCCGGCCCCGTGTCGGTGGTCTGTCGGCGCTGTGTCGGTGGTCTGTCGGTGGAGCCGACCCGCCCGTCGGTGGATTGTCAGTGGCGGGCGATGGAATGGGGCCATGACACGATCCGACACCAACGCCGTCGAGGTCCGGGGCCTCGTGAAGCACTACGGCGAGACCAAAGCCCTGGACGGGGTGGACCTGGAGGTCCGCGAAGGCACCGTCCTCGGGGTGCTGGGGCCCAACGGGGCCGGGAAGACCACCCTGGTCCGCTGCCTGTCCACCCTGGTCGTCCCGGACGCCGGGACCGCGACCGTCGCCGGGTACGACGTGGTCCGCCAGCCGCGCGAACTGCGCCGGGCCATCGGGCTCACCGGCCAGTACGCCTCGGTGGACGAGAAGCTGTCCGGCTGGGAGAACCTCTACATGATCGGGCGGCTGCTCGACCTCTCCCGCCGGGACGCCCGCCGCCGCGCGGACGAGCTGCTGGAGCGGTTCTCGCTGACCGAGGCGGCGCGCCGGGTGGCCGCCGGGTACTCCGGCGGTATGCGGCGCCGGCTCGACCTGGCCGCCTCCATGATCGGCCGGCCCGCCGTGCTCTACCTGGACGAGCCGACCACCGGCCTGGACCCGCGCACCCGCAACGAGGTCTGGGACGAGGTGCGCGCCATGGTGGCCGAGGGGGCCACCGTGCTGCTCACCACCCAGTACATGGAGGAGGCCGAGCAGTTGGCCTCCGAGCTGACCGTGGTGGACCGGGGCCGGGTCATCGCGCGCGGCGGGATCGACGAGCTGAAGGCGCGGGTGGGCGGGCGCACCCTCCAGATCCGCCCGGTCGACCCGGCCGTGGTGCCCGCCATGGTGCGGGCGCTGGACGAGACCGGGCTCGGCGGGGTGGCCGGGGCGACCGCCGTCCCCGACGAGGGCCAGCTCTACGTACCCATCCTCAGCGACACACAACTCACCGCCGTCGTCGGGCTGCTGGCCGAGCGCGGCTTCGCCGTCGCCCATCTGGCGACCCAGCTTCCCACCCTGGACGAGGTGTTCCTCGCGGTCACCGGCTCCAAGGCGCCGATCGCCGACGGCACGGCGAACCCCGAGTCCGACCCGGTCGCCGAGGAGGTCACCGTATGAGCACCGCCACCACCACCCGTCCCACCGCCGGCACCACGAGCGCGTCCACCGTTGCGGGCGGCGGGGAGCGGATCGGGCTCCGCTCCCATCTGCGGCACATCGGCGCCCTGGCCCGGCGGAACGTCCTCCAGATCAAGCAGGACCCGGAGTCGATGTTCGACGTCCTGCTGATGCCGATCATCTTCGTGCTGCTCTTCGTCTATGTCTTCGGCGGCGCGATCGCCGGTCAGGGCCGGCAGGAGGACTACGTCAACTACCTGGTGCCCGGACTGATGGCCATGATGGGGATGAACGTCGCCATGGGCATCGGCACCGGTATCAACGACGACTTCCGCAAGGGCGTGATGGACCGGTTCCGGACCATGCCGATCGCCCGCTCCTCGGTGCTCGTCGCCAAGATCGTGGTCGAGCTCGGCCGGATGCTGGTGGCGACCGCCATCCTGCTGGGCATGGGCTTCCTGCTCGGCATGGAGATCAAGACCTCGGTCGGCGGGCTGCTGGCGGCGGTCGCGCTGTCGGCCGCCTTCGGCTCCGCGCTGATGTGGGTGTTCATGCTGCTCGGGCTGGCGCTGCCGACGGCCCAGGCGGTGCAGGGCATGGCCATGCTGGTGCTGATGCCGCTCCAGTTCGGCTCCTCGATCTTCGCCCCGCCGAGCACCATGCCCGGCTGGCTCCAGGCCTTCACCGACTACAACCCGCTCTCCAACCTGGCCGACGCGGCCCGCGGGCTGATGGGCGGGGGCGCGGTCGCCCACCCGGTGTGGATGACGCTGGCCTGGTCGGCGGGGATCACCCTGATCGCGGCCCCGCTGGCGGTCGCGCGGTTCCGGAAGAAGACCTGAGGCCGGCGAACGGCTCCGGGCCGGGGGCCGTGTCCGGGCGGGGGTCCGGTACGGGGACGAGGGCGGCGGCCTGCTCCAGGGTGAGCCCGCCGCCCTCGGCGTACGCGGCCTCGAAGGCCTCCGCGCCCAGCGCCGCCCGGGCCGCCGCCGCCGCGTCCGCCCGGCTCTCGCGCTCCATCGGGGAGCCCCGGTACCCCGGCGGCCGCAGCGCGTCGGCGGCCCCGATCAGCACGGCGCCGGTACGGGCGTGCGGCCCGCCGAGACCGGTGGCCGCCCGGCTGGCGGTGATCAGATGGACCGCCAGCATGTTGGGGGCCAGGCTCAGCGCCAGCGGCTCCCGGGCCCGGTCCATGGCCTGCCGCACCAGGGCCAGGGCCTCGGCGTACCGCCCGTCCAGGGTGTCCAGCCAGGCGAGGGTGCCGATCACGAAGCCGTGGAACAGCGCCATCGACTCCGTACCGGACTCCCTGTTCAGCTCGGCCAGTTGGTCCCGCGCCTCAGCGGTGCGGCCGGTGTGCCCGAGCAGCAGGGCGAGGAAGACCCGGGCCGGGGCGACGGCCTCGTGGGCCTCCGCCCGTCCGGCGGCCAGCACCTCGCGGAGGATGGCCTCCCCCTCGGCCCGCCGCCCGCGCTGGACGAGCGTCTGGGCGTACCGCACCCGCAGCAGCGACCGCTGCCCCTGGGCGCCGAGCAGCTCGGCGTGGCCGACGGCGGCGGCGTAGTCGCGTCCGGCCCCCTCGTAGTCGTCCAGCAGCTCCCGGGCCTCACCGCGCGCCGACAGCGCCTCGGCGGTCCCCCAGGAGTCCCCCACCCGCTCGAAGACCTCCAGGCTCTCCTCGGCGTCGCGGGCCGCGTCGATCGCCGTCTCCGCGACATTGGCGAGCAACTGGGCCCGGACACCGAGGGCGTTGGCCAGCTCCCACGCGTAGCCGAGTTCGCGGCAGGTCCGCACGGTGGCGTCCAGCACCTCCCGCAGCAGCGCGGCATCGCCCAGGCCCAGCAGCGCGTAGATCCACAGGCCTCCGGGCATCCGGCAGGTCTGGGGCAGCCCGGGCCGGTAGGCGGCCCGGATGGCACTCATCCGGGCCTGGCCGTCCGGGTCGATCCAGTTGGCGGCGTAGTGGTCCATGAAGACCATGTGCATCAGCGCGTTGCCGCGCCGCGCCTCCCACAGCAGCTCCTCGCTCATCGGGGGCGGGGCGTCGGTGCAGGAGGCGGTCAGCGGGGGCGCGGGCCGCACCGGCTCGGCGTACGGGTCGGGGCCGAGCGCGGCGGTGGCGCCGCTGAAGTGCTGGGCGTCGGCGCGCAGGTCCCGCATCTGCCAGTAGCGGGCCAGGCTGTGCACCAGGCAGAGCGCCTCCTGCTCGTCCCGGGCGGCGACGGCCCGGCGCAGGGCGCCGCGCAGGTTCTCGTACTCCCGCTGGAACCGGTCCAGGGCGGCGCGCTGGCGCGGCCCGCGCAGCTCGGGGTCGGTGGTGCGGGCCAGCTCCCGGTAGTGGACGAGGTGGCGCCGTTCGGTGGCGGCCCGGTCGCCGGCCTCGTCCAGGCGCTCGGCGCCGTACTCGGCGACGGTCTCCAGCAGCCGGTAGCGCATCTGCCCGTCGGCCGCCGGCACGGCGAGCACCAGCGACTTGTCGACCAGCGAGCCGAGCAGGTCCATGGCGCCGGCGGTGGCGCAGACCGCCTCGGCGGCCTCCAGGTCGCAGCCGCCGGAGAAGACGGAGAGCCGGCGCAGCACCGTCCGCTCCGCCTCGTCCAGCAGGTCCCAGGACCAGTCGACCACCGCGCGCAGGGTCTGCTGGCGGGGCAGCACGGTGCGGCTGCCGCCGGTGAGCAGTCGGAACCGGTCGTCCAGCCGGGCCGCGATCTGCGCCGGGGTCAGGGCGCGCAGCCGGGCGGCGGCCAGCTCGATGGCGAGCGGCAGGCCGTCCAGCCGGCGGCAGATCTCGGCGCAGGCCTCCGGCGCGTCGGCGGGGTCGAAGCCGGGCCGGGCGGCGGCGCCCCGGTGGCCGAGCAGTTCCAGGGCGCTCGGCCCGGGCAGCGGGTCGACCGGGCGGACCTGCTCACCGGGGACGCCCAGCGGCTCCCGGCTGGTGGCGAGGACGGTGAGCCCGGGGCAGGCCGCCAGCAGCCGCTCGGCCAGCTCGGCGGCGGCGCCGACGACGTGTTCGCAGTTGTCCAGCAGAAGCAGCATGCGGCGGTCCGCGCAGTGCTCGACCAGCCGGGCGAGGGCCGCGCCGGCGCCCGCGCGCCCACCCCCGTGCCGCTCCACGGCCCGCAGCTCCTCCGCCCCGGCGCCGTGCAGCACCGTGCCGCGCGCCCCGATGGCGGTGACCACCGCGTCCGGTACGGCCTCGGGGTCGTCCACCGGGGCGAGCTCGGCCAGCCACACCCCGTCCGGCCACGCCCCGGCGCCCCGCTCGGCGGCCTCCTGCGACAGCCGGGTCTTGCCGGAGCCGCCCGGCCCCAGCAGGGTCACCAGCCGGGAGCGCCCCAGGTCGGCCAGGACGGTGGCGATATCGGCCTCCCGCCCCACGAAGCTGGTGAGCCGAGCCCGAAGGTTGCCAGGGACGGCGGGAGCCGGGCGAGGCCCGGGGGATACGGGGGCGGGGGCCGGGGATGCGGGGGCGGGGTGCTGCTCCTGGCGTACCGGACCGGTCTCGGGGCGTACCGCCGGTGCCCCCGGGGGTGCCACCTCGGCCTCCGGGTGTACGGGAGGCGCCACCTGGGGCTGTACCCCCACGGCCCTCGGACGCCCGGCCTCCGGGTGTACGGGCGCCGCCGCCCCGGGCCGTACCTCCCCGGCCTCCGAACGCCCGGCCTCCGGGTGTACGGAAGGCGCCGCCCCGGGCTGGCCCTCCCCGGCCTCCGGGTGTACGGGCGCCGCCGCCCCGGGCCGCACCTCCCCGGCCTCCGGGGGCCCGCCCTCCGGGTGTACGGGCGCCGCCGCCCCAGTCTGTCCCTCCCCACCCTCCGGGCCCACGGCGGAACCGGCCCCCGGGCGCACCGGCGCGGCGGCCTCCGGCCGCACCGGCCCGACCGGCACTCCCGGAGCTACCGGCCGTACCGGCCCTACCGGAGCTGCCGCAGCTACCGGCGCGGGGGCCGGCTCTGTCGGAGGGGTCAGCAGTTCGGCGTGGAGGGCGCGCAGTTCGGGTCCGGGGTCGGTGCCGAGGCCGTCGGCGAGGCGGCGGCGCACCTCCTCGTAGCCGGCGAGCGCCTCGGCCCGCCGCCCGGTGTCCCGCAGCGCGCGCAGCCGCAGGGCGTGCAGCGGCTCGTCGTAGGGGTGCTCGCGGCAGAGCGCGGACAGCTCCGGCAGCGCCTCCTCCGCCCGGCCGGCCGGCAGCAGCGCGGCCGCTCTGGCCCGTTGCGCGTCGGTGCGGCGGGCCTCCCAGCGGGCCGCCTCGGCCGTGCGGTCGGGCAGGTCGGCGAGGGGGTCGCCGTGCCAGAGGGCGAGCGCCCGGTCCAGCGCGGTGAGCGCCGCCTCGGTGTCGCCCGCGCCCAGCGCCCGTACCCCCTCGGCGGTCAGCCGCTCGAAGCGGTGCAGGTCCACGGCGTCCGGGCCGGGCCCCAGCCGGTAGCCGCCGTCCACCGAGACCACCGCGTCCGGGCCGAGGGCGCGGCGCAGCCGGCCGATCAGGGCCTGGAGGGCGCCAGCCGCGTCGGCGGGCGGGTCGCCCGCCCAGACCTCGTCCACCAGGGTCCCCGGCGGTACGGTGCGCCCGGCCCGCAGCGCCAGCACGGTCAGCACCGCGCGCAGCCGCGCCCCGCCGACCGGCACGGGGGTGCCGTCGGCACGGTGGACCTGGGTGGGGCCGAGGACGTTGACGCGCATGGGCACGAGGTTATTCGGGCCCGGGCGGCCCCGGCGAACGGGTTCCGCGGCGGGGCGCGGAACCGGATCGGCGGGCCTGGGCGTTGCCGGGGCGTCCGGTACGGTCGGTCGTCCACGGCCCCCGCCCGTCCGCCCGCCTCCCGGGGCCGCCGCCCCGCCCCCGTACCGCCCGCGTCCCCGTCCCCGTACCGTCAGGAGCCCCGCCCATGACCACCGCCGCCTCCCGCTCCAGCGACCGGAGGGTCAGTCCCGTCTTCCTCGGCATCGCCGCCGTCATGGCGGTCACCGGGTGGGCGGTGTGGACCGAGTTCTCCGCGAACCTGGGCCTCGCGGTGTTCCTCTTCGTCACCTCCGGGTGGATCGTCTCGCTCTGCCTGCACGAGTACGCGCACGCGCGGACCGCGCTGCACGGCGGCGACCTGACCATCGGGGCGAAGGGCTATCTGACGCTCAACCCCCTGAAGTACACCCATGCCCTGCTCAGCGTGGTGCTGCCGGTGGTGTTCGTGATCCTGGGCGGCATCGGCCTGCCCGGCGGGGCGGTGTTCATCGAGCGGCACCGCATCCAGGGGCGCTGGAAGCACAGTCTGATCTCGGCGGCCGGTCCGCTGACCAATGTGCTGTTCGCGGTCGTGTGCACCGCGCCGTTCTGGCTGGGCGCGCTGGACGGGGTGCCGGTCGGCTTCCGCTTCGCGCTGGCGTTCCTGGCGCTGCTCCAGGTGACGGCGGCGATCCTCAACTTCCTGCCGGTGCCGGGGCTGGACGGCTACGGGGTGGTCGAGCCCTGGCTGTCGCACCGGATCCGCCGCCAGATCGAGCCGTTCGCCCCGTTCGGGCTGCTCGCGGTGTTCGTCTTCCTCTTCATCCCCGAGGTGAACCAGGCGTTCTTCGGGATGATCGACGCCATCCTGGACGCGCTCGGCGTCCACCGGGTGGAGACGTACTGCGGGCAGGACCTGTACCGGTTCTGGCAGACCGGCGACGTCTGCGGGCAGCTGGTCGACCGCTGACGGGGGCTAGGCGGCGCGGCGGCCGGCCCTGCCCCGGCGGTGGTAGTACCAGGCCATGTTGGAGGTGACCCCGATCAGCAGCACCCAGACGATGCCGCCGATCCAGGCGCCCTGGACGAAGGAGACCACGGCCGCCGCGACGGCGAGGACGCAGGCGGCGAGGGCGTAGAGGGCGAGGCGGGGCATGGGGGGCGGCTCCTGACGGCGTACGGGGTGCGTGCCCGTCCAGTGTCCCGCACGGCCGGGGTGCCCCGGGTGCCGGGCCGGTCCCGCACCCCTCCCCCCGAGGTCCGGGTGCCGGGCCCCGCGCCCCGCCTCTCTCCGCGAGCGGGTCAGACGTCGGTGACGCGCAGCCCGGCGTGGGCCTTGTAGCGGCGGTTGACCGAGATCAGGTTGGCGACCAGGGACTCCACCTGGTGGGCGTTGCGCAGCCGGCCGGCGAAGACGCCGCGCATCCCGGGGATGAGCCCGGCGAGGGCCTGGACGGTGTCGGTGTCGGCGCGCTTCTCGCCGAGGACCATCACATCGGTGTCGATCCGCTCGACCGAGGGGTCCTGGAGGAGGACCGCGGACAGGTGGTGGAAGGCGGCGGTGACCCGGGAGCCGGGCAGCAGCGCGGCGGCCTGTTCGGCGGCGCTGCCCTCCTCGGGGACGAGGGCGTAGGCGCCCTTCTTGTCGAAGCCGAGCGGGTTGACGCAGTCCACCACCAGCTTGCCGGCGAGCTCCTCGCGCAGGGCGGAGAGGGTGGGGCCGTGGCCGTCCCACGGCACGGCGATGATCACCACGTCGCTGCGGCGGGCGCACTCGGCGTTGTCGGCGCCCTCGACGCTGTGGCCCAGCTCCTCGGCGGCGGCCCGGGCGCGCTCGGCGGAGCGGGAGCCGATGACCACCTTCTGCCCGGCGCGGGCGAACCGGTAGGCGAGGCCGCGGCCCTGGTCGCCGGTGCCGCCGAGGACGCCGACCACGAGGCCGGAGACGTCGGGGAGGTCGTGCGGGTCCTTCGGCTGGTCCGTGCTGTTGTCAGTCATGGGCTCGACATTAGAGCCAGCCCGCCCCCGGACGCGGCGCGGGCCGCCGTCACCACCACGGGACGGTGAGGTGGTGCGGCCGGGCCGGGTGATCGCCCGAAGTAAGGTCTACCTCACTTCGGGCGGCAAAGAGGTTGCCCGGAGCACCCGGGCCGACGGAGGATGGTCCCTCGTGACCTCGAAGCTCTCCGCAGTCCTCCCCGACCTCTCGCCCTGGCGTTCCTCCCGTGACTTCCGGCTGCTGTGGTTGCAGGGGCTGATCACCAACTTCGGCAGCTTCATGGCGCTGGTCGCGCTGCCGCTCCAGATCAAGGACCTGACCGGCTCGCCGCTCGCGGTGGGCGCGATGGGCGCGGTCGAGCTGGTGCCGCTGGTGGTGTTCGGACTGTACGGCGGGGCGCTGGCGGACGCGGTGGACCGGCGCAAGGTCATTCTGCTGACCGAGGCCGGACTGGGGTTGTCGGCGGTCGTCCTGCTGGTCAACGCGCTGCTGCCGGAGCCGATGCTGTGGCCGCTGTATGTGGTCGCGGCGGTGGTGGCGGCGCTGGCCGGGCTCCAGCGGCCCGCGCTGGACTCGCTGCTGGCCCGGATCGTGCCGCACGACCAGCTGCCCGCGGCGGCCGCGTTGAACGCGCTGCGCTGGCAGGTCGGGGCGATCGCCGGACCGGCGGTGGCGGGTCTGGTGGTGGCCTACGCGGGCAACGCCCCGGCGTACGGCACCACGGTGGTCTGCTTCGCGGTGTCGGTGCTGATGTGCGTACGCCTCAGCCCGGCACCGCCCGCGAAGGACGCGGACAAGCCCTCGCTGCGGGGCATCGCGGAGGGGGCGCGGTACGCCTGGTCGCGGCCGGTGCTGCTGGGCACCTACGCGGTGGACCTGGCGGCGATGTTCTTCGCCTTCCCCAACACGATCTTCCCCTTCCTCGCCGACGAGCTGGACGCGGACTGGTCGCTGGGGCTGATGTACGCGGCGGGTTCGGTGGGCTCGGTGCTGGTGAGCCTGACCAGCGGCTGGGTCTCCCGGGTGCGGCGGCACGGGCTGCTGGTGGTGTTCGGCGCGGCGGGCTGGGGGCTGGCCGTCGCGGCGGCGGGCTGGTTCTCGAACGTGTGGGTGGTGCTGGTCTGCCTGGGGCTCGCGGGCGCCGGGGACATGCTGAGCGGGCTGGGCCGCTCGACCATCTGGAACCAGACCATCCCGGAGGGGCTGCGCGGCCGGCTGGCGGGCATCGAGGTGCTGTCGTACAGCGTCGGCCCGCAGCTGGGCCAGGTCCGCGCGGGCGCGATGGCCGGCTGGACCGGCACCCGCCCGGCGTTCTGGACCGGCGGCCTGGCCTGTGTGGCCTCGGTCGGCCTGCTGGCGGCCGCCCTGCCCAAGCTGCTGACCTATGACGCCCAGACCGACGAGGACGCCCAGCGCCGCCGCGCCGCCCACACCGTGATCGGTGGCGGGGACGGGACGGCTGCGGCGGACACAGCGGCTCCCCGGCCCGCGGAGGCCGGGTGACGGAGGCCCGGCGGCCGTCAGGGCTCCGGGTAGTCGGGCAGGGTGATGGCGTCGGCGGGCGGGGAGACCAGCCGGGCGGCGAGGGCGGGCAGCGGGGGCCGGGTGGCGGCCCGTACGGCGGTGTGCAGCAGCCGGATGCCGGTACGGGTACGGGGGTTGGCCAGCCGCGGGGCACCGGGCGGCAGTCGCTGGGCCCGGTCGGCGTACGGGCGCATCCGCACCTCGTAGCGGGCGAAGGCGGCGGCGTGGTCGCCGGGGTGCGCGGCCAGCTCACCGGCCAGCACGTAGGCGCCGACCAGGGCGAGGCTGGTGCCCATACCGGAGATGGGTGAGGGGCAGTACGCGGCGTCGCCCAGGAGCACGCTCCGCCCGCGCGAGTAGGTGTCCATCCGCACCTGGCCGACGTCCTCGGCGTAGAACTCCGCGGCGCTGTCCAGCTCCGCCAGCACCCGGGGCGCGGCACCGCCCACGTCGGCGAAGCGCTCCCGCAGCAGGGCCCGCCGGCCGGCCGGGTCGCGCTCGCGCAGACAGGGCGGGCCGAGGAAGGAGAGCAGGGCGCGGGTGGTGCCCGCGTTGTCCGGGCGCAGCACCACGGAGCGGCCGCCGGGGGCGTTCTGCCACACCGCCCAGGGGCCGTCCCCGGGGCGGCGCTCGACGGTGAGGTAGGCCAGCGAGAGGCCCAGCGGGTGGAGGCGGGGCCGGCCTGCCGCGTCGCGGGGGCCGAAGACCAGGTCGCGGGTGGCCGAGCCGATGCCGTCGGCGATGACCACGGCGTCGGCCTCGTAGACCGCGCCGCCGGTGAGCCGCACCCGGGCCCGGCCGTCCCGCCCGGCGCCGTCCTCGACCTCCGCGATCCGCTCGCCGAAGCGGTACTCGACGGTGTCCCGGGTGGCCTCGTAGAGCAGCCCGGCGAGCCGGCCGCGCAGGATCTCCAGCTCGGCGGTGGGCCCCTCGCCGCCGAAGCGGGCGAAGGCCTCCAGGGGGATGGCGGCCCGGCGCCGCCCGGTCGCGTCGGTGAAGAGCACCCCGCGCTCGCCGGTGCCCTCCCGGCGTACCGCGTCCTCCAGGCCCATCCGGGCGATCACGGTCCGTCCGGCGCCGCGCAGGTCCACGCTCTGCCCGCCGTCCCGGGGCCCGGCCGCGGCCTCCACCACCACCGGCCGCAGCCCGCGCCGCCGGGCCCACCAGGCGAAGGCGGGCCCGGCGACCCCGGCCCCGGACACCAGGACCAGGGGGGCCGGGGGCTTCGCGCGGCCCCCCTGGTCCGGGGGCTCCGCGCGGCCCGACACCGGGGCCGGGGGCTCCGCGCGGCCTGACACCGGGGCCGGGGGCTCCGCGCGGCCTGACACCGGGTCCTGGGGCTCCACGCGGCCTGACACCGGGTCCTGGGTCTCCGCTCGGCGTGACACCGGGTCCAAAGGCTCCGCGCGGCCCGACACCGGGGCCGGGCGCTCCGCTCGGCTCTCGCTCACGCGCTGTCGCGGTCGCCGGAGGCGTCCCCGGTGGCTCCGCCGGACTTGTCGTGCCAGCGGGGGTCGTTCTCCCACTCCAGGTTCCGCTCGCGGGCGGTCTCCATGGCGTGCTCGGCCTCCTGGCGGGTGGTGTACGGGCCGAAGCGGTCCGCGGCCCGGCACTGGGGGCCCTCCTCCACGATTCCGTGCTTCAGGCAGTAGTACCACTCACCGGGCTTGCCGGTCGTCCGCTTCTTGAACAGGGCCATCAGGCGCTCCTTCGCTCCGAGGGCCGGGCGGCCCTTTCGGTCCGCCGGGGTCCTCCGCGGTCCTCGGGGCCATGGTGCCCCGCACGGCCCTGGTTAGACTCGCGGCATGTCTGGCCAGTCGCTTCTCGCCCCGGGGACGCTCTCCCCCGCCCGCTCCGTACCCGGCGCCATCCGCCGCCCCGAGTACGTGGGCAAACCCGCTCCGACCCCTTACACCGGTCCCGAGGTGCAGGACGCCGAGACCGTGGAGCGGATGCGGACCGCGGGGCGTATCGCGGCGCGGGCGATGGAGGAGGCGGCGAAGCACATCGCGCCCGGCGTCACCACCGACGAGCTGGACCGGATCGCCCACGCGTACATGTGCGACCACGGCGCATACCCGTCCACGCTGGGCTACCGGGGCTTCCCCAAGTCGCTGTGCACCTCGGTCAACGAGGTCATCTGCCACGGCATCCCGGACTCCACGGTGCTGCGCGACGGCGACATCGTGAACCTGGACGTGACCGCGTACATCGGCGGGGTGCACGGCGACAACAACGCCACCTACCTCTGCGGGGAGGTGGACGAGGAGTCGCGGCTACTGGTGGAGCGCACCCGGGAGGCGCTGAACCGGGCGATCAAGGCGGTCCGCCCGGGCCGGCAGGTCAACATCATCGGCCGGGTCATCGAGTCCTACGCCAAGCGGTTCGGATACGGGGTGGTCCGCGACTTCACCGGGCACGGGATCAACTCCTCGTTCCACTCCGGCCTGATCATCCCGCACTACGACTCCCCCCACCACACCACGGTGATGCAGCCGGGGATGACCTTCACCATCGAGCCGATGCTGACCCTGGGCACCCATGAGTACGACATGTGGGACGACGGCTGGACCGTGGTGACCAAGGACCGCAAGCGGACCGCGCAGTTCGAGCACACCCTGGTGGTGACGGAGGACGGGGCGGACATCCTGACCCTGCCCTGAGGCACGCCGCCCCCGAGGCGCCCTGCGTCGCCTTGCGTCGCGTCGCCTCGCGTCGCGGGGCCGGTTGCCCGCCCCCCGCGAGGGGTACTGCCTTACCGACAGTCCGTCGGAAAGCAGTTGACTTAGGTAAGCCTAAGTAGGAGGATCGGTGCGGCGGCGACGGCTGTCCGCCGCCGCCACGCCCGCCTTCCCAGGCCCCCGGAGGCCCGCCTTGGACGCAAGCGCCACCACCGCCACCCCGTTCTCCACGCTGATCCGCACCGCCTCGCACGCCCAGCACACCGAGGCCGAGAACGCCGGCTTCATGGGCGACCTGCTCGGCGGTCGGCTCGGGGTGGCGGCCTACGCCCGCTACACCGAGCAGCTCTGGTTCGTCTACCGGGCCCTGGAGGGCGCCGCCGAGGCGCTGCGCGAGGACCCGGTCGCCGGGCCGTTCATCCGGCCCGAGCTGATGCGCACCGCGGCCCTGGAGCGTGACCTCGCCCATCTGCGCGGCCCGGACTGGCGCGCGGGCCTGGTGCCGCTGCCCGCCACCGAGGCGTACGCGGCCCGGGTCGAGGAGTGCGCCCGGGAGTGGCCGGGCGGGTATGTGGCGCACCACTACACCCGCTACCTGGGCGACCTCTCCGGCGGCCAGATCATCCGCGACCGGGCCGAGCGGGCCTGGGGCTTCGCCCGCAAGGGCGACGGGGTGCGGTTCTACGTCTTCGAGGAGATCGGCAACCCGGCGGCGTTCAAGCGGGACTACCGCGAGCTGCTGGACCGGGTCGCCGCGGACGACCTGGAGAAGCAGCGGATCATCGACGAGTGCAAGCGCGCCTTCGACCACAACGGCGCGGTCTTCCGCGAGCTGGGCCGGGAGTTCCCGCTCAGCGCCTGATTTCCGGACGGGGAAGGGCCGAGTCAGCGGGAGAGCGGGCGGACCCGGCCGCCGAGCTCGATCAGGCCGTCCGGGCCGGGGGCGGTGAGCAGTTGCGACCCCCGGCCCTGGGTGATGTTCAGGGCCCGGCCGAGCCGCGCGGTGAGCAGCAGTGCCGCCGCCCCGGTCGCCTCGTCCTCCTCGATGCCGTCGCCGCGTCCGGGGAACGCCCGGGCGCGCACCCGCCCCGCCGCCTCGTCCGACCACGCCCAGGCATAGAGCCCCACACCCGGCGGCGGCACGTCCAGCCCCTCCACCTCCTCCGCGGAGGCGTACTGGCGGAGGGTGCGCGGCGGCGCCCACTCGGCGCGGGCCTCGATCCAGGTGAACTCCCCGTCGTGGCGCGCCCACACCTCCCCCGCGGGCGGGTTGACGACCTCCAGGTCCAGCAGCCAGGCGGCGCCGACCAGCGGGTGCCCGGCGAACGGCAGCCGGACGGTGGGGGTGTGGATGTCCACGATGCCGCGCTCGGGGTCGTCCACGAACACCGTCTCGCTGAAGCCCAGTCGGGCGGCGACCGCCCGGCGCGCCTCCTCGCCCCGGCAGGTGCGGCCGTCCCGGACCACGCCCAGCGGATTGCCGTGGCGGCCGTCGCCGCCGCAGAAGACGGCCAGCACGTCATGGGGCGGGAGGGGGAGGGGTGCGGCGGCGGGCTGCGGTGCGGTGGTCATCGCGGCATTCAAACACGGCCGCCGGGAGGCTTGGACCGGCCCCGTGGATGACCGGAAGCCGGGCTGGCAACTCAGGTAAGGCTAACCTAAACTGTCTCAGCTCCGGGTTCAGCGGGGGATCCACAGGCCCCGGCACGACCCATGAAGACAGGACGGTGCACAGGTGATCGGCTCGCTGGTGGACCAGGCGTACGGAGGCGGCGCATGACGGCCGCCGGCACTCGGGCCCCGGAAGCCGACGCGGTCGGAGAGGACTTTCCGGTCAAGTGCGTCCGCCCGCCCCGGAGTTCCGCGCGCGGACGGGCGGCCTGGGTGCTGACGGCGGGGATGGCGGCCGCCCTGGTGGCGCTGGCGCTGCTGTCGGCCGGGCTCGGGGCGTACGACATCCCGCTGGGGGATGTGCTCGCCGCCGTCCGGCACCGGGTCGGGCTGGGCGGGCACGGGCTGGACCGCACCGCCGAGAGCGTGTTGTTCGACATCCGGCTGCCCCGGGTGGTGCTGGCGGTCCTGGTCGGGGCCTCGCTGGGCTGCGCGGGCACCCTGATGCAGGGGGTGTTCGGCAACCCGCTGGCCGAGCCGGGGGTCATCGGCATCTCGGCGGGCGCGGCCGTCGGGGCGGTCGGGGCGATCGCGCTCGGACTGTCCTTCGCCGGCAACTGGACCGTCACCGTCTGCGCGTTCGCCGCGGGGCTGGCCACGGTGCTGCTGGTGTACGCGATGTCCCGGGACGGCGGCCGCACCGAGGTGGTGACGCTGATCCTCACCGGGATCGCGGTCAACGCCTTCGCGGGCGCCCTGATCGGGCTGTTCATCTTCTTCGCGGACAACGCGCAGATCACCCAGATCGCCTTCTGGCAGCTGGGCTCGCTGTCCCAGGCGACCTGGCCGAAGGTGCTGGCGGTGCTGCCGTGCGCGCTGGCCGGGCTGCTGGCCGCGCCGCTGTACGCGCGCCGGCTGGATCTGCTGGCGCTCGGCGAACGCCCGGCCCGCCATCTGGGCGTGGAGGTGGAGCGGCTGCGGAGGGCGCTGATCCTGGTGGTGGCGCTGCTGACGGCCTCCGCGGTGGCGGTCGCCGGGATCATCACCTTCGTGGGGCTGTTGGTCCCGCATCTGCTGCGGATGGCGGCCGGCCCCGGCCACCGGTTCCTGGTGCCGGGCAGCGCGCTCGGCGGGGCGCTGGTGCTGGTCGCCGGGGACCTGGCGGCGCGTACCGTCGCGATCCCGGCGGAGCTGCCGCTCGGGGTGCTGACCGCGCTGATCGGCTCCCCGTTCTTCTTCTGGCTGCTGCGCCGAACCCGGCGCCGGCAGGGAGGCTGGGCATGAGGGCGCAGTGCGTGAGGTGCGTGACCCGGGCGGAGTGCAGGCTGCGGGCCTGGACGGCGGGGCTGGTACGGGGGGTCCCGTTCCCCCGGCCGGGGGCGCCGCGGGCCCGGCGCCGCGTGGTGCCCGTTCCGGTCGCCCCGGGCGCGGTGCTCGCCGAGGCGCGCGGGGTACGGGTCCGGCTCGGCGGGCGGGAGGTGCTGGCCGGGGTGGATGTGACCGTACGCGCCGGGGAGGTGCTGGCCCTGGTGGGCCCCAACGGGGCCGGGAAGTCGACCCTGTTGGCGGCGCTCGCCGGGGACGCCGACCGCACGGGCGGCGAGGTGCGGATCGCCGGCCGCCCGGTCGGGGCCTGGAGCGCCCCGGAGCTGGCGCTGCGCCGGGCGGTGCTGCCGCAGTCCGCCTCGCTGGCGTTCCCGTTCCCGGTGGCCGAGGTGGTGCGGATGGGCCGCGCCCCGTGGGCGGGTACGGAGCGGGAGGAGCGGGACGACGCCGAGGTGGCCGCCGCGCTGGCCGCGACCGAGGTGTCCGCGATGGCCGACCGCCCGTTCTCGGCGCTCTCCGGCGGGGAGCGGGCCCGGGTGGCGCTGGCCCGGGTGCTGGCCCAGCGCGCGCCGCTGCTGCTCCTGGACGAGCCCACGGCCGCGCTGGACCTGCGCCACCAGGAGCTGGTGCTGCGGCTCTGCCGCGAACGCGCGGCCGCCGGGGACGCCGTGGTGGTGGTGCTGCACGACCTGGGCCTGGCCGCCGCCTATGCCGACCGGGTCGCGGTGCTCGCCCAGGGCCGCCTCGCGGCGGACGGCCCCCCGGCCGAGGTCCTGCGGGACGAGCTGCTGAGCGAGGTGTACCGCCACCCCGTGGAGGTCCTCCCCCACCCGGCGGGCGGCGCGCCCCTGGTCGTACCGGTACGGGGGTTGGCGGCCATGCGGAAGACCGAGGCGGGCCCGTCGACTGCGGGCGCCATCAAGGCGGCGGCACTGCCCCGCCGTTAGCCCCAGGGCCCCGGTGGCGGCGGCGCTGCCTCGCCGGTAGCCGGGGCCGGTGGCGGCCCGTGGGCGGTGGCCGTTCGAGGGCCGGTCGGCCGGCCTGTACGCGGACGCCTCCACCGTACGGACCGAGGCCGGAGCACACGGGTGCGGCGCCCCCTCGCCGTACCGGCGCCCCTGGCCGTGCCGGCGCCCCTGGCCGTGCCGGCGCCCCTGGCCGTGCCCGGCCCCCCGGGCCGTACCGGTCCACGGGGTGCGGACCCAAGCCCCCCGGGTGCGGACCCAGGCACCCCAGGTGCGGACCCGGGCACCCCGGGTGCGGACCCGGGCACCCCGGGTGCGGACCCAGGCACCCCAGGTGCGGACCCAGGCACCCCAGGTGCGGACCCAGGCACCCCAGGTGCGGACCCAGGCACCCCGGGTGCGGACCCAGGCACCCCGGGGCCCCGGCGTCCCGAGCGCGGCCGAGGTCGCGCGCCGCCCCGACCATGGCCCGGCCCTGCCCCCCGCCCATGGCCCGGCCCCAGGCCCCCGCCCGGGGCCCGCGACCCCGCCTGGGCCCCGGTAGGGTTCGCACGGTCAGGCGGGGTGGCGGGTCGAGGAGTGTGAAGGCGGCCGATGAGCGGGGCGGGGCGGGCGGCGAGGCGACTCGCGGGGTGCGCGGCGGCGGTGGTGCTGGCGCTGACGGCGAGCGGGTGCGTGACGGTGCACGGCGAGCGCGAGGTGCTGCCGGGGGCCTCCCGGGCCGAGGCGGCGAAGGCCCTGAAGGACTTCACCGACGCCTACAACGCGGCCGACAAGACCTACGACCCGGGGCGCGACGCGGGCCGGGTGACCGGGGTGTTCGCCGCGATCAACCAGGCCGGTCTGAAGGCCCGGGGCGCCAACAGCCCCGGCGGCAACCCGGAGCACCGGCCGCTGGAGCTGACCGACGCCCGCTTCGTGATACCGAAGAAGGCGGGCTGGCCGCGCTGGTTCGTCGCCGACACCGACTCCAACCGGGACACCGAGGGCGGCGCCGACGACTCCCGCTGGCTGCTGGTCTTCGTCCGGGGCGGCGGCGACCAGCTCTGGGAGGTGGCGTATCTGGCGATCCTGGAGGAGGACGGCGTACCCCGGTTCCGGCTCGACCGGGACGGCCTCGCCGAGCCCGCCGCGCCCGACACCGCCGCGCTGGCCGTGGCCCCGCGCGATCTGAGCCGCGCCTACGCCGACTATCTGCACTCCGGGCGGCCGGAGTCCTTCGCGCCCGGGCCGAACACCTCCGAGTGGCGGACGCGCCGCGCCGAGTCGGCCCGGCGGCCGGGGATGACCACCCAGTACGTGGACCGGGCGTGGGACACCGGCGCGTACGCCCCGCTGGGGCTGCGCACCGAGGACGGCGGCGCGCTGGTCTTCTTCGCCAGCCGCTTCTACGACCGGCAGACGGCGGCCGAGGGCTACCGGCCGAAGGTCAGCCCGGACGTCCAGGCGCTGCTGACCGGCGAGGTGCGCTCCACCCTCACCCGGGAGTGGGCCTCCAGCCAGGCCGCGCTGGTCAAGCCGGCCGGGGCGGGGAAGGACCAGGTGGCGGTGGTGAGCCGCCTCCAGGGCGTGACCTCGGCCAAGGGCTCGTGAGCGGACAGCCAAGGGCTCGTGAGCGCGGACGGCCAAGGGCTCGTGACCGGGCAGCGGTGCGGCTCAGCGACTCAGCGGTTCAGCGGTTCAGCGACTCAGCGGCCAGGCCACCGAGTGGTGCTCGTGCTCGTGCTCGCCCAGCTGGTCCGCGTGCCGGGCGCAGGCGTCGGTGAGCGTCTCCAGCAGGGTCAGCGGGTCGGGCAGCGGGTGCTCGGGCCCGCGCAGCCAGCCGACGCCCAGCTCACCGGGGAGCCGGGCGGGCGGCACGAGGACATAGGAGCCGCGGCAGTGCCAGCGCAGCCCCGGGTGCTCGTCCATGGTCTCGGGATGGCAGTCCAGCTCGCAGGGCCACCACTCGTCCTCGTCCTCCGGGGTGCCGCGGGTGGCGGTGAAGAACAGCATCCGGCCGTCCCCCGACTCGGCGACCGGGCCGACCTCCACCCCCTCGGCGAGCAGCCGCTCCAACGCGGCGCGACCGGCCTCCAACGGAACGTCCAGGACGTCGTGGACCATGCCGGTCGCGGTGATGAAGTTGGCCTGCGGATGGCTCTCCGTCCAGCGCAGGAGCTGCGCCCGGTCGGTGGTCGACTGGGTCTGCCAGGCGAACGAGAGCGGATGGCGGGCGGGGGTGGGACAGCCGATGCGCTCGCAGGAGCAGCGGTATCCGACGGGGTGGGCGGCGGGGGCGAGCGGCATTCCCGCGGCGGCGACGGCCAGGAGCAGTTCCTCGCGGCTGGGGCCCTCGGCCTCGATCCGCTTGGGACGCCGGCGCAGCCACTGCGCGAGTTTGCCCTCCGTGCCGCGGTAGCGGCCAGTACCGTCGCCCATCTATCCCCTCACACCCCTGCGAAGCCTTAATGGTCCCTGCCATCGTCCCACCATCCGGTGCGTGGAGTGACCGGAGTTCTCGCGCGGGGCCGCGGCGGACGGGCGCACACCCCCGCGCGGGCGGGTCGATTGCCGGATTATGGGGTGATTCACCCCCCGTCCCACCGGCCCGGGAGTGAGCAGGTCCACGCGGTCCCGCGCATCCGTTCCCGGGGGTACGGGCCCGGGGGCGCACCCGGAGCGCACGGGGAGCGGGCCGCCGAACCGGCCGCTCAGCGCGGGGCGATGCCGCCGAGCGCGTACTCCACCAGGCGGTCGGCGTAGTCATGGCCCAGCGGCTGGGTGCGCAGCAGCCAGCGCACGGTGAGCGGCGCGGTGAACAGCTCCAGCGCGATCCGCGGATCGACCTCGGGCCGGACCTGCCCGGCCGCGCGGGCGGCGTCCAGCCGCCGCACGTACAGCTGGAGCTGCGGCTCCAGGAGCTGCCCGACGAAGCGGGCGGCGATCTCCGGGTTGACCACGCCCTCGGCGGCCAGGGCGCGGTACGGCGCCTCGAACACCGGGTCGTTGAGCTCGTCCACGGTGGCCCGCAGCACCAGCTTGAGGTCCGCCTCCAGGTCGCCGGTGTCGGGGATCTCGCTGTCGGCCTCGGCGCCCATCGCCTCGTTGGCCTGGCGGGCGAGGTCCATGAAGGCCTCCAGCAGGACGTCCGCCTTGGAGGGCCACCAGCGGTAGATGGTCTGCTTGCCCACGCCCGCGCGGGCGGCGATGCCCTCGATGGTGGTCTTCGGGTAGCCGATCTCGGCGACCAGGGCGAGCGCGGCGTCGTAGATGGCCCGCCGGGACCGCTCGCTGCGCCGGGTGGCGTCCGGCGCCCTGCCCCTGCCCGCCGGCCCCGCGCCCGCCCCCTCGGCCGATGCGGCCTTCCCGTCGCCGGTGTCCGCCACACGCCCCGCTCTGCTGCTCTCTGCCATGCCGTCACTCTACAAGATGACCTAGGCGAGACGTCTCGTCTCTTAGCGATACGTCATGACTCGCTGCGCGGGTCTGCGGGAAGGGCGGGAGGGAGACCGGGGAGGACAGGGAGAGCTGGGGCGCACGGCGCGGTGAGTCGGCGAAGTCACCCGTGCGACCCCCTGCCCGAAGGGCTCCGCACGTCGGATCATGTGGGAGCGCGGAGACACCGCGCGACCCGCCCGTCCGTGAGGAGCTCTTCGTGCACCGTGACGCCTCACCCCGCCGCTACCTGATGTGCCCACCCGCGCACTTCAGGGTGACCTACTCCATCAACCCCTGGATGGATCCGGCGAAACCGGTCGACCTGCCGCTCGCCCTCACCCAGTGGGAGGACCTGCGCGACCGGTACCTCTCCCTCGGCCACACCGTCGAACTGCTGGAGCCCGACGCCACCCTGCCCGACATGGTCTACGCCGCCAACGGCGCCACCGTGGTGGACGGCCGGGTCCTCGGGGCGCGGTTCGCCTTCCCGGAGCGCACCGGCGAGGCGGCGCTGCACCGCGACTGGTTCCGCGCGCACGGCTTCACCGACGTCCGCGAACCCGACCATGTCAACGAGGGCGAGGGCGACTTCGCGGTCACCTCCACCTATCTGCTGGCCGGGCGCGGCTTCCGGTCCAGTCCGCTGTCCCACCCCGAGGCGCAGGAGTTCTTCGGCCGCCCGGTGATCGGCCTGGACCTGATCGACCCCCGCTTCTACCACCTGGACACCGCGCTGTGCGTGCTGGACGAGGCGGCGGACGAGGTCATGTACTACCCCGGCGCCTTCTCCCCGGGCAGCCGGGGCGTGCTCGCCCGGCTCTTCCCGGGCGCGCTGATCGCCACCGAGAAGGACGCGCTGGCGCTGGGGATGAACGCGGTGAGCGACGGACGCCATGTGCTGCTGCCGCAGGCGGCGGTGGGGCTGTTCGGCCCGCTGCGGGAGCGGGGGTACGAGCCGATCGGCATCGATCTCAGCGAGCTGCTCAAGGGCGGCGGCAGCGTGAAGTGCTGCACCCAGGAGCTGCGCCCGGCCCCCGCCGCCCCCTGACGGACGCCGCCCGCGCCCCGGGGACGCGCTCAGGGCGCGGGCGGCCAGGGGTCGCCCCAGTGGGCGTCCCGGGCCGCCTTGTAGTGGTCGCCGTGCCGCTTGGTCACGGTCTGCCGGGCCAGGCCCTCGTCCGCCGTGCACAGCTCCAGCAGCACCTGGCCCTTGCGGATCTGCGGCCGCCGCACCACCCGGGCGGGGGCCGGGGTGACCGGGGCCACCGGGGCCACCGGGGCCACCGGGGCCACCGGAAGGCGTACGGCGGCGATGTACGCGTACTTCTCGTCCTCGTACGCCAGCGAACCGCCCTTGACCCGGCGGTGCAGCGAGGAGCGGCTGACCCGGGCGGCGAAGTGGCACCAGTCGCTGCCCGGCACGATCGGGCAGGCGGCGCTGTGCGGGCAGGGCGCGGCGACCGTGAACCCGGCGCCGATCAGCTGGTCGCGGGCGGCGATGATCCGCTCGTAGCCGTCGGGGGTGCCCGGCTCCACGACCACCACCGCGCGTGCTGCCCGGGCCGCCTCGGCGACCAGGGCGGTCCGGTCGGCCGGGGTCAGCTCCTTGAGCACATAGGAGACGGTCACCAGGTCGGCCGGGTCCAGGGTGAGCGCCGCGCCGATCCGGGCCCGCCGCCAGTCGGCGGCGCGCAGTTCGGGGATGCCGGAGGCGGCGGCCAGCTCGCGGCCCAGGGCGAGCGCGGGCTCGGCCCAGTCCAGTACGGCGGTACGGGGGGCCTCGGCCTCCCAGACGTCGGCCACCGCCCAGGTGGCGGCGCCGGTGCCGCCGCCGACGTCGGTGTGGGTGGCCGGCACCCAGTCGGGCGCCGCGTCCCGGAGCGCGCCCAGGGCCTCCCGTACCGCCTCGAAGGTGGCGGGCATCCGGTAGGCGGCGTAGGCGACGACGTCCGAGCGGTCCCGGAGCACCGGGGCGTCGGTGGGCGTGGTGCCCCGGTAGCTGGCGATCAGCCGGTCGACGGCCTGCGCGGCGCGGGTCGTCGGCAGCCCGTCGAGCAGCCCGGCAAGGGCGGCGCGCAGAGCGTCCGAGGCGGAGGAGGAGGCGTTCACCAACCCATCGTAGGCGGCCCGCAAGGCCCCTTGGGACCGGCGCCCGGGGGCCTCGGGGGCTGGGGCTGGGGACTCCTGGGGCTGGCGCCCGGGGCCTCCTGGACGGGCACAGGAGACCCCCGGGACTGACGCCTGTGGCCCCCCGGGACGGGCGCCGGGCATCCCCCGTCCGGACCGGCGCCGGGCCCCGGATCGACGCCGGGGACTCCCGGACTGGCGCCGGGGACCCCTGGACGGGCGCGGGGCACGTTCCGGACCTGCGCCGGGACCTTCCGGTCGGCGCCAGGGCCTTCCGGACCGGCGGCCGGGGACCTCGGATCGGCGCCGGGCACCCCCGGACCGGCGGCTCCGGGCCCCCAGTTCGGCGCCAGGACCCCCGGACCGGCGCCGGGCATGCCCTCCGCTCGGCGCCGGGGGCCTCCCGATCCGGCACCGGAGGTCTCCCGGACCGCCGGTTACGCCGGGTCGGCGGTTACGCCGGGTCGGCGGTTACGCCGGGTCGGCGGTTAC
>NZ_JALPTH010000001.1 GCF_023218175.1 Streptomyces lichenis | reverse complement strand
GCGGGGGGGGTGGGGGGGGGGGGGGGGGGGGGGGGGGGGGGGGGGGGGGGGGGCCGGGGGGGGGGGGGGGGGCCGGGCTGGCCCAGGGGTGGCTGGAGGGCTGGGTGGCCGGGGTAGCTAAGTGGCCGGTGCGGCCCGGTGGCTGGGTGGCCGGATGGACTGGGGGCTCAGGCTTCTTCGGCGAGGGTGTCCAGGATGGCCTGGCCGTACTTGGCCAGCTTGTTCTCGCCGACCCCGCCGACCCCGCCGAGCTCGGCGAGTGAGCCGGGCCGGGTGGTGGCGATCTCCCGGAGTGTGGCGTCGTGGAAGATCACGTACGCCGGGACGCCCTGCTCCTTGGCGGTGGCCCCGCGCCAGGCGCGCAGCCGCTCGAAGAGGGGTGCCGCCTCGGGTGGCAGGTCGGCGGCGGGGGCCGACTTGCGGGAGCCGCCACCCGACCTCGTAGCCGCCTTCACCGGGCGCTCCGGCTCGCTGCGCAGCGGCACCTCGCGGCCTCCGCCGAGCACCTCCTTGGAGGCCTCGGTCAGCACCAGGGTGCCGTAGTCGCCCTCCACGGCCAGCAGGCCCTGGGCGAGCAGCTGGCGCACCACCCCGCGCCACTGGGCCTCGCGCAGCTCGGTGCCGATGCCGAAGACGCTGAGCGCGTCGTGGTCGAACTGGATGACCTTGGCGGTCTTCTTGCCCAGCAGGATGTCGATGATCTGACCGGCGCCGAACTTCTGGTTCCGCTCCCGCTTCAGCCGGACGATGGTGGACAGCAGCTTCTGCGCGGCGATGGTGCCGTCCCAGGACTTGGCCGGGGTCAGGCAGCTGTCGCAGTTGCCGCAGGGGCCGGACTCCTGGCCGAAGTAGGCCAGCAGCCGCACCCGGCGGCACTCCACGGTCTCGCAGAGCGCCAGCATGGCGTCGAGGTGGGCGGTGAGCCGGCGGCGGTGCTCGGCGTCGCCCTCGCTGCCGTCGATCATCTTCCGCTGCTGGACGACGTCCTGGAGGCCGTACGCCAGCCAGGCGGTGGACGGCAGTCCGTCGCGGCCCGCGCGACCGGTCTCCTGGTAGTAGCCCTCGACCGACTTGGGCAGGTCCAGATGGGCGACGAAGCGGACGTCCGGCTTGTCGATGCCCATGCCGAAGGCGATGGTGGCGACCACCACCAGGCCGTCCTCGCGCAGGAAGCGGGACTGGTTGGCGGCCCGGACCCGGGCGTCCAGACCGGCGTGGTACGGGACGGCGTCGATCCCGCTGTCCACCAGGAACTGCGCGGTCTTCTCCACCGAGGCGCGGGACAGGCAGTAGACGATGCCGGCGTCCCCGGCGTGCTCGCTGCGGAGCAGGTCGAGGAGCTGCTTCTTGGGCTCGTTCTTCGGGGCGATGCGGTACTGGATGTTCGGCCGGTCGAAACTGGCCACGAAGTGCCGGGCCTCGTCCAGCTTCAGCCGGGAGGCGATCTCCTGGTGGGTGGCGGGCGTGGCGGTCGCGGTCAGCGCGATCCGGGGCACGTCCGGCCAGCGCTCGTGCAGCTGGGAGAGCTGGAGGTAGTCGGGCCGGAAGTCGTGGCCCCACTGCGCCACGCAGTGCGCCTCGTCGATGGCGAAGAGGGAGATGGTGCCGCGGTTCAGCAGATCGAGCGTCGCCGGTACGCGCAGCCGCTCGGGCGCGAGATAGAGCAGGTCCAGCTCGCCGGAGGCGAACTCGGCCTCCACCAGGCGGCGCTCGTCCAGGTCCTGGGTGGAGTTGAGGAAGTTCGCGCGCACACCGAGCGCGCGCAGGGCGTCCACCTGGTCCTGCATGAGGGCGATCAGCGGGGAGATGACCACGCCGGTGCCGCGACGGACCAGGGCGGGAATCTGGTAGCAGAGCGACTTGCCGCCGCCGGTCGGCATCAGGACGAGCGCGTCGCCGCCGGCCACCACATGCTCGATGATCTCCTGCTGCTCCCCGCGGAAGGCGTCGTAGCCGAAGACCCGGGCGAGCACGTCCAGCGGCTTCTCCCCGGTGGCGTCCCGGACCCGGCCGGGCTCGTCGCCGCGGTGCGGGTGGTCGCCCGGGTGCTCGTCGAGGGGGCCGTCCTCCTCGGGCGGCGGCATGTCGTCGTACGCCGGGTCGTAGGGCGGCTCGTCGTACGCGTCGTAGCTGTCGTCCGGGATGTCGGCCGGGGGGTGGTTGTCGGCCGGTCCGTGGTGCTGGCCCGCTGTGGTCATTGGACGAGTCTACGGACGGACCACCCGTACGGACCAAAACCGGCCACCGGGGACCTGGCACCCTGGTCCCATGACGGAGGACGCGCGGGCGGTGCTGATCGTGGACGGGGCGAACGTGGTGGGCTCGGTCCCGGACGGCTGGTGGCGGGACCGGCACGGCGCCGCGGAACGGCTCCGGGACCGGCTGGTCCCCCTCGCCGAGAGCGGTGCGGCGGGGCTGGAGCCGCCCCTGGAGGTGATCCTGGTGGTCGAGGGCCGGGCCCGGGACGTGGCGGGCGTGCCGGGGGTACGGGTGGAGGCGGCGCCGGGGAGTGGGGACGACCTGATCGTGGAGCTGGCGGCGGGGGCCGCCGGGCGGCGGTGTGTGGTGGTGACCGCGGACCGGGAGCTGCGGCGCCGGGTGGAGGCGCATGGGGCGGAGTGTGTGGGGCCGCGGGCTGTGCGGTGACGTTGTGGGGGCGGGGTGGGCGGCGGGCGCGGCCGGGGGCCGGGCCGGGCTGCTGCCCGGTGGCTCCTCCCCCAAGGACTCCGTCCAGGGGGGACCCCCAGCGCGCGACCCTGCGTACCCCCACCCGGCCGGTGGGCGGCTGATCCGTTTCGCCGTGGTTGATGACCTCCGGGCCGACGGCCCGGGTCGAGGACAACCGCTAGGCCGCGGCGCGGTACGCGGTGGTGAGTTTGGCTATCGCGGCGGCGGGGTTGCCGGTGAGGAGGAGGTGGTCGGCCTCGGCGAAGGGGGCGGAGACCTGGGGGGTGAGGCGCTGGCCGATGCGGTGCTGGACGAGTTGGCGGGCCTTGGCGACGAGTTCGCGGGCTTCGGGGGATGAGCCCCGGCCTGCCGTCGTCAGGGCTTTGGCGGTCAGGGCGAGGGCTTTGAGGGTGAGTTCGCCGCCGGCCGGGGGGCGGGAGAGGGTGGTCAGGCCCCAGCCGTAGGGGTACTGGGGATCATAGGTCTCGTCGCCGACGTTGATGGGCAGCTGGGCTTCGGACTTGGGCCAGGTGACGGGGAGTTGGCCGGTGAAGGGGCGCTTGCCGTAGAGGACGTCAGCGACGCCGTCGCCCTCGGTGCCGGGCAGCCAGGAGGCGACCAGCGCGTCGATCGCGGGGAGGCGGTCGCCGATGAGCTGGGGGCGGCCGGAGACGATCAGGACGGCGCACTTCATGGCGGCGCAGACCTTGTCGATGGCGGCTTGGTCGGCGGGCGAGAGGGTGAGGTCGTGGCCGTTGCCCACGTCGCCGATGCCCTCGGCGTAGGGGGTCTCGCCGACGACGACCACGCCGACGTCATGGCCGGCGGTGGGGGCGGTGGCCTCCTTGGAGTAGGTGAGGGCGGCGGCGGGGGCTGCCTTGCGCATGGCTTCGAGGATGGTGGTGCCGGTGGTGGTCTTGCCGGAGGCGCCCTGCCAACTGATGGTCCAGCCGCCGGCCTGGTTGCCGAGGTCGTCGGCGTTGGAGCCGGCTATGTAGACCTTCTGGGAGGGAGAGAGGGGAAGGACGCCGTTGTCGTTCTTGAGGAGGACCTGGGATTTCGCGGCGGCTTCACGGGCTACGGCGCGGTGGGCGGGTGAGCCGATCGTGGAGAGGTGGGTGGTGTCGGCGTAGGGCTGTTCGAAGAGACCGAGCCGGAACTTCTGGGTCAGGATGCGGGAGACGGCGTCGTCGATGCGGGTGAGGGGGATGCGGCCGGCCGTCACTTCGGCGGTGAGGGTGCGGGTGAAGGCCGGGTAGTCGGTGGGGACCATGATCATGTCGAGGCCGGCGTTGATCGAGGTGCGCACATCGCTCGGGTAGTCGCCGGGTATCTGGTCGATGGCCTGCCAGTCGCTGATGACGAAGCCCTGGAAGTCCATGCGGTCCTTGAGGACGCCGTTGATCATCTCGGCGTTGGCGTGCATCTTGACCGGGCCCTGGTCGTCGCCGAGGACGTCGAGGGAGGAGTACGAGGGCATCACCGTGCCGGTGCCGCGCTTGACGGCCTCGGCGAAGGGGGCGAGGTGGACGGCCTCCAGTTCCTGGCGGGTGACCTTGGTGACGCCCTGGTCGATGGTGTACGAGCCGGTGGTGGAGGAGCCGTACTCGGTGCCGCCGTCGCCGACGAAGTGCTTGGCGCTGGTCAGCACCTTGTCGCGGCGGTCCAGGTCGCGGCCGTCGGGGTGGCCCTGCATGCCCTTGATGACCGTCTCCATGGCGGTGACCAGGGCCGGGTCCTCGCCGAAGGCCTCGTAGGAGCGGCCCCAGCGCTCGTCGCGGGTGACGCAGACGCAGGGGGCGAAGTCCCAGGGGATGCCGGTGGCGCGGACCTCCTTGGCGGTGACCGCGCCGGTGCGCTCGGCGGTCTTCGGGTCGCGGGAGGCGCCGATGCCGATGTTGTGCGGCATGATCGTCGCGCCGACGACGTTGTTGTGGCCGTGCACGGCGTCCACGCCGTAGAGCAGCGGGATCTGGTGGCGGGTGGCCTGGGCGCGGAGTTGGTAGGTGTCGACCATCCTGGCCCAGGCGGCCGGGGTGTTGGGGGTGGGGACCGAGCCGCCGCCGGAGAGCAGTGAGCCGAGGTCGTAGCCGGCGATGTCGCCCTGGGAGCGCAGGGCGTTGCGCTCGGCCTGGGTCATCTGGCCGACCTTCTCGGCGAGGGTGAGGCGGGAGAGCAGGTCGGTTACGCGGGTGGGGACAGGAAGCCTGGGGTTGAGGTAGGGGAGGTCGTGGGCGTTGACGACGACCTGGGGGTTCTCGGCGGGGGGCTTGGCGCCGGTGACGGTGAGGGTGAGCGGGATCGTTTCGGCGGCCTCGGCGGCGCGGTCCTTGGTGGTGGTGACGGTGACGGTGCGGGTGGTGCCGGAGGCGGTGCCGGCGGGGAAGGTGAGGGTGCCGGAGACCGGACGGTAGTCCTTGCCGGGTTCGGCGCTGCCGCTGCCGGTGGTGTAGGCGACGGTCACCGGTTCGGTGATGGGGGCGGAGCCGGTGGTGGCGACGGAGATGCCGACGGTGGCGGTGCCGCCCTCGTCGACGGGGTGGACGGCCGCGTCGGTGAGGACCTTGGCGGTGAGCGCGGGGTCCGCCTTGCCGTAGAGCTCCAGGCCGTCCATGGCGAAGGAGCCGGGTGCGCCGGGCGGCAGGGTGAGGGCCCAGCCCCACATCTCGTTGAGGCCGAGGATCTGGTCGATGCCGCCGACGGGCTGGTAGTCGGTGCGGTAGACGAAGTCGGAGAACGGGATCTCGACCAGGTTCCAGCCTTCGAAGTCGTCGGTGAAGGAGGTGGTCCAGAGTTCGGAGGCGCCTCCGTTGGCTCCGCCGTCCTTGATCTCGAAGTGGACGCGCTTACCGGAGCCAGGGGGCAGGGGTGCCTTGTTCTGGCCGTACCACCAGAAGCGCAGGCCCTTGGCGGCGGTCCAGTCGTGCGGTGGGCTGTCGACGGCGAACTCATGGCTGAGGCCGCCCCAGCCGCTGATGCCGTAGTCGCCTTCGAGGACCTTGGCGCCTTCGGGGGCGTCGGCGCGTTCGGTGAGCCGTAGCTTGGGGTGGTCGTCGGCGTCGCTGCCCCAGGTGAAGATTCCGTTGGCGGGCGGGTTGGCGAAGGGCACCTCGCCCTCGAAGCGGTCCACCGGGACGGGCGGGGGCTCGTCGGCGGGCGCGGCGGCGCTGGGCAGCGCTCCGGCGAGCAGTGAGCCCAGCACGGCGGTGGCGGCGAGCAGCGCCGTGCCGGCCGTACGGGACCTCTTGCGGGATCTCTTGCGGGGTCCTGGCATCGAGGGCTCCTGTGGGATGGGCGTACGGGGGCGGACTGCCGCTGGGGCCTGTTCGGCGGGGTGCGGGCGGGGTCAGGGGGCCGAGGCGCGAATGACCAGTTCGGTGGGGAGGATCACCGGGTCGGTGGGCGCGGGGGTGCCGGCGAGGTGCCGGAGCAGCAGCCGGGCGGCCCGCTCCCCCATGGCGCGCATCGGCTGGCGGACCGTGGTGAGCGGCGGCTCGGTCTGCCGGGCGGCGGGGATGTCGTCGAAGCCGATGACGGCGACATCGTCGGGGACGCGGCGGCCGGCGGCGCGCAGGGCGCGGATGGCGCCGATGGCGATCAGGTCGTTGTGGGCGAAGACGGAGTCGAAGGGGCGGTCGGCGGCGAGGGCGTGTGTGACGGCGGTGCGGCCGGAGTCCTCGGTCAGTTCGCCCTCGGTGATGAGGTCGGTGGGCAGGACGCCGAGGAAGCCGTCGAGGCGTTCGCGGACGCAGCCGAAGGCGGTGGGGCCGGCCAGGATCAGGGGGCGGGTGCGGCCGGCGGTGGCGAGGTGGCGGGCGGCCGAGGCGCCGCCCTCGCGGTTGGTGGTGGCGACGGACGGGAATTCCGGGTGGTGGCCTCGGTCGTCGATGAGGACGACGGGCAGGCCCCGGCGATGCAGGGTGGTGATGGTGTCCAGGGTGTTGTCCGGTTCGACCACCAGCAGCCCGTCGAAGGCCCGGGCGGAGACCTGGCTGGTGAAGTGGCCGATGGAGGCGGTGCCCCGGTTGCAGGTGTGCAGCAGCAGTCCGTAGCCGGCCGCCTCGACGGTGTCGGCCGCGCCCTGGAGGACCTCGCCCATCCAGGGCCAGGTGAGCGGGGGTGTGAGCATGGCGACGGTGCGGCTGCGGCCGCGGGCCAGTCCGACCGCGCCGGAGCTGGGGACATAGCCGAGGGAGTCGATCACTTCGCGAACCCGGGCGGCGGTGGCGGCGTCCACGTCCGCCTTGGTGTTGAGCACCCGGGAGACCGTTGTCTTGCTGACCCCGGCCGCGCGTGCGACGTCGGCGATCGTGACACGCATCGGGGCCCTTTCGGGTCGGGGTCCGGGATTGGTACCGGTACCGGAACCGGTTCCGCGGTGTGGGTGCGGAGAGTCAAGCGGGCGGGAGGTGTTGCGTCAAGACTTCACGCCGGATTCGGCGGGTGGGCAATTCACGGGCGGGCGAGGCGAGTTGTGCGTTCGGGAGATGAATGCGGGAGGGGTTGACGGGGCCTGGGAGCGGCGGTTCGCCTCCGCCGGCCGCTCGGCGGGGTCCCAGGTGGCCTGGCGCAGCCCGGACGGGTCGAAGGCGGCGGTACGGGGTGGGCGGCGCTGTGCCGGTGAACGCGGCGCGGCCGGTGCCCCTGGGTGGAGGGGGCACCGGCCGCGCCGGGTGGGTGTGTGGTCGTCGGATGCGGATGGGTCCTCAGGGGCGACGGTCGGCGGAGAGCGTCTCACCGCGGCCGAGACGGCTGTGTGAGCGGCCGTAGAGGAAGTAGACGACCACACCGATGGCCATCCACACGGCGAACCGGAACCAGGTCTCGTTGGGCAGGTTGAGCATCAGCCAGAGCGAGGCGGCGACCGAGAGGATGGGCAGGACGGGGACCCAGGGGGTGCGGAAGGCGCGCTCCAGGTCGGGCCGGGTGCGGCGGAGCACGATGACGCCGAGGGCGACCACCACGAAGGCGAAGAGGGTGCCGATGTTCACCAGGGTCGCCAGCTCGTTGATGCTGGTGAAGCCGGCGACGATGGCGATGATCACGCCGAGCAGGATGGTGGGGCGGTAGGGGGTCTTGTACTTCGGGTGGGTGACGGAGAAGAAGCGGGGCAGCAGCCCGTCGCGGCTCATCGCGAAGAAGACCCGGGTCTGGCCGAGGAAGAGGATCAGGCAGACCGTGGTGAGGCCGACGGCGGCGCCGAAGCTGATGATGCCCGCGTACACCGGATGGCCGGCGGCCTTGAAGGCGTCGGCGAGCGGGGCGCTGACGGAGAGCTCCTTGTAGTTCTGCATACCGGTGACGACCAGGGAGACCGCCACATAGAGCACGGTGCAGATGACCAGCGAGCCGAGGATGCCGCGGGGCATGTCGCGCTGCGGGAGCTTGGTCTCCTCGGCGGCGGTGGCGACCACGTCGAAGCCGATGAAGGCGAAGAAGACCACCGAGGCGGCGGTGAAGATGCCCATGACGCCGAAGTTGGTGGGCTCGTAGCCGAAGATCGTCTGGACCAGCGGGGTGTCCCAGCCGGAGCTGCCGCCTTCCGGGGTGACGGCCTCGGGGATGAACGGCGAGTAGTTGGAGCCGACGATGAAGAACAGCCCGGCGATGATCACGATCATCACCACGGTGACCTTGATGGCCACCACCACGGAGGTGATCCGGGCGGACAGGGTCATCCCGACGACCAGGACGCCGGTGATCACCAGGACCAGCAGGAAGGCGAGGAGGTCGAAGGTGCCTCCGGCCGCGTCCGGGCCTTGCAGCCAGGCGGGCAGATGCCAGCCGATGTTGTCCAGCAGTGAGCGCACATAGCCGGACCAGCCGACGGCCACCACCGCCGTGCCGAGCGCGAACTCCAGGACGAGGTCCCAGCCGATGATCCAGGCGGGCAGTTCGCCGATGGAGGCGTAGGAGAAGGTGTACGCGGATCCGGCCACCGGGACGGTGGAGGCGAACTCGGCGTAGCAGAGCGCCGCGAGCGCGCAGACGATGCCGGCCGCGACGAAGGCGAGGGCGGTGGCGGGTCCGGCGTTCTCCTTGGCGACCTTGCCGGTCAGCACGAAGATGCCGGTGCCGATGATCACGCCGACGCCGAAGACCGTGAGGTCCCAGGCGGACAGGGACTTCCGGAGCGCGTGCTCCGGTTCCTCGGTGTCCCGGATGGATTGCTCGATGCTCTTGGTCCGGAAAACTCCGGTGCCTCGTGGTTGCTGCCCCGTACTCACCGGCGTACCTCCGTCGCCATCGGCTCTTCCGCCCATGATTGGGAGCAGCGCAAGACGGCGCCTCCCCGGCGGGCGGTTCTTCACACGAAAGGACCGATCGAGGTCCCTCACGGTACTCCGGGCGGGTCAACGCGGCGAGGGGGCGAAAGGGACGTGAGAGCGCGGGGCGCCCGGAGGGGCGGGGACGGCGAGGGGAGGTGGGGATTGCCCGGGGCGCGGGTGGCGGGGTTGCAGCGGGCGCGGGGCGCCGGAGGTTGAGGCGGGGGGCGCGGGTGGCGCGGGGCGCCGAAGGCGGGGATGCGGGTGGCGCGGGACGCGGGAGCTGAGTCGGGGAGGGCTCGGAGTGCAGGGTGCGGATGGCACGGGACGCCGGAGGGCGCGGGGCGCGGGGAGCTTCGGCGGGGGGCTGACCCGGGGTGATGGGTGAGGCGCCGCTCGGCTGGTGGGCCGGGCGGCGCCTCGGGGGTTGTGGCGGGGCGGGGCAGGGGGGCGTACGGCTTTGGTGCTGGGGCCTGGGCCCCGGCTCGTACCGCCTTCGGTGCCGGGCGGTGCCGCCGCACCGAGGGGCCGGGCGGGCCCTCGGTGGGCTACGGGGGCGGCAGCGGGCGGGGGTCAGTCGCGGCCGGAGGCCACTTCGGCGTGCTCGGCGTTCTCGGTGGGGAGGCCGTCGAGGGTGGAGACCAGGCCGGTGACCTGGCGGGCGATGTCGGGGGCGGTGAGCCCGATCTCGGCCATGACCTCGCCGCGCGAGGCGTGGTCGAGGAAGCGCTGCGGGATGCCGAAGTCACGCAGCGGGAGGTCCACCCCGGCGTCCCGCAGGGACTGGGCGATGGTGGAGCCGACACCGCCGACGCGGCCGTTGTCCTCGACGGTGACGACCACCCGGTGCTCGGCGGCGAGCGGGGCGAGGGCCGGGTCGACCGGGGTGACCCAGCGGGGGTCGACCACGGTGGTGGTGATGCCCTGGGCCTGGAGCAGCTCGGCGATCTCCAGGCACATGGGCGCCAGGGCGCCGACGGAGACCAGGAGGACGTCGGGCTTGTCGGAGCCCGCCTCGCGCAGGACGTCCATGCCGCCGACCCGGCGGACCGCCTCGACGGCGGGGCCGACCGCGCCCTTGCTGTAGCGGACCACGGTGGGGGCGTCCTCGACGGCGACGGCCTCGCGCAGCTGGGCGCGGACCTGGTCGGCGTCGCGCGGGGCGGCGATCCGGATGCCGGGGACGACCTGGAGGATGGACAGGTCCCACATGCCGTTGTGGGAGGCGCCGTCGGTGCCGGTGACCCCGGCCCGGTCCAGCACGAAGGTGACGCCGCACTTGTGCAGGGCCACGTCCATCAGCACCTGGTCGAAGGCGCGGTTGAGGAAGGTGGCGTAGACGGCGAACACCGGGTGCAGCCCGGCGGTGGCGAGCCCGGCGGCGGAGACCGCGCCGTGCTGCTCGGCGATGCCGACGTCGAACACCCGCTCGGGGAAGTGCTTGGCGAACTTGTCCAGTCCGACCGGCTGGAGCATCGCCGCGGTGATGGCCACGATGTCCTCGCGCTCGCGGCCGAGCTCGACCATCTCGTCGGCGAAGACCCCGGTCCAGTCGGCGCCGGAGGAGGAGATCGGCAGCCCGGTGTCGGGGTGGATCTTACCCACCGCGTGGAAGCGGTCGGCCTCGTCCTGGAGCGCGGGCTGGTAGCCGCGGCCCTTCTCGGTGAGGCAGTGCACGATGACCGGGCCGCCGAACCGCTTGGCGCGGACCAGGGCGGACTCCAGGGCCTCCAGGTCGTGGCCGTCGATCGGGCCGACGTACTTCAGGCCCAGGTCCTCGAACATGCCCTGCGGGGCGATGAAGTCCTTCAGCCCCTTCTTGGCGCCGTGCAGCGTCTCGTACAGCGGGCGGCCGACGACCGGCGTGCGGTCCAGGATCTCCTTGGTGCGGGCCAGGAAGCGCTCGTAGCCGTCGGTGGTGCGCAGGGTCGCCAGGTGGTTGGCGAGGCCGCCGATGGTGGGCGCGTAGGAGCGCTCGTTGTCGTTGACCACGATGACCAGGGGGCGGTCCTTGGCCTCGGCGATGTTGTTGAGCGCCTCCCAGGCCATGCCGCCGGTGAGCGCGCCGTCGCCGATGACGGCGACCACGTGGTCGTCGCGGCGCAGGATCTGGTTGGCCTTGGCCAGGCCGTCGGCCCAGCCGAGCACCGTGGAGGCGTGGCTGTTCTCGATGACGTCGTGCTCGGACTCGGCGCGCGCCGGGTAGCCGGACAGGCCGCCCTTCATCTTCAGCTTGGAGAAGTCCTGGCGGCCGGTGAGCAGCTTGTGGACGTAGGACTGGTGGCCGGTGTCCCAGAGGATCCTGTCCTTGGGCGACTCGAAGACCCGGTGCAGGGCGATGGTCAGCTCGACCACTCCCAGGTTGGGACCGAGGTGGCCGCCGGTCTTGGAGACGGCGTCCACCAGGAAGGTCCGGATCTCCGCGGCCAACTGGTCCAGCTGCTCCGGGGAGAGCCGGTCGAGATCGCGCGGGCCCGTGATACGGGTCAGCAGAGCCACCCGTGCCTCCTTGCGTGTTGAGCTGGTCGAGCTGCCGATTTTGTCGAGTCTAATGTTCCGCTCCCGGGACCGGTCATGGGGCGGCGGGGTGTGCGTCACGCCAATGGCTTAGACGCGAAGGTGCCCGGCACCGGTTCACCGGTGCCGGGCACAAAGCGGTCGTACTAGGCGCGACCAGCGGTTTTCTGGGTGCGGCGGGAGACCGAGTCGATGACCACGGCGGCCAGCAGCACCGCGCCGGTGATCATGTACTGAATCTCACTCGCCATGCCGAGCAGGTTGAGCCCCTGCTGGATCGACTGGATGACGATCATACCGAGGAGGGCGGACCAGACCTTGCCGCGGCCGCCGAAGAGGCTGGTGCCGCCGATCACCGCGGCGGCGATGACCAGCATCAGCGTGTTGCCGGAGCCGAGGTTCTTGGTGGCGCCGCCGGAGAGGCTGGCCACGAAGAGGCCGCCGAAGGCGGCGAGCATGCCGGACAGGCCGAAGACGATGATCCGGACCCGGTCGACGTTGATACCGGCGCGTCGGGCGGCCTCGGCGCTGCCGCCGACGGCGAACACCTGGCGGCCGAAGGTGGTGCGGCGGGCGACGAAGTCGGCCACCACGAGGACGGCGAGGAAGAGCACCAGGGCGAGCGGGAGGCCGCGCGCGCCCTCGGGCTCGTTGAGCACGTAGGCGACGACGAAGCAGAAGACGGCGACCACGGCGGTGCGCAGCACGATCTCGCTGGTCGGGCGGGACGGCAGGCTCGCGGCCTTGCGGCGCTTGGCGTCCAGCAGCAGCGAGGCGGCGTAGCCGAGGACGGCGACCAGGGCGAGCCCGTAGGCGGCGGCCTTGTCCTCGAAGTAGTAGCCGGTCAGGTTCTCGACGATGCCGCCGCTGGGGGTGTTGATGGAGCCCTCGGAGCCGAGCATCCAGATCTGCAGACCGCTCCAGCCGAGGAAGCCGGCCAGGGTGACCACGAAGGCCGGGACGCCGATCTTGGCGAAGAACACGCCGTGCAGCAGGCCGAGCGCCAGGCCGGAGAGCAGGGCGATGGCGACGGCGAGCCAGTCGTTCATGCCGTTGCTCACGTTGAGCACGGCCCAGACGGCGGCGCCGACACCGGCGACCGAGCCGACCGAGAGGTCGATCTCGCCGAGGATCAGCACGAAGACGATGCCGACGGCCATGATGCCGAGGCCGGCGCTGTAGACGGCGATGTTGGCGACCGAGCTGGCGGAGAGGAACTTGTCGTTCTGCAGCTGGAAGACGATCGCGATGACGATCAGGCCGATGAAGACGGGCAGCGAGCCCAGCTCACCGCCGCGGACCTTGCGGGTGAACTCGGTCCAGTAGCCCTTGAGCCCCTCCTCGCGGACCAGGAGGCGGGGGTCCACGGCCGGGAGGGGCGCGGCGGACTGCTCGGCGGCGGGGGCGGCGCCGGCGGGCGCCTTGGTCGCGGCGGACTGCTCGGCGGGGGTGCCGGGCTCGGGGGTCTTGGTGAGGTCGCTCACTTCGCGTCCTCCTTCGTGACGGTCGCGGTCGCGCCGGCCGGGGTGGCGGTGCGGGCCTGGCGGCGGGTCACGGCGTTGTCCGTGGCGCCGGTGATGGCGGCGATGATCTCTTCGTGGGAGGTGTCCTTCACCGGGAAGACACCGTTGTTGCGGCCGAGCCGGAGGACCGCGACCTTGTCGGCGACGGCGCGGACGTCGGCCATGTTGTGGCTGATCAGGATGACGCCGTGGCCACGCTCGCGCAGCCGCTCCACCAGGTCCAGGACCTGGGCGGTCTGCTCGACGCCGAGGGCCGCGGTCGGCTCGTCCAGGATGACGATCTTGGGGTCGCCGATCAGCGCGCGGGCGATGGCGACGACCTGGCGCTGGCCGCCGGAGAGCGAGGCGACCGGGATGCGGACGCTGGGGATGCGGATGGACAGGGTGTCCAGCAGCTCCTTGGCGCGCTTCTCCATGGCGATCTCGTTCAGCACGGAGCCGGAGGTGATCTCGCTGCCGAGGAAGAGGTTGGCGACCACGTCGAGGTTGTCGCACAGGGCGAGGTCCTGGTAGACGGTCGCGATGCCGAGGGTCTGGGCGTCGTTGGGGCGGTTGATGCGGACCGCCCGGCCCTCCCACTCGATGGTGCCGTCGTCGATGGGGTGGACCCCGGCGATGGTCTTGACGAGCGTCGACTTGCCGGCGCCGTTGTCGCCGACGAGGGCGACCACCTCGCCGGCGTGGATCTCCAGGTCTACGTCGGTGAGCGCCTGGACGGCGCCGAACCGCTTGGAGACCCCGCGCAACGCCAGCACGGGCGTAGCGGACACGTGAATCATCTCCTTCGCCGCCTGACCGGCGGGGATGGTGGTGCGTCGAGCATGAGGGGGCCGGGACGGACGTGGCCGGTGCCGGTACCGGTGCCGTACGAGCCGGCCGGGGCCCGCACCGTGCCGGTGCGGGACTGGTCCGGTACGGGTCCGGGGCTCGGGTCGTCGGGGCCGGTGGCCGCCGCCGGGGCGCCGGGTGGTCCCGCGTGGCCCGGCCCCGCGGGCCGCCGGGGGCGGTGCGGGGCGGTCCGGGGTGGTCCGGGGTGGTCCGGTGGTCCGCGTACGGCCGAAGGCTCGGGCCTTGCGGCGGCGTGCGGCTCCGGCCGGGTGGTCCCAGTGGCCCTGTCCGGCTCCGGTCGGACCGGACCGGGGCCCCGGTCCGGTCCCGGAGGCTTTCCGTGAGTCCGGCGCCCGCCCGCGCTGCGGGGCGTGGTGAGGGGCGGGCGCCGGACCGGTACGGGGGGCGGTGCTACTTGATGCCGGCGGCGTCGCAGGCCGCCTTGTACTCGGCGGTGCAGATGTCGGCCGCCTTGTAGACCTTGTCGGCGATGATCGTGGAGGCGATGTTCTCCTTGGTCACGATCTGCGCGTCGTAGAGCTTGGCCGGGATGTCCTTGAACTCACCGGTCAGGCTGGTGACCTTGGTCGGGACCAGGTCGTCGATCTTCTCGCCCTTGAGCAGCTTGACCGCGATCTCGGCGGTGGTCTCGGCCTCCGGCTTGATCTGCTTGTAGATCGTGAAGGACTGCTCGCCCGCCAGGATCCGCTGCAGGCCCGCCAGCTCGGCGTCCTGGCCGCCGACCGGGACCTTGACGCCCTGCTTCTTCAGGGCGGTGATGATGCCGCCGGCCATGCCGTCGTTGGCGGAGTAGACGCCCTGGAAGCCGCTCTTGCCGAGCGAGTCGAGGGCGGCGCCCATCTTCTTGTTGGCCTCGTCCGGGGACCAGTCCGGGATGTCCTGCTCGTAGACGACCTTCTTGACCTGCTTGTCCAGGACGCTGTGCGCGCCGGCCTTGAACAGCGGGGCGTTGGGGTCGGTCGGCGAACCGTTGATCATGACGACATTGGCGTCCTTGGCCTTGGCGCCCAGCGCCTTGACCAGGGCCTCGCCCTGCAGGCGGCCGATCTTCTCGTTGTCGTAGGAGACATAGGCGGAGATCGGGCCCTCGGCCAGGCGGTCGTAGGCGACGACCTTCACACCCTGCTTCTCGGCCTGCGTCACCCAGGACTTGGTGGCCTTGTAGTCGACCGAGTCCAGGATGATCACCTTGACGCCCTGGGTGACCAACGAGTCGAACTGCTTCTTCTGGGTCTCGGTGTCCTGCGCGGCGTTGTTGTACTTGACGTCGCAGTCCCCGCACAGCGCCTTGATCTTCGCCTCGATGATCGGGCGGTCGAAGGTCTCGTAGCGGGTGGTCTTGTTCTCGGGCAGCAGCAGACCGATGGTCTTGCTGTCGCCGCCGCCGTCACCGCTGCCGCCGTCACCGTCGCCGGCCTTGCCGCAGGCGGCCAGGGACACGGCCATGGAGACCGCGGCCGTGCCTATGACGACGCGTCGCGTCAATGCGTTCATTGGGGTTGCCTCCCTGACGAGGCCGCGACGTTGCGGCCGAGGTGGCTGGAAGTCAACTCGGCCGTCAGCACGACGTCAAGGAGTAAATTGACAACGAGATGACAACGGTGCCATCCGTTATCTAAGTGAACGCGGGGGCCTTGGCGGGCGGAGCGGCGCCCAGAAGGGTCGAATCGCCCATCTCGCTCAGTACGAGGGCCAGTGCGCCCAGCACCTCGGCGCGCCCGCCGAGCGCCCCGGGGGCGAGCGAGAGCTGCCGGGCGGCGCTGGGGATGGCGTACCGCGAGACGGACTCCCTAATGGGCCCCAGGACCAGTTCACCGGCCTCGGCGAGGTCCCCGCCGAGCACCACCCGGCTGGGGTTGAGCAGGTTGCAGAGGTTCGCCACCCCGGAGCCGATGTGCCGCCCCACGTCGCCGATGACCCGCCGGCAGCCGGGGTCGCCCTCGCGGGCCAGCTGCACCACCCGCTCCATGGTCAGCTCGGTGCCGTGGCTGGAATGGAGCAGCGGCAGCACGTACCGGGCGGCGGTGAAGGTCTCCAGGCAGCCCCGGTTGCCGCAGCGGCAGACCGGCCCGGACTCGTCCAGGGTGATGTGCCCGATCTCGCCGGCGGTGCCGCCCGGGCCCCGGTAGATCTGGCCGTCGATGACCAGTCCGGCGCCGACACCGCTGGCGACCTTGATGTACGCCAGGTCCCGCACCCCGCGCCCGCCGCCCCAGACCAGCTCGCCGAGGGCGCCGAGGTTGGCGTCGTTGTCCACGTACACCGGGACGCCGAGCCGGCGGCCGAGCTCCTGGCTGGGGTTGATCCCGGTCCAACCCGGCAGGATGGAGGTGGAGCCCAGCGTCCCGGAGGAGACGTCGATCGGGCCGGGTACGCCGAGGCCCACTCCGACGACCTTGTCCGGGCTGATGCCGGTGGTCTGGATCAGCCGTTTGACCAGGGCTTCCGCCCGGTCGAAACCCTCCTCGGAGGAGGCGTCCACATCCAGCGGCTCGGCCTCCTCGGCGAGCACCTGGTGGGCCAGGTTGCCCACCGCGACCCGCAGATGGGTGTGGCCGAAGTCGACCCCGATGACCACCCCGGCGTCCCCGCTCAGGGAGACGCTGCGGGCCCGGCGGCCGCCCGCCGAGGTGGGGGTGACCTCGACGGTCCCCCCGTCCTTCAGCTCCCGGACGATGTTGGATACCGTGGCCGCCGACAGGCCGGTGGTCCGGGCGATCTCCGCCTGGGTGAGGGAACCGGCCATGCGCACGGCGCGCACGACCCGCTCCAGATTGGCCCGATGCAGAGACGTCTGCGACCCCGGAGTCTCCATCGACTCGCTCACTCCTGCCGTTCTCTCCAACATGTGAACTCTAAGCTCACCGTTTTGCGTTGGTCCCCGTCAAGCCCTTGAAGGTCACGAAGCACCGATGAGCCCCGGGAGGGGAGAAAGGGGAAGGGGAGGGGCGTACGGGGTGAGTCAGGCGGGTCCGGCGGCCGGTCCGGTGGGCCCGGCGGCTGCCGGGGGCTCCTCCACCAGCCGGGCCAGGGCGTCCAGCGCCATCCGGGTCCCGGTCTCGTTGTCCTCGGGCCGCACCCCGTCGGGCACCCCCTCGTGGACCATCGCGATCTCGGTGGAGCCGTCGCCGGTCTCGGTGAGCGTGGTGGTCAGCCGCATGGTGCCGGCCAGGGCGGGGGCCGCGGTCTCGAACGCCAGCTCCTCGACCACCCGCTCGTCGGGCACCAGCTCGGTGAAGACGCCGCTGTACGTGTCGGTGTGCTCGGCGGACTTGCCGGTGGCGGCGGGATCGCCGTACCGCAGCGACACCCGGAACCGCCCGCCGGCCCGGGCGTCGAAGGAGTGGACCTCGCAGCTCATCCCGTCCGGCACCCGCCAGCGGGCCACCGCCTCGGGGTCCAGCAGCGTCCGGTAGACCGCCCGGCGCGGGGCGCGCACCCGCCGGGAGACGCGCGTGGTGTACATACCGCCACGGTAAGCCCGGGAGCGGTGGGAGGGGTACACGGTGACACCCCGCGACCCGCGTGGACGGGGCCCGGCACGCGGCGGCCGGGGCCGCGCGGGTGCGGGGCCGCGCTCGCGGGAGGCCGGCCCCGGGTCGTACGGGGAGGGGGCGCCGCTCGCCGAAGCGGCGCCCCCTCCGCGTACCCGTACCCCTCCCCGTACCGTCTGCCGGCCCCCGTACCGCTCCGCTACTTCAGCGCGCCCGCCGTCAGGCCGGAGACCACCTGGCGCTGGAAGACGATGTAGGCGCCGAGCACCGGCAGCATCGCCATCACCAGGCCGGCGAAGAGGCCGGACCAGTCGCCCTTGTAGCCCTGGCTGGTGGCCAGCTCCACCAGGCCCTGGGAGAGCACCTTCACGTCCGGCTCGGTGTTGAGCACGGTGGGCAGCATGTACTGGTTCCACTGGCCGAGGAAGTTGAAGATGCCGACGCTGATCAGTCCGGGGCGGGCCATCGGCAGCATGACCTGGAAGAAGGTCCGGGCGTGCGAGGCGCCGTCGATCAGCGCGGCCTCGGCGACCGAGCTGGGCAGGGTGCGGAAGAAGGCGGTGAGGAAGAAGACGGTGAAGGGGAGCGAGTACGCGATGTAGACCAGGATCAGCCCGTGCAGGGTGTTGAGCAGGGACAGGTTGTTCATCACGTAGAACAGCGGGACCAGCGCCAGCATGATCGGGAAGCTGTTGCCGCCGAGGAACAGGTAGTAGACGAAGCGGTTGCCCGGGAACTCGAACCGGGCCAGCACGTACGCCGCCATCGAGCCGAGCACCAGGGTGCCGATCAGCGAGCCGCCCACCACGATGATGGTGTTCAGGAAGTACTCGCTCATATGGGCCTGGCTCCAGGCCCGGCCCCAGGCCTCGAAGTTCAGCGAGTCGGGGAGCGACCAGGGCGAGGAGAGGATGGCCTCGTCCGTCTTGAACGAGGTCATCACCGCCCAGAGCAGCGGCAGCACGACCATGATCGCCCAGATGACCAGGACGCCGTGCGAGAAGACGTTGAGGACGGTGCCCTCGCCGCCGCCCTTGTCTCCCTCCCGGCCGCGTCCGGTGGGGCGGGGGCCGGAGTCGATCTTGGCCGGGCCCCGGGCGCCGTCGAGCGGGGCGGGAGGAGGGGTCTCGGTGGTCTTCATCAGAACTCCAGCCGCTCGCGCCGGCCCAGCCGCATCACGATGGCGGCGAACGCCAGGGTGACCACGAGGAGGGCGACGCCGATGGTCGTCGCGTACGCCGCCTGCCCGTCCCGGAAGGCCGCCTGGTAGACGTACAGCGGGAGGACGGTGGTCGAGTAGTCGGGCCCGCCGGGGCCCACGGTCATGATCTGCACGACGGCGAAGGACTCGGCCCCCAGCGCCAGGATGCCCATGTAGACCCAGCCGGACTGCACGGTGTCCCACAGCAGCGGCAGGGTCACCCGGAAGAAGGTGGTGGCGCGCCCGGCGCCGTCCAGCAGCGCGGCCTCGTAGATCTCCTTGGGGATGGAGGCCATCCCGGCGGAGAACAGCACCACGAAGAAGCCGACCGTGGACCAGATGAGCACCATCATGACCACGGGCAGGGCGAGACCGGGGTCGCCCAGCCAGTCCGGCTGGACCGAGTCCAGGCCGACCGCCTCCAGGGTCGCGTTGATCAGTCCGTCGTCGGGGTTGAAGGCGAACTGGAAGAGCAGGGCGACGATCGCGATGGAGAGCACCTGCGGGAAGAAGTAGGCGATCTTGTAGAAGGCCGAGCCGCGCACGCCGGCGACCACGGCGTTCCGCCGCCGGCCGCCCACGTTGATCATGAAGGCGAAGAAGAGCGCCAGGCCGAGGGTCACCAGCGGCAGCACCAGGACCAGCAGCAGGCTGTGCTGGAGCGACTTCCAGAACACCGCGTCGTCCAGCATCCGGGTGTAGTTGTCCACTCCGATCATCCGGAAGTCCGGACTGAGCCCGGTCCAGTCGGTGAACGAGTAGTAGATCGACTGGATGAACGGCCAGACGACGAAGAGGACGTACAACCCGAGGGGGAGTACCAGGAAACCGGCGATGAACCGGTACTTGCCGTGCTGCATGGTCTGCCGACCCCGTTTCGTGAGCGGGTGGAGCCGCTGGTGCCGCCGTGGGTGCTGCCGCCGGTGGGAGCCGCCGGTGACGGCCCGTCACCGGCGGCTTCCGGAGCCTACTGGTGCTTGTAGTGCTTGATGTTGGGGTCCTTGGCCGCGGCGTCGGCGTAGCCCTGGATCTTCTTGATGGTCTCCGCCGGGGTGGCGCGGCCGGCCATCATCTCGCCGAGGCCGGCGACGCCGATCTGCTCCTTCTGGAGCTTGACGTACCAGTCCTGGAGCCGCGGGTTGACCACGTTCTCGCCGGCCTTCTCCAGGGCGTCCACCCCGGCCTGGAGGGCGGAGGAGAGGCTGAGCCCGTCGGTGCCGCCGTTGAACGCGGTGAGCGACTTGACCTGCTGGGTGAAGTTCTTGGAGGAGGCCTCGCTGAGCATGAGGCGCAGCTGCTCCATGCCGCCCTCGGGGTTCTTCGCCTTGGCCGGGACGATGAACGGCTCGCCGCCGGAGGCCCAGATGGTGCCGAACGGCAGCTTGTCGGAGGAGTCCAGACCGGTCGGCGCGGCGACCGCCATCTCGAAGTCCTTGGGCGTGGTGGCCGCGGCCTCGTTCTCCACCCAGGAGCCGTTGGGGATGAACAGCGCCTTGCCCTTGGTCCAGGCGGTCTGCGACTGGATGTGGGTCATGCCGGGGGTGCCCTTGAGGACGTACCCCTTCTGCTGGAGCTCGTAGTACGCCTCGAAGGCGGCCTTGACGGCCGGGTGCTTCCAGGCGTTGGGCTCCAGGTTGTCGATGGCGTCCAGGACCTCGCGGCCGCCGATCTTGGCGATGAACGGGTAGAGCGAGAACGGCAGGTAGTACGGGAACTTGCCGGGGTACGTCCAGCCGGCGATGCCCTGCTTCTTCGCCTTCTCGCAGAGCGCGAGCATCTGGTCCCAGGTCTCGGGGTACTCCGCGTCCAGCTTCTCCAGCGCGGTCTTGGAGTACCAGACCCCGTAGACGGTGTACGCGTAGTACATGATCCACACCGGGTCGCCGTCGAACTGGCCCATCTCCAGGACCCCGGGGCGCAGGGTGTCGCGCACCTTCTTGTTCGGGTCGTCGACGGAGGGGGCGTCCATCAGCGGGGTGAGGTCGAGCAGCTGCTTCTTGCCGACCAGGACGCCCATGTCCATCTGCTCGGCGCCGGAGTTGTCGATGAGGTCCGGCGGGGTGCCGCCGTTGAACTTCGGCTGGAGCGTGGACTGGATCTTCTGGGTGGCCGAATGCTTGACCTTGGGGGCCTTCGGGAACTTCTCGTTGTACTTCTTCTCGGCGTCGATGGCGTACTGCTGGCCGAAGCCGCCGTCGAAGATGACGACCTCCAGCTGGGCGCTCTCGTTCACGCCGAGCGGGTTGTCCTTGCTGACCTTGCCCTTCTCGACCTTCTCGGTGCCGCCGCCGGAGCCGCTGGCACAGGAGGTCAGCAGGCCCATCGCGGGGACGCTGATCAGGCCGATCGCGGCGGACCGCTTGATGAGGTCGCGGCGGCCGAGACCGCCGTCGGGGCCGGGTCGTGCGGAGGTGGTTCCCATGCTCAAGTCCTCGCCTTCTCCAGGGACTGAAGGCGGTGGACCGGTCGCCCGTACTGTTCACCCCATGGGCGAAGGGCCCCGCCACCGCGGTCGTTTGCTGGGTCGTGCAGGTGCGTGGTGCTGGGTGGTGCGCGTGCTGGACGGTGTCCACCGGTGCCGGATGCCGCGGGGGCACCGGATGGACGTGGTACGCGGCCGGGCGTGGGCGCGGTGGTCTTGCCGCCAAGGCGTCGCGACCTCCCCGGACGCCGACAGGTATAGTCCACTTCTCGCCGCCGGAGCAAGATCGAAAGCAGCCGGATACGGCAACCTTTCCCGAGTTGAGACCTGAGCCGGGTTTCGCCGAAACCGGTGCCGTACGCAACGGTCGGCGCGCGCCGGAGGCAGGACCGCGGAGAGCCACCGGCGGACACCGGAGACAGCGCCACCGCGAAACGGCCGGCGGGCCGCCGGAAAACGGCCGCCCCGCGCCGCCCCGCGCCGTCAACACCCTTGACACCGCCCTTCACTTGGCCCCTACTGGTGTCCGCGCTCTTCTCTGACAACGTTGTCCATGCGCCCCCCGGCAGGAGGCCCCCACGGATGCGGACACGCCCCGGACCCCCGAAGCGCGGCAGACGCCGCCCCCTCGCCCGTGCGGCCGCCCTGGTGGCGGCCGCTTCGCTGCTCGCCGGCGTCGCCCCCTCGTCGGCGCTGGCCCTGCCCGCCCGGCCCGATCGGCCGGCCACCGAGTTCCGTACCTCCTTCGAGGCCGACGAGCGCCAACCGGACTGGCGGGACACCGTGGAGACGGACGCCGCCGGCCGCCGGCTCGCGGCGAACGTGGACGGCGGCTTCTCCACCGGGATACCGGGCAATGTCACCGACAAGGTGACCGCCCTGCGGGCCAGCGGTGAGAACGCCGGCGCCGGGGAGACCAAGGAGAACCTGGTCGACCTCCAGCCCGGCAGCAAGTGGCTCACCTTCGCCTCCACCGCCTGGGTGGAGTTCGACCTGGACGAGCCGGTGCGGGTCGCCACCTACGCGCTGACCTCGGCCAACGACCACGCCGAGCGCGACCCGGAGACCTGGACGCTCAAGGGCTCGGCGGACGGCAGCAGTTGGACCGTGCTGGACACCCGCGAGAAGCAGGTGTTCGCCAAGCGCTTCGAGACCAGGCCGTACGAGATCGCCTCCCCGGCCGCGTACCAGCACTATCGCCTGGAGATCACCGCCACCGCCGGCACCTCCTCGATCGTCCAGCTCGCCGATGTGCAGTTCTCGAACGGGGACACCGACGCCCCGGTGCCGTCGGAGATGCGCAGCCGGGTGGACCGCGGCCCGGCCGGCTCCCCCACCGCCAAGTCGAACGCCGGCTACACCGGGCTGCGCGCCCTGCGGTACGCCGGTTCGCACAACGGCGAGGGCCGCGGCTACTCGTACAACAAGGTCTTCGACGTGGACTTGGCGGTGCGGCGGGACACCGAGCTGTCGTACCGGATCTTCCCGGCGATGGCGGAGACGGACCTGAAGTACCCGGCCACCCAGGTGTCGGTGGACCTCGCCTTCACCGACGGGACGTATCTGAGCCGACTGCGGGCGGTGGACAGCCACGGCGGCGGGCTCTCGCCGCAGGGGCAGGGGGCGGCCAGGCGGCTGTACGCCAACCAGTGGAACCAGGTGACCGCGGCGATCGGCTCGGTGGCGGCCGGCAAGCGGGTGGACCGGATCCTGGTGGCGTACGACGCGCCGAAGGGCCCCGCGGTGTTCCAGGGCTGGATCGACGATCTGGCGCTGCGGCCCGCGCCGCGGGTGGACCGGCCGGGGCGGCCCTCGGACTGGGCCTCCACGGTGCGCGGCACCAACTCCAGCGGCTCCTTCTCGCGGGGCAACACCTTCCCGGCGACGGCGGTGCCGCACGGCTTCAACTTCTGGACGCCGGTGACCAACGCGGCCTCCACCAGCTGGCTGTACGAGTACGCGCGCGGCAACAACGCCGACAACCTGCCGACCGTCCAGGCGCTGGCGGCCAGCCATGAGCCGAGCCCGTGGATGGGCGACCGGCAGACCTTCCAGCTGCTGCCCTCGGCGCAGTCGGGGACGCCGGAGACGGACCGGGTGAAGCGGGCACTGCCGTTCCGGCACGAGAACGAGACGGCGAAGCCGCACTACTACGGGGTGCGGTTCGAGAACGGGCTGAAGGCGGAGGTCACCCCGACCGACCACGCCGCGATGATGCGCTTCCGCTACCCGGGTGCGGACGCCTCGGTGGTCTTCGACAACGTCACCACCCAGGGCGGGCTGACGCTGGACCCGGCCACCTCCTCCTTCACCGGCTACTCGGACGTGAAGAGCGGGCTGTCCACCGGCGCCAGCAGGATGTTCGTGTACGGGGTCTTCGACGCGCCGGTCACCGACTCGGCGGCCGAGGGGGTCAAGGGCCACTTCCGGTTCGACGCGGGCGCGGACCGCACGGTCACCCTGCGGATGGCGACCTCGCTGATCGGTGTCGAGCAGGCGAAGGCCAACCTCGCCGCCGAGCTGCCGGAGGGCTCCCGCTTCGAGCGGGTCCGGGAGCGGGCGCAGTCGGCCTGGGACCGCATCCTGGGCCGGGTCACCGTGGAGGGCGCCACCCGCGACCAGCTGACCACCCTGTACTCCAACCTCTACCGGCTCTACCTCTACCCCAACTCGGGCTTCGAGAAGGTGGCCGGAAAGGACCGGTACGCCTCGCCGTTCTCGGCGCCCACCGGCCAGAACACCCCGACCGAGACGGGCGCGAAGATCGTCGACGGGAAGGTGTACGTCAACAACGGCTTCTGGGACACCTATCGCACCACCTGGCCCGCCTACTCGTTCCTCACCCCGCGTGCGGCGGGCGAGCTGGTGGACGGCTTCGTCCAGCAGTACAAGGACGGCGGCTGGATCTCCCGCTGGTCCTCGCCCGGCTACGCGGACCTGATGACCGGCACCTCCTCGGACGTGGCCTTCGCCGACGCGTACGTCAAGGGCGTGGACTTCGACGCGGAGGCGGCGTACGAGGCGGCGCTGAAGAACGCGACCGTGGTGCCGCCGTCCTCGGGGGTGGGCCGCAAGGGGATGGCGACCTCGCCGTTCCAGGGCTACGCCTCCACCGCCACCCATGAAGGGCTGTCCTGGTCGCTGGAGGGCTATCTCAACGACTTCGGCCTGGCGAGGATGGCCGAGGCCCTGCACAAGAAGACCAGGAAGGCCCGGTACAAGGAGGAGGCGGCCTACTTCCTCAACCGCGCCCGGGGCTACGTCCACCTCTTCGACTCCGAGGCCGGCTTCTTCCAGGGCAAGGACCTGCAAGGGAAGTGGCGGGTGCCCAGCGGTTCGTACGACCCGCGGATCTGGGGCTACGACTACACCGAGACCAACGGCTGGGGCTACGCCTTCACCGCCCCGCAGGACAGCCGGGGCCTGGCCAACCTCTACGGCGGACGCCCGGGTCTGGCGGAGAAGCTGGACACCTACTTCGCCACCCCGGAGACGGCCTCGCCGGAGTTCACCGGCTCCTACGGCAGCGTCATCCATGAGATGACCGAGGCCCGGGATGTGCGGATGGGCCAGTACGGGCACTCCAACCAGGTCGCCCACCACGCCACGTACATGTACAACGCGGCCTCGCAGCCCTGGAAGACGCAGGAGAAGGTGCGCGAGGTGCTGTCCCGCCTCTACACCGGCAGCGAGATCGGCCAGGGCTACCACGGTGACGAGGACAACGGCGAGCAGTCGGCCTGGTGGCTCTTCTCGGCGCTGGGCTTCTACCCGCTGGTGATGGGCAGCGGGGAGTACGCGGTCGGGTCGCCGCTGTTCACCAAGGCGACCGTGCGGATGGACAACGGCCGCACCCTGGTGGTCCGGGCGCCGAAGAACAGCGAGCGGAACCTCTACGTGCAGGGGCTGAAGGTCAACGGCAAGCGCTGGAACTCCACCGCGCTCCCCCACGATCTGCTGGCCAAGGGCGGCACCCTGGACTTCGCGATGGGCCCGCGCCCCTCCACCTGGGGGACGGGCGCCCAGGCGGCGCCGGTGTCGATCACCCAGGACGACCGGGTGCCGGAGCCCCGGCAGGATCTGCTGGCCGGCGCGGGTGAGTTGTTCGACGACACCTCGGCGACCTCGGCCTCGGTGGAGTCGGTGGAGCTGCCGGCACCGGCGGCCGGGACCCGGGCGGTGCAGTACACCCTGACCTCGGCGGACCGGACGAAGGCCCCGGCCGGCTGGCGGCTCCAGGGCTCCCGGGACGGGACGAACTGGCGTGATCTGGACGTCCGGACCGGCCAGTCCTTCGCCTGGGACCGGCAGACCCGGGTCTTCACGGTGGACCGGCCGGGGAGTTACCCGCGCTACCGGCTGGTGCCGGACGGCCCCGCGGTGCTGGCGGAGGTCGAACTGCTCGGCCCGGCGGGGAGGGAGTCCCCGAGGCCGTAGCGCCACGTGAGGACCACCCGGCGACAGCGGCTGGAACACCTGCCGCCTGCTGTTCTGGTCGCGCCACCCGTGTGAACGAAGGGAGCCGCACCCCCGCCAGGGGTGCGGCTCCTCCGCGTTCCGCTGCCCGTCCCACCGCTGCACCGGCCGGGGCGGGCCCGGCCGGTGGGCGGTGAGCGGCTACTTGCGGATCAGGTTGCGCAGCACGTACTGCATGATGCCGCCGTTGCGGTAGTAGTCCGCCTCGCCGGGGGTGTCGATGCGGACGACCGCGTCGAACTCCACACCGGTGTCGGTGGTGACCTTGACCGTACGGGGGGTGGTGCCGTCGTTGAGCTCGGTGACGCCGGTGATGGAGAAGGTCTCCTCGCCGGTCAGACCCAGCTCCTCGGCGGAGCCGCCCTCCGGGTACTGCAGCGGCAGCACGCCCATGCCGATGAGGTTCGAGCGGTGGATGCGCTCGTAGGACTCGGCGATGACGGCCTTGACGCCGAGCAGCGCGGTGCCCTTGGCGGCCCAGTCGCGGGACGAGCCGGAGCCGTACTCCTTGCCCGCGAGCACGACGAGCGGGATGTCCTGCTCGATGTAGTTGCGCGAGGCGTCGTAGATGAACGACACCGGGGAGTCGGCCTGCGTGAAGTCGCGGGTGTAGCCGCCTTCCGTCCCCGGCGCGATCTGGTTGCGCAGGCGGATGTTGGCGAAGGTGCCGCGGATCATGACCTCGTGGTTGCCGCGGCGGGAGCCGTAGCTGTTGAAGTCGCGGCGCTCCACACCGTGCTCGGTGAGGTACGTGCCGGCCGGGGTGTCGGCCTTGATGGCGCCGGCCGGGGAGATGTGGTCGGTGGTGACCGAGTCGCCCAGCTTGGCCAGCACCCGGGCGCCGCTGATGTCGACGACCGCGGCCGGCTCCATCTCCATGCCCTCGAAGTACGGGGGCTTGCGGACGTAGGTGGACTCGCTGTCCCACTCGAAGGTGTTGCCCGTCGGGATGGACAGCGCCTGCCACTGGGCGTCGCCCGCGAAGACGTCCGCGTACGAGTTGTTGAACATGTCCTCGCCGATGGCGTTGGCGACGACGTCGTTGACCTCGGCCTCGGTGGGCCAGATGTCCGCGAGGTGGACCGGCTTGCCCTCGGTGTCCACGCCGAGCGCGTCCCGGGTGATGTCCACCTTCATCGAGCCGGCCAGCGCGTAGGCGACGACCAGCGGCGGGGAGGCCAGGTAGTTCATCTTGACGTCGGGGTTGATCCGGCCCTCGAAGTTGCGGTTGCCGGAGAGCACCGAGGTGACGGCCAGGTCGTGGTCGTTGACCGCCTGGGAGACCTCCTCCGGCAGCGGGCCGGAGTTGCCGATGCAGGTGGTGCAGCCGTAGCCGACCAGGTTGAAGCCGACCTTGTCGAGGTACGGGGTGAGGCCCGCCTTGTCGAAGTAGTCGGTGACGACCTTGGAGCCGGGGGCCAGGGTGGTCTTGACCCAGGGCTTGCGGGTCAGGCCCTTCTCCACCGCCTTCTTGGCCACCAGCGCGGCGGCGACCATGACGTACGGGTTGGAGGTGTTGGTGCAGGAGGTGATGGCCGCGACGGTGACCGCGCCGTGGTCGAGCTCGTAGGTCGAGCCGTCGGGGGCGGTGACGGTGACCGGGTTGGACGGGCTGGTGTCGACCGCCTGGCCGCCGGTCCGCGGGGCGCCGGAGCCGTTGTCGTCGTTGCCGTAGGCGGGGGCGTCGGAGGCCGGGAAGGACTCGGAGCTCGCCTCGTCCACCGGGGAGGCCACGCCGTGCGGCTTCTCCTGCTGCGGTACGCCGGGGCGGCGGTCGTCGCCGCCGGTGACGCCGGCCTCGACGTAGTTGAGGACGTCGATGCGGAACTGCGCGGCTGCCTCGGCCAGGACGATGCGGTCCTGGGGGCGCTTGGGGCCGGCGATGGAGGGGACGACGGTGGAGAGGTCCAGCTCCAGCTTCTCGGAGAAGTCCGGCTCGGCGGCCGGGTCGAGCCAGAGGCCCTGCTCCTTGGCGTACGCCTCGACCAGCGCGACCTGCTGCTCGCTGCGCCCGGTGAGCTTGAGGTAGTTGAGCGTCTCGCCGTCGATCGGGAAGATGGCGGCGGTGGAGCCGAACTCCGGCGACATGTTGCCGATGGTGGCGCGGTTGGCGAGCGAGGTGGCGGCCACGCCCTCGCCGTAGAACTCCACGAACTTGCCGACGACGCCGTGCTTGCGCAGCATCTCGGTGATGGTGAGCACCAGGTCGGTGGCGGTGGTGCCGGGCTTGAGCTCGCCGGTCAGCTTGAAGCCGACGACGCGCGGGATCAGCATGGAGACCGGCTGGCCGAGCATGGCGGCCTCGGCCTCGATGCCGCCGACGCCCCAGCCGAGCACACCGAGGCCGTTGACCATGGTGGTGTGCGAGTCGGTGCCGACCAGGGTGTCCGGGTAGGCCTGGCCGTTGCGCACCATCACCGTGCGCGCCAGGTGCTCGATGTTGACCTGGTGGACGATGCCGGTGCCGGGCGGGACGACCTTGAACTCGTCGAACGCGGTCTGGCCCCAGCGCAGGAACTGGTAGCGCTCCTTGTTGCGGCCGTACTCCAGCTCGACGTTCTGGCCGAAGGCGTCGGCGGTGCCGAACTTGTCGGCGATGACGGAGTGGTCGATGACCAGCTCGGCCGGGGCGAGCGGATTGATCTTCGCCGGGTCGCCGCCGAGCTCCTTGACGGCCTCGCGCATGGTGGCGAGGTCCACCACGCAGGGGACACCGGTGAAGTCCTGCATGATCACCCGGGCCGGGGTGAACTGGATCTCCTGGCTGGGCTGGGCCTGCGAGTCCCACTCGCCCAGGGCGCGGATGTGGTCGGCGGTGATGTTCGCGCCGTCCTCGGTGCGGAGCAGGTTCTCCAGCAGGACCTTCAGGCTGTACGGGAGGCGCGCGGAGCCCTCGACCTTGTCCAGCCTGAAGATCTCGTACGACTCGTCGCCCACGCGCAGCGTGCTGCGGGCGTCGAAGCTGTTCGCGGACACGACAGTCTCCTTCTTCAATGTGCGCGTTCCCACCGCATCCTGCCGCGACGACTCTGCGCCGATCCGCTAAGGTAAGACTTAGTTAGGTAACCCTTACCGGGTCGGCGTGGCCGCGGTGCCGCTGCGGTGCGCCTTCCGACAGATATCTCGATGTCGAGATAACTCTAGTACATGACCGCGGCGCGGTCATGCCCGGACGCATGTGACCGGCGCCATCCGGCCCGCCCTCCCTCGGACGCATGCCGAAGAGCCGGCCCGCCCTCCCCGGGATACGCCGGAAGGCAGGGCGCCGGTCGCACCGCGCCGCCCCGCGCGGCCTCCCGTCCCGGGTACCCCGCCACTCCACCCCGTACCGCCCGTCGGCCACCCGTCCGGCCGCCCCCCGCGCGCGCACCTCTCTCCCCCGTCCCACCATGGGGCCGGGACGCACGCACCGGGCCGACCCTTTCGGCCGTCACTCGTTCGACCACCCCCGGCGCGAGGTCATCTCATATCTGAGATAACCTGCCGCCATGTCAGACGACTACCTCGTACGCATCGGCAAGCTCATCCGTGACGCCCGCCAGCATCGCGGCTGGACGCAGACGCAGCTCGCCGAGGCGCTGGCCACCAGTCAGAGTGCCGTCAACCGCATCGAGCGCGGCAACCAGAACATCAGCCTTGAGATGATCGCGCGCATCGGTGAGGCGCTCGACAGCGAGATCGTGTCCCTGGGCTACTCCGGGCCCATGCATCTGCGGGTGGTCGGCGGCCGACGGCTCTCCGGCGCCATCGACGTCAAGACCAGCAAGAACGCCTGTGTCGCCCTGCTGTGCGCCTCCCTGCTCAACAAGGGCCGCACCACCCTGCGCCGGGTCGCCCGCATCGAGGAGGTCTACCGCCTCCTCGAAGTCCTCAACTCCATCGGCGTCCGCACCCGCTGGATCAACGACGGGCTCGACCTGGAGATCATCCCGCCCGGTCACCTGGACATGGCCGCCATCGACGCCGACGCGGCCCGCCGCACCCGCTCCATCATCATGTTCCTCGGCCCGCTGCTGCACCGGCTGCGCCAGTTCAAGCTGCCCTACGCCGGCGGCTGCGACCTGGGCACCCGCACCATCGAGCCGCACATGATCGCGCTGCGCCGGTTCGGCCTGGACATCACCGCCACCGAGGGCCTGTACCACGCCGAGGTCGACCGGGACGCGGTCCCCGACCGCCCGATCGTCCTCACCGAGCGCGGCGACACCGTCACCGAGAACGCCCTGCTCGCCGCCGCCCGCCACGACGGCACCACCGTCATCCGCAACGCCTCCTCCAACTACATGGTCCAGGACCTCTGCTTCTTCCTCGAAGCCCTGGGCGTACGGGTCGACGGCATCGGCACCACCACCCTCACCGTCCACGGCGTCCCGCAGATCGACGTGGACGTGGACTACTCCCCCTCCGAGGACCCGGTCGAGGCGATGAGCCTGCTCGCCGCCGCGGTGGTCACCGAGTCGGAGCTGACGATCCGCCGGGTGCCCATCGAGTTCCTGGAGATCGAGCTCGCGGTCCTGGAGGAGATGGGCCTGGACCACGACCGCTCCGGCGAGTACGCCGCCGACAACGGCCGCACCCGCCTGGTGGACCTCACCGTCCGCCCCTCCAAACTCGAAGCGCCGATCGACAAGATCCACCCCATGCCGTTCCCCGGCCTGAACATCGACAACGTGCCCTTCTTCGCGGCCATCGCGGCCACCGCCCAGGGCCAGACCCTCATCCACGACTGGGTCTACGACAACCGGGCCATCTACCTCACCGACCTCAACCGCCTCGGCGGCCGCCTCCAGCTCCTGGACCCCCACCGCGTCCTGGTCGAGGGCCCCACCCGCTGGCGCGCCGCCGAGATGATGTGCCCGCCCGCCCTGCGCCCGGCCGTGGTCGTCCTCCTGGCGATGATGGCCGCCGAGGGCACGTCGGTGCTCCGCAACGTCTATGTCATCAACCGCGGCTACGAGGACCTGGCCGAGCGGCTGAACTCGGTGGGGGCGCAGATCGAGATCTTCCGCGACATCTGAGACCTGGGTGTCGCCGCGCCCCGTCTGACCTGCTGCTCGGTGGGTGAGGGCGGGGTGCGGCGGCATGTCTGGGACTTCTCCGGGACTTTGGGCCTGCGGCGGGCTACGAGCCACTCCACGGGCCCAGCGGACCGATCGTGGCTACGCGAAGATCACGTCGATGGCGGCGCTACCTCGTGCGCCGGCGCGGGGCAGGAAGTGGGAGTACTTCCGCAGCGTGAACCCAGGGTCCGAGTGCCCCAGCCAGCGTGCCAGGGAGACGACCGATTCGCCAGCCTCCAGTTCCTCGGAGGCGAAGAAGTGGCGCAGGGCGTGGAAGCCGTGCTCCCGGGACGGCTCCCACACGCGAGCACCATCGGCTCCCTCGTCCAGCGCGGCGATCACACCCGCCGTGGCCAATGCGGGCTTCCACACGTAGGAGTTGAAGTAGTTCCGGTTGATGGCCTTCCGCTCGCGTCCCGTCGCCAGGAGGCTGTAGGTCCTCGGCCGTCGGTGTTTGGCCTCCACCGGCGTTTCGGCCGGAGTCGGGTCGTCCCAGGGCAGCGTGACCGGGATCGGCGCGAACTGCTCCATGTGCTGCCGGATTGCCCGGGCCACGCTGGCTGGCAGCGGCACGTCCCGCACCTTGCGGCCCTTCGGAAGCGCGAAGCACAGTTTCGCTCGCACCATCTTGATCTGCCGCCGGACGTGGACGACTTCCTTCTCGAAGTCGATATCGTCCGCTGAGAGTCCGAGCGCTTCCCCTTGGGGGAGGGAGATGGCCCCGTCCCGGGGATCGACGAACTCGCCTCGACGTGCATCGGTCTGGGCCTGGGCGAGCCAGGTCTTGGCGTCCTGGAGTGCATCGAAGGAACGGTCCTTGACGCCGGGGATGCCCTTGACTCGGTAGCGGGTGCACTTGCCGTACATGTCGGTGCGGTCGCGTTTGCCGGTTTTCGGGTTCGGGCGCTTCTTCAGCCATCGGTCTTCTATGTAGCCGGCCAGGTGGAACTCCTTTGTGATGAGGGTGACGGCGGCGTTCTACGGCGCAGGAGGCTGTGTCAGGCGGTGGTAAGCGGGCGGAACGCTCCTGCGGGCGGGACGCTGAGTGGGTTGAGGGCGGGGTTGGAGCGGGAGTCGGCCTGCTCCTGTTCTCGGACCCAGGCGTCGAGGGCTTCCACTCGGTACATGACGCGACCGCGAGGGCCCATGCGGAAGCTCGGCGGTCCCTGCCGGCGGTGGCGCCAGACATAGAGGGTGTGGGGTGAGAGGCCGAGGTAATCGGCGGCATCCTTCACGGTCAGGACGGCCGTGCGTACCGCCGCGGAGGAAGCAGTGGGGGAAGGCAAGGGTCGTGCAGGCATCTGGGTTCTCTGTGAGGGACGGGAGAGGCGAGCCAGGCTGGGCGGAAACCATTGGTCCGCCCAGCCGTTGCCTGTCGTGAGGCAGGGAAGAAGCGCGGACAGACCGCGACCCGGTGTCCCGCTACGGACGCCGCGCAGTCGAAGTCGGCTGGCTCGGCAGGACTGCAAGGGTCAATTCAGCTTCGAGTCGACCCCACGGAATTTCGTCCCGTGTCGGCTTGCGGAGGCAGCACGCGAAGCATTCGGCGAGGCGGGGAGCGCTCATTCCGGCACATTCGGCCACCGCAAGGATGTGCCCCACCGTTTCGTCGCTGTTCTTCAGCCACTCCGCGATGCGTGCGTCACGGAGAGCCGAGACGTGCCTACCGAGCGGCGAGTCGATTTCATGCGCCTGCAAAACCTTGCCGCCAGACCTTCCGGTAGACCTCGGCGGTCAGCAGTCGTCCATCGTCGAGAACGAACATCGCGTCTTCCGGGTGGAGATCGCGCCGGATGGCTTCCTCCTTCAAGATCGCCGCCAACTCGCGGCAGACGGGAACACGCCGTACGACGCCCGCGTGGTCCGAATCCTTCTCGCGGCGCTCTTGTGCCTGAGGGTGGACCGGAAGCCAACTGGCGCCGTCTTCTGTGATTTCCATGTCTCGAACGCGCAGCGCCAGGGCTTCTTCCGGACGCATGGCCGCGAGAGCGATGGAAGCCAGGAAGGCCCGCAGAACGAGGCCGCTCTGTGACTGAGAACCGTCTCCGTGGGCGTCCGCGTCCGGTGGAGCGGCGCCGCGGCGCCAGCCGGCCGCCCCGGGGGGGGTGTCCACCCGGCTACCGGGCGGTCCAGTGGCTGCTCGCCGCCCACCACGTCCAGCCGTACCCGGGCCGGCACCCCGTCGTCGTACGCCGGGAAGGGCTCCCAGCCGGCGAACGGGGCCCCGTACGGCCAGGAGCATCGCCGGGGCGAGAGCGAGGAGCCTGCTCCAGGAGCAGTGGCGAGCCAGGACCTGGCGAACAGGTACGCGAAATGGAAGGCCGCCAGCAGCGTTCCGATGACACCCACCGGATTGCCGACCGCGGCCGTCTCCTGCAATTCCCAAAGCGGCACCGTGGGCGAGGAAGAATCGCCGTCCGGACTGGTCTCGGTCATGGTCGCCGATCTCCTTCAGGTACGACGTCGGTGATCACGCGCCATACCGTAGGGACGGACTGTTCAGGCAGCGGCGCCACCTGCCGCGGAGTCACCCCTTTGTGCACCCTCGGAGATCCCGTGGATCGGCCTCTCACCGCCCTCTTCCGCATCACAGCGCGTTATCGGACAATCACGCCATTGGCGGATCGAGTGGAACGGGGAGGGCGGCATGGGGGTGCTGTGGAAGCTGGAGCCAGCAACGGCAGCCAAGCACAGGCTGTACCAGCGGTACTTGGACGCCTGGTGGCCGATCTTGCTGCAGACCTCGCAGCGCACCGGGTTCGCCTTCCCACGGGTGACGTTGCTGGACGCGTTCGCCGGGCCCGGCCGGTACGAGGGTGGGGAGCCGGGCTCACCCGTGTTCATCCTGGACCGGTTGCTCCACCACGACGCGGTGGAGCGCATGCACCTGAGCCGAAACCGGGTGCATCTGGTGTTCATTGAGCGCGACCCGGCGCGCTACGAGCACCTGGTGTCCGAGCTGGTCGCGGTGTTCGGTCCCTTGGCCGATCTGCCGGTGCGGGTGGAGGTCCGGCGCGGTGAGGCCGGGAAGGACAGCCTGCCGATCCTCACCGGGCTGGGCGCGTGGGGCAACCCGATCCTGGGGATTTTCGACAGCTGGGGCAGTGTGAACGTGCCGCTGGAGGTCATGGGCCGTATCGCGCACAACCGGTCCAGCGAGGTCATCACGACCTTCGGCCCGAACTGGTTCAGCCGCCGGGAGGAGCTGAACGCGGACATCCTCGACACCGTCTTCGGCGGCCGCGGATTCTGGCGGCCGGCCGCCGACGAGGCCCGGCCCGACGAACGGTGGCGGGCATGGCTGGGTATCTACCGCAACGCCTTGAAGCGGGCGGGGTTCGGCTACCAGCTGCAATTCCAGCTGGTGCCGCGCACAGGGCAGCCGCTCTACCTGGTCTTCGGTACCGGAAGTCCTGCTGGACTGAAGGCGATGAAGGAAGCGATGTGGAAGGTCGACGACCGCGATGGTGAGAGCTTCCGCGACCCGCGCAATCGCGGAAGCGCAGTCGCCGGACAGATCGACCTGTTCCAGATGGAGGAGGCCATTGATCCGGAGCTCGTGGAGCTCGTCACCCAGCTGCTCTGGCAAGGGGACGTCTCCGTGGAGACCGTTGGGCGGTGGCTGCTGACCGAGACCAGCCGCTGGATGCCCACGCACGCTCTCAGAGCCGCTCGGCTGATGCGCCAGGAAGGCTCCCTGGTCGTCCAGTCACCAGGGAAGCTGACGACCAAGAGCGTGGTCGGCCTGCCGGCGCCCGTGCGGTCCTGACGCACCGCCGTTGGCCGCAGAGCCCGATCACGTCGGAACGCAACGGCCCCTGTCCTCTGGTGATGATCGAGGCCGGGGCCGCTGCGAGTGACCTCGCGCGATCAGGCGGGGACCCGGGGCGTCGTCCGGGGGTACTCCCGCACCCGCAGGGACTCCGGGAACCGGCCGATGTCCTTGTGGTGCGCCTTGTTCCAGCACGATCCCAACTGCTTGACGAACACGGCCGTGCCGGAGGCCCGGCACGTTGCGACGATGTCGCCCGCCCATCCGAGGTCCATGGGACGGGCACCGGTGCCGGACTCGCCTCCGACGATCACCCAGTCGATCCCGGTCACGTCCAGATCGGGAAGCGGTCCGAGGAGCGGCTCGCAGGACAAGAACCGTACGGCGGCCGGGACAAGCCGCAGGTCCTCCACCCGTGGCAGCTCCTTGGCGCTTTCCACGGACACGCCCATCCACAGGTTCTCCGGCCAGTCCAGCCGGTCGGCGACCTGCCGCACTCGGCGGGCCCGCTTGGTCAGTACCTGGTAGGTGTGCTGCGGGGTGGAGGCCATCACCTCGAAGACGCGCCGCACGTAGTCCAGTGGGACGCGGGCGTGGAACAGGTCGCTCATGGAGTTGACGAAGACCGTCCGCGGGGTGGCCCACTTCAGCGGTACGGTCAGCGCCTGCGGATGCACCGTCAGGGCGAACCCGGGGCCGGACGTGCGGCCATCACCATCGTTCTGGTACTTCGCCGACCCCATCGCCTTCAGGCGCTTGGCCAGGACCAGGGCGTAGCAGTTGTCGCACCCCGCCGACACCCGGTCGCACCCCGTGGTCGGATTCCAGGTCGCTTCGGTCCATTCAATCGAACTGCGGTCGCTCACCGCTCCCCTCCCGCTCTCGTCCCCGTGGCGCCCCGACGACAGGCGACCGCGGTGTGCTGCCTAACGATGCCTTTCCCGCAGGAGTACCGGGGTGGATACGCCGGTATCCGCTCGATGCTGTCTCCTCTCGCAACCCCGCCGTTCGAACCTTGGTTTGAAGCTACTGGTTGTCTCGGCTCGCGTCGATCACGCCGTAGGGTTCGACGGACGAGGGTGGACGCGGGCGTGATGCCGGCCCCCAGCCGTTCAGCTGCCTGAGCCCCGCCCGGCCTGAGCCCGCCGAGCATTGGCGACGCGGGAGTCGCCACGGCGCTCGCTGACGCTTCGCTCCGGCGATCCCCACGGACCCGGCTCCAGCGCTGGGAACGGCGTCCAGGTCATCTGCCAGATCCTCGTCATGGAGGAGGCATCGCGTAGCGACCGGATGACTCGCCTTGCGCTCTTGGGCCTGTTATGGCGACGGCCATGAAGCTGGAGCCAAGCCAGCAAGTAGCGGTAGTAAGGACATCGCGTGAAGTACCCATGTGTGGGCCCGGCCTACTGGTCGTAAGCCGGGCCCGCAGTCGCGGTCTTGAGCCGTCAGCGATCGAGTCGCATCAGCTTCGGTTCCGCCGTATACGAATGTTGATCCTCAGCCTTCTTCGCTCCGCTTCGTGGTTCGCTCAAAGAACCACGCTCCGGCGAACACAACGGATGAGCAGACGAAAGTCACCGTCGCTGAAGCTCTCCCCGACGCGATCCAGAAGACGGCTCCCGTCAGGAAAGCGAGCACACCCAGAAGGAAGAACGCCACTGAATTCTTTCGAGATTCTCTCATTTCAACTCCACATTCTTTGCTCATGGTCGATCCGGTTCCCTTGGTGGGACCCAAGGGAACCGGATCGGGGGGAGGCTAGATCACCGTCGCCACGACCACCACGATGACTTCTTGCGGTGGCTTCGGTAGACCGCGCGATGGTTCCCGCGCGCAGGGTAGCGCTTGACGGCCCATCGGGTGACGGCCCTCTTCACGCCCCAGCGGCCGATGGCGCCCCAGACGGAGCCGAAGGGACCGATGCCGGTGGCCCCGGCCACACCTGCGCGGGCGATGGAGCCGACGGATGCCTTACGGTTCCAGTACCACTTGGCACCGGCACCGGCAGCTGCGCCGGCGACGACCGCGCAACCCGCCGCGGCGAGTCCTGCGGTGAACAGGCCACAGCCGATACCGGCCGCCGTCGCCGCGATACCGACGCGGTGCCGCTTGACCCAGCGCTTGGCCTTCTTCCAGCTCCACCACTTGCCGTCGAGGTCGTACTCGTTGACGGGGTCCCCCGGATAGGCGTAGGCGTTGGCGCCGCCGCCGTAGACAGGGTCGAGGGAGAGGAAGCGACCGGTGCTCGCGTTGTAGAGGCGGACGCCCATGAGGGTGAGACCGGTGAGCGTCTCGGTGGAGCGCTGCTTGGCCCCGAGCCAGTTGTAGCGGGTGGCTGCCTGGCCGGTCCGCGGATTGCCGTACTCGTCGTTGTCGAGGACGACGGGGGCCTTGCCGGTGTCCAACGGGAGCTGGAGGGCCACGTCGCCGTGGATGGTGGTGAGTTGCAGGACGGTGTCGCCGGTCTTGCTCGTGGTGGCGGCGAGGTCGCCGGTGGCGGACTCGACGTTGCGGGTCAGCGTGCCGGTGGCGGTGTCCTCGGTGATCCAGCGGGGGTTGTCGCCGTCACCATCGTAGTGGTTCAGCTTGGAGCCGGTCTGGGTCCAGGTGCTGCCGCTGCCGGTTTCGGTCTTCCAGGAGCGGAACCGTTGGGCGGCGTCGAGCTGCCAGGTCTGCCGCTGGCCGTTCGCGGTCTGCTGGTAGGCAAGGTCGTTGGCGTAGTAGCCGAGCGTGCCGTTGCCGGGGACCGAGGTGGTGCGGCCGAACGCGTCGTAGACGTAGCCGGCGTCGACGAGGCGGTCGGCGCTGTCGTAGGTGTGGCTGGTGGTGGTTCCTCCGGTGGTGGTGCAGTCCAGGCCGGGGGCTGCTGCGGTCGTGGTGAGGGACTTGCGGTTGGTGCGTGCGTCGAACGTGTAGGCACGGCGCGTGCAGACCGTGTCCGCGGTGTCCTCGACCGTGGTGAGGCGGCCGGTGGTGTCGTAGCGGTACGTCTGGTCGGACCAGCCGGCGTGGCTGGTGACCTGGCCGTGGATGGACTCGGTCACGGTGTCCGCGTAGACGAGGGTGCCGTCGCTGTCACGCTGGTAGGAGCGGTTCAGCGTGGCCCCGGTGGTGTCCTCGGTGGTGGTGAGGGTGTAGCCGCCGGGCAGTTTCTCGCTCGCTACCGAGCCGTCCGCGTCGTAGGTGGCTTGGAAGACGCCGGCGATGGAGTCGGTGGTCTTCGTGGCCAGGCCGCGCGGTTCGACAGCGGTGTCGTAGGCGTAGGTGACGGTCGAGGGCGCGTTGTCGGTGACCTTGACCGGGCGGTCGAGCAGGTCGTACTCGGTGGTGGTGATACCGCCGTCGGCGTCCGTGTAGGACATCTGGCGGCCGAGCTTGTCGAACACCTTGGTGATGGTGCCCCCGGTCGGGGAGACCGTCTTGACCGCGCGCCCCGTGGCCGGGTCGTACTCGGTCGTCGCCTCCGGGACCGCCTGGCCGAGGCCGCCGGTGATCGCGATCTTGGTGGGACGGCCGGCGTTGTCGTAGGTGGTCGTGGTGGTGCGGGTGACGGAATTGACGGTCTCGGCCACCTTCGCCGGGCCACCCCACCAGCTGTATTCGGTGGTGGTGGTCGGCAACTGCGTCGGGTTGGAGCCGCCGCCGGTGATGGCACCGGCCGGGCCGGTGGAGCAGACCAGGTCGGCCCACTCGGGTCGGCCCTGGCAGGTGCCCGTACCGGTGGCGGACCAGTAGGTGGTCACCCGGGTCGCTGCGTCGGTGCCGGTGGCGCCGGGCAGCCGCTGCTTGGTGATGCGGCCCTGATCGTCATACTCGGTGGTCTCGGTGATCGCGAGACCACCCGGGTCCTTGACCGTCTGGGTGGGCAGGCCCTTGGCCCAGTCATACACCGTCTGGGTGAGACGGGCCTCACCGAGGACAGTGGGATGCTCACGCACCTGGGCACCGCTGGTGACCTTGGTGATCTGGTCCTTGACCTTGGCCGTGCCGTCGGTGGGACGCCCGGCGTCGTACTCGTTGACCGTCCTCGAACGGCCCGTCACCGAGGTACCAGCGGACACCAGGGTGGTGGTTCCGGACTTCAGGTCGGCGGTGAGGTCGATCCGCCGCAGCGGACCGACCTCCTCAAGCTCCCGGGTACCCGTCTCGTTGTAGACCGACTTGGTGGCCAGCAGGTCGGCCCGCTCGGCTGTGGGAAGCTGGGCGATACCGAGCTCGGCCTGGACGGCGTCGTCCGCGGCACTGCTGCCGAGGGCGACCTCGCGATTGCCGGCAGACAGCTCGCGCACCGTGTTGCCGAAGCGGTCGTACTCCGTGGTGGAGATGCGGCCGCCGGGGGCGGCACTGTTGACCGAACGCCCGGAAACACCCATATAGGTGATCGTGGCGCGCGTGTAGGAGCCCGCGGTCAGAGCGCTGCCCGCGTTCGCGGCCGGGACCGAGTCGGCGGGGAAGACGGCGGTCGCGTCGGTCGGGGTGTCCAGCTGTCCCCATGCCTTCACGTCCGCCGCGCCCATCTTGTACGGGGCGGCGGTGCCGGTCAGCGGCACGTCGTACACGAGCGAGGTGGACGCGGTGCCGGACTCGACGTCCTTGGTGCCCGGCTGGAGGGCGGAACGGGACGCCTTGAGGAGCATGCCGTCACCGGCGGTGGCGGCGTCGCCGGCCTTTCCGTAGGTGAAGGTCCAGGGAAGTTCCCCGGCGGACGTCAGACCGGTGACCCGGCCCGCCGCGTCGTAGGAGTACTCGCTCTTCAGCGCCGGGCTGATCTGCGGATTCCAGGCCTGGCGCATGCGCCCGGACGCGTCGTAGGCGTACGTCTGCACGGCCTTGGAGGTGGCCGCGGCGGCACCGGGTTCGGTGGACCACAGCCGGATCTCCTTCACCTGGCCGGCGAAGTCCCCCAGGGCCACTGCTGTGGCGGTGGTGGAGGCGGCGTAGACGAACTCCAGCGACCGGCAGCCCCTGGTGGAGGGCGTCGCCGTGCATGTCGCAGCCGATGCGCCCGAGGTCGGGGCGATGACCCGCTTGGGTCGGGCCAGCTTCTTGCCGTCCACGGTCACCGTCTCGGACACCACCGTGGTGGTGGTGTGGGACAGGCCGTCCAGCAGCGTGGAGGAGACCTGCCAGGTAGTGGAGGCGGCGTCAGGCTTGGCGAACTGGGTGACCGTGCCCTCGGTGTCGGTGAGCGTGAACGATCCGCTTACGCTGCCGGTCAGGGTGAGGTCCTCGGAACCGGTCTCGGCGATCCACCCGGTCTTCGCCGCGTTGGCGGTGAAGGAGGTCTCTTCGCCTTCCGACTCGACGACCGCGACGGCCGTGTCGGAGATTCGCCGCATGTGCGAGTAGTCCGACTGAGTCGCCTCGGCGACGGTGCCGGAGACCCATTCCTTACCGAAGATCGCTGCCTGGCCCTCCTGCTTGGCGCCCTTGTCCGGAGTGCGGGAGGAAGCCGTGCGGGACACCGACAGCCCGAAGGCCGAGGCGTCGCCGGCGGACAGCGTGTAGTCCCCCGTCAGCAGGTTCACCGAGCCGGGACCGATCTCGTCCGTGGCCGCACCGGAGGCGTTGCGGTCGACGACGACCGAAAGGGGCTGGGTGCTGCCGCCGGCGGAGTTCGGTCCGGTGAAGTCGGCCTTGATCTGGACAGTGCCGTCGGGGTCGACGGTGTCGGTGGCGTTCCACACCAGAGGGCTGTTCTTGCCGCCCGTCATGGCCACAGGCCACGCGGTCAGCGCAGTGCCGCCGGAGGTGACGTCACCTGCGGGGATACGCGTCCACGGGTCGGCCTCGGAGCGGCGCCAGGAGAAGGCCACCGCGTTGTACTTGCTGCCGTCGGCCTCGGCGACCAGCGGCAGTCGGCGTGCGGTGCGTTCGCCGTCGGCGGGTTGGACGAATCCGCCGGGTCCGGCGTGGAAGGTGTACTCGATTGGCTCGGACTTGTTGTCGGCCTTGTCGACCTGTCGGACCTGGAGGGTGTGGGTGCCGTCCTTGGGCGGGGAGAGGGAGATCTCCTTGACGGCCGTGGAACCGGCGGTGGCGACCTTGCTCCACGTCACGCCGTCGAGCGACCATTCCAGCCAGTTGTGGTCGGTGCCGCTCGGGGTGACGGTGAAGGTGCCGGGCTGGCCTGCGCCCTTGACCCAGGAGGTTGACGGGTAGTCCGTCGAGGTGATGCTCGTCGGAGCGATGGGCGAGGTGGTGTCGACCGTGAAGGTCTTCCACTCCGACCAGCCCACATTGTAGTGCGCGCCGTCGTACGGGCTGGTGCGGAACTTGTACGTCTTGCCGTTGGTGAGGACCCCGGCGGGGACGGTCACGGAGGCGACCTGCCCGGAATTCACCCAGGGGGAGACGATGACGTTGCCGACCTGGGCGTTGGTCGCGGAGTCGAAGATCTGGAAGGTGCCGTTGACCTTGTCACCATTGGGGTCGACGAACGTGTCCCGCAGCGTCGGCGTCGCGGTGTTGACCACATAGGCGCCGTTGTAGGAGAAGAACGGCGGGCCCGCCTCCTGCTTCGTCCCGGTGCGCGGCCGGTAGTTGTAGGTGACGACGAGCTTCGGCGGGTTCGAGGCGGCGTTGGCGGAGTTGACGATCTTCCACTGGCTTGTGACGTTCTCGTCGGAGGCACGCAGACCCATGTGGGACTTGGCGGCCTTGGCAGATGCCCACTCCTGCACCATCGTGGTGACATTGGCGTTGATCCAGCCGTCCGGCTGCGCGCTGCAGGACGGATTGCCACGGGTCTCCGAAGAGGTGGCTTTCTTCGCAGTCCACGCCGGCTGCGCCGTCCACCGCGACGAGGTGCTCGCGGCTCCGGTGGACCACACCTCCCACGGCTGCGTGGGGCAGGAGGACCCGGTGTAGTTGGCGGAGTGGATGTTCCACAGCGACAGCTTGGCGTCCGTCACCAGAGCGTCGGCAATCGGCGCGGTGTTCCACGAGATGAACGAACGCGCCGTGCGGAACGTGCCGTCGGCGTTCTTCGTGCCCGGGTTGCCCAGGTCCAGCTCGACGTCCGTGGACCAGTCGACGGTCGTGCCCTGCTGCACGTAGGTGTCGAAAACGTTCGACAAGGACGAGGTCGACGGGTCGACCGTCACGGGGTACTTCGTCGCCGGATCAGCGAGGAATTCGGGGTCCGGGGTGAGGACGAGATCCACGCCGCCCTTGGTCTTGACGACCTTCATGCCGACCTTGGCCTGGCGAGCGTGCTGGCCCGAAGCAGGGTCGAGGGCCGCATCCCACATCACCGGGGCGGGCATGACCGCGGTCTTCTTGTTCTTCTTGTCCGTGAACAGCACGCTGCCATCGGACTGCTGCTCTACCTTCAGGCCCTTGGCCTTCAGCGGCAGCGTGTAGGTGTAGCCGTCAGCGGCGGGCTTCTGCTTGATCTCGACGAACTGCTCGTAACCGGTACGGGTCGCCTCGACCACCACGTCAGCGCCCGGAACGGCGTTGACGTACTCGGCACGCGTGCCTTCCAGCTTCGGGGCGGGCAGGCCGCCCTTCCACTGCAACGTGATCTGCTCGTCGCCTTCGCCGAGGGTCACCAGATCGGTGGCCTTTGCCGACTGCGCCGCCTTCAGGGAGGTGGCCGGGGTACCGGTCTTGCCGGCCAGTCTCAGACCGCGAGGATGGGCCTTCGGCTCAACTCCGCCATCAGCCACGCCGACAAGGCTCAGATCGACATCGCGCCAGTCACCGGTTGCGTCGTCCCGGAAGCGGACCGGGCCCGCCGTCAGCTCGGTGGTGAGCGAACCGTCCTTGTTCACCCATGTCGTGGAGGTTTCCGTGCGCTCCGACAGCGCCTCCACCCGCTTGCCCGACAAGCGGGAGGCGACTCGCGCGGACGGAATGTCCGCCGCCTGGGTGACAGCCGGCTTCTCCGGCGCGGCAGGTGCCCGGCCCGGTGTGGCCATCGCGACAGTGCCGTCGAGCAGCGTGACGGACAAGGCCAGAGCAAGACTCCCCGCTATGCAGCGCAGATTCCCCCTGGACCAAGGCCGCCCGCGCTCCTCCGGCGCAGGTATATGAATCGTCATGATCCCTCGGTCTCAAACGAGTACATCGACATCACCTCGTGAGGTCAATGTGAAGATACCGGGGAGGAAAAGGTGACTAATCCCGGCAAGAAGGGCAAGATCGCCTTTAGAGTTCCCCAAAGTAAAGTGATCTACGTCTCTTACGACTGATCATTCCAGTATCAGGTTCGGAATTTTCGCAAGCAGACGCCGGTGCAGACGAGTTGGAGCACGCCGAGACGAAGGCCAGCGTGCCCTTCGTAGCGAGTCCGTAGCCGTTTGAACTGGAGGAGCCAGGCGAAGGCCCCGTTCCACGCCTGGACCCTGCCACGACCGCGCATCAACCGACCATCAGCAGCCACCGCATCCTCGTGGCCTCGCTGCGTCGCCGACCTGGTGGCACCGTGACACCACCCCTTCGCCGCCGGCGCTCCCCGCGCCACGCAGCCCAGCCATCTCACGCGCCATGAGGACAAAGGAGAAGCCGGGTCAGTCATCATGACCAGCCGGGGCTATGAGACCCGGACGAAGTGATAGGTGAGGGGAGGGACGGGTGCTTGAAACCGTGCCTGACATGCTCAAGGGAGCCACGGACATGTTCACCGTAGGCCCTGGCCGGGTTGCGCATGGCTGGGATGCTGAATGCGGCCGAACCGGCTTTCTGAGCCGATCCGGGGCCGGTATGGGCGGGTGAGAGGCTGGGGACTCGGCTACGTCCTGCTGGGGATCTCCATCTCCATGGAGACAGTCACTTTGGTGATCGGCGGGGCCAGCGCCGCCCGGCCCGGTGCGTGAAGGGTGGGCGGCAGACGTGAGGCGACCCGTGTCCTGGAGCGAGGCGGTGCTGGTCGCCGCAGCCTGCTGGGTGGTCAGCGTCCTCGGATACTCAGTGAGCGCCGCGCTTGACGAGCCGCATCTGTCCGTCATCCCCCTCATGGGTGCCGGGCTCATGCGATGGTTCTGAGTGCGGCACCGCTCCTGGCCGGCAGGGTTCGCGGCCGGCCTCGTGGGAACGGGCCTGCTGTTCGTACTCGTCGAGGTCCTGCCTCCGGAGCTGGGCCGGTACGTCGCGGACGCGTTGGCCACGGGGGCGGCGGCGACCGCCTCCATCGCCATGTTCACCCTCGCTGGACGAGTGAAAGGGCGTCATGCCGCCGCAGGGTGATCCGATCATTCATCGCCGCACGAGTCTGCCGCCGAAGCGGGGAACCGTCCGGCGGCGTACCCTCCGGCGTCGCATCTGGGGACTGGGCGCGGCGCTTCTCGGTGTCGCGACGCTTCTCCTCGGCGCGGGGGGACTGGCCATCGTGCCAAGTCTGATCGACAACGAGAAGGCGTTCCGCACCGCGACCTCCTGCGGCGCTCCCTCCTCTTCCCAGGGTGACTGCCTGCGCTCGTTCGACGCGACGGTGACCCGTACGGTGATCAAGGAGCAGGTCAAGTCGTCGGAGTACACGCTGTATCTGCACGGCCTGGCGCAGGTGCCCCGCAGCATCGACATGGGCGCCTCGGAACCGCTGCTCAAGCGCCTGCACCCAGGTGACCACGTGACGGTCGCCCTGTGACGGGACTACGCAACCGCAGTACGCAAGGACGCGGTCGTCCAGGAGAGCGCCGATACCCCGGAGGGCGAGTCGGTCTTCGTGTGCGCGCTCGTCCTGGCGATGATCTGCGGCGGCGCGTACGGCCTGTACGCGGGAGGCTCGGCCCTGTCCCGGGCCTGGCGTTACGCCGTTAGGGACATGCCCGGCGCACTCGTGACGCGAGGCAAGGAAGCAGCCGGAGCTGCCTTGTGCGCACTTCCGGCCCTGTTCGTAGGCGACTTCACGAGCGTGCCGGTGATGCTGGTGGTGTGGCTGGGCCTGCTGCCGCTGGTCCGATGGGTCGCGCAACGCCGGCAACAGCGCCGGACCGCACGGCACGTCCGGCCTCCGGCGCCCACAGCAGGATTACCGACCCTGCCCCATAAGGTGCCGTCCTCGCCGAACCTCCGCAGAAACACCATTCCGCGCATCGCCGCCACTCTGATTAACCGACATCTCCGGTCTTTCCTCGCGACCTGGCACAGCGCCCTCCGCCGACACGAGGATGTCCGCCCAGCTAATCGCAGTCCGCTGTAGCACGAGCGCTCTGGTCCCGCTCTGCGGAGGTGTGCTCGCAGCTTGCCAATCTTGAGTGGTCGTTGACTCTGCGAGCGGCCGCCGCTATCTGGACCGGGACAAGATCGAACCGGTCGTCTCCACGCTTGGCTGGCTCTACTACGAGCTGGTCACCGCACGTCTCGGCCGCCACCCCGGCGTAGGCGAGGATCTCACGGCCCTGGACCTGAGCGACCCTGCCGACGGGAAACTGGGCGAGTGGGCCGAGGGGCTGGACATCCAGCTCCTGGCCCTGCTCGCCGAGGAGGTCGTCGAAACGCCCGACCAGCAACTCCTCGAGCAGGACGCCCAGACACTTCTCGGTGACACCCTCGGCGGATACCAACTCGGGACTCAGGAATGGTCCCTGGCCCCGCTGGCCAGCTTCTCTGCCCGCCGCGTGACTGCCATCGCTCACCGTCTGCCCGACCGACTCGCCCGCGCCGCGATCGTCCGCTCCGGTCTCAGCGTCCAGGGCTGGATCGACGCGCTCGCAGCCGCCGAACAGCTCCAGACCGTCCCCGAGGTACGCCCCGAACTGCTCACCTCCGAGCTCTGGCCCACCTTGCAACGCCTCATCCTGACCCTCGCCACGGACGTGCACGAAGTCCAGCGCCGCATCCGCCAGAAGAAGGTCGCCAGCCCCGCGCTCATACCGCTGGCCACCGACTGGATCGCCGGCCTCCCGGCAGCCGACCTTCACCAGAAGCACCACGGCGACCTGCTCACCCCCGACATCACCGCGACGACCAGCGCGATCGATAAGCTCATCGTCCAGGACCTCGCCTGGGTCGTGTCCGCGGTCCTCCACCTCCTCGAACTCCGGCGCGGCGTCCCCGCCGAAGGCCACATGGCCCCACTTCCCGCCATGATCAAATACGGGGTCGGCAGCCCCGCCGCCTGCTACGCCTCCAGCATCGGCATCCGCGATCGCGCCACCGCGACCAACCTCGCCGGGAACTGCCCCTATTCGGAGCCGACCTTCCGACAGTTCCTCGACTGCATCAGCCAGCTCACCACCGACGAGATCACCACACTCACCGACCAGGACACCGCCCGCCTCCTCATCCGCAGCACCGAACGCCGAAGCCCTCGCGCCACCCACGTCGCGATTCTGAGCGGCGCCGGGACCTTCACCTGTCCCCTGCGCGGTGTCCGCCACAGCGGCAACGACGCAACCCTCGCGCAGCTGCCGGTTGGCGCTCCCCTCGACCTCGTTCGCGACCCCGGCAACGAGACCGACCCGAACGCCATCCAGGTTCAGCACCAGGGTGTCTTCATCGGATGGATCGCCCGAGAGATCGCTCGCCCTCGCTCTCGACCAGGACCCCGCCCCCCGTATCTACACGCAGCTCGCCACCGACGCGCGCTCGATCGCACAACAGGGCGGAGCCGACCAGCTACACGTCCACAACGCAGTCACCCTGACCATCATGCTCGCTCCAAGGTGACCGTCCGGCCACCCGCGTAATATTGGGTCTGAATGAAGGCGAGTGCGGCAGCACTTGACTGCATGCACGCCCCCCCGGCGCCGGGCCTCCGTCCCGCGTAGCTGTCGCAAAACCGGAGTGCACGCGTCTGCGCGGCCCATACAAGGCGGAAAGATCATCCGCTGACGCTGGGACTTTCGGCTGCATCAACAGGCAAGAGCGTGAAATAATCGAAAGGCCATTCCCACAGGTCAACGCCCCCTGACCATCCATCGCCGCAGGTCACAAAGCTGGCTGGTCTCTTCCGGGACATCTGAGACCTGGGTGCCGCCGCGCCCCGTCTGACCTGCTGTTCGGTGGGTGAGGGCGGGGTGCGGCGGCATGTCCGGCGGCGCTGGGCGGGGTGCGGCGGGCCGTTGAGACAATCGCGGTGTGAACGTTTCCAGCAGGACCGTGGAGGCCGCATGAGGGCGGCCGTTCGGCGGATGGCCGCGCCCCTGGCCGTACTGCTGCTCCTGGTCGGGTGCGGCGAGAGCGCGCACCGACCGGATCCGAAGACCCTCACCGTGTGGATGTACCCGGTCATCGCGGATCGTGTGGCCGACGAGAGGTTCTGGGACGGGATCGCCCGGGACTTCGAGCGGACGCACCCCGGTGTGCGGCTCACCGTGTCACACCGGCCGTGGGCCGACCGGGACCGGAAGCTGGCCGAGGCGTTCGCCGAGGGCACCGGCCCGGACGTGGTGCTGCTCACGCCGGACCAGGTGGCGGGCTTCGAGGCGGACGGCTCCATCCGGCCGGTGGACGAGGCGGTACGGGGGCGGGTGTTCCGGTCGGCGGCCCGCGCCGCGCTCACCCGGCGGGGCCGGCTCTTCGGGGCGCCCGTCTACCAGACCGTCACCGCCACCATCTACAACACCAGGCTGCTGGCCGAGGCCGGGGTCGCCAGTCCGCCGGCCACCTGGGAGGAGATCCTGGCCGCCGCCCCGAAGCTCCGGCGCCGGGGTGTGGCGGTGCTCGACTTCTCGGCCTCCGACGAGGCCACGGCCAACCTGAACTACTACCCGCTGCTCTGGCAGGCGGGCGGCCGGGTGTTCTCCGAGGACGGCACCCGCACCGCCTTCGCCGGCCCGGCCGGGGTACGGGCGCTCACCTTCCTGGCCAGGCTCTACCAGGCCGGCGGCATCCCCGAGTCGGGGCTGCGGAACACCAATCTGCTGGCCGGCCAGGCGCTGGGCGAGCAGCGGGCCGCCATGGGCTACTCGGTGGTGCTGGCCGACGCCGACCTGGCGGCGAGGCTGTGGGGGCGGGAGAACGTCCAGGTCGGCTCGCCGTTGAGGGGTCCGGAGCGGGAGGTGGCCTTCGGTATCCCGGGTTCGCTGTCCGTCAACGCGGCCTCCGCCGTCCCGGACACCGCCGACGCGTTCCTCTCCTTCATGACCGAGCGGGAGCAGGTGAAGTCGCTGGGCCGGGCGAGCGGTTACCTCTCGCCGCTGGAAGAGGTGGAGGTGCCGAACGCCTCGCCGTACACCAAGCAGTACCGCACCGCGCTTGCCAGCGTCTTCCCCGGCGAGCCGCACCCGGAAGCCCGGGGCGTGATGCGGCTGCTCGGCCCGGAGATCAGGGCCGCGATGACCGGCCGCAAGTCTCCGCAGCGGGCCCTGGACGACGCCGCCGCGGCGGCCGACCGGCTGCTGCGGGAGCGCCGCGCCGCTCCGGCCCCCTGAGAGCCGCCGCGCCGCGGGGCGCCGTGCGGCGGAGGGTCAGGGCCGGGTCCCGGAGGTGTCGACCACCTCGGTCCGAAGCCGGGTGGCGGTGGCGACCACGGTGCCCTCGCGCACGAAGGGGCCGCCGGAACTCCCGCCGCCCACGCGGTAGTCGACGCCCGCCACATAGCGGACGCCCCGGTAGGCGAAGGTGTCCGGGTCCAGCAGCACCTGGAGGGCGTTGCGCTCGTCCGAGTAGTCCCGCGCGTAGCCGTCCACGCCGAGCGCCAGTGCGGGACGGCCCGCTCCGTCGGTCACCCGGACCGGCGCGGTCGCCCCTGCCAGTCCCGCGACGAGGTCCCGGAGCAGGACCGCCTTGCCGTCCGCGATGTCGGAGGCCCCGGCCATCAGCTCGACGATCTTGCTGAAGTCGCGTTGGGCGGCGGTGGACCGCCCGGCTCCGACGAGTTGGTCCGGCACCGACCGGGCCCGGATCATCCGCAGGGCGGCCGCCCGGTCCGCGGGCAGGTCCGCGACCAGCCGGTCCGAGGCGTCGGGGGAGAGCATCTGCCAACCGCCCTGGTAGCGGCCCTCCCACACGTCCACGTCACCCGGACGGCCGGAGGGCCCGGCGGGCATGGCCAGCGCTCCGCCGTCGTAGCGCACCCACTTGTCCCGGCGCACCTGACGCGCGGGCTCGGCGCGGCAGCGGGGCGCGGCGGGGCCGAGGTCGAACGGGCCCACCTCGCTGAAGCCGGAGGTGCTCGCTCCCGAGGCGCAGTCCCAGGTGTCCCACCGGACCTCCTGGTACACCCACCGGTGTGCCTGCGGCACCGGGGTCGCGGGGTCGGCCGGCGCGCCGGCGGACCGGAGGGGCAGGGCGCAGAGGAACGCCACGACCGACACGGCGGCGGCCGTCGCCAGGGAAGTCAGCCACCAGCCGGCGTTCCGGCGGCGCGGCTGATGGCTGTCCAGCCTCTGCTGCAGCCGCCTCCGGGCGGAGGCGAGCCGCGCGGGATCGGGGTCCGGCGCCTCCGCCCTGAACCGCCGCAGCCGCGCCATCTCATCCACCTTCGACCACTCCTCGGAAACCCCACACGAGGGCGGGGTCGGATTCACCCAGGGCCTCCCGCAGCTTTCTGCGGGCCCGGTGGAGGCGTGAGCGTACGGTGCCGACGGGTATGCGCAAGGCCTCGGCCACCTCCGCGTAGCCCAGCTCGGACCAGGCGACCAGCAGCAGCACATGCCGGTCCCCCGGCGACAGGTCCGCGAGCGCGGCGGCCAGTGCGGCGTTCGCCGACTGGGCGGTGACCCGGTTGTCCGCCCGGTCGGTCCACGAGTCGGCGACCGGGTCGTGCCCGCACCGGGCCAGGGCGCGCAGTCCCCGTACCTCGGCCCGGCGCTGCTTGCCGATCAGGTTGGCGGCGATGCCGTACAGCCAGGGCAGCGCGCTCGGACGGTCCAGGTCGTAGCGGCGGCGCATCCGGAAGGCGGCCAGGAAGGTGTCGGCGGTGATGTCCTCGGCGGCGTCCTCCCCCAGCCGGCGCGCAGCGTACCGGTGGATCTCGGCGGCGTACCGCTGGAACAGCTCGCCGAACAGCTCCGGTCGCGTCAGCGAACCGGCGATCACCGAGGCGTCGTCGGCCTGGCCGGGGGGCCCGTTCACATCATCTCCGTCTGGACCGCGAGGACATTGTTCGGCCGCACCCCCCACTTGCCCGGTGGTCCTCCCCCGGGTGGGGTGCGACACCCCTCCTTACCCGAAGCCCCCGACGGGGTTCACGGCAGCACCCGGTCATCCGACGTGACCACCGTCACCCCCTGGACCGCGAACCCGTCCGGGGGGTGCGGGTGAAGACAGGTGCCGGACCGCCGACCAGGGCCCGGTACGCGGCAGCCGCCGTGGACACGTGGGACGGCCCGAGGGGGCCAGGGGGGCTGGGACCGGTATGGATGACGCGCGGGAGGGGATCACCCGGCGTATGACGAGCGCCCTGCTCGCCCTGCTGGTGGTCGCGGCGGCGCTGGTCGCCGCCCAACCCGCCGGGGCCGCCGCGGCACTGCCTGGAGGGAAGGCCCACTGGGTGGTCGCGGTGGGCGGTCTGGACACGTCCGCCAAGACCAACTTCCGCAACTGGGTGCGGATCGGCTACTACACCTTCGCCCCCGACTCCACGGTCACCACCAGCTTCTGGAACTGGAACCAGCGGGACCAGCCGATGCGCGCCGACACCATGGAGGCCGACTGCGGAGGGACGGTGCCCCGCTGCCCCATCCGTACGGTGGAGGGCTTCACCGGTGCTCCCAGCGGCGGCTTCCGAGGTAGCTACACCTACGCCTCCGACGGCCGGCTGACCGTGACCTGGACCGGTGACGAGGCGGGCAACCCACTCGCAGAGCCCCTGACCGAGCACTGGACCGTCGAGGGGGCACTGGCCGGCGGCACCGCCGCGCGCATGCTCAGCCCCACGTTCTACGGCCCGGTGCTGACCGAGCGGGTGCCGGTGCCGGCACCGGGCGCCTTCTCCAGCTACACGGCCACCTTCGGCATCGGCTACGGCAGCAACGCCGCGCTCGACCGGGAGAGCCGCGCCGCCATGAAGGACCTGGTGACCGACGCGCGCTACAACTCCCGGACGTACAAAGGCGCGTTCGTGGTCGCCAAGGGAAACGGGGACCGGAAGACCGGCGTCGTGGGACGCGAACAGACCGGCGGCGACTGGTCCTTCGGTGGCCCGCAGGGCTGGCGGCTGTGCGGAAGCGCCCCGTGCATGGGGTACCTCCAGCATCCCACCGGCTGCGACGACCCGTTGAACAAGAACCGCGTCCGCTATCTGGCCGAGGTCGGGGGCGGCCGGCGCAACACCGAGGAGTACTGGTGCCAGGGGCTGGCCCAGAAGGCCACGTGCTACCCGTACAACTCGCATCCCCGCCCCCTCCTCCAGGTGGTCGACGACGCCGGCCGCTTCCAGGGCTGGGTGGGCGCCGAGGCGTTCACCGAGGTGGACACCCGCACCAACAGGCCCACCGGGACCTGGGCCGCCGGCTACTGGGGCGTCTTCGACATGGTCTCCGCCGATCTGAAACCCCGGCTCCCCGTGGACCAGAAGCCCCCGGCCGGCCGCTGACCACGCGCTGACCACTCACTGACCATTCACCGAGCGCTCGCCGCCCACCCGCTGTCCGTCTTCAGCCCGGACGCGGAACAGGCGGCGGAGCCGAACCGCACACGGGTCGACTTGTCGACCCCGAAACCCTCGCCACACCCGACAGAGAGAAGGAAACCCATGCGCACCTCCACGTTCTCCGCCGGACTGCTCGCCGCCGTCGCGGCCGCGTCCCTCTTCGCCGCCCCCTCGGCCCATGCCGCGGGCGAGGTGAACACCTTCACCCTCTCCTACGGCGCGGCCACGCTCACCGGCACCAACACCTGGAGCAACCGCACCGTCACCACCGAGGGCGTCAACTACGTCCCCCAGGGCGCCGGAAGCTGCCGGCGGGTGATCGCCCGGGCCTACGACGCGAACAGCACCACCCTGGCCGAGGCCAGCAGCAGCTGGAAGTGCTCGGCCGGCAAGCACCCGTACGGGACGGAGCTGGCCACCCAGGTCCCCGGCGGACCGGCGTTCGTCGGGTTCGCGTGGCAGCAGAAGCCGTCCGCGACCTCGCCCGACACGCAGGCCACCTATCTCGGAGAGGTCTTCTGCACCCGTAACAGCGGTTGCAGCTGACCCGCGCCCGCACACCCCACCCCGTTCACCCGTCTCGGAAGGCACTCCCATGAGGAAGCCGGGTCTCGCCCTCAGCACCTTCACCGCCGCCGTCGCGGCCACCGTCCTGGCCGTCGGACCGGCCCACGCCACCTCGGACCCCAGCTATTTCACCCTGTCCTACGGCGCCGCCACGGTGACCGGCACCAACACCTGGACCAACCGCACCGTCATCACCGAGGGGGTCAACTACGTCCCCGAGGGGGCCGGTAGCTGCCGCCGCGTGTACGCCGAGGCCCGGGACAGCCAGGGCCGCACGCTCGCCGCGGCGAGCAGCAGCTGGAAGTGCTCGGCCGGCAAGCACGCCTACAAGACGACCCTGGACACCAAGGTCGCCGGCGGCCCCGCCTACGTCTGGTTCAACCTCCAGCAGAAGGCCACCGCCACCACGCCCGACTCCGAGCGCGACGGCCTCGTGGGCATCTTCTGCTACCCCGGCGGCTGCGACGACGGCACGCACTGACCGTACGAGCGACAATCCGCATATCGGCCGCGCCGTCCGGGATCGTGGACGGCGCGGCCCTGGAACTCCTGGAGTCAGCGAAGTGGGCGGGAACGCGGGACAGCCACGGGCGCGGTGGTGGGAGCGGGGTGCGGCGGCCCTGCTGGGGTTCGTCGTGCTGACCGCCTCCGCCGTCTTCTCGGTCGTCGGCTCGGCGGGTGCGGCGCAGGCCGCCCCGGCGCCGCCCGGCGGGAAGCGGAACTGGGTCGTCTCGGTCGGCGGTCTCGCCACCGGCTCCCAGCCGGAGGACGAGGACAACTGGGTGCGGCTCGGGTACTACCGGTTCGCCGCCGACGGGACGGTCACCACCGATTTCTGGTACTGGACCGAGAAGGCGAACCCGATGCGTGAGGACGCCATGCGGGCGGACTGCGGGGCGCCTGAGGTGCCCAACTGCTCGGTGCGCACGGTCGCGGGCTTCCGCGGCGCCCCGGCCGGCTCGTACACCGGCGTCTACGACTCCACCGCCGACGGCCGGCTCAGGGTGACCTGGACCGGGGGCGCGTCGGTGGGACGACCCTCGGGCCGGGCGCTCACCGAATACTGGAACGTGCAGAGCGGCCTGGCCTCCGGCGGCGTCGCGCGGATCACCAGCCCGACCTACTACGGCAGGACGACCTCGGTGACCATGCCGGGTGACGAGGACCCGTTCTCCGACTACGGCGCGACCTTCGGCGTCGGCTACGGCAGCAACCACTCGCTGGACAGCGGCAGCCGGGTGGGCGTGGACACCCTGCTCACCGACCCCGCGTACAGCACCCAGATGTACAAGGGCGCCTATGTGCGGGCCGCGGGCGCGGGCGTCGGCCGGGAGGGCACCGGCGGCGACTGGACGTTCAGCCGCATCGGCGGCACCAACGACAAGCCCTGGCGCCGATGCGCCTCCGGTGCCTGCATGGGCTTCCTCCAGCAGGGCGCGGGCACCTGCCGCAAGGCGTGGCAGGACCAGGACGCCCCGGCCACCCGGGTGCGCTACATCGGCGAGGTGGGCGACGGGCGGCGCAACACCGAGGAGTACTGGTGCCAGGGCCTGGCGGGCAAGCCCGTGGACGGCAAGTGCTACCTCCACAACTCCCATCCGCGGCCGATGCTCCAGGTCATCGACGACGCCGGCCGCTTCCAGGGCTGGGTCGGCGCCGAGGCGTTCACCCACGTCAAGACCGACACCGGCAAGCCCAGCAACGACTGGAACGGCTACTACTACGGCGTCTTCGACATGGTGTCGGTCCCCGCGCTGAAACCCGTACTGGTCGAGCCGCCCGACCCGCCCGAGTCCACCGACTTCACGGTGTCCCACGGCGCCAGTACCGCCACCGGCAAGCTGACCTGGCTCAACCGGTCTGTCACCTTCGAGACCGACAACAAGGTGGTCAGCGGCTGCCGCAAGCTGCTGATGCGGGCCACCGGGGCGGACGGCTCGACCCAGGACCGCTCCTCCAGTCCGCTGTGCACGGCCACCACCCGGGCCTGGGACGACCTCTTCGACTTCTCCACCGTCCCCGGCGGCGTGACCAGGGTCGACATCACCTATCTGGCTTCCGGCAACGGGACCGACCCCTATGTGGCCAAGGATGCCGAGGTGTGCACCCGCACCCGCTGCGTCAACGGCCCCCCGCCCGCATAGCCGCCGGTCGCCCGGGACCTGGCCGGCTTCCGGTGGCCCATGGCGCCGGCACGGCCACCGGCGAACCGAGAGGTGAGACGCGGCAGACCCGCCGCTCAGCGGGTCAGGGAGTGAACACCTGATCGAGTCGGTCGATGGCGCCGTCGGCGCCGAGGTGGTACTCGAACACCAGCCCGCTGTCGGGGTGCGCGTCCAGCCAGTCGATGAACTCCTGGACCCCGATGGGCTGGTTCTCCGTGCTCTCCACGATCGGGGTCGTCACCGTGATCTGGGCGGCCTGGTCGAGCGGCTGCCAGATCTCCTTGCCGACCGTCTCGAAGGGCGGCCCGTCGGAGTCCGGCTCGGGGCAGCCCCAGTTGCCGTACTTGACGATCAGGCTGAGGCTCCCTCCCTCGGGGGTGTAGCGGTAGACGGCGAGCTCGTCGGGTGAGATCGGCATCTTGTGGTCGCAGCCGTCGTCCGCCCCACCGCCGCCTCCGCCTCCGCCCTTGGCCGAGGGTGAGGGTGTGACCGAGCCGACCGGCTTGGCCGCCGCGGTCGGCGTGGCGGCCGGCGGGGCCGCGGTGGTGTCGTCGACGTCGGGCGAAGGCGTGCCGGTGGGCGTGGCACCGGTGGCGGCGTCCGCCGTGGGAGAGGCTCCGGCGCCGGGTGCGGTGGATGCCGGCTGCGTGCTCGGGCTTCCCGCCGCTCCCGCGTCGTCCCCCTCGCAGCCGGTCAGCGCCAGCACCATGACACCGGCCAGGCACGTACCGGCCACCGCCGTCCACGCCCCGCGCGGTCTCGGCCGCGCCGCCGTCCCGGTTCTCGTCCTGCTGTCTGCCATGACGGGTCCCCCCCCTTGGCGGGCCCGCTCCCCAGCCGGCCCTCGTTGCGCATGATGTTCGCGGCAGAGGACGCGTTTCGGCCAGTGGCAGGTTCGCGTCCGGAGGGGTCTTTGCGTACTCGTGACGTACGCCCGCCATCCTCACCCCGGCGTCGTCCCCGCCCGCCAGACGGCGACCTCCGGCAGGGCCCGGCGCCCGCGGAGACCCCGAGCACAGAGGGGTCGGCGAGCGGGTTGCGGACGGTCGCCCGCAGGGTGGTGCCGACGACGGCGAGCCCCGCGCCGACGGCGGCGGCCAGCAGGACGCGCGGCAGCCGCAGGCTCCACACGATCTGGTCGTCCATGGTGCCGGCGGGCGTCCCGAGGCCGGTCAGATGGTCGGCGAGGACCTTGACGACGGTCCCCAGCGGCACACTGACCGACCCCACCGACACGGCCGCGCAGACCGTGACCAGGAGGAGGACGAGCGGCGGCGGTGCGATGACGGAGAGGGGGCCCGCCTGACCTCCGGGAGCCGGGGAGAGACCGGCGATGACACCCTCACGCCCGGGCTGGAAGACTCACCGCTCGGCGTCCGATGTCCCGGCGTGCCCAAAGACGGCAGAAGTGAGGTCATATGAGCGAGACCGAGGTCATCACCGCACCGAGCCCCCTCACCCTGCCCGACGGCCGGCCCGCCGCGGCGGCGTGGTCGCTGGACCCGGCGCTGCGGCATCTGAACCACGGCTCGTTCGGGGCGGTCCCGCTGGTGGCGCAGGAGCGGCAGAACGCGCTGCGGGCGGAGATGGAGCGCGCCCCGGTGGTGTGGTTCCCGGCGCTGCCGCAGCGGCTGGCCGCCACCCGCGTCCCGCTCGCGGCCTTCCTCCGCACCTCCCCCGACTCCCTCGCCCTGGTGCCGAACGCCAGCGCCGGCATCAGCGTCGTCCTCGCCGCCCTGCCGCACCGCCCCGGCGGGGAGGTCGTGGTCACCGACCACGGCTACGGGGCCGTCACCCTGGGCGCCGAACGGCTCGCGCGGCGCTGGGGCGGCCGGGTACGCACGGCCAGGGTGCCGCTGGACGCCGACGAACAGCAGGCGTACGAGGCGGTGGTGGCCGAGTGGAGTGAGGACACCGGCCTGGTCGTGGTGGACCAGATCACCTCGCCGACGGCCCGCCGGATGCCGGTGGACCTGATCGGCGCGGAGGCGCGGCGGCGCGGTATCCCGTTCCTCGTGGACGCCGCGCACTCCCCCGGCCTGATCGCCGCCCCGCTGGCCGGTGTTCCGGCCGACTTCTGGGTCGGCAACCTCCACAAGTGGGGCTGCGCCCCGCGCGGCACCGCGGCCTTGATAGCCCAGGGCCCCCTGGCCGAGCGCCTCCACCCGCTGATCGACTCCTGGGGCGCGGCCGACCCCTACCCCGACCGCTTCGACCAGCAGGGCACGGTGGACGCCACGTCCTGTCTGGCGGCGCCCACGGCGCTGGACTTCATCGAGCGGTCCTGGGGCTGGGAGACGGCCCGCCGCTATATGGACGACCTGGCCTGCTACGCCGAGCGGATCCTCACCGCCGCGTTCACCGAGGCGGCCTCGGCCGGCGGCCCCGTCGACGCCGGTACGCCCGTCCCGGGCATGCGGCTGGTCCGGCTGCCCGCCGGTCTCGGCGCGACCCGCGTCGAGGCCGACGCCCTGCGCGACCGGGTCGCCCGCGAACTGGGCGTGGAGGCGGCCTTCACCAGCTTCGGCGGCACCGGCTATCTGCGGCTCTCCGCCCATGTCTACAACACCCCGGACGACTACGAGCACTTCGCCGAGAGGTGTGTGCCCGTTCTCGTCGCGTGGGCCCGTGCGGCCCATCCAGCCTGACGGCCCCGGGGTGAGTGCGGGGTCCCACGATTCCGCCGAACCCCGCGCCCCTGGTCTCGCGTCCTTGCCCGCGGAAGCCCCGGTACGCCCGGGGGCCCGTACGCGACCGAGGAGCGGCACCATTCACGTACCGGAGAACCACGTACCGGAGACTCACGTACCGGAGACTCACGTACCCGGGACTCACGTACCGGAGACCCGCACACCGGCGTCCGTTCCACCCGGTGGAAGCACTCGGCTGCGCCGGCGCGCGGCTCTGCGCCCGGCCCTGCTCGGCGGCGCCGTGGGGGTGCTGCTCACCTCCGTCGTGATGGCGGTGCTGTGGTGGCCGTGGTCCGAGGTGGCGTACCGCAGCACCGCTCCCGCGTCCGTGGCCTACGAGGACGGCTCCCCGCACCACCTGGGGCTGGTCCATGAGTGGACGCTGTCCGGGCGGCACTCGTACACCCTGGTGATCGGCAGGGACCCCGGGCTGTCGTACGGGCACCGGCTGGACGTCGACCCGGAGATGGCCGGGCAGGGGGTGGCGTCCACCGCGTGGACGGAGGAGGGGGTGCGCGTCCGCTTCCCCGCGGGCCATGAGCTCCTGGTCCCGGCGCGGTTCTTCCTGCACGGCCGGTGAGGCGGCCCACAGGCTCGCGGGCTCCCAAGAAGGTTAAGTTAGGCTAGCCTTCGTTGGCATGGCGAAGATCCGTCGGCTGACGCCGCAGCACCCCGGGATGTTCCGCGCACGTGTCCTGCGCGGAGAGCGTGTGACCCCCTCCATGCACCGCCTGACCGTCACCGGGGAGGATCTCGCCGGGTTCCCGTGGCAGGGCTTCGACCACTGGTTCCGGCTCTTCCTCCAGCTCCCCCATCAACAGCGGCTCCGGCTGCCGGAGTTCACCGGCGACCGGTGGTGGCAGCCGTATCTGGCCATCCCCGAGGCCGAGCGGCCGCACTGCGCCAACTACTCGGTGGCCGACTTCCGGCCGGAGTCGGCCGAGTTGGACATCGACTTCGTGGTGCACCGCGACCACACCGGTGAGATCGAGGGCCGGGCGGCCGTCTGGGCCTGCCGCGCCCGTCCCGGCGACGCGCTCGCCGTCCTCGACCAGGGCATCCTGTTCGACTGCCCGTCCGACGCCTCCGAGGTCATCGTCGTGGCCGACGAGACCGGTCTGCCCGCCGCGGTCAACATCCTGCGCTCCCTGCCGCGCGGGACCGTGGGGCGGCTCATCCAGGAGGTGCCCACCGCGGACGACCGGCGCGCACTGGACGCCCCGGCCGGGATGGCCGTCTCCTGGGTCGTCCGCGAGGACGCCGGATCCGTCCCCGGCACCGCCGCGCTCCACGAACTCCTGCGGCTCCGCTCCGCCGACGGCGCGGGGTACGCCTTCGTCGTCGGCGAGTCCACCCTGGCCACCGAGGGCCGCAGGCATCTGCACCGGCTGGGTCTGCCCAAGGAGCGGATCACCTTCTCGGGCTTCTGGAAGCACGAGACGGCGCGGGCCGCCTGAGCGAAGCGAGCGGAGACCGCGGTCGGTGGCGGGAGAGCCGCCTCCGCGGCCCTGTCGCGAGCCCACGGTCCGCTCGCGCCAAAGGAGTTGATCGGCGAACGGAGGTTGATAGGGTCGACGACGACATCGCGTGCCGGTCACCGTCCGGGTGAGGCATGGAGGTGTCAGGAGATGCCCTCGGAGGCATTCCTTGCCAGTCGAACTGAACCACACCATCGTGCACGCCCGGGACAACCGCGAATCCGCGGAGTTCTTCACCGAGCTGCTCGGCCTGAAAGTCACCAGCGAATGGGGCCCCTTCATCGCCGTCGCCCTCGGCAACGGTGTGACCCTGGACTTCGCCACCGTCCCCGCGGACAAGATCACCATGCAGCACTACGCCTTCCTCGTCTCCGAGGAGGAATTCGACGCGGCGTACGCGAAGATCGAGCAGCGCGGGATCGAGCACTGGGCCGACCCCCGGCAGACGCAGCCCGGCACCATCAACCGCAACGACGGCGGCCGCGGCGTGTACTTCCTGGACCCGGCGGGTCATGCGCTGGAGCTCATCACCGTGCCGTACGGCGGCTGGGCCTCGTAGCGGCGCCACTGCTCCTTGTACGGCCGAGGGCCGCACCCCGTGGTGGGGTGCGGCCCTCGGCCGTTGTTTCCTGACACCCGGACCCGCTCGGGGGTCAGGCCTGCGGGGCGGTGCGGCGGCCGGTGGTGGAGGCGAAGCCCAGCCAGGTGTGGCGGTTGTTCCACCAGCACCAGCCGACCTTGGGGGCGTTGCGCCGCTCGCGGCCGTCCCGACCGGTGCCATTGCTGATCCAGATCGCCGGGGTGCGGGCGTCGTACGAGCCGTTCGCCTTGCGCAGCCGGGAGCCGATGGTCATGAAGCAGTGGTTGCGGGCGAGGACGTCCGGTGTCTGGAGCAGCCAGTGGATTCCCTCGGTGAGCAGCAGCGGGGTGCGGCCCTCGCCGGTGAGCGCGGGCAGGGCCTCGTCGGGGCTCCAGTCGGACATGCGGTCGCCGCGGTCGACGCCGTCGACGAGGTAGAGCGGGCTGTCGGGCAGCTCGACACCGTACGGGGTGAAGAGGTCGACGTCGGGCATGTCGGTGACCACGAAGCCGGGTCGGTCGGCGTGGCGCAGCAGGGGCGCGAGGGCCGAGGCGGGGGCGGCGGCCGGGTGGACGGCGAGCAGGGCGCCCTCGGCTCCGGTGCCGGCGGTGTCACCGGCGGCTCTGGCGGCTCTGGCGGCGAAGTCGCGCACCTCGTCGGCGGACAGCCCGGCCGGCTCGGGTACGCCGAGCCGGATCAGCTGTTCCGCCTGGTCGCTGAGGGACGGGAGAGCGGGTACGGCGGGCGCCGCGGTGCCGGTGTCCGGCATGGTGGGCCTCGTTTCGCTTGCTGGTAGGAGAATATGCCGTTCAGAGGCCCTGGGGTGAGGTGAAGACCCGGTCGGGGTCGTAGGTCCGCTTGATCTTCGCGAGGCGGGCGGCGTTGGCGCCGTAGTAGGCCTGGCGCCAGTCCTTGAGGGCGGGGTCGGTGTAGTTCTGGTAGGCGCCGCCGCTCGCCCAGGGCCGCATCGCGGCATGGGTGCTGTCCAGCCAGGAGCGGTGCGCGGCGACGGTGGCGGCGGAGGCGTTGTCGGGCCAGGAGACGATGTACTGGGCGAGGAAGCGGGCGTCGCGGTGGACGAAGGCGGTGCTCTGGGCGCCGACCCGGTTGACCGCCCCGCCCAGTGCGTCCAGGGCGATGCTTCCGGAGCCGCCGCCGCGGAGTTTGGCGAGGGCCTCGACGCGGGCGATGAGGGCCTGGACGCCGCGGGCCGGGATCTCGCGGGTGTAGAAGTCGGAGCGGGCGGCGTACGACTCGCGGGCGACGGTGCCCTGGCGGGTGCGGCCCGGCAGGGTGCCCCGCTGGTGGGCCTGGGCGATGGTGCGGCCGGAGACCCCGCCCATGGTCTTCATGGCGTCCATGAAGGTGTGCGGCTTCACCGAGACGCCGGTGGCGGGGGCGCCCACCCGGTCGGCGAAGCGGTCGAGCTGGTTCATCAGGGTGGAGCGGGGCTCCAGACTCAGACCGCCCACCCGTACCTTGCCGGGGCGGCCGCCGACCGGGGCGGCGAGATGGAGGTTGGCCCAGATGCCGTCGGGCGCGGAGGGCGCCCAGCGCTGCCACTCGCGGACCACGGCGGCCGCCCGGGACCAGGGCCAGGAGAGGAAGAAGGTGGTGCAGGAGGGCAGGGCGTGGGTGCGCAGGTCGAGGGAGGTGACCACGCCGAAGTTGCCGTTGCCCGCGCCGCGCAGGGCCCAGAAGAGGTCCGGGTCGTGGGTGGCGTCCACCGTGCGCAGCCGGCCGTCCGGGGTGACGATCCGGGCGGCGCTGATGTGGTCGGAGGTCAGCCCCCAGGCCCGGGCGACGACACCGATGCCGCCGCCGAGCGCCAGCCCGGAGACCCCCACGGTGGGGCAGGACCCGGCCGGCAGCGCCCTCTTGTGGGCGGTCAACCGGTCGTATACGTCGATGAGTTTGGCGCCCGCGCCGACGGTGGCCGTGGTCCCGGAGAGGGTGACCTTCGCCATCCGCTGTACGTCGATGACCAGACGGTCCTTGCCGCTGGACCAGCCGGCGTAGGAGTGGCCGCCGCTGCGTATCGCCACCGGTATGGCGTGCTTGCGGGCGAAGGCGAGCGCGGTGCGGACGTCGTCCGGCCCGGCGCAGTAGGCCACTCCGGCCGGACGGACCGTGTCGAAGCGCGGGTTGAACAGCACCCGGGCCGCGTCGTAGTCGTGGTCGCCGGGCCGGATCAGGCTGCCGTCCAGCTCCTTGCCGAAGGCGGTCCAGGCGCTCTTGGGCGCGCTGCCGCCGGCCGCGTGCGCGGTGCCGCCGGGCAGGGCCGCACCGGTGGCCGCGACCGCCGCCCCGAGGCCGGCCCGCAGCACTCCGCGCCGGGCGGGGCTCCGCCGTACACCCGTCGTCTCCAGGGTCATCGCGCCTCTTCCTTCCGTCCGTCGGATGCGGGTGGGGGCGGGGTCGATCCCCCGGCCGCCCGGCAAGGGGGAGGATGCGGACGGGGGGTGCGGGGTTGCCCGGGGGCGGGTGGGGGAATCGGGCGGAATGTGTGGCGGCGGGGGGGGCGGCGGCTGAGCTCGCGTCAGGTGCTGGTCGAGGATGGCTGGTCCGGGCCCCTTGGGGCGGGGTGAGCCCGGCCGGGGGCCGCTCCGGGCCGAGGCCGCAGCAAGGCCGTGTCGAGGCCGCACCGAGGCACCATCGCCTTCACCCAGGGGGCTGACTTCGGCCGGTCCGGGGCCGGATACCGTCTTGCGCTCCATGGGCTGAGCGGAATGATCGAATCCGCCGTACCCGGCGGCCGCCGGCCCGCTAGGCTGCGGGATCATGCACCGGACCGTCGATGAACGAGACGCGCACGCACGGGAGTTGGCGCGTGCGCGCGTGCGGCTCGGGTACCGGGCGCTCGGCCTGCCCGCCTGCCGGAAGGAGGCGGGGCCGGTGTGCGGCGCCGTGGGCGCCTCGGGGCGGGCCTTCCCCACGATCATCCCTGCGAGGACCCGATGACCGAGCTGATCTGGACGATCGCCGCCCTGGTGGCGGCGGTGGCCAGCGTGGCGGCCGCGCTGTACCAGCGCCGGGCGGCGCGGCGCGAGCGGCGGCGGGCGGACCGGTTGGAAGGGCAGGCCCGGGACCTGGGCGGGCAGTTGCGGGCCGCCGAGCAGTTCATCGGCCATCTCGCCGGCACCGCCGTCCCGGCCGCCGCCACCGCGGCCCAGCACGGCCAGGAGCACCGGGTGGAGCTTCCGGTGCCGCCGCAGTTGGTGAACACCCCGCTGGCGACCGGGCTCGGGGTGCTGGCCGAGCAACTGGGCGGCGCGGTGGCGGCGGTGGGGCGGCACGCCCGCGCGGACACCGAGCAGCGGCTCGGGCTGGCCCGGCAGGAGGCCGAGGAGCGGATCGCCGCGGCGCGGCGGGAGTCGGTGGACGTGGCGCGCGCCGCGGTGCGCAGCTTCGCCTCCAGCACCGTGCAGCGTGCGGCGAAGCTGAGCACTCGGATCAGTGCCGGGGTGCGCCGCCATGTGTCGGACGAGGCCTATGTGACGCTGGTGGAGATCGACCATCTGGCGCAGCAGATGCTGCTGACGGCCTCCGGGTACGCGGTGCTCTCCGGCGACAAGCTGTCGCGCCGCTGGCCGACCACCACGCTGACCGATGTGGTGCGTTCGGCCATGGGGCGGGTCGAGGGGTACGAGCGGGTCCAGCACCCGGACATGGACACCCTGTCGGTGGAGAGCCGGGCGGTGGAGGCGGTGGTGCACGCCCTGGCGGTGCTGCTGGACAACGCCCTGCGCTACTCGCCGCCCAACGCCCGGGTCCATGTGTCCCTGGAGCACGGGCACAACGCGGCGTTCCTGATCGTGGACGACGCCGGGCTGCGGATGGAGGACGAGCGGCTGACCTGGGCGCGCGAGGTGATGTCCGGTGTCCAGCGGGACGACATCACCCGGCTGGGCGCGTATCCGCAGACCGGTCTGCGGGTGGCGTCGGTGCTCGCGGAGGACTACGGCTTCCGGGTCGATGTCACGGCGCCGAACATCTACGGCGGTACCCGCGCGGTGATCGTGCTGCCGCCGGCCCTGCTGACCACCCCGGCCCCGGCGCGCCCGGCCACCGCGGCGGCGGTCCGCGCGGTGCCGACCGCCCGCCGGGAGGCTCCGGAGCCGGTGGCCGCGGCCTCCACCACGGCGAGCGGGCTGACCATCCGGCGGCGCACCGCGCGCCCCGCCCCGGCCCGCCGGGCGCTGCCCGCCGCGGACGCGGTGGAGCCGGGCAGCCCCGGGATGGCGGCCGCCTGGCTGGCGGGCACCCGCAGCGGCCGGGAGAACGCGGCCCCGGCCGACGGCCCGAAGGACCCGGCAGGCGGGCGGGCGGACCACGCGGCCGGCGCGCCTCCCGAGCAGCCGAGCACCCCCCGTACGCCCTCTGCGCCCCGGATGAACGAAGGACACTGATCATGTCGGACACCCACTCCAACACCCTGGGCTGGCTGCTGGACGAGCAGCTGGGCTCCGTCGAGGGGGTCAGGTACGCCGTGCTGATGAGCGGCGACGGGCTGCTGAAGGCCCGGACCCGGACGATCGGCCAGGAGGACGGCGAGAAACTGGCCGCCCTGACCGCCTCGCTGCGGGCCGCGGGCCGGGCGTGGGACGAGTTCACCGGCGGTGCCGGGGTGCGGCAGCAGCTGATCGAGTGCGTGGGGAACGTCGGTCTCACCACGGCGGCCGGGCAGAACACCATGCTGTCCGTCTGCACCACCGGCCCGCACGCGGACATCGGGCTGATCGGCCGCCATATGGCGGAGCTGGCGGTGCGGCTGGGTGAGCAGTTGGGCACCGGCCAGCGGCATACGGACCGGAGCACCGCGGTATGACCGGGCCGCGGCGCGATCCGGACATGGTCCGGCCCTATGTGCGGACCGGCGGGCAGATACGGCCCCGGGCCGACGTACGGCTGGAGAGCGTGGTCATCGCGGCCAACGGCCCCACCGGGGCGCTGGCCGCCGACGCCCGCCTGGTGATGCGGCTGTTCGCGCCGGGGGACGGTGACCCCGGCGGCGGTGGCCCCCGGGGCGGCGGTCTCGCGGTGGCGGACATCGCCGCCGCGCTGGAGATGCCGCCGTCCACCGTGCGGATCCTGGTCTCCTCGCTGATGGACAGCGGCCATCTGACCAGCCCGCCGTCCGCCCTGCCCGACGAGCCCGCGTCCGATGTGCTTCAGGAGGTGCTCCGTGGTCTTCGGGAACTGGTCTGACCCGTCGGCGGATCCCGGCCGGCCGGTCGCCTATGTGCCCGCCTCGGTGCGGCGGTCCGCCAAGATCGTGGTGGCCGGCGGCTTCGGGGTGGGCAAGACGACCCTGATCGGCAGTGTGTCGGAGGTGGCGCCGCTGCGGATGGAGGAGCCCATCACCGAGGAGAGCACCGGGGTGGACGATCTGCGGGGCACCCCGGGGAAGACCACGACCACGGTGGGCATGGACTTCGGCCGGATCCATCTGGCCGGCGGCTCGCTGGCGCTGTACCTGTTCGGGCTGCCCGGCCAGATCCGCTTCCGGCCGCTGTGGGAGGACCTCACCGAGGGGGCGCTGGGCTGCCTGGTGCTGGCCGACACCCGGAACCTGGACGCCTGCCACGGGGCGCTGACCCTGCTGGAGGAGCGGGGGACCCCGTACGCGGTGGCGATCAACACCTTCCCGGACGCCCCGGCCCACCCGGACGCCGAGCTGCGCGAGGCCCTGGCCCTCGATCCGGCGACCCCGCTGACCCGGTGCGACGCCCGGGACCGCGCCTCCTCGCTGTACGCCCTGATCACGCTCGCGGAGTACCTGACCACCCGCCCCGCGGCCACCCATCTGGACCCCCTGGAGTCCCTGCGATGATCCCCACGAGTCCGGAGCCCGCCCCGGACCCGGCTCCCTCCCCCACCGCGGACCGTTTCCCGCTCTACACCCCGGAGTTCGCCGCCGACCCGCATGGGGCGTACGAGCGGATGCGGCGGGTGTACGGCCCGCTGGTGCCCGTCGAGCTCTCCCCCGACGTCCCGGCGACCCTGGTGATCGGCTACGCGCAGGCCCGCCGGGTCCTCAACGACCCGCTGCGCTTCCCCGCCGACCCCCGGGTCTGGGAGCAGCAGGTGCCGGCCTCCTGCCCGGTGCGGCCGATGATGGAGTGGCGGCCCAACGCGCTGCGCAGCGGCGGCACCGAGCACGCCCGCTACCGCGCCCCCAACACCGCGGCGCTGGACGCGGTGGACCAGCACGAGCTGCGGTCCCTGGTGGAGAAGATCGCCGCCGAGGCGATCACGGAGCTGCGGGCGGCGGGCCGGGCCGATCTGCTCGACCGCTACGCGCGGCCGATCGCCTTCCGGGTGCTGAGCACCCTGCTGGGCTGCCCGGACGAGATCGGGGCCCGGATCGCCGACGGCATGGCGCGGATCTTCGAGGCCACCGACGCCGAGCGGGGCAACCTGATCCTCGGCCAGGCCGTCCAGGACCTGGTCACCCTGCGCCGGCACCGGCCCGCCGACGATGTCACCTCCCGGATGCTGGCGCACCCCGCCGGGCTGACCGACGAGGAGATGGCCCATCAGCTGGTGACCCTGTACGGGGCCGGGATCGAGCCGCTGACCCAGCTCATCGGCAACACCTGTCTGAAGATCCTCACCGACGAGGACTTCTCCGGGGCCCTGCACGCCGGGCAGTCCACCGTCCGGGACGCCCTGGACACCGTGCTCTACACCGACCCGCCGATGGCCAACTACTGCATCAGCTACCCGCCGTTCCCGGTGGACCTGGACGGGGTGCTGCTGCCGCCGCACCAGCCGGTGCTGATCTCCATGGCCGCCTGCAACAACGATCCCGAGCTCACCCGCGGGCTGCCGCCGGACGCGATCTCCGGCAACCGGGCCCATCTGGCCTGGAGCATCGGGCCGCACAGCTGCCCGGCCCGCTCGCACGCCTATCTGATCGCGGAGACCGCCATCAGCCACCTTCTGGACGCCCTGCCGGAGATCGACCTCGCCGTCCCGGCCGGTGAACTGCGCTGGCGGCCCGGCCCCTTCCACCGCGCGCTGGAGTCCCTGCCGGTGGCCCTCCCGGCCGCCCGCTGAGCCCGCCGCCCCTTTCTTCCCTCCGTCCTCCGTCCGTCCTCGAAGGAGCCCACCGTGTCCGAGCAGTCGACCGTCCTCCTCCTCGACCCCAGCGGGTCAGACCACCACACCGAGCACCGGACACTGCGCGCCCAGGGTGCGGCCACCCGGGTGGACGTCCTGGGGGTGCCCGCCTGGTCCGTCTCGGACCCGGTGCTCCTCAAGCGGTTGCTGACCAGTGCGGAGGTCTCCAAGGACGCCCGGGCGCACTGGCCGGAGTTCGCCCAGGCCGTCACCACCTGGCCGCTGGCCCTGTGGGTGGCGGTGAGCAACATGTTCACCGCCTACGGGGCCGACCACCGCAGGCTGCGGCGGATGGTCGCGCCGGCGTTCAGCGCCCGCCGGGTCGCCGCGTTGCAGGAGTCGGTGGAGTCCATCGTCACCGAGCTGGTGGACCGGCTGGCCGCCGTACCCGCCGGAGAGACCGTCGACCTCCGCGAACGGCTCGCCTACCCGCTGCCGATCGCGGTCATCGGCCGGCTGATGGGCGTGCCCGACGAGCGGCGCGAGGGCTTCCGGGCGGTGGTCGACGGGGTCTTCGACACCACGCTGACCGCCGAGCAGGCCGAGGCCAACACCGCCGCCCTGTACGGGGCACTGGACCAGCTGGTGGAGGCCAAGCGCGCCGAGCCGGGCGACGACATGACCAGTCTGCTGATCGGCGCCCGGGACGAGGAGGGCGACGGCAGCGCGCTGTCCGACGCGGAGCTGCGCGACACCCTGCTGCTGATGATCAGCGCCGGGTACGAGACCACCGTCAACGTCATCGACCAGGCCGTGGTGCTGCTGCTGACCCACCCCGAGCAGCTGGCCGCCCTGCGGGCCGGGCGCGCCGACTGGAACGACGTGGTGGAGGAGACCCTGCGGCACGAACCGGCGGTGAAGCACCTGCCGATGCGGTTCGCGGTCACCGACATCCCGCTGCCGGACGGGCGGTTCATCGCCAAGGGCGAGGCCATCCTCGCCTCCTACGCGGCGGCCAACCGGCACCCCGACTGGCACGGTCCGTCCGCCGACACCTTCGACATCACCCGGGTGACCAAGGACCATCTGGCCTTCGGCCACGGTGTGCACTTCTGCCTGGGCGCCCCGCTGGCCCGCCTGGAGGTGGTCACCGCCCTGCGCTCGCTCTTCGACCGCTTCCCCGCCATCGAGCTGGCCGTCCGCCCCGACGAACTGCTGCCCGTGCCCTCGCTCATCAGCAACGGCCACCGGACGGTGCCGGTACGCCTCACGCCCGCCTAGGTCGTACCGGTCTCGGGTAGGTGGTGATCACCTGCCGGCGCCAACGGGAGTACGCCGGAACAGCGATCGCGCTTTACGGTGGGACCGATTCTCGTGAGTTGAGATCGACGTATGTGCACTCGAAGGGATACAAGCAATGGCAAGGGCTACGGCGCGACACATCCTGGTCCCCTCCGAAGAGAAGGCCCAGGCGCTGAAGGAGCAGATCGAAGCCGGGGCTGACTTCGCCGATGTCGCCAAGGCGAACTCCACCTGCCCCTCCAGCCGCCAGGGCGGTGACCTCGGCTCCTTCGGACCGGGACAGATGGTTCGCGAGTTCGACACGGTGGTGTTCTCGGCCCCTCTGAACGCAGTCCAGGGGCCGCTGCGGACGGAGTTCGGTTATCACCTCGTGGAGGTGACCAGCCGCCAGGACTAGGCGCCGTCCAGCAGCCGGCGCCGCCAGGCGGGGGTGAGCCGGGGGCGGATGAGGACGACGCCCTGCTCGGTGGCGATCCCCATGTCCAGGTGCGGGCTGCCCGGACGCAGGGCGAGGGAGGTGACCAGCGCGGGCAGCGGGGCGGACCACACGTCCTCCCCGCTGGGCAGATGCACCAGCCGCACCCCGTGCTCGTCGCTCCTGGTGGTAGAGGCGGAAGTGCTTCCCACTCACGGAGTCCAGACAAATCAGATAGGACTCGTCCTCCTCAACCAGGGCGTCGATGTCGGTCTCGCGCAGGTCGATGCCGGTCAATCGGCGGGCAGCCGCCGGCCAGACCCTGCGCGGCAGCCCCTGGCCCTCGCCGAAGGCCAGGGTGGTGGTCGGCAGGGCCATGGCACTCTGGCGCCGGGCGGGCGGCAGCCGCCGGAGGTACGCGTCGAAGGCGCCGCCGACGTCCGGGGGGGGGAGGTCATCCGCCCAGCCGGGTACGGAGGTGTCGACCAGCTCGCCGCGCAGCAGCGCCGTCGCGGTCATCCGGGCCACCAGGAAGCAGCGGCCGGAGCGGCGGGCCACCTCGGTGGCGACGACCTCGGCCTCGGCGGGGCGACCGATGTACGGGGAGGGCGGGTCGGCCAGCACCCGGCGGACGTACTCGGCGGTGCTGGTGTCGTCCGCGTACGCCGTGCTGTCCAGGTCCACGGTGGTGAGCCGTTCGCCGAGGTGCGGCAGCAGCTCCCGGCGGGAGCCGACGACCAGCCGGACGCACTCCACTCCGCCCAGCGGTCGCAGCAGCTCCCAGGCGATCCGCCCGGCCTCGGTGCGTCGTCGGCCGGACCGGCCCCGTCCAGGGAGTCGACCACGATCAGGAAGGGGGCCCGGGCGGGCGGCGAGCGAGCGCAGCAGGGTCGGCGGGTCGGCGGCGGCCGCCAGCCGGGCGACCAGGGCGTCCAGGGTCTGGTGGCGGGGCGTTGACCGAGACATCGGAGCAGCCATCGAGGACCAGCCTGCAGCCGGGTCAGGGCGTTGGCCCGGCCGGTGAAGTACGAACCGGGGTCGCGGACAATGCGGACGTCCTCGTCCCGGAAGTAGGCGGTGACCTGCTTGAGGTCGCCGATGAGGGTCCGGTCGAGGACGCCGCGCAGGCGGCGGGCGCCGGTCAGCGCGTCCAGGGCGGCGCGGACGGTCCGCAGCCGCAGCGCCCGGGAGAGCGCGTAACCGGCCGGGCCGCGGGTGCCGGGCTCGTCCGGGGCGGGGACGTCCGGGTCGGTACGGGCGGCCTCGGCCCACCACGCCATCAGCAGCGCGAACTCGTCATCGCCCTCGATGTCGACGGCGTCGTAGCCGGGTTCGGGTCCGGCGCGGGTGCCCGAGGGGCGGAACAGGTCGCCGTAGAAGGCCACCGCCACCTCGGACGGTTCGGGCACCGGGCCACCCGCCAGCCGTATCCCGGCCAGCAGTTCGGGCACGGTGTCCCGGGCGAGGGAGGCCTCGCTCAGGTACTGCCTGCCGACACCGTGCACGAAGACGACCGTGGCCATGCGCGCCCCTCCTCGATCCCCGTTCGGCCTACGTGAGGCGGCCGGTAGAGGAGGTGGGCGACTCGGATGCGATCAGCCCCCGTTGGCGACGGGCTCAGGGGCGGGCGCGGGGATGGTGGACGGCTGCCGGGCTGCCGCTGCCGCCCAGTCGACGATGGGCATGGCGGCCCCGGCGGCCTCCCGGCCCCGGCAGTGGGCGTGGTGGCGCAGGGCGATGCCGTCCAGGTCGAGATGGGCGCCGAAGGCGGGGTGGGCGGCGAGGCGGCGGGCGTAGGCCCACAGCCTGGGGTGGCCGGCCAGCCGGTGCACGGCGGCGGCGTCCAGGTGCCAGCGGTGCACGGTGTCCAGCTGGACCAGGGTCGCCCACAGCTGGACGTCCGCCAGGGTGAGTCGGTCGTCCAGCCAGAACTCCCGATCGGCGAGGTGGTGTTCGGCTGCCTGCAAGCCGTTCAGCAGGGTCCGCAGCGCGGCCTCGCGGGTGCCGGGGCCGGTGTCGGCGCGGCCGGCCTGCTGGGCGGCGGCGTTGATGTCCTGCTCGCAGAGCCAGTCGACCGCCCGCAGCGGCCCCGCGCCGCCCCGGCCTCGCAGGTCCGGGCCCCGGTGGGCGAAGTGGCGGGTGAGGTCGTCCAGGATGTCGGGGGTGTGGGTGCTGACGATCCGTCCGGTCCAGTCGTCGCTGAGCACCGGCGCAGCCAGCGGCCCCCGGTAGCGGTGGGCGCTCGCCTGGTACAGGGGGCGCAGCGCCAGGTAGCCGGTGCCGTCCGGGGTGTCGGGCACGGCGGGCAGCAGGGTGGCGGGGAGCATCCCGGCGAGGTCGAGCAGGCTGTGGGTGACGGCGATCCGCAGGCCGTTCGTACAGGACGGGGTGAGGTGGAGCCGGTAGCGGTGCGGCACCGGCGGATAGCCGCTGCGCTCGGCGGCGCCGATCCTGCCCCGGAAGGCGGGGGCGGTCGACGGGCCCGGTGCGGCGGACGGGTGGAAGGTGGGCATGTGTCTTCTCCCTGGAGGTCGTCAGGCGGACCTACGGTGAGGAATGGGACGTGCGAGGAGGCGGCACATGCCGACGAGACGGCGGTGCCGGAGCGCGGAGGCGTACCAGAAAAGCCGGACCGCGCGGGGTCAGGCGGTGCGGGCCGCGGGGCCGCTGGGGCCGGGGCGGCGGGTACCGGCCGCGCTGCAGACGCGCAGCAGGTCGATATGGCGGCGGGAGGTCAGCAGCGGCAGGGCCGGGAGGGTCCGGGATGCGGGGAGGCCCCTGGCGGGCTCCGGCACCGGACGGTCCATGGCTTGCCTACCTTTTCGCTGGGGATTCCTCATTCGGAGTGTGCGGGGGCGCCGCGGCGGCGTCAAGGGCGCGTACGAGGGGTGGGACACGACCGGGGGCCGGAACCGGACGATGTGCGATCCGGTTCCGGCCCCCGGGGCCGAGAGGGGTACGGGGCGGGTGTCAGCGCACCAGCCGCAGCGGGCGTTTCGCGGTGGCGAGCAGCTCCTCCACGGTGGCCAGCTTGACCCGGGGGCGGCCGTCGCGGCGGCCCCGGTCGGTCTCGGCGCGGTCGATCACCGCCATGCCCCGGGCGTCCACCACCCGCCGGTTGCGCCGACGGGCCAGTCGGTGGAAGTCCCGCGCCGAGCCGGTGGGTCCGGGCAGGGTGCCCGCCACGGCGTCGGCGAGCAGGGTGCCGACCGTCTCGGCGGCGCAGGTGCGGTTGGCGCCGATGCCGCCGGAGGGGCCGCGCTTGATCCAGCCGACCACATAGGCGCCCGGCATCCCGGCCACCCGGCCACCCTGGTGCGGGACGGTGCCGCTGATCTCGTCGAAGGGCAGCCCGGGTACGGGCTCACCCCGGTAGCCGGCGGCGCGTACCACCAGACCGGCCGGGATCTCCTGTACGCCGCCGGGGGCCGCGGTCTCCACCGCCGACACCGCCGACACATCCGCCCCTTCTCCGTCGCCGAGAATCCGCAGCGGGGCCGAGTGGAAGCGGAGCACGATCCGGCGCCGCCCCTCCCCCGGTCGCCGGGACCAGTCCACCCGCTCCCGGGCGACCTCCCGGAGGGCGGCGGCCTTGGTGCCGGGCTCGGCCGCGTCGATGGCCGCCCCGATCCGCTCGTCGTGGTCGTCCACCACCAGCCTTACGCCCGGCAGATGGCGCAGCGCCAGCAGCTCCGAGCGGGTGTAGGCGGCGTCCTCGGGCCCGCGCCGGCCGAGCACCACCACCTCCCGGACCGTACCGGCGCGCAGCCGGGCCAGGGCGTGGTCGGCGATGTCGGTGGCGGCCAGGGCGTCCGGGTCGGCGACCAGGATGCGGGCCACGTCGAGGGCGACATTGCCGTTGCCGACCACCACGACCCGCTCGGCGGCCGGGTCCACGGCGTCCGGGGCGACCTCGGGGTGGGCGTTGTACCAGGCGACCAGCGAGGTGGCGGAGAGCACCCCGGGCAGTTCCTCGCCGGGTATGGAGAGCCGCCGGTCGGCGGAGGCGCCCACCGCGTAGACCACGGCGTCGTGGTGGGCGCCCAGCTCCTCGGCGCTGACGTCCTGTCCGACGGTGAGGCCCAGGTACATCCGCACCCGGGGGTGCTGGTGGAAGCGGGCGAAGGACTCGCCGGCCCGCTTGGTCGCCGGGTGGTCGGGGGCCACCCCGTACCGCAGCAGTCCGCCGGCCACCGGGAGCCGGTCGATCAGGGTGACCTCGGCGCTGGTGTGCAGCAGCAGGTCCTCGGCCGCGTACATCCCGGCCGGGCCGGTGCCGACGACCGCGACCCGGATCGGCGGGAAGTCGGCGGGCAGGCTGCGCTCGAAGGCCGGGCTGCCCCAGGTGTGGAAGTTGGGGCCCTCGCGCTCGGCGCCCTGCTCCGGCCGCGGGGTGCCGGCGAAGTAGGCGGCGTTGATCTCCGCGTACTCCCGCAGGTCGGGCCGGGAGGCGGTCAGTTCGTCGACCGGGTGGATGGCGTCCACCGGGCAGGCGTCCGCGCAGGCGCCGCAGTCGATGCAGGCCCGGGGGTCGATGTACAGCATCTCGGTGGAGCCGAACGCCCGCTCCTCCGGAGTGGGATGGATGCAGTTGACCGGGCACACGGCCACACAGGCGGCGTCGTTGCAGCAGGTCTGGGTGATCGCGTAGGTCATGTACCGGGCCCCGGGTGTCCGCGTCGGATGGTGGTCAGATGAGGTGGGCGCGCTTGTAGAAGGCGAGCGCGGGCCGGGTGAGCAGGCGCACCGAGGCGAGGAAGTCCATCAGCCCGGCGCAGCTGGAGCGCATCATCGCCTTGTGGTGCTCGTTGGCCCGGGCCTCGGCGAGCGCGCGCTCCCGGTCCAGCCCGGCGTTGGCGTACACGTTGCGGTTCACCATGCTGGTGACGATGTAGTACGAGGCGACCGCGACCACGAAGGCGTTGAGCTGGCGGCGCAGCCAGCCGGCCCCGGCCAGCCGCTTGCGGGTCTCGTCCCGGGCGAACTTCATGTGCCGGGACTCCTCGACCACATGGATGTTGTTGATGGTGCGGACGAAGGGCACCACCCGCTCGTCGCGCATCCAGTCGCGCTGCATGACGTCGAGGACCTCCTCGGCGACCAGGATCGCGGCGTACGCGGCCTCGCCGAAGGCCAGCGTCTTGAAGGCGCGGCCGAGTTCGAGCACCGGCCGGGGCGGTCGGTAGGCGGGCGCGCCGAGCTTCTGGGCGCCGCGGGCGAACATGATCGAGTGCCGGCACTCCTCGGCGATCTCGGTCAGCGCCCACTGGAAGTCGGAGCCGGTGGGATCCTTGGCGTAGATGTCGCGGAGCACCATCTGCTGGAGGATCATCTCGAACCAGATGCCGGTGCTGGCCACCGAGGCGGCCTCCTGACGGGTGAGCTCCTTGCGCTGCTCCTCCGTCATCTCCCGCCAGTACGCGGTCCCGTAGAGGGTGCTCCACTCGGGGCTGGCCCCGTGGAAGTCCTTGTCGAGCGGGGTGTCCCAGTCGACCTCGACCGCCGGGTCGTACGAGAGCTGGGCCGAGGAGTCGAGCAACCGCCGGGTGACTCCCTGGTCCCGGTCCGGCCGCTGGTCCTGACCGGGCTCTCCCCGATCGGCGCCGGTGTCCGGCCGGGCGGTGCTGCTGGCCATGTGCGGGCTCCTTCCGTGGCGTGCCGTCGCGCGGGAGCCGCCGCACCGTCGCCGCCGTCGAACGGGCCGAGTGCGGGCACCCCCACCGTTGTTAGACGGACCGTATAGTAAGCGCCCCGCCGGGGCCTAGCCCTCGGTAGAAAATTTGTCAGCAAGATGGCCGGAGTCCCGCGCACGGGTCGGCGGGCATACGGCAGCGGGCGCGGAACCAAGGGTTCCGCGCCCGCTTCCCGGTCTAGACGGCTTCCGTGGTCTCCGTGGTGAGGACGACCACGGCGTTCTGGCCGCCGAAGCCGCTGGAGGTGCTGAGCGCGGCCCGCATCGTGGCCGGCCGGGGCGCCTTGGCGACGATGTCCAGGTCCAGCGCCGGGTCGGGATTGTCGAGGTTGGCGGTGGGCGGGATCAGCTGGTGCCGCAGGGTGAGCACGGTGGCGGCCGCCTCGATGGCGCCGGCGCCGCCGATGGAGTGCCCCAGCACGCTCTTGAGCGCGGTCAGCGGTGGCGTACGCGGGAAGACCGAGCCCAGCGCGCGGGCCTCCGCCTCGTCGTTGTACGGGGTGGAGGTGCCGTGCGCGTTGACATGGCCGATGTCCTCGGGGCGCAGCCGGGCGTCCGCCAGGGCGCCCTCGATCGCCTGCGCCAGGCCCCGGCCCTCCGGGTGCGGCGAGGTGACATGGTGGGCGTCGCAGGAGGCCCCGTACCCGGCCAGCAGGGCGTGGACCGCGGCCCCCCGGGCGCGGGCGTGGTCGGCCCGCTCCAGCACCAGCACGGCGGCGCCCTCGCCGAGCACGAAGCCGTCGCGGTCCCGGTCGAAGGGGCGGGAGGCGTGCGCGGGGTCGTCCCGGCGGCCGGAGAGCGCGCCCATCTGGCCGAAGCAGATGGACGGGATGCGGTGGGCCACCGACTCGGCCCCGCCTGCCAGCACGATGTCGCAGGCACCGGAGCGCAGCAGGTCGCGGGCGGTGCCCAGGGCGGTGGTGCCGGAGGCGCAGGCGGTGGAGACGGCCAGGTTGGGTCCCTGGGCGCCGAGGTCCAGGGCGATCTCGGCGGGGACCATGTTGGGGATGGAGCGAGGCAGCGCGAACGGCGAGACGGTGTCCGGCCGGCCGTCGGCGGCACGGGCGAACTCCCGCTCGTAGTGCTCGAAGCTGCACGTGCCGACGCCCATGACGACGGCCACCCGCGGGGCGCTCCAGCCGCCCGGGTCGAGCCCCGCGTCGGCGACCGCCTCCCGGGCGGCGACCAGGGCGAGGTGGGTGCCCCGGTCCAGCCGCCAGGCGAGCCGGCGGCCCAGCAGCCGGTGCGCGTCGAAGCCGGGGACCCGGCAGGAGAAGTCGTGCGGCAGTCCGGCGAGCAGCGGGTCGGTGGTGGCGGTGGGGGTGCCGGCCAGCAGGCCGTCCCAGGTGGCCGCCGTCCCGATACCGGCCGGCGTCACCATGCCGAGGCCGGTGACGGCGACCGCGGTGGACGCGCCCGTCACCGTCCGGCGCCCGTGGTGGTGGCGGAGTCGGCGGCGGTGGGGGCGGGCTCACCGGCGACGGAGTCGGCGGCCGTCGGAACGGCAGTGGGGGCGGACGTACCGGCATCCGCGGCGGCGGGGGCAGGCTCGGCCTCGCCCGCGACCAGGCGGTCCACGGCGGCCGTGGCCTCGGCGAGGGTGGCGGTGGCCGGCAGTTCCTCCAGCCGGTGGCCGGTGCGCTCCTCCAGCAGCAGGGACAACTCCACCAGGGCCAGGGAGTCCAGCTCAAGCTCGTCGAAGGTGGCGTCGGGGCGGAGGGCGTCGGCCTCGACGCCGAAGGACTCGGTCAGGATGCGGGTGATCGCCGGGTAGCTGTCGGCCATGGGATGCGGCTCCTGGGTCGGGTCGGTCGGCCCGGCGGCGCGGCACGGTGGCGGGGCGCCGCCGGGACGGGGCGGGTGGGGTGGGGAGGAGGGGAAGGACAGGGGGCGGGGCGCCGGGTGAGGGGGCGTCAGCCGGACCGGACGGGGGCCGCCGCCCGGGTGAGCCGGGCGAGCAGGGTGTAGCCGGTCTGGTCGGCCCCGACGGACAGCCGCGCCGTCTGGTGCGGGGCGGCCGCCCGCACCAGGTCCTCGACGTCCTGCCGGGTCCGCTCGATCAGCGGCCAGTCGGCCAGGTACTTCATCAGATGGGCGAACGGGTTGCCGGCGGCGATGTTGGAGAAGTGGAAGTCCCCGCCGGGGACGCAGAGCCGGGTCATGGCATAGGCGATCAGCAGCCGGGCGTAGCGGTCCGGGAGGTAGTCGAAGAGGCCGCCGGCCAGGACCAGGTCGTAGGGGCCGTGCCGTTCGAGGGCGGGCAGTGCCTGGAGGACGTTGCCGGGTTCGACGGCGGTGTGGAGCGCGGTGGCGGGCGGCAGGGCCGCGCGGGCGTACTCCAGCGCGTCGGCGTCCACGTCGTTGAGGACCACCAGGTCCCCGGCCGCGAACAGCTCCGGCTCCACGGCCCGCAGATCGGCCGCCCCGCCGCAGGCCACCAGCAGCACGCGGCGCCCGCCGCCGTCCGCCGAGGTCCCCGAGAGGGTCCGGCGGATCAGCCCGGCCTGGTGGGCGATCTTGTTGCGGTGCTGGCGGGTGATGGCCGAGTCCTGGAGGTAGGAGTCGATCTGCCAGGCCAGGGTGCCCGGTTCGGCGTCGTTGCGGCCGGAGAGCAGATACTCGATCATCTCGAAGTCGCCCGGGTGCCCGCGGTCCTGCCGTTGGCCCCGGCGGATCAGCGGGGAGCTGCCGAGGGCGTCCCGGAGCGGCGCCACGGCCGCCGCGATCTCCTCGTCACCGGCGCCCTCGGTCAGGCAGCGCTGGACCGCCGCGCTGAACTCGGCGACGAACACCTCCATCGCGGCCCGCGTCTCCGGAGTGGCGGCGGCGGTCTCCATCGCCCGGCGGTAGGCCTCGCCGAGGGCGCGGAGGTCGGCGAGCGCGACCGTGGCACGGGCGGACGTCTCGTCGGCAGCCTTGTCGGCGGCCGAGCCGGCGACCCGCTCGGCAGCCCCGTAGGCAGAAGGAAGGCCCATACCGCGCACCCTAAATTTCCGTTACGTCATGTTTTGCCGCCCACGCCGCCGGTATCCGCCAAATGTTCGCCAAAAGGCCGTCATTCGCCCATTGGGGGGATCGCCCGACCAGGGGAGCGAGGGACGTCCCGGGGCGCGTCCTGACCGGGCGCGGGGCGCGGGGCCTGGAACATGTCCGCCCATGAACCGCGAGCCCCGAGGACCCAGCCCGGCACCGTCCCCGCTCCCGTCACCGGCCCCGGACGCGAGGGCGGGTGCCCTGCGCAGAGCCAGACGGACCCTGGTGCTGGCCGGTGTGCTGTGCGCGCTCTTCGCCGCCGGGGCCGCCGGACTGTACGGGCGGCTGGCGAGCGGCGGGTTCGCCGCCACCGGGACCGAGGCGGCCCACGCGGCGGAGCTGGCCACCCGCCTCGGCGCCGACCGGCCCGATGTCATCCTGCTGCTCCGCCCGGCGGCCGAAGGCGGCGCGGGCAAGGGCACGACGGTGGACGGGGCGGCGGCCCGGGCGCAGGGGGCCGCGCTGGTGGCGCGACTGGCGCGGGAGCCGGGCGTGCAGCGGGTCCGCTCCCCCTGGGCGGCGGGCCCCGGCGGTGACCCCGGGCAGCACACCGGTGACGGGCGCCAGGGCGGCGACCCCTCGCTGCGCACCCGCGACGGGCGCGCCGCCCTGGTGCTGGTCCACCTCGCCGGGGACGAGTCGGACGCCGCCCGCCGGGCCGCCGAGCTGGTCCCCCGCCACCGGGAGGCGGCCGGGCCGCTGCGGGTGACGGCGACCGGGCCGGCCTGGTTCTCCGCCCAGTCCACCGAGCGGTCCCGGGCCGATCTGCTGCGCGCCGAACTGCTGGCCGCGCCGCTCACCTTCGCCGTACTGGCGATCGCCTTCCGCTCGCTGGTGGCCGCGCTGCTGCCGGTCGTCGTGGGCGGGATCGCCACCGCCGGGGCGCTGGCCGCGCTGCACGGTGTCACCTTCCTCGCCCCGGTGTCGGTGTTCGGCGTCAACCTGGCCGCCGCGCTGGGCTTCGGGCTGGCGGTGGACTACTCACTGCTGATGGTCAGCCGCTACCGCGAGGAACGCGCCCTGGGGCGGGAGCCGCTGGCGGCGGTGGCCACCACCACCCGTACGGCGGCCCGCACCGTCGCGGTGTCGGCCTGCACCATCACCGCCGCGCTCGCCGCGCTGCTGGTCTTCCCCTTCCCGTTCCTGCGCTCCATGGCGTACGCGGGGATGGCGGTCGCCGTGCTCGCCGCCGCGACCGCGATCGCGGTCATCCCCGCCGCGCTGCTGTGCCTGGGCCCCCGGGCGGAGGCGCTGGACCCGCTGCGGCGCTTCGGCCGACCGGCCCGGGCGGACGCGGCGGAGGGCAGCCGGGCCTGGGCGGCGCTGGCCCGGGCGGTGACCCGCCGGCCGGTGCTGTCGCTGACCGCCAGCACCCTGCTGCTGGGGCTGATGCTGCTGCCGTTCGCCTCGGTGCGGCTGAGCCTGACCGACCACCGCAACCTGCCGGTGAGCGCCGAGTCGCACCGGGGCGCCGAGGCGGTGGCCCGGCTCTTCCCGCAGGTGTCGGACCGGGCGCTGACCGTGGTGCTGCCCGGGCTGCGGACCGGTACCGCCACCGCGCCCGCCCTGGACCGCTACGGCCGGATGCTGTCCGCGCTGCACGGCGCCGCCGCGGCCACCACCCCCACCGGGCGGTACGAGAAGGGGCGCCGCACCTCCCCCGCACTCCCCCTGCCCGCCTCCGCCGCCTCCCCTGCGGGCACCCTGGCCACGGTGGTGCTCACCGGCCCGCCCTCCTCCGAGGCGGCGGCCCGGGTGGTAAGGGCGGTGCGCGCGCTGCCCGCGCCGGGACCGGCACCGGTCGCGGTGGCCGGCCAGGCCGCGGCCACCGTGGACGCGCGCCGCGCCCTGACCGACCGCCTGCCGCTGGCCGCGGCGCTGGTCGCGCTGGCCACCCTGGCGGTCGTCGGGCTGCACACCCGCAGTGTGCTGGTGCCGGTCAAGGTGGTGCTGGTGGCCGCGGTCAGCCTGGGCGCCGCGCTGGGCTGTGTGGCGCTGGTCTTCCAGCACGGGGTGTTCGCCCCGCTCACCGCGGGCTTCGCGCCCACCGGGGCCCTGGACACCACCATTCCGGTGCTGGTCTTCTGCATCGCCTTCGGGCTGGCCGTGGACTACGAGCTGTTCCTGCTCTCCCGGATCCAGGAGCACTACCGGGCCACCGGGGACAACACCGCCGCCGTGGTGGAGGGCATCGCCCGCACCGGCCGGGTCTTCACCGCCGCCGCGCTGGCCGTGGCGGTCTCCCTCGGGGCGCTGATCGCCGCCCAGGTGATGCCGCTGCGCCAGCTGGGCTTCGGCATCGCACTGGCGGTGTTGGTGGACGCCACGGTGGTCCGCGGGGTTCTGGTCCCGGCCACCATGCGGCTGCTGGGGCGCGCCAACTGGTGGCTGCCCTTCCGCCGGGCGGAGCCGGTGGAGCCGGTGGGGCCCCCGGCCGCCGCGCCGTCCCGGCCGGAGACGGCACGGGTCTGAGGGCCCGGTCCGGGGCTCCTCACCAGGAGGTTCACCCGGGTGGCTCCGTATGCGCCCCCGGGGGCCGGGCAGACGCCCGTCATGGCGGCACGCCTCCCGGGCCGTACCGCCGCTCGTGGGGAACGAGGGGAAAGCCGCAGCCGGACGTCGAGACGGCTGCGGCGAACCTCACCGCTCCCGCGCGGTCAGGCCAGCGCCAGCGGGCTCTCGGGACTCTCGCTCCGGGCGCCGGCAGGGCGCGGCAGACCGTAGTGCTCGCGCAGGGTGCGGCCGGTGTACTCGGTGCGGAACAGCCGCCGCTCCTGGAGGATCGGCACCACCTGGTCCACGAAGTGGTCCAGCCCGCCCGGCAGATACGGCGGCATGATGTTGAAGCCGTCCGCCGCCCCCCGGGTGAACCACTCCTCGATCAGGCCGGCGATCCGCTCGGGGGTGCCGGCCACCACCAGATGCCCGCGTCCGCCGCCGAGCCGGGCGATCAGCTGGCGCAGGGTCAGCCCGTCCCGCCGGGCGAGCTCGGCCACCAGGGTGAAGCGGCTCTTGTTGCCGTTGATGTCCCGCTCCTCGGGCAGCTCGGGCAGCGGCCCGTCCAGCGGCAGCCCGGTCAGGTCGGTGCCCAGCATCCCGGACAGCTGGGCGAGCCCGTACTCTGGCACCTGGAGGTCGGTCAGCTCCTGCTCCAGCGCCCGGGCCTCGGCCTCGGTGGAGCCGATGACCGGGCAGATGCCGGGCAGGATCCGGACCGCGTCCTCGGCGCGCCCGTGGCGGGCCAGCCGGCCGCGCAGGTCCCCGGCGAAGGCCAGGGCGTCGGCCAGGGTCTGCTGGGCGGTGAAGACGGCCTCCGCGTACCGGGCGGCGAACTCCTTGCCGTCCTCCGAGGAGCCGGCCTGCACCAGCAGCGGGTGGCCCTGCGGGGAGCGCGGTACGTTCAGCGGCCCCTGCACGCCGAAGTGCTCGCCCCGGTGGCCGATGGGGCGGACCTTCTCCGCGTCGGCGTAGATCCCGCGCTCCCGGTCGAGCAGCACGGCCCCGTCCTCCCAGCTGTCCCACAGCCGGGTGGCGACCTCCACGAACTCCCGGGCCCGCTCGTAGCGCAGCCCGTGCTCCAGATGCTCCTCGCGGCCGAAGTTGCGGGCCTCCTGCACGGTGCCGGAGGTGACGATGTTCCAGCCGGCCCGGCCGCCGCTGATGTGGTCCAGCGAGGCGAACTTGCGGGCGGTGTGGAACGGCTCGTTGAAGGTGGTGGAGACGGTGGCGATCAGCCCGATCCGCTCGGTGGCCACAGCGAGCGCGGAGAGCAGGGTGAGCGGTTCGAAGCCGCCGAGCGCGTTGTGCGCGACCTGCCCCCACAGGGCGAGGCCGTCGGCGAGGAAGACCGAGTCGAGCTTGCCGCGCTCGGCGGTCCGGGCCAGCTCCTGGAAGTAGCGGACGTCGGTGACCCGGTCGGGCCGGGTGCGGGGGTGGCGCCAGGCGGCGTCATGGTGTCCCGCGTTCATCAGGAAGGCGTTGAGGTGGAGTAGGCGGCGGGGGGCGGGCCGCTCGGGGTGGGCCATGGGGGTTCGTCCTTCGGAGAGTTCTAGTGGGTGGGCGGCAGGCGCCAGGAGGTGAGGCGGCGCTCCAGCGCCACCAGCAGCCCGTTGAAGACCACGCCGATGACGGAGATGGTCACGATCCCCGCGTACATCTGCGGGATGGCGAAGTTGTACTGCGAGGCGTTGATGAGATAGCCGAGCCCCGCCTTGGCGCCGATCATCTCGGCGGCGACCAGGACCAGGATGGACACCGCCCCGGCCAGCCGGATGCCGGTGAAGACGGTGGGCACCGAGGCCGGCAGGATCACCTTCTGGAACAGCCGGGGCGCGGACAGGTCCATCGAGCGGGCCAGCCGCAGCAGGGTCGGGTCCACGGTGCGGACGGCGCTGATGGTGTTCAGCAGGATCGGCCAGGCGCAGGCGTAGAACACGATGGAGATCTTGGACGTCTCGCCGATGCCCAGCAGCAGCACGAAGACCGGTAGCAGGGCGAGCGCGGCGGTGTTGCGGAACACCTCAAGCAGCGGGTTCAGCAGCTCCGCCAGCGGCCGGTACCAGCCGATCAGCAGCCCCAGCGGCACCGCGGCCAGCACCGCGAGGCCGAAGCCGCTGAGCGAACGGGTCAGGCTGGCGGCCGTGTTGTCGGCCAGCTGCCCGTCCAGGGCCAGCTCCCACCAGGCGAGCGCCACCTCGCTGAACGGCGGCAGGAAGGTCGCGTCCACCAGTCCGAGGCGGGGCGCGGCCTCCCACACCGCCAGCAGCGCGGTGACCGCCACCGACCGGGTGAAGCCCCGGTACAGCAGCGAGACGGCCGCCCCGGCGAACCGTGCGGCAGCCCCGGGCGCAAGCCGCCCGGTCGCGGCCTCCGGGCCCTCCGCGGCCTCCGGGTCTTTTTGTACGGATACGGGACCGGGATCCGGTACGGGATCGGGCTGCCGCACCGGTCCGGGAGCGGGTACGTCCCGCTCGGCCGGCTCCGGCCCGACGGCCGTCCCGGGAGGCTTCCCGGTGGCCTTTCTGGTGGGCTTCCCCGTGGCCTTCCCAGGGGCTTTTCCGGTGGACAGCGGGCTCGTCGCGGACACGGGGCTCATACGGCCACGCCCTCCTTCTCCTCCTGCTGGGCCCTGGACACCTCGTCGTGCAGCAGGGACCAGATCTCGTGCCGGTAGCGGGCGAACTCGGGGCTGGAGCGCAGGTCGTCGGCGGTCGCGCGCTGCTCGCCGAGTCCGATCGGGACGACGCGCTTGATCCGGCCCGGCCGCGAGGTCATCACGGCGACCCGCTGCCCCAGGTAGACGGCCTCCTCGATGCCGTGCGTGATGAACAGGATCGTCTTGCCGGTGCGCCGCCAGATCCGCAGCAGCTCGTCCTGGAGGGACTCCCGGGTCTGGGCGTCAAGCGCGGCGAACGGCTCGTCCATCAGCAGCACGTCCGGGTCGTAGGCGAGGCTGCGGGCGATCGCCACCCGCTGCCGCATCCCGCCGGACAGCTCGTGCGGGTGGCGGTCCTCGAACCCGGTGAGGCCGACCAGGTCCAGATACGCGCGGGCCCGGTCGGCGCGCTCCCGCCGGGGCACCCCGATGGCCTCCAGCCCGAACTCCACGTTCCCCTGGGCGGTGCGCCAGGGCAGCAGCGCGTACTGCTGGAAGACGATGCCGCGGTCCAGCCCCGGCCCGGTGACCGGGCGGCCGTCGAGCAGGATACGGCCGCCGGTGGGGCGGGTGAGCCCGGCCAGCAGGTCCAGCAGGGTCGACTTGCCGCAGCCGCTGGGGCCCACCACCACGGTGAACTCCCCGGCCGGGATGGCGAGGTCGACGCCGTCCAGCGCGGTGAACCCGGCCGCCGGGTGGGCGCGCGGGACGGGCGGGCGCCCCGTACCGGCGAGCGGCCGGCGGAGCCCGCGGCGGCCGCGCCGCCGGGCCAGGGCGGCGTCCCGGACCGGGAAGTCCTTCCGTACCCCCTCGAACAGGATCTTCGCGGGACGGGTGGTGTCCTCGGTCATGGCCTCGTCAGCTCCGCTCGCTGCTGGTGGACGGGGAGGGGGTGCCCGCCCGGGCGGCCTCGTTGAACTCGTTGGTGTAGAGGCCGTCCAGGCGCACCTTGGAGCGGTCGAGGTCGCCGCGGTCGGCGAGCCAGTCGATCCACAGCTCGATCTCCTTGGCCGCGATCCGCCCGGTGGGGTCGGCGACCCCGTAGGACTTCCAGAACTTCAGCGCCGAGGTGTCCTCGTTGCGGCCCCGCTTCTTCACGATCTCGGTCATCCGGTCGACCACCTGCTCGCGCGGGGTGGTGCGCGACCAGGCCAGGGCCCGTCCGACACCGGTGACGAAGGTCCTGGCGGTGCCGGGGTTCTGCTTCAGGAAGCGCTCGGTCATGACATAGGTGCCGGCGCTGAACGGTCCGAGCAGCTTGTGGTCGCTGAACAGCGGCCGTATCCCGCCCTTGGCGAGTGCCTTGTCGCGGAGGATGCCGCCGAGCACCGCGACCTCGATCTGCTTCTGGCGCAGTGACTGCTCGGTGTTGACCGGGGGCACCACCAGCGGTTCGACCTTGCCGATCTCGGCCTCGGAGAGCCCGCCGCGCTCCAGGTAGATGTCGAGCAGCGCCTCGGCGTGGGCGCCCAGGGTGTTCATCCCGACCTTGGCGCCGAGCAGGTCGCGGGGGCCGCGGAGGGGGCTGTCCGCCAGGACGTAGTACCCCTGGTAGGAGTCCTTGTCGGAGCCGTAGTAGCTGATCACGGACTTGACCGGGGCCTTGTTGGCGGCCAGTTTGACCACCGCGCCGTTGAACGCCCCGCCGAAGTCGGTCTGTCCGGTGGCGGCGGACTGGATGTCCTGGGGGCCGCTGATGGTGTTGCCGACCCACTCCAGCGTCACATCCTCCAGGAAGCCCAGGTCGGCGGCGAGTTCGGCCGGGGTGACCTGGCCGACGGCTCCCTGGTAGCGCAGCTTCCGGGTCTGGTCTCCCCCGCTGCCGCCCACCGCGGTACCGCAGCCGGCGGCAGCGGCCGAGAGGCCGAGGAGGGTGAGGAACTGCCGTCGGTCGGGTCGGGACAACGTGCTCATGGGGAGGTCCTGTTCGGGGTGGCGGTGGGGGTGGGGCGGGGGCTGGTCGGGGGTGCTCAGCCGGCGGCGATCCGGAGGGCCGGGGCCCCGGGGTGGGCGGCCCGGTCCGGGAACCGGCCGCCGGGGCTGAGCGCCTGCTCGAAGCCGTCGACGGCCTGGATGAGCCGGAGTTCGGCCTCCGGCTCGATCCGGGCCCGCAGCCCGCCGGGCCCGGTCCCGGCGGGCAGCCGCTCCACGGCCCCGTCCAGGACGAAGGTGCCGGCGGTGATGTGCCGGGCGCCGAGCGCGGAGAGCACCGGGCGCAGCGCGTAGTCCAGGGTCAGCAGATGGGCGAGGCTGCCGCCGGTGGCGAGGGGCAGCACGGCCTTGCCGGCCAGCCCGCTCTGCGGCAGCAGGTCCAGGAACGCCTTGAGCAGCCCGGTGTAGGCGGCCTTGTAGACGGGGGTCGCCACGATGACGCCGTCGGCGTCGGCGATGGCGCTCAGCGCGTCCCGGAGCGGGGCGCTGCCGGCCCGTCCGGCGAGCAGCTCGGCGGCGGGCAGTTCGCGGACGGCGAGGTGTTCGGTGCGGTGGCCCGACAGGGAGAGCCGGCGCAGGGCGTAGTCGGCCACATGGGCGGTGCGGGAGTCGGTGGACGGGCTGCCGGAGAGGGCGATGACGGAGGGCACGGAGGACTCCTGGGGGAAGGCCGGCGTACGGGACGGGGCCGCGGGGCCGGGTCCGGGCGCGGGTGCGGTGGCCGGTCCCGGCAGACGCAGCCCGGGGCGGCCCGGGGCGCGTGCGCGGCAGCACGGCGGGCGTCGGTGGTACGCGGAGTGGACGCCGCCGGAAGAAGGCGGCGGGCGGAACGAAAACGTCAACCGGACCGACGCTTCACCCGGACCGGCCGGGCGGATGCGCCGGACAGACAGGAGCGTCAGACGTCAATGGGTGCGGCGACCGGTCAGCGACCGGCGGCACACAGCGCGCTGGCCAGACGTCGCAGATCGACGTGGAGGCGCGCGGAGAGGTTGGCTGACTGGCTCACGTCGTCGAGGCTGGCAGCCGGCGGTACGGCCCGTCAACGGCCGTCGAACGCCCGTCCCACCCTGTGACCCAGGCGTCATAGGGGTCCACACGGCCGCAAGCCCCCGTTCATGAAACGGAGCGGGCCCGCCGCGGCCGTTTCGGCACGGGAGCGGCCGGGCATGCCCTCGGCGGTCGCCAGTGAGGGGGCGTGGAATGGGGGAACCACCGGCGCGGGTGCGGCTGCTGGCCGCCGACCGGGGCTTCGGTGCCCTGGTGTGGAGCGGGGTGCCGAACGCGGTGGGTACGGGGCCGATGGTGGCCCTGGCCGGCGCCGGCGCCGCGCTGGGGGCGGCGGGCACCGCGGCCGCCGTGCTCTGGCTGCCGGTGGCCGTCCCGGCCGGGGTGCTGCTCACCGCCGTACCCCCGGCGCTGCTGTGGTGGCGGCTGCGCCAACGCCGCCCCGACGGCCCCCGGCGGCGGCTGCACTGCTTCGAGCGGGGCCTGGTCTACGTCGACCCCCCGGCCGGCAAGGTATACGCGCACCCCTGGCGGGAGGTCCGGCTCACCGTCCGGGCGACCACGGTCGCGAGCGACTACACCGGGGTCCCCACCCGGCTGCGCAGCCTGGACGTGTGGGCCGAGGGCGCCGGGCGCCTGTTCTCCGTGGGCGGTGGCGAACTGTGGACCGTGGTCACCGACCGGGTCACCGAGGCGGGGCCGGGCGGGACGCTGTAACCGGGCCCCCGCCGGCGGCGCAGGGCCCGGGGGCCGGGCCCGGGCGGCGGACGCACCCCAGCTGGCCCCCGGCCGAGCCGCCGAGGCTCCCGGCCAAGCAGTCGAGACCCCGCCGCCCGGCCCGAGCAGCCCGCCCCACCCCGCCGCAGCGGAGGCCCCACTCCCCCACCCAAAGCGGCCCCCACCCGAAACGGCCCGCCCCGCCCCCGCTCTCAGTCCAGCACCGCCAGGCCGTCGAGCTCCACCAGGGCCTGTTCGTCCCAGAGCCGTACCACGCCGATGACCGCCATCGCCGGGTAGTCGCGGCCGGCCAGCCGTCGCCAGACGCGGCCGAGTGCGGGGGCCTGGGCGCGGTAGGCGGCGATGTCGGTGGCGTACACGGTCACCCGGGCGAGGTCGGCGGGGGTGCCGCCGGCGGCCTTGAGGGCGGCCAGCAGATTGCCGAGCGCGGTCTCGAACTGCTCCGCGAGCCCCTCCCCCACCACCCTGCCGGCTCCGTCCAGCGCGGTCTGCCCGGCGAGCAGCACCAGCCGGGAGCCGGTGGCGGTGACGGCGTGGCTGAATCCGGTGGGCGGGGAGAGTTCCGGCGGGTTGATCCGCTCCAGGCTCATGAGGTGCTGCCTTCCGGTACGGGGGCGGCCGCGGCCTCCGCGTACAGCTCGCGGGCGATGATGGTGCGCTGGACCTCGCTGGCACCCTCGTAGATCCGGGGCGCCCGGACCTCGCGGTAGAGGTGTTCCAGCAGATGGCCGCGGCGCAGGGCGCGGGCCCCGTGGAGCTGGACGGCGGTGTCCACCACCCACTGGGCGGTCTCGGTGGCGAGCAGCTTGGCCATGGCCGCGCGCCGCCGGACGCCCGGTTCCCCGGCGTCGTACGCGGTAGCCGCCGCGTACACCAGCAGCCGGGCCGCCTCGGTGCGGACGGCCATCTCGGCGACCTGGTGGGAGACGGCCTGGAGGTCCTTGAGCGGTCCGCCGAAGGCGGTGCGGGTGGCGGTGTGGGCGAGGGCGGCGTCCAGGGCGGCCTGGGCCATGCCGACGGCGAAGGCGCCGACGCTGGGGCGGAAGCGGTCGAGGGTGCCCAGGGCGACGGCGAAGCCGTGGTCGACCTCGCCGAGGACGTCCGCCGGCCCGACCGGGACGCCGTCGAAGAGGAGGCTGCCGATCGGGTGCGGGGAGAGCATGTCGAGGCGGGCGCCGGTGAGGCCGGGGCGGTCGGCGGGGAGGAGGAAGGCAGTGACGCCGCGCGCCCCGGCGCCGGGGGTGGTACGGGCGAAGACGGTGACCAGGTCGGCCTCGGGCGCGTTGGAGATCCACCGCTTCTCGCCGGTGAGCCGCCAGCCGGTGCCGTCCGGGGCGGCCTGGAGGGCCAGCGCGGCGGCGTCGGAGCCGGCCTCCGGCTCGCTGAGCGCGAAGGCGGCGACCGCACGGCCGGCGGTGACCTCGGGCAGCCAGCGGTCGCGTTGCTCGGGCGTGCCGTGCGCGGCGACCGGGTGGGCGCCCAGGCCCTGGAGGGCGAGCGCGGTCTCCGCCTCGGTGCAGTGGCGGGCCAGCGACTCGCGGAGCAGGCACAGGTCGAGCGAACCGGCCTCGAAGAGCCGGGCGATCAGTCCGAGTTCACCGAGGGCGGCGACCAGCGGGCGGTTCACCCGCCCCGGCTCGCCCTTCTCGGCGAGCGGCCGCAACCGGCGGTCGGCCAGCTCGCGCAGAGTGGCACACCAGGCGATCTGCTCGGTTTCGAGTGAGAATGCGGTCATTCACGCCCCCTCGGGATGCGGTGCGCGGTGCGCCCCGCATGGGATCTATCGCGGACCGTTGACTGTCGTCACCTTCACGATACGCTCGTTGGGCGTTCCCCCCTCTGAGACGTCCCGGCCGCTCCGGGCGGCTCCTCGTACGGAGGCCCCCGGGGCCCTGGCGGCTCCCGGCAAGGAGGCGAACCATGGAGCTGACGCCCTCGGCGCACCTCGACACCTTCGCCCGGGACCGGCTGCCGCCGCCCGGGCAGTGGCCCGCGCTCGTCTTCGACCTGCCCGAGCTGCGCTACCCCGACCGGCTGAACTGCGGGCACGAGCTGCTGGACCGCACGGTGGAACGTTTCGGCGCGGACCGGCCGGTGTTCCTCGACGGCCGGGGCGGGGTCTGGTCCTACGGGGAGCTGAGCGCCCGGGTGGACGCCCTGGCCCATGTCCTCACCCGCGACCTGGGGGTGGTGCCCGGCAACCGGGTGCTGCTGCGCGGCCCCACCACCCCGTGGCTGGCGGCCTGCTGGCTGGCGGTGATGAAGGCGGGCGCGGTCGCCGTCACCGTACTGGCGCAGACCCGCGCCCCGGAGCTGGCGGTGATGTGCGCGATGGCCCGGGTCTCGCACGCGCTGTGCGACGCCCGGTCGGTGGAGGAGCTGGTGGCGGCGGAGGTGCCGGGCCTGACCCTCGCCGCGTACGGCGGGGGCGGGCCGGAGGACCTGCTGCGCCGCGCCACCCGGTACCGGGACCTCCGCTACGAGGCGGTGGCCACCGCCGCCGACGATGTGGCGCTGATCGCCTTCACCTCGGGGACCACCGGGCGGCCCAAGGGGTGCGCGCACTTCCACCGCGATGTGCTGGCGGTCGCCGACACCTTCTCCGCCCATGTGCTGCGGCCCCGGCCGGACGACCTGTTCGCGGGCAGCCCGCCGCTGGGGTTCACCTTCGGGCTGGGCGGTCTGGTGCTGTTCCCGCTGCGCGCCGGGGCCTCGGCGCTGCTGCTGGAGCAGGCCGGGCCCCGGCAGCTGCTGCCGGCGATCGCCGAGCACCGGGTGAGCGTGCTGTTCACCGCCCCGACGGCGTACCGGGTGATGCTGGAGGAGCTGGCCGCCCCCGGCGCCCCGGACACCTCATCCCTCCGCCGCTGTGTCTCCGCCGGGGAGAACCTTCCCGCCGCCACCTGGCAGGCCTGGCGGGAGCGGACCGGGCTCTGCCTGATCAACGGCATCGGGGCGACCGAGCTGCTGCACATCTTCGTCTCGGCGGCGGACGGCGCGATCCGGCCGGGCGCCACCGGACTGCCGGTGCCCGGCTGGCAGGCGCGGGTGGTGGACGCGGCCGGGGCGCCGGTGCCGGACGGCGAGGAGGGGCTGTTGGCGGTGCGCGGCCCGGTCGGCTGCCGCTACCTCGGCGACCCGCGCCAGCGCGAGTACGTCCGCGGGGGCTGGAACCTGACCGGTGACACCTACGTCCGGGAGCCGGACGGCTATCTGCGCTATGTGGCGCGCGCCGACGACATGATCATCTCGGCCGGCTACAACATCGCCGGCCCGCAGGTGGAGGAGGCGCTGCTGGCCCACCCGGACGTGGTGGAGGCGGCCGTGGTCGGGGCCCCCGACGAGCTGCGCGGCCAGGTGGTGGTGGCCTACGCGGTGCTGCGCGAGGGCCTGCCCCGCGACCGCGCCGCCGAGGAGGCGCTCCGCACCTTCACCGCCGCCCGCCTCGCCCCGTACAAGTGCCCACGCCGGATCGTCTTCCTGGACGCCCTCCCCCGCACCGCCACCGGCAAGCTCCAGCGCTTCCGGCTCCGGACACCCGAGGGCGGCGACGCGGCCGCGAACGCGGTGAACGGCACCCCCGCCGGTGGGGGCCGGGGGGCGGACCGGGGCGGGGCGCCGGATCGGGTCGGCCTAGAGTGATCGGGTGGCCGACCAGCACACTCCCCGCTCCCTGATCGTCTCCCTGTACGGCGCCCACGGGCGCGACCCCGGTGGCGAGCCACTGCCGGTGGCCGAGCTGATCCGGCTGCTGGCGGTGCTCGGGGTGGACGCCCCCTCGGTGCGTTCCTCGGTGTCCCGGCTCAAGCGGCGCGGGCTGCTGGTGCCGCGCCGCACGGCGGACGGGGCGGCCGGGTACGCGCTGTCCGAGGAGGCCCGGCAGCTGCTGGACGACGGCGACCGGCGGATCTACCCGGACGCCCGGGGCGCGGCCGAACCGGGCTGGGTGCTGGCCGTCTTCTCGGTGCCGGAGGCGGAACGGCACAAGCGCCATCTGCTCCGCTCCCGGCTGGGCCGGCTGGGCTTCGGCACCGCCGCGCCCGGGGTGTGGATCGCCCCCGCCGCCCTGTACGAGGAGACCCGGCACACCCTGCGGCGGCTCCAACTCGACCCGTACGTCGACCTGTTCCGCGGCGAGCACCTGGGCTTCACCGCCACCGCGGAGGCGGTGGGCCGCTGGTGGGACCTGGGCGCGATCGCCAAGCTGTACGAGGAGTTCCTGGACCGGCATGAGCCGGTACTGCGCGCCTGGAGCGGCCCGGAGAGCCACAGCGACGAGGACGCCTACCGGGCCCATCTGCTGGCGCTGGACTCCTGGCGGCGGCTGCCGTACGCCGATCCGGGCCTGCCCGGTGACCTGCTGCCCGCGGGGTGGCCGGGGGGCCGCGCGGCCCGGGTCTTCGCCGACCTGCACGCCCGCCTGCGGGAGCCCGCCGCCCGCTTCACCGGCCGGCCCGCCGGGCGGCGCTAGTCGGGCGGCCGGGCGGGCGGTACCGCTCCGCGCCGCCCGTCTCCCAACCTCCGTACTCTCGCAGCACCTTGAACCTGCGTCACCCTCTCCCCCGCCCCTCTGGATACGATCCACCCTTCGGGGGGTGACCGGAGGTCCGGCGGTGTGCGCCCGGGGCCGCCCGACCACGGCCCTGCCCCGGTCCGAGAGAGGGAACGACGCCTGTGACCACCAACGGCTCCGACGCGCGGGTCCGGCCCGCCCGCCCCGGCGATCCCGAGCGGATCGGCCCGTACCGGATCACCGGCCGGCTCGGCTCCGGCGGGATGGGTACCGTCCACGCCGGTCTCGACCCGTCCGGGCTGCGTGTCGCGGTCAAGGTCATCCACGCCGCCCAGGCCGAGGACCCCGAGTGGCGGGCGCGGTTCCGCCGCGAGGTGCAGTTGTCCGCGCGCGTCCAGGGCCCCTGCCTGATACCCCTGCTGGCGGCCGATCCGGAGGCGGCGGCCCCCTGGCTGGCCACCGCCTACGCGCCGGGCCTCACCCTCGACCGGCATCTGGCCGAGCACGGCCCGCTCACCGGCGGCACCCTGTACGCCTTCGCCACCGGTACCGCCCGGGCCCTGGCGGCGGTGCACGCCGCCGGTGTGGTCCACCGGGACGTCAAGCCGCAGAACGTCATCCTCACCGCCTCCGGTCCCCGGGTGCTGGACTTCGGCATCGCCCACGCCACCGACGGCACCTCGGTGACCCGCACCGGCATGATGACCGGCACCCCCGGCTGGATCAGCCCCGAGCACTACCGCACCGGCTCCCCCGGGCCCGCCGGCGACGTCTTCGCCTGGGGCGCCCTGGTCGGCTACGCGGCCACCGGGCGCCCGCCGTTCGGCACCGGCAACGCGGATGTGGTGGCCTACCGGGTGCTCTCCGGCGAGCCCGACCTCGACGGGGTCCCCGGGGAGCTGCGGGCCGTGCTGGACCGGGCGCTCGCCAAGGACCCCGGCGGGCGGATGAGCGCGGAGGCCGCGGCCGAGGAGTCCGCACGGCTGCTGGCCGCACAGGCCACCCAGGTGCTGCCCACCCCGGCGGCCGGGGCGCCCACCGCGGTCGCGGTCACGGACCGGCTGGTCGCCGCCGAGTGGCGGGTGCCGCCGGTGGCCGACCCCGCCTGGCCCGCCCCGCCGGCCCCTCCCCGGTCGGTACGGAAGGGGGTGCTGCTCGCCGCCCTGGGCGCCGCGGTCGCCGGAGCCGCCTTCGCGGGCAGCCTGTACGTCCAGGGGACGTTCGGCACCAAGGGCGAGGACGGGAAGCGCGACGGAGGCACCGTGGGCGGCTCCACGCCCTCCCTCTCGACCGCCGGGCCGGTCGAGGGCGGGCAGGCCGACTCGGACCCGGCCTCCGACGGGGACCCGAGGGACGCCCGGGTGCCCAGGGATCCGCTGGCCGGGGTGGCCGACCCGGCCTACACCCGGGCCGGGGACGAGAGCCGGCCCTCGCCCGACGAGTGGCGGGCCGGCGCCTCGGCCGCCCCCGGCTCCGGGGAGGAGGCCGCCGAGCGGGCCATCCGCGAGCGGCTGCGTGCCGTGCTGGCCACCAAGGGGCTCGACGCCGTCGAACCGGTCGTCAGCTTCAACCGGCGGGCCCAGACGGTGATGGTCACCGGCGGCCCGGTCTCCCAACTCCCCGACGAGCAGCGGAACCTGTTCGCCCGCGCGGCCGGCGCGACGGCCTGCGCCACCCTCGCCCAGCGGCTGGCGGACGCCCCCGACGCATGGCCCTACGGCCGGTTCGCCGTCTACTGGAAGGACGCCGAGGCGGCCCCCGAGGCCGAGACCCTGGGCTACGGCGAGGCCACCGGCGGCTGCTCCGACGAGGTCGCCGGGCAGTGGCACGGCGACGAGGCGGGCCTCGCCGCGGCGGAGATCCCCAGCACGCCTCCGAAGGAGGTCCAGGTCGCCGACGCCGCCGTCAAGGACCTCATCGCCGCCTGGAACGCGCGGGCCGACGACTTCGGCGACGAGCCGATCAGCACCACCGACGGCATCAGCCTGGGCTTCGACCCGGTGGAGAACGCCGCCTATGTGTGGACCGACGACCCCTATGCCCGCTTCCCCGGCCGGGCCCAGCGGTCCAACCTGGCCGGGGTCGTCGAGCAGGGCGTCTGCGGCCGGCTGCTGGACGCCTACACCAGCGACCGGAACTGGACCTACATCCGCTGGACCCTGGCCGTCGGCGGTGGCGAGGGCGGCCGCGAGTTCGTCCGCTCGGGCACCTGCGCCCGCTGACCGGGCCGGGCTCCCTACGCCGCGGCCGGCACCCGCTCATAGGAGAACCGGGCGAGCGGGGCCTCACCGGCGAGGAAGGTGCGGGCCCGCTCCAGGGCGGCCGTGTCCTGGCGCACGTCCCCGGGCTTGGAGCCGTTCCCGATGAGCACCCCGCCCAAGCGCATCCCCCGACAGGCGGCCGAGTGGGTGAGGGTGGTGACCAGTCCCTCCGCGGCGGCCTGCCGGCGGTCGGACATGGCGGTCACCCCCCACAGGGTGCGGCCGGCCATTCTCGCCCTGAAGTCCAGGCCGGGGACGCCCAGCCGGCCCGACCAGTGGTCCGGGTACCGCTTGGTGTGCGCGGAGAGGGTGTACCAGTACAGCGGCGAGGCGGGCACGATGTCGGTGGCCGCCAGGGTGGCCTCGCGCAGCTCGTCCTCCACCTCCCCGCCGATCCGCTCACCCTTCGGTGTTCCGGCCGGTCAGACGGTGGAGGGCGGGCCGAGGGTCAGCCGCGGCCGGGGCGCGTCGGTACGGCCGGTGGGCGGGGTGCGGCTGCCCGCGCGGTACGGGACCGGCCAGGGCGCCGCTCCCCCCTGGTACCCCTGCTCGGCGGCGGCGTGCAGGGTCCAGTGCGGGTCGTAGAGGTGCGGACGGGCCAGGGCGCAGAGGTCGACGCGGCCGGCCAGGAGCAGGGAGTTGACGTCGTCCCAGGAGGAGATGGCGCCCACCGCGATGACCGGTACGCCCAGGGTGTTGCGGATCCGGTCGGCGTACGGGGTCTGGTAGGAGCGGCCGAACTCGGGCCGCTCGTCGGGGACGACCTGCCCGGTGGAGACGTCGATCGCGTCGGCGCCGTGCGCGGTGAAGGCGCGGGCGATCTCCACGGCGTCCTCGGCGGTGGTGCCGCCCGGCGCCCAGTCGGTGGCGGAGATCCGCACGGTCATGGGGCGTTCGGCGGGCCAGACCTGGCGTACGGCGTCGAAGACCTCCAGCGGGAAGCGGAGCCGGCCGGTGAGGTCGCCGCCGTAGGCGTCGGTGCGGCGGTTGGTGAGCGGGGAGAGGAAGCCGGAGAGCAGGTAGCCGTGGGCCGCGTGCAGTTCCAGCAGGTCGAAGCCGGCCCGGGCGGCCCGCCGGGCGGCGGCGGCGAACTGCTCCCTCAGGTCGGTGAGCGCGGCCCGGTGGAGTGCGGAGGGGACCTGGCTGGTGCCGGGGAGGTACGGCAGCGGGGAGGCGGCGACCAGCGGCCAGTTGCCGTACGGCAGCGGCTGGTCGATGCCCTCCCACATCAGCCGGGTGGAGCCCTTGCGGCCGGAGTGGCCGAGCTGGACGCCGATCGCGGTGCCGGGTGACTGCCGGTGGACGAAGTCGGTGATCCGCTGCCAGCCGGCCGTCTGGGCCGGGTTCCACAGCCCGGCGCAGCCGGGGGTGATCCGGCCCTCGGGACTGACGCAGACCATCTCGGTCATGACGAGTCCCGCGCCGCCCAGCGCGCGGGCGCCGAGGTGGACCAGATGGAAGTCGCCGGGCAGCCCGTCGGTGGCGGAGTACATGTCCATGGGCGAGACCACCACCCGGTTGCGCAGGGTCAGTTCGCGCAACCGGAACGGGGTGAACATCGGCGGGGTGCCGGGCGGGCAGCCGAAGTCCCGTTCCACGGCGGTGGTGAACTGCTCGTCGCGCAGCCGCAGATTGCCGTGGGTGACCCGGCGGCTGCGGGTGAGCAGGTTGAAGGCGAACTGCCGGGGCGGCTGGTCCACATACCCGGCGAGCTCCTCGAACCAGCGCAGTGAGGCGGCGGCGGCCCGCTGGGTGGAGGCGACCACGGGCCGCCGCTCGGCCTCGTAGGCGGCCAGCGCCTCGGGCAGCGTGGGCTGTTCGCGGATGCAGGCGGCGAGGGCGAGGGCGTCCTCGACGGCCAGCTTGGTGCCGGAGCCGATGGAGAAGTGCGCGGTATGCGCGGCGTCCCCGAGCAGCACCAGATTGCCGTGCGACCAACGCTCGTTGACGACGGTGCGGAAGGCGGTCCAGGCGGAGGAGGGCCCGGCGGTGAGCGGGCGGCCGTGCAGGGCGTCGGAGAAGACCTTGGCACAGCGGGCGACCGACTCCTCGGTGGCCATCTCGTCGAACCCGGCCGCGTACCAGACCTCCTCGCGCATCTCGACGATGACGGTGGAGGCGTCGGGCGAGAAGGGGTAGCCGTGCAGCTGCATCACGCCGTGCTCGGTCTCGGCGATCTCGAAGCGGAAGGCGTCGAAGGCGAAGTCGGCGGCGAGCCAGATATAGCGGCAGCGGTGCCGGGTGAGAGTGGGGCCGAGGATGGCGGCGTGCGCTTCGCGGGTACGGCTGCCGGCACCGTCGGCGGCGATCACCAGGTCGTGGGTGGCGGCGAGTTCGGCGGCGGAGGGGACGTCGGTACGGAACCGGAGCCGTACGCCCAGCTCGGCGCAGCGCGCCTGGAGGACGGCGAGCAGCCGGCGGCGGCCGAGCGCGGCGAAGCCGTGGCCCTGGGAGGTGAGGGTGCGGCCGCGGTGCACCACGTCGATGGCGTCCCAGCGGACGAACTCCCCTGCCAGCGCCCGGTACACCTCCGGGTCCGCGTGCTCGATGCCGCCGAGGGTCTCGTCGGAGAGCACGACACCGAAGCCGAAGGTGTCGTCGGGGGCGTTCCGTTCATGGACGGTGACCTCCCGGGCCGGGTCCAGCCGCTTGAGCAGCGCCGCCGCGTACAACCCCCCGGGCCCGCCCCCGATCACGGCGACCGTGAGCGGGCGGGCAGGGAATGACGGGGCGGCGAGCGCGGACCCGCGGCAGGCGGGTGCGGTACGGGGCGTTTCGGTGGCCGCCGCGGGGATGCCGCCCTCCTTGCGGTCGGGAGCGGTACGGGGGCTTTCGGTGGCCGCCACGGCGTCGCCGCCGTTCGAGCGGCCCGGGGCGGCAGTTACGGGCCCGGGGCGGGCCGGGGCGGTACGGGGACTCCCGGCGGCCGCCGCAGGGTTGCCGCCCTCCGAGCGGCCCGGGGCGGCAGGTGCGGGCCCAGGGTGGGCCGGGGCGGGGGGTACGGGCCCGGGGCGGGCCGAGGCGGTACGGGGACTCCCGGCGGCCGCCGCAGGGTTGCCGCCCTCCGAGCGGCCCGGGGCGGGGGTTATGGCCCCGGAGGGGGCCGGGGCGGTACGGGGGCTCCCGGCGGCACTCACCCGGTCGGCGCCCTCCGCGTGCACCAGGCGGGCCGAGGCGGTGCCAGGGGCTGAGCCCGCGCTCTTCGCGTGCGTGGGGCGTCCCGAGGCGGCCCCCTCCGCGTGCGCCAGGCGGCCTGGGGCGGTGCCAGGGCCACGGTCACCGGGCCCCGCACCCGGCTCCCGGTGGCCGGCGGCGTCCTTCGCGGGCCTCCGCATCATCGCCCCCGCCACTTCGGGGGGCGCTTGGCGGTGAAGGCGGCGTGGAACTCGGCGTAGTCCTCGCCGTTCATCAGCAGCGCCTGGGTGGCGGCGTCGAGTTCGACGGAGGCGGCCAGCGGCATGTCCAGCTCGGCGGTGAGCAGCGCCTTGGTCTGGGCGTACGCCAGGGCCGGGCCGTCCGCGAGGCGGCGGGCGAGTTCGGCGGCCCGGGTGGCGGCGCCGCCCTCCTCGGTGAGCTCGCTGATCAGCCCGATCCGCTCGGCCTCGGCGGCCCGCACTGGTTCGCCGAGCATCAGCAGCCGGGTGGCGTGCCCGAGGCCGACCACCCGGGGCAGCAGATAGGCCGCGCCCATGTCACCGCCGGAGAGCCCGACCCGGGTGAAGAGGAAGGCGAACCGGGCGCTGGGGTCGGCGATCCGGAAGTCGGCGGCCAGGGCGAGCACCGCGCCCGCCCCGGCGGCGACCCCCTGCACGGCGGCGACCACCGGGAAGGGGCACTCCCGCAGGGCGCGTACCACCTGCCCGGTCATCCGGTTGAAGTCGAGCAGTTCGGCGGTGTCCATGGCGAGGGTGGCGCCGATGATCTCCTCCACGTCCCCGCCGGAGCAGAAGCCGCGCCCCTCGCCGCCGAGGACCAGGGCGCGCACCGACCGCTCACGGGAGAGCTCGGCGAGCAGGTCCCGCAGGTCGGCGTAGGCGCCGAAGGTGAGCGCGTTGAGCCGGGCGGGGCGGTCGAGGGTGACCGTGGCGACGCCCTCCTCCACGGTGAGCCGGAGGTGGCGCCACCGCTCGGTGCGGGACGCGGAGCCGGTGAAGGGGCTCATGGATGTGCGCCTCCTCTTCCTCGGACCCTTCGGCCCGGCCCGGGGCGGGCCGAGCCGGCTGGGCCGGTGGACGCGGGTAGCTGCCCGTCGAAGTTATCACTTGCTCGTGACTTCCGTCACGCATACGCGATAAGCTTCGCGTAAGTAAGCCATCACACCGCGTCATCGGCAAACACCACGGGGCGGGGGCCCGCCGAAGCGGAGCGAGCCGCTCCGTAAGGTGGGGGCCGTCATCGCCCGCCACCGTCCTCACCCGCCGCCGTCCGAGGAGCGCGCCTCCCGCACCCGCAGTGAAACGGACCGCCACCGTGCCCGACATCCCCGAACCCCGGTCCTGGCGCATCGCGCTGCCGCACACCGCGGCCGCGGTGCCGATGGCCCGCGCCCTGGTGCGTACGGCGCTCACGGAGCTGGACGGGTCGGCGGACAGCCAAACCGCGGAGCTGCTCACCGCCGAGCTGGTGGCCAACGCGGTGGAGCACACCGTCGGGACCGCACCGATCGAGCTGGTGGTGGAGGTGCTGCCGGCCGGCTGCCAGGTCGAGGTGCACGACCCGGACCCGACCCCGCCGGGCGACCTGTGCCCGAACCACGACATCCCGCCCGACCCCTGGCTGGAGCACGGGCGCGGGCTGCTGCTGATCCGCACCCTCAGCTCCGCCTGCGGCCACCGCCGTACCGAGCAGGGCAAGGCGGTCTGGTTCACGCTCCCGGCCCGCCCCGCCCCCTGACCCGGTCGCCCCGACCCCCGGCCAGCCGCGAGTGGCGACGGCCGTAGAGCACGTACACCACCGCGCCGACCACCAGGAAGACCGCGAACTGCGCCCAGGTGCGCCCGCCGGTGCCCCACATCAGATAGAGGCAGAGCAGCACCCCGAGCGCGGGGACGAACGGGAAGAGCGGGGCGCGGAAGCCCGCCTCCAGCCGCGGGTAGCGGCGGCGCAGCGCGATGACCGCCACGTTGACCACCGCCATCACCGCGAGGGTGCCGATGGTGGTGAGGTTGAGCACCACCTCCAGCGGGACCACCGCGGCCGGGATCGCGAAGACCACGGCGACGATCCAGGTGTTGGCGACCGGGGTGGCCGTCCTCGGGGAGACGCGCTCGAAGATCCGGGGCACCAGCCCGTCCCGGGACATCGACATCAGCACCCGGGTCTGCCCGTACAGCACGGCCAGCACCACCGAGGCGATGGCGACGACCGCGCCGAAGGCGATCACCCCGCCGCCGAACGAGGAGCCGGTGACCTCGTTGACGATCAGCGAGAGCGCGGCCGGCTGGTCGGCGACCGCGTCGGCGGAGAGCGCCCCGACCGCGGCGAGCGCGACCAGGCAGTACAGCACGGTGACCGCGCCGATGCAGATCAGCACGGCCAGCGGGACGTTGCGCCGGGGGTCGCGGACCTCCTCCCCGGCGGTGGTGACGGCGTCGAAGCCGATATACGAGAAGAAGGCGATGGAGGCGCCCGAGGTGATCCCGGCCACCCCGTGCGCGGCGAACGGGGCGAGGTTGCCCGCCTCGAAGGCGGTGAAGGCGATGGCGCAGAACAGCACCAGCACGGCGATCTTGACCACCGCCATCACCGCGGTGGCGCGGGCGCTCTCCCGTACCCCGCGCACCAGCAGCACCGCGGCGAGGCCGATGACCACGACGGCCGGGACGTTGACCACCCCGCCGTCCCCGGGCGGCGCGGACAGCGCCTCGGGCAGCCGGGCCCCGACCAGGCTCTCCAGCAGCTCGTTGAGGTACTGGCCCCAGCCCACGGCGACCGCGGAGACCGAGACGCCGTACTCCAGCAGCAGGCACCAGCCCACCAGGAAGGCGGTGGGCTCGCCGAGGGTGGCGTAGGCGAAGGAGTAGGAGCTGCCGGAGACCGGGATGGCGCTGCCCAGCTCGGCGAAGGCGAAGGCGGTGACCACACAGGTGGCCGCGGCCAGCAGGAAGGAGACCACGACCGCCGGGCCGGCCTCGGCGACGCTGTCGGACAGCCCGACGAAGATGCCGGTGCCGACGATCGCGCCGACCCCGAAGCAGACCAGCTGGAACAGGCCCATGGTGCGCCGCAGCCCATGGCCCTCCAGGTCCCCGCCGGATTCGGCGACCAGCTGCTCGGGGCTCTTGACGCGCGATCCGCGCGATCCCCCCGCGGTTCTGCCGGCAGGCTGTCCGGCGGGGTCTCCGGTGGGGCTGGGGCGCATGCCGTCTCCCTGGGCGGTGCACGGGCGGGTGGCACCTGAGCCTGCGGGTCCCGCCCCCATCGGGCGGTTCGACACGGCCACCGCCCCGCGCGTTCCCCCCGTCGGCGCAACCGCCGGCGGTGCGCTACGCGGTGGGGCCCGCGAGCGTGGCGACCAGCACCGCCTTGATGGTGTGCATCCGGTTCTCCGCCTGGTCGAAGACGACCGAGTACGGGGACTCGAACACCTCGTCGGTGACCTCCAGCGAGCTCAGCCCGCAACGCTCGTGGATCTCCCGGGCCACCGAGGTGCCCAGGTCGTGGAAGGCGGGCAGGCAGTGCAGGAAGCGGACGTCCGGGTTCCCGGTGGCCCGGAGCACGTCCATGGTCACCGCGTACGGCGTGAGCGCGGCGATCCGCTCGTCCCACACCTCGGCCGGCTCCCCCATGGAGACCCAGACATCGGTGGCGACGAAGTCCGCACCGCGCACCCCCTCGGCCACGTCGTCGGTGAGGGTGAGGACCGCGCCGCTGGCCTTCGCCAGCTCCCGCGCGGTGTCCACGACCTCCTTGGCCGGCCAGTAGTCCCGGGGCGCGGTGATCCGCACGTCCAGGCCGAGCAGGGCGCCGGTGACCAGGTAGGAGTTGCCCATGTTGTAGCGGCCGTCGCCGAGGTAGGCGAGGGTGGTCGCGTCCAGCGGCTTGCCGCCGTGCTCGGCCATGGTGAGCAGGTCGGCCAGCATCTGGGTGGGGTGCCAGGAGTTCGTCAGCCCGTTGTAGACCGGGACCCCGGCGTGCGCGGCCAGCTCCTCCACGGTCTCCTGGGCGTCGCCGCGGAACTCGATGGCGTCGTAGAGCCGGCCCAGCACCCGGGCAGTGTCCCGGGCCGACTCCTTCCGGCCGATGTGCGAGGAGGCCGGGTCGATGTAGGTCGTGGACGCGCCCTGGTCGGCGGCGGCGACCTCGAAGGAGCAGCGCGTCCGGGTGGAGGCCTTCTCGAAGATCAGGGCGATGTTCCGGCCCCGCAGCCGCCGGACCTCACGACCCGCCTTCTTCGCCGCCTTCAGCTCGGCCGCCAGCGCGAGCAGCGCGTGGAACTCCTCGGCGGTGAAGTCCAGCTCCTTGAGGAAGTGGCGGCCGGTGAGGTCGGTGGCCATGGGGCGCTCCTATGGTGCGGGGACGGAGCCCATCGATGAACGGGGCGGAGAACGGGCGGACGGACGGCAACGGCGGCGGGCGGCTGGGCCCGCCTCCTGGAATCCTATACAAATCAAAGCATGCTTATGCGAACCCGGGGTCGGGGTCGCGCTGCACCGGGCAGCTCATACAGCGCGGACCCCCGCGCCCCCGCCCCAGTTCACTGCCCGGGATCTCGATCACCTCGATGCCCTCCTTGCGCAGATGGGTGTTGGTGGTGACGTTGCGCTCGTAGGCGACCACCACCCCCGGCTCCACCGCCAGCACGTTGCAGCCGTCGTCCCACTGCTCCCGCTCGGCGGCGTGCACGTCCTGGGTGGCGGTGAGCACCCGGATCGCCGGCAGCCCCAGGGCCGCCGCGATGGCGCTGTGCATGTGCTGCGGCGGATGGTCGGTGACCTTCAGCGCCCGGTCGCCGTCGCCCGGCTCGATGGTGTACGAGCGGAGCATGCCGAGGCCCGCGTACTGGGTGAAGGTGTCGTGGGCCACCATGGTCATCACCGTGTCCAGGTGCATGAAGGCCCGGCTCTTGGGCAGGTCCAGCGCCACGATGGTGCGGGCCGAACCGGCCGCGAACAGCCCCCGGGCCAGCATCTCCACCGCCTGCGGGGTGGTCCGCTCGCTCATCCCGATGAGCACCGCGCCGTTCCCGATGACCAGCACGTCCCCGCCCTCGATGGTGGAGGGGAAGTCGTCCTGCCCCTCCGACCAGTGGTGGAACGCGCCGGCCTCGGGCCCGGTGAACAGCGGGTGGTGCTTGTAGATGGCCTCGAAGTGCACGGTCTCCCGCTGCCGGGCGGGCCAGCGCATCGCGTTGATAGACACCCCGTCGTAGATCCAGGCCGAGGTGTCCCGGGTGAAGAGGTGGTTCGGCAGCGGCCGCAAGAGGAAGTCGTCCAGGTCCATCACATGGAAGCGGACCGACACCGGCTCGGTGTACCCGGCCAGGAACTCCCGCTTGGTCATCCCACCGACCAGGGCCTCGGCCAGCTCCCCGGTCTCCATGGCGTCGAAGACCTCCCTTATCGGGTCGGCCGCCAGCGGCCCGTACTCCTTCTCGTCGAAGACCCGGTCGAGCACCAGTTTGCGCGCCGCCGGCACCTCCAGCGCCTCCGCCAGCAGGTCCCCGAACAGATGCACCTCCACCCCGCGGTCGCGCAGCACGTCGGCGAAGCCGTCGTGCTCCTGGCGCGCCCGGCGGACCCAGAGCACGTCATCGAAGAGGAGCGCGTCCTTGTTGCGCGGTGTGAGCCGCTTCAGCTCCAGGTCGGGGCGGTGCAGGATGACGCGGCGGAGCCGCCCGGTCTCTGAGTCGACATGGAATCCCATGACTCCATCCTCACCGCGAGACCCCCGCGTTACCCGGCGAACCGCCCCCCAAATCCGTACGGACATCCGGAACCCGGCCGCCGGGTCCGTACACCCCCGCAAACGCAGGGGAGCGGGACCCGGCCGCCGGTCCCGTACCGGCGGCCGGTGTCGTACCGGCAGGCGGTTCCGCACCGGCGGCCCCGGGGGGTGTACCGGTGGCCCCGGGGGCGGTGTCACAGCCGGGGGTCGACCGGCTCCGACTCCAGGGCGAGGACGCCGAAGACCGCCTCGTGCACCCGCCAGAGCGGTTCGCCGTCGGCCAGCCGGGCCAGCGCCTCCAGCCCCAGGGCGTACTCGCGCAGCGCCAGGGAGCGCTTGTGGCCCAGGTGGCGGTCGCGCAGCCGCTCCAGGTTGTCCGGGCGGGTGTACTCCGGGCCGTAGATGATCCGCAGATACTCCCGGCCGCGCACCTTCACGCCCGGCTGGACCAGTCGGCCTCGGCCGTCCCGGGCCAGCGGCACCAGTGGCTTGACCACCATGCCCTCACCGCCCGCGCCGGTCAGCTCCAGCCACCAGTCGACCGCCGCGCGCACCGACTCCTCGTCGCCGGTGTCCACCACCAGCCGCCGGGTGGTCTGGATCAGCCCGGTCGGATCGTGCTCCACCAGCCGGTCCAGCCAGCCCAGTTGGACGTCGTGCGGTACGTCCGCCAGCGAGCGGCGGTGTCCGGCGAGGATCTGGAACGGTGCGAACCGCACCCCCTCCAGCCCCTCGGTGTCCCAGCAGTAGCGCCGGTACGCCTCGGTGAAGGCCCCCGCGTCCGCGGCCCGCTCACGCTGCCGCCCGAGCAGTCCGTCCACCTCCAGGCCGCGCCCGGCGGCCCGCTCCAGGGCGTCCAGCGCACCGGGGAACACCGCGCCCGAGGCGGCGCCGACCGCCGCGTACTGGCTGCGCAGCAGACCGGCGGCCTTCAGCGACCAGGGCATCAGCTCACCGTCGAACAGTAGCCAGTCGGTGTCCAGCTCCGCCCAGAGCCCGGCGGCCCCGACGGCCGCGCGCAGCCGCCCGAGCACCTCCTCGGTGAGCGCCGGATCGTCCAGGAACGGCCGGCCGGTACGGGTGGTCAGGGCGCCCGTCGGACCGTCCACCCCGAAGTGCTCGCGGGCCGCGTCGGCGTCCCGGCAGACCAGGGCGACGGCGCGGGAGCCCATGTGCTTCTCCTCGCACACCACCCGCGCCACGCCGTCCGCCCGGTACTGGGCCAGCGCCTCGGCCGGGTGCTCCAGATAGCCGTCCACCGTGGAGGTGGGCGTCGGGGCCATGGTCGGCGGCAGGTACGGCAGCAGCCGCGGGTCCACCGCGAACCGGCTCATCACCTCCAGCGCGGCCGCCGCGTTCTCCTCGCGCACCGCCACATTGCCGTGGTGGCGGGTCTCCACGGTGCGCCGGCCGTAGACGTCGGCCAGGTCCAGCGGACGGCCCTGGTGGCCGCCGGGCGCCTCGGTGGCGAGCGGCTTCACCGGCTCGTACCAGACCTTCTGCGCCGCGACGTCCACGGTCTCCCGTTCCGGCCAGCGCAGCGCGGTCAGCCGGCCGCCGAAGACGGCACCGGTGTCCAGGCAGATGGTGTTGTTGATCCAGGAGGTGGTGGGCACCGGGGTGTGGCCGTAGACCACGGTGGCCCGGCCCCGGTACTCCTCCGCCCAGGGGTAGCGCACCGGCAGGCCGAACTCGTCGGTCTCGCCGGTGGTGTCCCCGTACAGCGCGTGGCTGCGCACCCGGCCGGAGGTGCGGCCGTGGTACTTCTCCGGCAGCCCGGCGTGGCAGACCACCAGCTTGCCGCCGTCCAGGACGTAGTGGCTGACCAGCGAGTCGATGAAGGCGGCCACCTCGGCCCGGAACTCCGGGCTCTCCCCCTCCAGTTGGACGATGGTCTCGGCCAGCCCGTGGGTCTGCTGGACCTTCCTGCCGTTCAGCCAGCGTCCGAGCTTGTTCTCGTGGTTGCCGGGCACGCAGAGCGCGGTCCCGGCGGCGACCATGCCCATCACCCGGCGGAGCACCCCGGGGCTGTCCGGGCCGCGGTCGACCAGGTCGCCGACGAAGACGGCGGTACGCCCCTCGGGGTGCGCCCCGTCCACGTAGCCGAGCCTGCCGAGCAGGCTCTCCAACTCGGCGGAGCAGCCGTGCACATCGCCGATCACGTCGAACGGGCCGGTGAGGTGGCGCAGGTCGTTGTACCGCCGCTCCAGGACGATTTCCGCCGTCTCCACCTCGGCCGGGTCGCGCAGGACGTGCACCTTGCGGAAGCCCTCGCGCTCCAGTCCGCGCAGCGAGCGGCGCAGCTCGCCGCGGTGGCGCTGGATGACCCGGCGGGGCAGATGGGCCCGGTCGGCGCGGGCGGCGTTGCGCTCGGCGCAGACCTTCTCCGGCATGTCGAGCACGATGGCGACGGGCAGCACATCGTGTTCCCGGGCGATCTGCACCAGCTGGCGGCGGGCCTCCTGCTGGACGTTGGTGGCGTCCACCACGGTGAGCCGGCCGGCGGCGAGGCGCTTGCCGAGGATGTAGTGGAGCAGGTCGAAGGCGTCGCCGCTGGCCGACTGGTCGTTCTCGTCGTCGGCCACCAGGCCGCGGCAGAAGTCCGAGGAGACGATCTCGGTGGGCTTGAAGTGCCGCCGGGCGAAGGTGGACTTGCCGGAGCCGGTGGCGCCGATCAGCACCACCAGGGAGAGATCGGTGACCGGCAGCCGGCGGGGCCCGGCCACCCGGTCCGCGGCCGGGGCGCCGCTGCCGCTGGACGCGGTGTCCGGGATGTTGTCCGAGGTGGTCATGCCGCCGCTCCTTCCTGGGTGGCCTGGGTGGTGACTGTGCGGTCCTTATCGTTCGCCGCGGTGCCGTCGGCGCCGTCGGCACTGTCCGTGCCCCGGGTGAACACCGCCAGCTGGGTGGGCGGCCCGACCTCCGGGTCGTCCGGCCCGACCGGGCGGAAGCCGACCCGGTAGCCGTGCCGGGCGGCCACCCGCTCGGCCCACTCCCGGAACTCGGCCCGATTCCACTCGAAGCGGTGGTCGGAGTGGCGGACGTGCCCGGCGGGCAGCGTCTCCCACCGGACGTTGTACTCCACGTTCGGCGTGGTCACGATGACCGTGCCGGGGCGGGCGGAGCCGAAGACGGCGTACTCCAGCGCGGGCAGCCGCTCGGCGTCCAGGTGCTCGATCACCTCGCTGAGCACCGCCGCGTCCTGCCCGGTCAGCCGCTTGTCGGTGTACGTCAGTGAGCCCTGGAGCAGTCGCACACGGGCGGCCTGCCGCTCACCCATCCGGTCCAGCTTCAGCCTCCGGGCGGCGATGGTCAGCGCCCGTACCGACACATCGAGACCGGTGACGGTGGTGTACGAGGGGTCCTTCAGCAGCTCCTGCACCAACTGCCCCTGCCCGCAGCCGAGGTCCAGGACGCTACGGGCGCCCGACTCGCGCAGCACGGCCAGGATCGCCTCCCGGCGCCGGACCGCCAGCGGGACCGGCCGCTCCTCGGTGTCGGCGGTCTCGTCCACGGCGTTGTCCACGTCCTCGACCGCGAGGTCGTCGCTCTCGGCGAGCCGCACCAGCTCCAGTTGCTCCATGGCCTGCCGGGTCAGCCCCCAGCGGCGGGAGAGGTAGCGGCTGGTGATCAGCTTCTGCTCGGGGTGCGCGGCCAGCCAGCCGTCACCGGCCCGCAGCAGCTTGTCCACCTCGTCCGGCGCGACCCAGTAGTGCTTGGCGTCGTCCAGCACCGGGAGCAGGACATAGAGGTGGTTGAGGGCGTCGGCGAGCCGCAGCTCACCGTCGAGCACCAGGCGTACGTAACGCGAGTCGCCCCAGCCCGGGAACCGCTCGTCCAGCGCGATCGGCCGCACGTCGATCCCGGTCCAGCCGAGCGGCGCGAACAGGGCGCGCACCAGCTCGGCGCCACCGCGGGCGGGCAGTACGGGGATCTCCACCCGCAGTGGCAGCGGGGCCGAGGCCCGCTCGGGCCGGGCCTGGCACACCCCGCGCAGCGCGCTCTTGAACACGGTGCTCAGGGCGACGGCGAGGAGCGAGGAGGCCGCGTACGGGCGGTCGTTGACGTACTGGGCGAGTGCCGCGTCGGGCGCCCCGCCCCGGCCCTTGCCGCCCTTGGAGCGGCGGACCAGGGCGACCGGGTCGATCTCCAGCAGCAACGCCGCGGTGCACCGCTCGTCGGACGCCTCGGGATAGAAGACATGCGCCGTGCCGTGCGCGGTCGAGAAGGACTGCGCACGGCCGGGATGCTTGTGCAGCAGGAAGCCGAGGTCGGCGGCGGGGCGCTCAGGGGAACCGGTCGTACTGATCGTCAGGAACACACGTCCGAGTATCCCGCTTCGCCACCCCGCCCCACCAGCGGTTTTCCCTCTCGGGCCCGGGATGCCTCAGCCCAACTGGGACATGACCTCGGAGGAGATCAGCTCCAGGTGGTCCAGGTCGTGCAGATCGAGGGTCTGGAGGTAGACCCGGGAGGAGCCGGCCTCGGCGTACCGGCCGAGCTTGTCCACCACCTCGGCGGGCGAGCCGGCCAGCCCGTTGGCCTTCAGCTCCTCGGGCTCCCGGCCGATCGCGGCGGCCCGGCGGGCCACCTCGGCGTCGTCCTTGCCGACGCAGACCACCAGCGCGTTGGAGTACACCAGGTCGTCCGCGCCCCGCCCGGCCTCCACGGCCGCGGCCCGGACCCGGTCGAACTGGGTGCGGGTGTCCTCCAGCGAGGCGAACGGGATGTTGAACTCGTCGGCGTAGCGGGCGGCCAGCCGGGGGGTGCGGGTCGCCCCGTGCCCGCCGATCAGCACCGGGATCCTGGCCTGCGCGGGCTTGGGCAGCGCGGGTGAGTCGGTGAGCTGGTAGTGCTTGCCGTCATAGGAGAAGGTGCCGCCCGGCTCGGTGGCCCACAGCCCGGTGACGATGGCCAGCTGCTCTTCGAGGCGGCCGAACTTCTCCTTGGGGAAGGGGATGCCGTACGCCTTGTGCTCCTCCTCGAACCACCCGGCGCCCAGACCCAGTTCGACGCGTCCGCCGGACATCTGGTCCACCTGAGCCACCTGGATGGCGAGCACCCCGGGAAGCCGGAAGGTCCCGGCGGTCATCAGGGTGCCCAGCTTGATGCGGCTGGTCTCCCGGGCCAGCCCGGCGAGGGTGATCCAGGCGTCGGTCGGACCGGGCAGCCCGTCCGCCGAGCCCATGCTCAGATAGTGGTCGGAGCGGAAGAAGGCGTCGAAGCCCAGGTCCTCGGTGGCCTTGGCGACCGTGAGAAGGGTGTCATAACTGGCCCCCTGCTGGGGCTCGGTAAAGATGCGAAGATCCATGCCATCCATCCTGCACCGTCCCGCCTCCCCGAACCCAACATCACCGGTTCGGAGGCATCCCGGGCGGAGCCGCCGACCAGTCAGTCACCTTGGGGGCCCTCCCCCCCCACCCCCCACCCCTCCCCCTGCCCCCTCCCCCCTCACTCTCAGCCGGACGGCGGCGCCACGGGACGCCGGCCCGGCGGCGCCACAGGACGCCAGCCCGGCGGCGCCACAGGCCGTCAATCCGGCGGCGCCATAGGACGCCAGCCCGGGTCCGACGGGTCGGCCGCGGGCGTCAGCCCGGGGCCGCCGGGTCGGCCAGGTCGGACAGGCCCGAGAGGTCGGACAGGTCGGCCAGGCTGGACAGGTCCGCGCCGTCGGTCAGCTTGGACGCCTCCGGCAGGTCTCTGAGGTCCCGGGGCGCGCCGGTCTGGCCCGGGGGCCTGGTGCGTTCGCGGACGGCGAGGCGGTGCAGCATGGCGCGGACGCGGTCGCCGGCCTCGTCGGCGGCGTCGGTCGCCTCGACGCAGGCCCAGTACAGGCCCTCCTCGTCGGTGGCGCAGGCCACCGAGACCAGGGCTATGCCGGCCTCGGCGAGCAGGGCGGCCAACTGCCGCAACGCCACGGAGAGGTCGGCGACGCCCGAGAGCCGAGCGGCGCGTGGGCCGCCGGCGGCGCGCACCGCCGGGTGGTCGGGCGGCTGGCCGCCCCGCCCGGCCGTCTCGGCGAGGGCGCGCGCCTCGCCCCGGAGCTCGCGCGGGCCGGTGTGGGCCAGGTGGTCGCCTATCGCCTGGGCGAGACACTGCGCCTGCCAGGCCTCCGCCACGATGTCCTCCGCCGCCCGGCTGGCCGCCAGCGCCCGCCGCACCGACTCGATGAGCCGCTCCGCGTCCATACGCCGCCCCCGTTCGTACGACTACCTGCCCAACCTGTTCACTACCCAGCGTGAGGGGAAACTGACCCAAATGCCAGAGGAATTCGGAAATCTGTGGACAGGAAGCTCAGAGGGGATAAGTGGATCACTCCGTAGAGTGACGATCCGTCGATTCGGAGGCGGGGGCGGCGACTTGGTCGGCCCGGGATGCCGGGTCGGCGGCGGCAGGGGTGGCGCGGGCGGTGCGCCCGGGCGGGCGGCCGACCGGGAAGCGGAGCTCGTTGCGGTCGATCTTCGCCGAGAGCGCGGCCAGCGGGTCCACCCCGAGCCGGGCGCTGAACTGGAGCAGATAGGCGAGGACGTCGGCGACCTCGTCGTTGACCCGGTGCGCGGTCTCCGGGTCGGCCATCACCCGGTCGGCCTCCTCCGGGGTCATCCACTGGAAGATCTCCAGCAGTTCGGCCGCCTCGACGCTGAGCGCGGCGGCGAGGTTCTTGGGTGTGTGGTACGGCCCCCACTGGCGGGCGGCGGCGAACTCCACCAGCCTGCGCTGGAGGTCGGGGAGGGCGGGGGCGTCGGGGAGGGCCGGGACGTCGGGGAGGTCGGGTGCGGTCATCGGGGGGTTCTCCGGTTCTGGCGCGGCTCAGGCCTGGGTCATGGTGGCCGCGGCGGCGCCCTCAACCTCGGTGCCGGCCGGGGCGAGCAGGAAGACGTTGCGGTCCACCCGGTGCATCCCGCTGCCCAGCCCGAAGACGACGCCGCTGCTGAAGTCGAGGACGCGCTTGGCCACCTCGGTGTCGGCGTTGGTCAGGTCCAGCAGCACCGGGATCCGCGCGATCAGGTGTTCGGCCACATCGCGGGCGTCCGCGAAGATCTGCACCCGCAGCACGATCATGCGGCGCTGCTCGGCCTCCTCGTAGTCCTGGGGGACGGTCTCGTGGTCCACCCGGGACGGCCACTCGTTGCGCCCCCGCAACGGCACGACCTGGGCCAGGCCCTCCCACTGCTCGTCGGTGACGTCGTACCTCTCGTACCTACTCATGCGCCTATCCTCGCCCGGCTCACCCGTTCGGCCCAACTGCGACACGGCCGGGCTCAGGTCCGAGGGGGTGTGACTCCGGTCGGCGGGTGGTGGCGCCCGTCCCGCCGCGCGCTCCATTGACAGTCCGAAACCGCCCGGTTACTTTCGGCCCAGGCCGAAACTGTCCAACACTGAACGGCAATGTCCACAGCTGTCCGACACTGAGCGGCAATGTCCGGCCCCGGCGCCGTCCGGGTGCTGTACAGGCCTTCCGGAGGCCCCATGAAGCCCCCCACGACGTCCGGATCCTCGCGCGCCGCCGTCCCTCTGCTGCTGCTCTGCCTCGCCGTGCTCGCGGCGGCCGGCTGCGGCGGGGGCGCCGCCGGCTCCGGCGGCAACGGAGTCACCGTCTGGATGTATCCGGTGATCATGGACCCGAAGGCCAACGCGGCCTACTGGGACGGGGTGGAGAAGGGCTTCGAGCGCGCCCACCCCGGCACCGACCTGCGGATCGAGCAGCAGCCCTGGGTGAACCGGGACCAGAAGCTGGCCACCGCGCTCGGCGGCGGCAAGGGCCCCGATGTGGTGCTGCTCGGCCCGGACCAGATCCCCCAGTACCAGGCGAACGGCGTGCTGCGGCCGGTGGACCGGGCGTTGGGCAAGGCCCGCGCCGCCTTCCGCCCCACCGCGCTGGCGGCCATGACCCAGGACGGCGAGCTCTACGCGGCGCCGATCTACCACACCGTCACCAGCACCCTCTACAACCGCCGGCTGCTGGCCAAGGCCGGGATAAAGGAACCTCCGGCGACCTGGGCGGCGCTCAAGGCGGCCGCGCCCAGGCTGAAGCGGGCGGGGGTCGCCACCCTCGACTACTCGGCGAGCGGCGAGGCCTCACTGAACATGAGCTTCTATCCGCTGCTGTGGCAGGCGGGCGGGCGGGTCTTCGACGAAAGCGGCAAGAAGACCGCGTTCGGCGGGCCCGAGGGCGTCGAGGCGCTGACCTTCCTGGTGCGGCTCTACCGGGAGGGCGCCGTCCCGCGGTCCGCGCTGACCAACGCCAACCTCTTCACCGACCAGGCCCTCGGCCGGCAGCAGGTCGCCATGGGGTACACCAACACCCCCGCCGACGCCGCCCTCGCCGCGCAGGCCTGGGGCAAGGGCAATGTGATCGTCGGTCCCGCGCTGGCCGGGCCGCGCAAGCGGGTCGGCTTCGGCATGCCGGGCGGCCTGGGTATCAACGCCGCCAGCCGCAACACCGCGGGCGCCGAGAAGTTCGTCGCCTATATGATGGCGCCCGCCCAGATCGCCTCGCTCGGCCGGGCGGGCGGCTTCTTCTCGCCGCGCACCGATGTCACCGTGCCCGGCACCGGCGCCCACGCCAAGGAGTACGAGGCGGCGCTCGCGTACGCCTTCCCCGGCGAGCCGCACCGGGCGGCCCGTCAGGTGCAGGCGCTGCTGGCGCCGGAGATCCAGGCCGCGCTGACCGGTGAGAAGTCGCCCCGCGAGGCCCTGGCGGCGGCCGCCGAGGCGGGCGACGCACTGCTGGCGCGGCAGCGTTGAGCCGCGTCGAGTCCCGGGAGACGCCCCCGGAGGAGGAGCCCGAGGCCCGCGGCCCGGCCGACCACCAGGGCCCCGGCCCCGGGGGTGCCGACAGCCCGGCGTCGCCGGTCGCGGTCGCCGCACCGCCCGGCGACCGCACCATCCCGCCGGTCACCGTCCCCGCCCCACCGGTCGCCACCACTGCCCCGGCACCCCCGCCGGCCGGGCGCTCGCGGTGGGGGCGGATGTCCGCGGCGCGGCGGCGGGAGGCGCTGGCCGGGTTGGCGTTCGTGGCGCCGATGCTGGTCCTCTTCCTGGTGTTCCGGATCGGCCCGACCCTGGGCGCCGTCTTCCTCTCCCTCACCGACTACCGGCTCAACGGCGACTGGACGTTCATCGGCGCCGGGAACTACGCCCGGCTGCTGGACGACCGGCTGTTCTGGGAGGCCTTCGGCGTCACCGCCCTCTACACCGTGCTCTATGTACCGATGACGGTGGTCCTCGCGCTGGGCACCGCGGTGCTGCTGCACCGCACGCTCTGGCTGCGCGGCTTCTTCCGGGGGCTGTTCTTCCTGCCGTATGTCACCAGCATCGTGCTGGCCGCGGTGATCTGGAAGTGGATCTACGAGGTGGAGGACGGGCTGCTGAACTCGGTGCTCGGCGGGCTGGGGCTCGGGCCGGTGGACTTCCTCGGCAGCGAGTCGCTGGTGCTGCCGTCGATCGCGGCCGCCTCCGCGTGGAAGGGGTTCGGCTACTCGATGCTGATCCTGCTGGCCGGGCTCCAGTCGGTGCCCAGGGAGGTGACCGAGGCGGCCGTCATCGACGGGGCGAACGGCTGGCAGCGGTTCCGCTGGGTGACCCTGCCGCTGCTGCGGCCGGTGCTCTTCTTCGTGCTGGTCATCGAGGCGATCGGGGCGTTCCAGGTCTTCGACGCGATGTATGTGATGACCGCGGGCGGCCCGGTGCGGGCCAGCTACTCCCTGGTCTACTTCCTCTACGACTCGGGCTTCAAGTTCTTCGACTTCGGCTACGCCTGCGCGGTGGGCCTGGTGCTCTTCCTGGTGGTGCTGGTCTTCTCGCTGATCCAGCGCCGGCTGGTCGGCAGGGAGGTGGACTGATGGCGCGGCTGCGTCTGCCGGTGCTGCTGGTCCTGGTGGCGCTGGTCACCGTGACCCCGTTCGCGGTGATGGTGCTGGTGGCCTTCGCCCCGCCGGGCGGCCGTACGCTGCCGGGCGCGCTGGACGTCACCCGGGCCACCTGGCAGAACTTCACCGATGTGCTGGGCGGCGCGGACGTGCTGCGCTGGGCGCTGAACTCGCTGCTGTACTCGCTGGTGTCGGTGGTGCTGATCCTGCTGTTCGCCTCGATGGCGGGGTACGCCTTCGCCAAGAAGCGGTTCCCGGGGCGGGAGGCGCTGTTCTGGGCGTTCCTGGCGACCCTGATGGTGCCGTTCCAGGCCACCCTCATCCCGTACTACCTGCTGGTGGCCGGGATGGGCGGGGTGGACACCTACTGGGGGCTGATCGTGCCGACCCTGGCCAACTCCCAGGCGGTCTTCCTGATGCGGCAGTTCATCGTGCAGCTGCCCGACGAGCTGTTCGAGGCGGCCCGGATGGACGGCGCCTCGGAGTGGCGGGTGTACACCACGGTGGTGCTGCCGCTGATCCGGCCGGTGCTGGCGACGCTGGGCGTCTTCGTCTTCCTCTGGCACTGGAACGACTTCCTGTGGCCGCTGGTCATCGGCCAGTCCGAGGCGATGCGCACCCTCACCGTGGGGCTGGCCACCCTGGAGGGGGAGAACGTGACGATCAACCAGGTCATGGCCGGTGCGACCATCACGGTCATCCCCTGTCTGCTGGTCTTCGGGCTGCTCCAGCGGTATCTCACCGACTCCATCGCCACCAGTGGGATGAAGGCCTGACCGGGATGAAGGCCTGACCGGGATGGGGACCTGACCGGGATGAGGGCCTGAACCGGCCTGGTCAAGGCTGGTCAGCCGGTCCTGGCAGTTCGCCGCACCGGCGAGGCCGCGTATCTCTCACCGATCGCCCGCAGTGGTGTCTCCGAGCGGGCGGACGCCGGGATCACGCATAGATGACGCCTTCAGCTTGTCAGGGCGCCGAAGGCCTCGATGGCGCGCAGGGCGTCGGCCTGGGGCATCCCGGGCGGCTGGATGCGCAGGATGACGCCGTCGGCGCCCAGGGCCTCGTAGCGGGCGAGCCGTTCGGCGCACTCGGCGGTGGAGCCGATGACCGAGCGGGCGGCGATGTCCTCCCAGGGCTGGGCGTAGCGGGCGGCGTCGGCGGAGGTGCGCTTCCAGTCGCCGTAGGCGTCGTAGAGCGCGCGCAGGGGGTCCTCCAGGGCGGTACGGGCGGCCTGGGAGGTGGCGGCGGCGTAGCCCTCGCGGCAGACGATGACCTCGGAGCCGAGCGAGCGCGGTCCGCGCGGGGCGGCCCGGTAGGCGGCGACCTTCTTGGGCAGCTCCTCGTCGGTCTCGTTGAACGAGGTGGTCCAGCCGTCGCAGAGCCAGGCGGTGCGCTCCAGGGCGGCGGGCACCCGGCCGCCGTTCCAGATCCGGGGGCGGGGGGCCTGCACGGGGCGCGGGGAGAGGAAGGCGCCGTCCAGGTGGTGGCGGCGGCCGTGGTGGGTGACCTCGTCTTCGGTCCAGAGCCGGTGCAGCAGTTCGAGGCACTCCTCGAAGCGGCTGACGCGCTCCTCCGGGCGGGCGCCGTAGAGGGTGAACTCCTCGGGGCGGTAGCCGAGGACGAACCCGGCGGTGAGCCGGCCGCCGGAGAGCACGTCCACATGGGCGAGCGTCTCGGCGAGGTGCACGGGGTGGTGGACCGGGGCGATCAGCCCGGCGGTGGCCAGCCCGATCCGCTCGGTGTGCGCGGCGAGGTACGCCAGGGTGGTGACGGCCTCGTGGTAGCCGGGCCGGTGCAGATGGCGTTCGCCGAGGACGGCCCAGCTGAAGCCGGCCTGTTCGGCGAGGCGGACCTGTTCGACGGCGTCGGCGAGGCGGGGGCGGTCGGCGGGGTCCGCGTAGAGGTTGACGTAGAGGCCGAGGCGCATGGGCGCGGTCCCTTCCAGGGGCGGCGGTCTCGCGGGGCGGGGCGGCTTCGGTTACGGTCCGGACCGTAACGGTAGCGCGGCGGCCTCGGCCGTGGGCGGCGCGACAGACGGGAGACCGCCGATGACCTCTGTGATGGACTCGGACACGGACGAGGGGCGCCCCGGGGCCCGCGAGGGGGCTGCCGGGTCGGTCGAAGGGCGGTTGCGGGGGGCGCTGCTGGCGGCGGTGGCGACGCCGATGGACGAGGGCGGGGTGGTGGCGTACGGGGCGTTGCGCGACTACGCCGAACGGATGGCGGCCGCCCCGGTGGGCGGGGTGGCGGTGTGGGCGCACACCGGGCGCGGGCTGTATCTGCCGGCCGAGGACCGGCGGCGGGTGCTGGCGGTGTGGCGGGAGGCGGTGGCCGGGCCGCTGGTGGCGGGGGTGGGGGTGCCGCGCGGTGAGGAGGCCGTAGGGGTGGACGGGGCGGGGGCGGTGGCGGCGACCGTGGAGATGGCGGTGCGGGCGGCGGACGGCGGGGCGGACGCGGTGATGGTGTACCCCGTCGCGGAGTTCGCCGGGGACGAGGACGCGGCGGTGGCGCTGCACGAGCGGGTGGCGGCCGAGAGCGGGCTGCCGGTGGTGGGCTTCCTGCTGCACGGCGAGGCGGGCGGTTATCCGTATCCGCCGGGGCTGGTGGAGCGGCTGACCGGGCTTGCGGGGACGGTGGGGGTGAAGCTGGCGACCCTGGATCGGGCGATGGCCTGCCAGGACGCGATCGCGGCGGCGCGGCGGAGCGGGGCGCTGGCGATCACCGGTGAGGACCGGATGTTCGGCCCCTCGCTGATGTGGGGCGCGGACAGCGCGCTGGTGGGGATCGCGGCGGCCCGGGTGGGGCTGACGGCGGCGGTGCTGGACGCCTGGCGGGCCGGGGACATGGCGCGGTTCGTGCGGGCCTCGGGGCGGCTGGACCGGTTCGCCCGGGTGACGTTCACCGCGCCGATGGAGGGCTATGTGCGGCGGATGCTGTGGGCGGCGGTGTGGGAGGGGCTGATCCCCGCGGAGGCGGCGCACGACCCGTACGGGCCGCCGCCCGCGCCCGGGGAGCGGGCGGCGGTGGTGGAGTGCCTGGAGGAGCTGGCCCGGGAGGAGGACTGACGGCCCCTCCCGGGGGCGTACGACGGTGGGTCAGTTGGCCAGCAGGCCCTTGAGCACGGCCTCGTACTGGGAGCTGGTGGAGGACGGGGAGCCGGAGGGGCAGAGCGGGTCCAGGCGGAGCCGGGCCAGGTCGCGGGTGGCGACGCCCCAGGCGTACCAGGTGGACCGCTCCCAGGCGAGCTGCGGCGGGTTGTACCAGCCGTCGTCCAGTCCGCCGAGGACGAGTTGGGCCTCGGTCAGGTCGGGGCCGAGCCGGTAGACGTCGCCGCTGAAGACGGAGGCGTACACCTGGCCGAACTGGACGCTGAGCTCCCCGTAGCTGGGCAGGGTGCCGGTGGCGGTGACGGCGCGGGTGTCCAGGTCCATGGCGAACCAGGTGCCGGACTGCCGCTTGCAGATGCCGTAGAGCACGCCGTCCAGCACCTCGATGTGCTGGAGGCTGGCGTTCCCGGCGAGCGGGGCGGTCTCCCAGAGCACGGTGCCCCGGCGCAGGTCGAAGGCGGCGATCGAGGCGGCGGTGCGGGTGGGCGGGACGCTGCCGCCGCCCCAGGTGTCACCGGCCAGATAGGCGATCCGGCGGCCCGGGCGGTCGTCCAGCGCCACCGACATCACACTCTGGTCGGGGATGACGTCCCGGTACACGGTGATCCGGCCCCGGGAGCGCTCCAGCAGGGTCAGTGCCCCCTTGAGGCCGCCGGCGGGCGGGGCGCTGGAGATGAGCAGCAGATCGTCGTCGGAGCGGTAGGCCATGTCGGTGGGGCGCTGCTGGCCGTTGTCGATGAAGCCGAGCGAGCGGACCCGTTCGCGGCCCGCGTCGATCTCCAGCAGTTCGGTGCTCGGGTACATCGCCGCGTACACCCGGCCGCCGATCACCCGGATCTGCTTGGGCTCACCGGGGATGCGGATGCGGTTGGAGGTGCCGCGGGCGGGGCGGTGGGTGGTGAGCGAGTAGTGGCCGCCGACGTGCACGGTGCCGCCCTGCTGGAAGGCGATGGACTGCACCGGGTCGGGCCCGGAGAGCCCGATGTCGATGAGCTCGACCACCTGGGCGGCGCCGGTGCTCCGGTCCAGCCACCAGAGCCGGCCGCTGCCCACCGCGCCCAGCATGGTGTTCCCGGACAGCGGGATCAGCGCCCGGTGCTCGTCGCCGGTGGCGGGGGCGGCGACGGTGGTGAAGGTGTCGCCGTCGCGGCGGTAGACCGTGCCGGTGGGGCGGCCGACGATGTAGACGGTGCCATCGGCGGTGACCGCGAGGGCGTCGGCGATCCGCTCGCCGGCCGGGATGGTCAGCACCTTCGCCGTACCGCCGTCGGGGTCCAGGTCGAGCAGGGAGCGGCCGAACAGGCCGTACACCCGGCCGCCGTGCGCGGTCAGGGCGGCGGCGCCGCCGTACGGCTCGGGGGTGAGGTTGCGCTTGGCGCCGGTGACCCGGTCGTACGCGATCAGATACCCCTGCGGCAGGGTGCCCGCGTAGACGTACCGGTCGTCGGCGGCGATGGCCCGGACATAGCCTTCACCGGCGAACGCGGGCCCCAGGTTGCGGAGCCTGCCGGTGTCCGGCTTGTACTCCCAGACCTCGCCGCGCGGGCTGGTGCCGGCGTAGACGGTGCCGTCGGGGGCGGTGGTCAGGCACCAGACGAAGCCGCCGGCCGGGCCGACGGTGGCGATCCGGGTGGTGGTGCCGGTGGCCGGGTCGACGCGGTGGATGTCGGGGTAGGGGTAGGTGCCCACGTACACCTGGCCGCCGGAGACGGTGGCCGCCCAGCCGCCGTCGCCCCGGTCCAGCCGGAAGGTCCGCGTCAGCTTGCGGGTGGTCAGGTCGATCTCGCCGACCAGGGTGGGGGTCTGGCCTCGGGCCACCACATAGGCGTGGTTCCCGAGCACGGTGACCCCGACGATGGCGGCGGTGAGGGAGGCGGTGCCGTAGGTGGTCACGGGTGCTCCGGTGCAGGCGTGCGCGGCGGCCCCTCCGGCCGGGGAGGAGGCGGAGGCGGGGCCGCCGGCCCCCCGGGGCGTCGGTGGTGGTGTCGCCCTGGCCGCCGGGGCGGTGGCCGCCACGGCCGCCAGGCCCAGCCCGGCGCCGGCGTTGAGCAGTCGCCTGCGTTCCATGTGTCGTCCCTCTCCAGTGGGTTGCGGGGCGGGCCTGTGTGAGACGGGGTGGGCTACGGGGTGGGGTGGCCGGACAGCGGCTGCGGCAGGGCGAACAGCTCGGCGGCGTTGCGCCACAGCACCCGCTCCCGTTCCTCGGCGGTGAACCCGGCGTCCCGGATGACGCCCAGGGAGACGCAGGGGTCGATGAGGGTGGCGTCGGTGCCGAAGAGCATCCGCTCCACCGGGACGCCGGCCTCGCGGGCGTACGCGATCCGCCCGGCGTCGGTCGCGGTGCGGCAGTGCTCCAGGTACAGCCGGTCGCAGCCGGCCGCCGCCCGGGCCGCCTCCCGCCAGGCGTCCCCGCCCGCGTGGCCGAGGATCACCCGCAGCCCCGGGCGGGCTTCCACCAGCTCGGGCAGCAGGGTGACCTCCTCGCCCCAGGTGTGCAGCAGCAGCGGTACGCCGGCCTCGGCGACCACGTCGAAGGCCTCGGCCATCTCGGTGGTGCCGGGCAGCCGGCCCGGGTAGTGGGTGTGGATCTTGGCGCCGACGAAGCGGCCGGAGTCCAGGCAGCGCCGCAGGTCGGCGGCGCTCTCCTCGGGGCGGTTGGGGTTGACCACCGCGTAGCCGAGCAGCCGGGGGCGGGTGCGCAGGGCGGTCAGCAGTGCGGCGTTCCCGGCGACGGCGTCGTAGACCACGGCCTCGGCGGCGGAGACGATCTGGAGGTCGATGCCGTAGCGGTCCAGCTGGGCGAGGTTGGTGTCGGCGTCGCCGGAGCTGAGGTGGAACTGCCAGCGGCCCACGTGCGCGTGCACGTCGATGATCGGCATCAGGCGAGCAGCTCCTCGACGTTCTTGGTGGCGATGGCGGCGCGCTCGTCGGGGGTGAGGTCGGCGTAGCGCAGCTTCAGCGTCTGCGGGGAGAGGTCCATGAAGGGGGTGCGGGAGCCGAAGACCAGGTGGCGGGGGCCGACGGTGCCGACGGCCCGTTCGATGGAGTCGGGTCCGGAGAGCATCCGGGTGGTGGCCTTGAAGCCGGGTTCCTCGCGGGCCATCAGCAGGAAGTCGGCCAGGAGGTAGGCGTGCAGGTCGAGGAAGACGACCTGGGCGCCGCGGCCCATCAGGGGCGGGCCGAAGCGGCGGGGGTCGCCGTCGTGGAGCAGCACCAGGCCCCGTTCCAGGGCGAGCCGGACGGTGTGGCGGTAGCCGGGGAAGCCGGGCTCGGCGGCCTGCTCGGTGGTGAACAGCCGCAGGAACCGCACGCCCGCGGCGGCCAGTTCGTCGAGCCGGTCCTCGGCGGTGAGGGCGTCGCGGACGTCGGCGGTGCCGACCGGCAGCAGTTCGGGGCAGCCGGCGAGGTCGCGCAGGGTCTGGGCGTTGCCCTCGGCGTCGTCGTAGAGCGGGCCCCGGGTGGAGAGGGCGAGCGCCCCGGCGACGGTGGAGCGGCTGAGGTGGTCGCGGACCTCGGCGAGAGTGGTGTCGCGGTGGTGCCGGGGCCAGGGGCCGTAGAGCACGTCCACGTCCCAGCCGATGTGCTCCTCGGGCGAGGGCCGCAGCCAGTGGTCCTCGCCGTTGGTGACGGATGTGTCCGGGTGGTCTGGGCTCATGATGCGGCGGCCTTCCCCAGTGCCTGCGCGATCCGGTCGGTCTCCTCCGCGCCGTATGCCTCGTTCCACGGCAGGACCAGCAAGGTACGGTCGATCAGCCGCTCGGCGCGAGGACATCGGCCGGTGGTGCGGCCGGACAGTGCCGGATTGGCGTACAGCGGGCGCTCCAGATAGCCGGGCAGCGCGGGGACGCCCTCGGTGTGCAGCGCCTCGGCCCAGCGGGTGTTGTCGTCCACATGCAGCGGGACGGTCCACCAGGAGTGGCCGGCGGGGCGGGCGGCGAGGGTGGCGCCGGGGATGCCGGGGAGCGCGGCGGCCAGCCGGGCGGCGGAGGCGCGGCGGCGGGCGACCACCTCGGCGACCCGGGTGAGCTGGACCCGGGCGACGGCGGCGACCAGTTCGGGCATCCGGTAGTTCAGCCCCATGGTGCGGTGGATCCGGCCCTCGGTGCGGTCCCAGCCCTTGTCCATGAACAGCCGCATCCGGCGGGCCAGTTCGGGGTCACCGGTGGTGGCGAGGCCGCCGTCCCCGGCGGTGATGTGCTTGTACTGCTGGAGGCTGTAGCAGGCGATGTCGCCGAGGGTGCCGACGGGGCGGCCCTGCTCGTCCTCGGCCAGCCAGGCCTGGGCGCAGTCCTCGATGAGGGTGAGCCGGTGGCGGTCGCAGATCTCCCGCAGCGCGCGGATGTCGGCGGCGCCGCCGAAGAGGTGGACGGCGATCACGGCCCGGGTGCGGGGGGTGATCGCCGCCTCGACGGCCTGCGGGTCGAGGTTGCCGTCCTGTTCGCGGACGTCGGCGAAGACGACCGCGGCGCCCTGGGCGAGGACCGGGGCGACGGTGCCGAAGTCGGAGAGGGGGGTGGTGACCACCTCGTCGCCGGGGCCGATCCCGGCGGCGGCGACCGCCAGATGCAGGGCGGCGGTGCCGGAGCTGCACGAGACGGCGTGCGCGGCGCCGGTCAGCGCGGCCGTCTCGGTCTCCAGGGCGCGGGCCTCGGTGCCGAACGCCCCGCACAGCACGGCCGAGTCCAGGACCCGCAGCACGGCCGCGCGCTCCTCCTCGCCGAAGGTCCTTCCCCGGGGTTCCAGAACGGTGGGCAGTGGCAGTTCCCGTGGCGGCATCGGGGGACTATCCTCTCGTCAGCACGCGATTACGGTCTGGGCCGAAAGTAGAACTCCCGCAGGGGGCCGTCAACGAGGCGTGAGCGCGGCGGTTCGCATCGATTCCTGCTCTTCGAACGGCCCGTCAGGAGCCGCCGGCCCGCCCGACGGGAAACGGAGCGGAGCCGCATGCCGCTGACGGTCGGCGTCATAGGTCCCGAGGACCTGGTCGGAAAGGTCCTCACGGTGGGGCCGCCCCCGGAGGTGGCGGGCGGTGGTCCGGTGCGGCTGCTGCCGCTGGCGTACCGCCACGAGGACGAGACGGCCGAGCGGATGGCGGCGGCCCGGGCCGAGGCGGACGCGGTGCTGTTCACCGGGGTGGTGCCGTACGCGCGGGCGGAGGCGGCCGGGCTGCTGGACCGCCCGGCGCGGTATGTCCCGTACAGCGGGGCCACCCTGCTGCGGGCCCTGGTGGAGCTGCTGCGGCAGGGGCACGACGTGACCCGGGTCTCCATCGACACCCTCCGCGAGGAGGAGGTGCGGGAGACGCTGACCGAGGCGAAGCTGCCCACCGACGGCGTACGGGTGCTGCCGCACCGGCCCGGGCAGGGCTCGGCGGAGCTGGTCGGCTTCCATCTGGCGGCCCGCGAGGGCGGGGCCCGGGTGGCGGTGACCTGCCTCGGTTCGGCGTACCGGGCGCTGGAGCACCGGACGCACGCGGTGCGGCTGGCGCCGTCCCGCCACTCGATACAGGCCACCCTGCGGGAGCTGGCGCTCTCGGCCGCCCACCGCCGGGACGGGGACGCCCGGGTGGCCCTGGGCATCGTGGAGGTCCCGGGCGGGGCCCGGGCGGCGGGGTTGGCGGAGGAGGAGGTACGGGTGCTGGGCGGCAGCCTGGCGTGGCTGCCGGACGGCCGGGGGCTGGTGGTGACCACCCGGGGGGTGCTGGAGTCGGCGAGCGGGGGCTTCACCCGGCTGCCGCTGCTGGAGGCGCTGGCGGCCCGGTACGGGGGCGCGCACGCCGGGTTCGGGCTGGGGCGTACGGCCGCGGAGGCGGAGGCGCTGGCCCGCCGGGCGGTCGGCCGGGCCCGGGCGGCGGGGCCGGTGGCCGGGGTGGTGTCCCTGCCGGACGACAAGGACCTGCTGATCGTCCCGGGTACGGGTGCCGAGGCGGCCGCCGGCGACCGGGGCGAGGACCCGGCGCTGCTGGCCCACCGGGTGGGGCTGCGCCCGGCCACCCTGGACCGGCTGCGGGAGCTGACCCGGAGCCGGGGCGGGGACGGTGCGGATGTGGATACGGACGCGGATACGGGGACGGGGCTGACGGCGCGGCTGGTGGCCGAGCATCTGTCGGTGCAGCAGCGCACGGCCCGCCGGATCCTGAAGCGGCTGGAGCGCGCGGGGGTCGCGGAACCGGCTCCCGTCCCCCGGGAGGGGCGTACCGGGCGGCCTCCACTGGTCTACCGGGTACGGCTGTAGGGCCGGGGCCCCGTATCGCCCGGGCCGCGACCGCGCGACCGCGCGACACACGTGAAGGAGTTCACCCGTGCAGCCCAAGCATTCCGTCAAGCAGGCCGAGCCCGTCACCCTCTCCGGAGGCATCCGCACCGATCCCCTGCCGGACCCGGCCATGGAGGTCGTCGCGGTGCGCACCCGGGAGGTGCGCGCCCGCTACCGGCGGCCGTTCGCCATCAGCAGCGGCGGCAGTGACGAGCTGGTCAGCCTGGTGGTGGAGGTGCGCACGGCGGACGGCGCCCGGGGGATCGGCGAGGCCTCGCCGATGACCGCGTACACCGGGGAGACCCTGGCCGGGCTGCGGGCGGCGGTGGAGGAGCACGCCGGGCCCGCGCTGATCGGCCGGGACCCCCGGGACCTGGCGGGGGCGCATCGCGCGATGGACGCGGCGATCCGGGGCCAGCACCTGGCCAAGGCCGCGCTGGACATGGCCCTGCACGACCTGGCCGCCCGGGCCGCCGGATGGCCGCTGCATCTGCTGCTGGGCGGCGGCCGCCCGGCGACCGCGGTGCCGACCACCTGGGTGGTGGGCCTGGGCACCCCGGAGGAGATGGCCGAGGAGGCGGTGCGGTACGCCCGGGCCGGGTTCCGCCACATCAAGCTCAAGGGCGGCGAGGACCCGGCGCTGGACCTGGCGCTGGTGGCGGCCGTCCGGGCCGCGCTGCCGGAGGCGGTGGAGCTGTCGCTCGACGCCAACGAGGGGTATCCGCCGTCCGGGGCGGTGCGCGTGGCGGCCCGGTTGGCGGACGCCGGGCTCGATCTGCTGGAGCAGCCGCTCCCCCGCTGGGACCTGGACGGCATGGCCGCGCTGCGGGCCGCGGGCGGGGTGCGGGTGATGGCCGACGAGTCGGTGCAGTCGGCGCACGACGCCCTGGAGGTGATCCGGCGGGGCGCGGCCGATGTGCTGAACATCAAGATCCTCAAGGTGGGCGGGCTGCACCGGGCGCAGCAGGTCGCGGCGCTGGCCGAGTCGGCGGGGCTGGCGGTGAAGGTGGGCACCATGCCGGAGCTGGGCGTGGCCACCCTCGCCGCGGCGCACCTCTCGGCGGCCCTGCCGCACGCCACCGTCCCGCCGGACCTGGTGGGCCCGCTGCTGGTGGACGCCGAGCCGCTGGCCCCGGCCCCGTTCGCGGCCACTCCCGGCACCGGCTCCGTGATCCTGCCGACGGCCGCGGGGCTGGGGCACGGGGTGGAGGCGCTGGGTTAGCCGGGTCTCGGCGGATCACGGAGCCCACTCGGCGTATCCGGCCGTCCGGCCAGGCCGTCATCGTTGCCCGAATTCCTGTCCTCAAGTGCCATCAAATCATCGGAATAATTTCGATCAGGACATTGGGCAGGCAGTTTCGGCCATGCACCGGGCGGAAGATTGCCATGTACAGGAGTCCTGCACGATCGTCACTGTGCAAGCGCAATTCACTTCCCGGGGCGGCCGTGCGGAATGCGGTCGCCCGCGGGCCCGGAATAAGGGAGTCACTTGTGCTTTCGAAAACCAAGAGGGTCGCGCGCTCCGCAACCGTCGCGCTCGCTGCCGCCGCCGCGTTCACCGCGCTGATGCCTACCAGCAACGCCTTCGCCATCAACGAGGTCGAGTGCCGCGGCGGCGAGAACTTCCTCAAGATCTGGTCGCACCTGGACGGCCGGAGCAGCGTGGACTGCTACGCGAACAAGGGCCGGATGAACTTCGGCAGCTGGTGGGTCGACCGGATCTCCACGGGCAACAACGACCTGATCTACTACGACGTCAACGGCGACTCCGTGCGCGTCAACCGGTGGACCGACATCACCTTCCCCAGCCGCCCGCCGAAGGTGAAGGACATCGAGATCCTCTGACGATTCACCGGCTCGGATGAATGCGAGCCGATAATCGGTTGAATGGCGGCACGTCGACGTCGCAGCCATTTCCGCATTCCGCCGGCCACGCCTTTCCGGGCGTGGCCGGCGTCGACCGTTTCGGCCGGTGTCCGGTCGGTGGGCGGTGGGGGGCCGAGGCGGCGATAGGGCCATCGCGCACTTATCCCGGGCGGCCGGAGACGGTAGTCCGGTAGGTAGCGCATGTCTGTGCGCTCACCCACGTGCGCTCCCCAGCGCGTGCGCTCCCACCCCCAACCTGAGGAGGAGGGCCCGATGGACGCCGCTACCGCTCAGGCCACCGCCGCCGAGCCGGGCACCGGGGCGACGGAGGACCCCGATCCCCCTGTGCACATCCTCTGGATCAACGCCGGGTTGAGCTGCGACGGGGACTCGGTGTCGCTGACCGCCGCGACCCAGCCGAGCATCGAGGAGCTGGCCCTGGGCGCGCTGCCGGGTCTGCCCAAGGTGGCCGTGCACTGGCCGCTGATCGACTTCGAGTGCGGACCGGTGCAGGGGTCGGACACCTTCATCGAGTGGTTCTTCAAGGCGGAGCGCGGCGAGATCGACCCGTTCGTCCTGGTCGTGGAGGGGTCCATCCCCAACGAGGCGATCAAGGACGAGGGCTACTGGTGCGGTTTCGGCGACGACCCGGAGACCGGGCAGCCGATCACCACCAGCGAGTGGCTGGACCGGCTGGCGCCCAAGGCGCTGGCGGTGGTCGCCATCGGCACCTGCGCGACCTACGGCGGGATCCACGCCATGGCGGGCAACCCGACGGGCGCCATGGGCGTGCCGGACTACCTGGGGTGGGAGTGGAAGTCCCAGGCGGGCATCCCGATCGTCTGCATCCCGGGCTGCCCGGTGCACCCGGACAACGCCTCCGAGACGCTGCTGTACCTGCTGTACCAGGCGGCCGGTTCGGCGCCGATGATCCCGCTGGACGAGGAGCTGCGGCCGACCTGGCTGTTCGGCGCGACCGTGCACGAGGGGTGCGACCGGGGCGGCTACTACGAGCAGGGGCAGTTCGCGCACAGCTACGACTCGCCGCAGTGCCTGGTCAAACTGGGCTGCTGGGGGCCGGTGGTGAAGTGCAACGTGCCCAAGCGCGGCTGGATCAACGGCGTCGGCGGCTGCCCCAACGTGGGCGGCATCTGCATCGCCTGCACCATGCCGGGCTTCCCCGACAAGTTCATGCCCTTCATGGACGAGCCGCCCGGCGGCCATGTGTCGTCGACCGCCAGCGGCGCGTACGGGAAGGTCATCCGCGGTCTGCGCCACATCACGGCCAAGACCGTGGACAAGGAGCCCAGGTGGCGCACCAAGGGCGAGAAGATCCTCACCGGCTACCGGCCGCCGTGGTGACGACGGCCCCTGCGCATCAAAGGCACGGCCACGGCAGGCACGGCAGGAAGGCGGCCTGGAGACCATGACGTTGACCAACCACCGCTCCGAGACCGAGATCGTCCCCCAGGAGAGCGGCGACCTCACCGAGATGTCCTGGGACCCGATCACCCGGATCGTGGGCAGCCTCGGCATCCACACGAAGATCGATTTCGCGCAGAAGCGGGTGGCGGAGTGCTACAGCACCTCGTCGGTCTTCCGCGGCTACAGCATCTTCATGAAGGGCAAGGACCCCCGGGACGCGCACTTCATCACCAGCCGGATCTGCGGGATCTGCGGCGACAACCACGCCACCTGCTCGGTGTACACGCAGAACATGGCGTACGGGGTGGCACCGCCGCACCTCGGCGAGTGGATCATCAACCTCGGCGAGGCCGCGGAGTACATGTTCGACCACAACATCTTCCAGGAGAACCTGGTCGGGGTGGACTACTGCGAGAAGATGGTGCGCGAGACCAACCCCGGGGTGCTGGAGCTGGCCGAGCGGACCGAGGCGCCGCACGCCGGAGACCACGGCTACCGGACCATCGCCGACATCATGCGCTCGCTCAACCCGCTGGAGGGCGAGTTCTACCGCGAGGCGCTCCAGGTCTCCCGGTACACCCGGGAGATGTTCTGCCTGATGGAGGGCCGCCATGTGCACCCCTCCACGCTCTACCCGGGCGGGGTCGGCACCATCGCCAGCATCCAGCTGTTCACCGACTACCTGACCCGGCTGATGCGGTACGTGGAGTTCATGAAGCGGGTGGTGCCGCTCCACGACGACCTGTTCGACTTCTTCTACGAGGCGCTGCCCGGCTATGAGCAGGTCGGCCGGCGGCGGGTGCTGCTGGGCTGCTGGGGCGCGCTCAACGACCCGGAGCACTGCGACTTCACCTACGCGCGGATGGCGGAGTGGGGCCGGAAGATGTTCGTCACCCCGGGCGTGGTGGTGGACGGGCGGCTGGTCACCAACAGCCTGGTCGACATCAACCTCGGCATCCGCATCCTGCTGGGCTCCTCCTACTACGAGGACTGGGCAGGCCAGGAGAAGTTCGTGGAGCGGGACCCGCTGGGCAACCCGGTGGACGAGCGCCACCCGTGGAACCAGCACACCATCCCCGCCCCGCAGAAGCGGGACTTCGACGACAAGTACAGCTGGGTGATGTCCCCGCGCTGGTTCGACGGCACCGACCACCTGGCGCTGGACACCGGCGGCGGCCCGATCGCCCGGCTCTGGTCCACCGCCCTGTCCGGGCTGGTCGACATCGGCTACGTCCAGGCGACCGGGCACAGCGTGAAGATCAACCTGCCGCGGACCATGACCAAGCCGGAGACCACCTTGGAGTGGACCATCCCGCAGTGGTCCAACGCGCTGGAGCGCAACCGGGCCCGCACCTACTTCCAGGCGTACGCGGCCGCCGCCGCGCTGCACTTCGCCGAGCAGGCGATGGCCGAGGTGCGCGCCGGACGCACCCACACCTGGGAGAAGTTCGAGGTGCCGGACGAGTCCATCGGCTGCGGCTTCACCGAGGCGGTACGCGGGGTGCTCAGCCACCACATGGTGGTCCGCGACGGCAAGATCGCCAACTACCACCCGTACCCGCCGACGCCGTGGAACGGCAGCGTCCGGGACGTCTACGGCACCCCCGGCCCGTACGAGGACGCCGTCCAGAACACCCCGATCTTCGAGGAGAACCCGCCCGACGACTTCAAGGGCATCGACATCATGCGGGCCGTGCGCAGCTTCGACCCCTGTCTGCCGTGCGGCGTCCACATGTACGTCGGTGGCGGCCGGACCATCGAGGAGACCCATGTGCCCACCGGTCTCATGGGACTCGGCGGCTGACGGCGGCGCCCGGACCCCGACCAGGACCCGCGGGCCGGGCGGCCGGCAACCCCGCCCGGCCCGCGCCCCCTCCCCCTCACGCGCGAAAGGCCGGTGACCCCGTGGCGGCAGCACACACCAGGGAGCAGGAGATCGGGGAGCATGTGGCCGAGTTGCTCGGCGCGCTGGACGAGCAGGCCGGGACGGAGGCCCGGGAGACGGCGGAGGAACTGGTCCGCTCGCTGGTCGACTTCTACGGCGCGGGGCTGGGCCGGGCGCTGACCCTGCTGGCCGAGGCGCCCGGGGCGGCCGACCCGGTGCGGGTGCTCGCCGACGACGAACTGGTCGGCGGGCTGCTGGTCCTGCACGACCTGCACCCGGACGACACGATGACCCGGGTGCGGCGGGCGCTGGACGAGGTGCGCCCCTATCTCGGCTCGCACGCCGGGGACGTGGACATCCTGTCCCTGGACGGCGAGACCCTGTCGCTGGCGCTGCGCGGCAGTTGCGACGGCTGCCCCTCCTCGGCGCAGACGGTCCGCTGGACCATCGAGGAGGCCCTGGCCCGGCTGGCCCCCGAGGTGGGCACGGTGGAGGTGGCCGGCATTCCCGAGGCGGGCGGACAACCGGCCGGTGGTCCCGGGCAGTTGCTCCAGATCGGGCCGCGCCCGCCGGACCCGCCCGGAGCCCCCGTGGAGACGGCGGCGGAGGAGGCCGAGTGGCATGAGCTGGCCGCGCCCGCCCCGGCCCGGGAGGGTGAGACGGCGGTACGGGATGTGGCCGGGGTGCCGGTGGTGCTGATCCGGCCGGTGGGCGGCGGCCTGGTCGCCTACCGGGACCTCTGCCCGGCCTGCGGGGAGCGGCTGGGCGGCGGGCGGCTGGAGACCGTGCCGGGCGGCGGGCCCGGTGACGGACACGGTGGTGGAGACGGTGGTACGGCGCTGCTGCGCTGCGTACGGGCCGGGTGCGGGGCGGCGTACGACGTGCGGCACGCGGGGCGGGCGGCCGACGGCGGCACCGCCCATCTGGAACCGGTGCCGCTGCTGGAGCGGGACCGGGTGGTACGGGTGGCCGTGCCCCGCCGGCCGGTGGCCACGGGGGCGCGGCCATGACCGTACCGGCCGGCCTGCGCAGGTTCACCCGGCGTCCGGAGCCGCCGGGCGAGCGGTGCGAGCTGTGCGGGGAGCCGCTGGCCCCGGACGCGCACCGGCATCTGGTGGACACCGCCCGGCGCAGCCTGCGGTGCGCCTGCCCCGGCTGCCATCTGCTCTTCACCCGGCCCGGTGCGGGGCGGTTCCGGGCGGTGCCCGACCGCTACCTCTACGACCCGGAGTTCGCCTTCGGCGAGGGCGACTGGGCGGCGCTCCAGATCCCGGTGGGCCTGGCCTTCCTCTTCCGCAACGCCGAGCTGGACCGGTACGCGGTGTTCTACCCGAGCCCGATGGGCGCCACCGAGAGCGAGCTGGACCCGGCGCTCTGGGAGGAGCTGGTGGGCCGCACCCGGCTGGGGGCGCTGCTGGAGCCGGACACCGAGGCGCTGCTGCTGCGCGCCGAGCGCGGCGAGCCGACCAGCTGCCATCTGGTGCCGGTGGACGTCTGCTACGAGCTGGTGGGCCGGATGCGGCTGCACTGGCAGGGCTTTGACGGCGGCGCGGAGGTGCGGGCCGCGCTGGCGGACTTCTTCGACGAGGTGCGGCGAAAGGCCCGCCCGCTGGACATGCGTGAGGTCGGGGGCGGCGGATGACGGATCTGCACTTCGCCTGTGTGAGCGCCCGCTCGGAGCCGTACGCGGCCGGGCCGACGCTGCTGTTCGGGCTGCGGGTGGAGGAGGCCGACCACCAGCCGGTGCACGCGGTGGTGCTGCGCTGCCAGATCCGTATCGAGCCGCAGGCGAGGCGGTACGAGCCCGAGGAGCAGGAGCGGCTGGGCGACCTGTTCGGGGCGCCCGAGCGGTGGGGCGGCACGCTGAAGCCGGTGCAGTTCGCGCACTCCTCGGTGACGGTGCCGGGCTTCGAGGGGGTCGCCGACATCGATCTGCCGGTGCCCTGCACCTATGACACCGAGGTGGCCTCGGGTACGTACTTCCGGGCGCTGTCGGGCGGCGAGGTGCCGCTGCTGATGCTGTTCTCCGGCACCGTCTTCTCCGGGCCGCAGGGCTTCCACGCCGAGCCGATCCCCTGGCACAAGGAGGCCCGCTACCGGATGCCGGTGGGTGTCTGGCAGCGGATGATGGCCGACTACTTCCCCAACTCGGGCTGGCTGCGGCTGCGTGCGGACTGCCTGGAGGAGCTGCGCCGGTTCCGCTCGGCCCGCGCCCTGCCGTCCTGGGAGCTGACGGTCGAGACCCTGCTGAGCGAGGCGGAGGAAGGGAAGCTGTCGTGAGTCATGCGCGCCACGGGGGTGGCACCGACACCGTGGAGGACGTCTTCGCGCGGGCGCGGGCCGTCGCGGACGCGGTGCTCTTCGAGGGGTATGTGCTCTACCCGTACCGCGCCTCCGCCCGGAAGAACCGGCTGCGCTGGCAGTTCGGGGTGCTCTGCCCGCCCGCCCGGGCCGAGGCCGCCGGGGAGGCCGCGTCCCAGCGCACCGAGTGCCTGCTGGAGCCGCGCGGGGCCCGGCGGCTGGAGGTGGAGCTGCGGTTCCTGCGGGTGCGGCGGCGGATCGTGGAGCGTGCCGTGCCGGGCGACGGCTACGCACCGGTGGACGAGCTGGAGCTGCCCGACCGGGTGCTGGTCCCCTGGGACGAGGCGGCCGAGGAGCGGGTCACCCTGCACGCCCCGGTGGAGGGTCTGAGCGGGCCGGACGCGCATCGGCGCACCGTGCGGTTCGACCTGCCGGGCGGCACCGCGTACGAGCCGGTGACCGGCCCGGACGGGCGGACGCTGGGGCGGCTGGTGCGCCGCAGCGCCCGGATCACCGGCGAGGTGCGGCCGGTGCTGGCCGAGCTGCCGGGCCCGTACGGGGTGGCCCGGCTGACCGTCGAGGTGCGCAACACCACCGAGGCGTACGGGATACCGGAGGGCGACCGGGAGGCGGTGCTGCCGCACTGCATGCTCGGCACCCATCTGCTGCTCGGCGCGCCGGGCGGGCGGTTCCTGTCGATGACCGATCCGCCGGAGTGGGCGGCCCCGCTGGTGCGGGAGTGCCGCAACGAGGGTGTCTGGCCGGTGCTGGCCGGGCCCGCCGACCGGGCGGATGTGATGCTGGCCTCGCCGATCATCCTGGAGGACCACGCGGCGCTGGCAGAGGAGAGCCCGGGGCCGCTGTACGACGCCACCGAGATCGACGAGATCCTCTCGCTGCGCACCGCCGCGCTCACCGAGCGGGAGAAGCGCGAGGCGCGCGGCACCGACCCGCGGGCCGCCGAGGTCATCGACCTGGTGGACGGACTCCCGGCGCAGCTCGCCGAGCGGCTGCACGGGGCGATCCGCGAGGTGGCGGAGACAGACGAGGGCTTCCCGAAGGGTGAGCGGCGGCCGACCGGCCCGGCGGCGGGACCGGCGAGCGGGCTGACGCTGCCAGAGGGCGGCGGGCACCCCTGGTGGGACCCGCAGTCCGATCCGGAGGCGGCCGAGACACCCCGGTCGGTGGTGGTGGCCGGGCGGGAGATCGGCGCCGGGAGCCGGGTGCGGCTGGTGCCGGGGCTGCGGCGCTCGGACGCCCAGGACGTGTTCCTCGCCGGGCGGCTTGCCACCGTGGAGCTGGTGCTGCGCGACCTGGACGGCGATGTCCATCTGGCGGTGGTGGTGGACGGCGACCCGGGCACCGATCTGCGGCGCGCCCAAGGCCGGTTCTGGTACTTCCGGCCGGACGAGGTGGAGCCGCTGGGAGCCGACGGGGCGGAGGGCGGATCATGACCGACGGTACGGGCGGAACGCTGGTGGCCGGGGTCGGCAACATCTTCCTGGGCGACGACGGCTTCGGGGTGGAGACGGTACGGCGGCTGGCCGAGCGCCCCGCGCCACCCGGCACCGAGTACTTGGACGTGGGCATCCGGGGCGTCCACCTCGCCTACCGGCTGCTCGACGGCTACCGGCGGCTGGTGGTGGTGGACGCGCTGGCCCGGGGCGCCGAGCCGGGCACCGTGGTGGTGCTGGACGCCACCGAGGAGGTGGCCGGGCGCGGCGGTGCCCTCGGGCCGGGCGGCGGGGTGGCGGTGGACGCCCACTCGCTGGACCCGGCCGCCGTGCTGCGGCTGATCCGGGACCTGCACCGGGGCATGGGCACCGCGGCGCCCCCCAGCGTGCACGTGGTCGGCTGCGAGCCGCTGGACACCGCCGAGGGCATCGGGCTCTCCGCCCCGGTGGCGGCGGCGGTGCCGTACGCGATGGCGGCGGTGGACCGGCTGACGGCCCCCGTCCCCGTCACCCGCTCCGACCTCTCTGAAGAGTCCTCCGAGGAAGGGACACGGTCATGGCACGGACATGGATGACGGCGGTAGCCGGACTGGTGGCGCTCTACGCGGGCGCCCGGGCCTGGCCGGACGTACGGCGCTATCTGCGCATCCGCAGCATGTGAGGGAGGTGGCGGTGAGGACGGTGCTAGAGGCGGCGGTCGGGCGGGCGGGCCGTCCGCGCGGCGGGCGGTTCCAGCCGCTCGCAGCGCTCCAGGAAGACATGGAGCGTCGTGTGCAGCTCGCCCAGCCGGCCGGACCACTCGGCCAGCTCTCCGGCGCCCTCCGGGGTCAGCCGGTACTCGCGGCGGGCCGGACCGGGGCCGGTGGCCCGCCAGCGGGAGGCGATGGAGCCGCAGCTCTCCATGGAGCGCAGCAGCCGGTAGACATGCGCCGACTCGGCCTGCGGCCAGCCGAACGCCCGCAGCCGCTGGACCAGCTCGTAGCCGTGCCCCGGGCGCTCGGCGAGGAGCAGCAGCACCACCGGCGTCAGCAGGGCGCGTCGCTCGGTCTCGTGCCCGGTGTGGTGGCCGGTGGGGTGATGGGTCTGGTGGCTGGTGTGGTCGACCATGGCCGGAGCTCTCCGCCGTCGGTGCCCGCCGTACGCGGTGGAGGCGGCGTACGGGACGGGGATCGGGTACGGGACGGGGTTGGCGTATGTGATCCACACGGTAGTCCCGCTCCGTCGGCCCGGCCAGTCGGCGCCGGGCGGCCCCCGGGGAGGTGGTGGCGCCGTGCATGAGCTGTCCATCGCGGTGGCCGCGATCTCGCAGATCGAGGAGGCCGCCGAGCGGCACGGGGCGGACCGGGTCGCGGTGGTGCGGCTGCGGATCGGGGAGCTGTCCGGGGTGGTGCCGGAGGCCCTGCGGTTCTCCTTCGGGATCGCCGCCGAGGCCACTCGGCTGGCCGGGGCGCGGCTGGAGATCGAGACTGTGGAGGGAAGGGCGCGCTGCCCGGTCTGCGGCCGGGAGGCGCCCACCGGAGTGCCGCCCGCGCTGTGGTGCGCACCGTGCGGCGCGGCCAGGGACGTGCTGTCCGGCCGTGAGCTGGAGATCGCCCGCGTGGAGCTGGACGACACACCCGTATCGGAGGACGCCGGAGCGAGCGACGCGACCGGCGCGACGGGCGTCACCGGCGCGACCCGGAAGGTGAACCCGGCGGACCTGACCCGGAAGGCGAACCATGTGCCGCACCGTTGACCTGCACCAGGCGGTCCTGGCCAAGAACGACGAACGGGCCCTCGCCCTGCGCGCCGAGCTGGCGGCGCGCGGCACCACGGCCGTGAACCTGCTCTCCTCACCGGGCAGCGGCAAGACCGCGCTGCTGGAGCTGTTGCTGGAGCGGTGCGCCGCCGAGGGGCTGCCGGCCGCCGCGGTCACCGCCGACCTGGCCACCGAGAACGACGCCGAACGGCTCGCCCGCTCCGGTGCCCCAGTGCGGCAGATCCTCACCGACGGGCTCTGCCACCTGGAGGCCGGGATGCTCCGGCGCCACCTCACCGAGGGCGGCTGGCTGCCGGAGGACACCGCGGTGCTGTGGGTGGAGAACGTCGGCAACCTGGTCTGCCCGGCCTCCTACGACCTGGGCGAGACACTGCGGGTGGTGCTGGCCTCGGTCACCGAGGGCGAGGACAAGCCGCTGAAGTACCCCACCGCCTTCGGGCTGGCGAACGCCGTGGTGATCACCAAGACCGATATCGCGGAGGCGGTGGAGTTCGACCGGGACGGGTTCCTGCGCAACCTCCGCCAGGTGAACCCGGACGTCCCGGTGCTGGAGACCTCGGCGCGGACCGGGCGGGGGACGGCCGAGCTGCTGGAGTTCGTACGCCGCACCCGCGACGGCCGGTGCCCGGTCCACCGTCCCGCGCTGGCCGCCGAGCACGAGCCGCTGCTGCACCACCGCCACGAGGACGACGACCACCCTCATGGCCACGCGCATCCGCATCCGCACGGGGTCCCGGCGGCATGACCGGCGGTGCGGCGGTCCCGCGCGGCGACCCCCCGGTTCGCGGAACCGGGGCCGGGGCCGGGGTCGAGCCGCGCCGCCGGGCCCGGGTGACGGAGGCCGAGCCGAACCGCCGGGTCCGCGTCCGGGTCCGGGTGACCGGGGTCGTCCAGGGCGTGGGCTTCCGCCCGTTCGTCTACACGCTGGCCGACCGGCTGGGGCTGACCGGCTGGGTGGTCAACGACGTCCGGGGCGTGGAGGCCGAGGTGGAGGGGCCCGCCGGGGCGGTGGACCGGTTCCGGGCCGCCCTCACCGACGAACCCCCGCCGCTGGCGGTGGTGGAAGGCGTCGAGCACCGACAGGTCCCGCTGCGGGGCGGCACCGGCTTCACCATCCGGCCCTCCCCCGGCGGCGGTCCGGGCCGCACCCTGGTCTCCCCCGACACCGCCGTCTGCGCGGACTGCCTGCGCGAGGTCGCCGACCCGGCCGACCGCCGCCACCGCCACCCCTTCGCCACCTGCACCCACTGCGGGCCCCGCTTCACCATCGTCACCGGGCTGCCCTACGACCGGCCGAACACCACCATGGCGGGCTTCCCCATGTGCCCGAAGTGCGCCCGGGAGTACGCGGACCCGGCCGATCGGCGCTTCCACGCCCAGCCCCTCGCCTGCCCCGCCTGCGGCCCCCGGCTCACCCTGCGCCACCCCGGCGGACCCGGTGACGGGGCCCGGGACGCGGCGGCGCTGACCGGGGCCCGGCGGCTGCTCGCCGAGGGCGCGGTGGTCGCCGTGAAAGGGATCGGCGGCTACCACCTGGCCTGCGACGCGGGTGACCCGGCGGCGGTGCGCACTCTGCGCAAGCGGAAGAACCGGGGCGGCAAGCCGTTCGCGGTGCTGGCCGCCTCGCTGGCGGTGGCCGAGCGGCTGGCGTCCATCGGCCCGGAGGAGCGGGAGCTGCTGACCGGCCCGCGCGCCCCGGTGGTCCTGCTGCGGCGGAATCGCCGTGGGGGCGAGGGGCTGGTGGCGGACGCGGTGGCCCCCGGCAGCCCCGATCTCGGCGTCCTCCTCCCGTACACCCCCCTGCACCGGCTGCTGATGGGGTTGCCGGGTGACCCGCCCGGCCCGCCCGTGCTGGTCCTGACCAGCGCCAATCTGTCCGGCGAGCCGATCGTGACGGACGACGCCGAGGCGTCGGACCGGCTCGCCGGGCTCACCGACGCGTTCCTCGTCCATGACCGGCCGATCCATGTGCCCTGCGACGACTCGGTCGTGCGGATCTGCGCGGGCGCCGAGCTGCCGGTACGGCGCTCCCGCGGTTACGCCCCGTTCCCGGTGGCGCTGCCGCTGCCGGTGGCGCCGGTGCTCGCGGTGGGCGGCGATCTGAAGAACACCTTCTGTGTGGCGGAGGGTCGATACGCCTGGCTGTCGACCCATGTCGGGGACATGGACGACCTGGCCACCCTGACCGCCTTCGAGCGGGCCACCGCCCATCTCCGGGAGCTCACCTCCGTACGGCCGTCGGCGCTGGTGGCGGACCGGCACCCCGGCTACCGCTCCACCCGCTGGGCCGAGCGCGCCGCCGCCGCCGAATCCCTGCCCCTGCACCGCGTCCAGCACCACCACGCCCATGTGGCGTCCACCATGGCCGAACACGGCCTGGACGGCACCGAACCGGTCATCGGGGTCGCCTTCGACGGCACCGGCTACGGGGACGACGGGGCGGTATGGGGCGGGGAGTTCCTGCTCGCCGACTACGACGGCTACCGCCGCCTGGCCCACCTCCGCTACACCCCCCTACCCGGCGGCGACGCGGCGGTGCGCAACCCGTACCGGATGGCACTCTCCCACCTCCGTACCGCCAATCTCGACTGGTCCCCCGAGCTGCCCTGCACCACCCCCGCCTCCCCCACCGAACTGCGCCTGCTGGAGCAGCAGTTGGCACGCGGCCTGAACTGCGTCCCCACCTCCAGCATGGGCCGCCTCTTCGACGCGGTGTCCTCCCTGGCCGGGGTCTGCCACCGGGTCGAGTACGAGGCGCAGGCGGCGATGGAGCTGGAGAACGCCGCACTGGCCGAGGATCCGGGGCCGGGGTACGCCTTCGCCCTGCACGAGGGCGCTCCCCTGGTCGCCGACCCGGCCCCGGTGCTGGCCGCGATCGTCGCCGACCTGCGGGCGGGCCGCCCCGCGTCCCTGATCGCCGCCCGCTTCCACACGGCGGTGGTGGAGCTCGTACGCGAGGTGTGCGCCGCCGCCCGTACCCGTACCGGCGCGGAGGCCGTCGCCCTGACCGGCGGGGTCTTCTGCAACACCATGCTGACCGAGGGCTGTGCCCGGGAGCTGGCGGCGGACGGGTTTACCGTGCTGCGCCACCGCCGGGTGCCGCCCAACGACGGCGGCCTGGCGCTCGGCCAGGTGATGATCGCCGCCCGCCAGGGCGCCTGACAACGACGGAGGAGCCATGTGTCTCGCAGTGCCCGGCAGGGTCCTGGACATCGAGGAACGCGACGGCACCCGGATGGCGCGGGTGGACTTCGGCGGTGTGGTCAAGGACGTCTGCCTGGAGTACGTCCCCGACATGGTGGTGGGGGACTACGCGATCGTGCACGTCGGCTTCGCGCTCCAGCGGCTGGACGAGGAGTCGGCCCGGCAGACCCTGGACCTGTTCGAGAACCTCGGCGTACTGGAGGAGGAGTTCGGCGATGCCTGGGGCCGCGCGGCCCGCGAGGCAGGCGCCCAACGCCCCGCCGGAACGGAGGCCGGCGGCCCCCGTGGTCCCGGATTCCCGCCCGTCACCGGAAATCCGGCCGTCCCCGGAAAGGAGGCAGGACGATGAAGTATCTCGACGAGTTCAGCGACCCGGTGCTCGCGGAGCGGCTGTTCGACGACATCCGGGCGCACACCACCCGGCCGTGGGCCATGATGGAGGTCTGCGGCGGCCAGACGCACTCGATCATCCGGCACGGAATCGACCAACTCCTCCCCGAGGGGGTGGAGTTGATCCACGGTCCCGGCTGCCCGGTCTGTGTGACCCCGCTGGAGGTCATCGACAAGGCGCTGGAGATCGCCTCCCGCCCGGAGGTGGTCTTCTGCTCGTTCGGCGACATGCTGCGGGTGCCCGGCAGCGGGCGGGACCTGTTCCGGGTGAAGAGCGACGGCGCCGATGTGCGGGTGGTCTACTCACCGCTCGACGCGCTGAAGATCGCCCGGGAGAACCCGGACCGCGAGGTGGTGTTCTTCGGCATCGGCTTCGAGACCACCGCCCCGCCCAACGCGATGACCGTCTACCAGGCGAAGAAGCTCGGGATACGGAATTTCAGCCTGCTGGTGTCGCACGTCCGGGTGCCCCCGGCGATCGACGCCATCATGACCTCCCCCGACTGCCGGGTGCAGGCCTTCCTGGCGGCCGGCCATGTCTGCACGGTGATGGGCACCCGGGAGTACCCGGAGCTGGCCGAGCGGCACAGGGTGCCGATCGTGGTCACCGGCTTCGAGCCGCTGGACATCCTGGAGGGCATCCGCCGCACCATCCTCCAACTGGAGTGCGGGGAGCACCGGGTGGAGAACGCCTATCCGCGCGCCGTCCAGGCCGACGGCAGCCCCGCCGCCCAGGCGATGCTGGCGGACGTCTTCGAGGTGACCGACCGGGCGTGGCGCGGTATCGGCATGATCCCGGCCAGCGGCTGGCGGCTCTCGCCCAAGTACCGGGAGTACGACGCCGAGCACCGCTTCTCGGTGACCGGCATCGCCACCCAGGAGTCCACCGTCTGCCGCAGCGGCGAGGTGCTCCAGGGCCTGATCAAGCCGCATGAGTGCGCCGCCTTCGGCAAGACCTGCACCCCGCGCAACCCGCTGGGCGCCACCATGGTCTCCAGCGAGGGCGCCTGCGCCGCGTACTACCTGTACCGGCGCCTTGAGTTGCCGCAGGCGGCGGAGACCTCCACCGGTACCGCCCCCACGACCCGGGAGGTGACCCGGCGTTGACGGACACCACCAACCCCGACCCCACCCGCCTGAACGGCACCCCCGCGCAGCCCCCCTCTCCCCCGTCCTCTCCCCCACCGGACTTCTCCGGCTGGACCTGCCCGGCCCCCCTCCGCGACCACGACAAGATCGTGATGGGCCACGGGGGCGGCGGCTCGCTCTCCGCCGAGCTGGTCGAGCACCTCTTCGCGCCCGCCTTCCGCAACGAGGTGCTGGACGGCCTCGGCGACTCGGCGGTCTTCGCCCTGGGCGGGGCGCGCCTCGCCCTCTCCACCGACTCCTACGTCGTCCGCCCGCTCTTCTTCCCCGGCGGCAGCATCGGCGACCTGGCGGTCAACGGCACCGTCAACGACCTGGCGATGTCCGGCGCCGTCCCGGCGTACCTCTCCTGCGGGTTCATCCTGGAGGAGGGCGTGGCGCTGGAGCTGGTCGGCCGGGTGGCCGAGGCGATGGGCGCGGCGGCCCGGGCGGCGGACGTGGTCGTGGCGACCGGGGACACCAAGGTGGTGGACGCGGGCCACGGCGACGGGATCTTCGTCAACACGGCCGGGGTCGGCCTGATCCCGGACGGCGTGGACATCGGCCCGCGCCGAGCGCGCCCCGACGACACTGTCATCGTCAGCGGCTCCATCGGCGTGCACGGTGTGGCGATCATGTCCAAGCGCGAAGGCCTCGAATTCGGCGTGGAGATCGAGAGCGACACCGCGCCGCTCTCCGGCCTGGTCGCGGCGATGCTCGCGGCCTGCCCGGACCTGCACGCCCTGCGCGACCCGACCCGGGGCGGACTCGCGACCTCCCTCGGCGAGATCGCCGCCGCCTCGGGCGTCGGCGTCCGGCTCGCCGAGCACGCCCTCCCCGTCCCCGAGACGGTCGCCAACGCCTGCGCCTTCCTCGGCCTGGACCCCCTCTACGTCGCCAACGAGGGCAAGCTCGTCGCCTTCGTCCCCCCGGAGCACGCGGACGCCGTGCTCACGGCCATGCGGGCGCACCCGTACGGCCGGGAGGCGGTGGCGATCGGGACCTGCGTCGAGGAGCACCCGGGCATGGTCGTCTCGGCGACCCGGCTGGGCGGCACCCGGGTGGTGGACATGCCCCTCGGCGAACAACTCCCCCGCATCTGCTGAAGCTTGCATCGAGATCGGAAAGCACCATGCCAAAGGACAGAGGCCACCAGGGCCCCAGCCGCCACGGCGGCGAACGGCAGCACGGCTGGTCGCCGGACGTGGACGACCAGAAGCAGCAGGACAACCCGAGCGCGCACCGCTCCTTCCACACCGAGGAGTACGCGGGCACCAAGGACGCGCCCTCCCCCTCCGAGCAGGAGAAGAAGGACTCCCTCCAGGGCACCGAGCAGAAGAGCGGCACCCAGCCCGGTGAGCAGCAGGCGAGCAGCGGCAAGGAGAAGGACACCGGCCTGCACCGCACCGGCCGCCGAGGCCGCTCCCAACGCCCCAGCGGCAGCAAGGACGACACCGCCTACACCGGCGTGGACCCCAAGGGCCCGCCGGAGGGCGACGGGGCGAGGTGATCGACCGAGACCAGGAGCGAAGCGGCCCCGCGACCGGCGACGGTCGCGGGGCCGTTGTCTGCGTAACGGTCAGGCGGTGAGCTGGCCACCCCGCCTAGCGGTGGATGAGGCGGGTGAGGGTGACTCCGTTGGGGAAGGCGGTGCGCTCGGTGACGTCGAAGACGGTGGGGTCGAAGGGGCCGTCGACTGCCGGGATTCCGGTTCCGGCAATGACCGGATACGTCTTGATCAGCAGTTCGTCTATTTCGGGCAGCAGAGTGCCGGCGAGGAGACGACGTTCTGGCACAGGTGCGCGTACGGGCTGGTGATCCCGTTGTCGAGGGGGCGGTAGGTTCCGTGGCCCATGATGACGGTGCCGAAACGCCGGTTGGGCGCGTGGCCGACGTCGGCGGCCGCGCGGTAAGCGGTCGGGACGGTCTCCGGGTACAGCGCGTTCACCCAGGTCGAGTAGGTGGTGGCCTGCTGCTCGTCGCCCTGCGGGAAGAAGTCGAACTCACCACCGGGGCCGGCAATCCAGCCGTCGAGCGAGATGGCGATGTAGTAGACGAGCTTTCGCATAGCGTCCCCCATACACAGTGACCCTACTTGTAGAGGCTTGAACGTAGTTACTACATTTGGAGTGGTGTCAAATGGTGAGGCTGAACGACCAGCGGCACGCGGCCTCGTTGACGCGGCGATCGAAGTTGCCGGCCCGAGAAGGCGCATGCGGCCTGACCGTCAGAGGCGTGGATGCCGAGGCCGCCAGGGAGGGGAACGGGGATGGGGTCGTGGACCAAGAAGGGCCGCTCGCTGTTGGCGCCGCGCTTTGCCTGGGGTTACTCGCCGCCTGCGGCGGTGACGCCGAGAGGAAGACGGACCTGGCGGAACAGGGCCGGTTCGTAGAGGGCGTCGTACCCCAGCCGTCCAACGCGGCGGAGACGACCAGGCCGCGTTGACGCAGGGGATCAGGGAGCCAGCGACCTCGTCATCGTCGCGGCTCGCCGGCTCCGCCCCACCCCAGGCGATACTCCGCACACATGACCGAGGTGACTTTCCGCCATCTTTGCACCGCCTTCTGGCATATTCGAAGCTTTGCCGCCACCCTCCTGTCATTGCATGGTCACCGCTCGGGGGAGGTCGCGTGGAAGAGATGCCCAGCGCCAAGGAAGTTCTCAATCGGCTGCTCGACAAGGTGGCAGTCTCGACCGTGTCCAACAGTGCGCTGGTCGGTAGCGTCGCCAAAGCCGTGGTGGCCGAGGAGAAGGATCGACGCAAGAAGTACGAGGCCATGGCGGCCGAAGCAAAGACTCAGGGCAGGAGAGTCGGCGAGCCGCCGGTCGAGTTGCGCCGCAAGCAAGGGCTCCGCCCATTCCCTGACACGGAGCTGGGAGCAAATGTCAGCCTGCAGTACATCCAGGTACTGCACCACTTGGCCCGCAGCATGGCACTCACCCAGCGAGGCGCGTCCCGGGGACTGGCCGAGCACTGGGGAAGCCTCAAGTACCTGCAGGCCCTAGAGCCACAGAAGGGCTCTCTCCTCTGGCTCTCCGCGGAGGGCAAGCGCATCGTCAGGCACTACAAGTCCTCACAGTCCGAGGAACTCGGCCAGGCCTTCGCCGTCACCCTCGCCGAGACGGTCCTTCGGCGCAGATTTCCCGGCCACAGCATCTCGATCATTCACTCGGACACCGTGCTTCGGGCCGGGTGGGCCCTGAAGAACGCCGAGTTGGAGAAGGGACAGGGCAAGGACCACAACGTGGGGTACCGGTACCGGCCGGACTTCCTCGCGGAGATCTGGCAGCCCGGCCGACCGTCGTTGGTCATCCCCCTCACGTGCCGGGGGAACCACTCAGGCCGGTCGAAATCGCACGAACAGCTGGCGTCCTCCGCAGCCTACGTGGACGGTCTGCACATCGGACCGGCAGGTGAGACGCCCGGTCTTCTGTTCAGCATGGAGCTGCCCCTCGAGGGCCCCCTCGCCGTCCACGCGTTGCACGCGCCGGGAGCGGGTGGATGGCTCGACTCATCCGGCGAAGGCGCGGCAACCGGGATCGACTGGGACGGAACGCCCTGGCGGAAGAACCTCTTCCCCGGAATCAGGATGCCGCAGTCGGGAGACGACGAGCCCGTCCCCGTGCCCGGTTGCCACATCGCCGCGGCCGACTTCGCGTTCTTCCAGCGTGTGATAGCCCAGACGGGCGCGGCCGGCCTGACCGCGTTCGCCGGAGCAGGGCGGGCGACGGGAAGGCTGCTGACGAAGCGGCAGGGCGGCGAGTTCTTCTCCAAGACCTTCGAACATCCGGCGGCCACCAGCGTCCAGGACGCGGACCATGACCTGCTGGGCGAGCATTTCGCCGGCACGGATCACATTTTCCGTCTCAACGGAGACCGCGTCGAAGCCTTCACCGGTCTGCAGACCGATCTCTTCCGGTGTCTGGTGAAGCGCGGCTCGGAAGACGAGGGCCTGCCGAGGCCAGAGGTCGAGAAGGCCCGTGAGGTGATTCACGCCCGCCTTGGCGCATCGCCTCGAACGGGCTGGGACAAGGAATGGGGCGGTCCGGTTTCCGTTCATCAGGACGGGACCGTGCTCGCCCTCCGTCTGGTCAAGGTGCGGAAGAGCGGTTGACTCCCGCGCCGCATACTCCCGGCAGAGGGCAGTGCCCGTAGGAAGAGCCTTTCAGCCAGAAAGCATCGGCCTTCAGCCTCCGCGCGAGAGGCACCCCTCCGCTGCCCTTAGGGTGGTACGCCCGTATGACCAGCACAGCAGCAAGGGGGAGCACGTGACCGCCCTGTCCGAGAATCCGACCGGTGTGCATATCCGCGTCGTGGACCACGACCCGCTCAGGGCCCGGCGGGAGGCGCGGGAACTGCTCGCAGAGGTCGGCGACGCCGACCCGGCGGCTCGCCTGGAGGTCTCCCAGCCGCAGAAAGCCACAGAGGGCACCGACAAGGGCGGGATCACGGCCGAGACGGTCGGCGTCATGCTCAACGCCGGGGCTCTGGTCGCCGCCACCGTCCAGGTATGGCTGGCGCGGGTGCCGCAGCGGACAATCGTCGTCAGGCGCCTCGACGGGGCCACCATGGAGATCACCGGCAGGCAGGCCCGGGCGGACGACCAGGGCATCGAGCGCTTTCTCGCCGGGGGCGGGGACGGCGATGCGGCCCGGCCCGAGGGGGACGGCACGTCCGGGCAGACAGGCGGCTGAGCACCGGATGACCGACAACGACCGCTGGGCCATGCTGGTCGGCGTCTCGACGTACGACTCCGACGCCGTGCACGACCTGCCACCGGTGCGCGCGGACCTGCACTACATGCAGGCGGTGCTAGAGAGCACCGAGATCGGTATGTACAACGACTGCGCGATGGTCGCCGAGCCGACCCGTGCGGAGATGCTGCACGCCATCGAGGGCTTCCTGGAGGAGCGGCAGTCCCATGAGACGGCCCTGCTGTACTTCAGCGGACACGGGGCGTTCTGCGAGGCCGACAACCAGCTCTACTTTCTGACCAGGGACACCGACCCCGCCAACCTGCCCGGTACGGCGGTGCCCGCGTCGTTCCTGGAGCGCACTCTGCAGTCCTGCCGGGCCGCTTCCAAGGTCGTCCTGCTGGACTGCTGCTCCAGCGGGAGCGTGGTGCAGGGGTGGACGGCCAAGGGCGGGAGCGATGAGGAACGACCGGTTCCGAGCACCCTGCTGCGCCCCACCGGGGTCTACTTCATCACCGCCTCCGACGCCCTGCAGACGGCCTCGGCGATGGCCCCGGCCGGCTCGGAGCTGGGCACCTCGCGGTTCACCGGCGAGATCGTGGAGGGGCTGCGCACGGGGCGGGTCAAGGACGGCGGCTGGATCACCCCCGACGACCTCTTCGACTATCTGACCGCGCAGATGGTCACGCTCGGGGTGCCGGAGGAGCAGCGTCCCACCAAGTCGACCATCCGGGCCGTGCAGTCCCTGCCGTTGGCCCGCTCGGTCGCCCGCCGGGTGCCGTTGCCCACCATGCCCGCGGGTCCGGCGCATCGGGCCGGCACGGACACCTCGCCCGTCGTGCGCAAGGCGCGTGAGCTGGCTCGTCTCGACGCTCGTGACGGGGTGGACTGGCAGCGGCTGCTGCACTACTACGTCCACTGCCTCGGCGCCTCGTCCGCCGCCGGGATGAAGCCGGACCGCGCCGCGGGCCTGAACTCCGCCTACTTCCTCCTCGGCAGTGGACCGGAAGCCATCCAGGCGGGCGGGGGAGGCTCCCTGCCGGCTCCGCCCATGCTGCCGCGCCCCAAGAGGCCGTCGACGCCTGGCGCGGCTCCGGACGGTTCGGACGCCTTGCAGGAGTACTGGTACGGATATCCCGCCGTCACCCTGCCCGGCGCGGGCGGGGCCCGTGGGCGCGTCCAGATGAGGATCGCACCGCTGCTGATGCAGTCCATGGAGCTGGAGCCGGACGAGCACGGCCGCGACCGGCTGCGGCCGGTCGGCACACCCGCGCTGAACCCGGGTGTGGTGACGGAGCTGCTGGCCGATGACGACGCGGCCGCCCTGCTCGCCCGCTGGCAGCCGACCTGGCAGGAGGGCAACGGGGCGCAGATGGTCAAGTCCGTACGCGAGCTGCTGCGCGAGCTGGGGCTGCCGGAGCTGGAGCCGCTGGATCTGTCGGGGCTCCGTGAGCAGTCCGCGATGGGAACGCTCCGTGCCGGAGCGCACAACGCGGCGGTGCTGCTCGCGCCCTCCGGCCGGGAGCGGATGGCCGTGGACGGCCTGGTCGACAACCTGCTCCAGATGTCGGCCAGGACCGGCCAGATCGCCGGCACCTCACTCGCCGCGCTGCTGGACGAGGACGGGGAAGACACGCAGCCGCGCCTCGGTGGCCACACCCTGGTCACGCCCGGCCCCTGCAACGAGAGCCAGGAGCAGGTAATCGCGTCCGCGATGAGCCGGCCGCTGACGGTGGCCACCGGCCCGCCCGGCACCGGCAAGAGCGAGGTCGTGACGGCCGTGGTGGCCACGGCCGTCGCCGCGGGCCAGTCGGTGCTGGTCGCGTCCACCAACAACAAGGCCGTCGATGTGGTGGCCGAACGCTGCGACGCGATCGCGCCCGGGCTGCTGTTCCGCACCGGCAACAAGGATGTCCGGGAGGTGGAGGCGGCCAAGCTGGAGAAGCTGCTGAGCGAGCCCACTGTGCCACCGCGCCGAAGCTCCGGGACGGTAGCCGGGCAGTTGCGCAACGCTCGCGGCCGGGCCGAGGTCGAGCGCCAAGAGGCGGCGGAGCTGGTGGCGGAGGAGCAGCGGCTGCTGGAGCTGGTACGCGACCGCGAGGACAGAGCGGAGTCCCTGGGTGTCGCGGTGGCGGCACTGGCCGGAGTGTGGGTCGGTGAGGACGGAACGGTGCTGGACCGGTGGCTGGTGCGGGCCCGGCGCGCCGCTGCCGCCCGGTGGTGGCTGCCGCGCTCCCGCCGGCGGAGATCGCTCGAAGCCTTCCTGGACGCCGCCGACGGGTCCGCGGTCGCATGGCCGAACTGGGCGAAGGAGCGTCCGGTGGGCGCGGAGCCTCTCGCGGCGCTGGCCGACGCGCTGGCCGTCGAGCAGTCGCTGCGGCAGCACATCGCGGCCACTGCCGTTCGGGACGAATCGGGGCTGAGGGAGCGGCGGCTGCGGACCGCCGACGCGCTCTCCGCGCTCTCCACCGAGCTGTCGCAGGCGCTGTCCGCCGAGGCACTGGCCCGTGGCCGCGGTCTGCTGAACCAGCGGCTGCAGACCCTGCGCGGCAAGCGGGGCAACCAGCGGAGCCAGCGCAACCTGCTGCCCCACGTCCGGGGCTGGGCGATCAGCACGCACGCGGTACGGCAGCTCGAACTCGTACCGAACCTCTTCGACCTGGTGGTCATCGACGAGGCGAGCCAGTGCGCCATCCCGTCCGTGCTGCCGCTGCTGTTCCGGGCGAAGCGCGCGCTGATCATCGGCGACCCGATGCAGCTCGGCCACATCCCCGGTGTCTCGGCCGAGCAGGAACGGCAGGCCCGGGTGCGGTCCGGGCTGAGCGCCGCCCAGCTGGAGGACCGGCGGCTCAGCTACCACGTGTACTCGGCCTACCACGCCGGCGCCCAGAACGGGGCGGAGGCGTTGCTGCTGGACGAGCACTACCGCTGCCATCCGGAGATCGCGCAGGTGGTGAACGGCTACTGCTACGCGGGCGGGCTCCAGATCCTCACCGATGTGCGCCGGCAGGTCCCGGCGGCCGACCCGCTGGGTGCGGCCGATCCCGTCCCGGTACTGGGCTGGGTGGACGTACCGCAGGGGGCCTCCTACCGCAGAGAGCGGGACCGGTCCTCGTACAACCCCGCCGAGGCGGAGTCGGTCCGGGAAGTGGTGGAAGGGCTTCTGGCCCGTCTCCCCGCGGCGGCCACCGTAGGTGTGGTGACCCCGTTCAAAGGACAGAAGGAGACGCTGGAGCGTCTGCTGCCGAGCGAGCGGGTCGAGGTCGGCACCGTGCACGCCTTCCAGGGCGGCCAGCGGGACGTCATGGTGCTCAGCCCGGTGGCGACGGACAACACACCTCCGCCGACCGCGCACTGGGTGGCCAGCCAGGTCAACCTGTGGAATGTCGCCGTCACCCGGGCGAAGTCCCAATTGATCACGGTCGGCAGCCTCGGGTTCTGGCAGGGTCGGACCGGGCTCCCCTCGCTGCTCGCCGACCGCTCGACGGCGCTCCGGCCCCATCCGTACGACCAGCGGGCCGCCGGCGCCGGCCGTCCTCAGCCTCCCACGGGTTCCGACCCCTTCCGGGAGGAGCTGGCCGACCGGCTCCAGTTCCATTTGGAAGAGCGAGGGATCACCGATCTTGAGCGCTCGGCCATGGTGGGCGGTCGCCCGGTCGATGTGCTGTACACCGTGGACGGGCAGAACACCGCGGTGCTCCTCGACACCGGACCGCCTGCCGAGCTGCCGCCGGACCGGCACCTGCGGCTCGCCCACGCACGAGGCGACCTCCTGCACGGCCTCCCCTCGGGAGGAGCGGGCGCGAAGCCGGGCCCGGTGGCACGCACCCTCCGGGTCCCCGCCTGGCGGGTGCTGGCGGGTGGTGAAGCGCTGCGGGAGTGCCTGGAGTGAGCCCGGGGCGGGAAGACCGCCGCCCCGAGCCGGACCGAGGCACTGACGGGCTGCGGTCGGGCGGGGTGGACGGATCACCTCCGCCCCCGGGCCGTCCGTCTCGTACCGATTCCCTCGGAGGCGTCCCGTCCGGTCGTCGCCACCGTTAGGATTCACCAGGTCGGCGGCCCGGTCGGCCACCCCGGGATCGGAGCACCGCCACGAGGACACGGGGCGGGCGACAGCGTCAAGGACGAGAGCACGAGGCGGGGACAGCGCATGCGGGAAGGCCGGTGGACCACGGTCACCGAGTCCGAGTACGACCACGAGCGCAATGCCCTGGAGAAGATCCGGGAGCGGCTCGGGGACTCCGACCCGTGGCGTGCCTGGTCCAATTTCACCTTCACCGCGGGCACCGGCCACGTACGCGAGGTCGATCTTCTCGTCGTCACCCCCTCCGGCGTCCACATGATCGAGCTGAAGCACTGGCGCGGCTCGCTGACCAGCGAGAACGGCACCTGGGTGCAGACCCGGCCGAACGGCCGCCGAGAGCCACACGGCAATCCGCTGCACCTGGTCAACAAGAAGGCCAAGGAGCTGGCGAGCCTGCTCGGGCAGCACGGCAAGCGGGTCTGGGTCTCCGAGGCGGTCTGCTTCACCGAGAGCTCGCTGCGGATCAGCCTCCCCGCGCACGACCAGAACGGCGTGTACACGCTCGACGAGTTGCTGGTCATGCTCACCGCTCCGCCGCGCGACGAGCGGCGGCGGATCACCGCGATCGGCTCCCGTGAGATCAAGGCCGCCCTGGACCGGGTCGGCGTACGCCGCAGCGAGGCGGAGTACCGGGTCGGTCCGTACCAGCTGGAACGCAAGCCCTTCGACACCGGCCCCACCTGGGCCGATTACCGGGCGCGCCACAGCGAGCTGCCCGAGGTGGCCCGGGTCCGGGTGTATCTGAGCGAGCGCGGCTCGGACGCCTCGATCCGCCGTTCGGTGGAGAACGCCGCCCGGCGCGAGGCGGCCGTACTCAACCGCTTCCGCCACCCCGGTGTCGTCCCGTACAAGCAGTACTTCCCCTCCGGGCACTCGGCGGGCCCCGCGCTGGTCTTCGACTACCACCCGGAGACCCTGCGGCTGGACGAGTACCTGCTCCAGTACGGCAAGCGGCTCGACATCCTGAGCCGGATGGCACTGGTCCGCCAGCTCGCTGAGACCATGCGCTCCGCCCACTCCAGCCGCCTGCATCACCGGGCCCTGGCCGCCCGGTCCATTCATGTGATCCCGCGCGACCGGGGCCGCCCGGGGCAGGCCGTGGGCGAGGAGGCCGCCTGGCTCACGCCGCGGCTGGAGATCTCCGACTGGCAGGTGGCCACCCAGCGGGGCACCGCCACCGGCGGCACCGGTCCGGACGGGGCCACCCGCCTGGCACCCACCGCGCTGTCCGCGATGCACCTCTCCGACGAGTCCGACCCCTACTTCGCGCCCGAGCTGACCGCGCTTAACGCCGACCCGGTGTATCTCGATGTGTACGGCCTGGGCGTGCTCACCTATCTGCTCGTGACGGGAAAGGCCCCGGCGGCCAGCCAGGCGGAGCTGCTGGCGCGCCTCGAAGCGGGTGAGGGTCTGCGTCCCAGCTCCCTGGTCGACGGGCTCGCCGAGGAGGTGGACGAGCTGGTGCAGGCGGCCACCGCCTACCGGCCCGGGCAGCGGCTCTCCACCGTGGACGAGTTCCTGGAGATGCTGGAGTGCGTCGAGGACACCCTGACGGCTCCGGAGCCGTTGCCCGCCGACACCGACCCCGCCCCGGCCGCCGCTGACAAGGATCCCCTGGAGGCGGTCGCAGGCGAGGTGCTCGCCGGCCGCTGGGAGATCCGGCGCCGCCTGGGCACCGGCTCCACCAGCCGCGCCTTCCTCGTCCGCGATCTGGAGTCCGAGGCCCGCAAGACCCGTCCGCTCGCCGTGCTGAAGGTGGCACTCTCCGACAGCCGCGGCGAGGTGCTGGTACGCGAGGCCGAGGTCATGGGCCGGCTGCGCCCGCACTCCGGTGTGATCCGCATGGTGGAGCCGCAGCCGCTGCGCCTTGGCGGCCGTACGGTGCTGGCGCTGGAGTACGTCGGCGACGAGCGGGCCGAGCCGGACGAGGCGGCCGAGTCGGCGGGCCGCACCCGCGCCAGCCGCCGCGAGGACACCGTCGCCCGTCAGCTGCGCGACTTCGGCAGGCTCCGGATGGATCAGCTCGAAGCGTACGGCGACTACCTGTTCGGCGCGGTCGACTTCCTGGAGGGCGAGAGCGTCTGGCACCGCGACATCAAGCCGGACAACATCGCCATCCGCATCCGCCCCAACCGCACCCGCGAGCTGGTCCTCATCGACTTCTCGCTGGCCGGCTACCCCGCGCACAACCACGACGCGGGCACCGAGGGCTACCTCGACCCCTTCATCGGCACTCTGACCCGTACCGCCTACGACTCGCACGCCGAGCGGTACGCCCTCGCCGTCACCCTGCACCAGATGGCCTCGCGCGAACTGCCCAAGTGGGGCGACGGCTCGGTACTCCCCCATATGACCGACGAGAAGGACTTCCCCTTCCCGATCATCGCGGCGGACGCCTTCGAGATGCCGATCCGCGACGGCCTGGTCCGCTTCTTCCGCAAGGCCCTGCACCGGGACGCGAGCCGCCGCTTCCGTGAGCTCAAGCCGATGCGGGACGCCTGGAAGAAGATCTTCCTCGATGTCACGCAGACTGTGCCGTCCAGCCACCGCTCCCGCCACTCCGAGTCCGCGGCCGCACCGGGGCCGCAGGCCGAGGGCTCCGGCATCGCGGACGCGGAGCCGCTGACCGCCGACGAGCAGCGGGACCGGCTGGCCGCCGAGGTCACCCGAAAAACCCACCTTTCGGCCGCCGGCCTCACCCCCGCCGCCGAGTCCTTCCTCTACGGCCTGGGCGTCGCCAGCGTCGGCGCCCTGCTCGACTACAGCCGCAGCAAGCTGCTCAACGCCCCCGGCCTCGGCGCCAAGACCCGCACCGAGGTGCAGCGGCGGCAGGCCCAGTGGGGCCGGCTGCTCCGGGAGGCCCCGGTCTCCCCGCTCACCTCCAAGGGGCGGGCGGAGGCCAAGGAGGAGCTGGCCCAGCTCACCGCCGCCGAGTCCGCCGTGCTCGGCAACCTCAGGGACCCGGACGCCTCCGCCGGTCTGACGGAAACCGCGCTGCGCTCGCTGAGCCTGGACACCCTGGCCACGATCCTGGTGCCGGAGCTGAACAACAACCGCTCCAACGCCAACAAGGTGGAGATGGTCCGGCTGCTGCTGCGGCTGCCGAACGAGCGCGGCGAGCTGCCCGGCATCGGCGCCTGGCCGAAACAGAAGGACGTGGCCGAGGCGCTCGGCCTGTCCGCCGGCCGTATCCCGCAGATGCTCAAGGAGGAGCGCAAGCGCTGGAAGAAGCACCCGGCGGTACGGGAACTGCGGGCCGAGATCATGGAACTGCTGGCTGCGCTGGGGCGGGTCGCCCCGGCCGTCGAGATCGCCGACGCGCTCGCGGTACGCCGCGGCACGCAGCTGGCCGAGCGCGACCAGCGCCGCGCGCTCGCCCTGGCGGCGGTCCGCGCCATCGTCGAGGTGGAGCAACTCCAACCGGAGGAAGCCGAGTTCCAGCACCAGGCCAACCGCAAGGCCACCGAGGACGTGCTCGCCGCCGGTCTGCTGGCACTGGACGTCCGGGAGAAGGACGCCCCCGACACCCCCTCCGCGCCCGGGCTGCTCGGCTACGCGGCGAAGCTCGGCAAGACCGCCGACCGGCTGGCCGGCCGGGAGACGCTGCCCACCGCGACGACCGTCCTCACCGAACTGGCCGCGCTCACCCCACCGCCCGGCACGGTCGACTGGGACGAGCGCCGGCTGGTCGAACTGGCCGCCGCCGCCTCCGAGAACGCGGCCGCCACCCCCCGGCTGGAGATCTACCCGCGCGATCTGCCGCTGGTACGAGCCCTGCGGCTCACCCAGGCCGGCCTGGTACGCCTCACCCCGGGCATGCCGGAGGGGCGCCAGCCCGGCATCACGGCCGCCGACATCCATGAGCGGGTACGGGCCCGCTTCCCCGAGTTGGTCGTCCCCGACGGGCACGGGGGCACCAGCCACGACCTGCCGGTGGGCGGCGCGCTGACCAAGGCCCTGCGGGACGCCGGGTTCGACCTGACCCTCTCCACCCGCGAGGGCACCCGCACCCCGCGCTACCTCCCCACCCGTCTCGACACCGCTTCCAGCTATCTCACCGGCGACGGCTGGACCCGCACCGGCGCGGGGGCGGCCTTCACCCGCTACCACGACGACCAGGCCATCGCCGCGGCGGTCCGCGCCGACGAGCGTCTCCTCGCCTCCGCGCGCCGAGACGGCTACCGGGTCCTGACCGTCCACCACGACCGGGTGGTCACGGCCGCCGGAAAGCTGGCGACCGGTCGCTTCGACGCCCAGGTGCTCTCGGTGACCCGCCTTTTTCTGGACGCGCTCCACGCACTCGTGCCCCCGGGCGCCAAGCCCACCTGGGACACCATCCTCAAGGCCGACGCCGCCGACCCCGGTTCGCGGGGCGCGCTGAAGTTCGCCGAGTACGCGCGCACCGCGTGGGGCACGGTCGAGTCCCGGATACGGGAGCTGCTGACGCCCGCCGCCGGTTCGGCCTCCGGCTCGGGCCCGGTGCTCCTCACCGAGGCCGCGGTGTTCGCCCGGTACGACGCGATGGGCGTCCTGGACCGGTTGGCGGAGGCGTCCCGGGAGGGCGGACGAGGACTGTGGCTGCTGGTTCCGCAGCCCGACCCGTCCCGCGAGCCCCGCCTCGGCCCGGCCACGGTGGCCTACCAGGTCGGGCTGGGTGAATGGATCGAACTTCCGGACTCGTGGGTGAAGGACGACCACCTGGCCGGTACGGGGGCGGTGCCCATGGGCCGCCCCCGAGAAGAGCAAGCAGAGGGAGACGAAGCATCGTGATTGACCGCAAGGCCCTGTTGGACGACCTGAAGCCGCAGGTCAAGGCGGTCGAGACTGATCTCGCCCAGCAGGTCAAGGCCGTCTCCGAGGTGGGCACCCGACTGAAGGCCGAGTACGACCAGGCTCGCAGGCTGGGCCGCACGGCCGCGACCTGGAACGCCTGGCTGGACGAGCGGGTCACCCAGGTGGCGGTGGCGTGGGTGCTCGGCACCGTCTTTGTGCGCTTCTGCGAGGACAACCGGCTGATTCCCGAGCCGTACCTGACCGGCCCGGAGGACGACCGCCGCGACCTGGCAGTGGCCCGGTACCAGGACTACCAGGGCACCAGCGAGAACCCGACCTACCGAGGCTGGCTTGAGCTGGCGTTCAAGGAGCTGGGCGCGGGCCAGGCGGGCCGGCTGCTCTTCGACGAGCGGCACAATCCGCTCTACCAGATCCCCCTCTCCCACGACGGGGCCCGGGAGCTGGTCGAGTTCTGGCGGAGGCGGGATGAGGCCGGCGTGCTGGTCCACGACTTCACCGACCCGCTGGAGGAGGACGGCGACGGCACGAAGGGCTGGGGCACGCGGTTCCTGGGTGACCTGTACCAGGACCTGAGCGAGGCGGCCCGCAAGACGTACGCCCTGCTCCAGACGCCGGACTTCGTGGAGGAGTTCATCCTCGACCGGGCGATGGACCCGGCGGTCCGGGAGTTCGGCTACGAGCAGTTGAAGATGATCGACCCGACGTGCGGGTCCGGTCACTTCGTCCTCGGCGCGTTCCGCCGCCTGGTCCGCCTGTGGGCCGACGGCCGCCCCGGGAGCGACGCCCACGAGCGCGTGCGCGCCGCGCTGGACTCGGTGCACGGCGTGGACGTGAACCCCTTCGCGGTCGCCATCGCCCGCTTCCGGCTGCTGGTCGCGGCGATGGCGGCGAGCGGGGTACGGACGCTGGCGGAGGCCGCGCGGTACGAGTGGCCGATCCACCTGGCCGTGGGCGACTCGCTCATCAAGCACCGCCACAAGCAGGGGAATCTGTTCGACGGGCTGGAGGAGGAGGGCGCCGACGAGTTGGCCGACTTCAAGTACCAGACGGAGGACTTGGACGAGCACCCGGAGATCCTGCGGCCGGGGCGGTACCACGTGGTGGTGGGGAACCCACCGTACATCACGGTCAAGGACAAGAAGCTGAACGAGCTCTATCGGGAGCTGTACGACGCGTGCGCGGGAACGTATGCGTTGTCGGTGCCGTTCGCTCAGAGGTTCTTCGAGCTGGCGATGGTGGGGGACGCGGAGAGCGGCCGCGGGTACGGGCTGGTTGGTCAGATCACGGCGAACTCGTTTATGAAGCGCGAGTTCGGAACGCGGTTGATTGAGACGTACTTCGGGCACGAGGTGGAGCTGACGGAGGTAATTGACACCTCTGGGGCCTACATTCCGGGGCATGGGACGCCGACGGTGATTTTGGTGGGGCGGCGGCGGGGTGGCAGTCATCGGTCTGGGACCATTCGGACGGTGCGGAGTGTGCAGGGGGAACCTGGAGCACCCGAAAAACCGGAAGAGGGATTCGTCTGGCGAGCCATTTCCGACCATATCAATAGTCCAGGCTCAATCAGTCGATGGATTTCAACTGACGATCTTGAACGCGAAAGGTTTTTCGGCCAGCACCCATGGATTCTCACTGCGGGCACATTGGAGATGGTTGACGCCATCAGTGCTGGAGCAATTACTACACTAGGTGCGCAAGCTCAAGCCATAGGAGCTGGAGCAGTCACACGCGAAGACGACGCTTACATGGTGGGCAGCAGGTGCCTCGAGAGACGAGCGGTACCATCCCGCTATCGCATGCCCTTGGTCGAGGGCATGCAAGTGCGTGACTACGCGATCCTTGACCCCACCAAGGCGATCTGGCCGTATTCCAGCCCATCACTAGCGGCGGAACAGGATACTTCCACACTGAAACTTCTTTGGCCATCCCGTCGTATCCTGCAAACAAGGATTGCCTTTGGCAAGACGCAACTGGAAAGGGGTCTAACCTGGTTTGAGTACTCGATGTTTTTTCGCAAAAGGTTCGACAACCGATTGAGTATCACCGTTCCAGAAATCGCCACCCACAATCACTTCGCCCTGGAGCGCGGCAAAAAGGTATTCAAAGATACCGCACCGGTGATTAAACTTCCCCCTGAATCCGACGAGCAGGAACATGCATCCCTTCTCGGTACATTGAATAGTTCTACAGTTTGCTTCTGGATGAAAGCGAACTGTCATAATAGAGGTGGCAGCGGTCTAGGGCGAGGCTTTCAAGACGAGGCCTGGGAAGATCGATATCAATTTAAGGTAGCCAACCTGGGTCGAATTCCTCTGCCCGCCGAGCACCCGGCGCAATTGGCCTCAACTCTAGACGCGATCGCTCAACAACTCGCCGACATTACGATGCAAATTGGCGAATCACCCAGCTCCGTCCAGCTCGCCGCCGCAAGAGAGGAGTGGCATTCGCATCGCGCTCGGCTAATTACCCTCCAGGAGGAAATCGATTGGCAAGTATACTCATCGTACGGGCTCCATGCAGAAGACCTAACGTTGCCTCACGGCCTGGAGGCCGATCACCTTCCCGATATCGATTTCGGTGAACGCGCCTTCGAAATCGTGCTAGCACGCCGTATCGCCATGGGAGACGCCAGCGATGAATGGTTTAGGCGGCACGGTTCGACTCCCGTCACCAAGATTCCCCAGCACTGGCCTGTCGCATATAAGGCAGTCGTCCAGAAGCGCATCGATGCCATCGAATCATCCCGCGCCATCGGCATGATCGAGCGCCCCGAGTACAAGCGGCGCTGGGCCACCGAGGGATGGGACGCGCTCCAGGAGAAGGCGCTGCGGGCCTGGCTGTTGGATCGAATCGAGAGCCGGGACAACTGGTTCGACGGGGGTGTCCCGACCATCGTCACGCTCCCCCGGCTCATCGACAGGCTCTCGCGGGACGAGGATTTCGCGTCCGTCGCCAAGATCTTCGCTCCGCAGGCGGAGCTGCCCGTCGTCGTGGCTGAGCTGATGACGGACGAGCACGTGCCGTTCCTCTCTGCCCTGCGCTACAAGCCGTCCGGGCTTACAAAACGTGCGGACTGGGAGCATGTTTGGAACCTCCAGCGGCGGGAGGACGCAGCGCCGGACGAGCCGGCCAAGCGCAAAATCCGGGACAGCATCCCCGTACCGCCCAAGTACACCTCCGCCGACTTCCTTCGGCCGTCGTACTGGCGGGCGCGCGGCAAGCTGGACGTGCCGAAGGAGCGGTTCATCTCGTACGGGCAGGCCAACACCGCCACACCTCAGCTGTACGGCTGGGCAGGTTGGGATCACCGGGAGCAGGCGTACGCGCTGGACACGTACATCGCCACGCACGAGGGGCTGAGCACCGAGGAGGTCACCCCAATGCTGGCCGGGATGCTGGAACTCCAGCCGTGGCTGGACCAGTGGCACAACGAGCCCGACGCCATCTTCACCCCGACACCGGCCAAGTTCTTCGAGGGCGACCGTCAGATGGAGCAGGGCAAGCACGGGCTCACCGACGAGCAGCTTCGGGCCTGGCGTCCGGCCGCCGCAACGCGGGGGCGCCGTAGCACCAAGAAGTAGCCACGCCTTGCAACAGCCGCCCCGCGACCTGCGATGGTCGCGGGGCCGCTGTCTGCGTAGGGTCAGCCAGTGAGCTGACCGTTCTTGACTGCCGTCACGAAGGACGCCCAGCCGCCCTCGGGGAACACGAGCACAAGTCCGTTCGGCGTCTTGCTGTCACGGACGGGGACGATGCCCGTGTAGTCGTCGGAGACCTCCAGGCACTCGCCGCCGTCGGAGTTGCTGTAGCTGCTCTTGCGCCAGGAAGCCAAGACGAAGTCGTAGCTCATCTCTACGCATTCGCCCCCGTCCTGGTTGCTGTAACTGCTCTTGCGCCACGTCGCGGCGCTCAGATCGATGGGTCGCACGGTGCTTCCTCCAACAAGGCCAAGACGAAGTTTCGCGACTCGGCAGGGGAAAGTGCCAGGTCACGCATCGCATCGTACGCACGCTGTAGCGCCTCAACCGAAGCGTTCTCCGTGATCAGTTGACCTCGGTAGCCGTCCTCCGTGTAAGCCACCGTACGCCCGTCGGCAAGTCGCAGGAACATGACAGTGGCGTTCATCAGCCCGTGCAGTCCCACTCCGTTGGTCAGCACCTGGATCGTGACATTCGGGCGCTCCATCACTTCCACCAAGTGCTTCAGCTGGTTCTGCCACTCGGCTCCGTCACGCAGCGGCGTCCTCAAGACCGTCTCGGACAGGATGCTACGGAACGGTGGAGCGTCCTCACCGTCCAAGAGGTCGCGGCGGCCGATCCGAGCCTCTACCTGCTGATCGAGTTCTCGGCCCTTCAAACCACCTGCCGCAAGCAGCTCACGGGCGTAGGCCGGGACTTGCAGCAATCCTGGCACCACGCTCGGGGCGAAGTGCCAAAGGCTCAAAGCCTCCGCCTCCAAGGCCATGTACCGCCGGTACTGCTCCTTGAACTGGGTCTTGTCCGCCGCCGCCAGCTCCCACAGCGCCAGCAGCAGCGGGCAGTCGTAGTACTGCCCCAGCGCCTCCACCACCTCCGGGCTGCCGATGGTCTGGCCCTTCTCCATCTTGCCGAACAACGACCAATCCCAACCGAGCCGTTCGCCGAGCTGGCGCAGGCTCACCTTCTTCTCGGCGCGAAGTAAGCGCAGCTCCTCGGCGAAGCGCTGACGGGGCTCCTGGCTCCGGCCGGTGATGACGCGTCGCTGCGGCATGGGCTCGCTCCTCCGAGACGGTCGCTGGGCGGGGAAACGTACAGGCCGGAACCGTGTGGAAGGTGTGGAACCAACCTCGTACGGCACGGAAGCCACCCCCCGTCCACGGTGTGGGCCCCGGCCGCCGGGAGCATGCTCGTAACGCCCGGACTACGGAGCGTAGACAGCCCCGTGAGGCCGGGTGAGTCAGATGACCGAACCTCGTAAGGAGACGCGCCGATGATGCCTACGTCCGGAGGATCGACCGAACACGCGAGCGATGGAAGCCCGTCCTCGGCGGCCAAGATCAAGGAGGCGGTGCAGGCGCGGGACGCCCTGGCCGACGCGCTGACCCGGGCCGGCATCCAGCTTCCGGCTATGGACGTGCGCACGCCGTGGGCGGAGGACCGGGAGGACGAACGGCGTTACGCGCTGGTACACCTCGGGGTGTGCTCCGCGCCCGTGGCGTACGCGCTGGCGGAGGTCATCGCCAAGGGGATCGCGAACGGGCTGAGCAGTTGACCGAGCAGTGGCTGCCCGCGCTGGGCACGACCGTCCGGGACACCGGGCGGGACCGCGTCGGGGTCGTCACCGGGGTGGAGCGCGGGTACGTGTGGCTTCGGCCCCTCGGGGGCGGCCGGCAGTGGGCCGTGGAGCCTGCCCGCGTAAAGGCGTTGAGCACGTCCGAGGTGCTGAGCGCCCAGCTCGCCGAGGTGAACGCGCGCAGTCGGCAGGATCTCGGCGCGGCGCCCGGCTGCGTACCCGATCCGGCGCCCGGCCCCGCCCCGGCGCCGGGTGATCGTCCGCCTGCCTAGGATGGCGGCGACCATCTCAGCGGTCCGACGGACTTCCTGATCCACCCCGCGCGGACATCGGAGGACATGCCCCCACCCGCACGAGTCTTCTTCGTGCTGCCTGGGGGCATTCCTTGTTGTTCCGTGAGTCCGCGGCATCCGTGGCCGCCCGTCTTCTCGAAGGATCGCTGGCGCTGGCTCTGACCGAGAACTTCGTGCACCAGCGCGGACGGCGGCCGGGTGACGCGGAGCTCCGGTCCTGGGAGCGGAGCCTGCCCGCGCTGGTGAACGCGTTGATCGAGGCCGGGCTGGACGAGGTGGAAGTGCTGCTGGAGTACACGCTGCCGCTGACCAGCAAGCGGGCGGACGCGATACTGGCGGGCGTGCATCCGGCCGCGGGTGAGCCGTCGTACGTGGTGGTGGAGCTGAAGCAGTGGAGTTCGGCGTACCCGGACGACGAGAACCCGCGTCTCTGCCGGATCGACGCGTACGCGCAGCCGGTGCTCAACCCCATCGAGCAGGTGCGGAGGTACTGCGAGTACCTGCTGTCCTTCAACGGGGCGCTGGAGCGGGTGCCCCAGTCACTCGCCGGGGTGGCGGTCCTGCACAACGCGACCGAATTCGGGGTGCGGGCACTGCGGGAGGTGCCGGAGGATCTGCGCGGCCGGATGTACAGCGGCGAGCAGCGCGGGGCGTTCATCGAGTTTCTGAAGTCCCGGCTGGCGGCGAGGCCGGGCGCACAGGCGGCGGACCTACTGCTGGGTGCACGGATCAAGCCGTCGACGCAGTTGATGAAGGTGGCCGCGGCCGAGGTGCGGGAGCGGGAGCAGTTCGTGCTGCTTGCGGAGCAGCGGGCGGCGTACGAGCTGGTGCTGTCGGCCGTAAGGAAGGCACGGCGGTCGAACCAGAAGCAGGTCATCGTGGTGAAGGGTGGCCCGGGGTCGGGGAGGAGCGTCATCGCGCTGTCGCTGTTGGGGGAGCTGTACCGGCGGGGGGTGACTGCTCTGCACGCCACCGGGTCGCAGTCGTTCACCAAGACGATGCGGAAGGTCGCCGGGGCGCGGAAGCCCGAGGTGCAGCAGCTCTTCAAATACTTCAACAGCTTCATGGAGGCGGAGCCGAACAATGTGGACGTGCTGATCTGCGATGAGGTGCACCGGCTGCATAAGACGTCCGTCCGCCAACCGCTATACGCGGGCGGCCCTGCGTACGGGGCGGCCGCAGGTGGCGGAGCTGATCGAGGCGGCGCGGGTGCCGGTGTTCCTGCTCGACCAGCATCAGGTGGTGCGGCCGGGTGAGATGGGCACCGTGGCGGAGATCCGGCGGGCCGCCGAGGAGCAGGGGCTCGACTGCGCGGTGGTCTCGCTGGACGAGCAGTTCCGGTGCGGTGGAAGTGACGCGTATGTGAAGTGGGTGGCCGATCTGCTGGGGTGGGAGGGCGGCCGGCCGAGCCGGTGGGAGCCGGACGGCAGGGTGCGGCTGCTGACCGCCGAAAGGCCGCAGGAGCTGGAGGCCGTGCTTGCGGAGAGGCAAGGCGAGGGCTATGGCGCCCGGATGTCGGCGGGCTACTGCTGGAGGTGGACCTCGAGGATCACCTCGGCATGACGGTCCTTCCGCACGATGTGGTGATCGGCGACTGGTCGCGGCCGGGGAACCTGTACGGCGACCGTTCGGTGCTGGGCGCTCCGCCCGCCCCGCTGTGGGCGACCGATCCGGCCGGGTTCGGGCAGGTGGGCTGCGTGTACACCGCGCAGGGCTTCGAGTACGACTGGTCGGGCGTGATCATCGGGACGGATCGCTGGGTGGTGGACCGTGCCGCTTCAAAGGACCCGGTCTTCACCAAGGCGACACCGGACGAGGACGTGGACCGGCTGGTGCGCAACACCTACAAGGTGCTGCTGACCCGGGGCATGATCGGCACGATCGTCTACTCGACGGACCCGGAGACGCGGGCCAAGCTGCGGGAGCTGATCCATCCTGAGCAGGGGGCGAGGACGCCGGTCGGCGTCGGATGATCACGGGGTGCGGTCCCGTGCTGTCAGAGGGACACCATACGATCGGGGGAGATAGGAGAAAGCCCACGTCGGAGAGCGAGACCGCCCATGGCCCAGCAGCCGCCCCTGCTCCGCGATGTCATCGACATCAAGGAGTCCATCTCCACCTCCGACTTCGTTCTCCGGCTGTCGGAGGCGACGACGCCCGAGGGGGCCGAAGCGGCCCTACGGGACTATGTGGTCACCGAGCGGCTGCTGGAGAACTTCGACGAGGCGTTGGGGCTGATCAAGGCCGCGTTGGACGGCGGTACCTCCAAGGCGGCCTATCTGCACGGCTCGTTCGGTTCCGGTAAGTCCCACTTCATGGCGGTTCTGCATGCCCTGCTGAGCGGCAGTCCGGCCGCCCGGGGCCGGGCTGACCTCGATCCGGTGCTGACCAAGCACGAGTGGCTGGGGGCTGACGGCAAGCGGTTCCTGCTGGTGCCGTACCACATGCTGGGGGCCAAGGCGCTGGAGCAGCGGGTGCTCGGCGGGTATGTGAGCCACGTCAAGCGGCTGCACCCGGAGGCCCCCACGCCGCAGGTCTACCGGACGGACGCGCTGTTCGGGGACATCAGGGCCATGCGGGCCCGGATGTCGGACACCGCGGTGATCGCCGGCCTGGCCTCCGCGGACGGCGTGGGCGAGGAGGACGAGTGGGGCGAGTCCTTCGCGTGGACGCCGGAGCTGCTGGACACCGCGCTCGACGCGGAGGAGGTGCACGAGGACGTTCCACTGAACCTGGTGAGCCCCTCGACGCCGGCGGAGCTGCGGGCCCGGCTGGTGGAGGACGCCGTCACCAGCCTTCTGCCCAACTACACGAGGAACGCGGCGGAGGACGAGCACGGGTTCGTCTCCCTGGACGCCGGGCTGTCGGTGATCGCCGCTCACGCCAAGTCACTCGGTTACGACGGGCTGATCCTGTTCCTGGACGAGCTGATCCTCTGGCTGGCCACCCTCATCCACAACCAGAAGTTCGTGGCCCGGGAGGCCGCCAAGATCACCAATTTCGTGGAGGGTGGGGACGCCCGCCGGGCGATCCCGGTGGTCTCCTTCATCGCCCGCCAGCGCGATCTGCGGGAGCTGGTGGGCGAGGAGGTGTCGGGAGCGGCCGAAGCGTCCATCCAGGACACGCTGAATCTGGCCTCCGGCCGGTTCGACAAGATCACCCTGGAGGACCGCAACCTCCCGCAGGTGGCGCACGCCCGCCTGCTCAAGCCGCGGGACGAGGCGGCCGCGACGCAGATCGCGGCCGAGTTCGACAAGACCCGCAAGCTCCGCCAGGAGGTCTGGGACACCCTGCTCGGTTCGGACCGTGGCGCGGACGGCATCGGCGCGGACGAAGCCAGCTTCCGGCTGACCTACCCCTTCTCCCCCGCGTTCATGGACACCCTCGTCCATGTGTCCTCGGCGTTGCAGCGCAACCGGACCGGTATGAAGCTGATGGGCCAGCTGCTCGCCGACCACCGGCACGAGCTGCGGCTGGGTGATCTGATCCCGGTCGGGGATCTGTATCCGCTGATCACCGCCGGTGGGGACAAGCCGTTCACGGACAGCCTGAAGGTCATCTTCGAGGCCGCCGACAAGTTGTACCGGACGAAGCTGCGGCCGTATCTGCTCCTCACCCACGGGGTGACCGAGCAGGAGATCGAGCAGTACACGCACCGCCCGGACAGCATCGAGGACGAGAGCGTGCGCAGCCGGGTCCAGCAGTTCACCGGGGACAACCGGATCGTCGGCACTCTGCTGCTGTCGGCGCTGGCGCCCAGCGTCCCGGCACTCTCCGACCTGACCATCCGCCGGTTGTCGGCGCTGAACTACGGCTCGGTCACCGCTCCCATCCCGGGGCGGGAGTACGGCATCCTGAAGAACAAGGTCGCCGAGTGGGCCGGACGCTTCCCCGAGATCAAGGAGACCGGCACCGACGCCAATCCGGGCGTCCGGCTGGAGCTGTCCGGGGTGGACGTCGACTCGGTCGTCGCCAACGCCAACGTCAACGACAACGCCAACAACCGTGAGGAGCTGGCCAGGCGCCTGCTCATCGAAGAGCTGGGCATAGAGCAGGGGCAGCTGTGGTACGAGCTGCCGTTCGTCTGGCGGGGCACCGAGCGCAGCGCCGAAGTCGTCTTCGGCGATGTGGCGGCTGAGGAGGACCTGCCCGACCATCTGCTGTCGCCGGCCCAGGAGGGACGCTGGCGCATCGTCATCGACCTGCCCTTCAACGAGGGCGAGTACCGGCCGATGGACGACCTCCAGCGGATGCGGCGGCTGCGCGAGCGGCAGGGTGAGCCGTCCCGTACGGTCGCCTGGCTGCCCACCCATCTGTCCGGTCAGCGGTATGCGGACTTCCGCCGGCTGGTCACCCTGGACAAGGCGCTCGCCGACCCGGAGCGGTTCGACGGCCAGTACGCCAAGCACCTCACCCCGGACAACCGTTCCCGGGCCAAGGGACTGCTGGAGACCCAGCGGGACACCCTGCTGAAGAACGTGAAAGCCGCGTTCAAGCAGGCGTACGGGCTGGCGGACAAGAAGTCCACCGATGTGGAGCTGGGCTTCACCGAGCATCTGGAGTCGCTGCGGGAGGTGGAGGGGCTGACGCTCTCCTTCGGCCACTCGCTGCACGACGGGATCCGGCATGTCGCGGGAAAGCTGCTCGCCGACCAGTACCCGGACCATCCGGAGCTGGACCCCGACCGCACCGGCACCGTCGTCAAGACGGGTGACGCCCGGAAGGTGTTCACTCATGTGCGGGCCGCCGCCGAGGCGCGGGACGGCCGGGCCGAGGTGCCGGCGGCCGACCGGGCACTGATGCGCCGGATCGCGGGCCCGCTGCGGCTGGGCGAGCAGAAGGAGGCGTACTTCGAGGTCTCTCGGTACTGGCCGGACCACTTCGGCAGGCTGGCCCGGGAGAAGGGGGTCACCGGCGACCTCAGCCTGATCACGCTGACCGACTGGACGGACCTGCCGACGCCGCGCGGCCTGCCCGGGCACCTCAGCCGGCTCGTCGTCGCCGCGTACGCCGAGATGGACGACCGCGTGTGGGTGCGTGCCGGGGTTCCGCTCGACCCGGCTCCGGCGCTGCAAGAGATCAAGGACCACGATGCGCTGCGCAGCCAGCCGCTGCCCTCCGAGGAGGCGTGGGAGGCGGCCAGGTCTCACTTCACCTCGGTGTTCGGTGTGTCCGCGCCGACGCTGCGCCGGGGCAGGATCGTCAACCAGTTCGCCCGGCAGATCCATGAGCAGGCCGGGGAGTACCGGGAGAAGGCCCGTGGGCTGCTGGCGCAGCTGGAGGCGCATTCCGTCTTCCTCCAGCTCGACGAGACCGACGAGTCGGGCCGGTTGGCACTGGCGCGCCGGTCGGTGGAGCTGATCGAGACACTGGACCGGACCGCCGGGCAGGGCGCGGCCGCGGCCCGGAAGGCGGTGGAGGCGCTGGCCTCGTTCGACTTCGGCGCGGCCGGAGCGGACCGGCTGGGCACCTCGATCAAGCAGGCGAAGACGGTGACCGAGGCGCTGAACGGGACTTCGTGGAAGTCCACGCTGGAGCTGGCCTCAGCGGCGGGGCCCGAGGGCGCCGCGCTGCTGGAGTCACTGCGCAACGCGGCCCGCAGCGACCAGCGCACCCATGACCTCGCCAAGGCGCTGCAGCGGGCCCAGCGGGAGGTCCTCGCGCTGATCAAGCGCAATCAGGCGTCGAACGCCGTCCAGCCCGGGCCCGCTCCGGCGCCTGCTCCAGGTCCGGCCGATGTGCCGCTGGACACTCCGAGCAGCCACCCGGCGGTTCCGCAGGGCAGTGAGACCACTCCGGCCCCGTCCTCGTCCTCCTCGGGCGGCGCGTCCGGCGGCGGCTCGGTGCGGCAATCGGGCGGCGGGCGGACGAAGGCGTCCCGTGCGGTGGCCGAGTTGCAGGCGGAGCTGGCCTCGCTAGTCGCCCGCCACCCGGACGCGACCATCGAGATCAGCTGGCGGGTCGTGGAGTCGTGAGCACCAGCACCAGCGCCGGAGCCGGCGGGGGCCTGGCGGTCACGCTGACCCCGGCGACCCTCACCCAGTACCTGTCCACCCAGAGCTCGCTGGCCGAATCACTGGCGGGTCGGGGGCGGCGCCGGGTGGTCCTGCTGCGCTCCTCCCCCGTCTGGGACGGCCCGGCCGAACCGGTGTGGGGGGACGGGCAGACGGCGCGCGTCGCGGTCGGCCCCTCGCCGCTCGCCGTCCACGAGCTGATCATCGAGCACCTCGCAGAGGGTTCAGCGGGCGACGGCGGACCGGCCGTACTCGTTATCCTGACCGACCGCGAGCCGGGCGAGCTGGACCCGGCGATCCTGGTCCGGATCCACAAGCGCCGTATCGACGCCGTGGACAGCTGGAACGTGGTGCGCGAGGCGTTCGGCGCCCAGCAGATCGACCCGCGGCTGAGGCAGGACGACTGGGCCGCCGAAGCGCTGCTGGACGCGGCCCCGCCGGGTGACTGGCCCCGGCTGGCCGGCGGCATGCTCTCCCGGCGCACCGCACTGTCGCTGCTGGCGCAGCGCCGGCTGCGACTGGGGCGCTACGAGGAGGACGGGGCGGTCGCCGGCCGCGTGGACGGATCCCCGGCGCCCGACAACCTGGATGTACGCACCCTGCTGGACTGGTCACTCACGCCCGGCAGGCCCGAGCGGATGCTCCAGCTGCGCGGACCGGAGCGCGCGGGGCTGGTCTCCTTCCTCGGCGAGCAGGAGCAGGCAGGGCTGTCCGGCCGGGCGCTGCTGGCGCTGGTGGAGGCCGGGCACGGGGCGGACGCGGTGGCCTTCGGCCTGGTGTGCGCGGCCCTGTGGTGCCACGCGGAGGCGGACGCGGCCGTCTACACCGCGCGAGGCCGGGCCGAGCGCTGGTTCGGGGAGACGCCTCCGGCCCGCGGGGAGCAGCTCGACGCCTTGGCCGCGGCCTTCGGACAGGCGGCGGAGGAGTATGTGCTCGGCTTGTTCACGACCGCGTCGGCAAAAGGCGCCGGCGAGGACTCCGAGCGGGCCCGGGAGGCCAGGCGTACCGGGGACATGGTGGTGCACCGGGCGGCTGCCCTGGTGCTCCAGTTCGGGGCGGAGGCGGCGGCCCTTACCAGTCCGCTGCTGCCGGCCGGGCTGGACGCCCGGTTCGGCGCGGTGGGCGAGGCGCTGGCCGCCGGGGAGCAGGAGGCGCTGGCGACGGCTGTCGAGGCGCTGGCGGCGCACCACGGGGCCGGCCGTCCGGAGGCGCGGGTGCGGATCGAGCGGGCCCGGATGGCCCACCGGCTGGTCCGCTGGCTGGCCGGCGGGCCGGCGGTGGACGCGGACTCCGTGGGCCACGCCATACAGCGGCATGTCCAGGAGACCGGCTGGGTGGACCAGGCGGTGGAACACATCGAAGCGGGCGGCGATCCGGACCCGGTGCTGGGGACCGCGTACCGCTGCCTGGTGGGGCGGGTGCGCGAGCTGCGTCACGCCATCGACCGGTCCTTCGCCGAGCGGCTTGCGGGCTGGACGGCGGCGGGCAGCGGGCCCGGCACGATGCTGATCGTGGAGGACTTCCTCGACCGGGTGGTCGGGCCGGTCGTCAGGGACGGCGGCCGGCGGGTGCTGCTGATCGTGGTGGACGGTATGAGCGCGGCCATCGCCACAGAGCTGGCCGAGGAGGTGCGCGGCACCTGGGCGGAGTTCGACCCGGTCGGCGAGGGGGCCCCGCGCCGCCGTGCCATGGCGGCCGCGCTGCCGACGCTGACGGCGGTCTCCCGTACCTCGCTGTTCGCCGGGACGCTGCTGCGCGGCTCGCAGCAGGACGAGACACGGCTCTTCCCCCGGCTGCGGCTGTGGGGCGGGGCTCCGGCCGCGGTGTTCCACAAGGACGATCTGCGGGCCGGGTCCGCCGGTGAGGTGTTCGGCGCCGCGCTCGGCGAGGCGCTGGCGGACGGGTGCACCCATGTGGCCGTGGTACTGAACGCGGTGGACGACCGGCTGGCGAAGGAGCAGAAGCTGGGCGACGGCGCCTGGCGGGTGCAGGACGTTCCCGGCCTGGCCGATCTGCTGCGCGCTGCCGCCACCGAGGGCATGGCGGTCATCGTCACCAGCGATCACGGACATGTGGTGGACCGGCACGGGTCGGCGGTGAAGGCGGTGGAGCCGCTGTCCGCCCGCCACCGCGAGCCGGGCGGCCCGCTCGGTCCCACGGAGGTCGAGCTGTCCGGGCCGCGGGTCCTCGCCCCGGAGTCCGGTGGGTCGATCGTGGCCCTGTGGGACGCCGACTCCCGATACACGGCACGGAAGGCCGGGTACCACGGTGGGGCCTCCCTGGCGGAGTTCGCCATACCGGTACTGGCGTTCCTGCCGTTCGGCGCGAGTGCCCCGGCGGGCTGGCGTGAGCTGGGCGGCCAACAGCCGGACTGGTGGTCGTCGCGACCGGCCACCTTCCAGACGCCCGCGACGGCGCCCGCTCCCGTACCGGAGACGCCGGCCCGGCGGCCGGCCCAGCAGCGGCCCAGAAGGGAGCGGGCCGAGCTGGCCCGTACCCACGACGCCCTGTTCGAGGTCGCGGTCGTCCCGGCGGACGAGAGTAGTGGTGACGGTGAGGGCACGCTGCTGTCCGCCCGGGCGGTCGATCCGGATGACGCCCTGGTGGCCGCCCTGCTCCGGTCGGAGGCATTCCAGAGCCAGATCGGGCTGCTGGCGCGGAAGCCCCCGGTGGACAAGGTGGAGCAGGCCGTACGGGCACTGATCGACGCGGGCGGCACCTTGCCCGTCACCGCGCTCGCCCAGCGGTCCGGTTATCCCGCCGCGCGGGCCGACGGCTTCGCTGCCATCCTGCGCCAGCTCCTCAACTACGACGGCGTGCAGGTGCTGGAGACGCTGCCGGACGGGCGTACCCTCCGGCTCGACCTGCCGCTGTTGCGCATCCAGTTCGCACTGGACTGACTGACCCCTCGGGCGGCCGTCTGCTGTGCCGCCCTCCGCACACCGCCGCCTACCAGGACCCAGGAGACATGAGCGCCAACGACCGCGTACTGATCAGGCAGATGGTCGAGGATCAGCGGGCCGCCCGCACGGTTCCGCTGAGCTTCGACGCCACCTTCGAGAGGTTCGCCTCCGCGCACGCGCTGCACGGCCACGGCCTGTCGGCGGAGGAGATCGAAGCAGGGGTGATGGGCGGCGGCAACGACGGCGGAATCGACGGAGCGTACGTCTTCCTCGGTGGGCGGCTGCTGCAGGAGGACAGCGAGATCTTCGACACTCCCGGGGCCGTCGCGCAGATGGACACCGGGGCGCAGCTCACCCTGTGGCTGGTGCAGGCCAAGACCTCCCCGTCGTTCTCCGAGACGGCGCTCGACAAAGTGGCTTCCACCTGCAAGTACCTGCTGGACCTGGAGGTCGACGAGGCCGATGTCGCCGTCCTGTACAACGAGGACCTGCGGGCCCGCTTCCGGCTGTTCCGGGAGGCGCTGAAGAAGCTGGCCACCCGGCACCCGAAACTGCTGATCAAGTTCAGCTACGTCACCATGGGCGAGGCCGGCGAGGTCCACAGCAAGGTGCAGACCAAGGCCAAGCTGCTGGAGGCCCAGCTGACCAGCGCCTTCGCCATCTCCACCGGGGAGGTGGAGTTCCTGGGCCCGGCGGAGCTGTGGCGGCGGGCCAGCACCCAGCCCTCGTACACGCTGGAACTGCCGTACCAGGAGAGCATCACCCACGGCACCAGCCATATCGCGCTGGTAGCGCTGCGGGACTACATCGGTTTCCTCAGCGACGAGACGGGCACGATCAAGTCCCATATCTTCGACTGGAACGTCCGCGACTACCAGGGGGACGTGGAGGTCAACCGGGAGATCGCCGGCTCGCTGCGGAACACCTCGGCGCCGGAGTTCTGGTGGCTGAACAACGGCGTCACCATCGTCTGCTCGCAGGCCACCTCCGTCGGCAAGCGACTCAGCCTCTCCGACGTGCAGATCGTCAACGGGCTGCAGACCTCCTACACGATCTACGAATCCCTGCGCGAGTCGTACGCGAACGACCCCGCCGACCCGGTCTTCGACCGCCTGGTGCAGGTGCGCATCCTGGTCACCGCCGACCAGGCGTCCCGGGACGCGGTCATCCGGGCCACCAACCGTCAGACCACGGTCCCGGTCGCCTCGCTGCGGGCCACCGACGACATCCAGCGGCAGATCGAGGCGTACTTCCACGAGCACGGCTGGTTCTACGACCGGCGCAAGAACTTCTACCGCAACCAGAACAAGCCCGCCGACCGGATCGTCAGCATCCCGCTGCTGGCCCAGTCCGTGATGGCGATGGCGCTCGGGCGCCCGGACTCCGCCCGCGCCCGGCCGTCCAGCCTGCTGAAGTCCGACACGGACTACCAGCGGGTCTTCTCGGACAAGACGGAACTGCCGGTCTACCTCTGGCTGGCCCGGGCGCAGCGGCAGGTGGACGAGTTCCTCCAGACCTCCGCCGGGCAGGTCTCCCGGCCGGAGTACACCAACCTGCACTTCCATCTCGCGATGCTCGGTGCGGTCGACCTGGTCGGCCGGGCGTTCAGCAAGCCGGACATGTTGAGTAACGCGGCGCGGGAAGAGGTCTTCCCCACCCAGGCCCGCCTGGAGTCGCTGTGGGCCGCGCTCAAGGAGAAGTTCGAGCACTTCCAGAAGGACCGTCACTGGGCCCCCGACAAGACAGCGAAGAGTGCGGAATTCGTCACCTACCTCACCTCGGAGCTGGGCTACGGCAGCATCCGCCGGCGCTGACCGGAGCCGCCGACCGCAAAGATGGACATCCTCGAATGGGACAATGAGCCGGTGAGCAACGCCCGACCCTCCACCGTCTCCGCCGCCCGGCGGCGCACGGCGATAGACGCCCTGCGCCGCGGCGCCGTCCCCGAGAGCGGACTGGATCTGCTGGCCACCGGGCTGGACCGCTTCGCTCCCGCCCTCGACGTCGAGCTGGACGCCGTGACCTCGGGCGGCTCGGTGTTCAAGGCGGTCCGCGGCGAGTACGGCTCCGGCAAGACGTTCTTCACCCGCTGGCTCGGCGAGCGCGCCAAGCAGCGCAACTTCGCGGTGGCCGAAATCCAGGTCTCGGAGACCGAGACGCCGCTGCATCGGCTGGAGACGGTCTACCGCCGCCTCACCGAGCGGCTGACCACGGCCAGCTTCCCGCCCAGCGCGCTGCGGCCGGTGGTGGACGCCTGGTTCTACGCCCTGGAGGAAGACGCGCTCGCCGCGGGCGCCGAGGAGGACGATCTGGCCGAGGAGGTCCAGCGGCTGATGGCCGCCCGGCTCACCGAGGTGTCCCGGCATGCGCCCTCCTTCGCCGCCGCGCTGCGCGGCTACCGGACGGCCCTGGCCGCCGGGGACGAGCCGACGGCGGCCGCCGTGCTGGCATGGCTCGGCGGCCAGCCGCATGTGGCGGCCGCCGCCCGGCGGGCCGCGGGCGTCCGCGGGGATTTGGACCACTTCGGCGCGTTCGGCTTCCTCCAGGGGCTGCTGACTGTGCTCCGGGACTCGGGGCACCGCGGGCTGTTCGTGGTACTGGACGAGGTGGAGACCCTCCAGCGGGTACGGTCCGACGCCCGGGACAAGGCGCTGAACGCGCTGCGTCAGCTCATCGACGAGGTGCACTCCGGGCGCTTCCCGGGGCTGTACCTGGTGATCACCGGCACTCCGGCGTTCTATGACGGACGGCAGGGTGTCCAGCGACTGGCGCCGCTCGCCCAGCGGCTGGCCACCGACTTCAGCACCGACCCTCGGTTCGACAACCCCCGCGCCGTGCAACTGCGGCTGCCGGGTTTCACCGAGGAGTCACTGTCGGGCCTCGGCTCCACCATCCGCGATCTGTACGCCATGGGCGCGGAGGCGCCGGAGCGTATCAAGGCGCTTGCCGACGACGCGTATGTGGCCGATCTGGCCCGGGCGGTCAGCGGCGCCCTCGGCGGAAAGGCCGGGGTGGCGCCCCGCCTCTTCCTGAAGAAGCTGGTCGGGGATGTACTGGACCGCATCGACCAGTTCGAGGAGTTCGATCCCCGCCGGCACTACCGGCTGACCGTCGACTCCGGTGAACTGACCACCCTGGAACGCAACCTGGCCGACGCCTCGTCCGCCGGCGACATCGACCTGGAGCTGTGAGGACGCCCGTGGCGGACCAGGTGGCCGACCCCGTCGACCGGCTCGATCCGGTCATCCTGCACCACGTCGTCAACACTCTCGGCTGGCCCGACCTGCGTCCGCTGCAACGTGCGGCGATCGACCCGCTGATGGACGGGGAGGACGCGGTCCTGCTGGCGCCCACCGCTGGCGGGAAGACGGAGGCGGCCTGCCTGCCGCTGCTGTCATCGATGACGGGACGGGGTTGGAGAGGCACCTCGGTGCTGTACCTGTGTCCGTTGAAGGCGCTGCTCAACAACCTCGTCACCCGGGTCGACGGATACGCGCAATGGCTCGGCCGCTCGGCGGCCCTCTGGCACGGCGACGTCAAGGAGTCGCAGCGGCAGCGCATCCGCACCGCCCGGCCGGACGTCCTGCTGACGACTCCCGAGTCGCTGGAGGCCATGCTCATCGGGGTGAAGACGGACCACGCCCAGCTGCTGGGCGAGGTGCGAGCGGTCGTCGTGGACGAGGTGCACGCCTTCGCCGGGGACGACCGGGGCTGGCATCTGCTCGCCGTGCTGGAGCGGCTGGAGCGGGTGACCGGACGGCCCATCCAGCGGGTCGGGCTGTCCGCGACCGTGGGCAACCCGAAGCAGCTGCTCACCTGGCTGCAGGGCTCGGGGGCCGGGAAGCGCCCCGGCCGGGTCATCGCGCCGGAGGCCGTCCCCGCACCCGGCAGCACGGCACCCGGCGTGGGCGGGCCCCCTCCGGGTGAGGTCGAGCTGGACTACGTCGGGTCCATCGCCAACGCCGCCAAGGTGATCGCCGCCTTGCACAGAGGCGAGAAGCGGCTGGTCTTCTGCGATTCCCGACGGCAGGTGGAGGAGCTCGGTGCGGCGCTGCGGGCCCGCGAGGTCACCGTCTTCCTGTCCCACGCCTCGCTGTCCGCCGAGGAGCGAGCACGCTCCGAGCAGGCGTTCGCGGAGGCACGGGACTGTGTGATCGTGGCGACCTCCACCCTGGAGTTGGGCATCGATGTCGGCGACCTGGACCGGGTCGTGCAGATCGACTCCCCCGCCACGGTCGCCTCGTTCCTCCAGCGCATCGGACGCACCGGCCGACGGGCGGACTCCGTCCGCAACTGCCTGTTCCTGGCGACACGCAAAGAGGCGGTTCTCCAGGCCGCGGGACTGCTGCTGCTGTGGGGGCGCGGATGGGTGGAGCCGGTCGTCGCACCTCCCGAGCCCCGTCATCTGGTGGCGCAGCAGATCCTGGCGGCCACGCTGCAGCAGCACCGGCTGGGTGACCGGAGCTGGTCGGAGGAGTGGAACGGGCTGGCGCCGTTCGACCGTTCCGCGGAACCGATCGTGCGCCATCTGAGGGAGCGGGGCTTCCTCGACACCGACGGTGGCATGCTGTTCGTCGGGCCGGAGGCCGAACAGCGCTTTGGCCGGCGGCACTTCATGGAGCTGACGGCGTCGTTCACCGCGCCGCCGGAGTTCACCGTCCTCGCGGGTCGCACCGAGATCGGCCGGATGGACCCCACCGTGCTGACCGAGGAGCGACCCGGTCCGCGCCGGCTGCTGCTGGCCGGTCGGAGCTGGCAGGTCACGTTCATCGACTGGGGGCGCAGGCGCGTCTTCGTGGAGCCCGTCGAAGGCGGCGGAGTCGCCAAGTGGTCCGGGGGCGCGTACCAGGGCCTCTCGCACGCGCTGGCCCGCGCGATGCGAGAAGTGCTACTCGGCGCCGACCCGGCCGTCTCCCTCACAGCGCGGGCCGAAAGCGCGCTGCGCGAGTGGCGCGAGGAGGTCGCGCCGCTGTCGGTCCACCCCGGTGGCTCACTGGTGGTGCGGCATGGCGACGACGTCCGCTGGTGGACGTGGGCGGGCTATCGCGCCAACGCCACCCTGGCCGCGACCCTGCGGTCGATCGCCGACCCCGTGCAGCGCCCGACCGACTGCTGGGTGCGGCTGCGGGAGGACCTGACGCCGGAAACCTGGCAGGCCGCCCGGCGGGAGTACGAGGCCGTACCCGTCCTCGTACTCCCGGATGTCGACCAACGGGCCGTGCACGGACTCAAGTTCTCCGCGGCGCTGCCCGACCGGCTGGCCACCGCCACGGTCGCGGCCCGGCTGGCCGACTTCGACGGAGCGCGCGCCGCGCTGGCCGAAAGGGCTCGCTTCCTGAAGCGGTGAAGCCTTAGGCATCAGGCCCGGAGCGTCGTCACAGCGGGGGCTTGTGGCCGGGAATCCAGGAGAAGCCGAAGCCGTAGGCCTGGTCGATGAGCTGCTGGTTGGAGGCGTACGGCTCGGGGGTGAACCAGCGGCTCTCGCGGCGGAGTTCGAGGGTGTGGCCGCTGGGTTCCAGCAGGGCGATGGCGCAGGCGGTGGCACCGGCCGGTGAGTCGTCCAGGAGGATGCGCCAGGTGCCGTCCGCGCCGCTGACGGTGACGGCTCCGCCGAGGCTGCGGAAGTCGACCGCGCCCTCGTAGACATAGACATAGATGAGGAGTCTGGTGAACTCCCGTCGGTGGGCGAGGTTGACGCGGAGGGTCTCCCCGTCCGAGGCCTCGCCCGTCCGGTCGTCCTGGTCGAGCTCGACATAGGGCCAGGAGGCCAGCGCGCCCAGGTTGTCACCCAGGGGCTGTACGGCGGTGCCGGAGCCGTCGCGGGTGAGGACCATGCAGCCCAGGTCCAGGTCGGCCTCGGCGGTGACCGACCAGTTGAGGTTGACCTGGAGGACGTCCCGTCCGGTGATCTCCGCGCGGGGCGCCCTCTTGGTCAGCTCGACCGGGCGGATCTTGGCGGGCTGCCGCTCCCCCGACCACCGCTTCTCCGGCTGGATTTCGGCGGCGGTCCGGCCGCTGCGTCCGCCGAGAGGGATCAGTCCCCGTTGCCGTGCGTCCCCGCTCATGTCCGTACCTCGTCCTCGTTCTGCGGATGTTCGGTGATCGACCACCGATGGCCCGAATGTGGTCTAGCATGGCGCAACCGGTGAAGGAAATGTGCGTGATCCCGCCGGTCCGTCGACGCGACAGAGGGCTGGGGATGACCTGTTCCCTTCGTCGCCGGTCGCGCGCCTGCTCATCCGTACGACCGCCCGGGACGCTCGGGCAGGGCTGGGGAAGAACGCCCATGGCGATACCTTTCGACACCACGGTGACGGCACGTCACCTACGCGACTTAGGCCGGCAACCCGCGCTGGCACCCTGTTCCGAGACCCTGACCGCCCTGGCGAACGCGCTCGACTCCTCCGACGCCGACGCCCTCGACGCATGGGCGGACCTCGATGTCATGGCGCACTTCGCCCGGCCCGAGAGCGTGGCACCGCCGCCGGTGGACGACCGCGGTGAACGGTTGGACGGCATCCTCGACTGGGTCCTCGGCGCCCTGGTCTTCCTGCCTCTGCTGTTCACCTGGCTGGGTCTGTGGCGGGCGTCCAGCGCGTACGGCGCCCTGGTCGGCGCCGACCCCAAGGCGGCGGGCCGCCCCTTCCTCCAGTTATGGCAGTCCGGGTTCCAGGGGCATCTGAGCGAGACGTTCCGCTTCGGGCATGTGGCGGTCGGCGGCTGCGTGGCGCTGGCCATGCTGTTCGTCCTCACCGCAGTCCACGGCTACCGGCGCACCGCAGCGGAGCGGCGCGACGAGCAAGCGCGGCAGCGGGAGCACGAGGTCCTGGCGCGACTGGCGCCGATCCTGACCCGCACCCAACTCGCCCTCAACGTCCACCGCTTCGCCTCACCCGCGCGGTTCGCCGGTGAGCTCAACGCCGCCGCGGGACGCCTCCAGCGGATGCATACCAAGGCGATCACCACCCAGGAGCAGCTGACCCGTGCCGCCGAGCTGGTGGGCGAGGCCACGGAGCGGGCGGACCAGCGCATGGCTCAGGCGGAGGCCTCCGTCAAGCCGCTCGAACAGGTGCTGACCGAGATCGAGAGCACCGTCAAGGAGAGCGGCACGGCGATCCGCACGGCCGTGCAGGACCTCGACACACCGCTCACGGAGGCAGGCCGCCTTCTGGTCGGGGCGGTGGGCGACCAGCGCGAGGTGCTCACCCGCGCCTTCGAGGAGCTGCGGGCCGCCGGGGACGTCACGCGCGAGGTGCTGGCTCGCACGGCGGACCGGTTGGAGGACGCCGTGACCGGCAACGGCGACGGGGTGCGGGACGCGCTGACCGACGCGACACGCCGGGTTGAGGACTCCCTGGCCGCCCTCACCGCCGCGCAGCGCGGGTTCACCACCGGCATCGAGGTCGTCGCCGACCTCAACGGCCGGCTCATCGACGACCTCGGCACCGTGGCGGTGAGCACCGGCGAGGCCGCGGCCGCCTCCCGGGAGGCGGTGGCCGGTCTGGAGGGCCGCAGCACCGCGCTGCTCGACTCCGCCGGCCGCTTCGCCGTGGTCGCGGACATCCTGGAGGCCGCCGTACGCGAGGCCCAGAGCGCCCGGGCGCGGGCGGAAGCCGCTCAGGCGGAAGCCGAGTCCGCGCGGTCCGGCGCGGTGGCGGCCCGGGCCGAGGCCGAGGAGATCCGCCGGGAGGCGGAGGAGGTCCTGCGGCGGGCAGCCGAGGGCTCCGGGGCCACCTTCGGGCCCGCGCGGTGAGCCCGGTGGCAAGAGGTGCCACCCGGCGGGCCGGCGCACCGGAACGGCGGCGCGGACGGTTCAGGTTTTCGCCGCTGCTGCTGGCGGGCTGGCTGTTCGCGGACATGCTGCTCGTGCTGACCCTGGTGTCGATGGGCGACCAGGGCGACCCACGCGCCGTCGCGGCCGCGGTGAGCCCCTCCCCCTCGGCCACCGGCCGCGAGAAACCGCCGCCGAGCCCGAGCCCGAAGCCGAGCGGGCCGCGGTCGGTGGAGCGCAAACCGGTCAAGATCGGCCTGGCGGCCGCCCCGAGCGACACCGACCGCATGGTGGCCGAGCTGCGCTCCGCGACCGCGCGCCACCAGGGCCGTACGGCTGCCATCGTGCTCACCTTCGGCCAGGCGACCGACCCCGGCGCGGGACAAGACTACGCGGGCGAGGTCAACGACGCCCTGCGCAGGGCCCGGCCGGACATGTTCGGCACCGCGACGACCCGTGACTTCTGGAACGGTGGGCCGTCGGGGCGGGCCGATCTGGAGATCTACTTCTACACCCGCTGAGCGTCGCCGCCACCACCGGCTCCCGAGCCGCGTCGCCCACGGGGCCCGCGGCCTGAACGTCCCGTACCACTTCTCCGATCCGTTCCATCCCTCAGAACGACAGGAACCCTCGTGCAGATCCTTCCCTTCTACCTCGTGTGCGACGAGTCCGGTTCCATGGCCGGGCAAGGCATCGACACCGTCAACGAGGCGCTGCCCACCCTCTACGAGGAGATCAGCACCAACCCGACCGTCGCCGACAAGACCCGCTTCGCCCTGATCGGCTTCTCCACGGCCGCCTCGGTGCTCCAACCGCTGGCCGACCTCAGCGAGCTGAGCCATCTGCCGTCCCTGTCGGCGGGCGGGATCACCTCCTTCGGCAGCGCCTTCCGGCTGCTGCGGGACACCATCGAGAAGGACGTGGCGGCGCTGAAGGCGGAGGGCCACGAGGTCTACCGGCCGGTCGTGTTCTTCCTCTCCGACGGAGAGCCCACCGACAACGACTGGGAGGAGGCGCTTGCCGACCTCAAGGAGGCGGAGCGCTTCCGCTACGCGCCGAAGATCATCGCCTTCGGCATCACCGACGCGGATGCGGCGATCATCTCGCGGGTGGCCAACTTCAAGGCCTTCATCCAGAAGGACGACTCCATTTCTCCGGCCGTCGCGCTGCGGGAGTTCGCCTCCAGCCTCACCCGCTCCATCGTGAACTCCGCCACCAGCATGGCCGCGGAGGGCGGAGACGGATTCCAGCTCCAGGTGGACGAGCAGGTGCCCGGCTACACCAGCCTCAACCTGGACAAGCTGTGACCGGGCCGGACGCCCCCTCCGGAATGGAGGACACCACTCCGGGGACGGGAGACACCGCGGCCGGAACGGAAGCCGCTTCCGCCGGGGATCAGTCCGGCGGGCGGATGCCGGAGCGGCCGGAGAAAGCCGACGCCGGAGCGGAGTCGAGCGCTCCAGGTGACGACTGGCAACGGCACATTGACAGCCTCCCGCCAGGAGTGATGGCGGAGCGGGTGCTGCTCGGTGCCTACCCGGTGAAGCCGTCGCGACCGGACGGCGCTCGGATCGACTCGCCTGGGGCCGACCCTCGTAGGCCCGAGTTCCCCTGGGCCGACCCGCCTCAGGTTGCCGTGCCTCCAAAAGCGGTCCGGGCGGAGGAAGTGGTCGAGGGCGAGATGATGAACGACTCCGCGGCGGCCACGGATGCGGAGGTGCCCGCCGCCCCGGCCGCTCCCCCGCTCACGGGCGGTCCGGTGGGGGGAGCCGCCTGGGATCCGCCGGGCCGGGACCGGTCCGCGCCGGGCGAGCCTCCCGAGGAGACCAGCGGTGGCGGCCGGCCCGAACAGAACCACCAAGCCGTACAGGCACCCCAGGCCGAGCAGATCCCTCGGTATGAACAGACCCAGTGGCCCGAGCGGGCTCACCGGGCCGAACAGGCCCCAGACGGACCGGAGGCAGTGCCCGAGGACGAGAGGCCGCGAGGCGCGCCGGCGCATACCGGGAGCCGCCCGCCCAGTTATCCGGCCCACCCGCTCGGCTGCCCGTCCGTCCGGGAAGGCGACGAGTTCGCCTCGCTCACCCCGCATGTGCTGCTGGACGGTTACACGGTGGGCGGGTTGACGGTGCGGGCGACGTCCGTGCGCGGCGACTCGCACAACTGGGAGGGCGGGTGTCGCCAGGACGCCATGGCGGTGACCCGGATCGGCCCGCCGGAGGCCGAGATGCTGCTGCTCGCGGTCGCCGACGGCGTGGGGTCGGCCCGGTACTCGCACCTCGGCTCCCATGACGCCGTCCGGTTGGCCGCCCGTCAGCTGGACCGTGCGGCGGAGGGCGTGCACGCGGCACTGCGCTCGGGTGACGACGCCGCGCTGCGGGAACTGGCGGGCCGGGCGGTCGCCGGAGTGGTAGCCGGGCTGCGGGCAGAGGGGCAGCGAAGGGCCTACGAGGCGGAGCGCCCATACCAGGACGGCGACCACTCCACCACGCTGCACGTCCTGCTGGTGCCGACCGACCCGCACATCCGCGAGCGGGCCCTGCTCGGGGTGGGCGACGGGGGGCACCTGCTGCTGCGGGACGGGACGTGGCTGCGGGAGGGCACCGGTGACGAGGCCGTCCTGGACACCCGTACCGAAGCGCTGCCGCACGCATACCGGAAGGCCGGCGCCCGCATCCTGCGCGCGATGGCGGGAGATGTGCTGCTGCTGGGCACGGACGGCATCACCAACCCGCTCACCCAAAAGGATCCCGCGTTCCGTACACATCTGGCGGCGGCGTGGGGTGTCGGCGGAGCTCCTTCACTCTCGGACTTCCTGTGGCAGGCGCAGACCCGGGCGAAGTCCTATGACGACGACCGTACGGTGATCTGCCTCTGGGAGGGATCGGCATGACGGTGGCCGATGGGGCCGATGTGAACCGTTCCACGCTCGCCCTGGGCAGCAGGGCGGGCAGCGGGGGCCAGGGGGAGGTGCACCGGGTCGGCGACGGGACCGTCCTGTTCAAGGAGTACAAGGACCCGGGGAAGGTGGACGGCGGCGCTCTGGCCGCGCTGGTGGCCCTCCGCCAGAGCCTCGCCCCGGGGGACCGGGACCGTCTGGATGGGCTGGCGGCCTGGCCGCTGTGCCGGGTGGTCGAGGGCGGCCGCCCGGTCGGGTTCCTCATGCACCGCGCCCCGGAGCGTATGACCTGGCTGACTGGCGCCGGTACGGGGAAGCTGCTGGAGCTGCAGTATCTGCTGCGGCCGCCCAGAGCGGCCTGGCAGCAGGTGCCGCAGCCGACGCCGGAGCAGCGGCGGGTGCTGCTGCTGGCGTGTGTCGAGGCCGTCGAGTGGTTCCACGACGCCGGGCTGGTGATCGGGGACATCTCCCAGGCGAACGTCTTGTGGGCCCTGGATCCCCAGCCGTCCGTACACTTCCTGGACTGCGATGGGTTCCGGCAGGTGGGGCGCGGTCCCGTGCAGGCCCAGGCAGGCACGCCCGACTGGAATGACCCGCTGACGCCCTCGTCGGAGGCGTCCGTGGACACGGACGCCTACAAGACGGCGCTGATGGTGGCACGGGTGCTCGCCCAGGATCCATACGCGGTGCCGGGCTCCGGGCTGCGCCTGTCGGTGCCGTGCCTGAACGAGCGTCAGGAGGGCGCCGTCCGCCGCCTCCTTGCCCAGGCCGCCGGTGCCAAGGGCACCCGGCCCCATCCCTCGGAGTGGCGGATGGCGTTGAGCGAGCGCGATGTAGTGGCGCTCACCGGGGCGAAGCCGAGGCAGCGGCCGACCGTCGACCGCACAGTGCTGGACGGGGTGCGCGACCGCCGTCCGATCGTTCTGCGCCCGGGTGGCGGGCCCGGCGAAGGCCCGCCCGGCACAGGCGGACCGGGGCGATAACCCGACGTTATGACTGGTTGTTAGTACCCAGTTCACACGGTCTTCGTAATTCTGGTGGCGCAAAGACCCCCCACACGCGGTCCCCAACGCGTGTCTTCGCCAACCTTCGGAAACGAGGAAGCCTTGCGTATCACCAAGCTCCTTACGGCCGCAGCCGCCACTGCGGCCTCGGTGCTCGCGCTGCTCGCCCCCACCGCGGCAGCCGCCCCCGCGCCCGTGCCGACCGGCCCGGGCACCACCGCCGTGCAGCCGATCATCGGCGGCGGCCAGGCGCAGAGCGGTCCGTGGGCCGCGCGTCTGTTCTCCAACGGCCGGGAGACCTGTTCGGCCACCATCATCGCCCCGACCTGGATCCTGACCGCCAAGCACTGCGTCAGCGGCGGCGGGCTGTCGTTCCGCATCGGCAGCCTGGACCAGCACAGCGGCGGCACCGTGGCCAACGGCGCGCAGACCTACACGCACAGCTCCGACCTGGCCCTGGTCCGCCTGGACCGCTCCGTCTCGGCGACCTACGCCCGGCTCGGCCAGCCCGGTTCGGTGAGCGTCGGGCAGAGCGTGCAGGTCTACGGCTGGGGCGCCACGTCCCAGTGCGGCTCGGAGGCCAACTGCCAGTCCCGCTACCTGAAGGTGGCGAACGTGACGGTGACCGGCGGCTGCACCGACGCCTACGGCGGCTCGGCGATCTGCGCCCGCCGCGGCAACGGCATCACGGCCGGCGGCGACTCCGGCGGCCCGATGATGGCCAACGGCGTCCAGGTGGGCGTCGCCTCCACCAGCGACCGCCAGACCACCACGGCGTACACCAACGTCACCGCGTACCGCTCCTGGATCCAGTCGGTGGCCGGCGTCTGAGCCGACCACCGTCCCTGAGGAGGGCCCCTGAGGAGGGGGCGGCGCCCCGCACCGGCCAGTCCGGTGCGGGGCGCCGCCGCGTACCCGGGTGGTTCCGGCTACCGGCGGCCCCGCCGACGGGTGGAGGGTGCCCGCCAGGTGAGGACGGGTGGGGGGCGGCGAGAAGTCTGAGGCGGATCTTCATGTCCCCAGCCTTGTCGATCACGGCTGCGGATCCCATCCGGGTGGCCTGTCGATCGAGAGGGGGGCTGCCCCCCGTACGCCCCGTTCGACAGTATGTTCATGCAGCACACGACTCTGCGAGAGGGCGGGCTCGGAGCCCGCGCGCAGACCGTTACCGGGCTGATCACGGGGCACATGTGACCGGCGCGGGGGTTTGGGCCTACGATACATACATGTCCAAGGTACTGAATAAGCTTCCAGTGGGTGAGCGGGTCGGCATCGCCTTCTCCGGCGGGCTGGACACGTCGGTCGCGGTGGCGTGGATGCGTGAGCGCGGCGCTGTCCCCTTTGCGTACACGGCTGACATCGGCCAGTACGACGAGCCGGATCTCAGCGACGTGCCGGAGCGCGGGCACGCGTACGGGGCGGAGAAGGCGCGGCTGGTCGACTGCCGCGAGGCGCTGGTGGAGGAGGGCTTCGCCGCGCTGGCCTGCGGCGCCTTCCACATCCGCTCGGCGGGCCAGGCGTACTTCAACACCACCCCGCTGGGCCGCGCGGTGACCGGCACCCTGCTGGTGCGGGCGATGCGCGAGGACGAGGTCTTCATCTGGGGCGACGGCTCCACCTACAAGGGCAACGACATCGAGCGGTTCTACCGCTACGGGCTGCTCGCCAACCCGGCCCTGCGCATCTACAAGCCCTGGCTCGACCGGTCCTTCGTGGAGGAGCTCGGCGGGCGGCACGAGATGTCCGCCTGGCTCGCCGAGCGCGACCTGCCGTACCGGGACTCGGCGGAGAAGGCGTACTCCACCGACGCCAACATCTGGGGCGCCACCCACGAGGCCAAGCGGCTGGAGTACCTGGACACCTCGCTGGAGATCGTCAGCCCGATCATGGGCGTGCGGTTCTGGGACGAGGCGGTGGAGATCGCGGCCGAGGACGTCACCGTGGAGTTCGAGCACGGGCGGCCGGTGCGGATCAACGGGCAGGCGTTCTCCTCGCCGGTGGAGCTGGTGCGGGAGGCCAACGCGATCGGCGGACGGCACGGCCTCGGCATGTCCGACCAGATCGAGAACCGGATCATCGAGGCGAAGAGCCGCGGGGTGTACGAGGCGCCCGGTATGGCCCTGCTGCACCTGGCGTACGAGCGGCTGCTCAACGCCATCCACAACGAGGACACCGTCGCCATGTACCACGGCGAGGGGCGGCGGCTCGGGCGGCTGCTCTACGAGGGCCGCTGGTTCGACCCCCAGGCGCTGATGCTCCGGGAGAGCCTGGTGCGCTGGGTCGGCCACCCGGTCACCGGCAGCGTGACGGTGCGGCTGCGCCGGGGCAACGACTACACGGTGCTGGACACCCAGGGCCCGCACCTGAGCTACCACCCGGAGAAGCTGTCCATGGAGCGCAGCCACGACCCGGCGTTCTTCCCGGACGACCGGATCGGCCAGCTGACCATGCGCAACCTGGACATCGCCGACTCGCGCAGCAAGCTGGAGCAGTACGCGGCCCAGGGCCAGCTCACCGCCTGGAGCGGCCTCATCGGCGAGCTGCCCCCGGGCGGCGCCGAGACCATCGCGGCCGGCAGCCACGGCGAGGGTGTCCCGGTGGACTCCGACGCGCTGGACGCGGCGGCGATCGAGTCCGGGACGGACTGAGGCGGGCTGAGGCGGTCGGTGGGTGCGGCGGAGCGCCGTCCTGGCGGGTGTTGGCGGGTGCCGGGGCGGCGCTTCGGTCTGTGCAGGTCGGGGCGGCGAGGGTGGGCGGGCATTGCGAGGGTGCGCCGTCCGCCGGTGGTGAACGCCGGTCCGGCCGGGCCGGAGGGTCATTACCGTCGGGCTCATGACGAGGATCACCACGCGCACGGTCACCTACCCGGCCGACGGCCTCACCATGGTCGGGCACTTGGCGCTCCCGGCTGGTGATGACCGCCGGCCGGCCGTCCTGATCGGGCCCGAGGGGCTCGGGCTCAGCGATGTGGAGCGCCGCCGTGCCGACGCACTGGCCGAGCGGGGATACGCGGCCTTCGCCTTCGACCTGCACGGCGGGCGCTATCTGGCCGACCCCGAGGAGATGCTGGCCCGCTGTATGCCGCTGCTCGGCGACCCGGAGCGGATGCGGGACATCGGGTTCGCCGCGCTCGACGTGCTGCGTGCCGAACCGCGGGCCGACCCCGGGCGGATCGCCGCCGTCGGTTACGGGACCGGGGGCGCGGTCGCGCTGGAGCTCGGGCGCGCAGGTGCCGACCTGAGGGCGATCGGCACGGTCAACGGGCTGATCACGGGCCGGCCGGGCGAGGCGGCCCGTATCCGCTGCCCGGTCTGGGCCGGAGTCGGGTCGGAGGACCCGATCATGCCGCCCGCACAGCGGGAGGCGTTCGCCGCCGAGATGCAGGCCGCGGGGGTCGACTGGCGGCTGGTGGTCTACGGCGGGGCGCTGCACGCCTTCCACCACCCACCGGTCGACCACCCCGCGGTCTCCGGTGTCGGCCACCATCCACGGCACGCGGAGCGGGCCTGGCGCGACGTCCTCGGTCTGCTGGCGGAGTGCCTGCCGGTGACGGCGTGATCCCGGCGTAATCCCTCCCGGCGTGATCCCGGGGAGGGCGGTGGGGTGAGGTGGCGCACGGCCATGGATCGCCGCGGGAGGGGTACGCGCCGGGGTGCGCCGCCCGGGACCCGGTACGCCCGGGGTTCCCCGTGTGCGGCGTGGAAACGGCACCAGCACTACGGAGGTACCCATGTCGTCCAAGCGCCGCCGCAAGAAGAAGGCCCGCCGCAACAACTCCGCCAACCACGGCCGCCGTCCCCAGTCGTGACGGCGGTGGTCTGAGGCCGGGCGTCTTCCGGCCTTCAGGTCTACGGGGAGGGGCGGTACCGCGCGGTGCCGCCCCTCCGCCGTCGGCGGCACGACCGCGACCGTCAGCGGGATGAGCGCAGGAGGCCGGTCGGACGGGGGACGCGGCGGGGGCCGGTGGGCCGTGGCGGGGGTGGCCGGGTGGCGGCCGGGGCGCGCTGGGGGGCCTGCTCCTCGACCAGCCGTACCGCCGTGTCCAGCAGGGAGCGGAAGAGCGGGTCGGTGTCCAGGTCGGCGCGCCAGGCGCACCAGGCGTACGCGGAGAAGGGCGGCTGCCAGGCGAGTCGGCACAGCCGGCCCGAGCGCAGCTCCTCCAGCACGGTGACCGTCGGCAGCAGGGCAATACCCATGCCGTCGCCGACCCCGCGCTTCACCGCCTCCAGCGGGCCGAGCGGCAGTACCCCGCCGGTGGCTCCCCCGGCCGCTCCGGCCCGTAGCCGCTCGAAGGCGAGCTGGGGGCCGTCGGGGTGGTGGGAGCGGAGCACCGCCTCGCCGAGCAGGTCCTCGGTGCGCAGAGGTGTGGTGGCCGCCAGCGGATGGCCGGGGTGGGCCACCAGGCTCAGCGGCTCCCGGCAGAGCCGGCGGAGGCGCACATCCGCGTCGGCGCGCTGCCCGGTCTCCGGGGCACCCGCCTCGTCGGAGCCGGTGGAGATGTCGACGTAGAAGGCGCAGTCGAGCCGTTCCGCCCGGATCAGGGCGGCCGGGTCGCCGTCCAGCGGCTGGAAGGACAGCGCGCCGCCGGGGTGGCGCAGATGCATGTGCTCGACGAGCGGCAGCAGCCGGAAGGTGGTCAGCCCCTCCGCACTGCCCACGGTGAGCGGTGACCGGTCCGCGTCGTCCGCCATCTCCTGCCGGGCGAACTCGCTGAGCCGCACGATGCGGGTGGCGTAGCCGTGCAGCCGCAGTCCGGCGGGGGTCAGCCGCGCTCCGATGCCGGTCCGGTGGAACAGCAGGGTGCCGACCGACTCCTCCAGGGTCTTGATCCGGGCCGTCACGGTGGGCTGGGTGAGCCCGAGGCGGTGCGCGGCCTGGGTGAAGCTGGCGGACTCGGCGACCGCGAGGAAGGCGGTGAGGTGTTTGATGTTCACGCCCGCCACCGCCCCGGGAGGCCAGGACGGCCGGGCTGGTTTCCCGCCGGGACGCGCCGGTGGGGGCTTCGGGCGAGCGGCGTGGCCCGGTGGGCGAGCGGTGCGGATGAGTGGTTCATCGGAGTCTGCCCTTCGGGTACGTCGGCGGGGCCCGAAACCCTGCTGGGAGCGGGTCTACCAGCTTACGTAACGATCGTTCGTTTTTGTTTACGGACGACCGTATGCGCTCCGACTATGGCAACTCCCCGCCAGCCGCAGGGCGTCGTCGACCCCGTGGAAGGCCAGGCGCCACAGCCGGTCCAGCTCTTCCCGGAGCCGCGGCCGAGGACCCGGGGCGCGGGCGTCGTTGTAGGCGCCGATCAGCAGGTAGACGACCAGCTTCTCCAGTTCGGCGAGGCGCCCGGGGTCCGGCGGGTCGCCCGTCAGATCGGCCAGCAGGGCGCGCAGGGTGGGCAGCCAGGCGGCCCGCCAGTCGGGGAACTCGCCGGGGTCGTCCTGCGCCAGGCGTACGGCGGCGCGTACCGCCGTCTCCTCCTCCAGGAGCCGCCCCAGCTCACGGGTCAGCTCCGCGACCGCCGCCGGCCCCCCGGACGGTGCGGGGCGCAGCCGGTGCACCGCCCAGCGGACGGCGTTGACGCCCGACTCGCAGACCACGTCGGCGAGGGCGCCCTTGGTGGGAAAGTGGAAGGTCAGGGCGCCCATGGTGACCCCCGCCGAGCGGGAGACCCGGGACAGCGAGGTACGGGTGTAGCCGTGCTGGTCGAACTCCACCGCGGCCGCCTCGACGAGCCGGCGCCGGGTCTGCTCGGCCCGCTCCTGCCTCACCACGGCCGGGCCCTCACGGCCCTCGGGGCCTCGACCGGGGCAAGGGCTTTGCCGCTTGGGGGAGTTCGCCGTCGCGGTTCCACAGCACCTCCGGTGCGGTCGGGCACCGGGCCGAAAGGCCGGGCACGAGACAAGGGTTCGACACTCCGGAAGCTACCGGCGGGGCGGGTACGCGTGGAACGACTCCGTCCGATCCCCTTGCGGCTTTGGCATCTCGGCCGGTCTGGCGGGTCGGTTCGGTGGGGCGGTCCGGAGGGCTCCACCGGGCCACCGGACCCGGGGACAGGAGGGGGGCGGGGTGGCGGGTGGACGGGGTCATCGGGCCCTGGGTTTCCGGCCGCCTGCTCTGCTGCTTGCTCCGCCTGCTCTATGCTCCTGAAAGCAAATTCACCAGCACACGCCCGGAACAGGTGGTGGCGGCGACGATGGCGCAGGCGCTTCGAGGACGGACGGGCGGTGAGCCGGAGCTGTGGCGGCAACTGCTGCTGCTGGTGCACCGGGTCGGCCATACGCTCGACCGTAAGTTGCAGCGCCGGCACGGGGTGAGCGCCGCTGAGCACACCACGCTGGCCGCGCTGGCCGGAGGTGCGCTGCGGATGCAGGAGCTCGCCGAGGCGGCCGGGACGAGCCAGTCCACGATGAGCCGCATGGTCGGCCGGCTGGAGGAGGCGGGCCTCGCCACCCGGACGGTCGGCGAGGAGGACCGCCGGGTGATGGTGGCCGCCCTGACCGACGAGGGGCGCGCGCTCCTCCAGGACGTCCAGAAGACCTTCGCCGCCGAGTTGGAGCGCGCCCTGGACCTCGCCGCCTTCGAGCCGGCCACCGCCTCCCTGGTCAACCGGCTGCGTCACGACCCCTCCGCGCGGGCGGACTGAGCCGGAGACCGTACGGGCCGGGCAGGGCGGCCCCGGGCACGACAGGGCTCCTGAGACGCGTACGGCGCACAACGCCGCTGCCCGTGGCGGTACTTCGGGCGCGGGCCCGCCCCGTGCCGTCACCATGGGGGGAGGCATGGAGGCACGGGGCGGGGATCAGGGGCGTACGGGGATTCCGTACGGCGATCGCGGCGGTACGGCGGCGGGTGGGCCGGGTGGCGCGCCGGCGGGCTTGCGGGTGCCGTCGGGCGGGCCCGGTCCATGGGGCGGAGGCCCCCGGCGGGTGTACTCAGTTGCCCAGCCGCGGGTCGATCAGCAGCTTGCCGCGGGTGCCGCCGGCCGCCAGCAGCCGGTGCGCCTCGCCCACCGTGGCGAGCGAGAAGACCTCCGCGACCCGCAGCGTGAGCACACCGTCGTCGACCAGGCGGCTCAGCCGGGTCAGGCGGCCGCCGTCCTGCTCCACGAACCACATCCGGACGTCGATACCGCGTGCGGCGACGAGTGGGCGGGTGGGCACGACGGAGACCGCGCGGCCCCCGTCCCGTACGGCGGCCAGCGCCGATGGTTCGCCCGCCGTGTCGAAGAGGCAGTCGGCCGAGGCCGCCGGGATGGCCGCCCGGGCGGTGAAGACCCTGCGGGCACCGAGCGCCCGGGCCGCCTCCTCGTCACCCGGGCGCACCAGGGCCTGGACGGCGAGGCCGCGGGCGGCGGCGAGTTGGACGGCGAAGCCGCCGACGGCGCCCACCGCGCCGGTGACCAGCAGGGTGTCGCCGGGCGCGGGGTCGAGCAGTTCCAGTGCCTGGTCGGCGGTGAGCCCGGCCAGGGGCAGGGCGGCGGCCCGCCGGAGGTCGCCGGTGCGCGGGGCGCAGGCCGCCAGCCGCTCGTCCAGCGCGACGTACTCGGCGTGGGTGCCTATCCCGGTCGCCGTCTGCGCCGACATGGCGACGACCCGGTCCCCGGTGGCGAAACGGCGCGCGTCGGCGCCGCACTGGGCGACGGTGCCGGCCAGGTCCCAGCCCAGCACCATCGGGAAGCCGTGGCTGACACGGGCGGCGGCCCGGCCGGAACGCACCTCGATGTCGACCGGGTTGACCGCGGAGGCGGCGACCCGGACGAGGATCTGGCCCGACCCGGGAACGGGGCGCGGCAGTTCGGCGACCGCCAGCCGCTCGGGCCCTCCGTATCGGGACAGGACAGTGGCGCGCACGTGTACCTCCGAGGACGTGATCTCCGATGCGGATACCCGCACCGCCGGCACGGGATTGCTTGCAGAAAAACATAACAGTCGATCGCTTTTTGGATGGCCTCCGCCCGGAGCTCCACTGCTTCTTTGGCAGGTTGGCGGATGAGCAGGGCAGGAAGCGGAGTGGGGCCTTACGGTGTTCGCAGGACTTTGCTTCTCGATGCATATATGAACGGGGCCCGGCCCGGGGGCCATCGACCCCTGGGCTTATGCGGGTCGGGCCAGCACCTCGGCTCGGGCCGGGTGTTCACGGGTGAGGGCCTGGTAGGCGTACGCGGCGGAGAGCAGGGTCATATGGTGGTGCCATCCGGGGAAGGAGCGGCCCTCGAAATCGCGCAGCCCGAAGTCGACGGCGAGCCGGTCGAGGGCGGAGCGCACGCCGAGGGAGGCCCCGGTCAGCGCGAGCAGTTCGGGGGCGGAGTGCCGCACCAGGTTGGTCAGCCAGCACTGCCCGGTGCGCGGGTCGGTGAACAGCCGGTAGCGACGATGGGCCACCGGCACCCCGGGGCGGAGGTGCGGGGTGAGCAGCGCGGGCGTGGAGTCCGGCACCGCCACCAGGAAGTCGGCGCCGCGCGCGTCGAGGCCCGCCACCAGTTCGCGTGCGTCGCCGTGTCCGCCGAGGTGGGCGACCACGGGCAGGAAGCGCGGGTGGCCGCTGCGTACCGCGGTGTCGAAGAGGTCCAGGGCCTCACCCGCGGGGGTGCGCAGCGCGGCCCGGTCGGGGATCCGGGCGCGCAGCCGGGAGGGGCGGCTGTCCAGCCAGGACTCGGGCAGGTGCAGCCGCCAGTCGACGGGCATCGCGCCGCGGTCGGTGGCGAGGAAGGCGCCCACCGCCAGCTGGCAGTTGACCGCCCGCCCCTCCTGGGCCACGAAGCGGCGGTGGACGCCGCAGGAGTGCATGCCCCGCTTGGGCAGGACGGCCGGAGCGACCACCCAGGCCCGGGCGCGGGCCCGCCGCTCCACCTGCCGGGACAGGTCCTCGCGCACCTGCTTCCAGTCCCAGGGGCTGGCGTTGACGAACTGGTGCAGGGCCTGGGACGCGGTGGGTGAGTCCGACACGGTGGCGGCGAGACGCCGTACGGTCTTCTTGCCGGGCGTCAGCAGCAGTGCCTGGAGATAGGCGTGCGCCCAGCGGCGCTGGTCGGCGCGCGCCAGACAGCCGAAGAGCTCATCGGCGAAGTCGGCGACCGACAGGGGCTCCTGGCTGCTCCGGTCCCCCAGCATGCTTCCTCCTTCTCTCGGACGGACGGGAAAATAATAGCGATCGTTCGTTTTTTTATTTGCCCGGTGAGAGACCCTCCGAACCACTTGGGCAGGTCGGGCAGGAGCCCGCCGGGGGCCGGACCGGCGCCCGGGGCTCACACCGCCGTCCAGCCTCCGTCCACCTGGACGCTCGCCCCCGTGGTGAAGCGGGACCGGTCGCTGCACAGCCAGGCGGCCGTCTCGGCGATCTCCCGAGGGGCGGCCAGCCGCTTCTGCACCGGGCGGAGGAGGAACTGCTCCTCCAGCTCCGGCGCCTGGGCGAGGACCCCCTCCAGCATCTCGGTACGGGTGTTGCCCACCACCAGGGCGTTGACCCGGATCCCGCGCTCCCCGTACTGGGCGGCCGCCGCCTTGGTCAGGCCGATCACGGCGTGCTTGGCGGCCACATAGCTGGCGCAGGCGCCGGTGGCGAGCAGCCCGGCCACGCTGGAGGTGTTGACGATCGAGCCGCCACCGCCCTCCAGCATCACCGGCACCTGCGCGCGCAGGCAGTTCCACACCCCGCGCACATTGGCGTCCATCACCTGCTCGTAGACCGCGTCGTCCGTGAGGTGCAGATCGCCGCCAGCGGCCGCCTGCCCGGCGTTGTTGAACGCCGCGTCCAGGCCGCCGAACCGCTCGACGGCGGTGCGCACGGTCCGCCGTACGTCCTCCGGGTCGGTCACATCGCCGGCGACCCAGGCGACCCTGCCGCCGGCCGCCCCGATCTCCTCGGCGAGCCCCTCCAGCCGCTCCTTCCGGCGCGCCATCAGGACCACCGCGGCCCCCTCCTCGGCGAAGAGGCGCGCGGCGGCCGAGCCGATCCCGCTGGACGCCCCCGTGACCATCGCCGTGCGCCCGGCGAGCAGCCCTCCGTCGTACCGCATGTACCCAACCCCCATGGTGATCACTGTCGTTGTCCGCTTTCCGCCCCGGCGGGACGGTCCTGCGCCGGTCAGCCGCAGAGGGCGGCGATCCGCTCCTGGTCCGCCCGCAGGGCCTCCACCGTCTCCGGTACGGCCAGCGCGGGCGCCAGCAGCCGCCAGGCGTTCACCATCCGGCCGGGCAGGTCGGCCCGGCCGCTCACGACCTCCGAGTACATCTGCGTACCGGTCAGCAGCCCCACCAGCAGCTCGGCGGCCTGCCGCGGGTCGACGTGGTCGTGCAGCTCGCCGCGGCCGCGGGCCTCGATCAGGCACTCCTCGAAGATCCCCGCCCAGTCCCCGTAGGAGTCGGTGACATCGAAGGCGATCACGCAGGCGGGGTCGGTCGCCAGCCGCACACCGGCCCGCAGGATGACGTCCTCCTGGAGGCGGCGGGACCACACCAGCGTGGTGTCCACCAGCCGTTGCAGCCCCTCGGCCCCGAGCTGGGGCACGACCACCTCCGGCTGCGCCCGCATGACCTCGTAGGCCAGCTCCTCCTTGGACTTGAAGTGGAAGTAGATCGCGCCCTGGGTGGTCCCGGACTCCTTGACGATCTTGCTGATGCTCGCACCGCTGAAACCCAGCCGGTCGAAGACGTCGGCCGCGGACCGGATGATGTGCGCCCGCGTGCGTACGGCGCGTTCCTGCTTCAATACGGCCACGTCGGCTCTCCGCTTCTTCCCTCGACAAACAAAACGAGCACCCTCTATTTTATGAGAGCACCGCCCCCCAGGCCAAGTCGTCGCGGGCGGTGGACCAGTCGTGTTCCAAGGGGAGGGAACCCGCCATGTCACTGACGTTCCACGCGCCCGGCCAGACGCTCCCGTCCGGTCCGCCGGACGCGTCCGTCCCGGGCTCCCGCGCCTCCACCGCCTGCGTACCGACCGCCCGCGTCCCGGGCGGTTCCGCCCCGGCCTCGTCCTCGGGCCCCGTGACGGCCGCGCTGATCCACAAGGCCGACCCGGAGGAGGTCCTGCTGACCACCTGGCGGAGGACCGGCGAGAACGCCTTCGTCTTCACCGCACGGTGGCCGCGCACCCACGGCTTCTATGTGGCCTCGGACGGGTGTTACACGCCGGCGCTGTTCGCCGAAACGGTTCGCCAGACCTTCTCGGCGCTCACCCACGCGGCGTACGGGGTGCCCTTCGGCTACCAACTCATCTGGGACGCGCTGGCTTTCGAGGTCTCCCCGGCCGCCCTGTACGTCGGACCGGAGCCCGCCGCACTCACCCTGCACGTCGGCTGCGACGCCACCCGCTCGCGGCGCGGAGTGCTGACGGCCGCGTCCCTGGAGGTGACGGTGGAGCGCAACGGCATGCTCCTCGGCACGGCCAGGACCCGCTTCACCGTGCACCCGGCGGCCCTCTACGCGCGGCTGCGCCGGGCCCGTACCGACGCGCGGGGCGCCATGGCCGCCGCGCCGCCCGCACCGGCACCGCTCGATCCCGCCGCCGTCGGGCGGACCCGGGCCGCCGACGTGGTGCTCGGCGCCGAGGGCGGCCCGGACCGCCGCGAGCTGCGGGTGGACACCACGCACCCGGTCCTGTTCGACCACCCTGTGGACCATGTCCCGGGCATGCTCCTGGTGGAGGGCGTCCAGCAGGCGGCGGTCGCGGCCCTCGGCCCCGACGCCCGACTGCGCTCGCTGAGCATCTCGTTCCTGCGCTTCGCCGAACTCGACGCACCGTGCCACCTGTCGTACCGCGTCGTCCGCCCGGGTCCGGACGCCCCCGGTGCCGCCGCCCCGGTGGTCCAGGTCGAGGCCGAGCAGGACGGTGAGCCGGTCTTCACCGCCACGGCCACCGGTACCGCCGAGCAGGGCTGACCGCCCCGCGCCCTCCGCCGGCCAGGACGCCATCCGGGCCGCCGTCCGGACTGGCGACCCGTACGACCGGCGCCCGCTCCCCCACCACGTAGCATCCTCACCGCGTACCGCGCCCCCGCCACCCCGCCGCTCGACCCCGCCCTGGAGGCGTCGCCATGTCCCGCCCGTCCGTCGTCTGGTTCGACTTCGGCGGAGTGCTCTCGCCGCCCCTGGACGACCTCTTCCGCTCCTACGAGCAGCGCGCCGGAGTCACTCCGGATCAGCTGAGGACCGCCTTCGCGGACGTCTCGGACGAGGTCGGCCTGCCGCCGCTGGCCCCGGTGGAGCTGGCGCGGATGACCGAACGGGAGTGGGGCGGCCGGCTCCGGGCGGCGCTGGCCCGGCGGCACCCCGGCATCGACCTGTCCCGTGCCCGCCTGGAGGAGTTCGGGGCGCAGTGGTTCGACGGCCACGGGGCCAACCCGGTGATGGCGGCGGCCTGGCGGACCCTCCGCGAGCACGGGATCACCACCGGGGTGCTCTCCAACAACGTCCTGGAATGGCGTACGCACTGGATGAGGATGATGGCGCCGCTGGGCGGGATCGACCTGCTGGTCGACTCCTGCGAGGTCGGCTGCCGCAAGCCGGACCCGGAGATCTACCGCCTGGCCGCCCGCCGGGCCGGAGTCGATCCGGGCGAGTGCCTGCTGATCGACGACGTCGAGGCGAACATCGACGCGGCCCGCGCGCAGGGCTGGCAGGCCGTCCACTCCACGGATGACGAGCGGACCCTCGCCGAGCTCGCCGAGGCCACCGGGGTCACCTCGCTCTCCGCCGCCTCCGCCGCCGCCCCGCGGTGACCGGTACGCTCCGGGCCGGTGCCCGTCCCCGTGTGATCCCCGTCCCCCGAGGAGTCACGTCATGACCCTGCCCGTGTACCAGGACCGGGCGCACCAGGAGCCGGCCGTGGACCGGATACCCCGGCTCGATCCGGCCGGTGCCCTGGCTCCGGTGCCCGGGCGCTCGCCCGGCGGCCTGCCCCGGGTCGTCCTGCCCAGCGGGCACCTCGCGGTCCACCTCACCCGCTACGAGGACGTGCGCAAGGCGCTGTCCCACCCGGCGCTCAGCCGGGCCGAGGCCAACACCGAGGACGGGCCCCGCTTCCTGCCCACCGCGCTGCCGCCCCAGATGCTCATCAGCCTGGACGCGCCCGACCACGGCCGGATCCGCCGGCTGGTGACCCCCGACTTCGCGGCGACCGCGGTCACCGCACTGCTGCCGGGGCTGCGCGCCCTGCTGGAGGAGCGGATCACCGCGCTGCGGGCGGCGCCCCGGCCGGACCTCTTCCGGGAGGTGCTGGACCGGGTCACCCCGGCGGTCACCGGCGGCTTCCTCGGCGTACCGGAGGAGGACCTGCGGCAGCTCCGTACGGCCTCCCGGGTCATCCAGCTGGCGCCCGAGGACGATCCGGAGGGCCTGACCGCCGAGTTCACCCGCGGTCTGGGGTACGCGGCCGCCCTGGTCCGGGGCGAACGGCCGCTGCTGCCGGGCGGGTTGCTGAGCCGGCTGCTGGAGCGGCGGGAGCAGGCCGAACCGGCGCTGGACGACGACGAGTTGACTGTCCTCTTCCTCACCCTGCTGGTCACGGTGGACCAGAACACCCTGTCGGTGCTGACCAAGGCCGTCTACGCGCTGCTGTGCGCACCGCCGTTGTGGCGCGCGGCGGCCGGGGACCCGGCCTCGGTGCCGAGGATCACCGAGGAGCTGATCCGGCTGCTGCCGCTGGGCGGGCCGGTGGGCTTCCCCCGGGTGGCCCGCGCGGACGTGGAGTTCGAGGCGGGCACGGTCCGGGCCGGTGAGACGGTGCTGCCGGACGTGTTCCGGGCCAACCGGGACCCGGAGGTCTTCCCCCGCCCCCTGGCCGTCGACCCGGACCGCCCGGCGCGGCGGCATCTCCAGTTCGGCCACGGGCTGCACCACTGCCTCGGTGCCGCGCTCGCCCGGCTGGAGATCAACGAGGTGGTCACCGCGCTCACCGGCGCCCTGCCCGGCGCCACCCTCGACGCCGACCCCGCCGCCCTGCCCTGGGACGAGGGTGCCCTGCTCCGCCGCCCCACCGCCCTGCCGGTCCGCTTCTGAGCCGGCCCGGGCGCCGGTGGACGGCGTGCCGTGGACCGTAATCTCCACCGGCGACTTTCAGCCGCGGTGGAGGTACGGTCATGCCGTGGGCGCGACCCCCGTGGCCGGCCGGTCGGCCAAGTGTGCTGCACACGGTGCGAGTAGGAGATTTCGATGACCTCTGACGACCTCGGGTTCCGCGAGCGGATCCGGTCGGACATTCCGCACTCGGCGCGGGTGTGGAACGCCTGGCTGGGCGGCAAGGACAACTACGCCGTCGACCGGGAGCTGGCGGACGTGGTCGCCGCGGCCTATCCGCAGATCGTCGACATCGCGAAGGCGTCGCGCGCGTTCCAGGCGCGGGCGGTCCGCACGCTCACCGCGCAAGGGGTACGGCAGTTCCTGGACGTGGGCACCGGGCTGCCGGTCGCGAACAGCACCCATGAGGTCGCCCAGGCCGATGTGCCGGACGCGCGGATCGTCTATGTGGACAACGACCCGATCGTGCTGGCCCACGCGGAGGCGCTGCTGACCAGCACCCCGGAGGGGCGCACGGCCTATGTGGACGCCGACCTGTCGGATGTGGACGCGGTGGTGGACGAGGCGGGCAGGACATTGGACCTGTCCCAGCCGGTGGGTGTGCTGCTGCTCTCCACGCTGGGGCATCTGACCCCGGCCGAGGGCATCACGGTGGTCCGGCGGTACATGGCCCACATGCCGTCCGGAAGCCATCTGGTGCTCTGCGACACGGTGAAGACCCCGGAGACCCTGGCGGCGCAGGAGGCCTACGACTCCGGCGAGAACCCGCCCTACCTGGTCCGGGAGCCGGAGGAGATCACCGACTGCGCGGAGGGCCTGGAACTGCTGGAGCCCGGCTTCGGCTCCATCGCCTTCTGGCGCCCGACGGAGCAGGACCCGGCGGCCGTCGACCAGTGGGGCCTGGTCGCCCGCAAGCCGTAACGGCCCTGGTGGGGTGGCGGGGGCCTGGGCACACGCCCGACGCCCCCGCCTCGCACCGCTCGACCGGATCGCCGAGGGGTACGGGACGGGGGCCGCCCCGACCGGGTGGTCGCGTCCGCTACCGGTCCGTCGCGCCCACGGCGCCACGGGCGACGCGGACCAGGTGGACCAGGTGGACGGTGGCCAGCCCCCACCACAGGCCGGACACCCAGGCCAGGATGCCGTCCTGCCCGGACCGGCCCGCGAGGAACTGGACCAGCAGGAGGACGGCCGCGCCCGCCACGAGGGCGACGCGGTCCAGATACGCGCCCAGGCGTGCCGCCACGCCGCGGACTCCCTGCCGGGTCAGATAGACCTGGCCCTGCCATCGTCCCGGCCGGGCGAAGTCGGGGTCACCCTGGACCGGGCACCGCCCGTCACCGCATCCTTGGTGCCACTGGGCGGGGGGCCGGTCCCCGGGCCCGATCGTGGTCAGGAGGCGTCCGTGCGCAAGGTCTTGGTGCTCCCCGCCCTGGTGATGCTGGTGCTGTCGGCCGGCTGCTCCTCGGACACGGCGGGGAAGGGCTCGTCGAAGCCGGTGGCGGGGAAGTCGGCGAAGCCGAAGCCGAGCGTCTCGGGACCGATCGGCGCCCGCAAGCAGATCACCAGCGGACGGGCTTGCTCGCTGCTGTCGGAGGACGAGCTGGCCCGGCTGGTCGGCGTCGCGGAGTCGGAGAGGACCGATCAGGACCCGGTGGGTTCGATCTGCTCCTGGGCGGTCTCCGGCAGCGGCCCCGGCGACCACACCCTGACGGTCTTCGGAGACCACTTCCTCATGGACGGCGAACCGCACACGGTCGCGGGGCTCCGGGCACGTCAGAACTACAAGGAGGACATGAGGAGTTGTGAGGTCACGGTGAACACCTCCGGTGCGGCCGACCCGACCCCGGTGGAGGACGTGAGCACGGAGCGCGCGATCTTCGTCGGCTACCGGGACAAGCGCAGCACCTCCCGGGCGCGGCTCTGCCAGGTGGCCGACACGGTGGCGGAGGCGTATCTGCGCGCCCTGCCGAAGGCGTAGCCCCTCACGGAAACGACCTGACGCCCCCACCGCCGCTCGTCGTGAGCGGTGGCTGGGGGCGTCGGGTGTCCGGGGGTGGGTGCCGAGGGGGTGGGGGTCGGGTCGCGGGGGCGTGCGCGGTGGTGGTGCGCACGCTCAGGCGGTGGTGATGCGGATGGCGTCGACCACCGCCTCGGCCGTGCGCAGGGCGTCCGCCGCGGTGGGGCCGCTGGTCATGACCGAGCCCACCCGGTCCCAGGAGCTGCGCAGTTCGTTGACGGTGTCGCCGGGCTTGAGGTGCAGGGAGAGGGAGAGGACTCCGGGGAGCTTGCGGGCCTCGTCGGTGCCGTCCACGGAGACCACCTCGCCGGGTACCGCCTCCATGAAGCGGACCGCGGCGCCACCGGCCGCCTGGCGGGGCAGGGGCTCGGGGCGGCGGCCCTGCATGACGGTGTAGAAGGCCCCGGCCAGGTTGATGCCGTACGCCTCCTCGATCAGCATGGGGATGCCGTCGCCGGGGAAGCGGCCGGCGCACTCCACCAGGTAGGGGCGGCCGTCGCTGACGATCCACTCGCAGTGCACCATCCCGCTGCCGAAGCCGACCGCGCGCAGCACCGCCTCGGTCCGGTCGACCAGCAGCGCGTCCAGTTCGGCGGAGATGCCCGCGGCGGGCACGGTGTGGCCCAGCTCGATGGGGCGGGGGCCGGGGAAGAGCACCTTCCCGGTGACGTTGGAGAAGAGTGTTTCGCCCTCGCTGACGAGCAGTTCCACGCTGTACTCGTCACCGTGCACGAACTGCTCGATCAGCATGCGGAGTTCGCGGTCGCGGTCGGGGACGCGGTCGCCCTCGTCCTGGCTGGTGCACTCCTCCCAGGCGGCGTCCAGGCCGTCCAGGGAGTGCAGCACCTTGGTGCCGACGGAGGCCTGGCGGTTGGCGGGTTTGAGGACCAGGGGGCCGGGGTGGGCGGCGGCGAACTCGCGGACTTCGGCCACCGAACCCACCTCGCGGGAGGCCGGGTTGAGGACGCCGGCGGCCCGGGTGACGCGGCGCAGCAGGGACTTGTCCCGCATGATGGCGGACGCCCCGGCGCCGGCGCCCGGCACTCCGTAGCGCTCGGCCAGGCGGGCGGCGAACGGGGTGGCGTACTCGACCAGCGGGGCGACCACGGCGGGGGCGAGGTCGGGGTAGGTGTTGAAGAACTCGTCGGCCGCGGCGGGCAGCTGGTACTCCCACTCGACCAGCTCGCGCAGCATCGCCGCGCCCTCCAGGGCGTTCTTGACGTCCTGCTTGCGGATCACGTCCGGCTCGTCGATCACGATGACCGAGCCGGGGGCGAACTCCTTGATGTAGGGCAGGACGTTGACGTAGCCGACGATGATCCAGGGCTGCTGCTGCTCGGTCATGGGGTGCTCCTCGACGGGGAAAGAGGGATGAGGGGTCAGTGGCGGAGTTCGAGGGTGCAGCACTTGACGCTGCCGCCGGACTTCAGCAGCTCGGACAGGTCGATGTGGTGGGTGCGGTAGCCGTGGGTGCGGAGCTTGGCGGCCAGGCCCGTGGCGGGCTCGGGGAGGATGGCGTTCAGGCCGTCGGAGACCAGGTTGAGGCCGAAGAGCAGGGCGTCCTCCTCGTCGGCGATGACCGCGTTGGGGAACAGGCCCCGCAGCACCTGGCGGCTCTCGGCGTCGAAGGCGCCCGGGTAGTAGACGATCTCGTCGTCGCCGAGCGCGGCCAGCGCGGTGTCCAGGTGGTAGAAGCGCGGGTCGATGAGTTTGAGGCTGATCACCGGGCGGTTGAACAGGGCCCGGGCCTCGGCCTGGGAGTACGGGTCGGAGCGGAAGCCGTTGCCGGCCAGGATGGCCCGGTCGGTGGTGACGTAGTCGCCCTCGCCCTCGCTGGTGAAGGCGGCCTGGACCACGTCCTGGTAGCCCCGGTCCCGGAACCAGGCGGCCCAGTGGTCGGCCTCGGCCTGGCGCTCGGGGTGGCGGAAGCGGGAGACCAGCACCTTGCCGTCCACCACCAGGGCGCCGTTGGCGGCGAAGACCATGTCGGGCAGCCCGGCGGCGGGCTCGATGGTGCGGACGTCGTGGCCGAGGGAGACGTAGAGGTCGCGCAGGTCCTCCCACTGGGCGAGGGCCAGGGCCGGGTCGGTGGGCTTGGCCGGGTCCATCCAGGGGTTGATGCTGTAGCTGACCTCGAAGTGCTCGGGGCGGCACATGACGTAGTGGCGGGTGCGGGCCTGGCGGGGGGTGGCGGCGGCCTCGGGGGCGAGGGATGCGGTCATGACGGGGTCCTTTCGGGAAGAGGGTGAGGGGTCAGGAGGTGATGCCGAGGCTGAGGGGGAAGCTGGGGCGGGCGCCGAGGAGGTGGGCGCCGGCCGACTGGAGGATCTTGTCCTGGGCCACCACGTGCTGGCACATGACCATGGTGTCGCGCAGCCAGCGGTCCAGCGGGTTGGGCTTGTAGATGGCGCCGGTCTGCATCAGGTCGTAGAGCCGCATCACGATGGAGCGGGCGGTGCGGAAGGCGTGGGCCCGGGAGAGCGGGAGGGCGGCGCGCTCGTCGGGGGTGAGGTCGTCCATGGTGCCGCCGGCCGACAGGACCTCCCACTGGCGCTCCATGGCGCCGTAGACCGCGCTGCGGGTGGCGTTGAAGTCGGCCTCGCACTCGGCCAGCGCGACCTGCATCCGCCAGTTGTCGGCCCAGCGGTTGGCGCCGCCGCCGGCGGACTTGGTGACCACCTGGTCGCGTACCCAGTCCAGCGCGGCCCGGGCGACACCCAGCGGGACGCCCGGCATGTTGCGCATGTGCACCTCGGGCTGGGCCAGCGGGCCGCCGCCGTTGCGGACCTCGCCGAAGGTGAGGGTGTGGCCCTCGGGGACGTACACGTCGTGGATGGCGTAGTCGCAACTGCCGCTGCCGGCCAGGCCGGTGGTGTGCCAGGTGTCGATGATCTCGACCTCCTCGCGGGGCACCATCAGCAGGATGGAGTCATGGGAGCCGTCGACCAGGAAGGGTTCGCCGTCCTGGTAGATGAAGGCGCCGGAGATCACCCAGTCGGCGTGGGTGATGCCGCTGCCGAACTGCCAGCGGCCGGTGAGGCGGTAGCCGCCCTCGGTCTTCTCGGCCTTGCCGGTGGGGAAGAGCAGCCCGGCGGTGGTCATGTCCAGGTGCGGGAACATCTCCTTGGCGACCCGCTCGTCCAGGAACGAGGCGTACAGGCCGGAGTCCATGCCGATCATGGCGGCCCAGCCGGCTCCGGAGTCGCCGTAGGCCAGGGCCTCGACCACCTCGGTCTGCTCGACGGAGCTGAGCTCGGGTCCGCCCCAGGCCCGGCTGAAGCCCATCCGGAACGCTCCGGTGGCGCGGATCAGTTCGACCACGTCGGCGGGGAGGCGGCGGTTCTCCTCGATCTCCGGGCCGCGCTCCCGCAGGACCGGGGCGAGTGCCTTGGCGGCGGCGAGGATCTCGGCGGCGGTGTTGGGGACCGCCGGGGTGGTGGTCGTCATGTCAGGACTCCTTGGTGGTGGCGGCGGTCGCCAGCTGGTGGAAGGTGCCGTGCAGGAAGAGCAGGGGCGGCTGGAGGTCGCGGACGCCGGTGGTGACCACCTCGCCGATCACCATCGTGTGGTCGCCCAGGTCGAAGCTGTCCCAGAGCACGCACTCCAGGCTGCTCTGCGCGTCGAGCATCAGGGCTCCGGTGGCGGGGCCCGGGGTGGCGTCGAGGGCGGCGACCGCCTCGGCGCGGTCCTCGCGGCTGCGGGCCAGCCGCCGGGCCAGCGACTCGGCGTCGCTGTCCAGGATGGAGATGGCCCACTGCTTGGTGGCGAGGAGGTCGTCCAGGAACTGCGAGCCGCGGCGCAGGGACATCGAGACCAGCGGCGGGTCGAGGGAGACGGAGGTGAGGGAGTTGAGCGTCACCGCGTCATGGCGGCGGATGCCCTCGTGGTCGGCGTAGGTGGTGGCGACGCACACTCCGGTGGCGAAGTTGCGCATCGCGCCGCGCAGGTCGGGTGACATGACGGTTCCTCCAGAGGAGAGGTCGGAGAGGTCAGACGGACTGGGGGAAGGTGAAGACCCGGTCGGGGTCGTAGCGGCGCTTGATCTCGCGCAACCGCTCCAGGTTGGGGCCGAGGTAGGCGGCCTGGGCGTCGCTGAGGTCGGGGTCGGCGAAGTTGAGGTACGAGGCGTCCCGGGCGTGCTCGCCCATGGCGGTGTGCAGCTGGGTGAGCCAGTCGAGGTTGGCCTCGCGGACCTCCTCGGCGTCCTCGGTGGACCAGGAGGCGTCCATGGAGATCAGGAAGAGCACGTCCCGGTGCGGGAAGGCGGTCTCGGTGACCGGGACCCGGTTGATGGCGCCGCCCCAGGTGAACAGGGCGATACCGGCGCCGTCCGGGTTGCCGGAGCCGGGCCACTTGCGCAGCGCGGTCAGCAGGGTGTCCACGCCGGCCTCGGTGAGCGGCTCGCCGACGGTGCGGGTGCGGACGGCGAAGGGGTCGCCGGAGGTCTCGTGGCGCAGGTAGTCCTTGGCCTCCCAGTAGGTGCGGTCCTCGATCTCGACGGTGGTGGGGGTGCCGGTGGCCAGCGCCGCGGCGAGGATCTGGCGCAGTTCGGCGGCGGGGCCGAGGTGCTGGCCGATGACGGAGACGACCCCGTCGTCGTCGCCGGCGCGGCTGGCGCCGATCCGGGCGGCGAACCGGTCGGGGGCGTCCCGCATGATCCGCTGCATCACCGGCAGTACGGCCTCGGCGTCGTCCATGGGCCAGATCAGCAGGACGGTGGAGCTGGCGACGGTGGGGCGGGCCTGGAAGGTGAAGGAGGTGTTGACCCCGAAGTTGCCTCCGCCGCCGCCCTTGCAGGCCCAGAACAGGTCCGGGTGCTCGACCTCGTTGGCGGTGACCACGGAGCCGTCGGCGAGGACGACCTCGGTCTCCACCAGCGAGTCGCAGGTGAGCCCGAAGGCCCGGGAGACGGCGGCGACTCCCCCGCCGAGGGTGAGGCCGCCGATGCCGACCTCCTCGGAGTTGCCGAGCGGCACCGCCAGGTCGTGGCGCTGGAGTTCGGCGTACAGCTCCCCGGAGCGGGCCCCGCCGCCGACCGTGACCAGCTCGCGCTCGGCGTCCACGGTCACGGAGTTGAGGCCGTGCAGGTCGAGGACGAGTCCGGTGGTGGCGGCCTGGCCGGCGTAGCTGTGGCCGCCGCCGCGGGCCACCACCGGCAGCCCCTGCTCCCTGGCCCAGGCGATGCCCCGGGCGACGTCGGCGGTGGTGGCGACCGAGAGGACCCCGGCCGGCTGGATGCCGGCGTACCGCTTGTTGAAGGCGAAGCTGTTCTCCGCGAAGCCGGGCTCCCCCGGCAGCCGCACCGTTCCGTCGACCTGCTCCCGCAGGGACTGCCAGTCGGTGGTCATCCCACTTCCTCCGGTTCCGTCACTTCCGAGAGGTACGACACGCCGGTCTCGGCGTGCGGCCCGTAGCGTTCCCACTCCTCCCGGAGCAGCAGTCCGCCGTCGGCGCCCTGCTCGGGGGTGTTGACGGTGCGGCCGGCGATCACGTCGCCGCAGTCCATCACCATCGTGTAGGCGAGGCGGAGGATGCCGTCGGGGTCGCAGACCCCGTTGACGCTCCCCCGGCGGACCGGTCCGCCTTCGAAGTCCGCCCACACCAGGTCGTCCCGCTGGTGGTAGACGGCGGTCACCCCGTCCTGGCTGGCCAGCTTGCGGAACTGGCGCCCGTTGTAGTCGATGCTCACGTGTCCACGTCCAGCAGTCCGGCCGGCATCTCCAGCCGATCGGCCACGTCCTTGGCCGCCAGCGGGTCGGCGTCCAGTTCGACGGCGGCGATCGCGGTGGCCAGGCGCTCCTGGATGGTGTCGGTGTCCTCGCCGGTGCAGACCACGAAGGAGTGCCGGGCGAGGTAGCCGCCGGGCGGGAGCCTCAGTTCGGTGCCCGGTTCCACCATCGGGGCGGCGGTGACCAGTCCGGGGAGGTCGGTGGGCACCCGCACCGCGTGCACGGTGGCGTCCTCGACGGGGTAGCCGAAGCGGATGCCGGCCACGCCCTGCTGGGTGAAGGCGATGTCGGGGCGGTGCCCGGCCGCGACCTCCACCAGCAGCTCGCCGGGGTCGATCCCGGTGGCGATGCGGCCGAGGAAGGGGATGAGGTCCCCGCCGAGCCGGCCGTTGATCTCGATGATCACCGGTCCGTACGAGGTGAGCTTGACCTCGGTGTGGGTGAGGCCGTTCTCGACGCCGAGCACCTGGTGCGCCTTGGTGAGGACGTCGATGAGTTCCTGGTCGGCGAGGAGGGGGTCGGCGGAGTCGACGACGTGGCCGACCTCCTCGAAGTAGGGGTAGTGGCCGGTCTCCTTGCGGGCGATGAACATCACCCGGTACTCGCCCTGGTGGACCACCCCGTCGATGCTGATCTCGGGGCCCTGGGCGTAGCCCTCCACGATGGCGCCGCCGCGGAACGGCTCGTCGCCGACCAGGCTGGCGTTGGAGGCGACCAGATAGGCCCGCTCCAGCTGGCTCTCGTCCTCGGCGAGCACCACGCCCATGGAGGCGCCGAGCGCTCGCGGCTTGACGACCACCGGGTAGCCGATCCGGGCGGCGGTCTCCCGGGCCTGCTCCAGGCTGTCGGTCATCTCGAAGCCGGGCTGGGGCAGTCCGGCGGCGGTGAGCATGGAGCGGGTGCGGTGCTTGTCCCGGCAGCCCTGCACCCCGTCCGGGCCGAGGCCGGGGACGCCGAACTCGGCGGCCAGTTCGGCCGAGGGCATCACCAGCGGCTCGTCGTAGCAGAAGAGTCCGACCACGGTCCGGCGGGAGGCGATCTCCCGTGCGGCGGCGCGCAGTTCGTCGTGGTCGAAGACGTTGACCACGGTGATCTCGTCGAAGTACTCCTGCTGCCAGGTGGGCTTGAGGTTGTTGACCAGGACCAGCTTGAGGTCCAGTTCGGCGGCGCGGCGGGCGGCGGACTCGATCAGGTAATGGCGGTAGACCTTCAGGCCGCTGCCGATCACCAGCAGCACACGGTCGTCGGCGGTCATATCGTCCCCTCTTGGTAGTCGGTGGTGAGGGCTTGCAGGATCTTCTCGGCGACCAGCGGGGCGGTACGGAAGCCGTCGCCGCCGCTGGCGGTGCGGGCCCAGGTGCTGGGGCCGATGCGGACCAGGTGGGCGGCGCCGGTCTCGGCGTCCACCAGGTAGTGGCAGCGCTTGACCGCCATCACCGTGTACCGGTCGGGTTCGGTGAGGATCTGCTCGTTGAGGACCTGCTCGGCCCAGCGGCGCTCCTCGACCGCGGAGCCGGTGGTGACCACGTCCGCCTCCCGGCAGACCGAGGCCGAGCTGACCTTCAGCAGCGTCCCGTCGCCGGGGGGCAGCATCCAGGCGTGGCCGCGGGTGCCGATCCGGCCGATGCCGGGGGTGCGCTCCCAGGCCGGCGCCAGCTGCTCCGGCGGCTTGAGGTAGACCAGGGTCTGCCGGTGCAGCACCATCGGCAGGTCGACCAGGTCCTTGGACCAGGGCCCGGTGGCGACCAGGGTGAGGTCGGAGTCCAGGTACTCGGCGTCCGGCAGGTACACCCGGCCGGTGTCCGGGTCGACCGCCTTGACCTCCTGCCAGGGGCGGAGGCTGACGTTGGGCTGGTCGGTGAGCCAGCGGACCAGCACCTGGAGGGCGTGGTCGGCGAGCAGGATGCCGCCGTGCTTCTCCAGCAGCCCGACCGTGCCCTCCGGGAACCTCACATGCGGCAGGTCGTCCGGTTCGACCAGGCTGACCGGGAGGTCGACGGCGTCGGCCGCCTTCAGCACGGTGTCCACCTCGTCGGCGGCCCAGGCCGTGATCATGCCGACCCGGCGGTAGAACTTGGAGCCGGTCAGGGCCTCCAGACCCATCCAGCGGCGGTGCGCGACCGCGATCCGCCGGGAGGCGGCCAGGTCGGCCGGGTCGAGGGCACGGACGGCGCGGTGCTGGTCGAAGGAGGTGGAGTTGGGGTTGGGGATGGCGTCCCGGTCCAGGACCGTGACGTGGTGCCCGGCCAGTGCGCACCGCACCGCGGAGAGCAGCCCGGTCACTCCGGCGCCGACCACCACCACGCGTCGTGCGTCTACGCCCATCTCACACCGCCCCGCCGTCCAGGGGCGGCAGCGCGCGGACGGTGATCTCGGTGGTGGTGTCGCCCGGGGCGAGCCGGGTGCCGACGCCGGCCCGTTCGGCCAGGTCGATCAGAATGGGTGCCGCGTTGCGCAGCACGGTCTCGGCCTGGTGGGCGAAGTCGCCGGCGGTGGCGTCGGTGACCTCCCAGCGGTCCAGCCGGGCGAGTTGGTCGGCGAGGGTCTCCGCCGCCCGGCCGAGGCTGAAGGTGTCGAGTTCGTAACTGGCGGCGAACCGTTCGGTGATCCGGTCGGCGGCCTCGCGGGAGGCGGCGGAGACCGGCAGGGTCTGCCCGGCCCAGCGCGCGCTCTTGGCGGCGATCCGGTTCCACGGTTCGACCAGCCGGGCCCCGGTGACGGCGGGCACCGCCGACCAGCTGAAGTTGGTGCGCTGGTTCTCCGGGCTGGTGGCGGCCAGATGGTAGCGGCCGAGGTCGCGCGGCAGCCGGTCGGCGAGTTCCCGGCCCCAGACCAGGTGGCCCCGGCTGGTGGAGAACTTGCTGTGCTCCAGTTCGTAGAACTCGTTGGTGACGAACCGGGCCGGCAGGGCGTAGCGGTCGTGCAGGGCGAGCAGCATGGACGCCCCGGCGATGGCGAACGGGAAGGTGTTGTCGAAGCCGCAGAAGTAGACGGCCTGGGTTCCGGACTCGGGCCACCACAGCTCGTCGTCGGCGGAGACGACCTCGCCGCGCGCCTCGGCGGACAGGACGGTGGTGTAGATGGACCAGGCCATCGTCTCGGCGTTGGGGTTGACGCTCTGGCCGGGGGTCTCGGCGAACGGGGCGGGGATGCCCCAGGAGATGGGGTAGGTGATCGGGTAGTCGGGCAGGGGGCGGGCGAGCATCTCCTCGACGGCCTGGGCCATGTGCGGGCGCTGGGCGGCGCCGCTCTCCGCGAAGTACGCGCGCAGTCTCTCCCGGTACTCCTCCAGCGGCAGGACCAGGACCGGGACCTCGCGCAGTTCGAGGGCCTCCTCGGGGTGCTCGGTGGAACGCGGGTCGACCAGGTCGCCGGCGGCCAGCGGGTGGCCGCAGCTCTCGCAGAGCCCGGCGCAGCCCTCGGCCAGGCAGTTGGGGCAGCCGCCCTTGACGAAGCCGTCCACCAGGTACTGCCCGGTGCTCGGGGAGTACGGGAAGAGGGTGGGCTTGAGGACCAGCTTGCCCTCGTCCTGGAGGCGGCTGACGAAGGTGAGCACCGCCTTGGTGAAGCGCTCCTCGTCCCGGGTGAAGGCGTCCACCGCGATGCCCATGGCGTCGAGCGTGGACTCGATGCGGGCCATGGAGTCGGCGACCAGCTCCGCCGGGGTGGTGCCCAGCCGGCGGGCGGTGGTGACGACGAAGGTGGAGGTGTCCTGGGCGCCGGTGCCGAAGACGGTGTCCCGGCCGGTGGCGCGCTGGTAGCGGGTGAAGACGTCGGCGGCCAGGAACGGCCCGGCCAGATGGCCGAGGTGCAGGTCGCCGTTGGCGGTCGGGGCGGGAGAGATCACCGCCGTACGGGTACTCATGGTGTGGCCTCCTTCTGGTGGCGGGTCAGGAAGCCCTCCGACATGCCGGAGTCCCACCAGATCCCGTAGTACTCGAAGTCCTCGGTGGAGGGGTTGACCACCTTGTGGGTGCAGCCGGGCGGCAGATGGACGATGTCGCCGGCCACGAACTCGTACTCCGCGTCGTCCACCACCAGGGCGGCGCTGCCGCGCATCGCGATGAAGATCTCGTACTCGTGGTGGCTGTGCGGGGTGGACTCGCCTCCGGCGCGGACCAGGCACCAGGCGCCCTCGAAGGGGGCGTTGAGCACGTCCCAGGGCTGCAGGCGCTCGCCCTCGATGCCGTAGGCGGGGGTCAGGTTGGCTCGGTCGAGCCGGCGGATCTGCATCAGCGGCCTCCGGCGGAGACGGCGACGCCCAGGGCCTCGGAGGAGGCGTCGGCGGCGCGGCGGTCCAGGATGTCGGTGGTGATCTCGTGGGAGCGCTGGGCGAGCACGCTGAGCAGCGAGTCGGAGATGCCGTGGGTGGCCTCGTTGAAGCCCTGGAGGTAGAGGCCGGCCGGGACGTCCGCGCCGAGTTCGACCCGGTAGTCGCGGTTGACCGCGATCTCGGCCAGTCCGACCTGCTCGGCCAGGGCGCGGACCATGGCGGGCATCCGCTGGTCGTAGCCGGTGCCGAGGAGCACCAGGTCGCAGCGGTGCTGCTCGACAGCGCCGGTGCGGCGGTCGCGCAGTTCGAGGACGACCTCGCCGTCCTCCTCCTTGGCGGAGACCACCTCGGTCATGGACCGGACGGCGGAGCGCTGGACGCCGGAGAGCTTCTGCTCGTAGAGCATCGTGTAGGTCTCGTCCAGGAACGGGGCGGCCAGACCGGCGTAGTTGGTCTGCCGCATCTCGTCCAGGATCTGCCGGCGGGCAGTCGGGGAGCTGGCGTGGAACTCGCTGATGAAGGAGGGGAAGAAGAGCTCGTTGACGAACTTGCTGGTCTGGTAGTTCATCAGGCCGATGGAGCGGTGGATCAGCGTCGGCTGGCTGAGCGGCAGGTCCTTGTGGACCGAGACGAACATCTCGGCCGCGCTCTGGGCGGCGCCGATGACCACCACCCGCACCGGGCGGTCGATGGGGTACTGGGCGATACGGGTGGAGTACTGGGTGCTGTGGATGACCCGGTCCGCCGGCAGCCCGGCGAACTCCGCGGGGACGCGGGCGTCCCGGCCGGTGCCGACCACCAGGTCGCGGGCGTCGATGGTGTCGCCGTCGGTGAGGGTGACCCGCCAGCCGGTCACGGTGCCGTCGTCGGCCCGGCGCGGGTGGACCTCGCGGACCTTGGCGTTGTAGCGGACCGCCACGTGCTCCAGGGAGTTGGCCACCCACTGGAGGTACTCGGATATCTCGCGGCGGAAGGGGTTGAAGGTGCCGAGGTTGACGAACTCGTCGAGCCGTCCCTTGGCGTGCAGGAAGGAGAGGAAGGAGAACCGGCTCTGCGGGTTGCGCAGGGTCACCAGGTCCTTGATGAAGGAGACCTGGCTGCGGGCGAACGGCAGCAGCAGGTTGCGCTGCCACTGCACGTCCGAGTGCTGTTCCAGGATCAGGGTGTCGGCCGCGAGCCCGGTGGAACCGGACTCCTCCAGCGCTACCGCCAGGGCCAGGTTGGACGGGCCGGCTCCGATCGCCAGCACCTCGACCTCGTGGTTCGTCATGCTCTGCCACCTCGCTACTCGTCCTGCCGCCCGTTCGAGCGATCAGGCCGACGGCCCGTTCTGCTCCGGATCCGTTCGGTAGGACGAGTACAGCGAGAGCGGTTGTTGATCGGCAGGCTTGTCCGGACCGGACAATCAAGGCGGGTTGGTGGACGGGTTGTTCGGGTGGGCCGCCGGGGTCAGGTCAACTGGGGTTCGGCGGCCTTGGGCCGGATGCGCGGGAAGGGCACGGAGCGGCGGGGCAGCAGGTTGTGGGCCGGATCGCGGTCGGCGACGAAGGCCCGCGCCAGCGGGTCGAGCCGGTATCCGCCCAGCCGCTCGGTCGGCCGGAGCATGCCTGCCTCGGTCAACTCGTCGATCAACTGGTCGGCTCCGGCGAGGATTGATTCGTCCGCCCGGAGCTCCTGGTGCACCGGGTCCGGCAGGTCCGCCAGCAGGTCCAGCAGCTCCGAGGCCGGCTCGCTGAGTCCGAGATGGGCGGAGTTGAGCACTTCGCGCAGCGAGAGGTCGCCGACGCTCAGCCAGTCCAGCAGCGCCTCGGGGCGCTCCAGCCGGCCCACCGCCCAGCGCAGCGAGGTCTCCGGGTGGGCGAGCAGCCGGCGGGTGGCGATGTCCAGGGCCAGCGGCAGGTCGCCGCAGAGCGCGGCCAGCCGGTCGGCGCTCGCCGGATCGGCCTGGGCCCGCTCGGGCAGGCCCCGGGCGATCAGCGCCACGGAGTCGGCGCGGGTCAGCGCCTCCAGCCGGACCCGGTGCACATCGCGCAGCCCGAGCAGCGAGGAGCGGCCCACCACGATGGTGGTGCTGGTCGCGGAGTCGGCCAGCAGCGGGCGTATCTGCCGCTCGCAGTGCACGTTCTCCAGCAGCACCAGGACCCGGCGCTGCGCCAGCAGCGAGCGGTAGAGCCCGGCGCGCTGGTCCACCCCGTCCGGGACCCGCTCGGCGGGCACCCCGAGGGCGGCGAGGAACTGCCCGATCAGCGCCCCGGTGTCGTAGCCGCCCTGGGGCACCGGGCCGACGTCCGCGTAGAGCTGGCCGTCCACCATGGCCGGGGCCAGGGTGTGCGCGTGGCACAGGGCCAGCTCGCTCTTGCCGATCCCGGCCGGTCCGCTGATGAGCACCGGTCCGGGCGGCAGCGCGGCCAGCCGGCGCAGCTCCTCGGCACGGCCGACCAGCGCCCGCGGCTGCGGCGGCAGCTGGCGGGGGCTGGGCAGCGCGCAGCCGGGTGCCTGCGCCGGGCGGGGTGCGGCGGGCGCGGCAGGTGCGGCGGGTGCGGCGGGTGCGGCGGGTGTCGGTGCTACGGACCGGGGCCCGGGTGCCGAGGGCGGCGGCGGTGTCACCGGTGCGCCGTCGGCGGCCGCCGCCAGCCAGCGCCGGCGCCACTCCTCGCGGTCGCCCCCGCAGGCCGCCGCGTACGCCAGCGCGACCTGGAGGGTGGGCATCCGGTGCCCGTTGGCCGCACTGGACAGCACCGAGGCCGAGTACATGGCGGTTCTGGCCATGTCCCGGTACGTCGGACTGCCGGCGTCGGCCCGTAGGCGGCGCAGTCCGCTCGCGAACTCCGCGACCGCTCCGCCCGAGGCGTCCACTGGCTTCTCCGGCCTCCCCATTTCCATCCCCTCATCTCTCTTCTGCGTATGCCTATGGATGACGCGTCCTGTGAAATCACGGAGGGCGGGGCCGGTCCGCTACCGCCGGCCGTGCCCCGCCCCGGATGTGCCATGCCGTCAGGCTGCGGGATCCTCCCGCGCGCCTCAGCGGCTGAAGCTGCCGTTCACCGCGCCGAAGTCCAGCGCGCCGGCCAGCTCCTCGTAGGTGCCCTTCTCGACCAGCTCGGCGGCGGCCCGCCGGGCGACCGTGAAGGCGGCCTGGGCGACCGCGGTGCCCAGGCTGACCCGGCGCACCCCGGCCGCCTCGAACTCGGCCACCGCCGGGGCGCCGGGACCGGCCATCACGTTGACCGGCAGCGACTGGCCCTTGACCAGCTCGGCGATGGTGTCCAGGTCGAGCAGGCCCGGCACGAACAGGCTGTCCGCCCCGGCCTCGGCGTAGACGGCCGCGCGGGCCAGCACCTCGTCCTTGCGGCCCTCGGGGGCGCCGATCTGGAAGAGGAAGACATCGGTGCGGAGGTTGACCACCAGCTCCGGCAGCCCGGCCTCCTCGGCCGCCCGGCGGGCGGCGCGGATGCGGTCCGCCTGCTCCTCGGCGGTGAACAGTTCGCCGGTGGGCTTGGAGTCCTCCAGGTTGACGCCGACCGCGCCGGCCCCGATCACGGCGGTGACGGTGGCCGCCACGTCCTCCGGGGCGGGTCCGTAGCCGCCCTCGATGTCGGCGGTCACCGGCACGTCCACGGACTGGGCGATCCGGCCGACCAGGGCCACCATCTCGTCCCGGGTCAGCGCCTGCTGGTCGGGCCGGCCCGCCGACCAGGCCACGCCGCCGCTGGTGGTGGCGACGGCCTTGGCGCCGCCCTGGACGGTGAGCACCGCGCTGCCCGCGTCCCAGGCGTTCGGCAGCAGCAGGATGCCGTCCTGGTGCAGCTCGCGGAGGACGGTGGCCTTGGCCTGCTGGCTGTTCGTCATAACGGGACCTTTCGTGAATGGGGGTGTACTCGGCATCCTGCCGAATTCCGGAAAGAGGTTGAATGGGGAAGCAGGGACTCCGTCACGTCACGGACGGTCACTCCCGTGGCCTCGCGCCTCCTGGCACCGTGCCATGCCGGACGCGCGCCCGCTGGCCGGTCCCCGACATCGAGGTGGCGCTGGCCGGTCCCGGACATCGAGGTGGCGCCTCCCGTGGAACTCGGGGAGGCGCCACTTCCAGGCCGTACGGGGACGGTGCGGGCGGATGGACGGGGAAACGGGGCACGCGGGCGGCGGTCAGGCCCGTGCGGGCTCCTTGATCAGGGTGTCCTCGACGGTCTCGGGGCGCCGCCGGGTCCACAGGGACAGCGCCGCGGCGCCCATGCAGAGCGCGCCGGCCGCGTACCAGGCGGGGGCGTAGGTGCCGAAGCCGTCGCGGGTGACACCGGCCATGGTGGCGGCGAAGGCGGCACCGAGCTGGTGGGCGGCGAAGACCCAGCCGAACACGATCGGGGCGGACATGCCGAAGTGCTCCCGGCACAGGGCCACGGTCGGCGGCACGGTGGCGATGAAGTCCAGGCCGAAGAAGATGACGAAGATCAGCATGAAGCCGGTGACCTTGTCGTCGAACAGCTGCGGCAGGACCAGCAGCGACAGGCCGCGCAGACCGTAGTAGACGGCCAGCAGCTTGCGCGGGTCGTAGCGGTCGCTGAGCCAGCCGGAGACGACGGTGCCGACGAGGTCGAAGACGCCGATCAGGGCGAGCAGTCCGGCGGCGGTGACCGAGGGCATGCCGTGGTCGTGGGCGGCGGGGATGAAGTGGGTGTTGATCAGGCCGTTGCTGGTGGCGCCGCAGATGGCGAAGGCGGCGGCCAGGACCCAGAACGCCTTGCTGTGGCTGGCGCTCTTCAGGGCGTCCACGGCGAGCCTGCCGGCGTTGCGGGTGGGCTCCGGGGCGGGCACCACCTCGTCCGCGCCGTACGGCGGGATGCCGACGTCGGCGGGGTGCTCGCGGAAGAACAGCAGCACGAACGGGACCGTGGCGAAGGCCACCAGGGAGGTGACGATCGCGGCCGTCCGCCAGCCGCCGTCGGACTCGGAGAGCTTGGCCACCACCGGCAGGAAGATCAGCGACCCGGTCGCGCCGCCCGCCGTGAGCAGACCGGTGACCAGGCCCTGGCGCTTGACGAACCAGCGGGTGCCGATCGTGGCGACGAAGCCCAGCGAGATGGAGCCGGCGCCCAGGCCGACCAGCACGCCCCAGAGCATCACCAGCTGCCAGGAGGCGGTCATGAAGATGGCCAGACCGCTGCCGAGGGCGATCAGCGTCATGGCGACCGCGGTCACCTTGCGCACGCCGTAGCGCTCCATCAGCGCGGAGGCGAACGGGGCGGTGACGCCGTAGAGGGCCAGGTTGACGGACATGGCGAATCCGATGGTCCCGGTGGACCATCCGAACTCGTTCTGCAGCGGCTCCACCAGAGCACCGGGGGTCGCCCGGAAGCCAGCCGCCGCGACCAGCGCGACAAATCCGATGGCCGCGATCATCCACGGCCAGAGTTGCTTCTGACGAATCATTGTCCCAGCGTGGTCGAGCGGTCACCGTCGCGGAAAGCGGAACGGGGACACCTTGTCAGGTTCACGTGGCCGGGTCGGGAGGGGGTAACGCCGGAAGCCCGGCGCGGAGTTCCGCGCCGGGCTCGGGTTTGGTGTGCCGGATCAGCTCTGCCCGAGGGGGAAGCTCCGGGTCGAGGTCGCCATGTCGATATCGGAGGAACGCACGGTGAGCAGCGCCTTCCACTCCCCCGCCAGTGCCAGCGGCACGGTTCCGGTCCACCGTCCGGCGCCGTCCGAGCGGAGCGCCACCTGGAGCGGCCCGAGGTCCCGGGCGGGCAGCGAGAAGGCCAGCCGGGCCTCCGGCACCTCGGCCGGCTTCCCGGCGGGGTCGCGCAGAATCACCCGCACGGCGTAGCCGCCGGCCTTCGCCGGGACCAGCTCCACGGTGGCGGTGCCCCGGGCGCTCGGGGTGGTGCCGCCGGTGTCGTACGGGATCCGAACGGTGGTGGTACGGGCCGGAGCGCGGTTCGCGGCGGTCGCGGCCGGGCCCGGGGCGGTGGCCGTCGCCGCGTTCGCGTTCCGTCCGGGCGAGGTGGCGGTGAGCAGTGTGGTGACGACGAGGACGGCGACGGCCACGGCGGCCTCGGCCAGCACGGAGCGCCGCAGGGCGGCTCGGGCGGGCGGGGCCTGCGGGGGCTCTACGGGATCGGGTGCGGGTGCTCCGGCCGTGACCGCCGCGTGGACCGGCGTGCCGGCGGTGGTGCGCAGCCGGGCCAGCCGGGAGCGGGAGACCCAGGCGGCGGCGACCATCAGGGCCACCAACCCCACCTTGACCAGCAGCAGTCGCCCGTAGCCGGTGGAGAACAGGGCGTCCCAGGAGCCCACCTCGCGCCAGGACCGGTACAGCCCGGTCAGCACCAGGACGGTCACCGAGACGAAGGCCAGCCGGGAGAAGCGCTCCACCGCGGTGGCGGGGAGATCGTCGCGGAGCCCGGACAGCAGGGTGGCCAGTCCGCCCAGCCAGGCGGCCATCGCCAGCAGGTGCAGCGCGGTCACCGGTACGGCCAGCCAGACCTGGGCGCCCTCGGAGGAGTGGTTGGTGACGGCCCAGGTCGCCGACAGCCCGACGGCCAGCGCCAGTCCGGCCAGCCGGAGCCGGGTCCGCGACCGGGCCTGAGAGCGCTCGGGTTGCTCGGGGTCGGGCTGCCCGGACTGCCCCACCAGCAGCACCAGGAACACCCCGCTCACCACGAGGAGCAGCAGCCTGGCCGCCAGTACCAGATAGATCCGCTCGTCCAGGTCCACATGGGCCGGCGCCGTCGCGGGGTCGGCCGGGGGCGCGATGCCGCCGCCCTGCTCGTACGCGCCGCGCAGCATCATCAGCACCACGGTGGAGCCGAGCAGGGCGACCCAGCCGGCCACCAGCAGTCGCTGCACCGACCGGGCGGCCGCGCCCGCGGGCCAGCAGAGCAGCACGAACGCCACCGCCCCGGCCAGCAGCGCGAAGGCCGCGTAGGCGGCCAGGCGGGCCGCGCCGTACAGGAAGCCGATCAGGCCGTCGGTGTCGGTGCTGCCCTGGAGCGACTCGGCGGACACCGCGCTGGCCGAGGGCGCGCCGACGGAGAAGGTGAAGGCCCCGCCGATGGGGTGGGAGTCGGCGGAGACCACCCGCCAGGCCACCGTGTAGGTGCCGTCGGCCAGGCCGCCGCGCAGGGCGATCCGCGCGGTCTCGGCCTTGCCGCCGGCGTGGTCCGGGGTGCCGGTGTCCACCCGCCCGCCCGCCGGGTCGAAGACCCGTAGCGCCTCGGCGGGCAGGGTCACCCCCTCGCCGAAGGTGAGCGTGACGGCGGACGGCTGCCGCGCCACCACCGACCCCTGCGCGGGGTCGGTGGAGTCGAGCGCCCCGTGCGCGGACGCGGTGCCGGCCGTGCCGAGCACCGCCAGCACGGCCGCCAGCAGCGCGACCAGCGCCCCGGCGGCTCGGCGCGTCCACGCGGATCCCGTGGTCATACCTGGCTGCTCCTCTTCGGTACGCGGTGCCGTTGTGCCCTGGGGGCTAAGGCCACAGGGCGGCCGGCGGGTTGTCCAGGGCCAGCGCGGTGCAGCGGATGCCGCCGCCGCCCTTGGCCAGTTCGGTGGTGTCCAGTTCGACCACCTCCAGGCCGCGTTCGCGCAGCTCGGCGGCGAGGCGCGGCGCGCCCTGGGTCATGGTGACGGTGGCGCCGTCGCTGACGAGGTTCAGGGCGAACCGCGCCGCCTCCTCGGGGGCCACCCGGATCAGCTCCAGACCGAGTCCGCGCAGGGTGCGCAGGCTGGGGGCGTCCAGGGCCTCGGGGCAGTACGCCAGGGTGTCCGGGGAGATGACCCCGACGGCCAGGTCCAGGTCGTACCAGCGCTCGCCCGCGGTGCGCAGCGGCACCACCTCGTAGCCCAGTTCGTCGGCGAGCAGCGGGAGCATCCGCCCGTCGGTGCGCTGCCCGTAGGCCGCCAGCAGCAGGTCGCCGCAGGCCAGTGCGTCGCCCTGGCCGCTGAAGGCGTAGGGCGCCTCCACGATCTCGTAGCGGTGGTCCTCCAGCCAGGCCCGGAAGTAGGGGATCTCGGTCTTCCGCTCGCGGGGCGGGTTGCCCAGGACGGCCACCTCGCCGCGGATCACGGCGGCGTTGGCGGTGAACACCATGTCCGGGCACTCGGGTGCGGAGGGCACGTACTGGATCTTGCGGCCGGCCGCGAGGTGTGCGGCCACGATCGCCTGGTGCTCGGCGAGCGCCGCCTCGGTGTCGGGCTGGACGGTGGGGTCCATGTACGGGTTGATCTGGTAGTCGACCCGGAAGTGGCTCGCGTCGGAGACAAGCAGTTCGCTGTTCACGGGATGCCCTCTCTTCGGTGGTCTGCGCTGGGGGGTGCTGCCGCAGGGCGCTGCGTCGGTGTTCGCCTCGGTACGAGTTCAGCCGAGCGCCGGATTGATCGCGAGCCTTGAACGGCAGGAGCAATCAAGTCCGTTGACCGGGACATGGTGTCCGCTTTCCGCAGGCCGCGCCGCCGGTGTGTCGGAAACCGGGTGGATTTCGCCCGGACCTGACGGAGTCCCCCCGGCACTTTCCGACAAGCGGCGTCGGCGGGTGGCCGGTCACGGAGGATTCATCGGGCCGGTCCCGTTCGGGCCGAGCGGCCCCCGAACGGCCGCGACCCGCCCCGGACGTCCGGTGAGAGGACCGGGGCTGTCGGCCCGTGCCGACCGGCCGGGATCCGGTTCTCGAACGGCCCGACATCCCGCGGACGACGACGTCCCGGCCACCCGGCGAGACCGACCGCCGGGTGCCGGCCGCCCGGCGCCGCGAGAGCGCTCTCGGCGAGGGCCGTCCTTCTGTACGGCGCGGCGGCGATGGCGGCGGTGCGGTGTTCGGACCCGCCCTCACCGAGACGGTGTATCCCTGACGACCACGGAGGTTCCTGGTGACCAGCGACGCGATCGCGACCCGACCGGCCCCGGCCGGATCCGCCCTCTTGGAGAACCCGGGCGAGCTGTGGAGGGCCCTTCCCGCGGCACAGCAGCCGGAGTGGGAGGATCTCGACCTGCTGGCCGAGGTCACCTTCGACCTCGCCGACCGGCCCGGACTGGTCACCGCCGGCGAGGTGGCCGGACTGCGCGGCCTGCTGGCCGAGGTGGTGGCCGGCCGGTTCCATGTCGTCCAGGCGGGCGACTGCGCCGAGGACCCGGCCGAGTGCGCGCCGGGGCACATCACCCGCAAGGTGGCGCTGCTGGACGCGCTGGCCGGGGCGATGTCCATGAACACCCTGCTGCCCACCCTGCGGGTCGGCCGGATGGCGGGCCAGTTCGCCAAGCCGCGCTCCCGCCCCACCGAGCTGGTGGACGGGCGTGAACTCCCGGTCTACCGGGGCCATATGGTCAACAGTCCGGAGCCGGACGCCCGTTCGCGGCGCCCCGATCCCCGGCGGCTGCTGTCGGGTTACGAGGCGGCGAGCCGGGCCATGGAGGTGCTGCGGCGCCGGACGGCCGAGCAGCCGCCGGCCTTCGCCACCCCGGTGTGGACCAGCCACGAGGCGCTGCTGCTGGACTACGAGGCGCCGCTGATCCGTCATGACGAGGAGACCGGCCGGCGCTATCTGGCCTCGACCCACTGGCCCTGGATCGGCTTCCGCACCAATCAACTGGACGGCGCCCATGTGGCGTTGCTCGCCTCGGTGGCCAACCCGGTGGCCTCCAAGGTGGGTCCGGGCATGGCGACAGCCGATCTGCTGGCCCTGTGCGAGCGGCTCGACCCGGACCGCGAGCCGGGCCGGCTGACCCTGATCGCCAGAATGGGCGCGGCGGCGGTCACCGAGCAGCTGCCGGCCATGGCCGCGGCGGTGCACGCCGCCGGGCACCCGGTGGTCTGGCTGTCGGACCCGATGCACGGCAACACGGTGACCGCGCCCGGTGGTTACAAGACCCGGCTGGTGGAGACCGTGGTCCGCGAGGTGCGGGACTTCCAGGCGGTGATCGGCGAGGCCGGGGCGGTGGTCGGCGGGCTGCATCTGGAGTCCACCCCGGACGACGTCCGCGAGTGCGTGGCCGACCAGCGGTCCATCGACACCCTCGGCGACCGCTACACCAGCCTCTGCGACCCGCGGCTCAACCCGGACCAGGCCTGGGAGGTCGCCGCCGCCTGGGAGGGCCGCGCTCCCGCGCGCTGACCCTCCCCCTCCCCCGTCCCGTTCCGCTTCCACCCCTCTGCGAGGTCGTCATGTACGCCGATGAGATGGCCGACAAGGTCGCCCTGGTCACCGGGGCGGCGGGTGGCATAGGCGAGGCCGTGGTCCGGACGCTCGCCGCCTCCGGTGCGGTGGTGGCGATGGTCGACCGGAACGCGGACCGGCTGGAGGAGGTCGCCGAGCGGGTACGGGAGTCCGGCGGGCGGGCGGAGGCGTTCCCGGCCGATGTGACCGACAGCGCCGCCGTCGAGGCGGTGGTGGAGCGGACAGAGCGGCGACTCGGCCCGGTGGCCTATCTGGTCAACGGTGCCGGGGTGCTGCGCCTGGGGCAGGCGCGGGCCCTGAGCGACGAGGACTGGGCGGCCACCTTCGCGGTGAACACCACCGGCGTCTTCCTCGTCTCGCGCGCCGTGGTCAACCGGATGGTGGAGCGCCGCCGGGGTGCCGTGGTGACGGTGGCGTCCAACGCGGCCGGCACCGCGCGGGTGGACATGGCCGCGTACTCGGCCTCCAAGGCCGCCGCGACCATGTTCACCAAGTGCCTGGGCCTGGAGGTCTCCCGCTTCGGCATCCGCTGCAACGTGGTGGCCCCCGGCTCCACCGACACCCCGATGCTGACCGCCCTGTGGGACGACGGCGCCGAGCAGGCGTCCATCGACGGGATGCCGTCCGCCTTCCGGGTCGGCATCCCGCTGGGCCGGATCGCCCGGCCGCAGCACATCGCGGACGCGGTGGTGTTCCTGCTCTCCGAGCGGGCCGCCCACATCACCATGCACGGCCTCACCGTCGACGGCGGTGCGACCCTCGGCCGCTAGCGGCCTTGGCCACAGCCACTTCGCCGGCCCCGGGGCGTACCCACGTCCCCGGGGCCGGCCCGTACCCCACTTCGCCGGGACCGCCCCGGCCCGGAGAGGACACGACTCGTATGGGGATCCCGGCCATCGCGGCCTACCCGATGCCGACCGAGGACGAGCTGCCGGAGAACACCGCCCGGTGGACGCCGGACCCGGGGCGGGCGATGCTGCTGATCCACGATATGCAGAACTACTTCCTGCGCCCCTTCGCGGCCGGGCGCTCCCCGGTGACCGAGCTGGTCCGCAACGTCACCCGGCTGCGGGAGCGCTGTGCGGCGCTCGGCATCCCGGTCGCGTACACCCTGCAGCCCGGCGGGATGACACAGGAGCAGCGCGGGCTGCTGAAGGACTTCTGGGGCCCGGGGATGACCGTCGAGCCGGAGCACCGCGAGGTGGCCGACCCGGTGCGGCCCGCGCCGGGCGACCTGCTGCTGACCAAGTGGCGCTACAGCGCCTTCCACCGCACCCCGCTCCTGTCCGAGCTGCGGGAGCGCGGGCGCGACCAGCTGATCGTGTGCGGGGTGTACGCCCATGTCGGGGTCCTGATGACCGCCGCGGACGCCTTCGCCTCCGACGTCCAGCCGTTCCTGGTGGCCGACGCCGTCGCCGACTTCACCCCCGAGTACCACCGCTCGGCCCTGCGCTACGCGGCCGAGCGCTGCGCGATGACGGTGACGACCGACACCGTCCTCGCCCAACTCCCCTGATCCCTCCCGGTGCCCTCGGCACGGCCGGCGGGCGCGGTCCGACCGTTCCTACGCCAAGGAGTGCCATGACGCACCCAGTGACCACCGGTCCGCACCGCGCGGACACCGACGGCAGCACCCTCCTGGAGGGGGTCCTGGCCGGACACCACGCGGACTTCGCGCTGCTGCACCGGCCGCGGACCGGTCCGGACGGCCGGATCGAGGTGCTGGTCGGCGACACCGCCGAGGTCGCCGCGCTGGCCGACGTCCCGCTGCCGGACGACCCGGGGAGCATTGGCCCCGAGACGCTGGTGGTGGTCCCCTACCGGCAGCTCGCCGAGCGCGGGTTCGCCGCGGTGGACGACGGGGCCCCGGTGATCACCCTGCGGGTCCACGCCCAGGAGTCGGTGCCGGTCGGCGAGGCGCTCGCCCGGCTGCCGGACCGCGGACTCGACCTGGCCGGCGGGGAGTTCGACCTGGACGACACCGCGTACGCCGACATCGTCCGCCGGGTGGTCGCCGAGGAGATCGGCACCGGCGAGGGCGCGAACTTCGTCATCCGGCGCACCTTCCACGCCGAGGTCCGGGGCCACTCCCCGCTCTCCGCGCTGGCCGTCTTCCGCCGGCTGCTGGAGCGGGAGAAGGGCGCCTACTGGACCTTCCTGGTGCACACCGGCGGCCGGACCTTCGTCGGCGCCACCCCGGAGCGGCATCTGAGCCTGTCGGGCGGGCTCGCGGTGATGAACCCGATCAGCGGGACCTACCGCTACCCGGCCGAGGGCCCCACCCTGGACGGGGTGCTCACCTTCCTGGCGGACGCCAAGGAGGCCGACGAGCTGTCGATGGTGGTGGACGAGGAGCTGAAGATGGTGGCCCGGGTCAGCGACTCCGGGGTGCGGGTGCGCGGCCCGAGGCTGGTCGAGATGGCGGGCCTGGCGCACACCGAGTACGTCGTCGAGGGCCGGACCGGCGCCGATGTCCGCGAGGTCCTGCGGGAGACCCTGTTCGCGCCGACGGTGACCGGCAGCCCGGTGGAGAGCGCGGCCCGGGTGATCCGCCGCTACGAGCCGCACGGCCGCGGCTACTACAGCGGGGTGCTGGCGCTCATCGGGCGCGACGGCCGGGGCGAGCGCACCCTGGACTCCTCGATCCTGATCCGCACCGCCGTCATCGACGCCGAGGGCCGGATGAGCGTCGGGGTGGGCGCCACCCTGGTCCGGGACTCCGATCCGGTGGCGGAGGCGGCCGAGACCCGCGCCAAGGCGGCCGTCCTGCTGTCCGCGCTCGGGCACACTCCCCCGCCGAACCGGCCGGCCCCCGGCCCCCGTCCGGCACCGTCCTTCTCCGGGCACCCCGAGGTGCTTGCCGCGCTGCGCCAGCGCAACAGCACCCTCTCCTCCTTCTGGCTGGCCGAGGGCGCCCCCCGTGCGGTGCCGGGCCTCGCCGGGCGGACCGTGCTGGTGGTGGACGCCGAGGACAGCTTCACCGCGATGTGGGCGCACCAGCTGCGCGCCCTGGGCACCGAGGTGACGGTGCGCCGGTACGACGAGGAGTACGCGACCGGGGCGTACGACCTGGTGGTGCTCGGGCCCGGACCCGGCGACCCCCGGCAGGCGGACCACCACCCCAAGACCGCCCGGCTGCGCGCGGTCACCCGCCGACTGCTGGACGCGGGGCGGCCGTTCCTCTCGGTGTGCCTGAGCCACCAGGTGCTGAGCGGTCTGCTCGGGCTGGAGCTGGTCCGCCGCAACCACCCCGACCAGGGGGTGCAGAAGAAGATCGACCTCTTCGGCCGTACCGAGCTGGTCGGCTTCTACAACACCTTCGCGGCGCGGGCGGACGCGGACCTGGTCACCGCCCCGGGCCTGGCCGGCCCCGTCGAGGTGTGCCGGGACCAGCGGACCGGGCAGGTGCACGCGCTGCGCGGACCGGGCTTCCGCTCGGTGCAGTTCCACCCGGAGTCGGTGCTCAGCCAGAACGGTGTGGAGGTCATCGCCGGGCTGCTCGCCGGGCTGCTGGCGGAGGCCGGCCGGTGAAGCGCGGTGGGCCGCGGCCTCGTGATCCGTCACGGGGCCGCGGCCCTTTTCCGCTTCCCGGGTCCCGTACAGCCGAAAGCCCCACCGCCGAGGGCCGTTCGGGGCCTTCGGCGGCGGGGCGGCCGGTATGGGGGGGGTCAGTCCTCCAGCGTCACATCGAACAGGTCCAGCTGGAGCAGCGGGGTGACGGTGACGTTGCCGGTGCGGGTGGACCAGCCGGACTCGACCTTCTGGTACCAGAGCGGGATCGCGGGCATGTCCTGGATGATCTGCTTCTCGGCCTGGCGGTAGAGCTCCCAGCCCTCCTGCTCGGTGGGGGCCGCGTCCGCCCTGGCGAGCAGGGCGTCCACCTCGGGGCTGGAGTAGCCGGAGCCGTTGACCGCGGCGCCGGTGCGGAAGATCGGGTTGAGGAAGTTCTCGATCGACGGGTAGTCGGCGACCCAGCCGGAGCGGAAGGCGGTGGTCATCTTCTGCTCGTTGATCAGCTTGCGGAACTCGCCGAAGGTGGGGACCGGAGCGTAGCGGGCCTCGACGCCCAGGGCGGCGGTGATGGTGGCGCAGGCCGCGTCGATCCACACCTGGTTGGCGGAGTCGTCGTTGGAGCAGAGCTCGATGGGCCCCTCGAAGCCGGACGCCTCGAACAGCGCCTTGGCCTTCTCCGGCTGGTAGGTGCAGAGCTCGCCGCTGGCGTCGCCGCCGTAGCCGGGCACGATCGGCGGGACCAGTCCGTCCGGCAGCATCTTGTCGCCGTCGAAGGCCTTGTCGATGACGTACTGCCGGTCGATGGCCATGGAGAGGGCCTGGCGCAGGCGCGGGTCGCCGTACCGCTCGTCGTAGAGGGGGAAGGAGATGGACTGCACGCCCATGTAGGGCTTGGAGACGCAGCGGCCGGCCAGCTCGGTCTTGTACCGGCCGCCGTCGAGGGCGTCCGCCGGGACGAAGTCGAGGTAGTCGAGCTTGTTGGCCACCACGTCCGCGTAGGCGTCCTCCAGCATCCGGTAGAACCGGAACTCCACGCCCTCCACCTTGGGCTTGCGGGCCCCGGCGTAGGCGTCGTAGCGCCCCAGGACGATGTTCTCGCCGGGGGTGTGGGAGGCGAAGGCGAACGGCCCGTTGCCGACCGGGTGGGCCTCGAAGGCGGCGCGGTCGGTGAAGAAGGCGCGCGGCAGGGGGAAGAAGGCGGCGTAGCCGAGCTGGGTGACGAAGGCCGAGAACGGCGCCGAGAGCGTCACCTCGAAGGTGAGGTCGTCGATCACCTTGAGGCCGGAGAGGGTGTCGGCCGCTCCGCTCTGGGTGGCCTCGTAGCCGTCGATGTGGGAGAGGTACTCGGCGCCCTGGAGCCGGTTGGGGCCGTAGGCGGTGTAGTTCCAGGCGTCGGTGAAGGCGGCGGCGGTCAGCGGGGTGCCGTCGTGGAAGGTCCAGCCGGGGTTCAGGGTGATCCGGTAGACCCGGGAGTCGGGCGACTCTATGGACTTCGCGGCGGCCATCCGGGGCTCGGCCGTCTGCGGGTCGTACTCGACCAGCCCGGTGAACAGCGCGTTGACGATCTTCACGCTGTCGCGTTCGGTGGAGTCGCCCGGAACCAGCGGGTTCTCCGGTTCGGTGCCGTTCCAGCTGATGGTCTTCATGGGTGTGCGTCCCCTCGGGATCATGGTGTCAAAAGGGCGTCTGCTCGGTGGCGGGCGGAGGTACGGCCGCCGTTGGGGGGCTGGTCGAAGGCCGCGCCGGGTACGCCGACCCGGGCGCCGTGCAGCCAGGCGACCCGGTCGTACAGGTCTTCGGTGGAGAGCGCGGACAGCAGGGCGTCGCGCCGGTGGGCCGCCTCCCCTGCCGGGTGGTAGAGCCGCTGGCCCATGGCGCGGGCGGCCGACTGGGTGGCGGCGGTGCGCTCGCGCCGCTCGTCGGCGAACCAGCCGAAGCGCTGCCCGTACGCCGTCTCCCCGGCGCCGACCAGCAGCCGGCCGAGGACCACCGCGTCCTCCAGGGCCTGGCAGGCGCCCTGGGCGGCGTACTGGAGCATGGGGTGGGCGGCGTCCCCGACCAGGACGACCCGCCGGTCGGTCCAGCGCGCCACCGGGTCGCGGTCGCAGAGCACCCAGGAGCGCCAGTCGGCGCCGAGGCCGAGCAGTCTGCGGGGTGTCTCGCCCACCCCCGGGAACTCGCCCGGCACCCGCCGCGCCTCCACCGGGACGCCGGCCACCGCCTCCGTCGCCCCGTCGTCGCGGGTGGCGGCCAGGTTGAGGAACCGGCCGCCGCCGATGGGGTAGTGGACGATGTGCCAGCGGGGGCCGGCCCAGAGGGTCACCGTGTTCCAGCGCAGGTCGCGGGGGACCCGCTCCATCGGGACGACGGAGCGGTAGATGGTGTGGCCGGACACTTGAGGCGGTCCGTCGCCGACCAGTTGCCGGCGCACCGCGGAGTACAGTCCGTCGGCGCCGACCAGCGCGGCGCCGCGCACCCGTTCGCCGGAGGCCAGATGGACGGTGACCCCCGTCTCGTCCTGGGTGTAGCGCCGCACCCGGGCGCCGGTGCGCAGTTCGACGGCGGGCGAGGCCTGGCAGGCCGCCAGCAGCGGGGCGTAGAGGTCGATCCGCTGGACCACCGCGTAGGGGCCGCCGAAGCGGCGGCGGTAGGCGGCGTCGAGCGGCAGCCCGGCCACCCGCTGCCCCGTGGTCCCGTCCATGAAGCGCAACTCGTCGATGTGGACGGCTCGTTCGCGTACGGGGCCGCCCACGCCGAGCAGGTCGAGCGCGTGGAAGGCGTTGGGCGCCAGCTGGATGCCCGCGCCGAGCTCGGTGAGCTCACCGCGGCTCTCCAGCACCAGCGCCCGGTGCCCGTGGCGGGCGAGGCTCACCGCGGTCGCCAGCCCGCCGATGCCGCCGCCCGCGATCAGTATCCTCGCCATTCCGGTCACCCCCGGTTCGCTGGTGGATGGTCGCTTCGCCGGCGGGCGGGCTCAGGCGGCCCGCAGACCGGCCTTGAGCGCGGTGGCTATCCCGGTCAGCCGGCGGGCCTGGAACTCGATGGCGCCCAGCTTCTCGCCGCTCGGCGGGGTGGCGTCAGCGGCGGTGTGGCTGGTGCCGTACGGGTTGCCGTTGCCCTCGGCGAACTGGATCGGGTCCGCGTAGCCGGGCGGGACGATGATCGCGCCCCAGTGGTAGAAGGTGTTGTTGAGGGCGAGCAGGGTGCTCTCCTGGCCGCCGTGGGCGGTGGCGGACGAGGTGAAGGAGGAGACCACCTTGTTCACCAGCTTGCCCTGCTCCCAGAGGTCGCCGGTGGCGTCGATGAACTGCTTGAGCTGGGCGGCCGGCAGTCCGTAGCGGGTCGGGGTGCCGAACAGGATGGCGTCGGCCCACTCCAGGTCCTCGACGGCCGCCGTGGTGACATCACCGGTGGCCGCGGTGTGCTCGGCCCACTCCGGGTTGGCGGCGATGGCGTCCGCGGAGGCGGTCTCGGCGACCCTGCGCAGACGCACCTCGGCGCCGGCCTTCTCGGCCGCCGCGGCGGCCGCCTGGGCGAGCGTGTGCACATGTCCGGTGGACGAGTAGTAGACGACGGCGACGTTGGTCACGATCACGACTCCCATTCGGGGGGCGGGGGCTGGCTTACGGGCGTGGGGGCGAAAGGCGCCGGGCGGCCTTCGGTGGACGGCCTTCGAGGGGCGCCTTCGGTGAGACGGCCTCGCGGTGGTCGACTCTTCCGCGAGGGCCGGTGCGGGGACAAAGGACCGGCTGGGACTTCATCACCTTGCGGGATACCGCGGGGGTGGAGAACCGCAGGTGGGGGGCGCTCGGACGGGAAATTCGGCCCGTGCCGGGATCGGCCGGGGCTCTATGTCAACTCGGCGGCCGGTCCGCGCGAAGGGGGTTCTACGCTGTTGTGACGACTGCTCCGATATCCGGCATCCCCTGAGCATGCGGATATCCGGCACACCACTCGCCGAGGCGAAAGGAGCCCCGATGCGAACTGGGAGGACGAGAGCGGGCCGCAGGGCGCCCGGGGGCGGCGGAGGCAACCGGGTGGCGGCTCTCGGATCGCCGGCCGGCCGCTGTCTGGCCCCCGTGCTGCACCGGGCCGCCTACGCGGCCATGGGCCTGGACGACTGGAGCCATGAGGCGGTCGCGTGCGACGAGGCGACGCTGCCCGGGCTGCTCGGCTCGTTCGGCACCTACTGGGCCGGGGCCACGCTGGCCGTGCCGCTGCCCCGGGCCGTGCTGCCCCTGCTGGACGAGGTGTCGGAGCTGGCGATGGACGTGGGCGGGGCGGACACGGTGGTCGTCCGCCACGGCCGCAGCGTCGGCGAGCACACCGGCGCGCACGGCATCATGAGCGCCATCCACCAGGCCGGGCTGACGGCGCCGGGGTCCGCCGTGGTGCTGGGCGGCGGGGCCGCCGCCTGCTCGGCGCTGGCCGCGCTGCGGGAGGTCGGGGTACGGGAGCCGGTGGTCGTGGTCCGTGAGCGCGACCACGCCCTGGAGGTGGAGGCGGCGGCCGGCCGGCTGGGTGTCTCGGTGGAGCTGCGCCATGTGGACGAGCTGGGCCGGCTGCTCCGGGGCGTCCCGGTGGTGGTCTCCACCCTGCCCGCGGGCGCCGCCGACGCGCTGGCGCCGACCGTCGCCCGGTCCGGGGCCGCCGTGCTGGACGCGGTGTGCTCGGCCTGGCCCACCCGGCTCGCCAAGGCGGCGGGCTTCGCCGGCAGCACCGTGGTCGACGGGCTGACCATGCGGCTGCACCGGACGGTGCGCCAGATCGAGCTGCTGACCGGCTGGGCCGGCGTCGGCGAGCTGCCGTTCGCGGCGATGCGCGCGGCGGCCCTGGACGAACTGGCCCGTCGGGAGGCCCGGTCGGCCGAGCCCGCCGGTTCAGGCGGAAAGCTCATGTGAGGTGCCGTAGCGCTGCTGGCGGGCCGAGGAGAGCGCCAGGATCGAGTGGGCCACCGAGCAGAGGGTCACATGGCGGTGCCAGCCCGCGTAGGAGCGCCCCTCGAAGTCCCGCATCCCCACCCGGGTGCTGACCTCGGTGAAGTCCTTGCCCACCCGGCGGGTCAGCCGCCCCAGTCGCAGCAGCGCGGCCGGCGGCACCTCCAGCAGGTTGGACAGCCAGAGCTCGCCCGGCCTCCCCTTCTGCATCGGCCAGCCGCCGACCAGGGTGAGCGGCTGCGGGGGCACCTGCCGCGTCCCCGGTCTGCGGACGGCCGGCAGGGTCACCCGGGCCCCGCTGACCAGCAGTGACCGGGTGATGGCGTACTCCGGGTCCACCCAGCCGACCGGCTTGGACAGCTTCTTGCCGCGCTCGGCCAGCTGCTGCGCCTGGAACAGCGCCTCCCCCGAGCCGGGCCGGCCGGGGTCGAAGCCGACCACCCGGGTCGCCCCGTCGACGCGCATGACGAAGGGCACGTTCCTTCGGGTCAACTGCTCCACCAGGGCGGCCGAGTCCAGGGTACGGGCGTCCAGCACCACCGGTCGTCGGCGCAACCCCCAGTCGGGCTGGGCGAGTTCGGCCACCGTGTGGACGATTCCCGCCTCCGTGCTCATGGCCGGTACGTCGTCCGGGATACGGGCCCGCCGCCGCCGCGCCTCGTCCTCCAGCCACTCGGGCGGCAGGGTGAGGCCCCAGTTGACGGGCGCGCTCAGCTGCTCGTTGGCCAGCGAGACCCCGTAGGCCTGCTGGCTGTTGACCACCCGGCCGAGGTCGAAGCGGAAGGACTCCGCGACCCCGACGGAGTGCGCGCCGGCCTTGGGGATGGCCATGGACTCGACCACCCAGGCCTGCGGCAGCAGCACCCGGTCCAGATGGCGGGCGAGCGCCTGCCGAACGGGCGCCCAGGCCCAGGAGGAGTCGCTGATGAAGTGGTGCAGGCTCTGCTCGGCGGCGCCGTGGTCGGCCACCGCCGCCAGGGCCCGCATGGACTTGCGCCCGGGCACGGACAGCAGTCCGGAGACGTACCACTCCCCCCTGGTCCGCTGGTCGCGCCGCTTCAGTGAGGCCAGCATCCGGCGGCAGAACTCGGTGACGAAGTCGTCCGCGACATCGCCCCAGGTCTGCGCGAGGGCTTCGCTCTCCACGCCTTCCATGTCTCCCCCTCCTCCTTCTCGGTCCGCCCGCGCCGGCGACGCCCGCAGGCGGCGGCAGGGCCGAGGACCGCACCCGGTGCGACGACCGGGCACGTCGACTGGTACGACCATACCGTACCGGACGGTTGGTTTATCTGACTCCGTCACATCGCTGTTTTCCGACATCGAGGTGACCTGACACAGGGATACCATACCGCTTGGTTGGTTTGTTAGGGTGAAGTTCGAAGGAACTTCCCTGGCCGCCAAGACCGGCGAAAGACCGCGAGGATCCACGAAGAGCCGCGAAGATCCCCAAGGATCGCGAAACGCCCACGAAGGAGACGTCATGCCACGTCAGGAACGAGCCGAACGCACCCGTGAGCTGGTCGTCCGGGCCGCCGCCGCCCGCTTCGACACCGCCGGGTTCACGGCGACCAGCCTGAGCGACATCGTGGAGACGGCGAAGGTGTCGAAAGGGGCCCTGTACTTCCACTTCGAGTCCAAGGAGAAGCTGGCCGAGGCGGTCGCGATCCAGTCGGGCGCCGGCTGGCGGGATGTGCTGCGGGCCGCCAGGGCACCGGGAGGACCGATGCTGCAAGCGCTGATCGACATGACCCACGACGCGGCCCAGCGCATCCACCACGACGTGGTGTTCCGGGCGGGGCTGCGGCTGTGCGACGAGCGGTGGCCGGGCGAGGACCGGTTCCCCAGCCCGTACCCCAGCTGGAAGCGGGCCCTGACCCTGCTGCTCGCCCGGTCGGACCGCCGGGGGGAGCTGCTGCCCGGGCTGGACGTGCGGGAGACCGCCCGGATGCTCACCGCGACCACGGCCGGGATCGAGACGCTCTCCCGGAAGGACCGGGGCTGGCTGACCACTCCGGTGGTCGCCGCGGCCTGGGAGACCCTGCTCCCCGCGCTGGTGCCGGCGGAACGCGTCGCCTGCTTCCGCCCCTGCGGGCGGGTCCCCCTGGTCCCCCGGCAGCCCTCCGCCCCGGAACGCGAGATCCGCGAGGGGCGTGAAGGGCGCGAGGGGCGCGAGACCAGGGGCGCTGTCGGCACCCGCCGCCCCCGCCCGGCCCCCCTGGGGTGAGCGGGAGGCCCGGCGCAAAATCGCGGCGGCCTGGCGGTACGCACGAGGGCACGGCGGCCCCCGGGTGGGGGCCTTTGGGTGGGGGGCGGCCCTCGGGCGGGGCACGGCCCTCAGACGGGGCGCGGCCTCCGGGCGGGGCACGGCCCTCAGGTGGGGCGCGGCCCGGTCGTGCGGGCCGCATGATGAAGCCGCCGCCGCACAGGGGCGGCGACGGCTCGGTGGGGTGTCTCAGCCCGCGGCGGCCTGGGAGAGGCGTGCGCCCCGGTCCGGGCCGGTGTCCATCCGGGTCAGCGCGGACGGCACCGCGACCGCCGGCAGGATGTGCCTCCACATCGCCGACACCCGCTGCTCCAGATCCAGCAGGCCCGAGCTGACCTGCGAGAACGCCTGGATCCCGGTGAACGATCCGACGATCAGCTCGGCCGTCTCACGGCAGTCCACATGCGGCAGCACCTCTCCGTCGCGCTTGGCCTCCTCCAGCAGCTCCTCACACACCTTGGCCCAGGCCAGGAACGGGCTGTGCGCCGCGAAGTCGACGGACCCGCGCTCCAGCGCCAGCCGGCTGCCGGCCCGCAGCATCGCGTCGTTGGGCAGGGCGTGGGCCACGGTCATCGCCAGGTCCACCACCTCCTGCAACTTCGACGTCTGGGGCAGGAAGTTGGGGTGGAGGGTCTGCTCCTCCAGGACCCCGCGGGCCAGGTCCTCCTTGGACGGGAAGTGGAAGTACAGGGCGCCCTTGGTGACCGGCACCCGGGACAGGATCTCCTTGATCGACGCCGCGTCGTAGCCCATCTCGTCGAAGACGACCGCCGCGCCCTGCAGGATGAGCCGCCTGGTCTCCACTGCCCGCGCCTGTCGTGCCATGCGCTTTCTCCCGTTGCTCTCGCCACCCCGTCGCGGCCGGTACGGCGGCCGGACCGGCTGGTACGACAACTTAGCAAGTTGTCCTCTCGGACCGGTAGAAAAAAACCGGCTGCCCTGTATTGTGATCCTCACACGACAGGGGTTCGAAATCTCCTTGGGGGGGACATGTCCGACTCGCTGCTCATGCTCGAAGTGGAACCGCAGGCCCCGCACACCGCGCCCGGTGGCGCGTACCCGCACATCTTCATCCCGGCACAGCGGCAGTCGTCCAGACCGCAGCCGCACTTCACCACGACGGTGCCGAAGGAGTACGTCCACCGCGCCGCCGTCGCCGAGGTGCTGCTGACCGGCTGGCAGCCCCTGGACGAGGACCGCTTCGCCGTCTCCGCGCAGTGGCCGCGGGCCCACAGCTACTTCACGTCCCTCTGCGGGACGTCCTACGACTCCACGCTGGTGGCCGAGACGGTCCGCCAGGCCGGCACCCTGGTGGCGCACGCCGAGTACGGGGTGCCGCTGGACAGCAACTTCATCCTCAACGACCTCCAGTACCTCTGCGACCCGACGGAGCTGGAGGTCCTCGGGACCCCGGCCGAGCTGGCGCTGGTCGTGACCTGCTCGCAGATCCGCCGCACCCGTGCCGGGCAGCTGGCCGGGATCCGGTTCGACGTGGAGATCCAGCGCGACGGCCGGTCGGTGGGCTCGGGCATGGCGAAGGCGACCATCCTGCGGCCGGAGGTCTACCGCCGTATCCGCGGCGAGCACCTGACGCAGGACCCGGGCGCCGGGGCGATGCTGTCCGAGCCGGTCGCACCCGCGCTGGTCGACCGCCGCTACGCCCCCGACGTGGTGCTCTCGCCGGGCGAGGGCGAGGGCCGCTGGCTGCTGCGGGCCGACCAGCGCCACCCGGTCCTCTTCGAGCACCCCGGGGACCACATCCCCGGGATGGTGCTGCTGGAGGCGGCCCGCCAGGTGACCCGGCTGCTCGCCCCCGGCTCCACCGCGATCGCGGCCGAGAGCTCCTTCACCCGCTATGTGGAGTTCGACGCGCCCTGCCTGATCGAGGCGGAGGAGCTGGACTCGGACGACCCGGCGGTCCGGGTGGTGTCCGTACGGGCCGAGCAGGACGGCCGGACCGCGTTCAGCAGCACCATCACCCTCGCCGCGCCCCCCGCGTAGAGCACCCCGTACCCCTCTCGGCCCCGCCCTGGGAAGACCGGAACGGCGAACGGGGACCCGCGGTACACCCCCGTTCGCCGTCCGCGCGGCTCACAGGATGGTGAACCCGCCGTCCACCGGAAGGACCACCCCGGTGGCGAAGGAGGAGCGGTCACTGCACAGCCAGGCCGCCGCCTCGGCGATCTCCTCGGGTTCGGCGGTCCGCGACTGCGGGGTCAGCTGGTGCAGCAGCGGCTCCACGGCGGGGTCCGCCTGGAACCACTCGGTCACCATTTCACTGCGGGTGGTCCCCGGGGCCACCGCGTTGACCCGGATGCCCTGGCCGGCGTACTCCGCCGCGGCCGCCCGGGTCAGCCCGACCACCGCGTGCTTGGACGTGACGTAGGGCGCCGCGACCGGGGTCGCCACCAGGCCGCCCACGCTGCTGGTGTTGACGATGGACCCGCCACCGGTCTCCAGCATCGCGGCGATCTCGTGGCGCAGGCAGTTCCAGACGCCGCGGACGTTGGTGTCCATGATCCGGTCGTAGACCTCGTCCTCCATCAGGTGCAGCGGCGTCTGCCCCACCCCGTACCCGGCGTTGTTGAAGGCCGCGTCCAGCCGCCCGAAGTGCTCGACCGCCGCCCGTACCGCCTCGGCCACCTCGGCACCGCGCGCCACATCGGCGACCGCGTACCGGGCCTTGTGCCCGGCACTCTGCAACTCGTCCACCAGCTCCGCCAGTTGCGGCTCTCTTCGGGCCACGAGCAGCACCGAGGCGCCTTCCCGCGCGAAGACCCGCGCGGCGGCGGCACCGATCCCGCTGCTCGCACCCGTTATCAGGGCCACCTTGCCGGCGAGGAGCCCGCTCTTCTGAGATGTCATGCCCGATTCATAGCGCACGTCAGCGGTCCGCGAACTGCCTTTCGACCGTCAGTTAACCCGCCTGAAACGCCTGTTGCCCCGCTCACCCGGTCCAGCAGGTCCCCGCCGCCGCCTCGGCGTCCAGGGTGCGCACCAGCTCCTCCCCGATCCCGGCCGGCGAGCGCACCAGATGCCGCACCCCCGCCTCGCGCATCGCCGCCCGCTGGAAGCCGTACGCGAAGTCGCTGGGGTTGCCGATGAAGGGCACCCCCAGCCCCCGGGCCGTCTCGGCGACCCGCGCGACATCGTCGATGACCAGCACCTGGCCCGGCCGGAGCCCGAAGGTCTCGGTGACGATCTCCCGCAGCCCGGGGCGGTAGGCGTCCGTGCACACATACCCCGGGTCGTCGAAGAGCCCGGCGTGCTCGCCCAGGGCCGCGTCGAAGTGCGCGCGCTCCAGCCCCCCGTAGCAGACCGTGCGCAGCCCCAGCGAGCGCAGCAGCCCGACCAGGGCGAGCGCCCCGTCCAGGATCCGCACCGGGTGGCGCTCCAGGTACGCGGCCCGTTCCCGGAAGTACTCCTCCAGGACCTTCTCCGTGGACCAGGCGAGCCCCGCCGCCTCGGCGATCGCCCGCGCGGCCTCGGCCTGCCGCTGCGAGAAGATCCGCCGCTCCAGCTCCGCCGTGTAGACACCGCCCCGGCTCACGATGAAGTGGTGGATCACCGGACTGAAGGTGTCGTTCAGCATCACCCCGTCGATGTTCACCGCGGCCGCCCGCAACTGCGTGAGCCCTCCGCCCGCCATGCCCTCTCCCCTCGGTCGGGACCCTCCCCAGGCGAGCGAGCGTAGCGGGTCGGCGCGTGGGACGGGACGGCCTCCCAAAGCCCGGGCGTCGACCCACTCGCGGAGTGGGACGGCGGCCCGCCGGAGCGGGTGACCCCGTCCGGCGCGGCCTCGGCGCCCCGGGCTCCGGGCTCCGGGCTCCGGGCTCCGGGCTCCGGGCTCCGGGCGAGCTCACCCCCGTGAAGCTCGACCCCGAACCGGCCCGCGCCGCTCATCTCCCCCGCACCGACACTCCAGTGGCGGCGAAGCATTGGTAACGTACACCAGAGTGGCCGTTCGGCGTCAACCAGAGTGTTGCCGGGGCCACCCCGAGAGGCTTCGAGAAACACTGTGGTGGGCGCAGGCCCGGCAGCACGCCAAGGAGGTCGTGTCACGTGGAGGATGACCAGTCGCCCACCTTCGCCCAGCTCCTGGACTACCTGTTCCGCGAGGTACACCCCCCTTCCCGGGGGCCCTACACCTACGCGGAGGTGGCCGAGGGGATCCGCGAGGCGGCGACCGGAGAGGGGCGCGGAGTGACGGCCAGCGCCATCCAGCAGCTGCGCACCGGCGCCAAGCGGAACCCGACGCGGCACACCATCAAGGCCCTGGCCGACTTCTTCGGCGTACCGGCGGGCTACTTCGTCGACAACGCGGCGGCCGAGCGCACCAAGGCGGAGATCGGCCTGCTGGCCGCCATGCGCGACCAGGACGTCCGCAAGGTGGCCCTGCGCGCCAACGGCCTGAGCGTCGACAGCCTGAGGATGCTGTCCACCGTGATCGAGCAGGCCCGGAAGCTCGAAGGGCTCACCACCGACGACAGCGCCCAGGGCCTCGATCTGGACGACTGAACCGCACCCCGACACGATTTGTGGTCGCTCGCCGCCAGGAGGGGCTCAGCCGCGCTCTGCGACGAATCCGGCGCGCCGAGCCGCACGGCACCTCCGCCGGGGCATCCCGCCCGTACGGCGCGGTCGCGCACATGTCAGCATGGGGCGCGCACACCGGGCTCCCGCAACGGCCCTCCCCTCCCCCACCGGCGTCACCAGAGTGTGAGGACATGGACCTTGAGCAGCTTCGCGCCGCGTGCGAGGCACGCGTCGAGGCGCTTGGGCTCCCGCACCGCTTCAGCACCCGCGATCTCCGCGACGCCGTGGCCGAACAACGCGGACGCCCCATCATCCTGCGCCCCCTGAACACCCTGGGCGCCGTGGACGCTCCGTGCGGGATCCGGCTGGAGACCCCGGACGCCGACCTGCTGTTCTACGAGGAGGCCACCTCGCCCCTCCACCAGAACCACATCCTCGCCCACGAGATCAGCCACATCATCTGCGACCACCCCGGCAGCCTGGAACTGGACCGGGACACCCTGCGCGCGATCGGGTTCGACCCCACCCTCGTCCGGCGCATGTCCGGCCGGACCGGCTACACCAGCCGGGACGAGCGCGAGGCCGAGGTCATGGCCAGCGTGATCCGGCAGCTCATGTACCGGGGACGCGAAGGCCCGCCGAGCCGGCCCGCCAGCGGCGCGGAGAGCTGGGACGCGCTGTTCGCCAAGCCACACAGGAAGAAACGCCACCGGAAATGATCAACGTCCTCTTCACCGGCACGGCCGTCGTGCTGCTGTGCTTCGCCGCCTACTGGGTACGGGGGCGCGGCGGACACCGCCCCACGGGCACCTGGGCGATGGCGGCACTGCTGACCTCCTTCGCCCTCGCCTTCGCCTCCTACGCCCCCGCCGTGGAGCGGGCGGTCGAGTCGGTGGTCCCCCATGTCGCCCGGCTCCTCAGCAACGCCTTCACCCTGACCGCGGCCACCTCGGTCCTCGCCTTCCTCTTCCAGCTCAACCTGGACCGGGAGCGGGCCCATCGGCAGATCCGGCTGCGCGTGATCGTCCTCGCGGTCGCCGTCGCCGGTATGACCGCCTTCTTCGCCGCCGAACAACTCACCGGCCGCAACTCGGCGTTGTACGCGTGCTACGTACTGATCTACATCTCCTACCTGGCCTACACGGCCAAGGACTTCCTGCTCCAGACCTGGACCCAGGCCCGGCGCTCGACCCGGCGCAGCCAGCGCTGGGGCCTGCGCACGACCTCGGTCGGCTGCGGCTTCGCCCTCGTCTACGCCGCGTACAAGCTCGTCGCCCTGGTCTCCATCGGCCTCAGTCTGGGACTCGTCCCCGACCACTCCCGCTGCTCGACGCCGCTGACGCCGTTCCGCTGCGCGTTCAGCGTGACCGCGCCCGCTGTCGCCGTACTCCTCATCACCGTGGGACTCACCCTCCCCGCCCTCCTCTGGCCGCTCAGCCAACTCCGCCGCCGACGCTGGGAGCGCGCCTCCTTCGACGCGCTGGAACCGCTGTGGCGGGAGGTCACCTCGGCGGTGCCCGAGGTCGTACTCGACCCGGGCAACACCGGAGCCGGCACCCACGATCTCGACTTCCATCTGCACCGCCGGGTCATCGAGATCAACGACTGCGTGCTGGCCCTGCGCACCTACCGTCCCGCCTCGGTACGCGACGCCGCGGCCGCCGAGGCCGCCCGGCGCGGCACGGCCGGCACCCCCGAGGGCGACGCCGAGGTGGAGGCGGCGGTCATCGCCGCGGCCGTCGCCGCGAAGCGCGCCGGAACCACCCCGGACGGCGACGGGGCCCCGCCCGCCTCCGGAACCGCCTCCCGCAAGGGCGACCTCCCGGCGGAGACGGCGTGGCTGCTGCTGGTGGCGGACGCCTACCCGCGGCAGCCGGCATCCGCGCACGCGGAGGCGGCCTCATGACCGCCCCCCGGCAGGACCCCCTGCGCGACCCCCGCTTCTTCACCGACCCCTATCCCACCTACGACCGGCTGCGCGAGAGCTGCCCGGTCCGACGGATCCCCACCGGCTCCGGCGGCCACCACTCCTATCTGATCACCGGACACGCCGAGGCCCGCGAGGCGTTCACCGACCCCCGGCTGTCCAAGGACACCGCCCGCTTCTTCGCCGACCGCCCCTCGAACCGCGATCTGCACCCGGCCGTCTCCCGCAACATGCTGGCGAGCGATCCCCCCGCCCACACCCGCCACCGGCGGGTGGCGGCACCGCTGTTCACCACCGGACGCGTCCGCGCCCTGCGCCCGTTCATCACCCGGGTCGTCGAAGACCTCACGGCCACCTGGCACCCCGGCAAGGAGATCGACCTCGTCGCGGAACTCGCGGTCCCCCTCCCCGTCACCGTGGTCTGCGAACTGCTCGGAGTGCCGGAACCCGACCGCCGCCCACTCGCCGCCTGGTCCCACGACCTCTTCGACGCCACCGACACCGCCCGCATCGACGTCGCCTCGCACCGGATCGGCGACTACCTGACCCGCCTCCTCACCACCCCCCACACCGACTCCGGCTCCGACGCCCTCCCCTCCTTCCTGCACGCCTGCGACCAGGGCGGCCTCGACCAGGACGAGGCGGTCTCCCTGGCCGCCCTCCTCCTGGTCGCCGGCCATGAGACCACCACCCACTTCCTCGGCAACGCCGTCCTGGCCCTGCTCCGGCACCCCGAGGCCTTGGACCGGCTGCGCCGGGACCCGGACCTGATCCCCGGCGCCCTCGACGAACTGCTCCGCTACGACTCCCCGGTCAGCGTGGCCACCTTCCGCCACAGCACCGAGGACCTGCGCGTCGGCGGGGTCGACATCCCCTCGGGCTTCCCGGTGCTCATCGCCCCCGGCGCCGCCAACCGCGACCCGGCGGCCTTCCCCGACCCCGACCGCCTCGACCTCGACCGCGACGCCGGCGGCCACCTCTCCTTCGGCCACGGCATCCACCGCTGCCCGGGCGCCCCCCTGGCCCGTGCCGAGGCCGAGATCGCCCTCCGCACCCTGCTGACCCGCTTCCCCCACACCCGCCTGGCCGTCCCCGCCGACTCCCTCACCTGGCGCCGAACCCGCCTCACCCGCGGCCTGGCCGCCCTTCCCCTCGTCCTCGGCTGACCGGCATCCGGCCCGTCCTATCCGGCCGGGCGGGCCGCGGATCCGTACGCCGTCCGCACGGCGGGCATCGGCCGGCCGCCGCCGAAGGCCGCCTCCACGAAGCACTGCTCGTACGCCGCATCGGCCCCGTCCCGCAGGGCGCGCCGCAGGGTCCCGGGGCCCGGCGGGTCCGCGCGGGTCCAGCCCGCGCGCAGCAGGGAGACGGCGAAGCCGGCCAGGAAGGCGTCCCCGCAGCCCATGGTGTCGGTGACGGCCTCCGGCGGGGACACCGGGCGCGCCGGGGCGGCGACCCAGGTCCGGCCGTCGTGGACCAGGGCCCCGGCGAGGCCGCGGGTGGCCAGGGCCAGGCCGGCCCCCCGGCGTACCGCCCCGGCGAGCAGCGCCCGGGTGGCCGCCTCGTCCAGGTGCGAACAGGAGAGCAGCACCAGGTCGGTGTGCGGGCACACCCGGTCCAGGTAGCCGGGGGTGCGGTACTCGTCCTCGTCGGAGAGGTCGAAGCTGACCAGCGGTCCGGCCGCCGCCAGCCGGGGCAGCCGGTCCTCGATGCGCGAGTAGACACTGGAGTGCACCAGCGAGAACGAGGCCGCGTACGCGAGCGACCCCGGGTCCAGCACCGGGGGTTCGCGTACGGTGACCCCGCCGCCGTTCCAGCCGGTGAACACCCGCTCGCCGTCCCGGACCTCCAGCGTGGACACCCCGCTCTCGCCGGGCCGCACCGCGCAGTGGTCCAGGGCGACGCCCTGCGCCGCCACGGCCGTGCGCAGGAAGGCGCCGAGGTCGTCGTCGCCGAACACGCCCAGGTAGGCGGCGTCCAGGCCGAGGCGGCGGGCGTAGACCGCGACGTTGACGCAGTTGCCGCCGGGGTAGTCGGTACCGCGGTCGGTGAACCGGTCGATGACGTTGTCACCGAAGCCGAGGACTTTCACAGGGGTCTCCTCGAAGCGCGCGCCCGCCACCGGTGCCGGGGCGGTCGAGCGCGCCGGCACCGGTGGCGGAGACAGGACAGGGGGAAGGGGGCGCCGGGCGTCCGGCGCGGGGCTCAGTAGTCCATGACGCGGTAGTAGCGGCGCAGGTCGAGGGAGTGGTCGCGGACCCGCTCCAGGTGCTTGCTGACCCGGTCCATGACGGTGTCGAGCACCAGCGGGGAGAGCAGGCCGCGGAACTCGGGGCTGATGCCGTCGAGCGGGTAGTCGCGGGTGTCGAACACCGACACGTCCCGGGAGATCCGCTTCGCGAACGCCTCGGCGCGGTCGGTCAGCGGCCGGGTCTCGTCCTCGCCCTGGAAGACGATGACGCTGGTGTCCTCCTCCAGCAGTTCCAGCGAGCCGTGGAAGAACTCCGCGCTGTGCACCCGGGTGGTGCGCAGCCACTGCATCTCCTCCAGGATGCACATGGAGTACAGGTAGGTGAATCCCCAGAGGTTCCCGCCGCCGATGAGGAAGTGGTAGTCGGCGTCCTTGTGGGCCTCCGCGAAGGCCGCGGCCACCGGCTCGGCCTGCCGGGCCACGTCCACCAGCACCTTGGGCAGGACGGCGAGCTCGTCCGCGAGCCGGTCGTAGTCCGCGAACTCGCCCCGACGGGACAGCACTCGGCCGAGGAGCAGCAGCAACTGGACGTCGAACGGCCAGGCCTTGGGCGCCGAGACCAGCGCGACGTCCACCCGCTGCGCCACCGGCGAGTCCGGCAGGCCGGTGAAGCCGATGGTGAGGGCGCCCCGGGAGGCGCAGTGCTCGATGGCGCGCAGGCTGTCCTCGGTGGTGCCGGAGACGGAGGTGAAGACGGCGGCGGTCCGCTCGCCGAGCAACGCGTCGCCGGAGACGACGAGTTCGGCGGCGATGGCGGAGCGGACGGTCAGCCGCGAGGTGCGCCGGGCCAGGTGCTCGTAGGGCCACATCTGGGCGTAGGTCCCGCCGGCGCCGACCAGCAGGAGGGTGTCGTACCCCTCGTCCACCAGCCGGTCGGCGAGTTCCTCGATGCGGGGGCGGAGGGCGATCAGGCTCTCGGTCTGGGCGGTGAACTCGGTCTCGTTGAACGACAGCACGGTGGGGTCTTCCTTCGGTTCGAGGTGGTGGTACGGCATGGGTGGTGAGGGGACGGTGGTACGGGTGGCAGGCGGGGCGGGGGTCAGCCCGCGCGGCGCCGGGCCAGCAGGACGTTGGCGCCCGCCACCAACAGTCCGGCGGCGAAGATCAGCGTCCCCATGACGTTCACCTGGGGCGGCACCCCGGTGCGGGCGGCGCTGTAGACCCACAGCGGGAAGGTGACGGTGCGCCCGGCGTTGAAGCTGGTGATCACGTAGTCGTCCACCGACAGCGCGAAGCACAGCAGCGCGCCCGAGACCACACCGGGCAGCAGCATCGGCAGGGTGACCAGCCGGAACGCCGTCCACGGGCCCGCCCCCAGATCGCGGGCGGCCTCCTCCAGCGTCGGGTCGTAGCCGGCCATCCGGGCGCGCACCGTGATCGCGACGTACGGGATGCAGAACGCCACATGGGCGACGACCACCGTGCCGTACCCGCGCGGTACGCCGAGGATGATGAACAGGGAGAGCAGCGCCGCGCCGAGGGCGATCTCCGGTGCGGCGATGGCCGCGAAGAGCAGCAGGTCCACCGAGCCCCGGCCGCGGAAGCGGTAGCGGCCCAGGGCCATGCCGATGGGGGTGCCCAGCAGGGTCGCGACCACCGCGACGACCAGGCCGATGCCGAGGCTGTTGAGCAGGGCGTCGGTGAGGTTGGGGATGGCGAACAGGTGCTCGTACCAGGTGAGGGTGAAGCCCTGCCAGGTGAAGTTCACCTTGCCGCTGGTGTCGTTGAAGCCGAAGAGGATCATCACGGCGATCGGCAGCAGCAGCCAGCCGATCACCAGCCAGGTCCACAGCCGCAGTCCGGACCCGCGGCGGACGGCCCGGCGGCGGCGGACGGTACGCGAGGGGGTGGCCGTGGTCGTCATCGCGCGGCCACCTCCAGCACGTCCTCGGTGCCCAGCGCCCTGGCGTAGAGGAAGACGGCGATCAGCAGGGTGCCCATCAGGAGGAACGACAGGGCCGCCGCCCCGGGGTAGTCGAGGTTGGTGAAGTACTCGGTCTGGATGATGTTGCCGATCATGGTGGTGGAGGGCCCGCCGAGGATCGCGGCGTTGACGTAGTCGGCGGAGGCGGGCACGAAGGTGAGCAGGACCCCGGCGAAGACGCCTGGCAGCGACAGCGGCAGGACCACCCGCCCGAAGGTCGCGGCCCGCCCCGCGTACAGGTCGGCCGCCGCCTCCAGCAGCCGGGGGTCGACCCGCTCCAGGGCGACGTACACCGGCAGCACCATGAAGGGCAGGAAGTTGTAGGCGAGGCCGCCGATCACCGCGTACGGCGTGGCCAGCACATGGAAGTCGCCGGGCAGCAGGCCGAGGTGCTTGAGCGGCCCGAGGACCACGCCGTTGTCGGCGAGCACCACGTTCCAGGACTGGGTGCGGATGACGAACGAGACGAAGAACGGCAGCAGCAGCAGGAAGAGGTACACCGACTTGTGCCGCCCGGCCCGGAAGGCGATCCAGTAGGCCACCGGGTAGCCGATCAGCAGGCAGCACACGGTGGCGGCGCCGCCGTACAGCAGGGATCTCACCAGCTGGGTGTGGTACGTCGCCAGCGCGTCCCCGTAGGTGCCGACGTGGAAGGTCTGCCGGAAGCCGTCGATGAAGTCACCGGTCTGGAGCGACAGCGACAGCATCACCAGCACCGGTGCGACGAAGAAGGCGGCCAGCCAGAGCCAGCCCGGCAGGACCATCAGATACGGGGCGAGGGCGGCGACCGGGCGGCGGCGCGCCCGCCGCGCGGGTGGGCGGCTCACGCCTGGTAGATCGGTTCGAACAGTGCGTTCCACTGCTTCTCCTCCGCTCGTTCGAGCACCCGCATGCGGCGCAGCCTGGACTGGTCGGACTCACTCGGGAACACCAGCGGGCTGGTGCTCAGCGCCTGGAGCGCGGCCCGCCGCTCGCCGGTGGCGGCGGCCGCCTCGCGGACGATGACGTCCCGGGCGGCGGGGACGGGGCAGATGAACTGCACCGTCTCGGTGATGCGCGCGGCGACCTCGGGCCGGTAGGCGTAGTCCATGTAGGTGAGGGCGTCCACCGCGCCGGCGGCGGTGACCGGCAGGCACAGGTTGTCGGTCCACAGCAGCCCGCCCTCCTCCGGGATGACGAACTCCAGCCGGGAGCCGCTGCGGTTGGCCTGGTAGACGTCTCCGGAGTAGACGAGCGAGGCCCAGAGGTCGCCGCGCTGGAGGGCCGACTGGTAGGTGGCGGTGGAGTACGCGCGCACCATGCCCGCGTCGCGCTGCCCGCGCAGCCAGTCGGCCGCCCGGCGCCAGTCCTCGGGGGTGGAGGTCTCGGGGTCACGGCCGATGGCGAGCAGGGCGACGTTGCCCATCTGCACCGCGTCGTTCCACATCCCGACCTTGCCGCGCAGCGCCGGGTCGCGCAGGTCCTGCCAACTGGTGATCTTGCGGCCGACCTTGGCCGGGTCGTAGCCGATCCCGGTCATCCCCGACTGCCAGGGCACGGTGTAGACGTTGCCGGGGTCGAAGGAGCTGTTCTTGTAGGCGGCCCCGGCGTGGCGGGCGAAGTTCGGCAGCCGGGAGTGGTCCAGCGGGGCCAGGTAGCCCAGCTCGATGTACTTGGTGAGGTAGCTGTCGCTGCCGACCACCATCAGGTCGTGGCCGATGCCCTCGCCGGAGGCGAACAGCGGTTGCGTCTTGCCGAACCAGGAGGCGCTGTCGTCGATCAGCTCCTGGTAGGTGATCTCGATGCCGGTCCGCCTGGTGAACTCCTCCAGGGTGGGGTGGCGGCTCTGGTCGGCCGGGTCGGCGTCGATGTACTGGGTGTAGTTGACGAAGTCGAGCTTGCCGGTACGGCGTCTGCCGGACCAGAAGTCCCGTACGGCGGCGGCGATCTCGGCCCGGCCGGTGGGTACGTCCTTGCGGGCGCCGGGGACGGAGCAGGCGGCGAGCGGGGCGAGGGCCGCGGCACCGAGGGCGGACCGCAGCAGGGTGCGCCGGGACGGCCGGGGTGCGCCGGGCGGGGGAGGCAGGAGCATGGCGGTGGACCTGTCGTCAGCGCGGGGCGGGGGCGTCCGGGCCCGGCGCCGGAGCGGGCGCGGGGGCCGGGGCGAGCGGGTAGGAGTGGGCGGTGGCCCAGGTGAGCCAGACGGTGTCGCCCCGCCCGGGGGTGAGCGCGGCGGTGCCGTCGTTGGGCTGGAAGACGGTCAGCTCGGTGCCGGTGGCGGTGCGCACCGCGTAGCTGGAGGAGGTGCCGAGGTAGACGACCTCCTCCACGGTCCCCCGGATCCGGCTGACCCGGCCGGTCGGCGGGGCCGCGCCGAGCGTGATCTTCTCCGGCCGTACGGTGACCTCGACCGGTGAGCCGGCCGCGGCGCCCTCCGGCAGCGGCAGTACGACCTGCTGGCCGTCGCCGAGGTCCAGCACGCCCGTCCGCGCCCCGGCCTCCGCTCCCGACCCCGTCCCGCTGTCGGCGAGCCGCCCGGAGAGCACGTTGGAGGTGCCGATGAAGCCGGCGACGAAGGCGGTGGCGGGCCGCTCGTACACCTCCCTCGGCGGTCCGACCTGCTCGACCAGCCCGCCGTTCATCACGGCGATGCGGTCGGACATGGTCAGCGCCTCGGCCTGGTCGTGGGTGACGTAGACGAAGGTGATGCCGACCTCGCGCTGGATGCGCTTGAGCTCCAGCTGCATGGACTGGCGCAGCTTGAGGTCCAGCGCGCCCAGCGGCTCGTCCAGCAGCAGCGCCCGGGGGCGGTTGACCAGGGCGCGGGCCAGGGCGACGCGCTGCTGCTGGCCGCCGGACAGCTGCCGGGGGCGGCGGTCGGCCTTGTCGGCCAGTTCGACGGTGTGCAGCATGCGGTCGACCCGGTCGTGGATCTCGCCCTTCGGCACCCGGTGGCGGCGCAGGCCGAAGGCCACGTTGTCGGCGACGCTGAGGTGCGGGAAGAGCGCGTACGACTGGAAGACCAGGTTGACGTCCCGCTGGTCGGGCGGCACGCCGACCATGTCGCGGCCGTGCAGCAGGATCCGGCCGCCGGTCGGTTCCTCGAACCCGGCGATCATGCGCAGGGTGGTGGTCTTGCCGCAGCCGGAGGGGCCGAGCAGGGAGAAGAACTCGCCTTCGCCGATGTCCAGGTCCACTCCGCGCACGGCGGCGCCGTTCGCGGCGCCCTTCCGGTCCCCGCCGTAGTCCTTGACGACGTCGACGAGGCTGATGGCGGGGCCGGGCGGGGTGGTGGCGGTGTCGTGGGCCGGCGGTGGCGCGGCGAGGGTGTCGGGGGCCATCCGTGGTACCTCCGGGGGGATCCGGGTGGGTGCGAAGCTCCCGGCCGCGGATGCGGCCGCGTCGGTGTACGACGTCATCGTCAGCGTGGTGCCCGGTGATTGATAACGTTACCAACGGGCCGTACCTTACCCACGCCCCTCGGCCATCCGTCAATGGTTGAATGCCGGTGGATCTCACCGACCCTTTCCCCGGCGTTCACCCGCCGGGCCGTCCCGGAGCCGCCGCCATGCCGCAACCCGCCCGCCCGCCCCGCCGCGTGACCATCCCCGACGTCGCCCGGCACGCCGGAGTCGGGCAGGCCACCGCGGCCCGGGTGCTCGGGGGCTACGGCTCCGCCAGCGCCGCCACCCGGGAACGGGTGCTGGCCGCCGCGGCCGAGCTGGGCTACAGCACCAACGCGGTGGCCCGCAGCATGATCAGCGGCCGGACCCACACCCTCGGGGTGGTGGTGGCCGACGTGGAGAACGCCTACTTCGCCCGCGCCGTACGCGGGGTCAGCGACGTGGCCGCCCGGGCAGGCCTGCAGGTCGTCCTCGCCAACACCGACGAGGACGCCCGGAAGGAGCGGGCGGCGGTGCAGATGTTCGTCGAGCGCCGGGTGGACGGCCTGGTGGTGACCCCCGCCGGGTCCGACCACGCCCACCTGGACAAGGCCATCGCCTCGGGCATCCCGGTGGTCCTCCTGGACCGCGCGCTCGGCGGCGCCGGGCTCGACAGCGTGGTGGTCGACAACCGGGACGCCGCCCAGGCCGCCGTCGCGGGCCTGACCAGCCGCGGGCACACCCGGATCGCCGTCATCACCTCCGCCTCACCGGCCGACGACGCCGCCGCCCTGGCGAGCGGCGCGGACATCTGGACCACCACCGAGCGCCTCACCGGCTACCGCCAGGCCCTGCGCGCCGCCGGCATCCCCCGCACCGCCGAGATCGTCCGCCACACCGGCTACGACCGCGCCCGCGCCCGCGCCGCCGTACTGGGCCTGATGACCGCCGACGACCGGCCCACCGCCGTCTTCACCACCGACAACGTCGCCACCCTCGGCACCCTGGACGCCCTGCGCGACCTCGACGCGCACCTCCCGGACGACGTGTCGGTCATCGGCTTCGACGACGCCGAATGGGCCACCCTCATCCGCCCCCGCCTCACCGTCGTCAGCCAGCCCGTCCAGGACCTGGGCGGGCTGGCCGCGGAGATCCTGCTGCGCCGCATCGACGGCTCCACCGCCCGCCCCCGCCGCCACACCCTGCGCAGCACCTACATCGACCGCGAGTCCACCGCCCCCGCCCCCGCCACCCCCCGCCCCCTGCGACTGCCGCCACCGGCCTGACCGCCGGGCCCCCGTCCCGTGCGCGGCACCGCCACCACCCGTCCCCCGAAGGCCCGATGCGGGCTCCCCCGACGCGGCGTCCCGAACCGTCAGCCCTCCAGGAGCACCCGGCAGCGGCATCCGACACACCGGTGCCCGGACAGGCCGCCGCGGCCTGTCCGGGCACCGGTGTCCCTCACCGAGCCGGTCGGTCGGTCAGCTGCCGGCCGGCCTCGGGGCGACCACGCAGTTGGACTTGCCCGACTCCAGCGCGCCGTTGACCGCCGTCATGCAGAACTCGTAGTTCCACACGCCCGGGAACAGGTACGCGACCCCGTGGTTCGTCTCCTGGACGACCATCTCCTCGGCCTTGGCGGGGCTGCCGTCGTGGATGTTGCGGATCCACACGCGGTAGCCGCCCGCCTGGGGAGAGCCGGTCCACTTCAGCTGGACGGTCGTCGGGTCGGTGGAGGTGACCTTCAGCCCGGTCGGGGCCGGCGGGGTGCCGGCGCCGACGACGACCGGCCGGCCGGCGGCGGGCAGACCGCCGCCCGCCTTGTTCCAGGTCTGTACGGCCAGGGCGTAGCGGTGGCCGGGCTTCAGGCCCCCGAAGTGCAGGGCCTTGCCACGGGTACCGACGGACTCCACGAACGCCCCGGGGGTGTCCAGGTCGTAGGCGAGCACCCCGTACCGCTCGATGGTGTCGGTGTACGGGCCGGTCGGGGTGCCCCAGGCGAAGTCGATGCCGGTCGCGGTGGGGCGGGTGACGATGCCCACGGGTCCGGACGCGGTCTTCGGGTGGGCCGTGGCGCTCACGGTCCCCGACCACTCGGAGACGGCGTCCCCGTTGTTCGTCCGGACCTGGTACTCCCACGTCTGGCCGTCGACGAGCCAGGTGGTGTCGAACCGGTTGCCGATGGAGCGGGTGGTGCTCCAGTCGGTGACCCCGGCCAGGCGGGAGCGGACCTCGTAGCCGTACGCCCCGAAGACCTGGTCCCAGGTGACGACGATCCCGCTGTCCTCAGAGGCGGCCCTGACGTTGACCGGTGTGCCGAAGGGGCGCGACGGGCCGGTGGTGGGGACCCGGGGCGCGGAGGAGCCCAGACCGAACTCCGTGTGCAGGGTGGACCCGAACGCGCCCGCGATCTGGTACTCGCCCACGGCGTTGGGGTGGAGTCCGTCGTAGGCGGCGGGGCACCTGGCGGGCGCGCAGTCGTAGGCGCCCTGCCAGTCGACGAGCCTGACCGGTGAACTCCCGGTGCTCCAGCGGGGGACGGCGTCGGCCAGCAGCTTGTTGTACGCGGTCGTGTTGCCGATCAGGTCGTCGCGGCCGTCGATCTTCGTCCGGTGGGGGACGTTGGCCAGGGCGAACTTGAGGTCCGGCTTGGCCGCGCGGGCCTCGTCCACCAGCGTCTTCATGCTGGCGAGGGTGCCGGAGGCGTCGCTGACGAACCAGCCCATGTCGTTGAAGCCGAGGCCGACGAGCATCAGGTCGGGCTTGTACCGGGCGACCTGCTCCTTGATCAGGCTCTTGTCCTGGGCTGCCTGCCGTCCCCACACCGCGAAGTGGTCGCTGTCGAAGAGCTCCACGTCCCTCGCGTAGGCACCCAGGGTCCGGGGCGGGCCGGGTGCCGGTTCCGGTTCGCCCTGGAGGCGCGGCGGTTGCGGGGCGGAGCCGTTGTCCTGGGGCTTGGTGCCGGTGTAGGGGCCGACGAAGTCCACCGGTACGCGCTGGTCGCGGAACCACTGCCACAGCCGGTAGCGCCAGGTGTAGTCGCCGTCGTGTCCCTGGGTCATGGAGTCGCCGACGACCATCACCCTCAGCGTGCTGCCGCCGCTCCGGTTGCGGGCGATGATGTCGTCGAGGAGCTTCCCGCCGGGGAAGTCCATCATGACGACGCCGAGCCGGTCCAGCGTCTCCCGGCCGCCGAACTTGTCGCCTCGGCCGGAGTGGAACTCGGGGCAGCGGCCGTTCTCCCCCTGGAGGCACTGCCTGAGGAAGGAGTTGACCCCGGTCGCCGTGGGGGTGCCACCGGCCACGGTGTAGGGGTGGGCTCCCCCGCCGGTACCGCTGGTGTAGTTGATGTACAGCGCGCCCGGCTGGTACGGATACTCCTTCTCGCCGGGCCGCGACGAGTCCCAGGTCCCGTTGGACCGGCGCAGATGGGCCCGCACCTTCTCCCACTTGCCGGCGATGTCGCTGATGGTGGCGACCTCGTACTCGTCCTGGACGTACTCCTTGTTGGAGCCGCCGGCCGGATAGGCCTGCTTGATCCCGTACCCGTCGTAGATGCCGCCCTTGGTGCCCCGGAAGCCCATCAGCACGACCTTCCCGCGCACCTCCCCGAGGCTCGGGACGCGGTCCGCCTGGCCCCGCCCGGCCACCGACGGGCCCCAGAACAGGTCCCGCCACGCCGTGTCCTCGGTGAACTCGTCTCCCTTCCCGGTGTACGAGCGGCCGTCCAGGTAGGAGTCGAAGACCTTCCGGCGCCATTCGTCGGTACGGAAGCCCTCGGCGTCCTCGCAGCCGAAGGTGCCGCCGTCGCACTCGGCCTTCAGATGCAGCAGCACCGTCTCGCCGGGCTTGTCGCGCAGGAAGTCACGGGTCGCGTTCAGGACGTCGGTGAAGTTGGCGTACTGGTAGGCGCTGCCGTGGTGGATGGTGAACTTCAGCCCCTCTGCGCCCTTGTCGAGCCGGACCCGGATGTCGAGGGCCCTGATACCGGCGCGGAACTGGGTGGTCAGCGTCTTCGCGCTGAAGCCGTGGTTCTCCTGGGTCTGGGTGATGCTGGTGGCGATGCCGCCGCACTTCCCGGTCTTCGGGTCGAGCTCCCCGCACAGCGCGAGACTGTCATGGGTGCCGGGCACCGAGAGCCAGGACAGGCTGGTGCCGTCCGCGACACGGGACATCCAGTCGGCGTTGGCCTCGGAAGCGCTGGTGATGCTGTTGTAGGCGTCGCTCGCCTGCGCCGGCGTGGCGCCCAGGGCGATACCGGAGAGCGAGAGCACCAGGGCGAGTAAGGCCCCGAACACGGCCCTGCCGCGCTGCCGCGGCTCTCGCGTCGTCCGGGCGGTAAGGGAAGGCATCTGCACCTCGTCGGGACTGGGCCACGTCATACGCGGTCACCGGATGGGACGCCCGAAGTCTGGCAGCGCACCAGGACAGAAGGTCCAGACCTTCCCCCGACGTGTAACCGAGATCACCCGCCCCTGTCCGTCAGCCCCCGGTCGGCCGCGCGGGGCGGCAGCGCATCAGCAGCCCTCCCCGAACTTCACCGCGGTGAACTCGACCGGCTGCCCGTTCAACGCCGTACCCGCCGAAGGCGATTGAGCGCACACCTGCCAGTTGCTCTCCATCAGCACCATCCGCCCCTGAGCCGCGTCGGTGACGGTGATCGACGTACCGGAGTCGAGCGCGTCGCGGGCGACCTTCACGGACTTCCCGACGAAGTCCTGCATGGTTCCACCGGCCGCGTCCGGCGCCTTGGCGTCGCCGGCCGGGCACTCCTCCTCCAACTTCACCGCGCCGAAGTCCAGCGCGGTGTCGGTCGGGACGGTCTTGCCGGCCGCCACGTTCTGCGAGCAGACCTTCCAGTTCCGGTCGAAGGCCTGCACGCGACCCCGCCCGGCGCTGTCGTGCGACGTGAGGGCGAAGAAGCCCGCCTCCTGCGCGGCGTCCTGGGCGGACTGCAGCCCCATGCCGACGAAGTTCAGAACCGCCTTCCTCTCGGCCGACGCGTCGGCGGTGGGCCGGGTGGCGGCGGATGCGGCCGGGGTCGACCCCGTAGCGGCCGGGCTCGGCCCGGTGGCGGCCGGATCGCAACCGACGAGGGCCACCGCGGCAGTGCACGCGAGCACGGCGATGACGGTACGGGTGTTCAACGCGTCCCCCAGGATGGTTCGTGAGGACCTGACCGTAGCGAGCGCCCGACCCTCCGTGGTGCCACACGCTCCCGTGGTGATGGAGTTGTGACCAAGCAGCGGAGAAGAGGTGCGATCACCCTGCCCATGGTCGGGGTGCCGAATGCCCCGAGCCCCTCCGCGGGACACGGCACAAGGCCAGGACTGTCCGGCGGCCCGCTCGGGCTGGCGCCGCCCGGGAGGCATCGGTGAGCTGCGGTTCACAGCGGTGGCGGAGGGCCGGCAGACCCGCGGTGGCTGATCCACAGCCTGTTCTAGGATGACGAAGACCATCTCAGCGGCCCGACGGGCTTCCGCCCCACTCCTGTGGAACCGAAGGACATGCCCCCACCCGCACGAGCTACTTCGTGCTGCCTGGGGGCACTTCCTTGCTGTTCCGTGAGTCCGCGGCGTCGCTGGCCAACCGCACCCGCGTTGAAGGACGGCTGGTTGAGCTCCTGACCGAGAACTTCCGGCACAGACACCGCCACCAGCCGCAGCCGTCGGAGGTGCGCTCCTGGGAGCGGAGCATCCCGGCGCTCGTCCACGCGCTCATCGAAGCCGGGCTCGGTGAAGTCGAGATGATGTTGGAGTACGCGCTGCCCCTGACCAGCAAGCGCGCGGACGTGGTACTTGCCGGTGTTCATCCGAGTACCAGGGAGCCCTCGTACGTGGTGGTCGAGCTGAAGCAGTGGAGCGAGGCCTACCCGGAGGAGGACGATCCGCTGCTGTGCCGCATCGACACCTACGCGGATCCGATCCTCAACCCGATCGAGCAGGTGCGCGGCTACTGCGACTACCTCATCTCGTTCAACGGCGCGTTGGAGCGGATCCCCGACTCGGTCGCTGGGGTCGCCTACCTGCACAACGCGACCGACCTCGGTGTGGCGGGGCTCCGCGCCGTCACCGAGGACGATCGGGGCCGGATGTTCACTGGTGACCAGCGTGGCGCCTTCCTCGGCTACCTCCGCTCCAGGCTGGCGGCGAAGCCGGGTGCCGAGGCAGCCGACGCCCTGCTGCAGGGCAAGGTGCGACCGTCAAGGCAGCTGATGGCCGTTGCCGCCGAAGAGGTGCGCAACCGGGAGCAGTTCGTGTTGCTGGACGAACAGCGACTCGCCTACGAAACGGTCATGTCCGCCGTTCGGCAGGCCCGACGGTCCAACCGCAAGCAGGTCGTCGTCGTGGCCGGCGGGCCAGGCTCCGGCAAGAGCGTGATCGCCCTCTCCTTGTTGGGCGACCTCTACCGGCGCGGGGTACCGGCCCTGCACGCCACTGGTTCGCAGTCCTTCACCAAGACGATGCGCAAGGTCGCCGGCGCCCGCAAGCCTGAGGTCCAACGACTCTTCCGCTACTTCAACAGCTTCATGGAGGCTGAGCCGAACGACCTCGACGTGCTGGTCTGCGACGAGGCGCACCGGCTGCGCAAGACCTCCGCCAACCGCTACACAAAGGCGGCTCTGCGGACCGGCCGACCGCAGGTGGCGGAGCTGATGGACGCCGCGCGGGTTCCGGTGTTCCTGCTGGACCAGCACCAGGTGGTGCGTCCCGGCGAGATGGGAACCGTGGAACAGATCCGGTCCGCCGCGGCCGAGCAGGGACTGGACTGCACAGTGGTGAATCTCGACAGCCAGTTCCGGTGCGGTGGAAGCGACGCCTACCTGCGCTGGGCGGTCGATCTCCTGGGGCTCGAAGGAAACGCACCCACCGTGTGGGAGCCGGACGGCAAGGTACAGCTCCTGACCGCGGACACCCCCCAGGAGCTGGAGGACTTCCTGGCCGCCCGACGAGCCCAGGGCTACGGCGCACGCATGTCCGCGGGCTACTGCTGGAAGTGGACGACGAAGATCACTTCCAACATGCACACCCTGCCCACCGATGTAGTCATCGGCGACTGGGCCAGGCCGTGGAACCTCTTTGGCGACCGCGCCCTGCTCGGCGCCCCGCCGGCACCCCTCTGGGCCACTGACCCGGCAGGGTTCGGACAAGTCGGGTGCGTCTACACCGCGCAGGGCTTCGAGTACGACTGGTCGGGCGTGATCATGGGTCCGGACCTCGTCTGGCGTACGGGCCGATGGGTGGTGGACCGAAGCGCCTCGAAGGACCCGTCCTTCACCAGGGCCACCGCCGACGAGGACGTCGACCGCCTCGTCCGCAACACGTACAAGGTGCTGCTGACGCGGGGCATGATCGGCACGATCATCTACTCGACGGACCCGGAGACCCGCGAAAAGCTCCGCTCGCTGATCCCCCCGACGCTGTGAACGTCGTAGGCACCCGGTCACGCCTGGGGCGCACGTGCGACTGGGACTGGAACTGGGAAATCCGTACTCCTGCGCGGACTCACGAGATAGCATAATCGCGCTGCGCACCTTCCCGGAGGGTACGAGGCTGCAGTGCGTGTGCTCGCCCCAATGAGCTGCCGGTGAGGAATGGTTGTGCCCGTCGTGTGTTCCCATGCGACGCGAGCGTGGATGCCCGGTAGGGCGTCCCCCTGCCATTCCCATCTCACTGTTCTGGAGTGGCCATGACCTCAGTCGAGTGCACGTGTGCGCGTCGTGAACGGATCCGCGAGATCCTGATCGAGATCGCCGCCGCAGTCGTCTCCAATCTCCTGGTGACGGCCCTGGTCGCGATGGCAGGCCTGCTCTTCTAGTGCGGGCCGGTGGCGGGCCCGGTGAGTCCGCCACCTCACTCATACGACAGCTCTTGTCAGAACAGCCTCATCTCGGGAGCTTGCGACTCCCCGCCCTTCCGACGTCCCCCCTTGCTCCTGCCCCGCCCCCGCCCTCGGCCAGGTCGGGGCAGATGCGGTAGACGCGCCTCCACCGGCAGGTTCTCCCACGTGGGACGCAGCCCGTGGATCTCGGCTTTGCCGACGAGGTCCTTGAGGTAGTCCCGGGTCTCCTGGTCCGTGGAATAGAGCACCGTGGCACGACTGGCCCGGGTCATCAGCACGTGATAAGCGTGCCGGACGAGACGCGCGAACTCGTCGTCATCGACACTGCCGGCCTTCACTTTGGGATCGAACGAACCGGGCTCTGCGACCCGCTTGACGCCCGGCTCCGCTGTCTTGAGTTCCTTGCCCCGCCGAAAGACCCACTGATCACCGCGGCGCACCATGTCATCACCCATGAGCACCCCGCACCAGTCCCATTCGAGTCCCTGCGCGGTGTAGACACAGCCGATCTGCCCCAGGCCGTTCTCGTGCACGGACCAGATCCTCGACGGCGGCGCCTCGTTCTCGCAGAAGCTTTCGCTGTCCGCGTTCCACGGCCGGTGCCACTCACCGATACGGACGTCGGCCTCCAGTCGCCGCTCCTCACCGAGCGGCTTGGTCCACGGCCAGCAGTAGCCGGCGACCATGCGCCCGGACGCACCGGCCAGCACTTCCGCCCGAATGATCTGCTCGAGTTCTTCCGGGGTGTCCGCCACCTCGATGTGCATCAGTCCGTCCGGGCGCCACTTGCCGGGCTCCTCGTCCGTCACGCCGAGCAACGCCTTCACCCAGCGGACGTAGGCGTCGCTGCCTCCGCATCGGAACTGTTCCCTCAGCTTGTAAGGAATGACCAGAGCGTCGTGTCGCTCGGCTGCGTCCTTGATCAGATCGGCGGTTCCGACCTCGTTCGGTCTCACGGACTGCCCCTCGTCCAGAAAGAACACCGTCAAGCGGGACGCAGCCAGGAGCTCATCGACCTGCGGGCCGGTTCCCTGCTCTTCGGGTTTCCAGAATCGGCTGGTCGACCGATCCCGGAGCCGATGTGCCTCATCGCAGATCAGCACGTCCAGGAGCGGGTCGGGTGGGGTGACGAAGCTGCTGAAATAGGTGAACGTCTCCCTGAACTGCCGATCCCCATAGCCGACGTGCTCTTGAAGAGCCCCGTTGAACGCCCGGCTGCCGCTGGCGTATTTGACCGTACGGCCTTGGGCCTCCAGCTCTGCCTTGATCTGCAGGCCGATCGCGCTCTTACCGGTTCCCGCCCCGCCCGTCACGAGGAAGACCACACGTCGCTCGTCCGGCACCACGGCGGGCCGTCGAGGATCCGGCAGGACCCTCGAGGCAGTCTCCAGGACCTGATCCGCGACCACCTTCTGCCGGCCTCGCAGGGTGAAGACGGTGTCGGCTCCGCGGGACCAGATCATGGCATCGAGCAGCGGAGTGTTCCGCAGTCCCATGCTCTGCAGCATTCTCTCGGCCATGGAGGCCGCGCCGTTCTCCGCGAAGTTCGTCCTGAGATCGGACAGCAGTTGCTCGCGTCGGTCACTTGTGTAGACGCGGGCATAGGCACCTGTCGGCGCGTCCACGTCGATCAGGGTCCTCACGGATTCCTCGGTGGCATTGTGCAGGTAGGCGAAACCGCCGCATTCGAAGTCGGCACCGTGAAACGGACCTCGAGGACTCGTGAACGCCTCGTAGTTCGCTCTCAGTTGCAGCGCCGGATGCCTCTTCTCCTCTTTGATGCCAGGCACATGCAGAAGGCCCGCGGCCGCCTGCTCCACCCGGCTCACCGTCGACCAGCGTTTCAACTCGACCAACTGCACGGAAGGCACGTGCCGCTCTGGATGGCGCCCCACCAGAACGACGTCGACAAGACGGGGATCGCCGGGGCAGACCGCCTCGTCGAGAGTGGCCGCACACTCGACGATCATCTCCACGTTCCCCCGTCCCGCCGCGACCAGGTCGCTCGCAAGGCTCACCAGACTCTCCGCCCAGGCGGAACGCTCGGACTCCGAGGCGTCCGCTCCCCGGAAGTACCGCCACCGGGCCGCCAGATGCGGCACCATCCGGTCGCGCGAGTCGAGAGTGAGCAGATCCTGAGCCGAAAGTCTCAGAAGGAGCATGGACACGAGGTGGTTCCCCCAGGGCACGAGTGACTCGTGCGGGTGGGGGCCTGTCCTGTCCAGGAAGCCCGTCGGGCCGCAATTCGGTTGTGGTGATCTTAGGCGGTAAGGCCTGGCCATCCGAAAACAGCACCATGGCCGGCGGCCGGAACCGCGGCGAGCGGGTTTCCTCGAAGACCCGCCGGAGCAGCGCGGGAGAGCCGCTCTGGTTGCTGATAGGGACTCTCATCTCGCGCGACTCGTTCCAGTAACCCTCGCGGGCTCACGCGGCCGTACAGCGTGGGGAATGGCGGCTTTCACCCGTCGGCATGGTCCGGTCATGTGGCCAGGTCCAGCCGTTCACCGACGGCCAGCACACGTGCACGCGATCCGGCGTGCTTGCGCAGTTCCCTCGCCGGGTCGGCGACTTCGACGTAGCCGGCGATCTTGTCCGGTTGCTCCGGCTCGTAGTGGATCGGTACCACGTACCGAGCGTCGAGGATCTCCGCCACCGCAGCCGCCTGCCCAGGGTCCAGCGCAGCAAGCACCGGGCTCGGCGGCTGCAGGTGTGGCGCGTCGACTACGGGACCGTTGGCGGGCAGGAACACCGCGTCGAACGGACTGAACCGGCGCGCGATGAGCCACCAGTACCCGTGGAACATCGTGTCGCCACCGTGGAAGATCCGCTGCCCGTCGGCTTCCACCACCCAGTTCACCTGTGGGTCACCGAGCCCGTCCACGGCCGGGACCGCAGTGACGCGGACCGACCCGACCTCATGGGTGGACCAGGTGTCGACGACAGTGGCCGCCAATCGGTGCCCGGTCAGCTCACTCTCAGCGAGCAACGTCGCCACGTTGTCCACGTCGTCACCGTGGCCGGGAGCCGGTCGCAGCACTGGCGCTCCCGGTACCAGCACCTCCGCGAGCGCGGGCGCGTCGGTGTGATCCCGGTGCAGGTGGGTGACCAGCGCGGCATCGACCTTCCCGGTCGGCGCTGCCAGCCAGTCACCGGGCTTCCACCCCGTGAACAGCGGCGTGATGTCGCGCACATAGTCGATCACCAGCCGCTTGCCACCGGCCTCGACTTCCAGTCCTGCCCAGCCCAACCGTCGCACTCGCATGCCGTACTCCCCGATCTCGGTAACGGCGATCAATTTAGCGTACGCACGTTCTCTAAGTAAATGGCTGACGCTCGTTCGCTATGGTTGTCTCATGTCGCCACGCCGCTCAGCAGCCGAAGCGCTGGCCACCAGGGGCCGCATCCTCAGCCGTGCCGCTGAGATCGCCTCCGAGGAAGGGCTGGACGGCATCACCATCGGCCGACTCGCCGAGGCACTGGAGATGAGCAAGTCAGGAGTGCACAAGCACTTCGGCACCAAGGAGTCGCTGCAGATCTCCACGCTGGACAAGGCGTTCGTGGATTTCTGGCACCGGGTGGTCGAGCCCGCACTGGGCGAACACCCAGGTCTGCGGCGGCTGCGTGCGGTGTGCGCCAACTCCGTGGACTACCTGGAAGCGCCGCTGCTGCCCGGCGGCTGTCTGATGACCGCGGCGCTCACCGAGTACGACGGCCGCCCCGGCCGGGTCCGCGACGCGGTGGCCGAAGTGTGGTCACGCTGGCAGGAACAGCTGCGGACAGACCTGACCGTCGCGGTGGAGAACGCGGAACTGCCAGACGGGTTCGACATCGACCAGGCCCTGTTCGAGATCATCGCCGCCGGACTGGCACTGAACGCGGCCATGCAGCTCCAGCATGACCGGACGGCCGCGGACCGGGCCCGCCTCGCGATCGAGAGGGCACTGAGCCGGCCCTGACCGCAGGACAGTCGACGGCAGGCCAGGGATGTGCCGTCCGGCTCGGCGAACCAGTGGTCTGGCTGCTGGTCGCCCTGGCGCCGGGTGGGGGCGAGGAGGGATTGCCGGGAGAGCGGCGTTCCCGCAGGCGCAGGGCCTCTTCACAGGTGCTGCCGCCAAAGGGAATGCGCTCGGGACGCCGACCCCGCTGGGCCTCCGCCTTCTCGCCGACCCGCACCACTTTCCGGCCGGGTGTACGTATGCCAGATCGCCGCGACGAAATAGTCAAGGTGCTCTGCTGGGCTGCCCGTAGAAGCCTCTCGTCGTCACGGAAGCGCTGCGCCGTGAGCATGGCGGCGAGGGTGCCCGAGAGCGACCCGAAGTGGTAGCGCAGCAGTGCGTGGCTGGCCTCGGTCCGGGCTGCGGCCTCACCCAGCGACATATCGGGCGGAGGAAGGGACTCCCCGAAGGCGTCGAGAAGCCGTGCCAGGAGCCGCTCGCGCGGCGCAACGCCCTGGTGGTCTGAAGTTGACGGAATCACTCCTGCCATTCTTTTCCATCGGAAAGAATGACAGGCGCTCCCGTGCCGCCCGGCACACGGTCGCGGTCAGCTCGAAACGGCGGGGAATCGGCCTCGGGACCTGCTCAGACAGCTGGCGACGGCCCCGGCACGGTCGGCGCTGCCGGGCGCCGTCGGTGCCGCGCCACGGCGATTGCGCACCGCCGTCGGCCGGGAGGCCCTCGCGAGTCTCGGTGGGTCCCGCGCTGCTCGGGGGCGGTCGCTTCGGTGCCGGCGTTCTTCGGTCTGCTCGGTCTGCTGCGGTCCGGCGGCGCGCTGCTGCCGGGGGGCAAACCGGCCACAGCCGCCCGGCTCTTGGCCGGCGTCCCGATGGCGGCCGGCCTGACCGTGGGCATCGCCCGCCTGACCACGTTCCTCGGCTGCGAGCCCATCGCCCGGGCCCGGCCCGTGACCGCCCTCGGGGCAACGGTGATCGTCGGTGTGGTCGTGGTGACGACGGCCGCGGGGACGCTGCTCCCAGCCCGTACGCCCCTGCGGTGGGACCGCACAGCGGGGCGCCGGGCCCGGCGGCGCTCCGCTCAGGCGTTGAGATAGGCGAGCACAGCCCGCACCCTGCGGTGTCCGCTGTCGCTGGGCGGCAGTTCGAGCTTGGTGAAGACGTTGCCGATGTGCTTGTGCACCGAACGCTCCGTCACCACGAGCGACTTGGCGATCGTCGCGTTGTCATGGCCTTCGGCCATCAGATGCAGCACCTCGCGCTCGCGCGGGGTGAGGGCCGCCAGTGGATCGTCGCGGCGCCGCCGGGACATCAGCTCGGTGACGACCTCGGGGTCGAGCGCCGTGCCCCCGTCGGCGACCCGGCCGAGCGCATCGAGGAACTCGTCCACCCGGCCCACCCGGTCCTTGAGCAGATAGCCGACACCGCGCGCCCCGCCGCCGAGGAGTTCGGCCGCGTAGGTCTCCTCGACGTACTGGGAGAGGACGAGCACCGGAAGGCCGGGCAACTGCTCACGGGCGGCGAGGGCGGCGCGCAGTCCCTCGTCACGGAAGTCGGGCGGCATCCGTACGTCGAGCACGGCGGCGTCCGGCCGCTGGTCGAGCAGCAGGGGCACGATCTCGGGCCCGGTCGCGGCGACACCCGCCACCTCGTGGCCGGAGGAGCGCAGCAGCAGGACCAGGCCCTCCCGCAGGAGGGCGTTGTCCTCGGCGATCACCACGCGCACGGCAGCTCCACTTCGATGTCGGTCGGACCCCCGGCGGGGCTGGTCACCCGAACGGATCCGTCCAGGGCGGCGACCCGGCGGCGGATGCCGATCAGGCCGGTGCCGCGCGGCTGTTCAGGGTCGGTGCCGGTGAGGGCCTCCTCGGCACCGCCACGGCCCTCGTCGTGGACCCGGACACGGACCAGACGGGGGGTCCGGGTCAGCGTCACCGACGCTCGCTCGGCACCGCCGTGCTTGGCCGCGTTGGTGAGCGCCTCGGCCACCGCGAAGTAGGCGGCGGCCTCCACGGCGGCGGGCGCCCGCGTCCCGTCGTCCGTGCCGTCGACGCTCACCTCGACGTCCAGACCGCTGCTCGCGGCGAGCGCACGCACGGCGCCCTCCAGACCCCGGTCGGTGAGGACGGGCGGGTGGATGCCGCGCACCACGTGCCGCAGTTCGGTGAGCGCCTCCTCCGCCTGCGTCTGCGCCTCGTCGAGCAGGGCGCGGCCGGTCGCGGGATCGGTGTCGTAGGCCCGTTTGGCGAGCCCGATGCGCATCGAAAGCGAGACCAGGCGGGCCTGGGTGCCATCGTGCAGATCACGTTCGATACGCCGCAGCTCGGCGCCGTGCGCGGCGACCGCGCCGGCCCGGGTCTCGGTGAGCTGCTCGACCCGACGGGCGAGGCGGGCCTGCGGCGAAGGCGTCAGGAGGGCTCGGGACCAGGCGGATTCGAGATCGGCGGTACGGGTGAGCAGGGGCAGGACGACCGGGGTGCGGCCGAGCACCCCGCACCACGGTCCGTCGACCACCATCGCGGGCACCCAGAGGACCAGCACGACGCAGAACAGGGCGATCCCGTACACCATCTGGGCCCCGACCCACAGCAGATCACGCACGGTGCCGGGGTCGCCGGCCGCACTGCGCAGCCGCTGCACGACGGTTCCGGTCAAGGGGGCGTACACCTCCGGCACCTCGACGCCCGTCCAGGCGCCCACCCGCCGCCTCTCGAAGCCCGCGAACCGCCGCACGGTCATGACGGTCTCGGGCAGCATCCCCGCACCCACCACGAGGGCGGTCGCCACCAGCCCGATGAGGAACAGGGCCACCAGGAAGAGACAGGCGCAGCTGAGCCCGAAGCCGACGACGAGATGCCAGGTCGCCCGCCAAGCCCTGCCCACCGCCCGTTCCATGGCGACCAGCCTAGGCGACCGGCACGACCCCGCGAGGTGGAGCCTGCTACACCATCCACCGACGAGTAGGGGCCCTGCCGCGGTGCGGGGTCCGGTGACCAGGATGGAGGCATCAGGACGTACCGCGTCACACACTCGCCCACGGGAGGCCCCATGAAGGCCCTGCTCTGGTCCGTGCTCGTCTGCTCGCTCCTCTTCAACGTGACGACGAGCCACCTGTGGTCCGGAACGACGCAGACGGCACTCAGCGTCGCCTCCGGCCTGACCTTCCTGGGACCGGCCTTCACGCTGTGGCTGCTACGCGATAAGAACCCGCGGAGCTCCTGAGCCGCCGACCCGCCGGAACGACCCCACCCGTACGGCGGGCCTTTTCCGATGCCGAGCAGGACGCGCCCGGCGTGGCGGACTTCGCGCCGCCCGCGCTGAGATGCCGCGCGGCCTTCCGGGCCTCGCCTACGGCGATGCGGGAAGACAGCCGACCGGTCGCGGACCACGAGAGTACCGCTGTCGATTCGCGCGGGCCCGGAGGTCGCGAGCAAGCCCAACCCACGTACCGATTCCAAGGAGTTCGCGATGATGCGCACGAAGACCGCCTCAAGGCTGCGCAAGGGCCTGCTGGTCATAGCGGCGGTGAGCCTGGTGAGCTCTGCCACCACCGTCGCCGCGGTGGCGGATCCGCCCCACGACACGCCTGGGCGGGGCAGCAAGGACAGGGCCCTTCAGAAGAGCCTCGACGCCTTGGTGCGCGAGGACAAGTTCCCCGCCGCCTTCGCCTGGGTGCGCGAGGGCGGCCGCACCTCCTCGCTCGTCTCCGGGTCCGCGCGGCTCCACGAACAGGTTCCGGTCCCGCACGACGGTTACGTACGGGCGGGCAGCAACACCAAGACGTTCACCGCGGTCGTGGTCCTCCAACTGGTGGCCGAGGGCAAGGTCTCGATGGACGAGCCCATCGAGACGTACCTGCCCGCAGTGGTACGGGGCAAGGGCATCGACGGCAGGAAGATCACCGTACGGCAGCTGCTGCAGCACACCAGCGGTCTCCCCAACTACACCGAACACATCGGCCTGGAGAACTTCACGGAGATCCAGCACAGGTTCTTCCATCCGCGGGATCTGCTCGACGCGGCTCTGGCCCACCCGGCGGAATTCGCGCCGGGCGCGAAGTGGAAGTACAGCAACACCAACTACCTGCTGGCGGGCATGCTGATCGAGAAGGTTACCGAACGCCCGGTACAGGAGCAGATCACCGAGCGCGTGATCCGCAAAGCGGGGCTGCGCCACACCTCGTGGCCGCAGCCCGGCGACCAGTCCGTCCCCCGGCCCCACGCTCGCGGCTATGCCCTCAGCAGCCCGAAGAACGGCAAGGTCATCGACGCCACCCGGCTGGACCCCTCCTGGGGCGGAGCCGCCGGCCAGATGATCTCCACACCGAGCGACCTCGCGAAGTTCGCCCGCCTGCTCCTCGACGGGAAGCTGCTCGCACCCGAGCAACTGGCCGAGATGCGCAAGACGGTCGACGCGCCGCTCATGCCCGGATGGCGTTACGGTCTCGGCATCTTCAGCATCCCGCTGAGCTGCGGCGGCGTGTACTGGGGGCACGGCGGCGACATCGACGGCTATGAGACCCGGGGCGGCGCCACCGACGACGGCCGCTCGGTCGGTTTGGCGGTGACCGCACTCCCCGGAACCTTCGGCGACGCGGAGAAGAGCGCAAAGGCGGTCGTGTCCGCGACGGACACCGCCTTCTGCAACTGACCGCGCGCAGGCTCCTCTCCGCACGCCGAGACGCGCTCAGGAGCCGACGCTCCTCCGCCTCGTGGAGGATGGCAGCGCGGGAAGGGCGCCGGGCTGGGCGGCAGGAGGGCCTGGCCTTCGGCGATGAGGGTGTGGGCGCGGGTGGTGTCGCCGAGGTCGAGAAGGCAACGGCCGGAGTCGACGGCGAGGTCGGCCGGCGACCTCCACGAGCACTGGGCCGGGATGTCACCTGTCCCTCCCGTATCGAGCAGCCGCTCTGCCGTGTTCAGGGAGTGCGGGGTGGCGCGGCGGTCGCCGAGAGCGGCTTGGGCGCGGGCCGGGCGCAGGTGCGGCACCGAGCCGGCCGCGGGGTGGGTGGCGCGGATGAGGGCCTTGGCCGGGATGGCCCGCTTGGCTGCCGCTTCCGCCGCTTTGACCAGCTCGGCATGCTCAGACCGGATGCACTGTCTGTCACGGCATCCCACCGTACGGTGCCTGTATCCGTTCCGACTGGCCGTCGGTGCATGACCTCCACGGCTTACTCGGGCGTGGGGGCGCCGTACGTGGCGAGCATGTCGAAGCGGCGGAAGAGCGCCCGATCCAGAAGCTCCCACACCACACATACCGCGCACGCACAAAACCGCAGCTCGGTCCCCCTACTTCACCGGCTCCAGGATCGCCACGCACTCCACATGGTGCGTCATCGGGAACAGGTCGAACGCCCGCAGCGTGCGCGGCCGGTAGCCGGCCTCGCGGAAGTAGGCGAGGTCGCGGGCGAGGGCGGCGGGGTCGCAGGCGACGTAGGCGATGCGGCGGGCGCCGAGGGCGGCGAGGCGGGTGACGGTGTCGCGGCCGGCGCCGGCGCGGGGCGGGTCGAGGACGACGAGGTCGGCCTCGGTGATCCGGGTGCGGGGCAGGACCTGCTCGACCTTGCCCTGCTCGATGCGGACCCGGTCGAAGTGCTGGAGGTTGTGGCGGGCGTCCTCGACAGCGCGCTTGCCGAGTTCGATGCCGAGGACGGCGCCCTGGTCGCCGACCCGGTCGGCGAGGGCGCCGGCGAAAAGGCCGGCGCCGCAGTAGAGGTCGAGGGCGGTGTCGCCCTTGCGGGGCAGCAGGCCCTGCATGACGGCGGTGACCAGGGTGTCGGCCGCCTTGGGGTGGACCTGCCAGAAGCCGCCGTTGCCGACGCGGTGGGTGCGGTCGTCGGCGCGTTCGCGGACGAAGGGGCGGCCGTGGACGCGGTGGACGCTGCCGTCCCGCTCGTGGACGCGGAGGACGGAGACGGGCCGGTCCAGCTCGACGATGGGCAGGCGGGCGCCGGGGCGCGGGGTCAGGACGACCTGGCGGTCGGCGGAGCCGGTGGCGGCGATCGCCTCGATGGAGGCCATGCCCGGCCAGTCGCGCCGCTCGATGCCGAGCTCCGAGATCCCGGGGGCGGCGATCAGGCAGCGGTCGATGGGCTCGACCTCGTGGGAGCGGTGGCGGCGCAGTCCGGCGCGGCCCTCGGCGTCCACGGCGTACTGGACACGGGTGCGCCAGGCGGGCACCTCGCCGGCGGGCAGCTTGTCGCCCTCGGCGGGGACGACGGTGCCGTCCCAGCCGGCCTCCTCGGGGGTGAGGCCGGCGAGCCGCTGGAGCTGCTCGGCGATGACCTCGCCCTTGAGGCGGCGCTGGGCACCGGGCTTGGCGTGCTGCCAGTCGCACCCGCCGCACCGGCCGGGCCCGGCGAACGGGCAGGGGGCCTCCACCCGGTCCTTGGAGGGGTTCAGGATCTCGACGGCGTCGGCGCGGAGGTAGCGGGAGTCGGCCGCGCCCTCGGTCACCCGGGCCACCACCCGCTCCCCCGGCAGGGTGTGCCGGACGAAGAGCACCCGCCCCTCGTCGTTGCGGGCGATGCAGTGCCCGCCGTGCGCGACGGGGCCGACCTCGACCTCGTACTCCTCCCCGACCAGCGAAGGCTCGGCGGCGGAGGGGGCGGAGGGCTCGGAGGCGTGCGGCATGGCGGAGGAGCTCCAGGGAGGGTGGGGGCGGGACGGTGGGCGACCCGGAGGACGGCCCACCCGACAGGGCGGGCAGCCCACCAGTCTACGCGGGCGTGGGCGAAGGTCCGTACCGCCGGCGGTCCCGCACGGAGGAGTGGTCCGCCCGCCGGCGGCTCCACACGGAGGAGCAGTTCGTACCACCCCCACCCGCACGGAGGAGCAGTCCCTACCACCCCCACCCGCACGGAGGAGCAGTCCCTACCACCCCCGCCCGCACGGAGGAGCGGTCCCTACCGCCCCCGCCCCATCCTCCGTCAGGCCTTGCCGGTCCCGGTCCCGGTCCCGGTCCCGTTGCCGGGGCCGCCCTGCTGGGCCGGTTCCTTGCCGTGGCGGGGGTCTACCGGGCCGCGGCGGACGGCGCCGGGGGCGTTCCATTCGGAGCGCTTCTTGGCGCGGCGCTTGGCGGCCTCGGAGGACTGGAGCTGGTAGGGCACCGAGGTGACCATCACCCCGGGGGTGAACAGCAGGCGGCCCTTGAGGCGCAGGGCGCTCTGGTTGTGCAGCAGGTGCTCGTACCAGTGGCCGACCACGTACTCGGGGATGATCACGCTGACCGCGTCCCGCGGGTTCTCGCGGCGGATGGACTTGACGTACTCGATCACGGGGCGGGTGATCTCGCGGTAGGGGGAGTCGAGGATCTTGAGGGGGACGTTGATGGAGCGGCGTTCCCATTCGTCGCGCAGCGCCTTGGTCTCGGCGGGGTCGACGTTGACGCTGAGGGCTTCGAGCTTGTCGGAGCGCATCAGCTTGGCGTAGCCGACCGCCCGGAGGGTGGGGCGGTGGACCTTGGAGACGAGGACGATGGAGTGCACCCGGGAGGGGCGGGCGGTCTCGTCGCCGGGCTCGTCGGGGGCGGAGATCTCCGCGGCCACCCGGTCGTAGTGCTTCCGGATCGCGCTCATCACGCCGTAGAAGATCACCATGCCGAGCAGCGCGACCCAGGCACCGTGGGTGAACTTGGTGGCCAGCACGACGATCAGGACCAGGCCGGTGAAGGTGGCGCCGAAGGCGTTGATGGCCCGGGAGCGGACCATCCGGCGGCGGACGGCGGGGTCCTTCTCGGTGCGCAGATGGCGGTTCCAGTGCCGGACCATGCCGGTCTGGCTGAGGGTGAAGGAGACGAAGACGCCGACGATGTAGAGCTGGATCAGCTTGGTGGAGTCGGCCTCGTAGATCCCGACCAGCAGCATCGCGGCCCCGGCCAGCAGCACGATGCCGTTGGAGAAGGCCAGCCGGTCGCCGCGGGTGTGCAGCTGGCGCGGCAGATAGCGGTCCTGGGCCAGGATCGAGCCGAGCAGCGGGAAGCCGTTGTAGGCGGTGTTGGCGGCCAGGAAGAGGACCAGGGCGGTGGCGGCGGCGAGCAGGATGAAGAAGAAGGTGCCCTGGCCGAAGACCGCGGCCGCGACCTGGGAGATCACCGGGTTCTGGACGTAGTCGGAGCCGACCGGGACGCCGTCGCGGAGCAGGTCGTGCGCCGGGGTCTCGGCCATCTTGACGCCGGAGGCCATGGCCAGGCCGATGATGCCGCAGAACATGGTGACGGCCAGGCCGCCCATCAGGGCGAGGGTGGTGGCCGCGTTCTTGCTCTTGGGCTTGCGGAAGGCGGGGACGCCGTTGCTGATCGCCTCCACGCCGGTGAGCGCGGCGCAGCCGGAGGAGAAGGCCCGCAGGAGGAGGAAGACCAAGGCGAAGCCGGCCAGGCCCTGGTGCTCCGGCTTGATCTCGAAGTCGGCGGTGGGGGCCTTCATGGTGTCGCCCAGGACCAGCGACTGGTACGCGCCCCAGGCGATCATGATGAAGACGCCGGCCACGAAGACGTAGGTGGGGATGGCGAAGAGCTTGCCGGACTCCCGCACCCCGCGCAGGTTCATCACGGTGAGCAGGCCGATCACGGCGATGGCCGAGAAGACCTTGTGCTCGACGACGAAGGGGATGGCGGAGCCGAGGTTCTCCACGCCGGAGGAGATGGAGACGGCGACGGTGAGGACGTAGTCGACCAGCAGCGCGCTGGCCACGGTCAGCCCGGCCCTCGGGCCGAGGTTGGTGGTGGCGACCTCGTAGTCGCCGCCGCCGCTGGGGTAGGCGTGGACGTTCTGCCGGTAGGAGGCGACCACCGTGAACATCAGGACCACGACGGCGACCGCGATCCAGGGGCTGAAGTGGTAGGCCGACACACCCGCGATGGAGAGGACCAGCAGGACCTCACCGGGCGCGTACGCCACCGAGGAGAGCGGGTCGGACGCGAAGACGGGCAGGGCGATGCGCTTGGGGAGGAGGGTCTCCCCCAGCCTGTCGCTGCGCAGCGCCCGGCCGATCAGGATGCGTTTGGGCACGTCGGTCAGTTTGGACACGCAGAGGATCGTAAGCGGTCTGATTCGGCCGTACGAACCTCCCACCCCGCCGCCGGGAAATCATTGCGCGCCCTTAACGCGCCGGTGCTTGATCAGCCCTGTCAGGGGGCTGCGGACACGTCGGCACCCCGGGATGCGGGGTTGCCGGGGGTGGCGGAATAAGCTCGTCGTCGGACAGCACCGCACGCGGCCCGAGAGAAGGCCGGAAGAAGGCCGAGAGAGAAGAGTGAGCAGGGTGTTTGCGCAGGTGGACGTCATGGTCGCCGTCACGGCGACCAGGAGTGCGGGGTAGCGGACGTGCACATCGTCATCATGGGCTGCGGCCGGGTCGGCGCCGCGCTGGCGCAGACCCTGGAGCAGCAGGGGCACACGGTCGCCGTCGTGGACCAGGACCCGACGGCCTTCCGCCGCCTGGGCTCGGGCTTCGGCGGCCGGCGGGTCACCGGGGTCGGCTTCGACCAGGACACCCTGCGCGAGGCGGGGATCGAGGAGGCCGGTGCCTTCGCCGCGGTCAGCAGCGGCGACAACTCCAACATCATCGCCGCGCGGGTGGCCCGCGAGATGTTCGGCATCGAGAACGTGGCCGCCCGTATCTACGACCCCAAGCGGGCCGAGGTCTACCAGCGGCTCGGCATCCCGACGGTCGCCACGGTGCGCTGGACCGCGGACCAGATGCTGCGGCGGCTGCTGCCGTCCGGCGCGGAGCCGCTGTGGCGGGACCCGAGCGGTGCGGTGCAGCTCGCCGAGGTGCACACCTCGGCGGCCTGGATCGGCCACAAGGTGAGCCGGCTCCAGGAGGAGACCGGGGTCCGGGTGGCCTTCCTCACCCGCCTGGGCGAGGCGGTCCTGCCCACGTCGCAGACGGTCCTCCAGGAGGGCGACCTGGTGCACGTGATGATGCGGACGGACGAGATCGAGAAGGTCGAGGCGGCGTTCGCCGAGGGGCCTGACGGGGAGAGTGGTCACTGATGCGGGTCGCTATCGCGGGCGCCGGCGCGGTGGGCCGCTCCATCGCCGGCGAGCTGCTGGAGAACGGGCACGAGGTGCTGCTGATCGACAAGGCGCCGACCGCCATCTCGGTGGAGCGGGTGCCGCAGGCGGAGTGGCTGCTGGCCGACGCCTGCGAGATCACCTCGCTGGACGAGGCGGCGCTGCAGCGCTGCAACACGGTGATCGCGGCCACCGGTGACGACAAGGTGAACCTGGTCGTCTCGCTGCTGGCGAAGACCGAGTACGCGGTGCCGCGGGTGGTCGCCCGGGTGAACAACCCCAAGAACGAGTGGCTGTTCAACGAGTCCTGGGGCGTGGACGTCGCCGTCTCCACGCCGCGGCTGATGTCGGCACTGGTGGAGGAGGCGGTGAGCGTCGGCGACCTGGTCCGGCTGCTGCGCTTCAGCCACGGCGACGCCAACCTGGTCGAGCTGACCCTGCCGCCGGAGTCGCCGGTCGCCGGTACGTCGGTGGGTGAGGTGGACTGGCCGCAGGACACCTCGCTGGTGACGATCATCCGCGGGTCCCGGGTGCTCACCCCGAGCCCCGAGGAGACCCTGGAGGCCGGGGACGAGCTGCTGTTCGTCGCGGCCCAGGCGCGCGAGGAGCAGCTGGAGGAGCTGCTGTCGGTGCGCCGGGAGGCCGCCGCCGACGACTGACGGCGGAGGACGAAGGGGTACGGAGAGGGGCCCGGGTGACATGGTCGAAGTGACCGTGCCACCCGGGCCCCTCGGCGTAGGCGGTCGTGCGGGCCGGTGGGACGCGCACGTTGACTGCGGGAGGGCGCCGCCCTCATACCGTACGGCGGGGGCCGCCCCGTGCCCGTACGGCGGGACCGGCCACCCCGGCGCCACCCGGCGGCTTCCGTGCCGTACGGCAGGAAGCCCCCATGTGCCCTGCGGCGCCCGGCCGGCTCAGACCTCGGCGTCGGGCTGCGGCCGGACGGGGGCGGGGGCACCGCCGGCGCCGTCCCGCTCCAGCCGGGCCTTCTCCGCCTTCTGCGCCTTCTCGGCGGCCTCCGCGGCCTCCATCTCGGCGAAGACGTCGATCGGCGGCGGCGCCTTGGCGAGGAACACCCAGGTCAGATAGACCGCCAGCAGGAAGGGCGGGATCTTCAGGGCGATCAGCACCCAGCCGAACTTGGTGGTGTCGGCCCAGAAGTACATCGGGAAGAGGATGGCGCACTTGGCGAGCAGGATCAGGCCCCAGGCCCAGCTGGCCTTGGTGTACGCCTTCTTGCGGCCGGGGTTGCGGGTCCGCCAGGAGAGGTTCTCCTTGAAGACCGGGCCCAGGATCAGGCCGATCAGCGGGACGCCCGCCAGCGCGGTGACGCAGTAGGCGAGGGCCAGGCCGAGCGTGTAGAGCATGCCCGGCAGGTAGAAGTCCTTGGCGTTGCCGGTCATCATCGCGAAGACCACGCCGAAGACGATCCCGAAGACGCCGCTGAAGGCGTGCTTCATGGTGTCCCGGCGGACCAGCCGGAGGACCAGCAGCACCAGGGAGACACCGAGCGCCGCGAGCGCGGAGAGGTGCAGGTCCTGGTTGATGGTGTAGATGGTGACGAACAGCAGGCCCGGCAGGACCGTCTCCACCAGTCCGCGCAGCCCGCCGAAGGCCTCGAACAGGGCGGCCTCGGTCACCGCCTTCGACGTCGCCGCCTCGGGGTCGCGCGCCTCGGGTGCGCGCTGGGCGTCCTGGTCGGTGGGGGTCGGCTTGTCGAAGGACGTCACCGGCTACTCCTGTCCGAGCGGTCGGAGCTCGTATTTGGGGTTGAAGAGCACCCGGCGGCCATGGCTCAGCGAGATCCGGCCGGAGGCGATCAGCTTGCGGCCCGGCTCTATGCCCGTGATGGAGCGCCGGCCCAGCCACACCACGTCCAGCGGTGCCGTCCCGTCGAACAGCTCCGCCTCCAGGGCGGGCACACCGGCCCGGGGACGCAGGGTGACCGTGCGCAAGGTACCAGTCACCTTCACGATCTGCCGATCGTCGCACTCGGAGATCCGCAGGCATCCGGAGGCCTGGGCGTCCTCCCGGAGCTCTCGGGACTCCAGGTCCCCCTGGGAGCTGGACAGCCGGTCGAGCATCCGGCGGAAACGGCCGGCCGGCTTCTCTGCATGCCGATCGGGATGCGGACTCGCACTCATACAGCAAAGGGTACCGGCCCGCTCGGACACCGGATCCGGGCCGGGGGGCCGCCTCGGCGGCGGGTGCGCGACCGCTTCAGCGTTCGAAGCGGTAGCCCATCCCCGGCTCGGTGATGAAGTGCCGCGGATGGGACGGATCGGCCTCCAGCTTGCGCCGCAACTGCGCCATGTACACCCGCAGGTAGTTGGTCTCCGTCCCGTACGAGGGCCCCCACACCTCCTGGAGGAGCTGCTTCTGGCCGACCAGCCGGCCGCCGTTGCGCACCAACACCTCCAGCAGGTGCCACTCGGTGGGCGTCAGGCGGACGTCCCGGCCGTCGCGCTGCACCTTCCGCGCCGCCAGGTCCACGGTGAAGCCGGGGACCACCACCACCTCGGGCCCGTCGTCGGCGGCCGGCTCGGCCCGGCGGACCGCGGCACGCAGCCGGGCCAGCAGCTCGTCCATGCCGAAGGGCTTGGTGACGTAGTCGTCCGCGCCCGCGTCCAGGGCCTGGACCTTCTCGTCGGAGGTGTGCCGGGCGGACAGCACCAGGATCGGTACGCGGGTCCGGCCGCGGAGCGCGGTGATCACGTCCACGCCGTCCATGTCGGGCAGGCCCAGGTCGAGGACGACCACGTCGGGGTGGCGGCTCGCGGCCAGCTCCAGCGCGCTCGCCCCGTCGGGGGCGGCGTCGACCTCGTAGGCGCGCGCCTTGAGGTTGAGCACCAGGGCGCGCACGATCCCCGGCTCGTCGTCCACGACGAGCACCCGGGTCTTGGGGGACCCGGCTTCTCCGGCCGGGGGCCTGCTGTCCTTCACCGGGGGCCTGCTTTCTCCAGGGAGGGGGGTGCCGGGGGTCCGGAGGCGGACCGGGCGGGTACGGCGCGCAGGGTGAGCACCATGGTCAGGCCGCCGCCCGGGGTGTCCTCGGCGGTCAGGGTGCCGCCCATGGCCTCGGCGAAGCCGCGGGCGACGGCGAGCCCGAGGCCCACCCCGGCGCCGCGCGGGGCGTCCCCGAAGCGCTGGAAGGGTTCAAAGATCCGCTCCTTGGCCTCGTCGGGGACGCCGGGGCCGCGGTCGACCACCCGCACCTCGACCCGTTCGGCCAGCGCGCTGGCGGAGACCAGGACGGGGGCGGCCCCGGGGCTGTACTTGACGGCGTTCTCCACCACGTTGGCCACCGCCCGTTCCAGCAGCCCCCGGTCGACCTCCACCATCGGCAGGGTCTCCGGCACGTCGAGCTCGGCGCTGCCGTCGGGCACCCCGCCGAGCGCCATCGGCACCACCTCGTCCAGGTCGGTGGGGCGCAGCAGCGGGGTGACGGTGCCGGTCTGGAGCCGGGACATGTCGAGCAGGTTGCCGACCAGGTGGTCCAGCCGGTCCGCGCCGGCCTCGATACCGGCCAGCAGCTCGGCCTGGTCCTCCTCGGACCACTCCACGTCGTCGGAGCGCAGTGAGGAGACGGCGGCCTTGATGGCGGCCAGCGGGGTGCGCAGATCGTGGCTGACGGCGGCCAGCAGGGCGGTGCGGATCTTGTTGCCCTCGGCGAGCTTGCGGGCTTGGTCGGCCTGGTCGACCAGGCGCTGCCGGTCCAGCACGACGGCGGCCTGGGCGGCGAAGGCGCCGAGCACCCGGCGGTCCTCGGCGGGCAGCACCCGCCCGGACAGGGCGAGCGCGAGGTGGTCGCCGACCGGCACGTCCACGTCGGCGTCCTCGGGCCGGCCGACCGGGCAGGGGCCGATCCGCCCGGCGCTGGTCCACGGCTCGGTGTCGCCGGCCCGCTCCAGCAGGGCGACGGACTCCATGGAGAAGGTCTCGCGGACCCGTTCGAGGAGGGCGTCGAGCGCGGTCTCGGCGCCCGGCCCCGGCGGGGAGACGCCGACCCGCAGCACACTGCCGGCCAGGAAGGACAGCACCTCGGACTCGGCCCGCAGCCGGGCCGCCTGGTGGGTGCGGCGGGCGGCGAGGTCCACCACCGAGGCCACCGCGACCGCCACCCCGAAGAAGACGGCGAGGGCGACGACGTTCTTGGGGTCGGCGACGGTGAAGCGGTACAGCGGCGGGGCGAAGAACCAGTTGAGCAGCAGCGAGCCGAAGGCGGCCGAGGCGAGGGACGGGGCCAGGCCGCCGAGCAGCGCGGAGGCCACGGTCAGCGACAGGTAGAGCAGCATGTCGTTGGCGAGGCCGAGGTCGGCGTCGGTGTGCGTCAGCAGCAGGGTGAGCAGCGCGGGCCCGGCGACCCCGGTGAGCCAGCCCCACAGCACCCGGGAGCGCCCCAGCCGCCGGCCGCGCGCCACCGGCAGCCCCCGGCCGCGGGCGACCTCCTCGTGGGTGACGATGTGCACGTCGAGGTCGGGCCCGGAGTCGCGGGCCACGGTGGCGCCGACACCGGGCCCCAGCACGTACTGCCAGGCCTTGCGGCGGCTGGAGCCCAGCACCACCTGGGTGGCGTTGACCCCGCGGGCGAACTCCAGCAGCGCCTGCGGCACGTCGTCGCCGATGACGTGGTGGAAGGAGCCGCCGAGGTCCTCCACCAGGGTGCGCTGGACGGCCAGCTCGTTCGGCGAGGCGGAGGTGAGCCCGTCGCTGCGGGCGACGTAGACGGCGAGGATCTCGCTGCCGGAGCCCCGGGCGGCGATCCTGGCCGCCCGGCGGATCAGGGTGCGCCCCTCGGGGCCGCCGGTCAGTCCGACGACGATCCGCTCACGGGCCTGCCAGGTGGTGCGGATGCCGTGCTCGCCGCGGTACTGCTGGAGGTACTCGTCGACCCGGTCGGCCGTCCACAGCAGGGCCAGCTCGCGCAGGGCGGTGAGGTTGCCGGGGCGGAAGTAGTTGGAGAGGGCCGCGTCCACCTCGTCGGGGCGGTAGACGTTGCCGTGGGCGAGGCGCCGGCGCAGCGCCTGCGGGTCCATGTCGACCAGCTCGATCTGGTCGGCCCGGCGCACCACCTCGTCGGGCACGGTGTCCGGCTCGCGGACCCCGGTGATGGACTCCACCACATCGCCCAGGGACTCCAGGTGCTGGATGTTGACGGTGGAGACGACCTCGATCCCGGCCGCGAGCAGCTCCTCCACGTCCCGCCAGCGCTTGGCGTTGCGCGAGCCCGGGGCGTTGGTGTGGGCGAGGTCGTCCACCAGGGCCACGGCCGGGCGGCGGGCCAGCACGGCGTCCACGTCCATCTCGGCACCGAAGGCACCGGAGGCACCGGAGGCACCGAAGGCACCGAAGGCACCGAAGGCGCCGGAGGCACCGGAGGCATGGGAAGTGCCGGATCCCGGCGGGACCCGCTCCAGGCCTTCCAGGACGGCGAGGGTACGAGGACGGTCATGGTGGCTGACGCAGGCGACCACGCAGTCGGTGCCGCGCCCCACCCGCCGGTGCGCCTCGGCCAGCATGGCGTAGGTCTTGCCGACGCCCGGCGCCGCGCCGAGATAGATCCGTAGCCTGCCGCGTCCCATGGGTCCCATTGTCGTATGTACGTCCGCTCTGATCGTTCGATGACCATACGGCCGAGCGGCGGAGCGGACCTACGGCCGGAGCCCCTGACCGGGACCTTTTGACACGATCCTGATGCATCAGGAAGGGGCCTCCGGTACGCGGCGGTGCCCCCGTCCGCCGCGTACCGCGGGGGCGGGGGCACCGTCCTGCCGAGTGCCGGGGGCCGTGTGCCGGGTCAGCGGACCTCGGTGATCTCCGGGCCGCGCTGGAGCTGGCCCATGCCGCCGGAGAAGCGGGAGGTCTCCTGGTCCTCCTGCTGCACGCCCTCGGGCACCATCTGGGCGTCGTTGGGGAGCTTGAGCACGATCGGGTCGCGCGGGGCCATCGGGCCCTCCCCGCGTACCACCACCGTGTCCCGGAAGATCTGCTCCAGCAGGCCGGCGGCCTCCGGCTGCACCGCGCCCTGCCCGGAGATCACCCCGCGCAGGAACCAGCGCGGGCCGTCCACGCCGACGAAGCGCACCAGCTGCACCCCGCCGGTGCCGTCCGGCAGCTGCACCGGCACCTGGGCCCGCAGCTCCCAGCCGAGGGGACCCTCGACCTCGTCGATGACGCCGCCCTGCTTGGTGATGCCGGAGGCGATCTCCTCGCGGACCTCGCCCCAGATGCCCTCGCGCTTGGGGGCGGCGAACGCCTGGAGCTGGATGGCGCTGTCCCGCAGCACCACCGTGGCGGCGACGATCGCGTCACCGGCGACCTCCACGCGCAGCTCCATCCCCTCGACCCCGGGCACGAACACTCCGCCGAGGTCGACCCGCCCCTCGTCGGGGCGGGAGACCTCGGAGACGTCCCAGGGGCCGTCGGGCCGGGGCGCCGGCGGGAGGTTCACCCGGCGCTGCTCGCCGTCCTCGGCCGCCTCGTCCTCGGCGGTCTCGTCGACGACCTGCTCGGCCTCGCCGGCCGCGTCGGCAGCGGCTTCGCTCTTCTTGCGACGTCCGAACACGTCACTGTCCTTCCCGGTCGGATACGACCGATGCGTAGGGATTCCCACCCGTTGAACCGCCGTCCGCCGGACCTTCCAGAGGACCGCCCGCCGGACCGCCGGCCGGAACGCCCGTCCGGTCCCCCACGGCGGCGTGGCCGCCGGTGGACCCGAAGCCCCCCGCGGCCCGCGCGGAGCCGGGGAGCTCCGCCACCTCGTGGAAGCGGACCTTCTCGACCTGCTGGACAACCAGTTGGGCGATCCGGTCGAACCGCTCGAACCGCACGCTCTCGCGCGGGTCCAGGTTCACCACGATCACCTTGATCTCCCCACGGTACCCGGCATCGATGGTCCCCGGGGCATTCACCAGGGCCACTCCGCAGCGGGCGGCCAGCCCGGAGCGGGGGTGCACGAAGGCCGCGTACCCGTCGGGGAGGGCGATGGACACCCCGGTGGGCAGGAGCGCCCGCTCCCCGGGGGCGAGTTCGGCGGCCTCGGTGGTGACCAGATCGGCCCCGGCGTCGCCCGGATGCCCGTACGACGGGAGGGGTACCTCGGGGTCGACGCGGCGGATGAGGATGTCGACGGGGTTGCGCATCAGGGGTTCACCTCGAAGGCGCGGGCGCGCCGCTGTGTGTCGGGGTCGGCCATCGCGGCCTGGATCTCCTCGGAGCGGCCGTTGTCGATGAAGTGGTCGACCTTGACCTCGATGAAGAGGGCGTCGGCGCGCACCGCGACGGGCCCCTCGGGGCCGCCGATCCGGCCGGTGGCGGTGGCGTAGATCTTGCGGCCGTGCACGGCGGTGACATGCGCGGCCAGGTGCAGGGCGGTGCCGACCGGCACCGGGCGGACGAAGTCGGTCTCCAGCCGCCCGGTGACGGCGATGACCCGCAGCAGCCAGCCCAGCGAGCCGAGGGTCTCGTCCAGCGCGGTGGCCAGCACCCCGCCGTGCGCGAGCCCGGGGGCGCCCTGGTGGTCGGTGGTGACGGTGAACTCGGCGGTGACCGCGACGCCCTCCTCGGCGCGCGCGTCCAGGTGGAGTCCGTGCGGCTGCCCGCCGCCGCAGCCGAAGCAGTGCTCGTAGTGGGAGCCGAGCGGCTCCCCCGGGGCGGGTGCGTCGGGGTGGCGTACCGGCGGCCGGGCGCCGGCCGGAGGCGTCAGTGCTGTCGTCACAGCGGGGAACCTTACCCGCGCGGCGGACCCCCGGTCGCGCCGTGCCAAGCTTGGGTGTATGCAGCCCTCCGCCGCGGCCGCGCAGCCGCAGTACGACGAACGCCTGACCGCCCCGCGCTCCTGGTGGCTGATCGCCGTTCTGATCGGCCTCTCGGGCGCGTTGATCATGCTGCCGCTGGGGACACTGCCGATGCTGGGCGGGCTGATCGTCGCGGGCGCGCTGGCGGCGATGACGGTGAGCGCCTACGGCTCGGCCCGGATCCGCGTGGTGGCCGGCTCGCTGGTCGCGGGGGACGCCCGGCTGCCCGCCGCCGCGCTGGGCGAGCCGGAGGCGCTGGAGGGCGAGGAGGCCCGCGCCTGGCGCACCTACAAGGCCGACACCCGCGCCTTCCTGCTGCTGCGGAGCTATGTCCCGACGGCGGTACGGGTGCCGGTGACCGACCCGGCGGACCCCACGCCGTACGTCTACCTGTCCACCCGCGACCCGCACGCCCTGGCGGCCGCCCTGACCGCGGCAGGCGCCGGCGGCACGGGCCCGGTGCCCGAGCAGGCGGCGGTACGGGCCGAGGACCCGGCACCGGTACGCCCCGAGGGTCCCGAAGACCCGACGGCGGACATTCGTACGGCCTGAGGCCCGGGGTCCTGCGGCCGGAGGCGCGGAGGTTCTGCGGCCGGAGGCCCGTACGGCGCGGGGCGCCTGAGGCGCACGGAAGCCCGTACGGCCGGAGGCGCGAGGGTCTTGCGGCCGGAGGCCCACACGGCGTGAGGCCGCCTGAGAGGCACGGAAGCCTGTACGACCGGAGGCGGCGGGGGCTGTACGGCCGGAGGCGGCGAGGTCCTGCGGCCGGAGGCCGTACGGCCCGAGGCTGCCTGAGGCGCACGGAGGCCCGTGCAGCCTGAGGCACGAAGCGCTATGCGGCCGGGAGCCCGTACGGCCGGAGGCGCGGCGGCGGTACGCGGTGAGGGGCCCTGGGTTGGGGCGGCCGGAGGCCCGTACGGCCTGCGGCGCGGCTCGCCCAGGGTCGGAGCCCGCCCCGAGGTCGGACCCCGCCCGGGATTTGGGACCGGGCAGGGAGCCGGCCGGGCGGGCTAGTAGCCGAGTTCCTTGGGGCTCTTGGTGTTCTCCGGCCGGTCCAGCGGCGGGAGGTGCGGGAGGGCGTCCCAGGGCACCTGGCGGCGGCGCAGGTCCTCACGGATCCGCCCGGCGAGGTTCTTGGTGTCGCGGCGGTTCATCGCGGCCCCGACCACGGCGCCGACCATGAACGGCACCAGGTTGGGCAGGTTGCGGACCATCCGCTTGGTGATCGCGCGGCGCAGCTCGCGCCGCATCCGGCCGCCCAGTGCGGCGTTCACGGAGGTGGGCTTGGTGACGTCGATGCCGCGCTCCTCCGTCCAGGAGGTCAGATAGGCGCCGGCCCGCTGGCTGAAGGTGCCGGGCGGCCGCTGGCCGTAGACCTCGTGGAGCTCGGCGATCAGCTTCAGCTCGATGGCGGCGACGCCGGTGATCTCGGCGGCCAGCTCGGCGGGCATCGCCGGAGGTACGGGCAGCATCGCCGCCGCGCCGACTCCGGCGCCCACGGTGGACGCCGCGTTGGCCGCGCCGGCGACCAGCTTGTCGGCGATCTCCTCAGGGCCGAGGCCCGGGAAGTGCCGGCGCAGGGTGTCGAGGTCGCGGACCGGGATCCGGGGCGCGAGCTCGATGAGCCGGTCGGCGAGGTGGTTCAGGCCCGCCCGGGCGCCCTCGCGCCCTCGGCGCACGCCATCGCGTACGGCGGCGACGCGTCCTGTCCGGGTGGTCGGTCCGGACCGGTCGGCCGCCGGGGCCGCTTCGAGCGAGGCCCCGGGGCCCCGCTCGTCGTCGCCCTGCGTTCCGGCGGGAGGCAGAGGGGCCCCGTGCCCGGCGGGTGCGTCGTGCGCCCCGGGTGCCGGGTCGGTGCCGCCCTGGTACGCCTCCGGCTTGCGAGTGAGCCGGAAGCGTCGTTTCCGAGACGGGTTGTCGCCTGCTGCCACGGCCGACCGGTCCTCAGTCGCAGTCGCGGCAGATCGGCTGGCCGTTCTTCTCGCGGGCCAGCTGACTGCGGTGGTGGACCAGGAAGCAGCTCATGCAGGTGAACTCGTCCGCCTGCTTGGGCAGCACCCGGACGGCCAGCTCCTCGTTGGAGAGGTCGGCCCCGGGCAGCTCCAGGCCCTCGGCGGCCTCGAACTCGTCGACGTCGACGGTCGAGGTCGACTTGTCGTTCCGCCTGGCCTTCAGCTCTTCCAGGCTGTCCGAGTCGACGTCGTCGTCGGTCTTGCGTGGGGTGTCGTAGTCGGTTGCCATGTCGCGCTCTCCCCCTCTGGGTGTTTGCGGTGTCTCCAGCGCACGTAACGCGTGAGAGGCCGGACTTGTGCCCGACCTGAGGCGGAGATTTTGCCTCACATCAAGGTCTGTTACTCAATCGACACCCAACCGGACCCCGCGAGGGTGATCGGGTTTGGGTGGCGAACGGGACCGTACACGGTCGCGGGGATGCCCAGAACAGGCGCCACCCCGTGTACTTCCCGTGATCTCAGGCCCGGGAAACCCGGATTTTTCCTGGCTTTCCGGGGCCTTTCCCGATCACGCAGCGTGGATGACCGAAAGGCATCGCGTGTGATCGATCACACAGCGACCGGTTCTCGGCCGACCTTGGAAATTGCGCGTAAAGCGAACAAGTCCGCTGCCGGGACCGGCGTGTCGGGGCCCATAGTCTCACACAGAGGTGGCTCACGGTCACCCTCCGCACCTGCCCGCCGAGACCGCCGCCGGGGCCCGGGGCGGCCCGGAAGGCGGTGCGCGGCCCGGGAACCGGGCCCCGGCGGAGCGGGTCGGCCGCCCGGCCCGGTGCCCGGCCCCCGCGCCAGGGCACAGCTCCGGACCGGCCCGGACCGGAAGCCAGGCCGCCCCGGCGGGGGCGGGCTCAGGTGGGCAGCACCACCCGCATCACGAGTCCGCCGCCCTCCCGGGGCTCCGCGGTGATGCGGCCGCCGTGCGCCCGGGCCACCGAGCGGGCGATGGACAGGCCGAGCCCCACGCCCTTGTCGCTGCCGGTGCGCTCCTGGCGCAGCCGGCGGAACGGCTCGAAGAGGTTGTCCACCTCGTAGGCCGGGACCACCGGGCCGGTGTTGGTGACCACCAGCACCGCCCCCTGGGGGCCGGTCTCGGTGCGCACCTCCACCCAGCCGCCCGCGCTGTTGTAGCGGACGCCGTTCTGCACCAGGTTGAGCGCGATCCGCTCCAGCAGCACCCCGTTGCCCTGGACCACGGCCGGGGCGCGTTCGCCGCGGATCTCGACGCCTTTGCCCTCCGCCTCCCCGCGGGCCTGCTCGATGGCCCGGCTCGCCACCTCGGCGAGGTCCACCGGCTTGCGCTCGATGATCTCGTTGTCGCTGCGGGCCAGCAGCAGCAGGCCCTCCACCAGCTGCTCGCTGCGCTCGTTGGTGGCCAGCAGGGTCTTGCCGAGCTGCTGGAGCTCCACCGGCGCCCCCGGGTCGGAGAGATGCACCTCCAGCAGCGTCCGGTTGATCGCCAGCGGGGTGCGCAGCTCGTGCGAGGCGTTGCCGACGAAGCGCTGCTGGGCGGTGAAGGCGCGCTCCAGCCGGTCCAGCATGTCGTCGAAGGTGTCGGCCAGCTCCTTGAGCTCGTCGTCCGGCCCGTCCAGCTCGATCCGGCGGGAGAGGTCGGTGCCGGCCACGTTGCGGGCGGTGCGGGTGATCCGGCCCAGCGGCGAGAGCACCCGGCCGGCCATCGCGTAGCCGAAGGCGAAGGCGATCAGGCTCAGCCCGAGCAGGGCGAACAGCGAGCGGCGCAGCAGGTCGTCCAGGGCGTGCTGGCGCTGCTGGTTGACGCAGGCGTTCATGGCCTGGTTGGCGACGTCGACGTTCACCGCGGCCTGCGCGGGGAACGAGCAGACGCTGCTGGTGATCTTGCCTTCGACGATCTTGAACGGCAGTTCGCTTCCGATGTGCAGGGCCTGCGCGGCCAGCAGGTAGATGATCGACAGCAGCAGGACGCCGGCGATCAGGAACATCCCGCCGTACAGCAGGGTGAGCCGTATCCGGATGGTGGGCCGCAGCCAGGGGCGGACCGGGTCGAGGGGGTCCCAGGTGGGCTTGGGGGGCGTGTGCGGGGGTGCGTGCAGGGCGGGCATCGGCTCAGATCCGGTAGCCGGAGCCGGGCACGGTGACGATCACGGGCGGCTCGCCCAGTTTGCGGCGCAGGGTCATCACCGTCACCCGTACGACATTGGTGAACGGGTCGGTGTTCTCGTCCCAGGCCTTCTCCAGCAGCTGCTCGGCCGAGACCACGGCGCCCTCGCTGCGCATCAGCACCTCCAGCACCGCGAACTCCTTGGGGGCGAGCTGGATCTCCCGGCCGTCCCGGGAGACCTCCCGGCGGTTGGGGTCCAGCCGGATGCCGGCCCGCTCCAGCACCGGGGGCAGCGGTACGGAGGTCCGCCGGCCCAGCGCCCGGACCCGGGCGATCAGCTCGCTGAACGCGAAGGGCTTGGGCAGGTAGTCGTCGGCGCCGATCTCCAGCCCCTCGACCCGGTCGCTGACGTCGCCGGACGCGGTGAGCATCAGCACCCGGGTGGGTACCTGGAGCTCGACCAGCCGGCGGCAGACGTCGTCGCCGTGGACGAGCGGGAGGTCGCGGTCGAGGACCACCACGTCGTAGTCGTTGACCTCGATGCGCTCCAAGGCGGCCGCCCCGTCGTACACGACGTCGACGGCCATGGCCTCCCGGCGCAGTCCGGTGGCCACCGCATCGGCGAGCAGCTGCTCGTCCTCGACGACGAGTACGCGCACGGCGTTGTTCCTTTCCTCCGCGCCCGCTGTCGGGCGGGCATCCCCTGTGCTTGCCGTTCCGGTACGGGCGCCTCCGGCTCCCGGGGCGCCGGGCGGGCGCGCCGGGGCAGCGGGTGCCCGTGCCCCCGGTCGCGGACGGATGCCGCGACCGGTTCCGGGCAGACTCCCGGCACCGGACCGTGCGCCCCATCCTGCCCCGTACGCGCGTAAACCGGCTGTAAGGCGGCCTGCGGGGCCCCGGCGGCCGCCCCGGGGCGCGGTCCGGAACCGGCCGCGCGTTTCGCCGGCGTTACGGGAATCACCGGATTGGGCGGGCGGTTGAGGTTTCCGTGCGGGAGCCCCGGGGGAGGACGACTTGCACACCCGAGATCACGCCGCGTGTGTGGCGCGCCACCGAACGCTCTGCCTCCGCAGGCGCCGTGCGCGTGATCCCCGTTCCCACCCCCGGCACACCCCGTGCCACCTACCCATGACGAGGGGGCGCACGATGGACGCTTTCACCGCTGGACTGCTGCAGCGCATAAGGACTGCGGAGACCGACCTCTCGCGGGCCAGGGAGTCCGGTGACGACTTCCTGGCCGATGTGGAGCAGGAGGAGCTGGACGACCTCCACCGGCTCGCGGCCGAGCACGGCGTGCAAGTCACCGTCGCCTGAATTTCCCACGGTCCGACGACCCCGGCCCCGCACCAGGACGACGGTGCGGGGCCGGGGCGCGTCCGGGGACGGGGCGGCTCCGGCAGAAGGCGGGATCGGGCTCGGGCTCGGGCTCGGGCTCGGGCTGGATCAGTCGTGCCAGGCCCCGTGTTCGTCCAGGAGGCGCTGGAGCGGGGCGAAGACGCCCGGGGAGGCGGCGACCGCAAGGGCGCCGGAGGGCGGCTCGCCGGGGCGGCCGCCGGTGAGGGCGCCGGCCTCGCGGGCGATCAGGTCGCCGGCCGCCAGGTCCCAGGGGTGCAGCCCGCGCTCGTAGTAGCCGTCCAGCCGGCCCGCGGCCACGTCGGCCAGGTCGATCGCGGCGGAGCCGGAGCGGCGGATGTCCCGCAGCAGCGGGATCAGCCGGCCGGCCACCTCGGCCTGGTGGGCGCGGACCTCGGCCACGTAGTTGAAGCCGGTGGAGACCAGCGCCTGGTCCAGCGGCGGGGACGGGCGGCAGGCCAGCCGGCGCCCGCCCGCGTAGGCGCCGCCGCCGCGCACCGCGTGGTAGGTCTCCCCCCGCATCGGGGCCTCGACCACGCCGACCAGGGTCTCGCCGTCCCGCTCGGCGGCGATGGAGACCGCCCAGGTGGGCAGCCCGTAGAGGTAGTTGACCGTGCCGTCCAGCGGGTCGATCACCCAGCGCACCCCGCTGGTGCCCTCGGTGGCGGCGCCCTCCTCGCCGAGCAGCCCGTCGTCAGGGCGGTGCTCGGCGAGGTAGCCGGTGATCAGCTTCTCGGCGGCCAGGTCCATCTCGGTGACCACGTCGATGGGGCTGGACTTGGTGGCGGCCACGCCCAGGTCGGCCGGGCGGCCGTCGCGCAGCAGGGCACCGGCCCGCTGGGCCGCCGCCAGGGCGACCGCCAGCAGTTCAGCGGTCAGCGGGTCCTCGGCGGCCTCGATCGGGCGCTGGTCGGACACGGGGCGAGCCTCCTCAGGCGTACGTGGTGGAGGGTGGTCAGGCGTAGGGGCTGTCCGCACCGGCCGCGGCCGGGCGCTCGGCGCGGGCCGGGCAGCAGCCGACCGGGCAGAGGTCGTGCGAGGGGCCGAGAGCCCCCAGGGCGCACCGCTCGGGCGCGCTTCCCCGCTCGGCGGCGGCCCGCTCCAGCAGCAGGTCGCGCACCGCGGCGGCGAACCGGGGGTCGTCCCCCACGGTGGCCGAGCGGCGCACCGGCAGCCCCAGCTCGGCGGCCTTGGCGGTGGCCTCGGTGTCCAGGTCGTACAGCACTTCCATGTGGTCGGAGACGAAGCCGATGGGCACCATCACCACGGCCGGGGCGCCGGCCCCGTGCAGCTCCTCCAGGTGGTCGCAGATGTCCGGCTCCAGCCAGGGGATGTGTGGGGCGCCGCTGCGGGACTGGTAGACGAGCTGCCAGGGGTGGTCGACGCCGGTCTCCTGGCGTACCGCGTCGGCGATCAGCCGGGCGACGTCCAGGTGCTCGGCCACATACGCCCCGCCCTCGCCGTGCTCGCCGACCGGGCCCGAGGTGTCGGCGGAGGCGGTGGGGATGGAGTGGGTGGTGAAGGCGAGGTGGGCGCCTGCGCGGACCTCCTCGTCCAGCTCGGCGAGCGAGCGCAGCACCCCGTCGATCATCGGGCGGACGAAGCCCGGGTGGTTGAAGTAGTGCCGCAGCTTGTCCACCCGGGGCCGCGGCAGCCCTTCCGCTTCGAGGGTGGCGAGGGCGTCGGCGAGGTTCTCGCGGTACTGGCGGCAGCCGGAGTAGGAGGCGTACGCGCTGGTGGCGAGCACCGCGATACGGCGGCGCCCGTCGCGGACCATCTCGCGCAGGGCGTCGGTGAGGTAGGGCGCCCAGTTCCGGTTGCCCCAGTAGACGGGCAGGTCGAGTCCGGCGTCGGCGAAGTCCTTGCGCAGTGCGGCGAGCAGTGCGCGGTTCTGGTCGTTGATCGGGCTGACGCCGCCGAAGAGGAAGTAGTGCTGCCCGACCTCCTTCAGCCGCTCGGTGGGGATGCCGCGCCCGCGGGTGACGTTCTCCAGGAAAGGGACCACGTCGTCCGGGCCCTCCGGCCCGCCGAAGGAGAGCAGCAGCAGGGCGTCGTACGGGGCGGGGTCGCGCTGTGCGGACATGGCGTCGGACATGCTCTTGATCCTGCCACCCGGGTCCGACACCCGGGAAACCGCCGTGCGGTACGGCGGGTGGGGCGTGGGCAGTTCCGCGCCCCGGAAGCCGGGGGGAGCCAGCGGACCGTGCGACCCGAGGCGCCCCGCGAGCCACCAGGCCGTACGCCCCGAGCCGCCAGGCGCACGCCCCGGCGAGCGGTACGGCCCGGGGCCCCGGGCCCACCGGTCCGCCGCGGTCCACACGGCCCGGGCGCACCGGTCCGGCGCGGTCCACACGGCCCGGGCCCACCGGTACGACGCGACCCGCGCGCGCCGGGTCCCCACGATCCGACGCGACACCCGCGCGGTTTCGGGACACCCGCGTGGCGACGGGTGCACCGGTCCCGGCGCGGCCCGCGGGGGCCGGGTGCCTCCCGGACGGGTCCCACGGTCCGACGCGACACCCGCGCGGCTTCGGGACACCCGCGCGGCGCCGGGTCTGCACCGGTCCCGGCGCGGGCCGCGGGGGCCGGGTGCCTCCCGGACGGGTCCGCTGGGCCTCCGACCACCACCCCGCCTTACTTCCGTCATCCGGAAGCCGTGACCCGTGGCGCGGAATTCGGGGCGTAAATCCGGTGCGGGCGGGCGGTCTCCGGTCGTAAGCTGTGAAGGCTGCCTATACGCCTTACGGGCGGCGGTGCCGACGCGTCCTCCCGCCGATCCGCGCCGCCGCTTCCCCGTCCGACCGGCCGGAGTGCCCCTTGCCCAGTTCCTACCGTGCGATATTCGCCGCCCCCGGCACGGTGTCCTTCTCCGCCGCCGGACTCCTCGGCCGGATGCCGCTGGCCATGATGGGCCTCGGCGTGATGACCATGATCTCGGAGATCACCGGCCGGTACGGGCTGGCGGGCTCGCTCTCGGCGACCATGGCCGTCTCCGCCGCGGTGCTGGGCCCCCAGGTGTCCCGGCTGGTGGACCGGCACGGGCAGCGCCGGGTGCTGCGCCCCACGGTGCTGGTCTCGCTGGTGGCTGCCGCGGGCCTGGTGACCTGCGCGCAACTGCGGCTGCCGGACTGGACGCTGTTCGTGTTCGCGGCGGCCGTGGGGTGCGTGCCCTCGGTCGGCGCGATGACCCGGGCGCGGTGGGCGGTGCTCTACCGCCACGCGCCGCGCGAGCTGCACACCGCGTACTCCTTCGAGTCGGTGGTGGACGAGATCTGCTTCATCTTCGGCCCGATCATCGCCGTCGGGCTGTCCACCACCTGGTTCCCGGCGGCCGGTCCGGTACTCGCCGGGGCGTTCCTCGCCGTCGGGGTGTGGTGGCTGACCGCCCAGCGGGCCACCGAGCCCGAGCCGCACCCGGTGGAGCAGCACTCCGGCGGCTCGGCGCTGCGCTCACGCGGGCTCCAGGTGCTGGTGGCGGCGTTCGTCGCGACCGGCGCCATCTTCGGCTCGGTGGACGTGGTGACGGTGGCGTTCGCCGAGGCCGAGGGCCGCAAGGCGGCCTCCAGCCTGGTGCTGGCGGTGTACGCGCTCGGCTCCTGCCTGGCCGGCGCGGTCTTCGGGCTGCTGCACCTGAAGGGCGAGGCCCACCGCCGCTGGCTGGTGGGGGTGTGCGCGATGGCCGTGAGTATGATCCCCCTCCAACTGGCCGGGAACCTGCCTGTCCTGGCCGTGGCGCTGTTCGTCGCGGGCCTGGCCATCGCACCGACCATGGTGACGACGATGGCCCTCGTCGAGACGCATGTACCACGCAGCAAGCTGACCGAGGGCATGTCCTGGACGAGCACCGGGCTCGCGGTGGGCATCGCCCTGGGCGCCTCGACCGGTGGCTGGGTGGTCGACGCCTACGGCGCGGCCGCGGGGTACACGGTGCCCGGAGTCTCGGGAGTGCTCGCGGCCGTGGTGGGTCTCTCGGGGTACCGCCGGCTGCGCACGCCGGCACCGACGCGTGAGGGGCAGGGGAAGCGTGACGATCGTGAACAGGACCCGGAGCAGCAGCACGTGGGTTAACTGGGCCGGCACCGTGTCCGCCCGGCCCACCCGGGAGGCGCGGCCGGCCTCGGTGGACGAGCTGGCCGAGACGGTGCGGACGGCGGCCGCGGAGGGCCTGCGGGTCAAGACGGTCGGGACCGGGCACTCGTTCACCGCGATCGCGGCCACCGACGGGGTGCTGATACGCCCGGACCTGCTGACCGGCATCCGCCGGATCGACCGCCGGGCGATGACGGTGACCGTGGAGTCCGGCACCCCGCTGAAGCGACTGAACGCGGCGCTGGCGCGCGAGGGGCTCTCGCTCACCAACATGGGCGACATCATGGAGCAGACGGTCGCGGGCGCCACCAGCACCGGGACGCACGGCACCGGCCGGGAGTCGGCCTCGATCGCCGCCCAGATCACCGGCCTTGAGCTGGTGACGGCGGCCGGCGAGGTGCTGACCTGCTCGGCGCAGGAGAACCCGGAGGTCTTCGCGGCCGCCCGGATCGGTCTGGGCGCGCTGGGTGTGGTGTCGGCGATCACCTTCGCGGTGGAGCCGCTGTTCCTGCTCCGCGCGCAGGAGGAGCCGATGCCCTTCGACCGGGTGGTGGCGGAGTTCGACGCGCTGCACACGGAGAACGAGCACTTCGAGTTCTACTGGTTCCCGCACACCTCCGGCTGCGTCACCAAGCGGAACAACCGCAGCCAGGGCCCGATCGACCCGCCCGGCAGGATCAGCGGCTGGGTCGAGGAGGAACTGCTCTCCAACGGGCTGTTCCAGGTGGTGAGCACCCTCGGCAAGGCGGTGCCGGCCGCCGTCCCGGCGATCGCCAAGGTCTCCAGCCGGGCGCTGTCGGCCCGCACGTACACCGACATCCCGTACAAGGTGTTCACCAGCCCGCGCCGGGTGCGGTTCGTGGAGATGGAGTACGCGCTGCCGCGCCGGGCGGCGATGGCGGCGCTGCGGGAGCTGAAGGCGATGCTGGAGCGCTCGCCGCTGCGGGTGTCCTTCCCGGTGGAGGTGCGGACCGCCCCGGCGGACGACATCCCGCTCTCCACGGCCTCGGGCCGGGACACCGCCTATATCGCGGTGCACATGTACAAGGGGACGCCGTACCGGGGGTACTTCACCGAGGTCGAGCGGATCATGACGGCCCACGAGGGGCGGCCGCACTGGGGCAAGCTGCACACCCGGGACGCGGCCTATCTGGCGGCGGCCTATCCGCGGTTCGCCGAGTTCACCGCGGTGCGGGACCGGCTGGACCCGGACCGGCTGTTCGGCAACGACTACCTGCGGCGGGTGCTCGGCGACTGAGCCGGCGGCAGAGGCGGTACGGGGACGGGGACGGGGACGGGGCCGCGCTTCCGGTGGGAAGCGCGGCCCCGTCGGCGTACACCGGAGGCTCACTCGGCGGGCGGGGCACCGCCGTTCGCGGGCGGGGCGGCCGGCGGGGTGGCACCACCCGCGCCGCCGTCCTGCGCGGTGCCGGGTCCCCGGCTGCCGGAGCCCTGACCGCCGGGATCCGAGGGACCGGTGGTCCCGGACGGCGAGGGGGAGGCACCGGGCTCGCGGCTCGCGCCGCCACCGTCGCCGTTCCCGGCACCGCCGGGCTCGCGGTCGCCACCGGTACCGGGGCCGGTCCCGGCACCCGGGCTCGGCGAGGTCCCGTCCTTGCCGGAGCCGTCCGTGCCGGAGCCGTCCTCACCGGAACCGTCCGTCCCGGAGCCGTCCGTTCCGGAACCACCCGGGGAGCGGCTGGGATCCGGGCTCCGGTCCCCGCCCTGCTCGCCGTTCCGGTCCTGGTCGCCGTTCCGGTCTCCGTCCGGGCTCTGGTCGGTACCGTCGCCCCCGCTCCCCGGGGAGGCGGGGCCGTCGTCGGCCGCGGAGCCACCGCCGCCGCGGACCACCGAACCGACGGTGGTGCCCTTGCCGCCGCTGAAGTCCTGACCGGTCGCCAGCTCATAGGCGGTGATGCCCGCCATGGCGACCAGGAAGACCAGCGCGGCGGCGACGGCCGATCGTTTCCAGCCACGCACCCGGGTGCCGTAGGTGGTGGCCGCGCCGAACCGCCCGTCAGCCCCCTTCGAGGGCGGGGCGCCTGGCGGCCCGGTGGCGACCGCACCCCCACCCGTCACAGCTGTCGCACCGGCCCCGTCGGCCGCCCCAGCGCCGGACCGCCGCCCGCCGTACCGGCGCCGGGAACGGCCGGTGACCTGGTCCTTGGCGTCGCGTACCCGGTTGCCGGTGCTGCTGAACAGGTGCTGGAAGAGCGATCCGCCACAGGTGGCGATGACGCTGATCACACCGGCTCCGAGCACCGTGCCGTAGACACCGAGGTTCGAGGCGAGCTTGGCGGCCACCACGGCGGCGACGGCGCTGCCCGCCACCTGCGGGGTACTGAGGTCGATCCGCTTCTTCCCCTCCTCCGGCTTGGCCTCCTCCGGCTGCGCCGCTTCCGTCCGCTGATTCGGCTTCTGCACCTGCTTGTTCACTTCCGGCCTCGGTTCACCCATCTGTACCAGCATGCAGGGAGAAGGGACCTTCGGGCGAAGTGAATAGTTCCGGTATCGGCGGTTCTGTGAAGGACGCCACGTGCGCCCGAGCGCACCCTCGGGCGCCAACTGCCGTGCCCGGCGAGAACTTCGGCGGCGCGCCGGTCCACCCGGATGGCCCGAATGGAGTAGTGTGACGAGCCCTGGCCCACGAGCCTTCTCGGTGGCCGGAACCAACGGGAGGGGGCCGGAAGCGGCGCTCGATCCGGCGGCGTCGTCGGCAGCACACAGCCGTTCGCTGCGCAGAGTGACCAATGGTCACACTGAGTTGCCGAACTGCTCACCGTGTCACAACGGCGTTCCGGGGCATCCGTCCGACACGCCGGGGAACACGGCAAGGTTGTGGCAGGCTGCACCCGGGCAGGCCACACTCGACTCGACTAGCGGAAGCAGCGACGCAGGTGACGTCGGCAGGCACCACCCGGGAGGTCCCCATGCCCGAACTGCGTGTCGTGGCCGTCTCCAACGACGGCACACGACTGGTGCTCAAGGCTGCGGACAACACGGAGTTCACGCTGCCGATCGACGAGCGCCTGCGTGCGGCCGTCCGCAACGACCGGGCCCGGCTCGGTCAGATCGAGATCGAGGTGGAGAGCCACCTCCGCCCCCGGGACATCCAGGCCCGGATACGAGCCGGTGCCTCCGCCGAGGAGGTCGCCCAGCTGGCCGGCATCCCGGTGGAGCGGGTGCGCCGCTTCGAGGGCCCGGTCCTCGCCGAGCGCGCGTTCATGGCCGAGCGGGCCCGCAAAACCCCGGTGCGCCGCCCCGGTGAGAACACCGGTCCCCAGCTGGGTGAGGCGGTGGCGGAGCGGCTGCTGCTGCGCGGCGCCGACAAGGACACCGTGGTCTGGGACTCCTGGCGCCGGGACGACGGCACCTGGGAGGTGCTGCTGGTCTACCGGGTGGCCGGGGAGATCCACTCGGCGAGCTGGTCCTACGACCCGCCCCGCCGGCTGGTGCAGGCGGTGGACGACGAGGCGCGGATGCTGATCGGCGAGACCGATGACGCGGTCGCCGTGCAGGAGCCCAGCTCTCCGTTCGTCCCGCGGATCGCCCGGCTTCCCCGCGACCGGCCGCTGGACCGCGCCCTGGACCGCCAGATCGAGCGTCCGGCCGCCCCGGTGCCGCTGCCCTCGGCCGAGCCGGACGAGGAGCCGGAGCGGGACTCGCTGACCAGCCTGCTGGAGGCGGTGCCCAGCTTCCGGGGCGACCTGGTGGTGCCCGACCGACCGGCCGCGGACCACTCCGTGACCTCGGTGGCCGAGCCGGACGAGGTCGAGGAGGCGGAGGAACCGCCCGCCCCGGCCGCCTCCGCGGGCGCCGGTTCGGCGTACGCGGACGTGCTGATGCCGCGCGCGGTGAGCGGCCACCGCGACCGGCTGACCGGCACCACCGACCGTCAGGCCGAGGCCGACGGCGTCCGCCCGGGGCGCCGGGCGGCGGTGCCCAGCTGGGACGAGATCGTCTTCGGCACCCGCCGCAAGAAGCAGGAGTAGGCAGAGCCGCACCACCGCCGTACCGTTCCTGCGGCTTTTGCTGCCCGCCGCCGCCCCACCAAAGGGTCGGCGGCGGTCGCACGTCCGGACTGTGCCCGGCCACGTCAGCCGCGGTCCGGACCTGCGACGACAGCCCGCCCGAACCGCTCCGGGCCGAGGCCGAGCAGACAGGCCCGGACCGGCCGTCGGCGGTCGTACGTGGCGGACCGTGCCCGGCCCTTGGCCGTCAGCCGCGATCCGCACCGGTGGCGATGGGGCGGGCCGGGTCGGCGCACCACTCGGACCACGAGCCTGCGTAGAGCGCCGACGGGATGCCCGCGACCTCCAGTGCCAGCACCTGCTGGGCGGCCGAGACGCCCGAGCCGCAGTAGACGCCCACCTCGGCCGTGTCGGTCGCGCCCAGTCGCTTGAAGCGGTCCGCGAGCGCCTCCGGCGGCAGGAAGCGCCCGTCCGGGCCGAGGTTCTCGGTGGTCGGCGCGGACACCGCGCCCGGGATGTGCCCGGCCACCGGGTCGATCGGCTCGGTCTCGCCCCGGTAGCGCTCCCCCGCCCGGGCGTCCAGCAGTAGCCCCGTACGTGCCAGCGCGGCCGCCGCGTCGGCGTCCAGCAGGGGCAGGCCACCCGGCTGAGGTACGAAGTCCCCGGCCTCGGCGGGATCGGTCGCGCCCTCCTCCAGCGGACCGTCCCAGGCCGGGAGGCCGCCGTCCAGCACCCGGACGTCCGGGTGGCCCGCCCAGCGCAGCAGCCACCAGGCGCGGGCCGCGGCCCAGCCCTGCCCGTCGTCGTAGACGACCACCGGGCGGTCCGCGCGGACCCCGGCGCGCCGCATGGCCGCGCCGAACGCACCGGTCTCGGGCAGCGGATGGCGGCCGCCCGCGCCCGGCGGCGCGGCGAGTTCGGCGTCCAGGTCGACGAAGACGGCTCCGGGCACATGGCCCGCCTCGTACAGCGGGCGGCCGGGCGGGCCGCCGAGCCGGTAGCGGACGTCCAGCAGGACCGGCGGCCGTGCCCCGGCCACCGCGCGGGCGAGTTCCTGCGCCGAGATGAGCGGGCCCGTGCCCGTGATCGCGTTCATGCCGCCATCCTCGCCCAGCCGAGGGGTCCGGCGGGAGCCCCTCCCCCTCCGGGATCCGGGGCGCGGTGGGGCGGTCTGAGGGGGCGTGCGGTACGGCCCCGGGCGCCCCTGACCGGGTGAGGCGGCCGCCAGGGGCGTGGGCGGGCCGGCGGGCGGGGAGGCGTGCACCGGGGGCGTGCGTCGGCGGACACACCCGGGGGTGGTGGGCCAGGAGGCGGATGGTCTGCGGGAAATCGGGCATCCTCCTGCGGGATCGCGCCAAACCCCGGCGCGGCCGGGGCGCACCGCGCGGTCGCCGGTGCCAGCATCGGACGGGGTACGGAGCGGATGTCCCCGGCCGGCCTTGGCGCGGCCGCCGCGGCGCCCTTCGTCCCCGCACGGCCACCACAATGGTCCGAGGAGAGAGTCACGATGACCCAGGCGGTTCGGCGCAGTCCCGGTACACCCTGCTGGGTGAGTCTGATGGTGCGGCGGTTCGACGCGGCGGAGGAGTTCTACGGGGCGCTGTTCGGCTGGCGGTTCGAGCCCGGCCCCCAGCAGCTCGGGCCCTATGCCCGCGGGCTGCTCGACGGCCGGGAGGTGGCGGGGATCGGCCGGCTGCCGGCGGACCGGGACCTGCCGGCGGCGTGGACGCCGTACCTCGCCTCGGACGACGCCGGGGCCACCGCCTCCTCGGTCCGCTACAGCGGCGGCACGGTGGCCGTGGGTCCGCTGAACGCGGGCGACGCCGGGCGGATGGCGATCTGCTCCGATCCGGCGGGCGCGGTCTTCGGGGTGTGGCAGGCCGCCGCCCACACCGGCGCCGCGGTGGCCGGGGAGCCCGGCACCGTGGCCTGGAACGAGCTGCTGACCTGGGAGACCGAATCGGTGGGCAAGTTCTACCGGTCCGTCTTCGGCTATGACGTGACCCCGGCCGGCGCCGCGGACCCGGACGTGGTGACCCTGCGGGTGGCGGACCGCCCGGTCGCCTCCCTGCACGGCCTCGGCAGAGCCCTGCCCCGTGACCGCGGGGCGCACTGGATGACCTGGTTCGAGGTCGAGGACACCGACACCGCCGCGCACCGGGTGACCGAGCTGGGCGGCCGGCTGGTCCGCCCGCCCGAGGACACCCCGGCCGGACGGTCCGCCATCGTCGCCGACCCCGAGGGCGCGGTCTTCACCCTCGTACGCTCGGCCGGGCGCTGAGCCGGCGGAAGCGTCCCATGGTCCGGCGGTCAGGAGAGGGTGAGCGTCTTCGCCGTGCTCGGGACGCCTTCTCCGTCGAGGGAGGGTGAAGAGCGTGTAGGTGCCCGGCTCCCCCACGGGGTGGGCACGGGCGGTGCACCGGTCCCGGCTGCCCCACTCGGGGTGCCGAGCAGCGGCACCAGGGCCATGGCCGGCGCGGCGGCGATGAGGATCAGCCGGCGGGCGAGCACCGAGGAGCCGGTGAGGCTGCGGGATACACGTCTTTCTCCGGGCGTCCCGGAGCCTCCGGTGGGCCGGGATGCCCCTCGTACGGGCGTACGGGGGACGTCACAGTGACAGGCGGTCGACGCGCGGTGGACAGCGCCGCGACCGGGTCTTGCGCCCGCCGGGGGTGACGGGCGGGCCGGTGCGGGTAGCCGGGTCGGTGAGGCAACTGGGCTGATGGAGAGGGGGGGTTGGGATGGGGAAGACGACCGGGAAGGGCCAGACGGCGGCACAGCTCGCGTGGGGCCTCGTGGGGCTGACGGCGTGCGGGGCGGTGGTCGGCGCCCTGGTCGGGGACCCGGGCGAACGGCTCGCCACCGGGCTGATCATGGGCGGGGCAGCGTTGCTGGTCGGCGTGGTCGTGGGGGTCGTGGTCTGGGTGCGGGAGGGCCGCCGGGCGCGGGAGTTCGGCCTGAGCACCGGGCGGTATCTGCGGATCGGCCGGGAGATCCGGCGCGGGAGGCTGCCGGAGGATCCGTACGAGCGGCCGGCCGTGGTCGAGAGCGTCGCCCGGCAGCGCCGCGGTCTGGACCGGCATCAGTACACCTGGTACCGGTGGACCTGGGTCGGTGCCGCCGTGCTGTGGCTGCTCATCGCGGCCGACGCCCTGTGGTCCGGGGACTACGGGAGCGCCGCGCTCTATGTGTCGCTGGCCCTGCTGATGACCTCCACCCCGTTCACCCTGCGCCGCCAGCGCCGCCGAGTGGCCTCGGTCGAGCGGGCGTTGGCGGAGGCCGAGCAGCGCGAGGCGGCCCGGTGAGCGGCCGCCCCGCCCGCGTACCGGCGGAGGTCAGCCGCCGTTGACCGGGAGCACGTCCGGGGAGAGGGCACCGGCCCGGGCGGAGGCGCTGGTCATCCGGCGGCGGTGGTGACGGCGGCACAGCACCTCGTAACCGACCTCCTCCGCTGAGCGGTTGACGTCGCCGACGACGACCTGGGCGCCCTCGACCACCATCCCCCCGCCCACGGTGCGGGCGTTGTGGGTGGCGCGGGCGCCGCACCAGCACAGGGCCTCGACCTGGAGCTGCTCGATGCGGTCGGCGAGCTCGATCAGCCGCTGGGAGCCGGGGAACAGCTTGGTGCGGAAGTCCGTGGTGATGCCGAAGGCGTAGACGTCCATCCCGAGGTCGTCCACCACCCGGGCCAGCTGGTCGATCTGCCCGGGGTCGAGGAACTGGGCCTCGTCGGCGATCACATAGTCGCAGCGGCCGCCCTGGGAGAGATGGGCCACCAGATACCCGTACAGGTCCAGGCCCTCGCCGGCCTCCACCGCGTCGGTGACCAGGCCGAGCCGGGAGGAGAGCTTGCCCTCGCCGGCCCGGTCGTCCCGGGTGAAGATCATGCCCTGGAGTCCGCGCGCGGAGCGGTTGTGCTCGATCTGCAGAGCCAGTGTGCTCTTTCCGCAGTCCATCGTGCCGGAGAAGAAGACCAGCTCGGGCATGGGGTGGTGACGGCCTTTCACGTACGGGGAGGGAGGGGACACGGAGCCTGGGGCTCAGGTGCGGACTTCCAGGAGGGGGACGAACTGCTCGGCCGGGGTCATCGAGCCGTGCACCCCGACCATCGCGGACTCGTTGGGCTCGTTGACGGAGGCGGTGATGATCACGTCGTCGTGCGCGGCGGCGACCACGTCGCCGATCCGGCCGTACACCCGCTCGTCCACCACGGGCCCGAACCAGCCCGCCGCGATCGCCTCGTCGCGGCCGGCCACCCAGAACTGCTCGCCCAGCACCTCGCGCCAGCAGGCGAGGACATCGGCCTGGGCGCCCGGGACGGCGTACACATGCCGGGCCCGGCCCTCGCCGCCCAGCAGGGCGACCCCGGCGCCCAGCTCCCAGTCCTCGTCGAAGTCGATCCTGGACTGCTCGTCGAAGGGGATGTCCACCATGCCGTGGTCGGCGGTGATGTAGAGGGCCGAGCGGGACGGCAGCTGCTCGGCGAGGCGCTGGGCGAGCCGGTCCACGGTCATCAACTGGCCGCGCCAGGCGTCGGAGTCGATCCCGAAGCGGTGCCCGCTGCCGTCGACCTCGCTGTAGTACGTGTAGACCAGCGCGCGGTCGGCGGCGCCGAGCAGCTCGGCGGAGAGGTCCATCCGGTCCTCGCCGGTGAGCCGCCCGTGAAACGTTCCGCCACTGAGCGCGACCTTGGTGAGCGGGGTGGTCTCGAAGGTCGGCGAGGACACCTGGGCGGTGTGCACCCCGGCGGCGTCGGCGAGCTGGAAGACGGTGGGGTACGGCTGCCAGACGTGCGGCGGGGTCCAGGGCTTCCAGCGGAGCTGGTTCATCAGCTCGCCGGTGGCCGGGTCGCGGACCGTGTAGCCGGGCAGTCCGTGCTCGCCGGGCGCGAGGCCGGTGCCGACCGAGGCCAGCGAGGTGGCGGTGGTGGCCGGGAAGCCGGCGGTGATCGGCCGGCCGGTGCCGCCCCGGGAGCCGGCGAGCAGTGAGTGCAGGAAGGGCGCGTACGCGCGGTGGTCCTGGATCTGCTGCCAGCCGAGCCCGTCGATCAGGAAGACGCAGGCGCGGTCGGCCGGGGCCAGCTCGGCGATCCGGGGCTGGAAGCCGGGCAGTTCCAGGCCGGCGGCGACGGTCGGCAGCAGGTCGGCGAGCGAACCGGAGCCGTAGGCGGGGACGGGCGCGTCGGCCGGGGCGAGCGGGACCGGGTCGTCCGGCCAGGCGGCGGCCGGGTGGGCGGGCTGGGCCATCAGCGGGTGGCCGCGGTGGCCTCGGAGAGCGCCTGGGCGAAGGCGAGCGCCTGGCGGACGGTCTCCGGTCCGTCGCCCGCCTCGCTGACCCGCAGGCTCAGGTCGTCGGCGGTGGAGTTGCCGGTGTAGCCGTGGTCGGCGTCGCAGTTGGGGTCGCCGCAGGCGGCGGGCTCCAGATCGATCCGGGAGACGGCGCCCCAGCCGATGGTGAGCACCACCTCGCGGGGCAGGGTGCCGGGGGCGTACGACTCCGGGTTGGCCACCACCCGGCTGAGCACCACCGAGGAGATCCGGCCGAGCTTGACGGACTCGGTGGAGGTGGTGGCGTACGGGGTCGGGGAGCTGGTGTCCGCGTTCTGCTCGTCGGTGTGGCTGACGATGAAGCGGGTGGAGGTCAGGACGAGGACGGTGACGTGCCGGCGGACCTCGTTGGCGTCGAAGGTGGTCTCCTGGTGCACCAGGTACGAGGCGATCGGCTCGCCGCCGATGGCCGCCTCCACGGCCTCGGCCACAAGGGCCGGGTAGTAGCCGCTGCGCTCGATCGCCGCGCGCAGCCCCTGGGTCGTCGTACCGGTCTTCGCCATGGGGACCATCCTACGGGGGGCGGGTGGCGCTCCGGGACGGCCGTGTACCGGCTCCCCGACGGGCCTGGTCAGTAGCTGGGCAGCCGGCGGGGGCCGAGGTCGCCGAGGGCCGGGGCCGGGGCGAGCCGGACGGTGGCGCCGAGCACGGACAGCTTCCGGGGCGCCACGATCACCGGCTCCAGGGCCACCGAGACGATCTCGGGGTGGTCGTGGACCAGCCGGGACACCCTCAGCAGCAGTTCCTCCAGGGCGACGGTGTCGACGGGGGCGGAGCCCCGCCAGCCGAAGAGCAGCGGGGCGGTGCGCAGTGAGCGGATCTGCTCGGCCACGTCCCGGTCGGTGGCGGGCACCAGCCGGTGCGCCATGTCGCCGAGCAGCTCGGAGGGGGCGCCGGCCAGGCCGAAGGAGAGGACGGCGCCGACCGCCGGGTCGATGGCGGCGCGGACCACGGTGTCCACGCCCCGGGGCACCATGGCCTGGACGACCGGCTGGAGCTCGGCCGGCTTGCCCAGGGCCTCGGTCAGCTCCCGGTAGGCGGTGCGCAGCTGCTCCTCGCCGGCCAGGTCGAGGCGCACCCCGCCGAGGTCGGGGCGGTGGCGCAGATGCGGGGCGGTGGTCTTCAGGGCGACCGGGTAGCCGAGCCGCCGGGCGGCGTCCACCGCCTCGTCGGGGGTGGGCGCGGGCAGCACCGGCTGTACGGGGACCCCGTAGCGCCCGAGCAGTTCGCCGGCCGCCTCCGGGGTGAGCGTGGTGCCCCGCTCGTCCACGTCGGGGGTCAGGGCGCGCTCGATCTGGGCGGCGGCCCCGCCCTCGTCGATGCCCTCGTACTCGGGGACCCGCCCGGGGTCGGCGGCCTGCCGGCGCCAGCCCGCGTACCGTACGACCTCGGCCAGCGCCCGCACGGCCCGCTCGGCGGCGGGGTAGGCGGGGATGCGGTGGCCGGGGGGTGTTGCCGTGGGGGCTGCTGGTGGGGCGGTTTCCGTCGTACGGACGGCTGCGGGGGCGGCCTCGGGTGTCCCGGTTTCGGGCGGGGGCGGGGCCGTGCTGGTGGCGGAGGCCAGGGCGTCGGCGAGGGCGCCCATCTCGACATGGACCACGACCACCGGCTTGGCCGGGGCGGTGGCGGCCGCCTGGCGCAGCGCCTCGGCCAGCACCTCGCCGCCATCCGCCGACTCGCTCACCCCGCCGCCGTATCCGCCCCGGTGCCCGTCCGACCCCTCGGCGACCCAGGGGATGGCGGTGACCACCACCGCGTCGCAGGCCTCGTCGTGCAGCGCCTCGGTGAGCCCGGCGCGGAAGTCCTCCGGCGTGGCGGAGGTGGTCAGGTCGCGGGGGCGCAGCGGGCGCAGCCCCTCGGTGAGGCAGGCGTCGTAGGCGAGCAGGCCCAGCGACTCGGAGTTGCCGAGGATGGCGACCCGGGGCCCGGCCGGCAGCGGCTGCCCGGCCAGCAGCAGTCCGGCGTCGACCAGTTCGGTGACGGTGTCGACCCGGATCACCCCGGCCTGGCGGAGCAGCGCGGCGACGGTGGTGTGCGGGATGCGGGTGGCGGGGACGGCGTGGCCGGGCGGGGCGCTGCCGGAGTGCCGGCCGCCCTTGACCACCACGACCGGTTTCACGGCGGCGGTGCGGCGGGCGAGCCGGGTGAACTTGCGGGGGTTGCCGATCGACTCCAGGTAGAGCAGGACCACATCGGTGTCCGGGTCCTCGTACCAGTACTGGAGGATGTCGTTGCCGGAGACGTCGGCGCGGTTGCCGGCGGAGACGAAGGCCGACAGCCCGGCGCCGCGCCGGTGCAGTCCGGCGAGCAGGGCGATGCCGATGGCCCCGGACTGGGTGAAGAGCCCGATCCGGCCGGGGGCGGGCGGGTGCGGGGCCAGTGAGGCGTTGAGCCGTACGGCCTCGGCGGTGTTGATCACCCCGAAGGCGTTGGGGCCGATGATCCGCATCCCGTACGAGCGGGCCTGCCGGACCAGCGCGCGCTGCCGCTCCCTGCCCTCGGCGCCCTGCTCGGCGTATCCGGCGGAGAGCACCACCAGCCCCTGGACGCCGTGCTCGCCGCAGTCGGTGACGGCCTCGGGGACCCGTTCGGCCGGGACGGCGACGACCGCGAGGTCCACCGGGTGGCCGATGTCGCCGACGGTGGGGAAGGCGGGTACGCCATCGAGGGCGGAGGGGCCGGCGAGCGCGGAGTTCACCGCGTACACCCGGCCGGTGTAGCCGCCGTCCAGGAGGTTGCGCAGGACGGTGCGGCCCACCCCGCCGGGGCGCCGGCCGGCGCCGATGACGGCGACCGAGCCGGGGGCGAGCAGCCGCTGCACGGAGCGGGCCTCGGCGCGCTGCTCCCGGGCGCGCTGGACGGCGAGGGAGCGGTCGGTGGGCTCCAGGTCGAGCTGGAGGCGGACGGCCCCGTCGGCGAAGCGGCGCTTCTGGGTGTATCCGGCGTCCGTGAACACCTTGATCATCTTGGTGTTGGCCGGCAGCACCTCGGCCGCGAAGCGCCGGATGCCGCGCTCCCGGGCGACGGCGCCGATGTGCTCCAGCAGCGCGGAGGCGACCCCGCGCCCCTGGTGGGCGTCCTGCACCAGGAAGGCGACCTCCGCCTCGTCGGCGGGGGCGGTCGCGGGCATGCCGTCGGCGTCGATCCGGTCGAAGCGGACGGTGGCGATGAACTCGCCCCCGACGGTCATGGCCAGGCCCACCCGGTCGACGTGGTCGTGGTGGGTGAAACGGTGCACGTCCTTGGCGGAGAGCCGGGGGTAGGGTGCGAAGAACCGGTAGTACTTCGACTCGTCCGAGACCTGCTCGTAGAAGCTGACCAGCCGGTCCGCGTCCTCGGCGGCGATCGGCCTGATCCGGGCGGTGCCGCCGTCCCGCAGCACCACGTCGGCCTCCCAGTGGTCGGGGTAGGCGTGCTCCGGCCGGTCCGTATCCTGCTGGCCCTGATCCTGCTGGTCCGACGGCTTCCGCATGGGCCCCAGGGTACGGCCCGGGGGCCCGGCGGAAGGAGCCCCGCGACGGCACCACCGCCTCGACGCGGGCACCTCCCCGGGCATGAGACACTGACGGCGACAACTGGTCTAGACAACCTCTGGACACCCTGGACACCGCACGACCCGAAGGGCAACACCATGGCTGAGCGCCGCGTCAACATCGGCTGGGCCGAGGGCCTGCACGCCCGCCCCGCCGCCATCTTCGTCCGGGCCGCCACCTCGGCGGGCGTTCCGGTCACCATCGCCAAGGGCGACGGCACCCCGGTCAACGCCGCCTCGATGCTCGGTGTGCTCGGTCTGGGCGCGCAGGGCGGCGAGGAGGTCGTGCTGGCCTCGGACGCGGAGGGCGCGGACGCCGCCCTGGACCGGCTGGCGAAGCTGGTCTCCGAGGGGCTGGACGAGGCCCCCGAGACCGTCTGACCCGCCCTTCCGATCCCGGGCCCCCAGCGGGGCCCGCTCCGGAACCGAACGAGCCGCACCCTCCCCGACCACGAGGGGTGCGGCTCTTCGTCTTTCCCGCCCGGGAACGCGTCCGCCTGTTCCGCCGCCGAGCCCTGTGCATTCCGCCGCCGGGACCCGCGCATTCGGCCGCCGAATTCCCGTGCATTCACGCGGAGGAGCGGGAAGGCAGGAAAATCACCGGGAATCCCGGCGGCACCGGTGTGCGTGCCGCCCCGCTTTCGTATACGTCCTGATCCCGTTTGTACGCCGCCCGCGTTAACCCTGGACGCCGACGGTGTTGACGGGATGTTGCGAAGTCCTCACCCTCCCGGCGGGCCGCCCGGGCGCGGGGATGCGCAGCCGGTGCGCGCCGGCCAGCCGCTCCACGTGCTGCGCGGTCAGCGCCCGCGCCCGCTCGGCGTCGCCGCGCGCCACCGCGTCCACGATGGCGCCGTACTCGGCCCAGGTCTCCCCCGGCCGGGCCGGCTGCTCGACCGCGTACATCCAGGCGATCTTCTGCCGCAGCTGGGTGAGCAGCGCGGTGAGCGCCGGGCTGCCGGACGCCTGGGCCAGCGTCCCGTGGAACCAGCCGGCCAGCGGCCGCAGCTCCTCGCTCCGGCCCTGGCGGGCGCGCTCCTGCCCGAGCCGGACCAGCCCGCGCAGCACCTTCAGATGGGCCTCGGTACGCCGCCGGGCGGCCCGCGCGGCACCCAGCGGCTCCACCAGCAGCCGCACCTCCAGCAGGTCGGCGGCCTCCTGCTCGGTGGGTTCGGCGACACAGGCGCCGGCGTGCCGGCGGGTGGTGACGAACCCCTCCGACTCCAGGGTGCGCAGCGCCTCGCGCACCGGGACCCGGGAGACGCCGTAGCGGCGGGCGAGCTGCTCCTCGGTGAGCCGGCCGCCGCGCTCGAACACTCCGGTGATGATGTCGTCGCGGATCGCCGTGCACACCGAATGCGCCGGAACACGCATCGCGAACCTCCCAGGTAATCCACGGCGGGCCGCGTGAAACGCACCCGCCCCGCGGCCGCAATTCACGCAGGGGCCGTTCCCGTTTCCACCGACTCTATGGCAGCCCGCCGGGAATTCCGACACCCCGGCGGCACCCCGGTCGGTGAACCGGCCGAATTCCGCAGGCGGTTCCCGTGACACCCGAAGGCCCCGGTTCGATCGAACCGGGGCCTTCGGAAGGTGTACGAGCGCGTGCGGCTCAGAGGCTGACGCCGTGCGAGCGGAGGTACGACACGGGGTCGATGTCCGAGCCGTAGTCCGCGCCGGTGCGGGCCTCGAAGTGCAGGTGCGGGCCGGAGCTGTTGCCGGTGGAGCCGGCCAGGCCTATCTGCTGGCCCGGGGTGACGCTCTGGCCGACCGAGACGCTGAGCTGGGAGAGGTGGCCGTACTGGGTGTAGGTGCCGTCGTTCATCCGGATCACCACGTTGTTGCCGTACGCGCCGCCCCAGCCGGCCTCGACGACGGTGCCCGCGCCCACCGAGACGACCTGGGTGCCGGAGGCCGCGTGGAAGTCGATGCCGGTGTGGCTGCCGGAGGACCACATGCCGCCGCCGGCCTGGTACGAGGTGCTCACATACGAGCCGGCCACCGGCGACTGGAAGGAGTTGAGCCGCTTGCGCTCGGCCTCGCGCTCGGCGCGCTCCTTGGCCTCGCGGTCGGCGCGCTCCTTGGCGTCGCGGGCCGCCTTGAACCGGAGCTCGGCCTTGCGGATGGACTCGGCCTCGGCCTTGGCCTGGGCGTCCGCCTTGGCGGCGTCCTCGGTGGCCTCCAGCTGCTGGGCCTGGGCCTGGGCGCCGACCCGCTCGGCGATGACGTCCGTGGTGACGGCCTGGTTCAGACCGGTGTCGGCCAGGTCCGGCATGGAGTGCGGCAGTTCCGTGTCGGCGGCGAACGCCGGGGAGGCGAGCGAGCCGATCACTCCACCGCCGGCGAGCGCGGCGATACCGGCGGCCTGTGCGCCCTTGCGGGTCAGAACGTTCGTACGGCTGGGGGCGCGGTGCTTCCCGGTGGCACGGGTGAACGCCATGAAGCGGCTGGTCCTTTCCTTCCCTCTCGCCTACCGGGTTAGCTGACGGGTTCGGAGCAGGAAGGTCTCCTACGGGCCCCTCCGCCGGACGGCGAAGGCACCCGATTCACCCCAGGGGACTGTGGGTCCCCGGCTCCCCAGGCTCGCGCCTGACGGGGACTCGGCGATCGCTGTCCGATGCCGCGGATGCGGCGGATGCAGCGGGCGGACAGCGCATCAGACGCTAAGCGTCCGATCTTTCAATATCCAAACGGTCTCGGCCTTTTGTAGCGCACGCCACACCGCCAAGCCGCCCCCTCCCTACCAATCCGGACAAACAGCCGGACCCCGGCACCCATTTCGGAGTGCCGGGGTCCGCTTGTCCCGGGCCCTGACGCCGGCTCGGACGGGAGGGCCGGCCTGTCCGCCGGCCGGACGGGAGGGTCAGCTGCCGACGACCGTCACCGCGCCGAGGCCGAGGGCCTCCACGGGCTCCCTGATCTGCGCCGCGTCACCGACCAGCACGGTGACCAGCCGGTCCACCGGGAAGGCGCTGACGACCGCCGCGGTGGCCTCCACCGTGCCCGTCGCGGCGAGCGCGGCGTACAGGTGGGCCTGGTAGTCGTCGGGGAGGTGCTGCTCCACCTGGTCGGCCAGGGTGGCGGCGACGGAGGCGGCCGTCTCGTACTTCAACGGTGCCACGCCCACGAGGTTCTGCACCGCCACATCCCGCTCGGGGTCGGTCAGGCCCTCCGCGGCCAGGGTGCGCAGCACCTTCCACAGGTCGTCCAGCGCCGGGCCGGTGTTGGGGGTGTCCACCGAGCCGCTGATGGCCAGCATCGCCGCGCCCACGCCCTCCGGGCCGGAGCGCAGCACCTGGCTGAACGCCCGTACCCCGTAGGTGTAGCCCTTCTCCTCGCGCAGCACCCGGTCCAGCCGGGAGGTCAGGGTGCCGCCCAGGCAGTAGGTGCCGAGCACCTGGGCCGGCCAGACCCGGTCGTGCCGGTCCGGGCCGACCCGGCCGATCAGCACCTGGGTCTGGACGGCGCCGGGGCGGTCCACGATGACGACCCGGCCGGTGTCGTCGGCGCTCACCGGCGGCATCGTGCGCGGGGCGCCGGCGTTCCCGGTCCAGTCGCCGAGGGTGTCGGCGAGGACGGCGTCCAGATCGGTCCCCTCCAGGTCGCCGACCACGACCGCGGTGGCGGTCGCCGGGCGGACATGGGCCTCGTAGAAGGCGCGCACCGCGGCCGCGTCGATCCCGGCCACCGACTCCTCGGTGCCCTGGCGGGGGCGGGACATCCGGGAGTCGGCCGGGAACAGCTCCTTGGAGAACTGGATGGCGGCCCGGCGGCCCGGGTTGGCGTTCTCGTGCGGGATCTCGTCCAGCCGGTTGCGCACCAGGCGCTCGACCTCGCCCGCCTCGAAGGCGGGGGCGCGCAGGGCCTCGGCGAGCAGCCCGAGGGCCTTGCCGAGCCGGGAGACCGGGACCTCCAGGGAGACCCGGACGCCGGGGTGGTCGGCGTGCGCGTCAAGGGTGGCGCCGCACTTCTCCAGCTCGGCGGCGAACTCCTCGGCGGAGTGCTTGTCGGTGCCCTCGGACAGCGCGCGGGCCATGATGGTGGCCACGCCCTCCAGTCCGGCCGGCTCGGCGTCCAGCGGGGCGGCCAGCGAGAGCTCCACGGCGACGACCTGCTGGCCGGGGCGGTGGCAGCGCAGCACGGTCAGGCCGTTGTCCAGCGTGCCGCGCTCGGGGGCGGGGAAGGCCCACGGCTTCGCGGTGCCCGGCTGGGGCTGCGGGTGGAACTCCATGGACGTCAGGGACTCGGCGGTCTCGTTCACTTGTCCGCCCCCACTTCCTGCTCGGCACCGGTGCTGTCGTTCACATCGTCCGGCTGCGCGGCCTCGGCCTCGGCGGCCAGCGGCTCGTAGACCAGGACGGCGCGGTTGTCGGGGCGCAGCCGGGCCTTGGCGACGGCCTGCACCTCCTCCGGGGTGATGTCCAGGACCCGCTGGACGGCAGTGAGCGCCAGCTGCGGGTCGCCGAACAGCACCGCGTACCGGCACAGTTCGTCGGCCCGCCCGGCGACGGTGCCGAGCCGGTCCAGCCACTCGCGCTCCAGTTGGGCCTGGGCGCGCTCCATCTCGTCGGGGGTGGGCCCCTCGGCGGCGAACCGGGCCAGCTCCTCGTCGACGGCGGCCTCGATGTCGGGCACCTCGACGCCGCCGGAGGTCTTCACGTCCAGCCAGCCGAGCGAGGGCGCTCCGGCCAGGCGCAGCAGTCCGAAGCCGGCCGCGACGGCGGTGCGGTCGCGGCGCACCAGCCGGTTGTGCAGCCGGGAGGAGTCGCCGCCGCCGAGGACGGTCAGGGCGAGGTCGGCCGCGTCGCACTCGCGGGTGCCGTCGTGCGGCAGGCGGTAGGCGGCCATCAGGGCGCGGGCCGGGACCTCGGCCTCCACCACCTCGCGCAGCTGGGCGCCGATGGTGTCGGGCAGGGAGCCGTCCCGGGGCGGCTGCTTGCCGTCGTGCGAGGGGATGGAGCCGAAGTAGCGCTCGACCCAGGCGAGGGTCTGCTCGGGGTCGATGTCGCCGACCACCGACAGCACCGCGTTGTTGGGCGCGTAGTAGGTGCGGAAGAAGTCCCGCGCGTCCTCCAGGGTGGCCGCGTCCAGGTCGGCCATCGAGCCGATCGGGGTGTGGTGGTACGGGTGGCCCTCCGGGTACGACATGGCGGTCAGCCGCTCGAAGGCGGTGCCGTAGGGGACGTTGTCGTACCGCTGGCGGCGCTCGTTCTTCACCACGTCGCGCTGGTTCTCCATGGACTCCTCGTCCAGCGCGGCGAGGAGCGAGCCCATCCGGTCCGCCTCCAGCCAGAGCGCCAGCTCCAGCTGGTGGGTGGGCATGGTCTCGAAGTAGTTGGTGCGCTCGAAGCTGGTGGTGCCGTTGAGCGAACCGCCGGCGCCCTGCACCAGCTCGAAGTGGCCGTTGCCGGAGACCTGCTGGGAGCCCTGGAACATCAGGTGCTCGAAGAGGTGGGCCAGACCGGTGCGGCCCTTGACCTCGTGCCGGGAGCCGACGTCGTACCAGAGGCAGACCGCGGCGACCGGGGTCAGATGGTCCTCGGAGAGCACCACGCGCAGGCCGTTGGCCAGTCGGTGCTCGGTCGCCGTCAGTCCGCCGGAGCCGGCGTGGGCGGCGTCCGTGTGACCCATGGGCATGTACGTCCCTTCGATCGCGATGTGGAAGAGTCCTGCTCGGCGGGGTGGCCGCCGGGGTGCGCGGAGGTGTCCGACGCCCCGAGGTGCCCCGCCGTTGCTCAAGGTCCTGCCACTGTATGCAAGCGGACCGGGACCCGGCGAAGTTCCCGGGGGGCCGGTGCTTCCCCCGTACGGGGTGGCGGGCCGTCCCGGTGCGGTGGTGCGACCGGTTGTGCCCGGATGTGTGCCCCGGCTCCGCCCGGGTCGCGGTCCGCGTTGTCAGTGGCACGGTCCACAATGGTCCGCGTCAGATCAGCCTTGTTGGTGAAGGAGCCGTAGCCGCGATGGCCCGCCGCAGCACGAAGACCACGCAGCCCGACGACGGCTTCGAGGAGCGCATCCTCGACATCGACGTCGTGGACGAGATGCAGGGCTCCTTCCTTGAGTACGCCTACTCGGTCATCTACTCCCGCGCCCTGCCGGACGCGCGGGACGGCATGAAGCCGGTGCACCGCCGCATCGTCTACCAGATGAACGAGATGGGTCTCCGTCCCGACCGGGGCTTCGTCAAGTGCGCCCGGGTCGTGGGCGAGGTGATGGGCAAGCTCCACCCGCACGGCGACGCCTCGATCTACGACGCCCTGGTGCGGATGGCGCAGCCGTTCTCGATGCGGCTGCCGCTGGTCGACGGCCACGGCAACTTCGGCTCGCTGGGCAACGACGACCCGCCGGCCGCGATGCGGTACACCGAGTGCCGGATGGCCGACGCCACCTCGCTGATGACGGAGTCGATCGACGAGGACACCGTCGACTTCAACCCGAACTACGACGGCCAGGAGCGCGAACCGGTCGCGCTGCCCGCCGCGTACCCGAACCTTCTGGTCAACGGCGCCTCCGGGATCGCGGTCGGCATGGCGACCAACATGCCGCCGCACAACCTGGGCGAGGTCATCGCCGCCGCCCGGCACCTGATCCGGCACCCGAACGCCGACCTGGACACCCTGATGCGGTTCGTGCCGGGGCCGGACCTGCCCACCGGCGGCCGGATCGTCGGCCTGTCCGGGATCCGGGACGCGTACGAGAGCGGCCGCGGCACCTTCAAGATCCGCGCGACCGTCGCCGTGGAGAACGTCACCGCCCGCCGCAAGGGCCTGGTCGTCACCGAACTGCCCTTCGCGGTCGGCCCCGAGAAGGTCATCTCCAAGATCAAGGACCTGGTCGGCGCCAAGAAGCTCCAGGGCATCGCGGACGTCAAGGACCTCACCGACCGCGAGCACGGGCTGCGCCTGGTCATCGAGATCAAGAACGGCTTCATCCCGGAGGCCGTGCTGGAGCAGCTGTACAAGCTGACGCCGATGGAGGAGTCCTTCGGCATCAACAACGTGGCGCTGGTGGACGGCCAGCCGCTCACCCTGGGCCTCAAGGAGCTGCTGGAGGTCTACCTCGACCACCGCTTCGAGGTGGTGCGCCGGCGCAGCGAGTTCCGCCGCGGCAAGAAGCGCGACCGGCTGCACCTGGTGGAGGGCCTGCTCGTCGCGCTGCTCGACATCGACGAGGTCATCCGGCTGATCCGGTCCAGCGACAACAGCGCGCAGGCCAAGGAGCGGCTGATCGAGCGCTTCTCGCTGAGCGAGGTGCAGACCCAGTACATCCTGGACACCCCGCTGCGCCGGCTCACCCGCTTCGACCGGATCGAGCTGGAGGGCGAGCGGGACAAGCTCACCGGGGAGATCGAGGAGCTGACCCGGATCCTGGAGTCCGACGCCGAGCTGCGCAAGCTGGTCTCCGGCGAGCTGGCGGCGGTGGGCAAGAAGTTCGCCACCGAGCGGCGCACCGTGCTGCTGGAGTCGGCGGGCACCCCGGTCGCCGCGCAGTCCCTGGAGGTGGCGGACGACCCCTGCCGGGTGCTGCTCTCCTCCACCGGCCTGCTGGCCCGCACCGTCACCGGTGAGCCGCTGCCGGACGCCGGGGGCCGGCGCGCCAAGCACGATGTGATCGTCTCCGCGGTGCTCTCCACCCAGCGCGGTGAGGTCGGCGCGGTCACCTCCACCGGGCGGCTGCTGCGGCTCGCGGTGATCGACCTGCCCCAGCTGCCGGACACCGCCTCCACGCCCAACCTCTCCGGCGGGGCGGCGGTCTCGGAGTTCCTGACCCTGGAGAAGGACGAGCGGGTGCTCTGCCTGACCACCCTGGAGGAGTCCTCGCCCGGCCTGGCGCTGGGCACCCTCCAGGGCGTGGTCAAGCGGGTGGTCCCGGACTACCCGTCGAACAAGGAGGAGCTGGAGGTCATCACCCTCAAGGAGGGCGACCGGATCGTCGGCGCGATGGAGCTGCGCACCGGCGAGGAGGACCTGGTCTTCATCACCTCCGACGCCCAGCTGCTGCGCTACCCGGCCGCCCAGGTCCGCCCGCAGGGCCGCCCGGCCGGCGGCATGGCCGGGGTGAAGCTGGCCGCGGGCGCCGAGGTGCTGTCCTTCACCGCCGTCGACCCCTCCGCCGAGGCGGTGGTCTTCACCGTGGCCGGCTCCTCCGGGGCGCTGGACGCCACGGCCGCCACCTCGGCCAAGCTGACCCCCTTCGACCAGTATCCGCGCAAGGGCCGCGCCACCGGCGGGGTGCGCTGCCAGCGCTTCCTGCGCGGTGAGGACCACCTGGTCCTGGCCTGGGCGGGCGCCGCCCCGGCCCGCGCCGCCCAGAAGACCGGCGCCCCGGTCGAGCTCCCCGAGCCCGACCCCCGCCGCGACGGCTCCGGCACCCCGCTGGCCAAGCCGATCGCGGTCCTCGCGGGCCCGGCCTCCTAGGGCGGGTACGGCCTCCTGGGTGGGCACGGCCTCCTAGGCGGGTGCGGCGGGTACGGCGGGCCTGGGGGGCTGCCCGGCGGCCGGAGGGTCGGTGGCCTGGCGGGGGCTGCTCGGCGGGCGGAGGGCCGGTCGCTTGGCCTGGGCCTGGCTGAGCCCGGCCTGGCCTGGTCCGTTCTGGCCTGGCCTGGCGTCCTAGGGCGGGTACGGCGGGCCTGGCGAGGGCTGTTCGCGGCCGAAGGGCCGGTGGCCTGGCGGGGGCTGCTCGCGGCCGAAGGCCGGTGGTCCCGGCGAGCGAAGGGCGGTGGCCTCGCGGTCGGAGGGCCGGTGGTCTGGCAGCCGGAGGTCGATGGTGCGGCGGGCGAAGGGTGGTGGCCTGCGACCGGCCCGGCCGCGCCGTACCGGGCCGGCCTGCACCCGGGGGCGGCCGAACACCTTCCGTATCGTCCGGCGCCTCGCTCAGCCCTTCGGGTCGGCGGCGGCGCCGGGGGACGGGTTCAGCCGGAGCCACGCCGTCAGCGCGGCCTGGAGCTCGGCGACCTCCCCGTGCGAGAGGGCCTCGCCGCCGGCCCCCAGCTGAAGGCGTACGCCGTCGGCGGTGACCCTCCAGCCGATCGACCGGCGCTTCGGCGAGGTGATGGCGGAGCCTCGGGCGAGAGCGCGAAGCGCCCCGTCCACCCGCGGGGTGGAGGCCGTCGGCGGCCGCCCGGCCCGGATGACGCGCTCGGGGCGCGCCGGCAGGCCGATGGCCAGGTAGAAGTCGCGGAGCGCCCGGTCCAGGTTCCGGGGTGCGGACGGTGCCAGGGAGACGAACTCCTCCACCAGCTCCGGATGTGCGGCGGGGGCGTGCGGCCCGTACGGGTGCTCGTGCAGCGGGTGCTCGGTGGTTTCCAGCCGAACGCAGGCGGGCGCGACCAGCACCCGGCCGTAGCCCTTGCCGGTCAGCTCCGCGTGGAGGCGCCGGAGGTTCGCGGCCTGCCGCGGCACCGGGTGGGGATCCTCGAGGACGGGCACGGAAGGCCTGGCCGGTCTGGAGGCCGCGCCCGTCCGGCCGTTGCAGCGGTGCAGAAGACCGGCCTGCGTCAGCACGACCGTCACCTCACGGCCCTGCCCGTCGAACCCGAGCCGGAATCCCACCACGGTTGTAAGCATGCGACCTCCTGCGGCTGCCGGCCACCGTAGCGGGATCGATGGGGGCGAGGGGGCGAGTTGGCGGACCCGGCCGAAAGCCACCGGCGCGGACCCGGCCAGCCGCCCGCGCCAGGGGCGGGCGGCGCCGCCGGTCAGCGGAGCAGTTCGGTCACCAACGCGCCGACCTGCTCCACCTCGATGAGGAACCCGTCGTGGCCGTGCGGTGACCGGAGCACGCGTGGGCCGTCGGCGCCGGGGATGCCGGCCGCCAACTCCGCCTGCTGGGACGGCGGGTAGAGGCGGTCGGAGTCGATGCCGGCGACCAGGGTCCGGGCGGTCACCCGGCGCAGTGCGGCGCTGGTGCCGCCGCGACCCCGGCCGATGTCGTGGCCGTTCATGGCCTCGGTCAGCACGACATAGCTGCCCGCGTCGAAGCGGCGGGCCAGCTTGGCCGCGTGGTGGTCGAGGTAGGAGGCGATCCGGTAACGGCCGCCGCGCCAGGGGTCCTCCGTGCCCTGGGCGTCGCGGCCGAAGCGGGCGGCGAGTTCGGGCTCGCTGCGGTAGGTGACATGGGCCAGGCGGCGGGCGAGGCCCAGTCCGGTGTGCGGGGCCCGGTCGGTGCCGTGGTAGTGGCCGCCCTGCCAGTGCGGGTCGGCGCGGATGGTGTGCAGCTGGATCGACGCCCAGGCGATCTGCTCGGCGCTCGCGGCCGCCGCCGTGGCGAGCAGCAGCAGCGCGCCGGTGCGCTCGGGGTGGGTCACGGCCCATTCCAGGGCCCGCATCCCGCCCATCGAGCCGCCGATCACCAGCGCCCAGCGGTCGACGCCGAGTGCGTCGGCGAGCCCGGCCTCGGCCGCGACCTGGTCACGGGGGGTCAGGAAGGGGAAGTCGCCGCCCCAGTGGCGGCCGTCCGCCCGGCGCGAGGACGGCCCGGTGCTGCCCTGGCAGCCGCCCAGCACATTGGGCGCCACCACGAACAGGCGGTCGGTGTCCAGCGCGCGCCCCGGCCCGATGAGCCCGTCCCACCAGCCGGGGGTGGGGTGTCCGGGGCCGGCCGGACCGGCGGCGTGGCTGTCACCGGTGAGGGCGTGCAGCACCAGCACCGCGTTGGACCGGTCCGGCGCGAGTGTGCCCCAGGTCTCGAACGCCAGGCGCAGGCCGGGCAGTTCGCCGCCCGCCTCCAGCCCCAGCGGCGTCCGGCGGGTGTACCACCGGCGTTCTCCCACCGGGTCCCCCTCCCGCCAGCCCCCGGAAGCCGCCGCCAGGGGTGTCCCGGACGGCGGCAGGAGCCTGCTCAGGACGTGCCCCCGGCCACGCCCCCAGCCGTATCCCGGGCCGCGCCCTTCACCGCCCGGAAGCCCGCCTCCAGATCCGCCTGGAGGTCGGCGAGGCTTTCCAGGCCCACCGACAGGCGCACCAGGCCGGGCGAGGTGCCGGTCGCCGCCAACTGTGCCTCGTCCAGTTGGCTGTGGGTGGTGGACGCCGGATGGATGATCAGGCTGCGTACGTCCCCGATGTTGGCCAGATGGCTGAACAGCTCGACGGCGTCCACGAACCGCTTGCCCGCCTCGACGCCGTCGCGCAGCTCGAAGGAGAGCACCGCGCCCGCGCCGCGCGGCAGATAGCGCCGGCCCGCCTCGTACCAGCGGTTCGACGGCAGGCCGGGGTAGTGCACGGCGGCGACCTCGTCGCGCTGCTCCAGCCATTCGGCGAGGGCCTGCGCGTTGGCGGAGTGCCGCTCGATGCGCAGGCTCAGCGTCTCGACCCCCTGCAGCAGCAGGAAGGCGGAGTGCGGAGAGAGGGCGGGGCCGAGGTCGCGCAGGAGCTGCACGCGCAGTTTGACCGCGAACGCGCCCGGGCCGAGTGCCGGCCAGTACCGCAGGCCGTGGTAGCTGGGGTCGGGCTCGGTGAAGCCGGGGAAGCGGTCGGCGTGTGCGCCGAAGTCGAAGGTGCCGCCGTCCACGACGACGCCCGCGACGGTGGTGCCGTGCCCGCCGAGGAACTTGGTCGCCGAGTGGACGACGATGTCGGCGCCGTGTTCGAGGGGCCGCAGCAGGTAGGGCGTGGGCACGGTGTTGTCCACGATCAGCGGGACACCGGCCGCGTGCGCCACGTCGGCGACCGCGCGCACGTCCAGGACGTTGCCGCGCGGATTGCCCAGCGTCTCGGCGAACAGCGCCTTGGTCTCCGGCCGGATCGCCGCCCGCCAGGCCTCGGCGTCGTCCGGGTCGTCCACGAAGGACACCTCGACGCCGAACCGGGGCAGGGTGTGCCGGAACAGGTTGTACGTGCCCCCGTACAGCGAGGTGCTGGCCACCAGGTGGTCGCCGGCGCCGGCCAGGGTGAGGATCGCCAGGGTCTCGGCCGCCTGCCCGGAGGACAGCGCGACGGCCGCGACACCGCCCTCCAACGCGGCGATCCGCTGCTCGAAGACGTCCTGGGTGGGGTTGTGGATACGGGTGTAGATGTTGCCCGGCTCGGCCAGCGAGAACAGGTCGGCGGCGTGCTGGGTGTCCCGGAACACGAAGGACGTCGTCTGGTAGATCGGTGTGGCCCGCGCCCCGGTCGCCGGGTCGGGCGTCGCGCCCGCGTGGATCTGCTTGGTCTCGAAGGACCACGCCGAGGTGTCGGGCCCGGTGGGCTCGTCCTCGGGGGTGTGGCCGGCGGCGACGGAGTCGATGGGCTGGCTCATGGCGGTGCTCCTAGTACGAGGTACGGGTGCGCGCACGGCTTCGCGCCCTGCCCGGGGCGGGGCGGTGTACGGGAAGTCGGGAGGGCGGGCCGAGGTGCCCGCCGCGAGGCGCCACACGGCGGTGGCACAGGCGGGAGCACAGCCGTGGAAGCCGGGCGGAAGAGCGGTGACGCACTCACGTAAGCACAGCCGCGTCATGCGGACCAGCGGCCCACCGGGCGTGACATACAACGTTCACGCACGCCCCGGCGGGCCGCCGGGACGTGCGTGTCAGAGAAGTCGACCGATCAAGAGGCAGCCGGTCAGGGCGCCCACGGCCCGAGCATGCCCTTCATGGCATCCGTCAGGGCGAGTTGCAGCAGCGGGCCGTAGGTGATCCGGCCGACGCCGAGGCGGCGGAAGCGCTCAAGATCGTGCTTGACGGGGTGGGCCGTGGAGTTCACGGGGATGGCGACGGCGCCGACCACTGCCGCGAGCAGCTCGTCGTCGTCCTGGATACGCACCGGGTAGACGCTGTCGGCACCGGCCTGCTCCATGGCCCGCAACCGCTCGACCGCCTCGTCGAGGACAGCGGAGGGGTCCTCCGCGTGCAGGAAGAGGTCGGTGCGCCCGTTGACCCAGAGCGGGATCCCCGCGTCGTCGGCCGCCGCGCGCAGACCGGCGACATAGTTCGCGTGCTCCTGGGTGTCGCGCAGCCGTCCGCCCTCCGAGTGGACGGTGTCCTCGATGTTGAGCCCGACGCCGCCGACCTCGGTGAGTCCGGCGACGAGGTCCGCGGGCTGCTGCCCGTACCCGGCCTCCAGGTCCACGGACACGGGGACGTCCACCGCCGCGATGATCGGCCGGACGGCGGCGAGCACCTCCTCGAAGGTCTGCCCCTCGTGGTCGTCGGCCCCTCGGGAGTCGGCGAGCGGATGGCTGCCGACCGTCAGCGCGGGGAACCCGGCGCCGACTGCCGTCCGCGCGGACCAGACGTCCCAGACGGTGGGCAGTACGAGCGGCTTGTGGTCGGCATGCAGCTGCTTGAGGCGCTGAGCGCGCGCGACAGTGGTACGAAGATCCATGTCCAGGACGCTACCCCCGGATCGCCACACCCAACGCGCCCACCAGCGCCACCCGGTGGCGGAGTACCCACAGCCGGGCGAGCCGTACCCGGCCGTACGGCACTCGGGCCGGGGCCTGGGGCCCGTCAGATCGTGGTCGGCAGCGCGTTACCCACAAGGGCCTCCGCCGCTGTCCGCGCGTACCGGCCGTAGTGCGCCTCGCCCAGCACCATGGCGCGGCTGGCGGCAGCCCAGTTCCGCTACCAGGTCGGTCACCAGCCGCACCATCAGCAGTTTCTGTTCGCGGGCGTAGGAGTGGACCGCGTTCTGGGGGCCGGGGAACTCCGCGGCGGCGTCGATGAACGGGCATCCGCGCACGGGATCCGTGCCGGTCGGGGGCGGGTAGAACAGTGCGAGGATGCGCTCCTTGGCAGGGACGTCCTCGCGTGCCAGCACGCCCTCCAGGGTGCGTCCCGTCGAGGAGAGGTCCTTGAGATGGGCGAGGACCGTCGTCCTGGTCGAAGGCCGGTGGCCGCCGCCGCGCGAGCCGCGCTTCTTGTGGTTGCCGACCTCGCCGGCCTCGTCCGGGGATGGTGCAGCCAATTCCACGCCCCGGCAGCCAGGCGCGGTTGAGGCGGGAGGCATACGCCTTGCGCACGTGGCACCGCCTCCAGTCCCGCGCCGGGCCACGCACCATCGTCACGCCGACCAGGCGCCACGACCGTAAGGCACCGAGCGCCGAATCCGTCCGGTGGGCGGCGAGGGTGTCCTCGTAGTACGGGCCGTACTCCTCGTCGTCGAACCGCAGCACCCGCCCCAGCGCGTAGCCCGCCGAGAGGTCCCGCCAGGAGCCGTACGCGGCCCGGCTCAGCGCGCCGGCGTGCACGATGGCTTGCTCGGCCTGGTGCGGGTCGCAGAATCGGGCGGCCAGCCCCCAGCGGGCTAGGCCGACGGCCCGCCCGTAGTCATAGGCGGCGGCCGTGCTGACCCAGCCGTCGGGAGGCAGCAGTCCGTCGGCCGGAACCGGGCCTCGTACCGGATGATCCGGCGGACCAGCTCGTCCATCTCCCCGACCTCCCGCGGCGACGCGGCGTGGTCGTGCAGGGTGCCCGCGGCGGTCTCCCGCCAGAGCGAAGCCGTCGGAAGCTCGCCGAGCCCCCGGCGCAGCTGTGCGCGCATCCGCAGGGCGAGCTCAGGCTCCGCAGGGCTGTTGCGGTAGTCGAGCAGGGCCGTGATCTGCCGCTGCCAGCCGTCGTGGCCGGTGAGTCCCCAGTCCCGCTTCAGGGCCCGCCGTTCGTCCGGGTAGTCGTGGTAGACCGTGCCCATCTCGTTCCACGGCACCCCGTCGCGCACCGGGAAGTGGGCGCCGCAGGCCGGCCCGAAGGCGAGCGGGCCGTGCAGCGGCCCGGTGTGCAGGGCCAGCAGCCGGTGGCTGCCGGTGCGGTCGTTCTCCGCGGCGTGGCGGCGGCCAGACCGCGCGGTGCTCCGGTGCCGTGGGGAGGATGACGGCGGCCGGGGAGCCGCCGTTGACGGCCAGCAGCCGGGGCGGCCCCGACCAGTCGAAGCGGGCCACCCAGTCCAGGTCGACCGCGTGGAACACCCAGTCGGGGTGCCAGGGCGGCAGCATGCCCCGGGTCAGCAGCGGCCGGTACAGCCGGTCCCCGGCCGGGTCCCGCTGCGTGTGCCAGGTGTTCCGGTCCGGGTCGGCGTCCACCTCGTGCCGGTGCTGCCCGACGTACAGCTCCTCACCGGCCAGCACCCGCAGTTGCGCCGCCGTGTCGCCGCGCAGCCCGGCCTCGTACAGCTCCCGCTCGATCGGGGTGGGCGGGGTCCAGTTCACGAGCACCCGGGTCAGGGCGTACGCCGCCGAGAAGGACTGCCAGGAGCCGTACGCGGCCCTGCCGAGCCGCCCCGCCGCCAGCACCGCCTCCTCGGCGCGCCCCGGGTCGCAGAGGCGGGCGCCGAGCCCGAGCCGCACCAGGGAAATCACCCGCCCGTAGTCGAACGCGGCCAGGCTGTCGACCCGCTGCTCCGCGCCGAGCACCCCGTCCCGGCGGAAAGCGGCCTCGTATCCGGCGATCCGCGGGACCAGGCCGTGCACCTCGGCCCGGAGGCCGACGTCCGCCCGGCGCCGGTCCAGCACCTGGCCGACGACGCGCTGCCATTCGCCCGGGGAGGGCTCCCGGCCCAGCCGGCCGGCCAGCTCGGCGCGGGCGGTCAGCGCCGGCGTCTCCTTCCAGCCGCCGAACCGCGCCCCGTGCAGATCGGCCGGCACCTCGGTGAACCCGGCCCGGTCGGTGACCCGCCAGGTCGAACGGAGGGTGTCGATGTCCTCGTCGTAGCCGAAGTAGCTGGTCGCCAGGTCGTTCCAGGGCAGGCTGTTGTGCAGCGGCAGATGGGCGCCGCAGGCCAGGCCATGGGCGAGGGCGCCCTCGCTCGGGCGGCCGACGTGGGTGAGCGGCAGACCGCGCGGCGGGCCGCCGGCCGCCGCGTCGGCCCGGCGCCAGCGCGCCCGGTCGGTGGGCATCGCCCCGACGGTGACCGCCCAGGGGGTGCCCGGGTTGACGGCCAGCCGGTAGCGGCCGCTGGGCCAGAGGGCGGCCAGCTCGGTCAGGGTGACGGCGCGCAGCGCCTGCTCCGGATGCCAGGGCGGCAACGAGCCGACGGTGTGGACGACGATGGTCCGCTTACCGGTGACCGGGTCCCGCACCGGGGCGAGCGGGGCGGTCACCCCGGATGTGTCGGCCACCAACCGGGGCAGCGGCCGGAAGACCCGTACGCCGGCGAGGACCGCCGGCACCGCGTCCCGGCCGCCGCCGTGCGCTGCCTCCACCAGCCACCGCTCGACCGCGGTGGGCGCCGCCCACTCCCCCGCCGACCCGGAAGAGCCCGACCCGGACGAGCCCGACCCGGAAGAGCTTGGCGAGCCCTGCGGACCCCCCGACGCCCCCGACGCCGCCGACCCCACCGGCCCCGCCGTCCCCTGAGCTCTTGTCATCCCCGTCCCCGCCCCGTCCCCGACATCATGAGGACGATCCCATGAACCACTCCGGGGTGCGGTGATCGCCAGGTCGGGTCGACCCCCGGGAGGCAGCCGTCGTCCGCCGCTCCCGGAGGTCAGACCTCCACCGGCACTTCGGACGTCTCCGGTTCGCTCCCGCCCGGTCCGCCCGGCTCCGGTTCGCCCTTCTCCGGGACGTAGCGCAGCACGCCCCACATGCTGTGCTCCTCCGGTACGTCCTCGGGGCCGGCGACCCGGCAGCCCTCCAGTGCCGCGCCCAGCGCCGCGCCGTCCACCCCGGAGCCGATCAGCACCAGCTGGGTGCGGCGCGGCTCGCCCTCCGGCCAGGGCTCCGGATAGAAGCGCAGGAACCGGCCGACCGCGTGCACCGCGTACCGGTTGGCCGGATCGGCCGCACCGAAGTCCACGAAGCCCTTGATCCGGTACAGCCCCTCCGACCTGCCGTCGAGGAAGTCCAGCAGCCGGCGCGGGTGCATCGGCCGGTCGGCGGTGAAGGAGACCGTGTCGTACGCCGCGTGCGGATGGTCCGCGTGCTCGTCCTCCCGCAGGTCGTCGAAGGAGAGCTGACCCTCGCCGGCCCCGTCGCGCGGTGCGGCCCGCTCGAACAGCAACTCCGGGTCGACCCGCCCGTGCGCCGCCTCCACCACAGCGGCCCGGCCGGCCAGGGCGGTGACCGAGGCGCGTACCCGCCGCAGCTCCTCGGCCGGGACCCGGTCCGCCTTGTTGACCACCACCAGGTCCGCGATGGCCAGGTGCCGGTCGGTCTCCGGGTGCCGCTGCCGGGTGGCGTCGTACTCGGCCGCGTCCACGACCTGGACCAGCCCCCCGTACACCGCCCGCCCGTTGTCACTGGCCAGCACCATCCGCACCAGCTCCTGCGGCTCGGCGAGCCCGCTGGCCTCGATCACGATGACGTCCAGCCCGGCCGACGGCCTGGTCAGCGTCTCCAGGTAGCTGTCCAGCTCACTGGCGTCCAGCGCACAACACAGACAGCCGTTGCCGAGCGAGACGGTGGAGCCGACCTGCCCGGCGACGGTCATGGCGTCGATCTCGATCGAGCCGAAGTCGTTGACCATCACGCCGATCCGGGTGCCTCTGGCGCTGCGCAGCAGATGGTTCAGCAGGGTCGTCTTGCCCGATCCGAGGAATCCCGCGAGGACGACGACGGGGATCGGCTGCGCGCTGCTCAAGGGGTGCCCTTCCATGAGTGGGGATGCAGGAGTGAGGGGGTCGAGGCGGGCCCCAGGATAGGACGCCCGCGCGCCCCCACCGGCCGCCGCCCGGCACTCCCGTACTCCCGTACTCCCCTCATCCACCACCGCCCGCCCCGTTCGCTCCCCCTGCCTGCCTGCCCATCCCCCTCCGGACATTTCGCTCTGCGGGCGCCGCCGCTTACCGTTCGGTGCATGCCTCCCGTATCCGCCGCCTCGCCCTTCGCTCCGGCCGCGCGCCCGGTCGTCCGGCGCCGGCGGCTGGGCTGGCCCCGGCGGGTGTTCGCGCAGGTCCTGCTGATGCAGCTGCTGATCGTGCTCGGGGTGACGGCGCTGGCCACCGGCCTGTTCCTGGCACCGCTCAGCGCCCAGCTGGACGACCAGGCCATGCGGCGGGCGCTCGCCATCGCCGAGACCACCGCCTCCACCGACCTGGCGGCGGATCTGACCGCCTCCCGGCCCAGCGCGACCGGCCCGGTCCAGCGGGAGGCCGAGCGCATCCGGCGGGAGACCGGCGCGGAGTACGTGGTGGTGATGGACCGCTGGGGGGTGCGCTGGTCGCACACCGACCCGGCGCAGATCGGCCGGCCCGTCTCCACCGACCCCAGTGCCGTGCTGGCCGGCCGGGACCTGATGGAGATCGACAGCGGCACCCTCGGCCGGTCGGCGCGCGGCAAGGTCCCGCTGCGGGACCAGGGCGGCACCATCGTCGGCGCGGTGTCGGTCGGTATCGAGTACGACAGCGTCCGGGCCCGGCTGCTGTCGGCCATCCCCGGGCTGCTGGCGTACGCGGGCGGGGCCCTGGCCGTCGGGGCGCTGGCCGCGTATCTGATCTCCCGGCGGCTCCAGCGGCGGACCCATGACCTGGCCTTCTCCGATATCTCCGCGCTGCTCGCCGAGCGCGAGGCGATGCTGCACGGCATCCGCGAGGGCGTGCTGGCGCTGGACCGTTCCGGCCGCATCCGGCTGATGAACGACGAGGCGCAGCGGCTGCTGGGCCTGGGCCCCGAGGCCACCGGGAAGCCGCTGGACGAGGCACTGGGTGCAGGCAGGACCGCCGAGGTGCTGGCGGGGCGGGTCACCGGCGAGGACCTGGTGACGGTACGCGGTCAGCGGGTGCTGATCGCCAACCGGATGCCCACCGACGACGGGGGCGCGGTGGCCACCCTGCGGGACCGCACCGAGCTGGAGCGGCTGGGCCGCGAGCTGGACGCCACCCGGGGGCTGATCGACGCGCTCCGGGCTCAGGACCATGAGCACGCCAACCGGCTGCACACCCTGCTGGGGCTGCTGGAACTGGAGCTGCACGAGGAGGCGGTGGAGTTCGTCACCGAGGTGGTGGGCGTGCACCGGGCGACCGCCGAGCAGGTCACCGAGAAGGTCCGCGATCCGCTGCTGGCCGCGCTGCTGGTCGGCAAGGCGACGGTGGCGGCGGAGCGCGGGGTGGGCCTGCGGGTCGCCCCCTCGACCCTGCTGCCGGACCGGCTGGTGGAGCCGCGGGAGCTGGTGACGGTGGTGGGGAACCTGGTCGACAACGCGGTGGACGCGGCCGCCGGCAGCGGCCGGGCGCGGGTGGAGGTCGAGCTGCGGGCCGAGGGCCGTACGGTGCGGCTGCGGGTCGCGGACAGCGGTCCGGGCGTGCCGGCCGGCCACCGGGAGCTGGTCTTCACCGAGGGGTGGTCCACCAAGGACCGCCCGGCACACGGCGGACGGCGTGGACTGGGGCTGGCCCTGGTGCGCCGGCTCGCTGAGCGGCAGGGCGGCTCGGTGGCCGTGGCGGAGGCCGAGGCGGGCGGCGCGGAGTTCACCGTCGTCCTCCCGGACGCCCTGGCCGACCCGCCCGACTCCGACGCCGCCCTCGGCGGACCCGACGGGATTCCCGGCAGGCCCGGTGAGGCCGTACCGGCATCTGTGCCGTCCCCGCCCGGAGGTGCGCGGTGATCCGGGTCCTGGTGGTGGACGACGACGTCCGGGTGGCCAAGGTGAACGCCGCGTACGTCGGCAAGGTGCCCGGTTTCACCGTGGTCGCGCTGGCCCACTCGGCCGCCGAGGCGCTGGCCCGGCTCGCCGAGCAGCCGGTGGACCTGGTGCTGCTCGACCACTACCTCCCCGACGGCGACGGGCTGGCGGCCGTCCGGGAGCTGCGCCGGCGCGGCCACCACACCGACGTGATCATGGTGACGGCGGCCCGGGACGTGGCCACCGTGCAGGCGGCGCAGCGCCATGGTGCGCTCCAGTACCTGGTGAAACCGTTCTCCTTCGCCGGGCTGCGGCCCAAACTGGAGGCCTACGCGGAGCTGCGCCGCATCCTCGATGTCGGCGGCGAGGCCGAGCAGGCCGAGGTGGACCGCATCTTCGGCGCGCTGTCGGCCCGCTCGGCGGCCCCGCCCGATCTGCCGAAGGGCCACTCGCCCACCACGGCCGAACTGGTCCGGCAGGTGCTGCTGACCGCCGAGGAACCGCTCTCCGCCCAGGCGATCGCCGAGCGGGCCGGGATGAGCCGGCAGACCGCCCAGCGGTATCTGAAGCTCCTGGAGCGGGCGGGGCGGGTGGTGCTCTCGCTCCGCTACGGCGAGACCGGCCGCCCCGAGCACCGCTACGCCTGGGCGCCACCCGGCTGACCGGCGCCCGGCTGACCGACACCGAGGCGACCGGCGTCCAGGCGACCGCTCAGACCGCCCCGGCCCCCGTCAGCGCCCGCACCTCGGTCTCGGCGTGCCGCTGCTCGTCGGGGGGCTCGGTTGAGGTGACGGTGCCCAGCCAGCCGGCGAGGAAGCCGAGCGGTACGGAGACGATGCCCGGGTTCTCCAGCGGGAAGAGGTGGAAGTCCATCCCCGGGAAGAGGGCCCCCGGAGTGCCCGAGACCACCGGCGAGAACACCACCAGCAGCACGGCCGGCACCAGGCCGCCGTACACCGACCAGACCGCGCCCCGGGTGGTGAACCGGCGCCAGAACAGCGAGTACAGCAGCACCGGCAGATTGGCGGAGGCGGCGACCGCGAAGGCGAGGCCGACCAGGAAGGCCACGTTCAGGTCGCGGGCCAGCAGCCCGAGCCCGATGGCCAGCGCCCCGACGAGCGCGGCGGCGACCCGGGCCACCGCGACCTCGCTGTACCGCTTCCGGCCGGGAGCCCGGCGCACCGAGGCGTAGAGGTCATGGGCGACGGCCGCGGAGGAAGCGAGCGTGATGCCCGCGACCACGGCCAGGATGGTGGCGAAGGCGACCGCGGCGACCACCGCGAACAGCACCGCTCCCCCGGTGGAACCGGCGCCTCCGCCGAGGTCCAGGGCGAGCAGCGGTACGGCGGTGTTGCCGGCCGCGTTGGAGGCGCGGACCGCGTCGCTGCCGACCAGCGCGGCGGCCCCGAAGCCGAGCACGATGGTCATCAGGTAGAAGCCGCCGATCAGGCCGATGGACCAGACGACCGAGCGGCGGGCGGCCCGGGCGGTGGGCACCGTGTAGAACCGGGACAGGATGTGCGGCAGCCCGGCGGTGCCCAGGACCAGGGCCAGTCCGAGGCTGACGAAGTCCAGACGGGCGGTCCAGTCGCCGCCGTAGCGGAGCCCGGGGCCGAGGAACGAGGCGCCATGGCCGCTGCGTTCGGCGGCGCTGGTGAGCAGCAGCCCGATGTCCCCGTGGAAGCGCAGCAGGACGAGCACGGTGAGGGTGATCGCTCCGGCCATCAGCAGCACGGCCTTGACGATCTGGATCCAGGTGGTGGCCCGCATCCCGCCCCAGGAGACGTAGATCACCATCAGCGCGCCCACGCCGATCACGGTCCAGGCGCGCGCCGCCTCGCTGGTGCCGCCGAGCAGCAGCGCGACCAGGCTCCCCGCGCCGACCATCTGCGCCACCAGGTAGAGCACCGAGACGGTGACCGAGGAGGTGCCCGCGGCGATCCGCACCGGGCGTTCCCGCATCCGGGCCGCGAGGACGTCGGCCAGGGTGAACCGGCCGCAGTTGCGGACCAGTTCGGCGACGAGCAGCAGGACGACCAGCCAGGCGACCAGGAAGCCGACCGAGTAGAGCATGCCGTCGTAGCCGAAGAGGGCGATCAGTCCGGAGATGCCGAGGAAGGAGGCGGCCGACATGTAGTCGCCGGCGATGGCGAAGCCGTTCTCCATGGGCGAGAAGAGCCGCCCGCCGGCGTAGAACTCCTCGGCGGAGCCGTGCCGGCTGCGGCTGACCCAGCTGGTGATGGCCAGGGTGACCGCGATGAAGACGCTGAACAGGACCAGCGCCAGGGTCTGGTGGTCGCCGGTCATCGCGCCGCCTCCCCGCCGGTCGCGGTCGCCGGACGGCCGGGCAGCGGCTGGAGCGGCAGCCCGGCCGCACCCCTGGCCGCCTGCCGCACCGCCGCGACCGGCCCCGGCACGACCGACCCCGGCGCGACCGCCTCAGGAGCCGCGGCGCCCCCGACCGGCCACCCGGGCGCCGCCGCCTGCGCCGAAGCGGCCGCCTCGGTCCCGTACCGCTCCGTCCCGTACCGCTCGGTCCCGTACTGCTCGGTCCTGTGCTGCTCGGAGGGGTGCGGCTGGGTCGCGGAGGTCTCCGGGGCGTACCCCTGAGGGACGTACGACTCCGGGCCCCCGTATCCCTCCGGTACGGACGACTCCGGGGCCGCGTATCCCTCCCGTACGTACGTCTCCGGTACGTACGACTCCGGCGCGTACGTCCGCGGCCCGTACGTCTCCGGTACCGACGCCTCCGGCGCGTACGCCTCCGGCAGGCGCTCCTCCCGTGCGTACGGCTGCTCCTCCTCGGCCGGCGGTCGTTGCGCGGCGGCCCGGCCCTGGTCGAAGACCGTCCACCGCAGGTCAAGCGCGGCCTGGTCCCGATGGCGGCCGGCGTGCCGGACATACGCCCAGGTCAGCAGGAAGGTGGTGAGGAACTGGCCGAGCCCGGCCAGCATCGCCACGTTCACCGCGCCGAAAACCGGCCGGGACATCAGCCCGGGCGCGGCGGTGGCCGCGACCACATAGCTCAGGTACCAGAGGAGGAACCCGGCGGTGGCGGGCACGACGAACCGCCGGTAGCGGCTGCGCACCTCCTGGAAGGCGGCGCTGCGGTGCACCTCCAGGTAGATGTCGGCGGCGCTGCGGGGGTGCGGCGGGGCCGGTTCCCTCCGGGCACCCGGGACGCCCGGGACGGCCGGTCCGCCGGCCCCGGCCCCCTCCCCCCATTCGGAGGCCAGCGCGTCGTACCACGGGTCATCGATCACCGGTCAACTCTCCTTGTCAGCGAACCGTTTCGGCCGCGTGCACAAGGATGGACAGACCGGGACGCTCCCGACCCCCGATCCAGGGAGTCTTCACCCCATCAGGTGACCGGAGCCCGGGAACCGATCCGGCCCGGAACCGCGTCGGCGGTTCCGGGCCGGATCAAGCAGCTTGACGGGCACAACGGAGCATTCCCGTACGGATCAGGCGTCGATCCGGGAGCGGTCCATGGTCGCCGCCGAGCTGGTGATGAACTCCTTGCGCGGAGCCACCTCGTTGCCCATCAGCAGGTCGAACACCTGCTCCGCGCCGTCCAGATCACCGATGTTGATCCGGCGCAGGGTGCGGTGGCGCGGGTCCATGGTGGTCTCCGCGAGCTGGTCGGCGTCCATCTCGCCGAGGCCCTTGTAGCGCTGGATGGAGTCCTTGTAGCGGACGCCCTTGCGCTCGAACTCCAGCAGGGTCTGCCGCAGTTCGTTGTCCGAGTAGGTGTAGACGTACTTGTCCTGGCCCCTCTTGGGCTGGATCAGCTCGATCCGGTGCAGCGGCGGCACCGCGGCGAACATCCGGCCCGCCTCGACCATCGGGCGCATATAGCGCTGGAACAGGGTCAGCAGCAGGCAGCGGATGTGCGCGCCGTCCACATCGGCGTCGACCAGCAGCACGATTTTGCCGTAGCGGGCCGCGTCGATGTCGAAGGTGCGGCCCGAGCCCGCTCCTATGACCTGGATGATCGCCCCGCACTCGGCGTTCTTCAGCATGTCCGAGACGGAGGACTTCTGGACGTTGAGGATCTTGCCGCGGATCGGCAGCAGCGCCTGGAACTCGCTGTTGCGGGCCAGCTTGGCGGTGCCCAGGGCCGAGTCGCCCTCGACGATGAACAGCTCGCTGCGCTCCACGTCGTCGCTGCGGCAGTCGGCGAGCTTGGCGGGGAGCGAGGAGGACTCCAGCGCGGTCTTGCGGCGCTGCGCCTCCTTGTGCTGGCGGGCGGCGATCCGGGTACGGGCCGCGGCGACGGCCTTGTCGAGCACGGCCCGGGCCTGCGCCTTGGCGTCCCGCTTGGTGGAGGTCAGGAACTCCTTCAGCTCCTTGGCCACCACGTTGGCCACGATCCGGTTGGCCGCGGAGGTGCCGAGCACCTCCTTGGTCTGGCCCTCGAACTGCGGCTCGGCGAGGCGGACGGTGACCACGGCGGTCAGCCCCTCCAGGGCGTCGTCCTTGACGATGTCGTCCTCGGCGACGCGCAGCAGCTTGGCGGAGCGCAGCACGTCGTTGACCGTGCGGGTCACGGCGCGCTCGAAGCCGCTGACATGGGTGCCGCCCTTGGGGGTGGCGATGATGTTGACGAAGGACCTCACCGTGGAGTCGTAGCCGGTGCCCCAGCGCAGCGCCACGTCCACCCCGAGCTCCCGGGTGACCTCGGTGGGGGTCATATGGCCGCGGTCGTCGAGGACCGGGACGGTCTCCTTGAAGGTGCCCTGGCCGCTGAGGCGCAGCACGTCGCAGACCGGCTTGTCCTGGGCCAGGTACTCGCAGAACTCGCTGATGCCGCCGTCGAAGCGGAAGGTCTCCTCGCCGGCCTCGGCACCTTCCGCGCCCTCGGTGCCCCGCTCATCCCGTACCACGATGGTGAGGCCCGGCACCAGGAAGGCGGTCTGCCGGGCGCGCTGGTGCAGGTGGTCCAGGGAGAGCTTGGCGTCCTTGAGGAAGATCTGCCGGTCGGCCCAGTAGCGCACCCGGGTGCCGGTGCGGTCCTTGCGCACCCGCTTGCCCTTGACCAGCCCGTTCGCCGGGTCGAAGGGCGCGTCCGGCCCGGACTCGGTGAAGATGCCGGGGACACCGCGGCGGAAGCTGATGGCGTGGGTGGCGCTGTTGCGGTCCACCTCGACGTCGAGCCGGGCGGAGAGCGCGTTCACCACGGAGGCGCCGACGCCGTGCAGGCCGCCGGAGGCCGCGTACGAGCCGCCGCCGAACTTTCCGCCGGCGTGCAGCTTGGTCATCACGACCTCGACGCCGGAGAGCCCGGTCTTCGGCTCGACGTCGACCGGGATGCCCCGGCCGTTGTCCCGGACCTCGACCGAGCCGTCGTCGTGGAGCAGGACCTCGATGCGGTCGCAGTAGCCGCCGAGGGCCTCGTCGACCGAGTTGTCGATGATCTCCCAGAGGCAGTGCATCAGGCCGCGGCTGTCGGTGGACCCGATGTACATTCCGGGTCGCTTGCGGACCGCCTCAAGCCCCTCCAGGACGAGCAGGTGCCGCGCGGTGTAGTTGGAACCGTCACGGTCTGCGGTCAGCAGCGCACTGGACGGCACGGACGTATCGGCGGTCACGCGGTTCGCTCCTCGCTGAATTTGGGATAGGGCCTTGGTGGGTAAGGCCGGACGGCTGTCGCCGGATCAGAGCGTACAGAGGCCTGGTAGAGCGGTTGTCACGCCACCCACCGCGATGTTCATGCTAGTCCACGCTCGCATGTCTGTTCGATCGCCCGAAGGGGTGACGTGGACATCACGTTCCCTTCGAGGCATGAACCATTTAGGCTCCGGGCACGTCCTCTTGCACAACCGGCAACCGCCGGGAGGGCGTAAGACGTAAGCAACGCGAAACCCGTAGAGCACAGCAATACGGCTCATTCGCCGCCAACCGTCGGCAGACAACCCCCTCGGAGGGAAACTTTCGAGGAAAAGCCACGAGCGGGAACGTTTTCGGCCTGGTTGGATGTTGACCCTGGTACGACAGCTCGTCGAGCTAGAGAAGAGGCGACGTGACTACTGTTCTGACCCCCGCGAGCCCGCTGACGGCCGCCGACCGCTGCGACCGCTGCGGCGCCCAGGCTTATCTGCGCGTCGTGCTGACCAGCGGTGGTGAGCTGCTCTTCTGTGCCCACCACGGGCGCAAGTTCGAGCCGGAACTCAAGAAGATCGCTTCGGAAATACAGGATGAGACGGACCGGTTGACCGCCGTGCCGGGCGCACCGGAAGAGGAGCGCTGACACTCGCATCCCCGACGAGCCAGGGGCCGGTCCCGGACCGGCCGACGGGCGACCACCTCCCTCCCGGAGGCGGTCGCCCGTTCTCGTACCCCTTGCCCCGACCACGCCGGCCGCGCGAGCCCGAGCGTCGCCGCTCGTACGGGCCCGGTGCCCCGGCCGCCCTCCCGCCCGGCACCGTCAGCCCGTTCAGGGCCGTGGGAGCCGCCAGGAACCCCCGTACGACCCCCTGGACAGGCTCCATACGGCCACGCCAGGCCCCCGTAGCCAACCCCGCACCGCCCGGGCCGCCTTGCGCCCCGTACGCCCGTCAGCCCGCCCCAGGCCGGCGCCGGCCCGCCGAGGCCCCGCCCTCGCCCACCGGCTCCTGATTCACTGCCCCGCGGACCGTCACGGCTCCTCCGGGAGCACCGCCGACAGCCGGGTGTAGACGCCGGGGGCGTCCGCCTCGCCGCAGCCGCTCCCCCAGGAGACCAGGCCGATCAGCCGGCCCCGGGCCACCAGCGGGCCGCCGCTGTCGCCCTGGCAGGCGTCCCGCCCCCCGGCCGGGTCGCCCGCGCAGAGCATCGTCGCGGGCAGATAGCCGCCGCCCGACTCCGCCGGGTAGGCCCGGGCGCACACCGCGTCGTCGAGGACCCGCACCTGGGCGGCGCGCAGCGCGTAGGCGTAGGAACCGGAGCCGGTGGTGTCCCCCCAGCCGTAGACGGCGGCGCGGGTGCCCGCCCGGTACGCGGGGTCGCCCGCCTTCGCCGTCTCGATGACGTAGCCGCGCGGCAGCGCCGTCTCCAGCGTGACCATGGCGAAGTCGCCCGCCTGGGTGGCCGGGTCGTACGAGGGGCTGATCCAGGTGCCGGTGACCGCGATCTCCACCCCGCCGGAGTCGCGCAGCTCGGTGCGGCCCGCGATCACGCTGAGGTCGGTCAGCTCCTTGGAGTCGGTGCCGAGCACCGAGGGGCCCAGGCAGTGGGCGGCGGTGACGACCTGGGTGGGAGCCACCACCACTCCCCCGCAGAACTGGCCGGCCCGGGTACCGCCGAACCGGTCACGGCTGGAGAGGGCGACGACCCAGGGGCTGTCCTCGGCCCGGACCGGCTGTCCGCCGACGACGACGCTGTCGGCGGCCGCCGGAGCGGCCGTACCGAGCGGCAGGGTGGCCGCGGCCACGAGGGCGGCCAGCGGGGCCGCGCACCTCCGGGCCGTCCGCTTCCTCCGGTTGGTGGTCCGGCTGATGGTCCGGCTGATGGGGCGACGCATACGGTCTCCTTACTCTCCGGTGGACCGGCTTCACCAAGGGTCACGTACTACGCCGTCTGCCGCACCCCCGGAGCACGGCCGAGGCCCGGCTCCTCGGCGGAACCGGGCCTCGGTGAGGGCGTGGCGGGGAGGTGTCCGCACGACGAAGCCGCCGCCCGGGGCAGAACCCTCGGACGGCGGCTTCCTCGCAGGTCACCAGCGTGCTCGCGGTACAGGCGGCGGACCGCCTCCGCGCGCGGCGGGATCAGTCCAGGTAGTCGCGCAGCACCTGGGAGCGGGACGGGTGGCGCAGCTTGGACATGGTCTTGGACTCGATCTGGCGGATGCGCTCACGGGTGACCCCGTAGACCTTGCCGATCTCGTCCAGCGTCTTGGGCTGGCCGTCGGTCAGACCGAAGCGCATGGACACCACACCGGCCTCGCGCTCGGAGAGCGTGTCCAGGACCGAGTGCAGCTGCTCCTGCAGCAGGGTGAAGCTGACCGCGTCGGCCGGCACGACCGCCTCGGAGTCCTCGATCAGGTCACCGAACTCGCTGTCGCCGTCCTCGCCGAGGGGGGTGTGCAGCGAGATCGGCTCACGGCCGTACTTCTGGACCTCGATGACCTTCTCGGGGGTCATGTCGAGCTCCTTGGCCAGCTCCTCCGGGGTGGGCTCGCGGCCCAGGTCCTGGAGCATCTGGCGCTGGACGCGCGCGAGCTTGTTGATGACCTCGACCATGTGCACCGGGATACGGATGGTGCGGGCCTGGTCGGCCATGGCGCGGGTGATCGCCTGCCGGATCCACCAGGTGGCGTACGTGGAGAACTTGTAGCCCTTGGTGTAGTCGAACTTCTCGACCGCGCGGATCAGACCGAGGTTGCCCTCCTGGATGAGGTCCAGGAAGAGCATGCCGCGGCCGGTGTACCGCTTGGCCAGCGAGACCACCAGACGGAGGTTGGCCTCCAGCAGGTGGTTCTTGGCGCGGCGGCCGTCCTCGGCGATGATCTCCAGCTCGCGCTTGAGCTTCGGGGCGAGCTTGTCGGAGTTGGCGAGCTTGTCCTCGGCGAACAGGCCGGCCTCGATCCGCTTGGCGAGCTCGACCTCCTGCTCGGCGTTGAGCAGCGGGACCTTGCCGATCTGCTTGAGGTAGTCCTTGACCGGGTCGGCGGTGGCACCGGCGACGGCGACCTGCTGGGCGGGTGCGTCGTCCTCGTCCTCGTCGGAGAGGACGAAGCCCTTGTTCTCGCCCTCGGCCTCCTCGTCCTCGCCCTTGCCGGGCGCGACGTCCTCGATAAGCTCCTCGGACTCCAGGACCTCGTCGGCGTCCTTCTTGCCGGCGGTCTTCTTGGCCGCGGTCTTCTTGGCGACGGTCTTCTTCGCCGTCGCCGCCTTCTTGACGGCGGTCTTCTTGGCGGCCGCCTTCTTGGCGGGGCCGCCGGCCTCGTCGGCCGAAACGTCGGCGCCCGGCGTCGCGGGGGCGGCCGCGGGGACGGACTTCGCCACGGTCGTCTTCGCGGTGACGGCCTTGGTGGCGGTGCGCTTCGCCGGACTCTTCGCCGCGACGCTCTTGCGGGTGCGCTTCGGCTCCGCTGCACTGACCATCAGCGTCACACCCTCTTCCTCGAGGATCTGATTGAGGCTGCGCAGGACATTCTTCCACTGGGTCGGCGGAATCTGGTCGGCCTCGAAGGCCCGACGCACGTCATCGCCCGCGATCTGTCCATCAGCCTTTCCCCGCTCGATGAGCGCCATCACAGACTCGGACTCGGCGATCTCCGGCGGGAGCGTACGGGATGTGCTGGCCGACACGAACAACCTCTCGGAATGATGGGAAACGGCTTCCGGCGCCGCCCGTGATCGGGTCGGTGCCGACGGCCGTCGGCGGGGAGTGTGCCGACGACGCGGGCTGGAACCTCGGAGCTGCACAGCGCCGTCCACGGCGGCTGTATTCCTTCCTCGGCCATCACCTCTTAGGTCATCGCAGGGCTTACGGGAGCGTTACGCCCAATCCGCGTGGCCCGAGTCACACCACATACCCGGCGAAAGGGCACAGAACGGGAGTTCGCCCCCGGTTCGACTCCCTTCGGACGACCGATCCGCCGAGTCCCTCCTCGGAAACCCGCCCGGAGACCCGCCGGAACCGCTGCCGGACGGCGCCGAGGCGCCCGACCCGACCGGCCGGCGGAGTGGCACTCCGTGCCCCGGACTCCACGGCGGCTCTCCGCGGCCGCGGCCGGATGATCCGCCGCGCGGGGCCCGTCCCGGACTCCGCGGTGCGGTTCGACCGCGGCATCCGTACTCCAGACCCACCCGGGGGTCCACTCGGGTGAACCCTTCAGGCGACGTCCCCCGCCTACCCCCACCGGATCGCCGTACACGCCCCCGGGCTTTGTGGGCCTTATGGGCCTGGTGGGCTCTGTGGGCTTCGTGGGCCTGGTGGACTGGTGGGCTTCGTAAGCTCTGTGGGTCTGGTGACCGCGCTCGCCCCTCGGCGGATCGCCGGCGGCGGAGGCGTCCCGCCGCCGGGCGGGGCCTTCGGGAGTGCCCTCCGGCCCGGAAGCGGCGCCTCGGCGGCTTCGGCCGCCCATGCGCACCTCCGGATGTCCCCGCGTACTCCGGCAGGCATCTCCCGGTACACGGACCGGGCCCAGGTACGGGAACGGAGGAGCCGGGGACGGAGGACCCGGTACGGGGATCGGGGCCCCGTACGGGGGGGGGTCGGACCCCGCTCTCGGGGATCGGGCCCCGCGCGGGGGCCGGACGGCGCGTCCCCGCACCCGGCCGGGCGCAGCCGTTACGCGGCCGGGGCGCCGGGCCGGTCGGTCGGATCAGTGCTCGCGCGGGGCGGGGACGACCCGCTCGACCTCGGGGTGGACGGTGAGCAGCTGGCGCATGGCCGACTCGGCGGCGGTGCCGTCCCCGGCTGCCAGGGCGTCCACGATCCGCGCGTGGTGCGCGACGCAGCTGTCGCTGGGGCGGTCGCAGCCGGTGGCCGGGGCGCCGGACACCTGGAGAGCGGCGGAGACGATGCCCGACAGGTGCTCCAGCATGCGGTTGCCGGCGAGCTGGATCAGCAGGGCGTGGAACTCGGTGTCGGCCCGGGAGAAGGTGATCGCGTCGCCCTGGGCGAGCGCGTGGCCCAGGATCTCGACCATGTCGTGGAGGCGCTGCTGCACGTCCTCCCGGCCGTGCCCGGCGGCGAGGCGGGCGGCCAGCGGCTCGATCGTCCAACGCAGCTCGCCGAGTTCACGGCGCTGGTCCTCGCGCTGCGGGCCGAAGGCGCGCCACTCGATGATGTCCGGGTCGAGCAGGTTCCAGTCAGCGACCGGGCGTACCCGGGTGCCGACGTTGGGGCGGGCGCTCACCAGCCCCTTCGCCTCCAGCACGCGCAGCGACTCGCGCACCACGGTGCGGGACACCTCGAAACGCTGGCCGATCTCCTCGGGTACCAGGGGGCGGTCCGCGCCGAGGTCGCCGGAGACGATCATCTGGCCAAGTTGCTGGACCAGTTGGCCGTGCAGGCCGCGGCCTCGGCTGCCGGTCGCCCGGCGGCCCACCCGGCCCAGCTCGGTGTCGGGCCCCTCCCAGGCGGGCGGCGCCAGGCGATCGGCGACGGGGCCCTCGGGGTAGGGGTAACGGTCCAGGGCGCCGGGTGCCGTGAGGCTGTCCACGGGGCGGGCGGCGGCGGTCATCATCGTGTGCGCAAGGGTGTTCACGCATCCTTTGTCGGCGCCGGTTCCACGCCCCTTGAGGTCTTTAGTGAAAAGCACACGAAAGGGTGATCGGCGCCCGCTCATCCATTGACGCCAGAAGAGCAGAACTCAGGCAATCTCCCGGGTTTTACGACCCGTTGGGCACATCCCTTCCGTATGCGATCACCAACGGGCGCGGCGCCGACATCCAGTGATCAGATACGCGCAGATCAAGACCGAAAGCGACAACACCAGTGCCGCACCCATCGGTTGGGCCGCCATCCGCGTCGCGGCGCCCAGCACGCCATCGGTGTCGAACGGCCAGCGTGGCCACAGGAGTTCGCGAAGCCGGTGCGGCAGACCGGCGATCGGGCGGACGGAGGGCCCCGCCGACGCCCGCTGGACGAGCGGAGCCACCACCACCGGCACGGCCAGTACCGCGGCGACCCCTGCCGCGGTGACCCGGAAGACGCCCGCCCCGAGCAGCCCGGCCCAGCCGCAACCGACGCAGAGCGCCGTCCAGATCGCGACCAGTGCCGCCCAGTGCCGGGGCACCGGGATGGCCTCGCCGCCGTACAGCAGCCGCAGCGCGGCGAAGGCGGCCAGCGCCGAGACCAGGGCGAGCAGTGCCGCGGTGGCCGCGGTGACGAGGAGCTTGGCGAGCAGCAGCCCGAGCCGGCGCGGGACGGTACCCCGCCCGGAACTCAAGGCGGGGTGGCGGTACTCGTCACCGAAGGAAAGCGCGCCCAGCAGCCCGGCGGCGAGCGCGGCGGGCGGCAACGGCAGCAGCCGTGGCCAGGCGGCCAGGGCGGTCGGGAGTGGAACACCCCCGGACCGCGCCAGCAGGACCGCGATCAGGACCGAGGCGGCGAGCCCGGCGGCCGCGGTGAGCGGGGTACTGGGCACCCCCAGCAGCCGCCGCACCTCGTAACGCACCGGCCGCGAAGGCCCCCGCGGCGGCCGCCGCACCAGCGGCGGTACGGCGGCCTGCCTCACCAGAGCGGCCACCGCGGGCCGGGCGACCGAGGTAGGCGGGACCCCGGGGGCCGGGGCGAGCGCGGACTTGGCGGCCTGGGCGGCCGGGGACCCGGCAGCGGTGGCGGGCGCGGAGTCGGAGGCCGGGGCGGTCGCGGAGGCCGCGGACCCGGGGGCCGGAGCGGCCGCGGATCCGGCGACGGGGGCGGGCGCGGACTCGAAGGCCGAGGCGGGCGCGGATCCGGCAGCGGCGGCGGGCGCCCTGGTGGGAGTGGGCAACACCGACGGAGCCGGCGTCGGCCCCAGAGCGGGCCGGACTGCCGGGCAGGGCATCTTCGCGGGAGCCGCCGTCGCCTCAGGGGCGGGTCCGGCGACCGGGGACGAGGAGGGGGCGATCCCCCCGTCGGGCGCCTCGCCGGGACACGCAGCCGGAGTCCGACCGAGTTCGGAGGCTCCGCCCTGAGCCGCAGCCGGAGTCCGAAGGAACCTGGAGGCTCCGTCTTGAGCGGCAGTCGGATTCAGGACCGGAACCGGGGGCGTCGAGCTGCCGGACGCCCCATCAGGGGCCGGAACCGGAGGCGTCGAGCCGCCGGACACTCCCTCGGGGGCCGGGCCCAGTGACCGAGGCGGCCCGGAGGCTCCGCCTGGAGCCGGGGCCGAGAGCGGCGACCGAGGCAGCCGCGAGGTCTCGCCAGGAGCCGGAGCCGGGGCCGAGAGCGGCGACCGACGAGGGCCGGGGGCCGTACCGGGAGACCGAGGCGGGCCGGGGGTTCGGACGGGTGCGGACTCTTCGCCCGTCTCGTCGGCGAGCCGGTGGAGCAGTACGCCGTGCCGGAACGCGGTCTCGCCGATCCGCGCGCAGTCGCTGCCGTAGACGGAGAGCCGGCCCCCGCTCTCGGCCACCACCTCGACGGACCGCCCCGAAGCCCGGGCCTCGCGGGCGACAAGTGCGGCGAGCCGCGCCGCGTGCGGGGTGTGGACGGCGACCCGGGGCCGGAGCCGGGTACGGGCGAAGGCGGCGCCGTCCTGGTCCGCCACCAGCCGGCCCCCGTCCAGGGCCAGCACACGGTCGGCCCGGCGGGCCGCCTCCCTCGGGTCGTCGGTGGTGTAGAGCACGGTGCCGCCGTGGTCGGCGTGGGCGCGCAGCAGCCCGTGCAGCCACTGGGCCTCGCGCGGGGCCAGCCCGGCCGACGGCTGGTCGAGCAGCAGCGTGTGCGGATCGCCCAACAGCGCGGAGGCGATGCCGAGTCGGCGGTCCATCCCGAGCGAGAGCGCGCCGAGCCGATGGCTTCGCAGGGCGGCCAGCCCGACGACGTCCAGCAGCTCGTCGGCGCGCGAGGCGGGGACCCCGGCGGCGGCCGCGAGCATCCTCAACTGCCCGCGCGCGGTGCGGGACGGATGCCCGGGTACATCGCCGAGGAGGACGCCGACCTCGCGTGGCGGATGGGCGATGCGGTGCAGCGGCCTGCCGCGGAAGCAGGTGATCCCCCGCCCCGGTTCGAGCTCCAGCATCATCCGCAGGGCGGTGGTCTTGCCGGAACCGCGGGCGCCGAGCAGCGCGGTGACACTGCCGGGGCGGGCCTCGAAGGTCAGGTCGTCGACCGCGGGCGGGCGGCCTGGGCGGCGGCTGGTACTGGTCAGTCCGATGGCCTGGAGCATCGCTACTCCCGCGAGGTCGGGGGCCGCTCGGCGGCAGGCGCTCCGCGGCGGGGCGGGTCGTACCGCGACAAGATAGCGCTACATTTCCTACTAAACGCACAGAATCGGGCGATTCACCCCTCGATATTCGACTCACGACACCCGACTCGCGAAATCAGGCTCACTACCGGACCCGGACCGGTGTCAGACCTCGGGACGCAGCATCGGCGGATTGAGCAGGGTGGCGCCGCCGGCCCGGAACAGCTGGGCGGGGCGGCCGCCTTGGCGGGTCGTGGTCCCGCCGGACGGCACCAGGAAGCCCGGGGTGCCGGTCACCTTGCGGTGGAAGTTGCGCGGATCCAGCGCCACGCCCCAGACGCCCTCGTACACCCGGCGCAGCTCACCCACGGTGAACTCGGGCGGGCAGAAGGCGGTGGCCAGCGAGGAGTACTCGATCTTCGACCGGGCGCGCTCCACACCATCGGCGAGGATCCGGCCGTGGTCGAAGGCGAGCGGGGTCTGCTGCTCGTCCGAGTGCGGCGGGGCTCCCTCCGGTTCGAGGAGTTCCTCCACCGGCGCCCAGCGCGCGCTGTTGGCATCGCCACCCGGCCGGGGCGCGGGAAGATCGGGCGCCAGGGCGAGATGGGCGACGCTGACCACCCGCATCCGGGGGTCGCGGCCCGGGGCGCCGTAGGTGGCGAGCTGTTCGAGGTGGGCGCCGCTCGTCTCCGCCGGAGGCGTACCCGCGTCATGGGCGCACAACCCGGTCTCCTCGGCGAGTTCCCGGCGGGCCGCGGCGCCGAGGTCCTCGTCCTCCCGTACGAAGCCGCCCGGCAGCGCCCAACGCCCTTGGAACGGCTGCTCCCCGCGCCGCACGACGAGCGCGCACAGCGCGTGGCGGCGCACGGTGAGCACCACGAGGTCGACGGTGACGGCGAAGGGCGGAAAGGCCGAGGGGTCGTAGGGCGACATGCCGCGCATCATAGTCGTCTTCCTGACGATAAGCACGCCCTACAGACCGGCCCGAGGGCGGTCTTCCGTCAGGTTCCGCGGTTCCGCGAGCACTTCCGCGTGATGATCCACGCGATCCGGTGCGCGTGATCGCGCGCACCGGATCACCGGCGGTCACGTCGACCGCAGCTGCTTCGAGGCCCCGTGCTCGGCGGCGACGGGGGCGTCATGGGCGCCGAGGCGCAAGTGTTCGACGTGGTAGAGGGCCTGGTCGAGGAGCTCGGCGACATGGTTGTCGTACAGGGCGTAGACGATGGACCGCCCGTGGCGTTCGCCGGTGACCAGACCGAGGTTGCGCAGCAGGCGCAGCTGGTGGGAGCAGGCGGAGGCTTCCATACCGACCGCGTCGGCCAGCTCGCTCACCGAGCAGGGCCCCTCCTGCAGGCGGGCCAGGATGTAGAGCCGGGACGGGGTGGACAGAGCCTGGAGGGTGGCGGCGACATCGGCGGTGCCCACCGCGTCAAGGCGCTCGCGGGTGGTGGCGCTGCTGGCGGTGCCGGTTCCGTGACCCATGGACCTCATCATACCGAGAACACATGAAGACCTGTTCATGTGTTCGTGTATGGTGATGACATTACCCCGGTTCGACCGTGCGGGGTCGTTCCGTTTCGCCCGTGAAGGGTCGGTTCTGTCATGCCCTCCGTCCTCGATCAGCGGCCCGCGCCGCCCGTCGCCGCGCACCGCTCCTCGGCCATCCGCCGCCGGACGCGGCTGCTGGCGCTGCCGGAGGCCCGCTGGGCGGTCGCGGCCCTGGTGCTGTTCCTGACCGGCCTGCCCGTACACCTGCTGGGCGGCCCGGCATGGCTGTGGGGAACGCTGTTCGCCGCCACCTGTGCCACCGGCGGCTGGGAGCCCGGATGGGAGGGGCTGAAGGCCCTCAGGGACAAGACCTTGGACGTGGACCTGCTGATGGTCGTCGCGGCCCTGGGAGCCGCCGCGATCGGACAGGTCCTCGACGGCGCGCTGCTGATCGTCATCTTCGCCACCTCCGGTGCCCTGGAGGCCGTCGCCACCGCGCGGACCGCCGACTCCGTGCGTGGTCTGCTCGACCTCGCCCCGGCCACCGCCACCCGGCTGCTGCCCGACGGCACCGAGGAGACGGTCGAGACGGAGCGCCTGGCGGTCGGGAACACGATCCTGGTGCGGCCCGGCGAACGGGTCGGCGCGGACGGCCGGGTCATCGACGGGGCCAGTGACGTCGACCAGGCCACCATCACCGGCGAGCCGCTGCCGGTGGCCAAGCAGGTCGGTGACGGGGTGTTCGCCGGCACCGTCAACGGCACCGGCGCCCTGCGGGTCCAGGTCGAGCGCGACCCGTCGGACTCGGTGATCGCCCGGATCGTGAGGATGGTCGAGGAAGCCTCCGAGACCAAGGCCCCCACCCAGCTGTTCATCGAGAAGATCGAACAGCGCTACTCGATCGGCATGGTGGCCGCGACCCTCGCTGTCTTCGCGATCCCGCTCGCCTTCGGCGACGCCCTCTCCGCCGCCCTGCTACGAGCCATGACGTTCATGATCGTGGCCTCGCCGTGCGCGGTCGTCCTGTCCACCATGCCGCCGCTGCTGTCCGCCATCGCCAACGCCGGCCGCCACGGCGTCCTCGCCAAGTCCGCCGTCGTCATGGAGCGCCTCGGCCGGATCGACACCGTCGCCCTGGACAAGACCGGCACCCTTACCGAGGGCACCCCCCGCGTCACCGACCTGCGCCCGCTGCCCGGCAGCGGCCTGGACCAGGACAGCCTGCTGATGCTGGCGGCATCCGCCGAGCACCCCAGCGAACACCCGCTCGCGCGTGCCGTGGTCGCCGCCGCCCGCGAACGCGGCCTGCCGCTGACCGGCGTCGAGGACTTCACCTCCGCACCGGGCCGGGGCGTCACCGCCACCGTCGACGGCCGCACCGTCACGGTCGGCGCCCCCGCCCGGCTCCTGGACGCCGCCGGCCACCAGCCCGGGCGAGCCGTGGTGGCCGAGCTGGAAGAGGCCGGACGGACCGCCGTCGCCGTCCTGCGCGACCAGGAACCGGTGGGCGTGCTCGGGATCGCCGACCGGCTGCGACCGGACGCGGCGGCCACCGTCGCCGCCCTCACCCGGCTGACCGGTCGCACGCCCATCCTGCTGACCGGCGACAACGAACGCGCCGCCCGGCACCTGGCCGCCGAGGTCGGCATCACCGACGTCCGCGCCGGACTGCTGCCCCAGGACAAGGTGGCGGCCGTCCAGGAGTGGGAAGCCCAGGGACGCCGGGTGCTGGTGGTCGGCGACGGCGTCAACGACGCCCCCGCCCTGGCCGCCGCCCACTCCGGGATCGCGATGGGCAAGGCCGGCTCCGACCTCGCCCTGGAGACCGCCGACGCCGTGGTCGTGCGCGACGAACTCGCCGCCATCCCCTCGATCGTGCAGCTCTCCCGCACCGCACGCCGCTTCGTCATCCGGAACCTGGCCCTCGCCGGCGCGTTCATCGCCGTCCTGGTGGCCTGGGACCTGATCGGCGCCCTGCCCCTGCCCCTGGGGGTCGCCGGCCATGAGGGCTCCACCGTCATCGTCGGCCTCAACGGCCTGCGCCTGCTACGCGAGTCCGCCTGGCCCCGACCCACCAAGCCCACAGCATGAGCAGTCGCCCTCGCCGCACCGCCACCGCCACGGCCTGCCGAGGGCCCGCCAGGGTCACCGCTCCTGGTGGCACATGCCTTCCTCCAGCTCCTGGATGCCACCGTCGCCGGAGGCCACGCAGATCCAGCGGGTCGGCTCCTCCTGGTACGCCCAGCCGGCCGGGTCGGCCAGAAGATCGGCCAGGGCCTGCCCGGTGACCTCCTCGCCGGACAGTTCCGCCGGCCACGTCCCTCCTTCCTCCCTCCCCGCACGGTCAGTCCGGTGCGGTGATCTCGACGCGATCACTCTCCCCGTCCGAGAGGAACGAGGCCAGCGCCTGCCCCTGTTCGGCGCTCTCGGAGCGCTCGGCCCGGGTGAGGCGGCGCAGCGGGGTGACGGTGACGGTGGCGTCCCGGCCGACGTCCCAGGTCGCGGCGACCCGCCCGTCGACCAGGACGACGCGCTCACCGGCGACCGACAGACCGCGGTGGGCGTCGTCGATGATCCTGCCGCGATACCGGTAGCCGAGGATCGCGCTGTCGAAGGCCGGCAGGAACCGCAACGGGGCAGGCGCGTCGGGGCCGGGCCGCGGGGCGTCGGGCAGATCCAGCAGTTCCCTCCCGTGCTCGTCGCGGAAGCCGACCAGCTCCGGGCGCACGGCGGCCACCGCGGCGGGCAGCCCGGCCAGGCCGCACCAGGCCCGGAGGTCGGCCGAGGTGGCGGGGCCGTACGCGGCGAGGTAGCGCCTCACCAGGGTCTGGCCGACCGGGTCGGAGCCGTCCGGGGCGGGCGGGGCGATCTCGCGGCCGAGCCAGGCGGAGAGCAGGACATTGCGCACTCCGGCCTTGGTGCGCCACAGCCCACGGGGCGGGATCTGCGCGACGGGGAGCAGGGCGGCGACCAGCATCTCGCCCAGCGCCCGCCGCCCCGCCGGCCACCGCCCTTCCACGGCCCGCACCAGCTCGCCCATGGTGCGGGGCTCGGCGTCGGCCATCACCGCCCGCCCCGCCGCGGCGAGTTCGTCCAGATCGACCCCGGCGAGTTCGCGGCGGTACGTCCCCAGGACCCGCTGGCGCAGCATGGCGTCATGGCGGGACCGCCAGCCCAGGGCGTCCTCGGCGGTGACGAGGTGGACGGTGCGGCGCATGAGATGGGTCCGCACCACACGCCGTCCGGCCAGTGCATCGGACAGGTGCGAGGGGTCGAAGGCGCGCAGCCTCGACCAGAGTCCGACGAATGGCTCCTGAGGCTCCTGCGCCTGCAGACCGCCGAGGTGGGAAACAGCGTCCTCGACAGGCATGTCGGCCGGGTCGAGCAGCAGTTGCCGGGCGAGTGTCGCGCGGCCCAGGGCCCTGTCGCTCAGAACAGTCATCCGCTCACCATCTCCAGGAAGACTCGGTTCGATCAGGTGCGGTTCGGTCCAGTGACCACCATCGCAGCGGATGAGGTCAGATGGTGACCGCTTCTCGGAGCAGCTGCCATCACCAGCGGCGCTCGCATCCAGGAGGCCGCCGCCCGCGCGCCGACCACCGTCCGGCAGGTCCTGCCCGCCCGGCCGTCCCCGCCCGGGGCACCGAGCGACGGCGATGGCCGGTCAGCCGCCGAGCCGGAGGCCCGGGGCGGCGGCCTCGACCAGCCCCAGCCCGATCCCGCCGACCCGGACGGCGAGGGGCTCCCCCGCGACGGCGAGCCCGGAGAGCCGGAACGCGCCCAGGGGCGCGGAGCGCAGCGGCCGTACCGCGAGGAGCCCCGCCGGTACGTCCGGGCGGATGCCCGCAGCCGTGGTGAGCAGGTGCACGGCCGAGGCCGCGGAGAGGGCGGAGGGGCGGCAGGCGGCCGGATGCGGCACCGGGGCGCCGCCCGCCGTGTGCCGGCCCCCGCCGTACATCTCCGGCAGCCGGTACGCGAAGGCCTCCGCGGCCCGCACCAGGCCGTCGAGCAGGGCGGCCGCCTCCTGCTCGTGACCGCTCGCCGCGAGCCCCGCGACGGCGACGGCCGTCTCGTACACCCGTACCGCACCGGTGCGGTGGCCGAACGGGTTGAAGCCCGGCTCAACCTCGCCGAGCCCCCGCAGTCCCCAGCCGGAGTCCAGGGCGGGGCTGCCGAGCAGCCGGGCGAGCCGCCCGGTGCGGACCGGGTCGAGCAGTCCGCACGCCGGTCGCACGCCGTCGCCGAGGCCGGTATCCAGCAGATGGGCGGCGGCACCGCCGAGGTGCGGGCGCGGTCCGCCCGGGGTGCGTACGGCCACCGGCCGGCCGCCGCCCCGGTCGTCGATCCAGAAGTCGGCGCGGAACCGGGTGGGCAGCCGGCCGGCCCAGGACCGCCACTCCTCCGCGCCCGGGCGGCCGCACGCCTCCAGCAGGTCGGCGCCGAGCATGGCGGCCCGGTGCGCGTGCGCCTGCGTCTCGGCGCGGAGTACCCGGACAGAGCCCGGCTCCGGCACATAACCGTCCTCGTCCGCTGCGGCCCGCAACCAGCGCAGGCAGCGCTCGGCGGCGGGCAGCAGTTCGGCGAGCTCACCGTCGGGCAGCCCCCAGCGGCGGGCCTCGGCCAGCACCACCGGGAACGCCAGGGTGGCTTCGGTGCCGGTGCATACGGGAGGCAGCCCGGGCCCGCCGTCGCGCAGCGGCCCGGGGATGAACCCGGCCCCTTCCCCCGGCGCGGTGTGCTGGGTCCGCGCCAGCGCCCGCAGCGTCCCGGCCGCCGCCCCGGTGCCCAGTGGGAGAGCCATCCGCGCGGCCCGCAGCGCCTCCGCCGGCACCGGGCGGGCGCGCCAGGGGACACCCGCGGCGAGCAAGGCGCGGCCGGGATGGGCAGGGTCACGCAGCAGCAAGGCTCACAGGTCGGCGACGCCCGCCGCCAACAGCCGCTCCACCCGCGGATCGTCCGCCTCGGCACGGGCGTCGGAGAAGCAGCGACCACCGCTCGCTCCCTCGGCCGCGAGCGCACCACCGACGGTGGGATGGAGGTGGCCGGGGCCGCCACGGGGCAGGAGGGACGAGCGGACCCGCAGCTCGATGGTGCGCTCCTCCCCCGGTCCGAGATCGAGCAGCCAGCGCAGCACCCCGGCCGAGGCGAGGGTGTCGTCCGGAGCCGGCTCGGCGGTGACGGAGGCCCAGCCGACCGGAGCCGACCAGCGAAGCCCCGCACCATGGACCGCGGCGGGCGGCTCGGGACAGGGGCGCCCCGCCGCGATCGTGCCCAACTCGGCGAGGTCGGCGCCGAGGAGGAGTTCGACCGGCAGGCGCAGCACCCGGTCGAGTGTGCTGCGCAGGCTGATCCGCTCGGACCCGTCGGCGTCTCTGCTCCGCTCCACCACGATCGCGGGATCCGGCCCACCTCCGGCCGGCGCCTGGACCAGCGCCATGAACCGGGTCGAACCCGCTCCCACCATGCCTGCCTGGACGGTGACCGGCTCCCGGCCCGCGACCCGGAGCCGTGCCCGGACGAGGACGCGTCGACCCGCGTGGTACACCCCGTCGACACCGTGCCCGGTGAGCTGGCCATGAGGCGGGGAGAGGGCGAAGGCGGGCATGGCGACGCTGGCGAGCGACTCGTGGACCGGTGGCGGCCCGCCATACCGAGTGGACGACGCCCCGGGCGCTCCCCGGCCGGGCCACGGTGACGCCTGCCGAGGCAGGGTGCGCCACAGACCGGGTGCCGGACCAGGAACCGAATCGGAGGCCGGATCGGGATGAGGGAGGTCCATGGAGGGGTGAGAGGGCCTTCTGTGTGCTCCGGACAGCCGCTGGACGTACGGCGGCACGGGTCAGGCGACTCCGCCACCAGGGTCAACGGCCAGGCAGACCATCCGGTCACGCCGAGCCCCCCGCCACCGCCCATGCACCTCCTTCCGACAGCTACGTCACCATCCACCACCGTCGCCATCCCCTGATCACCTCTCATCGAGCCCCGTCACACCCAGCCCGCCCCGACCGGCCGCGCCCCGACCCGACTCGGCCGAACCGGCCACCCGCGGCGGTCGGCAGGTCGGCAGGTCGGCAGGTCGGCAGGTCGGCAGGTCGGCAGGCAACGGAACCAGTTCGCGGCCAGGCCGTTCGAAGCGTCGGCCACGTACGACAGCTCCGGCCGCCAGGCGACGGGGTCGGCTCAGCGCCCGGTCCAGCGCGCCCCGACATCCAGGGTTCACGTGCGGCTCTCCGTACGATCTCCCTCCTCTCCCCGGCCCGCCGCGCGGAGGCCGCTGCTCGGCACTCCGCCGACCGTGCGGGCCGCCTTCGTCGGTGCCGAACCGGCGGCCGGTCGTGAGGCATCAGCCCTCCGAGCTCCCGCCGCCGGCCGGACCCTGGCAGCGCGCGGCGCACCGGTCCTCCGGCCGCCGTCGCCGCCGTCACCGGCCCCGGCCCGGGTCCGAAGCCGGGTCCGGGTCCTGGTCCTGGTCCGGACGGCCCCGGGCTCCGGGGGACGGGCGGAGGCCACCGCACCCTCCTCCGCCGCCACCCGCACCTCGCGCTCCTTCCGAAGGCACTGGCGCAACGACTCGGGGTCCAGGTTCTCGTTGCACGCCTGGTGCAGCAGCCTGGCGAAGACGTACTCGGGGTCCACCTCCAAGGCCAGCCCCAGCGCGATCCGGGCGGCCGGCTCGTCGCCGGTCGACCAGGACACCCAGCCGGCCAGGGTCAGCGGGGCGGCCGAGTGCTCGACGTAGGCGCCCACACAGCGGCGGGACAGCGCGCGCCAGAGCCGCAGCGCGGCGGGCGCGCCGGGCCCCTCCATCCACTCCGCAGCGCGGTCCCGCGTCAGCCGGTCCTGCAATCCGAGGATGACCGAGGCCGCCTCCCGGTGGCCGAGCAGCCCGTCGTCGTGGGTGTCGGCGGCGGCGGAGTCGCCGCCGGGCGGGTTCTGCGCGAGCCGCCGCATCAGCTCCTCGGCGAGCCGCAGGGTGTCCTCCCGCACCCCGTCCCGGCCCTGTTCGCCCAGGATGGCCGGCACCAGGGCCGCCCCCGCCTCGTCCAGCGCCCGCAACTGCTCGTCGGCGGCCCGGGTGCCCCGGTCCCAGGGGCGCAGCCGGGCCTGGAAGTCCCGTAGCGAACCGCGGACCTGGATGCCCGCGTAGGTCGCGGCGGCGGCCATCACCGAGGTGCCCGGCGCCACCAGCGGGGTGCCGTCGGGCGGGCAGCAGCGGCTGTCCGGGCAGCAGTAGGACCAATAGCGGCCGTCCGAGACGCACAGCGCCTCATACACCGGCACGTCGAGCGCGCCGCAGGCGGTGCGCAGCCGCTGGGCCAGCGGACGCAGCCGCTCCATGACCCGCAGGGCGGACTCGCCCTCCGCGGGGTCCTGGCAGAGGAACGCCACGATGCCGTCCGGACGGGTGCCGCGCCGCTCGCCCCCTTCGACCAGCGCCTCGGCGAGCTGGTCGGCGACGGAGGGCCATTCGCGGGCCGAGCGCGGAATGCCCAGCCGCACCCGGCCGCCGAACCTGCCCCGGTCACCGTGGAGCGCGACCAGCACGATGGAGTCGGTCGGGTGGTAGCCCAGCATGTACGGCAGGGCATCGGCCAGCTCGGCGGGGCCGCGCAGGGTGATCTGCTCCACGGCCCCTGGCCGGGACTCCGGTCGGCCGGCCGCCCACCCGCCGGACCGGTGGTCCGACGACTGGTCGTCGGAGCGCTTGCCGTGGTCGTCGCCGGGCTCGGGGGGCGCGACGGGCCCGGAGGACTCGGAGGAACCGGCGGGGACGAGCGGCATGGCTGCTCCGGTGGGGTCGGTGACGCGGTCGGTGGGAAGGGCGGGCTCGGAGTGCTCGGGGAGGGGAAGAGGGCGGTCGTGCGGCTGGGGGCTGTCCTGTCGTTCGCTCATGGCCGAGACCGTCCCGCACTCCGCAAGCCCCCGTCGACCCCTGTGGACAGCGTTGTCCACAGGGGTCGACACCGCCGCCCACCAGGGGTTATCGGAGACCTCCGCCCTCGTCGGAGCCGTGGTGGCGAGTCCTGGCCACGGTGGCCGCCGGGGTTCGCCGAATGTCAGAGCCGTGCTGTTGCATGGGGGCATGGAGCACACGAGCGAGGCAGCAGCACCCCAGGATCTCCGCGCGGCGGCCGACGCCGTGCTCGCCCGCCTGGTCGGGGACGAGAGCGGGACGGCGCGGTTGCGCGAGGACCAGTGGCGGGCGATCGAGGCGCTGGTCGCGGACCGCCGCCGCGCGCTGGTGGTACAGCGCACCGGATGGGGCAAGTCCGCGGTGTACTTCGTCGCCACCTCGCTGCTGCGCGCGCAGGGCGCCGGGCCCACGGTGATCGTCTCGCCGCTGCTGGCGCTGATGCGCAACCAGGTGGACGCTGCCGCCCGGGCCGGGATCCGCGCCCGCACGATCAACTCCTCCAACACCGAGGAGTGGGAGGCGATCCACCAGGAGGTGGCCACGGGCGAGGTGGACGTGCTGCTGGTGAGCCCCGAGCGGCTGAACAACCCCGACTTCCGCGACCAGGTGCTGCCCCGGCTGGCGGCGGCGACCGGGATGCTGGTCGTCGACGAGGCGCACTGCGTCTCCGACTGGGGCCATGACTTCCGGCCCGACTACCGGCGGCTGCGGACCATGCTGGCCGAGCTGCCGGACGGGGTCCCCGTGCTGGCGACGACCGCCACGGCCAACGCCCGGGTGACCTCCGACGTGGCCGAGCAACTGGGCACCGGGGCGGGCGGTGACGCGCTGGTGCTGCGCGGCCCGCTGGACCGCGAGAGCCTGGCCCTGGGAGTGCTGCGCCTGCCGGACGCGGCGCACCGCCTCGCCTGGCTGGCCGACCATCTGGACGCGCTGCCGGGGTCCGGCATCATCTACACGCTGACCGTGGCGGCGGCCGAGGAGGTCACGGCCTATCTGCGGCAGTGCGGGCACACGGTGGCCTCCTACACCGGGCGCACCGAGGACGCGGACCGCCGGCAGGCGGAGGAGGATCTGCTGGCCAACCGCGTCAAGGCGCTGGTGGCCACCTCGGCGCTGGGCATGGGGTTCGACAAGCCCGATCTGGGGTTCGTGGTCCACTTCGGCTCGCCGTCCTCGCCCATCGCGTACTACCAGCAGGTGGGGCGCGCCGGGCGCGGAGTCCGGCACGCGGAGGTGCTGCTGCTGCCCGGCGCGGAGGACGAGGCCATCTGGCAGTACTTCGCCTCGGTGGCCTTCCCGCCCGAGGAGCAGGTGCGCCGGACGCTCGATGTGCTGGCCCGCGCCGAGCGCCCGCTGTCGCTGCCGGCGCTGGAGCCGCTGGTGGAGCTGCGCCGCACCCGGCTGGAGACGATGCTGAAGGTGCTGGACGTGGACGGCGCGGTCCGGCGGGTGAAGGGCGGCTGGACGAGCACCGGCACGCCCTGGGCGTACGACACCGAGCGGTACGCGTGGGTGGCCCGCCAGCGCTCGGCGGAGCAGCAGGCGATGCGGGAGTACGCCGTGTCGGAGGGCTGCCGGATGGAGTTCCTGCGGCGACGGCTGGACGACGAGGAGGCGGCCCCCTGCGGCCGCTGCGACAACTGCGCGGGGCCCCGCTTCGACACCAAGGTGTCACCGGCCGCGCTGGACGCCGCGCGCGGTGAGCTGGGGCGTCCCGGGGTCGAGGTGGAGCCGCGCCGGATGTGGCCGACCGGGCTGCCGGCGGCGGGGGTGGAGCTGAAGGGCCGTATCCCGGCGTCGGAGCAGTCGTTCGCGGGCCGGGCACTGGGCCGGCTGTCGGACATCGGGTGGGGCAACCGGCTCCGGCCGCTGTTCGCCCCGGGCGCGCCGGACGGGCCGGTGCCGGACGATGTGGGGGACGCGGTGGTGCGGGTGATGGCCGACTGGGCGCGCGGCCCGGGTGGCTGGGCCTCCGGCGCTGCCGACGCCCCGTCACGGCCCGTCGGGGTGGTGACGGTCCCCTCGCGCGGCCGGCCGGAGCTGGTGGGTTCGCTGGGCCGCCGGATCGCGGAGGTGGGGCGGATGCCGCTGCTGGGCGCTCTGCGGTACGCGCCCGGCCCGTCGGACCGGCTGTCCCGGACCAACAGCGCCCAGCGGGTGCTGGGGCTGCATCACGCGTTGGAGGTACCGGCGGAGCTGGCCTCGGAGTTGGCGGCGGCGAGCGGGCCGGTGCTGCTGGTGGACGATCTCACCGACAGCGGGTGGACGCTCGCGGTAGCGGCCCGACTGCTGCGCGGAGCCGGAGCGGAGGGGGTGTTTCCGCTGGTCCTCGCCGCACAGGGATGATCGGCCGCGCGGGCCGCCGACGGGCCTTCGGAGGGCCTTGGGCCGCTCCCGGGAGCGCGGGAAGGCATCAGCCGCCTGGGAACGGGCAGGATATGAGTGTCATACCAACCCATTCCCGGCGTCGGCCCCAATTGCTCGTTGCCGCTGGCCCGTTCCGCCAGGAACAATTGGAATCCGCTCCCCGTGCGGCCCATTCGCCCTGGAAGGGCCATGCCGGTGCGTCCCTCACTCGACCCTGCCGCCCTTGTGGGCGCGTATGCGAAGGGAGGACCGTGACCTTCGGATTCGCCCCGTCCACTGCCACTTCCATCGACTCTCCGGACCATTCCGCGAGCAGCCTTGCCAGGATGCTCCAGCCGACGGAGTGGGCGGCGGCGGGCATCCCCCTGCTGCGCAGCCCGCGCGAGATCGTCAGCGGTCTGCACGCCCGCCACCATCCGACCCCCGCCACCGCCGTGGTGGCCGTGCTCGACCAGGAGGAACGGCTCACCGCCAGCGCCTCCTTCGCCCGGCGCCCCGTACCGGCGGACGGCTGGGAGTTCCGTAACGCGCTGCTCTCGCATCTGCGCCGGGTCATCCCGCACGACCTGCGCCGCCGCACTCCGGTGCGCACGGCGGTGCTGCTCTACTGCCGAGAGGGCGACGAGCGCTGGACCGAGGAGGACGGGGCGTGGATGTGGGGGCTGCGGGACGCCTGCACCCTGCACGGGCTGCGCTGCGGCGCGTACATCACCCTGACCAAGGGCGGTTGGCAGGTGCTGGGCGAGGGCCGGGGAGGCCGGCGGCCGCACTCCGCGTCACCCCCGAGCGACCTGGCCGATCCGGCGCCGGAGGGATTGCTCGCGGTACCGCGCGGGGCGGGCGGTGCCCCCGAGGCGCTGCGCCGCTCGGCGGCCCGCTGAGCCCCCCTCAGACGGCTCGACCGGGCTGCGCTGGGCTCGGCTCCGTACCGCCGACCGGGGCGAACCACCGGTCACCGCACAGCCGTACGCGGCCGGCACCCTGATGGTGCCGGCCGCGTACGGGCCGTTCGTCGGGCGCTGCCATGGGGCGCCCGGCGGCGAGGACCGATCGGTGTCCGGGCGGCGGGCGCCCGGGCGACCGCTCAGACCCCGGCGCCCAGAACCGAGTTGACGCGCTCCGAGTCGCCGCAGACGACCAGCAGGGCGGTGGCCCGGGTCAGTGCGGTCGGCAGGGTGCGAGCGGCCGCGTCGTCGTCGCCGCCGTTCAGGGCGACCACCACCACCGGCCGGTCGGAGGCACGGGTGGCGGCGGTGGCGTCCGCGAAGAACACGTCCTCCCCGGCGTCGTGCTGCGCCCAGTAGGACGCCTCGCCGAAGGACAGTTCATGGGCGGCCCAGGGGTGCTGCTCACCGGTGGTGAGCACCAGGATGTCGCCGGGCGCACGGCCGGTGTCCAGCAGCAGGTCCACCGCCTCCTCGGCGGCGTCGAGCGCGCCGTCCACCGGGGCGAGGATCAGCTGGATCTGGGGCCCGGAGCCCTGCGTCGCGGAACGATTCTCCACCCGCGGGCCGGGAGCCGGAGCGGTGGAGCCGTGCTGGCGCTGGGCGGGCGGCGCCGGCCGGGCGGGGCCGGGGCCCGGACGTCCGGGACGCGGCGCGGAAGCGGAGCGCGGGCCGGGGACGGCTCGCGGACCGGGTACGGGTCGAGGGGTCGGCGCGGTACGGCCTGCGGCCGGGGTGGCGCGGGGACCCTGGGCACTCTCGGGAATCTGAGGCTCCTCGGGGATGAGAGGCATGGATGGTTGTCTGTCAGACGCCGGCCGAAACGACGGCGGCGGGTGGTGCTTGCACGCGGCACGGGGGGCGGTCGGTCAGGGCCGCCGGCCGTCCGCGAGCGGTCGGAAGTCGACCGATCGGAAGCCGAGCAGTCGGAAGTCGATCGGTCGGGAATCGAGCAGTCGGAAGTCGATCGGTCGGGAATCGAGCAGTCGGGATCGGAGCGGTCGAAGTCGAGCGGTCGGGGGTCGAGCGGTCGACGTCGGATGGTCGAAACCGAACGGTCGAAGGTCGAGCGGTTCGCGTCAGAAGTCGAAGCCGAGTTGGCCCCCGCTTTCCCGTTCGGCCGCCTGGGGTGGGATGCGGACCTTCTTGAGGTGCCGCCACTGGGGCAGCCCGTCGAGATAGGCCCAGCTGAGCCGGTGGTAGGGCGTGGGCCCCCACTCGTGGAGCGCCGCTTTGTGCACCGGCGAGGGGTAACCGGCGTTGGCCCCGAACCCGAAGGCGGCGTACTGCGCCGACTCCGCCTCCAGTTCGGCCATCATCGCGTCCCGGCGCACCTTGGCGATGACGGAGGCCGCCGCGACGGCGACACAGGACTGGTCGCCCTTGATCACCGTACGCACCTGCCAGGGCACCCCCAGGTAGTCGTGCTTGCCGTCCAGTATCACCGCGTCCGGCCGCACCGGCAGCGCGTCCAGGGCGCGGACGGCGGCCAGCCGCAGCGCCGCGGTCATCCCGAGCTCGTCGATCTCCTCCGGAGAGGCATGGCCGAGGGCGTGCGAGGTGACCCACTTCTCCAGCTCCACGGCGAGTTCGGCGCGGCGCTTGGGGTTGATGAGCTTGGAGTCGGTCAGCCCGGCGGGCGGCCGGCGCAGACCGGTGACGGCGGCGCAGACCGTGACGGGCCCGGCCCACGCCCCGCGTCCGACCTCGTCGACCCCGGCGATGGTCTTGGCGCCGGTGGTCGCTCGGATCGAGCGTTCGACGGTGTGGGTGGGAGGTTCGTACGGCATGGCGCCAGACAGGTTACGCCGCCCGGCCCGGCCCGCGATACCCGGATTGCCCTACGGGACCCCGGCCGCTCCCGTACCGCCGGTTACCCGCCCCCGCAGCATCGGACATCTGCCCCCTTACCGGCCGGTATCCACCCCCCGGCACCACCCGGTATCCCCCCACGACACCGCCCGGCATCCGCCCCGGGGCACCGTCGGGTATCCATGCCCCCAAAGGCCGCGCGCGAGAGGCGTGGAGGCATAGAGGGCTCAGCGGGCGCCGGGGCGCAGCAGCGGCACCAGCACCTGGTCGACGAGCTCCGCGACCTCCGTGTCCGGCCACTCGCTCCCGTGCACCTTCGAGCGGTACATCAGCAGGGCGGGGAGCACATCCACGACCAGCCCGTCGCCGCTGTCCGCCCGGACGTCGCCCCGCTCGCGGCCACGGTCCAGCACCATGCGGATCAGCCGGGTTCCGGGATCGATGACGCCCGTTCGGATGAGGCCGTGGAACCGTTCGCCGCCCGCGCCGTCGCATTCGTGAAGCACCGAGCGAAGCGCCGTGCCCGACGCGGAGAACATCGCGTCCCGGATCATCCGGCACAGGGCGTGGAGGTCCTCGCGCACCCCGCCGAGGTCGGGGACCTCGTCCAGCGCCGGCAGCGCGGCCCGGAGCGCGTCCGCGACCAGATCCTCCTTGCCTGACCAGCGGCGATAGACGGCCGCCTTGCCGGTCCGCGCGGCGGCGGCCACCCCTTCCATGGTCAGGCCGTTCCAGCCGACCCGAGCCAGCTCCGCGAGGGCGGCTTCGAGGATGGCCCGCTCCAGCACGGCGCCGTGCCGGCGGCAGGCCGTGCGCTCGTGGTGGGCGTCCTCGGTGCGGGTGTTCGCCATCGGCAACTCTCCATCGGTCACGGGCCGGGCGCGGGGCCGGCCCGGAGCGGCACCGGACGGCTGATGCCGCCCGGCAACCCCCCGCGGCGGTGATTCAGTGAACGCTTGCGTTCCCTGACGGGGACTCACTACCGTGGCGAGCGCAGTGAACGCCCCCGTTCACTGCATTACCCTGGGGGGAACCATAGTGACAATTTCCGCGCCGGAGACCCAGCGGGAGCGCAGCGGACCGGCGGCGGGGCCACCGGCCCGTGCGGGTCTGGCCCTCGCGGTCATCGCCGCCTGCCAGTTGATGGTGGTGCTCGACTCCACCATCGTGAACATCGCGCTGCCCCACATCCAGGACGCGCTCTCCTTCTCCACCACCGGCCTCTCCTGGGTGCTGAGCGCCTACACCCTCACCTTCGGCGGCCTGCTGCTGCTCGGCGGGCGCGCCGGGGACGTGCTCGGCCGCCGCCGGGTGTTCATGACCGGCATCCTGCTCTTCACCGCGGCCTCGCTGCTGGGCGGATTCGCGCAGGAGCCCTGGCAGTTGTTGGCGGCCCGGGCGCTCCAGGGGGTCGGCGGCGCGATCGCCTCCCCGACCTCGCTGGCGCTGATCACCACCACGTTCCCGGAGGGGCCGGCCCGGAACCGGGCGTTCGGCGTCTTCGCGGCCGTCTCGGCCGGTGGCGGCGCCATCGGCCTGCTGGCCGGCGGAATGCTCACCGAGTGGCTGGACTGGCGCTGGGTGCTCTTCGTCAACGTGCCGATCGGGCTGCTGATCGCCTTCCTCGCCCCGCGCTGCATCCGGGAGTCCGAGCGCCACCCCGGACGGTTCGACGTCGCGGGCGCGCTGACCTCGACGGGTGGTATGGCCTCGCTCGTCTACGGCTTCATCCGGGCCTCCGAGGAGGGGTGGCGCGACGCGCTGACCATCGGGTCGTTCGTGGCCGCCGTGATCCTGCTGGCCGCCTTCGCGGTGGTCGAGCGGCGGGCGAAGGAGCCCATCACCCCGCTGCGGATGTTCGCCGACCGCAACCGCTCGGGCACATATGTGATCATGCTCAGCCTGTCGGCGGCCATGTTCGGCATGTTCTTCTTCATCGTGCTCTTCGTCCAGAACGTGCTGGTCTACAGCCCGATCGAGGCGGGACTCGCCTTCCTGCCGGTCACCGCGGCGATCATCGTCGCCGCCGGGCTGGCGCAGCGGCTGCTGCCGGTACTGGGACCGAAGCCGTTCATGGTGTCCGGTGCGGCGATCACCGGTGCGGGGCTGTTCTGGCAGACCTTCGTCTCGCCGGACAGCACCTACCTGGGCGGCATCCTCGGGCCGCTGCTGCTCTTCGGCTTCGGCATGGGGCTGAACTTCGTCACCCTGACCCTGACGGCCGTCTCCGGGGTGGCCCCGCACGAGGCGGGCGCGGCCTCGGGTCTGCTGAACGCCACCCAGCAGGTGGGCGGTTCGCTGGGACTGTCCATCCTGGTCACCGTCTTCGGCACGGCGAGCCGCGAGGAGGCGGAGAAGCAGCTGCCCGACTTCATGGCGCAGGCCACCCCCGAGCAGTTGAAGGAGTTCGCCGCCACCCGCGAACTGCCCGCCCCCTGGGGCGGCCAGGTCCTGACGGAGGGCATCTCCACGTCCTTCATGGCCGCGGTCGCCATGGTGGCGGTGGCGCTGCTGACCGCCCTGCTCGTCGTCCGGGTACGCCGCAGTGATCTGGCGGCCCTCAGCGGAACGGCCGAGTCCGCCGGGCCGGGCCTGGGCTGACGGAGGCCTGGGGGTGAGCAGAAGAGGCCCGGGGGCGGGCGGATGAGACCCGGAGGCCGGGGGCTACCGTCCGTACTCCCCGAACGGATCCGCACCTCCGCCCCCGGTGTCCGGCTCCCAGTCCCCGTACTCGTCGAACTCGTCCCGATCGCCGTCCCGCCCCGGCGTGCACTCGTATCCGGCGGTGGTGACCGGGCGGGCCTCGATGATCTCCCGGGCACGGTGCTCGCCGAGGCTGAGCGCGTACCAAGGCGTGTCCGCGGCGTCGAGGTCCCGCTCGATGTTCCGCAGCGCGCAGGAGCGCAACGGCTCGGGCAGCCGGTCCAGGGCGGGGGCGGCGTCGGCCGACAGGCTGTCGAGGTAGCCGATGTCGATGGTGCCGCTCCTCTCGTACCGCTGGACGTTCCGCTCGGCGACCAGCGCGTCCGGGGAGATCAGGCCGAAGCCGAGCACGAACACCGCCGCGCTCACCGCCACGGCCCGCGGCAGCGGGAGGCGCCGGGCACCGAGGGCGCCCGCCGCCATCACCAGGACGAGGACGACGCCCAGCCACAGCTCCACGGCGGCCACCGAGACCCGAAGCCGGGTGAGCCCGTAGGCGTCCACGTACAGATCCATCCGCCGCAGCGCCGAGGCGACCACCACCAGCGTCATCAGGCAGAGCGTGCCGAGCACCGCCCGGACCAGGGTGCGGTCGCGGGCCCCGCCGCGAGGCGCCCAGCGGACGGCCAGGGCGATGACGACCACGGTGAGCAGGGTGGCCCACAGCAGTTGCCAGAACCCCTGGCGGGCGTACTCGGCGTTGGTGAGGCCGGTCTCGCTGAGCACCCGGTCGTAGCCCCGGAGCAGCACCGCGAGTTGTACGGCGTTGAAGACCGCGAACAGCACCGTGAGCACGATGAGCGGAAACGCCCATTCCAAGCGGCTGCGCGGGCGGCCGGGGCTCGCCGGGAGCAGGTCCCAGCGCAGTGGCGCGGCGGCGGTACGGGCGGCGCACAGCGCCCCGATGAGGCCCCAGACGAAGAGCAGCACCCGCCAGGGCCCCTCCGTGACGGAGACGTCCGGCACCAGGGAGCCCACCAGGCCGGCGAAGGCCGCGTCCGCACCGGCGAACAGGGCGCCGAAGACGACGAGCAGGGCCAGCGCCACCCCGGTCGTCCGCAGGACGGGGCCGAGCGAGCCCCGCGCGGCGGCGCGCTTGCGTACCCCCTGCCACCCCCAGACGATCCCGGCGGGCAGCGAGTCGAAGAGGCCCAACGGGGCGAGGACGATGCCGCGCCAACTCCGGCTGCCGTGCAGGGCCAGCGCGCCGAGCCCGAAGGCGGCGGCGAGGGCGAGGAAGGTGGGCCAGCCCGCGTCGCGCAGCGCGGGCACGGTCAGCAGGGCGAGCCCGCCCAGGGCCCAGACGACCGTCCAGGGGCGGATCCGCCGTCCGGCGGCGACCGCGGCGAAGCCGGCGGCGAGGGCGGCCGGCACGGCGACGATCAGCAGGTTGAGCCCGATGCCCCCGTCGCCCAGGAGGAGGGCGCTGAGCAGACCGGTGGCGAGCACGGCGACCAGCGCCCCGGTCGGGACGGGGGCGGGAGGCCGCGGGCGTATCGGACTGGGTCCGCGCCGCGGCGGTTGCGGCGGCACCCGTACGTGGGTGGGAGCGCCGGTACGCGCCTGCGGCCGTCCCGTGTGCGCCCCCGGCGTGCCCGCCCGGCCGGCGGCCGACGCGCCCGCCGCCTGTACCGGGATAAGTGCCGCGTCCGGATCGGGCGCCGCACCCTTTGCCACAGCCACGCCCGAAGCCGTACCAGCCCCGGCACCGCCACCGGCCTCGCTACCGCCACCAGCCCCGGCCCCGCCACCGGCATCAGCCCCGCTCCCGCCACCGGCATCGGCTTCCGCACCGCCAGGGCGGCTGGCCCGCGGCGCGGGGACCGCGTCGGCCGGCTCGTCACCCTGGCCCTGGCCCTGACCCTGGCCCGGCCGCTCCGGTGGCGGCGGCGGTATGGACGGTGTATCGGACACGGGACCCCCTCCCGGCCGGCCGCGTGCCACCCGTCACGGGGCGGCCCGGACGGACCGGCTCCGGTGTCTGCTCAGCGCGGCCGTTGATGATCAAGGCGGCGGTGTGGCCGACAGGCTAGCCCGGAAACCGCCTGCCCCCGCCGCCGAGGCCGCGCTGTGGCAGGACCGTGACAGTCAGCCCGGCCATGCCGGTCGGACCGGTCCGACCGGCGCCCAGCACCCGGTATCCGGCACAAGGACCGACCGGCCCCTCCGGCGTCAGGCGCCGAGCACGCCGGTCGTGGCGGCCGTCAGCCAGTCCGGCAGCGTCTCGGTGCGCTCCAGCCAGGCGGCCGGCGGTGCGCCACCTGCCGCGGCCACCACTCCCCCGGCGATGGCGCAGGTGGTGTCGACGTCCCCGCCGGCCTGCGCCGTCGTCCAGAACATCCGCTCGTAGTCGCCCAGCGCCCGGGCGGCCGACCAGAGCGCGAAGGGCACCGTGTCGTGCGCGCTGGTGCGGCGGCCGCAGCCGAGCACCGCCGCCACCGTGCCGGCGTCCGCGTAGTCGAGCATGTCCCGGGCACGGCGGAGCCCGGCCCCGACCGCGCTGCGCGGCACCAGGGCCACGACACCGTCCAGCAGCTCCTCCGGGGTCGGAGGCCCCCCGGGACGGGCCGCCAGCGCCGCCGCGGCGGCCACCGCCATACAGCCGACGACCGCCTCGCGGTGCTGGTGGGTGGTGTACGAGGAGATCTCGGCCTGGTGCGTCGCCTGCTCGGGGTCGTCGGCGTACCAGGCACCGAGCGGGGCGATCCGCATCGCCGCTCCATTGCCCCACGAGCCCTGCCCGTTGAACAAGGCCGCGGCGAGTTCTCGCCAGTCCGTCCCCTCGCGGACCAGCCGGAGCATACGGTTGACCGCGGGGCCGTAGCCGCGGTCGAAGTCATGGTGCTCGGCGAAGGAGAGGGCCAGGGCGTCCTGGTCGACGCGGCCGTGCCGGGCGAGGACGGCGACGACCGAGCAGGCCATCTCGGTGTCGTCGGTCCACTGCCACCGCCCGGGCGGCAGCTCGCGTTGCTTCAGCAGCGGGTAGTGGGCCGGGACGAAGAACTGCGAGCCGAGGGCGTCGCCCACCGACAGCCCGCGCAGGCCGGCGAGCGCGCGCCCCAGCGGGTCGGGCGCGGAGGCCGGACCGGAGGCGGAGGAGGAGAAGGAGGAGGTGGGGGTGGGATGGTCGCCAGGGGTGCGGGGACCGTCCGTGGAGCGGGAAGAGGAGTCAGCCGTCATCGCACCGCCACTCTAACCGGTGGTCCCGTACGGCTCGGGCTCCCGCCACCGTTCGAACGGGCGGTCCAGCACGTACCGGCCGTCGGCGCCGAGCAGCAGCGTGCGCGTCTCCCCGTTCGAGGGGTTGCGCAGGCACTCGAACTCGTCGACCGTCCAGTGGAACCACCGCATGCAGAACAGCCGCATGGTCAGCCCATGGGTGACCAGCAGGACGTTCGGCGGGTGGTCGGGCTCGGCGAAGCTGCGGTACAGACTCTCCAGGAAGGCGCCGACCCGGTCGTACACATCGGCGCCGGACTCGCCCTGGGCGAAGCGGTAGAAGAAGTGCCCGTAGGCGTCGCGCCTCGTCTTCTGGCGGCGTACGTCGGCGGGGTCCTGCCAGTTGCCCCAGTCCTGCTCGCGCAGGCGCGGCTCCTCCCGTACCCGGGTCAGGGCCGGGTCGAGCCGGAGGGCCCGCAGGGTCTCGTGGGTGCGGCGGTAGGGCGAGACATAGACGCTGACCCGCTCCTCGCCGAAGGCCTCCCGCAGCCGCTCCCCCGCCGCTTCGGCCTGGCGCCGCCCCCGGTCGGTGAGCCTCAGCGCGTGGTCGGGCTCGCGCTCGTACACCGTGTCATCGGTGTTGCCCTCCGATTCGCCGTGCCGTACGAGGACGATGCGCCGCGGTCGTGCCATGCCCCGACGATAGGCCCCGTACGTGACGGATCCTGCCGGGGGGGTGCGCGTATCGCAGACCTACGGCGCCGTACCGAGCATCCGCCCGGCAGCAGCGCCGTACGGGGCGTCCGCCGGGCAGCCGAGTCACCCCGCGCTCACACCGTCCACGCCGTCTCCAGGTCGACCACGTCCCCGGTCAGCGCCGCCACATCGGCCTCGATCTGGGTGCGCAGCGCCAGCCGCTCCACCCGCTCGGCACGGTACTTGCCGTGCTCGGCCGCGGAGCGCCACATCGACAGCACCAGGAACTCGTGCCCCGGCGCCTCCCCGAACAGCCCGCGCAGCATCCCGGGCGAGCCGGCCATCGCCGGGTTCCACACCTTCTCCTGCATCAGCGCGTAGTGCTCGGCCCGCTCCTCGTGGATCCTGCTGTGCGCCACCCGCACCACGTCCGCGTCGGTGAAGCGCGGCTCGAACCCGGTCTTCACATCGAAGCGGTGCTCGAACAGCTTGGCCCGCGACCGGGTGTAGGTGCCGACCTGCGAGGCGGCGAGCCGGTCGTGGGAGCGGGCCATGAAGGAGTCGTAGAAGGGGCGGCTCTCCCAGAAGGCGAAGACATGGGCGACATCGGGGCGGGTCCGGCTCCAGCCGCCGCCCTGCCCGCGGAAGCCCGGCTCACCAGGCAGCCCCGCCCATTTCCGCTGCGCGCGTTCGAAACCTCGGCGGTCCACGACGGTGCAGCGCATCCACTTGACCAGCACCGCGCCATGGTAAGGCCCGGGAGATACCGGCTCCCGCACGATCCACCGCATGACACCATGGCAACGGCCCTGTCCACGGGGAGCGTTGGGGGCGGGGGGTTGACCGGGCGGCCGTGCGCGGAGGAACCGGTTCCGATGGCCGCAGACGAGAGGGGATGGCGTGACCAGCAGTCTCAACAAGGGTGTCGGCAAGGTGCAGGTGACACTCCGGTGGGACCCGAGCCCGGCCGGCGCGCCCGACCACGACCTCGACATCATCGCCGCGGTGTACCCCCAGGAGGACCCGCACGGCACGCCCGTCTACCTGGTGCACTTCGGCAGCCGCTCGCCGGACGGCACCATCACGCTGGACCGGGACAGCCGCACCGGCCAGGGGTTCGGCTCGGACGAGGTGATGACCCTGGAGCTGGAGCGGCTGTCGCCCGCCTACGGGCGGGTGGTGGTGGGCGTGGCCATCCAGCAGGGCGGCGGCCGGGTCGCCTTCGCCGATGTCGCGGGCGGGCAGGTGGCGGTCAAGGAGGGCTACCAGGAGCTGGACAACCTCCCCCTGGCCGACCTCGGCCCGGCCACCGCCGCGACGATCGCGGAGTTCACCCGTGCCGACGGCGGCACCGGCGGCTGGCGGTGGAGCCGCTCCCTGCGCGGCTTCGACGCCGACCCGCGCTCCTTCACGGAACTGATGGGCGGCGCCGCCGACTGACAGAGGAGGGCCGGCTGACAGAGAAGGGCGGGGGGACCGGCGTCCGCCGGTCCCCCCGATACAACGACGCCGATGGCGCGCGGAAGGTCCAAGGGCTGCGGTGGCCCTTGACGCAGCGTCCGTGGACTGTCAGTGCGGGCGCCTATGTTGGCGACCAGACAGCTTTCGAGCGAGGAGAGGGGCCTGGTGTGCGAAGCACATCGCATGGCGGGGATCTCGTCAGCGCCACCGGTCTGGCACTTGACGATCTACCGCTTGGCCCGTGGGCAGGCGCAGAGACCCCGTTCTGGGCATCCAGGACGGGCAAGGTCTGGCACGGGGACCCGGACTGCCACGCACTGCGTAGCCGGGCCCAGGAGGAGACATACATCCAGCCGGCCTCGGGCACCATGGCGGATCGCGTTTTCCCGAACCCGCTCCACTGCTCTCCCCCCGGTCCGCTGGGCGATCACCATCGATCCGCTCAAGCGCTCCTCGACTTCGATGCGCGCACGCGCGAAGCCGCAGTGCGCCTTGCGGAGCAGCATGTCGATATTTCCGCCTACAGCCATCTGCGCACGGGCCTCACGGAACGGGCGGATGACCGTGGAGGAGATCTGTCCCGTCACTGGGAGCGCTGCCAGGAGGAGCGTCGGACGCTGGTCAGCCGCCTGGAAGGCGAACTGGCCGGCCGGCTTCCTGTCATGCTGGCCGCCGCATGGGTCCTCAGCGGCAAGACGCCGCGCCAGCATCAGGACCGGTACGCAACCTTCCTGGATGTCGCCGAGGAGGAGTGCGACGCTCGAAACATCACCTCATGGCTTGGTGCGCGCGGCTACGCGAACCAGAACTTCCTGCCGAGTTGGCTGTCCGCAGTCGCTGCCGGGCAGGAGGCATCGCGTGTCTCTGAAAAGTTGGCCACCGAGGAAGTCGAACGCTCACGCACCTTTTCCCGAGACACCTCTGACGATTTCTACGAGCAAATACGGGAGGCGTGGCGGCTCATCGGAGAGGCATGGGCTCGCATGCTGGAGGGCCTCGTTCTGGCGCACCAGGGAGAGGCCCTGGCAATTTTCCACGAGCACCACGGCGGGCTTCCGTGGGGCGTGCACGACCTGCTCCAGGCGGTGTTCCCGGGCGCACGGCTCAGGACGACGGAGTTCTCCTGGCTGTGCGCACGCGTTCCCGCAATTTTTCGGCTGTTCTTGCGAGAGCGGGAGCCCGGACTCGCAGGGCTCATCCTGGCCGAAGAGCACGTCCACATGTACGGCCCCGACATGTGCGCCCTGTTCCTGCGAAACCTGGTGGTGGACCTGGACCGCTCCGAGCTCGCCGCGCATGTCCGGCAGGACGGCGGCTCCCCCTCCGGTGACCGATCGGAGAGCAGCAGTCTCCCCTCCGGGTTGCACGGGCGACTGCAGGGCTTCGGGACAGGTCTTGGCGACCGCGGCCTCACGGTCGACCAGATGCTGCCCGCACTGCGCGCCGCCCGCGAGGGACAGGCGCTCAGACCCAGGCGGCAGGCACGGAAACGCACCCGCGGATGAGAGCAGGTGGGAGGGCACCATAGTGCCCTCCCACCTGCTGCGTCCTGTGGGGCAGCGGCCTGGTCGGTCAGCCCCGTGTGACCCTCGTCAGCTGCAGCCGCTGGTGGAGCCGCAGCCCTCGCAGATGTAGCAGGAGCCGGCCCGCTGCATCTTGGTGCCGCAGGAGAAGCAGAGCGGCGCGTCCGCGCTGATGCCGAGCTGCATCTCGACCAGTTCCGCCGAGGTGTGGGCCTGCTTGCGCTCCGGGGTGTCCACCTGCCGCAGGGTGACGGGGGCGGCCGGGGCCTCCCGGTGGAGCGGGGCGGACTGGGCCAGGGCCTCGACGTCCACCTCGTCCTCGGAGGGCTCGTACGAGCCGGTCTCCAGGTGGCGCTGGCGCTCCTCGGCCGAGTGGATGCCGAGCGCCGAGCGGGTCTCGAAGGGCAGGAAGTCCAGCGCCAGGCGGCGGAAGATGTAGTCCACGATGGACTGCGCCATCCGCACGTCCGGGTCGTCCGTCATACCGGCCGGCTCGAAGCGCATGTTGGTGAACTTCGAGACGTAGGTCTCCAGCGGCACCCCGTACTGGAGGCCGACCGAGACGGCGATGGAGAAGGCGTCCATCATGCCGGCCAGGGTGGAGCCCTGCTTCGACATCTTCAGGAAGACCTCGCCCAGACCGTCGTCCGGGTAGGAGTTGGCGGTCATGTAGCCCTCGGCGCCGCCGACCGTGAAGGAGGTGGTGATGCCGGGGCGGCCCTTGGGCAGGCGCTTGCGGACCGGGCGGTACTCCACGACCTTCTCGACCGCGGCCCGGATCGTCTCCTCGGCCTTCTCGGTGACCTCGGCCTTCTCGGTGACCTCGGCCTTCTCCTGCTCCTTCTTCTTGGCGGAGAGCGGCTGGCCGACCTTGCAGTTGTCGCGGTAGATGGCCAGCGCCTTGACGCCCATCTTCCAGGCCTCGAAGTAGATCTCCTCGACCTCCTCGACGGTCGCCGACTCCGGCATGTTGACCGTCTTGGACAGGGCGCCGGAGATCCACGGCTGGATCGCGGCCATCATCCGGACGTGGCCCATCGCGGAGATGGACCGGTCGCCCATGGCGCAGTCGAACACCTCGTAGTGCTCCGGCTTGAGGCCGGGGGCGTCGACCACGTTGCCGTGCTCGGCGATGTGGGCGACGATCGCCTCGATCTGCTCCTCCTGGTAGCCCAGGCGGCGCAGGGCCTGCGGGACGGTGCCGTTGACGATCTGCATCGAGCCGCCGCCGACCAGCTTCTTGAACTTGACCAGCGCGAGGTCGGGCTCCAGGCCGGTGGTGTCGCAGGACATCGCCAGGCCGATGGTGCCGGTCGGGGCGATGACGGACGCCTGGGAGTTGCGGAACCCGTTCTTCTCGCCGAGCCGGATCACGTCCTGCCAGGCCTCCGTGGCGGCGGCCCAGACCGGGGTGTCCAGGTCGTCCACGCGGACGGCCTTGGTGTTGGCGTCGGCGTGCTGGAGCATGACCCGCTTGTGGGCGGTCGCGTTCAGCGCGTAGCCGTCGTACGGACCGACGACCGCGGCCAGCTCGGCCGAGCGCCGGTAGGAGGTGCCGGTCATCAGCGAGGTGATGGCACCGGCCAGCGCGCGGCCGCCGTCGGAGTCGTAGGCGTGGCCGGTGGCCATCAGCAGGGCGCCGAGGTTGGCGTAGCCGATGCCCAGCTGGCGGAAGGCGCGGGTGTTCTCGCCGATCTTCCGGGTGGGGAAGTCCGCGAAGCAGATGGAGATGTCCATCGCGGTGATGACCAGCTCGACGACCTTGGCGAAGCGCTCGGCCTCGAAGGACTGGTTGCCCTTGCCGTCGTCCTTGAGGAACTTCATCAGGTTCAGCGAGGCCAGGTTGCACGAGGTGTTGTCCAGGTGCATGTACTCGCTGCAGGGGTTCGAGCCGTTGATCCGGCCGGACTCCGGGCAGGTGTGCCAGTGGTTGATGGTGTCGTCGTACTGGATGCCGGGGTCGGCGCAGGCCCAGGCGGCCTCGGCCATCTTGCGGAAGAGCGACTTGGCGTCGACCTCCTCGATGACCTCGCCGGTCATCCGGGCGCGCAGCCCGAACTTCCCGCCCTCCTCGACGGCCTTCATGAAGGCGTCGTTGACCCGGACGGAGTTGTTGGCGTTCTGGTACTGGACGGACGTGATGTCGTCGCCGCCCAGGTCCATGTCGAAGCCCGCGTCGCGCAGGGCGCGGATCTTCTCCTCCTCGGTGACCTTGGTCTTGATGAAGTCCTCGATGTCGGGGTGGTCGACGTCCAGGATGACCATCTTGGCCGCCCGGCGGGTGGCGCCACCGGACTTGATCGTCCCGGCGGAGGCGTCGGCGCCGCGCATGAAGGAGACCGGGCCGGAGGCGTTGCCGCCGGAGGAGAGGAGCTCCTTGGAGGAGCGGATACGGGAGAGGTTCAGGCCGGCCCCGGAGCCACCCTTGAAGATCATGCCCTCTTCCTTGTACCAGTCGAGGATCGACTCCATGGAGTCGTCGACGGACAGGATGAAGCAGGCGGACACCTGCTGCGGCTGGGGCGTGCCGACGTTGAACCAGACCGGCGAGTTGAAGCTGAAGACCTGGTGCAGCAGGGCGTACGCCAGCTCGTGCTCGAAGGTCTCCGCGTCGGCGGGCGTGGCGAAGTAGCCGAAGTCCTCACCGGCCTTGCGGTACGTCTTCACGATCCGGTCGATGAGCTGCTTCAGACCGGTCTCGCGCTGCGGGGTGCCGACCGCGCCGCGGAAGTACTTGCTGGTGACGATGTTGACCGCGTTGACCGTCCAGAAGTCGGGGAACTCGACGCCCCGCTGCTCGAAGTTGACCGAGCCGTCCCGCCAGTTGGTCATGACGACGTCACGACGCTCCCAGACCACCTCGTCGTACGGATGCACACCGGGGGTCGTGTGGACGCGCTCGATACGCAGCCCCTTGCCGGCCTTCGAACCCTTCGTACGGGTCCCACGTGCCGGGCTGCTCGCCGTCTCTGTCATGCCGCCTCCCATATACGGGCAAAACACCCTGGACTGCCCGGAACTTCCCCGGGCGTCCCCTATCTGTCTGTCGTCACGGGCCCCGCTCGGGGTCCGCGACACGCATGTGTGCCGCTCCGCGGCCGCACCCGGCCGTGGACGGTCCCGCCGCCAAGGGGCCCCCACGGGCCCCGGCGACCTGGCGCCGAAGCACGTCGGCGGGCCGGTGGGCCGGGTCGGCGGCCGGTCAGCCGTGCGGGGCGGCCGGCCGCGCGCTCAGTCGGCGGCTTTGGCCGGTACGGGGACGCCGGCCGGCGTCTCCTTCCCGTCCTCGGCGCCGTCGGGCTGCCGCTCGCGGAGCTCCGCGATGGCCGCCTCGAAGTCCTCCAGTGAGTCGAACGCCCGGTACACGGACGCGAAGCGCAGGTACGCGACGAGGTCGAGTTCCTGGAGCGGTCCGAGTATGGCGAGCCCGACGTCGTGTGTGGTCAGCTCCGCGCTGCCGGTGGCGCGCACCGCCTCCTCGACCCGCTGGCCGAGCTGGGCCAGCGCGTCCTCGGTGACCGGGCGGCCCTGGCACGCCTTGCGCACCCCGGAGATGACCTTGGTGCGGCTGAAGGGCTCGGTGACCCCGCTCCGCTTGATCACCATCAGGGACGCGGTCTCCACCGTGGTGAAACGGCGGGAGCAGTCGGGACACTGGCGGCGGCGCCGGATGGACGTCCCGTCGTCGGTGGTGCGACTGTCCACGACCCGACTGTCGGGGTGCCTGCAGAAGGGGCAGTGCATGGTCCCAACCCTCCCTCACAGCACGACTCGACAGCCCCGCCGCAGGCTCGGGACGAGCCCTGCGGGGCAGCCACCAGCATAGGCGATCGCCAGAGCCCCGGAAGCCCCGGGACCACTACTTCTGGGTGACCGGAGCAATCCAACCACTAGATCTAGGGTCTACCCCGTTCGCGACACGCGCCTTGCGGTACGGATGGCAGGCGAGCGGCACGGGGAACCAGGGGCCGGCCCGAGCCTACGGGAACCACGGCGGCCGCCCGCACCCGGCCACCCGCCGGGTCCCCGGGCAGCGCCGGCCACCCGCCCGGGGCGGCGGCCGCCCGGGCGGCTACGGTGAAGCCCGGCGGGCGTCGCACCGACGGCGACGGCCGTGCGCCGCCCTGGCGACGCGCGGCGGAGCGACGGCGGTGGACCTCGCACCGCCCGGCGACGTGTGGACGTCCGTGCGATCACCTCTGCACGGCGATCGCACATACACCTCGCCAGCCGCACTGGTAAGCCAATTCGCGATTTTTCACTCGAACGTGTGTTTGGCGCAACCTTTCGAAAGCAACTACCGTTGTCCAGCTAGGGAGACCATTCGAGAGGGGCTGACGTGACCACCACCGCAGACAGTGCCGCCACCATCACCGCCCAGGCCGCACCGGACCGCTCGCCCGGCCGCTTCGAACCGGTGCGCGCCGTCGGCGACCCGGGTACGAGTCCGGAGGGCGCCAAGCCCGCGCGCTCCCTCCCTGGCCGCCCCCCAGGCATCAGGGCCGACAGCTCCGGGCTCACCGAGCGGCAGCGGCGGGTGATCGAGGTGATCCGGGATTCCGTCCAGCGCCGGGGTTACCCGCCGTCGATGCGGGAGATCGGCCAGGCGGTGGGCCTCTCCAGCACCTCCTCCGTGGCGCACCAGCTCATGGCGCTGGAGCGGAAGGGCTTCCTGCGCCGGGACCCGCACCGCCCCCGGGCGTACGAGGTCCGCGGCTCCGACCAGCCCAGCAGCCAGCCCACCGACACCACCGGCAAGCCCGCCGCCTCCTATGTCCCGCTCGTCGGCCGGATCGCGGCCGGTGGGCCCATCCTGGCCGAGGAGTCGGTGGAGGACGTCTTCCCCCTCCCCCGGCAGCTGGTCGGAGACGGCGAGCTCTTCGTCCTCAAGGTCGTCGGTGACTCGATGATCGAGGCCGCCATCTGCGACGGCGACTGGGTCACCGTCCGTCGTCAGCCGGTCGCGGAGAACGGCGACATCGTGGCCGCGATGCTGGACGGCGAGGCCACGGTCAAGCGCTTCAAGCGGGAGGACGGCCATGTCTGGCTGCTTCCGCACAACGCCGCCTACCAGCCCATCCCCGGCGACGAGGCCACCATCCTGGGCAAGGTGGTCGCCGTGCTCCGGCGCGTGTGAGGGCTCCCGGCGCGTGCGAAGGCTCCCGGCGGATGTGAGGCTCCCGGGCCTCGCACCGCAGGCTCCCGCCTCCTCCACCGTCGGCTCCGACCGGGCCCCGGAACCCACTGCGCCGGTTCCGGGGCCCGCCCCTGTCCGGCGACCGGTCAGCCGGTGCCGTCTCCCGCGCGGGCGGCCGCGTCGATGGCGGCGAGGGAGCGGCGGACCTGGTTGCGGTCCGTGGTGTACCAGAAGTCGGGCAGTGAGGCGCGGAGGTAGCTTCCGTAGCGGGCCGTCGCCAGCCGCGGGTCCAGCACGGCGACCACGCCCCGGTCCCCGGTCGCCCGCACCAGCCGCCCGGCCCCCTGGGCCATCAGCAGGGCGGCATGGGTGGCGGCCACGGCCATGAAGCCGTTCCCCCCGGCCTCCTCCACGGCCTTCTGCCGGGCGCTCATCAGCGGGTCGTCGGGGCGGGGGAACGGAATGCGGTCCATGACCACCAGCTGGCAGCTGGCGCCCGGGACGTCCACGCCCTGCCACAGCGAGAGGGTGCCGAACAGGCAGGTCTCCGCGTCGGCCGAGAAGTTCTTGATCAGCTCTCCGAGGGTGTCCTCGCCCTGGAGCAGGATCGGCTTGTCCAACCGGCCGCGCAGCTCCTCCGCCGCCGCCTGCGCGGCCCGCATCGAGGAGAAGAGGCCGAGCGTACGGCCCCCGGCGGCCTCGACCAGCTCCGCCAGCTCGTCCAGCATGTCCCCGCGGCCGCCCTCGCGACCGGGGGTGGCCAGGTGCCGGGCCACATAGAGGATGCCCTGCTTGCGGTAGTCGAACGGCGAGCCGACGTCGATGCCGCGCCAGGACGGAAGCTCCTCGTCCGCCGTACCGACCGTGCCCTCCGGGGGCAGCCCCAGCGACGCCCCCACCCCGTTGAAGTCGCCGCCCAGCTTGAGGGTGGCCGAGGTCAGCACCACCGAGCGGTCGGAGAACAGCTTCTCGCGCAGCAGACCGGAGACGGAGAGCGGCGCCACCCGCAGCGAGGCGCCGAACCGGTCGTGCCGCTCGTACCAGACCACGTCGTACTCGGAGCCCTGGGTGATGCGCTCGGCCACGTCGTGGACGTTCTGCACCGAGGCCATGGCCTGCTTGCGGACCGCGTCCTCGTCCTGCACCGACCGGTCGCGGGTGCTGCCCAGGGCCGAGATGACCGTACGGGCCGCGTCACGCAGCGCCGCCAGCGCGTAACCGAGGTCCTCCGGGACCTCCTCCAGCCGCCCCGGCAGGGCCAGCTCCATCAGCCGCTCGAACCCTTCGGAGGCGGTCTGGAGCTGGTCCGCCGCCTTCTCGTCCACCAGCTTGGCCGCCCGGCGCACGGCCCGGTTGACCTGCCCGGGGGTGAGCTCGCCGGTGGCGGCCCCGGTGACCCGGGAGACCAGCTCATGCGCCTCGTCCACGATCAGCACCTCGTGCGACGGCAGGACCGGGGCGCCCTCGATCGCGTCGATCGCCAGCAGCGCGTGGTTGGTGACCACCACATCGGACAGCTTGGCCCGCTCGCGCGCCGCCTCGGCGAAGCACTCCGCGCCATAGGCGCACTTCGAGGCGCCGAGGCACTCTCGGGAGGAGACGGACACCTGGGCCCAGGCCCGGTCCGAGACACCCGGCGTCAGATCGTCCCGGTCGCCCGTCTCCGTGTCGTCGGACCAGTCCCGCAGCCGCAGCAGGTCCTGCCCCAGCTTGCTGGAGGGCGCGGCGGCCTCGAACTGGTCGAACAGCCCCTCCTCCTCGTCCTGCGGCATGCCCTCGTGCAGCCGGTGCAGGCACAGGTAGTTCGACCGGCCTTTGAGCATGGCGAACTCGGCCCGGCGCCGCAGCAGCGGATGGAGCGCCTCCACCGTGCGCGGCAGATCGCGCTCGACCAGCTGCCGCTGGAGGGCCAGCGTGGCGGTGGCGACCACCACCCGCTCCCCGTGGGCCAGGGCCGGCACCACGTACCCCAGGGACTTGCCGGTACCCGTGCCGGCCTGGACCAGCAGATGGGAGCCGTCGTCGATGGCCTGGGTGACAGCCTCGGCCATGGCGGTCTGGCCAGGCCGCTCCACGCCGCCGACGGCGGTCACGGCGGCGTGCAGGAGCTCGGGGAGGGATGGCTTCGTCATAGCCCGTCCACCCTACGGGGCACCACCGACAACGGGTGGCCGGGCAACCGGATCACCCGCCGGACGACGGTCGGGCAACGGCCGGACCCGGTCACTTCCAGGCGGAAGTGACCGGGTCCGAAAGGCCGGCCGGTGTCCGCACTCAGTCGCGGGCCGCCAGCGGGTTGGGGACGGTGCCGTGCACGGCGGCGTGCGGGCGCTGCGGGCGGTCGCGGTAGCCGTCCAGGTGCAACCGGTTCCGGTTGAGGCAGAGGCGGTCGATCCGGGGGGTGAGCAGGTCGAACAGCTCGTAGCGGTCGGCGAGCTCCGGGAAGCGGCCTTGGTAGCGCAGCACTTCCGCCCGGACGAGTGACCAGAAGTCCGCCTCGGCGAAGTCCAGTTGCTCCTCGCACAGCGGCGCGAGATAGCGGAAGACGCCGACGAACAGCCCGGAGTGGATGAACTGCGGCAGGAAGTCCGGCTCCTCGGTGAGCAGCACGGCCTTCACGTCCTCGGGCATCGAGTCGTGCTCCGGCAGCACCGCCGCGCTGACGTTGACGTCGTCCACGAAGTCCTTGATCGCCAGCCGGACGGGGATGTCGTGCTCGTCGAAGACGACGATGGCGTTCTCCCCGTGCGGGGAGAAGACGGTGCCGTAGCGGTAGAGGAAGTGGAGCAGCGGCGGCAGCAGCGCGCCGAAGAGCCGTCGCAGCCACTCCCCCGGCTCCAGCCCGGAGCGGGCGACCAGTTCGGCGGTGAACGCCCGGCCGTCGGGGTCGGTGTGGAGCAGGGCCGCGAGGGTGCGGGCGCGTTCCCCGGGCGGCAGCCGCAGCGGCTCCCGCCAGATGGCGCCGAGCAGCTCCCGGTACTGGTACGGGACTTCCGGCAGCCGGTCGTAGAGCGGGTGCTCGACGGTGACCGAGGCCACCTCGCCGAGCAGCACCACCCGGCACTCCTCGGTCAGGAACGGGTCGCCGTCGCGCAGCGCGTGCACCCAGGCGGTGACCGCCGGCGCGGCGAGGGTGCGTTCGGTGGGCAGCCCGCGCCACACCAGGGTGTTGAGGATGGACAGCGGCAGCTTGACCGTGTGCCGGTCCGGGTCGCTGAGGTTGAGGAAGGTCCGGATCGACTGCTGGGGCAGCCGCAGGGCGTTGTCAGTGGGGAGTGGCACGATGAGGTTGTCGGCGATGGCGGGGGCGTAGAGGGGCACCACCACCTCGTCCCACTGCCAGGGATGCACGGGGAGGAGGAGGTAGTCCGCGGGGTCCAGACCGCGGGCGCGCAGTTCGGCGGTGAAGGTCTCACGGATGCCGTCGCCCAGTTCACCGGAGTAGAGGTCGTCGGGGGTGGAGAGCGTGGAGATACCGCGGTAGGTGGCCAGCGTCCTGCTGACCGCGATCCAGGGCAGGGTGACGGGGGTCCGGGCCTCCGGTGCCCAGGTGGCCGCCTGGGTGGCGGAGAAGCCGACCCGGCCCTTGTTGAGCACGATCCAGGGGTGGCCGGTCTGGTGCCCTTCCAGTTCGGCGTAGCCGAGGTCGGCGAGTCGCCCGACGGTCAGTGCGGTGTGTTCGAGCCGGGCGTCGGCCGAGAGAGTGGCGGTCAGCTCACGGACGAGGTGTCCGAGGGTGGCTCCGTCCAGGTCGAGCGTGCCGCGCGCCCTGACCAGGAAGTCCAGCGGATCGGTGTACGGGGTGGTGGCACCGCCGTCCGGATCGGTGCGGGTGATCGAGTCGGCGTCCACCCGCCAGCTGCCGTAGGCGGTCCGGCGGGCGTGGAAGCCGATCCGGGAGCCGTCGTCCAGCCCGAGGGCGTACGCGCGGCCGGAGCCGTCGGCCCCCGCGGCCGTGTCCGGTGCCGGGCCGTCCACGGGCACCGGCTCGATGATCTCCTCGTAGGCGAACTCTCCGAGGGTCTTGGCCAGCAGCCGGCGTGAGGCGCTCAGCCAGGTGGAGGCCCGCAGCTCGGCGGGGGCGGACAGTATCGCGGCGCCGGACGGCGACGAGGCGGCGGGAGCGCCCGCGTGGGAAGCGGAGCCCGGCGGGGCGGAGGCCGGGGAAGCGGCGGCAGCAGGGGCGGCCGGGGACGGAGGGGCACTGGGAAGAGGAGAAGAGGACGGGGAGACGGGGCGCACGCCGGTGGGAGGCGGTGGCGTGGACGGGCCGGCGGCAGCGGAGGGAGTGTCGGGAGCCCGGGAGACGGCGGGCTCCGTGGAGTCGTGGGTGGCAGGGGACTTCGGCACAGGGACTCCTCAGGGTGGGACCGATGCGGATCGAGCGAGCGGTGGACGCACGGCAGCGGGCGGCTTCAGAGCAGGTGCCGCAGGGACCGTTCGCTGACCATGAGGGCCGCTCGCTTGTCAGGAAGATCGAGTTCGGCGGAGTAGCGGTAGCCGGCGCTGAGAAAGGCGGAGACGGAAGGGGTGTTGCGCAGATCGGGCTCCGCGACGACCCGGGTGCAGGCGGGCCGGTGGTCCAGGACGAGATCGGTCACCGCTCTCAGCAGGGCGGTGCCCACCCCCCTCCCCCGGTGGGCGGCGCCTCCCATGAGGAGGTGGACGCCGGTGTCGTGCTCGCGGGCCGGATACGCCGAAGCCAGCGGGTCGAGATCGGCCCGGTAGATCTCGAAGTAGCTCATGGGGACACCGTCGAGGACCCCCAGGCAGGGCACGCTGCGGCCGTCGCCGTCGAGTTGGGGAAGAAGGTGGTCGGCGGTGACCGACTCGGGGCCGGCGAGCTCCCAGAAGGCGGCGACGGCGGGCTCGTTCATCCACTCGGCGATCATCGCCAGATCCCGGTCGAGCCGTACGGGAACCAGCCGGAAGCGGCCGACGGTGGTGGCGACCGGACCCCAGCCTTCGATGTCGCCGACCAGCTCACCGCCCCGATCGCCACCCCGTACCGGCCGGGCTTCGCCACCGGCGGCGGAGGCGATCTCGCCACCGGTGCCGGAGACGGCCGCGGCCCGGTCATCGGCGGCGGGGTCGGCCGCGGCCCCGTACCCCCCGCCGCCCTCGGCCGTCCCCCGGACCACGCTGCCCGCGACATCCGCACTGCTCCGACCGCCTGGACCCGGGACGGCGGCCCCGGGCGCTGCCCCGCCCCGATGGCCTCCGGGTGCCGAGACCGGGCCGGGGCCGGGGGCCGGTGCCCGCCTGGCGCCGAACAGCGCCTCCGCCTCGGGGCTGGTGCCTATGTCGGCGTCGCGGCCCGGGTGGGCCCCGGGGTCGGGGGGAGGCATGGTGGCGCTCCTCTCAGCAGTACGGGTCTGCGCTGTTCCGGTGGGGGGTGTGCGTACGGGGGAGGTGAGGTCGGTCCGGCGGCGGGGAGTTCGGGAGGAGGCCTCCTCTCAGGCGTACGGGCGGACGTACGGGTCAGGCGTACGGGTCAGTCGCGCGAGCCAGGTGTACGGCTCAGTCATGCAGGGGGTTGCCGATGGTGACGTAGACGGACTGGGTGTCCACCGGTCCGACGAGTTCGTCCAGGCCGTGCAGGCGGGTGAGGAGGTTCGCCTTGCAGCGCAGGGTGCGGCTCTCCAGGAGCCGGGCCGGCAGGGGCGAGCCGAGTCCGGCGGACTGGTGGAGGAACTGCCGGAAGGCGGCGAGGAGAAGGCGCTCGTCGGCGAGGCCCTGCGCGCCGAAGGCGCCGATCAGCCCGAGGACGTTGTTGATGCCGAGATAGTAGGCGAAGCGCTCGTCGGTGACCTCGTCGGAGACGAAGGTGTCACTGGCGGTGCCGATGCCGGGAAGGCGGCGCTCCAGTGCCTCGCGGTGGGAGTTCCGGAAGTAGTAGCCCTGGTTGTCCCGGTAGCGGCCGCCGCAGGGCCAGCCGTCCGGGTCGAGCAGGACCAGGGTGTTCTGCTGGTGCGCCTCCAGGGCGACCCCCGCCGTACCGTCCAGCCACAGCACCGGGCGCACCACCTGGTCGAGGTAGCGGAGGAACCACTCCTCCGCCACGGCTCCGGTGGTCCGGCCGGTGCGGGCGGCAAGCCGGGAGACGGCGACGTCCAGCCGGGAGCGCATCCGGTCCTGCCCGGGCCAGGGGCGGGGAGCGGTGAGGGAGGCGATGCAGACGGCGTCGTCGCCGTAGCCGAAGGGGTTGTGGCGGATCATCAGGTCGAGGCCCGCGACGGGCTCGCCGGCGGGGGTGTCCACGCCGAGCCAGGCGGGGTCGCGCACGATGTCGAAGCCGGGGTGCGCGGCCCGCCACTGCTCGGACAGCCCGGTGCCGAGCAGCCGGTGCACCTCCACGCCCCGGTGGAGCTCCTTGCGGAGGTTCTCCCGGCGGGAGTTGGTGATCCGTACGCCCAGCGACAGCTTGAGCATGGCGGGGGCGCCGGGGCGGTGGACGGTGCGGATGGAGGAGGTGGGGTGCCAGGGCGCGCCGTACGGGCCGAGGGCCGTCAGCAGCCCGGCGGAGACCAGTGCGGCGACCTCGGGGCGGCCCAGTACCTCGCGGGCCTGCCAGGGGTGCACGGGCAGGGCGGCCGTGCCGTCCGGCAGCGCCGGCCCGTCGGCGAGGTCGGCGGTGATCCGTTCGGCGGGCACGGTCCGCCCCTGCTCGGTCCAGGCCGAGTCGGCGGCGAGCACGGACCGGTCGACGGCCAGCCAGTGCAGCGGGAAGGAGCCGTGCAGCTCCGGCGAGTAGAGCCGGGCCTCCGAGTCGGACAGCCCTTCGCGGCTCTTGGGCGTCGGGTGCAGCGGGTGGCCGAGGAGCAGGGCCTGCTCGGCGGTGAGGAAGAGGTCGGCCTCGGGGCGGACCTCGGGGCGGGCGCGCTGGTGGGTGATGAAGTCGGCGGTGCGGCGGACCGAGTCGGCGACCCGCCCGACCAGGTCGGCGCCATCGCCGGAGGGCGTACCCCCGCCGGGGGCGGCCCCGGGGGCGGACTCCCGGCCCAGGAGCGCGGCGACGGTCACCGCGTCGACGGGCGGCGCGGCGGGCGGGGCGCCTTCGAGGAGGGGGGATCCGAAGCGGTGCCAGCCGGTCGGGGACCAGTAGCGCACGGGGACCAGCAGTGCCGTACCGCTGGCGTCCAGCGGGACCCGGAGGGTGCGGCCGTCGGGGCGGGCCAGGCCGCTCTCCCGTACCCAGCACCGCAACAGGTTCTCGGTGGCGGCGGTGTCGGCGGCCCGGCCCGCGTCCGGGTGGTCGAGGGGGTCGGCGTCCTCCAGGCACTCCTCGCCCCGGTTCGCTTCCCGGTCGGTGTTCCTCGGGTCGGCTGCCGGCTCGGTGCAGGGGCAGGCTCCGTCGGGTGCCGCCGTCCCGCCGCCGGGCAGGGCGTCATAGGCCCCGTGGGGCTGGCGCGGCACGGTGGTGGACTCGACCGCGGCCGCACACCCCGAAGCGTGTGGGGATCCCGCGGCATGAGGGTTCACGGTCAGCGGTGTGTCGTGGTGTGGGTGGGTGGGACGGCCGTCGGCGCCGGCCGCGTCGGGTACGGGGGTGGGGTTCACGGTGTGGCGCTTTCTGGTGAGTGGGGGCGGACGTCAGCCGAGTACGGCCGGGTCGTCCGGGTGCGGTGCGGCGCGCTCCGCGGCGGCCAGGGCGTCGGCGAAGCGGTCGAGGACGGCTTCCGCCTGTTCGTCGGTGAGGGTGAGCGGGGGCAGCAGGCGGACGACGGCGTTGCGGCGGCCGCCGAGTTCGACGATGAGGCCCCGCCGGAGGCATTCGCGCCGGACGGCGGCCGCGAGCCGGGGGTCGGCGGGCGGGGCGCCGGTGTCCCCGGCCGGCGCACCGCCGTCCGGTGCGGAGTCCCGGCCCGGCCGGACAGGTGCTCCGGACGAGTGGGGCGAGACCAGCTCGACGCCGATCATCAGCCCTCGGCCGCGGACGTCACCGACGCAGGGGTGGGCGGCGGCGAGGCTCTGGAGCCGGGCCAGCATCCGGGCGCCGAGGGTGGCGGCGCGCTCGGCGAGGCGGTTCTCCCGGACGTAGGCGAGGGTGGCGGCGCCGGCGGCCATGGCGAGCTGGTTGCCGCGGAAGGTCCCGGCGTGGGCACCCGGGCGCCACTGGTCGAGCGAGGAGCGGTAGACGATCACGGCCAGCGGAAGGGATCCGCCGATGGCCTTCGACATGATCACCACATCGGGGACGATACCGCTGTGCTCGACCGCCCAGAAGGTCCCGGTGCGCCCGACGCCGGTCTGCACCTCGTCGGCGATCAGCGGAACGGAGCGGTCCGCGGTGAGCGCCCGCATCCGGCGCATCCACCCGTCGGGGGCGGGGATCACCCCGCCCTCGCCCTGCACCGGTTCGAGGATCATCCCGGCCGGCGCGGGGACACCGGCCTTGGGGTCGTCGAGCAGGTTCTCCACCCAGCGGGCGGCGAGTTCGGCGCCCCGCTCGCCGCCGGTGCCGAACGGGCAGCGGTAGTCGTACGGGTAGGGCAGCCGGGTCACCCGGACGTCCGGGGCGCCCCCGGAGGCGGCGAGCGCTCCGGCGGTCATGCCGTGGTGGGCCCCGGTGAAGGCCAGCAGCCCGCCGCAGCCGGTGGCCGTACGGACCAGGGTGAGCGCCGCCTCGACGGCGTCCGTGCCGGCCGGGCCGCAGAACTGCACCCGGGCGTCGTCGGCGAGTCCGGCCGGGAGGGTGGCGAACAGCTCGGTGGTGAAGGCGTCCTTGACCGGGGTGGCCAGGTCCGGCACATGGAGCGGGGCGCCGGAGTCGATGACCTTCTTGATGGCCTCCAGCACCACCGGGTGGTTGTGGCCTAGGGCGAGGGTGCCGGCCCCGGAGAGGCAGTCCAGATAGCGGCGGCCGTCCGCGCCCTCGATGGTGAGCCCGCGGGCGCGCACCGGGACGATCGGCAGCGACCGGGCGTAGGTCCGGGCGGCCGACTCCCTCAGCGCCTGCCGGCGCAGGATGCCCTCGTGTACGGACGTGGGTGCCACCGGTGTGTGGGTCAGGGCCACGGCTCTCGTCCTCCCGGTCACGGTCGCGCTGCGCGCGGGATCGAAGCGCGCACGGAGCCGGCCGCCGGTGCCGGCGCGGTGCGCATGGGTGTGTCGGCGTCCGCCGCGGAGGGCGGTGAGACGCCGTCCTCAGGCCCCCCTACGTACCAACGACCACCTCCGTTCAGGAACACGGCTCCGATGAAGATCATCGACCACGGACCGGATACCCGCGACCGCCGTCTCTTGCACCCGAGTTGAGTCCTCGTCAGCGGGAGATCAACGGGAGCCGCCGCACCGCACGGACGGCGGCCCGCTTCCGCGCCTACCCGCGGTCGCGGCCCGTCAGAGCCCCTCGGACGCCCAGTTCGCCGGGTTGGCCGCCGCCTTGGACGGAACCGCGGCCCTCCCGGAAGCCGTCCCCTCCGGCACGGCATAGTGGGGGCCGCACTCCGGTGCCGTACGTCCTGCCGTCCCCGTGCCGCCGCACGTACGCCGAGCCGTTTCCCGAACCCGAACCCGAAGTTCCCTGGGGGATCACGACATGCGACCGATACGTCCGCTGCTCACCGCGGCCGGTGCCGCCGCGGTGCTGGCGCTCACCGCCACCGCCTGCGGGCCCGGCGAGGACAACGCGGGCGGCGAGCCGTCCGCTTCCGCCACGCGGACCGCGAGCTCCGGGTCCGACGGCTTCACCATCCCGGAGGACCTCAAGGGCCGGCTCAAGGAGCACGGCATCGACATCGACAAGTGGCGCGACGGCGAGTGGAAGAACTGGGACCAGGACCGCTGGCTGCGTGAGGCCAAGGACTACGTCAACCCGATCATCGAGGACCTGTGGGACCCGGACCGGATGCGGGAGGCGGAGGAGCCGCAGCGCCCGGTGGACGAGGGCGACATCTCCGGTGACGAGGCGGTGACCGACCCGGAGCCCGCACCGGTGGAGGCGCAGGCGGTGCGGAGTCCGTACCACTCGGCCTCGCCGGCCTCCGGCAAGGTGCTGTTCGACGGCCCGCAGGGGTCGATGGTCTGCTCGGCGACCGTGGTGAAGGACCCGGCCAACCCCGGCAAGTCCAACCTGGTGTGGACGGCCGGCCACTGCGTGCACGCGGGCAAGGACGGCGGCTGGTACCGCAACATCGCCTTCGTCCCCTCGTACAACGACTCCGGCGAGTCGGCGGCACAGCTGGAGGACGCGAACCGCGAGGAGATCGCGCCGTACGGCGTGTGGTGGGGCGACTGGGCGCAGACCTCCGAGCAGTGGATCGACCAGGGCGCCAGCACCGGCGGCCAGGGCGCCCCGTACGACTACGCGGTCATCCATGTGACCCCGGAGAAGGGCGGCGACGGCACGTCCCTGGAGGAGACGGTGGGTACGGCGCTGCCGGTGGAGTTCGCGGCTCCGGCGGCGGCCGAGGCGGGCAGCCTCCAGGCCACCGGCTACCCGGCCGCGCCGCCGTTCGACGGGCAGCGGATGTTCCAGTGCCAGGGTGAGCCGGGCCGGCTGTCCATCGAGGCGGACCAGCCCACCATGTACCGGATCGGCTGCACGATGACCGGTGGGGCCTCCGGCGGCGGCTGGGTCGGCACCGGCCGCGACGGCAAGCCGGCGCTGGTGTCCAACACCTCCATCGGCCCGGTCACCGGCGGCTGGCTGGCCGGCCCCCGCCTGGACCAGGGCGCCAAGGGCGTCTACGAGGCGGTCAGCCGCAAGTTCGCCGGCCGCTGACGCGGGAGCCGGCCGCCGTTCCCGTAGGCGTACGGGCGGCGCCGGCGGGCGGAACAGGCGCAAGGCCCGCCTCCCGGTCGGATGACCGGGAGGCGGGCCTTCGGGGCCGCGAGGCCTGTGGAATCAGCGCGTCGTCAGTGCACCGTGGGCACATAGGGCGCGAGGAGCGCGGCGAGTTCCTCGTGCACCCGGGCCTTGAGGTGGGTGCCCTCCGGGGTGTGCTCCTCGGAGAGGACCTCACCCTCGGCGTGCACCCGGGAGACCAGCGCCCCCTCGGTGTACGGCACCAGCACCTCGATCCCGACCTGCGGCCGGGGCAGCTCGGCGTCGATCAGCGCGAGCAGCTCCTCGATACCGGCGCTGGTGCGCGCCGAGACCGCGATGGCGTTGCGCTCGATCCTCAGCAGCCGCTGGAGCTCGACCGGATCGGCCGCGTCCGCCTTGTTGATCACCACGATCTCCGGCACGTCGGTCGCGCCGACGTCGCGGATCACCTCGCGCACGGCCGCCAGCTGCTCCTCCGGGGCCGGGTGCGAGCCGTCCACCACATGCAGGATCAGGTCGGAGTCACCGACCTCCTCCATGGTGGAGCGGAACGCCTCGACCAGGTGGTGCGGCAGGTGCCGCACAAAGCCGACGGTGTCGGCCAGGGTGTACAGCCGCCCGCTGGGCGTCTCGGCCCGGCGCACGGTCGGGTCCAGGGTGGCGAACAGGGCGTTCTCCACCAGGACACCGGCCCCGGTCAGCCGGTTGAGCAGCGAGGACTTGCCGGCGTTGGTGTATCCGGCGATGGCGACCGAGGGGACCTTGTTGCGGCGGCGCTCCTGCCGCTTGATGTCGCGGCCGGTCTTCATCTCCGCGATCTCCCGGCGCATCTTCGCCATCTTCTCGCGGATCCGCCGCCGGTCGGTCTCGATCTTGGTCTCACCGGGACCGCGGGTGGCCATGCCGCCACCGCCGCCGCCACCCATCTGCCGGGACAGCGACTGACCCCAGCCGCGCAGCCGCGGCAGCATGTACTGCATCTGCGCGAGCGCGACCTGCGCCTTGCCCTCACGGCTCTTGGCGTGCTGGGCGAAGATGTCCAGGATCAGCGCGGTCCGGTCGACCACCTTCACCTTGACGACGTCTTCGAGGTGGATGAGCTGGCCGGGGCTGAGCTCACCGTCGCAGACGACGGTGTCGGCGCCGGTCTCCAGCACGATGTCCCGCAGCTCGTCGGCCTTGCCCGAGCCGATGTAGGTGGCCGGGTCCGGCTTGTCGCGGCGCTGGATGACGCCGTCGAGCACCACGGCTCCCGCGGTCTCGGCGAGCGCGGCCAGCTCCGCGAGGGAGTTCTCCGCGTCCCGGGCCGTACCGGTGGTCCAGACGCCGACCAGCACCACGCGCTCCAGGCGCAGCTGGCGGTACTCGACCTCGGTCACGTCCTCCAGCTCGGTGGACAGACCGGCCACCCGGCGGAGGGCGGCGCGGTCGGACCGGTCGAACTGGTCGCCGTCACGCTCCCCGTCGTGTCCGTGGCTCCAGGCGACGTCCTCTTCCATCAGGGCATCGGCCCGGCGGCCTTCGGTGCGGCTGGTGTCCGCGAGGTTCTGCGTGTCCTGGGAAGGGGATGAAGAGGAGGTCATTGGATCCTTTACCTGGTCGGGGATACGGATGGCTCGGCTGGGCCGGGCCTGGCGGAACGGTGCCGGGAGCCGCCGACGGTCCTCGGCGGTCGTACACCGTCACCGTCACAACGCGTGACGCACCCGGATGATTCCCGGCGAGGAGCGAGTCCCTGGGCCGTGCGCCTGGCGACCGGTCCGGGCCTGGTCCGGGCCGCCCGGCAGTGCCGGCCGACGCGTCGATCGTCCCATGAGCCGCCCGGCCCCGTCACCGCCTTTTCCACCGTACGGCGCCGGGGGCGGGGGCGGGTCCCCCCGCCCCCGGCGAGGGGTCAGCGTTTCCCGGCGAGCGGGGCCGTGCGGTGGTGCGGGTGGCCCGGCGCCCCGGCCGTCTCCCCCGCCCCCGGCTGCGCGGCCTTGACCGGCGCGGCGGCACGCCACTCCGGGTGACCGGGCATGGGCGGCGTCTTCTCGCCGTACAGCCAGCCGTGCAGGAAGCCGCCGAGGTCCCGGCCGGCCACCTCCGAGGCGAGCCGGACGAAGTCGTCGGTGCTCGCCGTGCCGTGCGCGTGGTCGGTCACCCAGCGCCGCTCCAGCCGCTCGAAGGCGGCGGTGCCGATCTCCTGGCGCAGCGCGTACAGCACCAGCGCGCTGCCGTCGTAGACCACCGGCCGGAACAGGCTGATCTGCTGGCCCGCGGCGGGCGGCCGGGGCGCGGCCGGCGGGCCGCCCGCCGTGCGCCAGCCGTCCGACTCCGCGTACGCCTGGCGCATCCGGGTGGTCATGGCGACCCCCTTCTCCTCCTCGGCCCACTGCATCTCGTACCAGGTGGCGTGGCCCTCGTTCAGCCAGAGGTCGGCCCAGCGGCGCGGCGAGACGCTGTTGCCGAACCAGTGGTGGGCGAGCTCATGCACCATGATCGACTCGATGTACCAGTCGGGCAGCCCGGACTCGGTGAAGAGCGAGCGCTCGAAGAGGGAGAGCGTCTGGGTCTCCAGCTGGAAGCCGGTGTCGGCGGAGGCGATGAGCACCCCGTACGTCTCGAAGGGGTAGCGGCCGGCCTTCCGCTCCATCCACTCCAGATGGGACGGGGTCCGCTTCAGCCAGGGCGTCATCAGCGGGACGTCGGCGGTGGGGACGACATCGCGTACCGGCAGTCCGCGCGGTCCGATGCGCTCCAGCACGGCGGAGCGGCCGATGGAGACCTGGGCCAGCTCGGTGGCCATCGGCTCGGCGGCGCGGTAGAGCCAGGTCCGGGTGTTCCCGCTGAGCACCGAGCCGATCCGGCGCCCGTTGGCCACCACGGTGAGGTCCTTGGGGGCGGTGACGTGGAAGGTGAACGGGGCCTTGTCGGAGGGGTGGTCGTTGCTCGGGAAGACCCGGCGCGCGGCGTCGGCCTGGTTGGCCATGGCCAGCCCGTCGACGGTGCGCACCCAGCCGCCGGCGCCCCGCGGACCGGTCGGGTCGCTGCTGTGGGCGACGGTGATCCGCACCCGGTCGCCCGCCTCCAGTACGCGGTCGGGGTCGACGACCAGGTCCTCCCCGCTGCGGACGAACGCGGCCGGCCGCCCGTCCACCGCGACCGACCGGACGGTGCCGTGGGTGTAGTCGAGGTTGATCCTCTCCAGCCGGTCGGTGACCCGGGCGTCGACGGTGGTGACGGCGGGCAGCGGCTTGGTGTTGTCGCCGCCGTAGGTGAAGGCCAGGTCGTAGGCGAGGACGTCGTACCCCGGGTTTCCCAGGTGCGGGAAGAGCGGGTCGCCGATGCCCAGCGGCTCGGGGGCGGGCGCGGCGGCCGCCAGCAGCCCGCCGGAGGCGAGGACGGCCAGCGCGACCCGGGTGAGGCGTGAGGTACGTGGGGAGCGAGGGGTACGTGAGGCGGACGGGGTGCCGCGGCGGGCCCGGAAGGGCGGTGTGAGGGACATGGGCAACCGCTACCAGGGCTTCACTCCCCGGCCGGGACGGCGCGCGCCCCGCGCACCCGAACGGCCGCCCTCCCGTCCGCGCGCCTTTCCCCGCTGCTGAGGGGCGGCCGTCAGGCCCGGCCGACGTCGTAGACCCCCGCGACCTGCCGCATCACCCGCATCAGCGCGGGCAGCTCCGCGGCGTCGGCGAGCCGGAGGGTGTAGGTGTGGCGCACCCGCTGCTCGCTGGGCGGCTCCACGGTGGCCGCCACGATCGCGGCGCCCGCGGTGGCGATGGCCTCGGTGAGGTCGGCGAGCAGCCAGGGGCGCCCGAACGCCTCGGCGACCAGGGTGACCCGGCATCCGGAGGCCTCGCCCCAGCCGACGGACACCGTCTCCCGGCCGGCGGCCGCCATCCGGGCGACGGCGGGGCAGGCGGCCCGGTGGACGGTGACAGTGCCGCCCCGTACCGCGAACCCGGTCACCGCGTCCGGCGGTACGGGGGTGCAGCAGCGGGCCAGTCGGACCGGGGCGTCCGGGGGCCCGGCGAGCACGGCGCAGCCGGCGGAGTTCCGGTCGGACCGCCGCGGGCGGCCGGCCAGGGCCTCCGGGGCCACCGCCGCCCGGGGCTCGTCCGCCCGGGTCGGCACGGGGTCGGCCGCCGGGGCCGGCGGGTGGGCGGCGAGCCATCCGCCGATCGCGATCCGCGCGGCGGGTGTGATGGCGTACTCCAGCCACTCCGGCGACGGCCCGGAGGCGGGGGCCGGCGCGACCGGCTGGTGGCCGAGCAGCAGCTGTACGGCGTCGCCGTCGGCGAGCACGGTGCTCAGGGCGGCCAGGCGGCCGTTGACCCGGGCGCCGACGCAGTCATGGGCCGCCTCACCGTACTGGGCGTAGGCGGCGTCCACACAGGTGGCTCCGGCCGGCAGGGCGAGCGGACCGGCCTCCGGGCAGAAGACGGTGATCTCGCCGTCCTGGGCCAGGTCGACGCGGAGGGTCGCCCAGAAGGTGTCGGGATCCGGCGCGTGCCGCTGCCAGGCCAGCAGCCGGGACAGCCAGCCGGGCCGCGTCGGATCATGCCGCTCACCATCCTCCGTACCCTCCGCAACCCCATCCCCATCCCCATCCCCATCCGGGACAGGACAGGTCACGTCCTCGGCGGGTACGGCCGAAGCGGCGGAGGCCCCGCAGGCGTTGGCCGTCGTGCCAGACGCCGTATAGGGGTTGCCGAGGGCGACCACCCCCGCCTCGGCGACCTTGTGCATCCGATGGGTGCGGATCAGCACCTCGGCCACGGCTCCGTCCGGTGCGGCGACGGCGGTGTGCAGCGACTGGTACAGGTTGAACTTGGGGGTCGCGATGAAGTCCTTGAACTCCGAGACCACCGGGGTGAAGCAGGTGTGCAGCTCGCCGAGCACGCCGTAGCAGTCGGCGTCCTCCTCGACCAGGACCAGCAGCCGCCCGAAGTCGGTGGCGCGCAGCTCGCCGCGCTTGAGCAGGACCCGGTGGACCGAGACGAAGTGGCGCGGCCGGACCAGCACCTCGGCGGTGATCCGGGCCTCGCGCAGCACCCCGCGGACGTCCTCCGCGATCGCGGCCAGCGCGTCCGGTCCGGCGGCCGCGGCCACCAGGGCGCGTGTCTCCTCGTACTCGGCGGGGTGGAGGATGGCGAAGACCAGGTCCTCCAGTTCGGTCTTGAGCGCCTGGACGCCGAGCCGTTCGGCGAGCGGGATGAGCACGTCCCGGGTGACCTTGGCGATCCGCGCCTGCTTCTCCGGGCGCATCACCCCGAGGGTCCGCATGTTGTGCAGCCGGTCGGCGAGCTTGATCGACATGACCCGTACGTCGTTGCCGGTGGCGACCAGCATCTTGCGGAAGGTCTCGGGTTCGGCGGCGGCGCCGTAGTCGACCTTCTCCAACTTGGTGACGCCGTCGACCAGATACCGCACCTCGTCACCGAACTCAGACCCGACCTGATCGAGGGTCACCTCGGTGTCCTCGACGGTGTCGTGGAGCAGCGAGGCGGTCAACGTGGTCGTCTCCGCGCCCAGTTCGGCGAGGATCAGGGTGACGGCGAGCGGATGGGTGATGTAGGGCTCGCCGCTCTTGCGGAACTGGCCCCGGTGCGAGCACTCCGCCAGGACGTAGGCGCGGTGCAGCACGTCGAGGTCGGCGTCGGGGTGATGCGCGCGGTGGGCGTCGGCGACATGGCCGATGGCGTCGGACAGCCGGTCACGGGCGGCGGGACCGAGCAGCGCGGGGGCGAACAGGGCGGCGCGGCCGAGTCTGCGGAGGTCGATCCTCGGACGGGCGCGGCGCCGAGTGGGCGGAGCGGGGGCGGGCGCTGGGGCGGGACTGGCGGCCTCTGCGCTCATGGGGGCACCTCCGGCGGGTCGACCGGCGGAGGGCGGGGCTCGACACGCCCGCCGGGCCGGTGCTTGATGCTACCGACCCCACCACGGTGTGCTGTCCCACTCTCGCTCAGCGTGAACGGGACCACCCGTTCGAGCGAACCTCCAGCGATTAGTCGAACCCCCACACGGGTAAGGCCCCGGCCCACCGGTGGGACCTATGGCGCGGGTGGCGCCGGTGATGTGGATCGGGCGACAGCCTCAGCCGGTTGCCGCGACCGCAGCCGGCCGCCCCCGGCCTATTGCTGGGGGCGGGGCTCAGCCTGAGGCGCCGGCTGCCGCGTCGAACCAGGCGGGGTCGAAGTGGCCCTCGGCCACGATGACGGCGGGGCCGGTCATCTCGACGGTGCCGTCCGGGTGCTCGGTGATCACCAGGGTGCCGCCGAGGACGTCGACGGTGTACGTGACGGGGGTGCCGGTGAGGGCGGGGTCGGCCCCGTCCCGGCGGGCTGTGGCCACCGCCACGGCGCACGCCCCGGTCCCGCAGGAACGGGTCTCGGCGGCACCGCGCTCGTGGACGCGCATGGCCACATGGCGGGGGCCCCGGTCGACGACGAACTCGATGTTGACCCCGTCCGGGTAGACCGAGGCGGGGCTGTACGGCGGCTCGGTGTACAGGTCGCCGGCCTGGGCCAGGTCCTCGACGAAGGCGACGGCGTGCGGATTGCCCATGTTGACGTTGCGGGCGGGCCAGCTGCGCTCACCGACGCTGACGGTGGCCTGCTCCTCGGGCAGCCTGGCCCGGCCCATGGCGACGGTGACCTCGCCGTTCTTGGCGAGGTGGACGTGCTTGACGCCGCCGCGGGTGGCGACGGCGAGGTCCCCGGCGGTGACCAGCCCGGCGTGCTGGAGGTAGCGGGCGAACACCCGCACGCCGTTCCCGCACATCTCGGCGATCGAGCCGTCCGCGTTGCGGTAGTCCATGAACCACTCCGCCTCGCCGGCGGAGTCCCGCGCCTCGGGGTGGGCGGCGGACCGGACGACGTGCAGCAGCCCGTCGCCGCCGACTCCCGCGCGCCGGTCGCACAGCCGGGCCACCAGGGCGGCGGGCAGGTCGAGCGCGTTGTCCGGGTCGGGCACGATCACGAAGTCGTTCTCGGTGCCGTGGCCCTTGAGGAAGGCGATGGGTGCGGTGCTCACGGGGCCCATCGTACGACCGGGGTACGACAACCGGTGCATGACATCCGAGAGCCCCGGCCGATGCGGGGTCAGCGCAGGCGGGCGACGCGCCAGACGGCCAGCACCACGGGGACCGCGACCCCGGCCGCGTAGAGGACGAGCACCCGCCAGTCCGGGCGTTCGCCGGAGCCCCGGGCGGGCAGACCGGGCCAGGTGTAGCCGACCCGGCGGGCGGCCATCAGGCCCCAGCCGGCCGCGCAACCGCACAGCAGCAGGCCCAGCATGGCGAGGACCGCGCCCCCGTCACCGGAGCCGAAGGCGAGCGGGAAGCCGAACATCAGGGAGCCGATCACGGCCAGCCCCACGATGGGGGCGAGCTGCCAGATGCGGAGCTTGCGCTGCGGGCGCAGCTCCACCTCGACCTCGTCGGGCGCGATCCGCGGCGTGCCGTCCTCGTCGAGGTCGGGGCCGTCCGGGCTCAGGCCGGGTGGCGTGGCGAGCGGGGCGCCAGGGGCCGCGGTGCCCACCCGGATGTCCTCCGGTGGCGCCTGCTGCTCTTCTCTGTCGCGAGGGCCGGCCTCCATCGCCACGCGCCCTCCCCACTCGGAATCCACTGGCTCGTCGATGCTCGATGATGGCACGCTCCGGACCCCCGAAAGGGCGGCCGGAGCGTCCCGATGCCATCACGTGATCAGGCTGTGACCGCTCGTTCGACCAACGCCAATGCCTCCCCCGGGAGTTCCCCGCTGTGGGAGGCGCCGCCGCTCAGCCAGTGGACCCGCGGGTCGCGGCGGAACCAGGAGTCCTGGCGCCGGGCGAACCGCTTGGTGGCGCGCACCGTCTCGGCCCGGGCCTCGTCCTCGCCGCACTCCCCGGCGAGCGCGGCCAGCACCTGCTGGTAGCCGAGCGCGCGGCAGGCGGTGCGGCCCTCGCGCAGTCCGCGGGACTCCAGGGCCCGTACCTCGTCGACCAGCCCGGCCTCCCACATGCGGTCCACCCGCAGGGTGATGCGCTCGTCCAGCTCGGGGCGCTCGACGTCGACACCTATCTGGACGGTGTCGTACACGGAGTCCGGCCCGGGGAGGTTGGCGGTGAAGGGCCGGCCGGTGATCTCGATGACCTCCAGGGCGCGGACGATCCGGCGGCCGTTGCCGGGGAGGATCGCGCGGGCGGCCTCCGGGTCGGCGGTGGCGAGGCGGGCGTGCAGGGCGCCGGGGCCCCGCTCGGCGAGTTCGGCCTCCAGGCGGGCCCGGACGGCGGGGTCGGTGCCGGGGAACTCCAGGGCGTCGACGGCCCCGCGTACGTACAGTCCGGATCCGCCCACCAGTACCGGGGTGCGGCCCTCGGCGAGCAGGCGGTCGATCTCGGCGCGGGCGAGCCGCTGGTACTCGGCGACGCTGGCGGCCTCGGTGACGTCCCAGACGTCCAGCAGATGGTGGGGTACGCCGCCCCGCTCCTCGGGCGTCAGCTTGGCGGTGCCGATGTCCATCCCCCGGTAGAGCTGCATGGAGTCGGCGTTGACGACCTCGCCGCCGAGTCGCTGGGCCAGGAAGACACCCAGATCGGACTTTCCGGCCGCGGTGGGGCCGACGACGGCGATGACCCGTGGGGCCTGACGTGCGCTTCTCACCGGCCCAGTGTCCCAAATCCGCTCGGCTTCCCCGAACGGGTGAAGTGACGCCGCCGGATGGAGGTCGTTGCCTGATGCGAGGTTCCGGCCGCCGGTGTGCGCACCGGCTCCACCGGATGACGCAATGGGGCGCTCCGGACAACGCGGAATTTCGCCCGGTTGAGTAGGATATGGAGCAGTAATGGGCTTTTTCTCTTGGTTTCGCAGGAAGCCGTCCGGTGCTGCGGGCGAGGAGGCCACTGCCGCGCCGGTAGTGGCGGAGGAGTCCACCCAGGGCGGGCCGGAGCCGGCGGAGAGCGCCGAAGGTGGGCGGGGTTCGGAGCCGTCCGCCGATCCCGGCTCGGCCTCGGAGGCAGGGATCCCGAAGCAGCAGTCGGCCGAGGTGGCGGCGGACAACGAGGCAGGCGAGAACGCCCGCGCCTAGCGGGCGCCACGTACGACGACGGCATATGGACCGCGTACACCGCGTACCGACGAGGAAGGTGCCCGATGGGGTTTCTGGACACGCTGAAGGCCAAGCTCGGCCCCGCCAAGGACCGGGTGTCCGACCTGGCGCAGCAGCATGAGGGCAAGATCGACCAGGGCCTGGAGAAGGCGGCCCGGATGGTCGACGAACGGACCAAGGGCAAGTACAGCGACAAGATCGAGTCGGGTACGGGCAAGGCCAAGGACGCCGTCGGCCGTATCGCCCACCGGGACGAGGGCGGCTCCCCTCCCCCGCCCTCGCAGACTCCGCCCGCCTCCTAAGGTCCGGAGACGGAGGGGTACGTGGCCGGTCCGGGGCCCTGAGGGGTACGGGCCGGTCGCGGGCTGTGCGGGGTCAGGCCCAGGTGGCGGTGAAGTAGCCGACTCCGTAGGGGGCGTCCTCGTAAAGCAGCCGGCCGTCCAGTCCGGCTCCCCGGGCGGCGCCGGCGAGGACCTGCCAGGGGGCGCGTCCGGCGGCCTTCAGCTCGCGCGCGAGTTGGGGCTCCAGGGCGGCCAGGGCGGCGGTGTCGGCGGTGCCCAACGCCCGGGCGCAGCACTCGTCGAAGCCGGCGGCCCGCTCGTCCAGATAGCCGGGTGCCTTGACCGTACGGCAGGCGCTGCCGTCGCCCAGGACGAGCAGGGCGACGCGGGCGGCCCGTCCGGCCAGTTCGCGGCCGGCCTCGGCGCAGGCCTCGGGTGCCAGCCGGTCGCCGACGGCCAGCCCCTCGACCGGGGCGTCGGCCCATCCCGTACGGGACAGCAGCCAGGCCCCGACCGCGAGGGAGCCGGGCAGCGGGCGGTCGGTGGGGGCGCCGGTGCCCAGTCGTACGGCGAGGTCGACGCCGTAGCCGCGGAAGTCGCCCACCGATCCGGCGGGGTACGGCACGGTGGCCGCGCCCTCGTCCGGTCCGACCGCCACCAGCAGGTCCGGGCGGGAGGCGGCGAGGACGGCGAGCGCGTCGGAGCAGGCCGTGCGGGCGGCGTCCAGTTCGGGCGCGGCGCCGGCGGCCACCTCGGGGACGAGCAGCGGCGGGCAGGGGCAGACGGCGGCGGCGACAAGCATGATCCGCAGCGTAGCCGCTGCCCCGGCGTGCCGGATTCCCGCCGGAACACGCCCCCGCTGAAACCCCCCGCCGGAACAGGACTCCGCTGGAACACGGCTCCGCGCGGAGGGCGCGGCGCGCGTCAGGAGACGGCGCAACCGCCGGTGACGGGCGGGAGGGGGGCGGGGACGCCGATCTGGGGCAGGCCCAGCATCACTCCGGCGGGGGCGGGCGCCGTGGCGGTGTTCCGCTTCTCCCAGGCGTCGCCGGCGCGGGTGCGGCGGACCGCGGTGGTCCGGCCCTCGGCGAGCAGGTGGTGCGGGGCGGCGTAGGTGATCTCCACGGTGACCACGTCGCCGGGGCGCACCTCCTGCTCCGGCTTGGTGAAGTGGACCAGCCGGTTGTCGGGGGCGCGGCCGGAGAGGCGGTGGGTGGCGCCGTCCTTGCGGCCCTCGCCCTCGGCGACCATGACCTCCAGGGTGCGGCCGACCTGCTTCTTGTTCTCCTCCCAGGAGATCTCCTCCTGGACGGCGACCAGCCGCTCGTAGCGGGCCTGGACGATCTCCTTGGGCAGCTGGCCGTCCATGGTGGCGGCGGGGGTGCCGGGGCGCTTGGAGTACTGGAAGGTGAAGGCCTGGGCGAAGCGGGCCTCGCGGACGGTGTGCAGGGTCTGCTCGAAGTCCTCCTCGGTCTCGCCGGGGAAGCCCACGATGATGTCGGTGGAGATGGCGGCGTGCGGGATGGCGGCGCGGACCTTCTCGATGATCCCGAGGAAGCGCTCCTGGCGGTAGGAGCGGCGCATCGCCTTGAGCACGGTGTCGGAGCCGGACTGGAGCGGCATGTGCAGCTGCGGCATGACGTTCGGCGTCTCGGCCATGGCGGCGATGACGTCGTCGGTGAAGTCGCGGGGGTGCGGGGAGGTGAAGCGGACCCGCTCCAGTCCCTCGATGGAGCCGCAGGCGCGCAGCAGCTTGGAGAACGCCTGGCGGTCGCCGATGTCGGAGCCGTAGGCGTTGACGTTCTGGCCGAGCAGGGTGATCTCGGAGACGCCCTCGCCGACCAGGGCCTCGATCTCGGCGAGGATGTCGCCGGGGCGGCGGTCCTTCTCCTTGCCGCGCAGCGCGGGAACGATGCAGAAGGTGCAGGTGTTGTTGCAGCCGACGGAGATCGACACCCAGGCCGCGTAGGCGGATTCGCGGCGGGTGGGCAGGGTGGAGGGGAAGGCCTCCAGCGACTCGGCGATCTCGACCTGCGCCTCCTCCTGGACGCGGGCGCGCTCCAGCAGCACCGGCAGCTTGCCGATGTTGTGGGTGCCGAAGACCACGTCGACCCAGGGGGCCCGCTTGACGATGGTGTCGCGGTCCTTCTGGGCGAGGCAGCCGCCGACGGCGATCTGCATCCCGGGGCGGGAGGCCTTGCGGGGCGCGAGCCGGCCGAGGTTGCCGTACAGCTTGTTGTCGGCGTTCTCCCGCACCGCGCAGGTGTTGAACACGACGACGTCCGCGTCCCCGTCGGCGTCCTCGGGGGCGCGGACGTATCCGGCGCCCTCCAGGAGGCCGGAGAGGCGCTCGGAGTCGTGGACGTTCATCTGGCACCCGTAGGTGCGGACCTCGTAGGTCCTGGTGCCTGTTCCCGTCCCCTGGGCGTCCACGGTGCTGCTCCGGCGGCTGCTGCTGGTCATCCCTCAAGGGTAAGTGCTTCCCCGAGTGCCCCCGCCGGGCCCCGGCACCCTCCGACGACCGTGGAAGACGGTCCCCGGACACAGCAGGGCAACGGTTGCGCACGGACCCTGGCCCGGTGCCGGGAGCGGCTGGCAGGATCGCGGCCATGCTCCCGGCCCTGACCCCGCTTCGCCGTGCCCGTGTACTCCGGGTGGCGGCGGTACTGGCGGTGGTGCTGGGGCTGCTGGCCTGGTGGCTGGTGCCGGACGGCCGTCCGGAGCCGCGGGGGCGGGTGGTGTTCAGCACCGGGGTGCCCACCGGGGTGTACCAGCGGTACGGGGAGCTGCTGAAGGAGGCGCTCGCCCGGGATCTGCCGGAGGTCTCGGTGGACCTGCGCGACAGCGAGGGCTCGCAGCAGAACCTGGCGCGGGTCGCGGCCGGCCAGGCCGACTTCACGGTGGCCACGGCGGACGCGGTGGCCGCCTATCTGCGGGACCGCCGGCCGGGTGCCGACCGGCTGCGGGGCTGCGCGCGGCTGTACGACGACTATGTGCAGCTGGTGGTGCCGCGGGACTCGCCGGTGCGCTCGGCCCGGGATCTGCGGGGCACGCGGGTGGGGGTCGGGCAGGACGGCTCGGGGGTCCGGCTGCTGGCGAACCGGCTGCTGTCGGGTGCCGGGCTGGACACCGCAGAGGACCTCGCCCCGGTCTCGGCGGGCATCGACACCATGCCGGGGCTGCTGGAGCGGGGCGAGCTGGACGCCTTCTTCTGGTCGGGCGGTCTGCCGACGGCGGCGGTGCAGGAGCTGTCCGCGCGTTTCCCGGTGCGGCTGGTGCCGCTGGAGGAGGGCCTGATCGGCCGGCTGCACGAGACGGGCAGCCCGCACTACCGCTCGGCGGTCATCCCGGGAGACGCCTATCCGCAGGCGCAGCGCGGGGAGCCGGTGCCGACGGTGGCGGTGGCCAATCTGCTGGTGACCACCGAGGACGCGGACGCGGCCCTGACGGAGGCCTTCACCCGTACGGTGATAGGGAGCAGGGACCGGATCGGCGGCAAGGTGCACTCGGCCCAGCTGGTGGATCTGCGTACCGCGATCTACACCGATCCGCTGCCGCTGCACGAGGGCGCCCGGCGCTACTACCACTCGGTGAAGCCCTGAGCCGGCTGGTTCGGCCCGTTCAGGCGGTTCGGTTCTCGTGCTGCGGTGCGGTACGGGGCAGGGTGACGGTGACCCGCAGTCCGTGCGGTTCGTGGTGTCCGTAGCCGATGCCGGCGCCGCCCGCGGCGAGCAGGGCGCGGGAGATGGACAGGCCGAGGCCGGAGCCCTTGACGTTCTGGTGGCGGTTGCTGCGCCAGAAGCGGTCGCCGATCCGGGCGAGCTCCTCCTCGCTGAGCCCCGGGCCCTGGTCGGTGATCGTGATCATGGTGGTGTCGCCCTCGGCGGAGGTGGCGACATGCACCTCCTGGCCCTCGGGGGTGAACTTCAGCGCGTTGTCGATCACGGCGTCCAGGGCGCTGGAGAGGGCCACCGGGTCGGCCCAGGCGGTGACGGCGCGGCCGCCGCCGGTGAGCCGTACGCCCTTCTCGTCGGCGAGCGGGCGCCAGGCGGCGAGCCGTTCGCCGGTCAGGGCGCCGATGTCGGTGAGCCGCAGGTCGGCGGCGGCGTGTTCGGCGAGGGCCAGGTCCAGCAGGTCGTCCAGGACCCGGGCGAGCCGTTTGCCCTCGGTGCGTACGGAAGCGATCTCCTCGTTGCCCTCGGGGAGTTCCAGGGCGAGCAGCTCGATCCGCAGCAGCAGCGCGGCGAGCGGGTTGCGCAACTGGTGGGAGGCGTCGGCGACGAAGGCGCGCTGCTGTTCCAGCACCTCTTCGACGTTGTCGGCCATCTCGTTGAACGAGCGGGCGAGGCGGCGCAGTTCGGGGGGCCCGCCGGCCGGGGCGACCCGGGAGTTGAGCCGGCCGGTAGCGATGTCGTGGGTGGCCGCGTCCAGCACCCGTACCGGTCTGAGCACCCAGCCGGTGAGCCGGATGGCGGCGGCGACGGCGAGCAGCATGGCGGCGGACTCGCCGGCGGCGATCAGCAGCCAGCCCTGGAGGATCCGGGAGCGGAGCTGGCCGGTGGGCGAGTCGGTGACGACCACGGCGACCACGTCGCCGTCGCGGACCACCGGTGAGGCGACCGCGAGCCGGGCGCCGCCCTGCCAGGGCCAGACCTGGGGCGGGTCGTGGCTGCGCCGGCCGAGCAGGGCCTCGCGGAAGGCGCGGCGGGTCTCGCCGTCCCGCGGCAGCTCCCAGTCGAGCGGGGCGCGGGCCATGGAGGTGCCGTCGCGGTAGAGGACGGCGGCCTCGATCCCGTACACCTGCCGGTAGCGCAGCAGTTCGGACTGGAGGGTGGACTGCCGCTCGTCCAGGCCGGGGCTGCGTTCGGTGACGAACTGGGCGAGGGCGGCGAACCGCGCGGTGTCGTCGATGCGGTCCACCACGACGGTCTGCTGGCGGGCGGCGGCCAGGCTGGCGGCGAGCGGGAAGCCGAGGGCGAGCAGGACACCGGCCATCAGGACGATGAGCAGCGGCAGCAGGCGGGAGCGCACGGGTGGGGCCTCGGAGGGGTCAGCCGGCCGGTGCGGGGACGACCAGGCGGTAGCCGACCCCGCGGACGGTCTCGATGAGTGCGGGCATCCGCAGTTTGGACCGCAGCGAGGCGACATGCACCTCCAGGGTGCGGCCGGTGCCCTCCCAACTGGTGCGCCACACCTCGCTGATGATCTGTTCGCGGCGGAAGACCACCCCGGGGCGCTGGGCGAGGAGGGCGAGCAGGTCGAACTCCTTGCGGGTGAGCGGGACGGCGACGCCGTCGACGCTGACCCGGCGGGTGGAGAGCTCCACGGCCACCGGGCCGAGCCGCAGCGGGGCGGCCTCCTGCGCTTCGCCGGGCGCCGCGCCGTCCTCGGTCTCGGCGGCGCCGGAGCGGCGGGCGACGGCGTGGATACGGGCGAGCAGTTCGCCGGTGTCGTAGGGCTTGACCACGTAGTCGTCGGCGCCCAGGTTCAGCCCGTGGATGCGGGAGCGTACGTCGCTGCGCGCGGTCACCATGATCACCGGGGTGGAGGTGAGCCGGCGCAGCCGCCCGCACACCTGGTAGCCGTCCTGGTCGGGCAGCCCGAGGTCGAGCAGGACCACCGCGAAGGGCGCCCGCTGGCCGTGGGCGGTGGGCAGCACGGCCTGCAGGGCCTCCTCGCCGTTGCGGGCGTGCACCACCTCGAAGCCGTGCTTCTTCAGCACGGCGGACAGCGCCGCGGCGACATGGTCGTCGTCCTCCACGAGCAGCAGTCTCATGGGCCTCTCCGTTCCCCCCTCCGGGCCTCCCGGGGAAGTCCCCCTCCGGGCAGGTGAACGCCCGGCGGTCCGGCGGCCACCCCGGCATGAACGCTGATGGGCGGGGTCCGCGTCAAGGGGGTTCCCGGACACCGCGGGATCCGTTATGGACCCGTACTCAGGGTGTCGGCCGTCTTCACCCAGTGTGTCGGGTCGCGGCCGGATCGTTATGCTCAAGTTCCGCTCAGATGTGATGACGCTGGTCCCGCCCGGTGCCTATGGTCCATGGCTAACCGAGGAGGACGGAGCAGCCGATGAGCGGAGTATCAGTGACCAAGGGCCCGGAGGACGCCGCACGCACCACCGGCGACCTGGTCGTGCTGAGCAACGTCAACAAGCACTTCGGCGCGCTGCACGTGCTCCAGGACATCGATCTGACCATCGCCCGCGGCGAGGTGGTCGTGGTGATCGGTCCGTCCGGGTCCGGCAAGTCGACGTTGTGCCGCACGATCAACCGGCTGGAGACCATCGACTCCGGCGCCATCACCATCGACGGCCGGCCGCTGCCGCAGGAGGGCAAGGAGCTGGCCCGGCTGCGCTCGGACGTCGGCATGGTGTTCCAGTCGTTCAATCTCTTCGCGCACAAGACCGTGCTGGAGAACGTGGTGCTGGGCCAGGTCAAGGTCCGCAAGACGGACCGCAAGGCCGCCGAGCGCAAGGGCCGGGCGCTGCTCGACCGGGTCGGCGTCGGCACCCAGGCCGACAAGTACCCGGCCCAGCTGTCCGGCGGCCAGCAGCAGCGCGTGGCGATCGCCCGTGCGCTGGCCATGGACCCGAAGGTGATGCTCTTCGACGAGCCGACCTCCGCGCTGGACCCCGAGATGATCAACGAGGTCCTGGAGGTCATGCAGCAGCTGGCCCGCGAGGGCATGACGATGGTCGTCGTCACCCACGAGATGGGCTTCGCCCGCTCCGCCGCCAACCGCGTGGTCTTCATGGCGGACGGCCGGATCGTGGAGGAGGCGGCCCCCGAGCAGTTCTTCAGCAGCCCGCGCAGCGACCGGGCCAAGGACTTCCTCTCCAAGATCCTGCACCACTGACCACCGGCCCCACTCCGGTGCCGGCACCTGCGGCACCCGCTCTCCGGGCTCCCGGCGACGACCGACGACCGACGACCGACGACCCGCAACGACCACACGACCAAGGGATGTTCACCATGAAGTTCCGCAAGACGGCCGCGCTGGCCGTTGCCGTGCTCGCACTGACCGCCACCGCCTGCGGCGGCAAGGAGGGCTCCGCCGGCGACAAGCCGGGCGGGGTGCAGCCGGGCGCCTCCGACGCCCCGGCGCTGCCCAAGTACGTCGTCGCCACCGACGTGAGCGTGGACTCGCCGACCTTCAAGTCCGCCAAGGAGCGCGGCAAGCTGGTCATCGGTTCCAAGGCCGACCAGCCGTACCTGGGCTTCGAGGACCAGTCCACCAAGGAGCGCTCCGGCTTCGACGTGGAGATCGCCAAGCTGATCGCCGCCGAGCTGGGCTTCACCGAGGCGCAGATCGAGTGGAAGACGGTCGACTCCGCCACCCGCGAGACCGCCATCTCCAAGGGCCAGGTCGACTACTACGTGGGCACCTACACGATCAACGACAAGCGCAAGGCGCAGGTCGGCTTCGCGGGCCCGTACTACAAGGCCGGTGCCGACCTGCTGGTCCGCAAGGAAGACACCGCCATCACCGGCCCCAAGGCCGTCAAGGGCAAGAAGGTCTGCTCGATCAAGGGCTCCACCCCGCTGCAGGAGATCAAGAAGCCCGAGTACGGCGCGCAGACCACCGAGCTGGGCAAGTACTCGGACTGCGTCCAGCAGCTGCTGACCAAGCAGGTCGACGCGGTGACCACGGACGACGCCATCCTCAAGGGCTACGCCGCGCAGAACCCCGGCAAGCTCAAGGTCGTCGGCCAGCCGTTCACGCAGGAGCCCTACGGCATCGGCATGAACAAGGACGACAAGGCCCTGCGCGACAAGGTCAACGACGTGCTGGAGGCCAAGACCAAGGACGGCACGTACAAGAAGATCTACGACGCCACCCTCGGCCTGTCCGGCTCCGCGTACACCGAGCCGCCGGCGCTCGAGCGCTACTGACGCCGGGCCCGGGGCGCGGGCACGGAAGGGAGCCGCTGAACCGCGGCCGCCGACCGCGCCCCGCCCCGCCCGCCGAAGCCCGGCCGGCCGGCCACCAGTCCGCGCCGGGCGGCTCGGGAAGCCGAAGCCGAATCCGAAGCCGAAGCCGAACGGGGCGGTTCCGGGGACGCCCCTCGGGGGACGGACCGGCCGGTGCGCACCTTCGGGGGGGCCGGCCGGCGCGCACCTGGCGCACTCGGGGACGCGGGGACCGACCGCCCGCCCCGTACCGCCGCCCGCCTCGCCCCGGCCCCGTACCGCCGCCCGCTCCACTGCGGCCGTACGCGCTTCCGCACCACCCCCGCACCACCCCGTACCACCGCCCGCCCCTGCCGCCCGCCCGCCGCTGACCGCCGACGCGGAGACCCCATGAACGTACTGCTCGACCACTTCTCAGATTTCCGAGACGGCTTCATAGGAACTGTGTCGATCACGGCCGTCAGTACGGTCATCGCGCTGGTCCTCGGCCTCGTCATCGCCGGCTTCCGGGTCTCCCCCATCCCGCCGCTGCGGTGGTTCGGCACCGCCTGGGTGACCCTGCTGCGCAACACCCCGCTGACGCTGCTCTTCCTGGTGACCACCTTCGTGGTCCCGGAGATCCTCTTCCCCGGGATGAGCGCCTTCGTACTCGGCTCGCTCGCGCTCGGCTTCTACACCTCCTCCTTCATCTGCGAGGCGGTGCGCTCCGGTATCAACACGGTGCCGCTCGGCCAGGCCGAGGCCGCCCGCTCGCTGGGCATGACCTTCCCGCAGACGCTCAGCCTGATCGTGCTGCCGCAGGCCACCCGGACCGTGCTGCCGCCGCTCAGCTCCATCCTCATCGCCCTGACCAAGAACTCCGCCATCGCCGGCGCCTTCAGCGTCACCGAGCTCTTCGGCTGGCAGAAGCTGATGGGCGAGGAGGGCTACGACATCGTGCCCGTCTTCCTCTGGGTCGCCCTCGCCTATCTGGTGGTCACGTTCACCATCAGCGGTGTGTTCCGTCTCCTTGAGCGCCGTATGGAGGTCGCCCGATGAGTGCCAGCGTTCTCTTCGATGCCCCCGGCCCCAAGGCCCTCGTCCGCAACCGGATCCTCGCCGTGGCCGGCTCGCTGCTGATCGCCGGACTGCTGGCCTTCAGCATCGTGCGGCTGGGCGAGAAGGGGCATCTCGCCGCCGGAATGTGGGACATCTTCAACTACTCCGGTATCCGGCAGAACATCGCCGACGGCATCCTCGCCACCCTGAAGGCCTTCGGCATCGCCGCGGTCGGCTCGCTGGTGCTGGGTGTGCTGCTGGCGGTGGCCCGGCTCTCCGACCACAAGCCGGTGCGCTGGTTCGCCACCGGTTTCATCGAGCTGTTCCGCTCGATCCCGCTGCTCATCACCATCTACGCGGTGTGGGTTGGCTTCCTGATCGACTACTCGATGTGGGCCCTGGCCGTCGGTCTGACGATCTACAACGGCTGCGTGCAGGCCGAGGTGCTGCGGGCCGGCGTGAACTCCGTGCCGAAGGGCCAGCGGGAGGCCGCGTACGCGCTCGGCATGAGCAAGACCCAGGTGATGGTCACCGTCCTGCTGCCGCAGGCGGTCCGGGCGATGCTGCCGACGATCATCAGCCAGCTGGTGGTGACCCTGAAGGACACCTCGCTCGGCTACATCATCCTCTACCCCGAGCTGCTGAACTCGGCCCGGCTGATCGCCTCCAACACCCTGGTCGACGGCAAGTACCCGTATGTCTCGACCATCGTGGTAGCCGGCATCATCTATGTGGCGATGTGCCTGGCGCTGTCCGGGCTCGCCACCTGGATCGAGAAGCGGGGCCGCCGCGCCAAGACCGGGATCGGCACCCCGCCGGCCGGTCAGTCGGCGCTGCTGAGCGGTGACGCCGGGCAGGCCGCCGCCACCGGGATCCTCATCCTGGGCGACAGCAACCAGACCGGCGGCCCGGGTACCGGTGGCGGCGGGCAGAACTGACGCCGTGTGACATCATCCGGGTGGCATGTACGGGGTACGGGGGCAGTGGCGGTCGCGCCGCTGCCCCCGTCACTTGACGCAAGCACCGGCAGTAGGTTGCATACGTTCTGTGATCAACTCACCCCGGCCCCTCGCCGTCGTCACGCCCGTTTCCCCTGCTCACCGCGCGGATCCGAGTGGCCGGCGGGAGGGATGGGACCGGTGCGCCGCACGGGGCGGTGACGGTCCACGGGGCCGTGATGGTCTACGGGGCCGTGATGGTCTACGGGGTGGTGGCGCCGCGACGGCCGACGGGGCCGTGCGGGCGGGTGCCCCCGGCCGGCTCCCGGGGACGGAGGGCGCGCCGTGGACCCGGTGATCGTGGTGGGGGCGGGTCCGGTCGGGCTCGCCCTGGCCCTGGCCCTCGCCGCCCAGGAGGTCCCCTCCGTCGTCCTGGACGAGGGACCCGGCAAGGACGACGCACGGCCCGCCCGGACCGCGGTGCTGCGCGAGGACACCGCGGAGTTCCTGGAACGGCTCGGCTGCACGGCGGTGCGCGAGGCCGGGATCCGCTGGGCGGGCTGGCACTCGATGCGGCGCAAGCAGCGGACGCGGCACGTCCGCTTCGGCCCGGGAAGTCCGGAGAGTCCGGAGGGTCCGGAGATCCCAGCGCCGGTGCACATCGCCCAGCACGCCCTGACGGCGGGCCTGCGGGACGCGATCGCCGCGCTGGCGGAGAAGGCAGGTGATGCGTCGCCGGGCGGCACGTCGGCGGGCGGTCCGGTGACGGGCGGTGCGACGGCGGGCGGTCCGGTGACGGGCGGTGTGTCGGCGGGCGGTGCGACGGCGGGTGGTCCGTTGGTGCGGGTGGTGACGCACAGCCGGTTGGACGCGATCGAGCAGGACGCCGGGTCCGTCACCGCGCACACCCGGGGCCCCGAGGGCACCTGGTGGCGCGGCAGCCATCTGGTGGGCTGCGACGGCGCCCGGTCCACCGTGCGCAAGCTCCTGGGCGTGCGCTTCCCCGGGCGTACCGCGGTCGAGCGGCATGCGGTCGCCACCCTGCACACCGAGCTGCCCTGGCCCGAGGAGGGCGTGCTGCACCGCCAGCCGACCTGGCGGGGGGCCGACGAGGAGGTCACCGCCCGGCCGCTGCCGGATGGGGCCTGGCGGCTGGACTGGCTGCTGCCGCCCCGGGGCGACCTGGTGACGCCGGACGCCCTGGTGGGGCGGATCCGCGACACCCTCGCCGGCTGGTGCGGGCAGACCCCGCCGTACGACCTGGTCGACACCGGGGTCTACACCCTGCACCACCGACTGGCGAAGCGCTGGCGGGTGGGGCGGGCGTTCCTCGCCGGGGACGCCGCCCATCTGCTGGGCGCGCTCGGCACCCAAGGGCTGGACGAGGGACTGCGGGACGTCGCCAACCTGGCGTGGAAGCTGGCGCTGGTCTGGCACGGCGAGGCCCCGCCGGCGCTGCTCGACAGCTACCAGGCGGAGCGGCGGACCGCGGTCGCGGCCCGGTTGCGGGCAGCCGACCAGTCGCTGCCGGTGCTGCGCGGCGGGGGCGGTCTGCGCACCTATCTGCGGAGCGCCGGGCATGACGCGCTGCTGACGGACGGCCATGTGGGGCGCGGCCCACTCGGCGAGCCGCCCGCCTATCCGCTCTCCCCGCTCGCGCCCGCCCCCGCCGAGGGACACACCTCGGTGGCGACCCCGGCGGGCGCCCCGGTGGAGAACGTCCGGGTGACGGCCCCGGACGGTACGGCCGGCGGTCTGCGGGACCGGCTGGGGCGCCGGAGGCTGCTGGCGGTCCTGGTCGCCCCGGGCACGGGGGTGTGGGACCGGCGGCACTGGATGTCGGCGGGGGTGATGCCCCGACTGGCCGAGGCGGTGGCCGCGCTGCCGGTCGCCGCGGAGGTGCTGGTGACCGAGGCGTACCCGGGCGCGTCCGCGCACACCGTGCTGCTGGTGCGGCCCGACGGGCATCTCGCCGCGGCCTTCGCCGGCGTTCGCCCGGCCGAGCTGCGGGCGGCGGCCGAGGCGGTACGCGGCGACGCGTCCACCACCCGGCCGGCCCCGGTGGACGACCAGGGGCCCGATGGACGCGTGCCCGAGCAGCCCGCCCCCGGGTCCGCGGACGGAGGCACCGACCCCGGGCCCGGCCCGGATGCGGGTGCGGGTGCGGGCAGCGGGCCCCGCAGGGGCACTGGTCCTGCCACCGGGACGGGCGCGGACGAGGCGTCCGGCCGGGGTACGGCCTCCGACCGAGGCACGGGGGCTGGCATGGGTGCGGCGTCCGGACCGGGCACGGCATCCGGCCGAGGGACGGGGACTGGCCCGGGTACGGCGCCCGGCCGAGGGACGGCGCCCGGCCCGGGTACAGCGACCGGGCCAGGCGCGGCATCCGGCCCAGGCGCGGTGTCCGGCCGAGGTACGGCATCCGGCCGAGGGACAGCATCCGGCCCAGGCACGGCTTCCGGCTCAGGCACGGCGTCCGGTCCGGGTACGGCATCCGGCCCAAGCGCGGATGCCTCCCCTCCGCCCCGTCCTCGGTCGGCCGAGCCGCCCACCGGCCACGCGGCAGGTGGTACCCCGGCGGGCGGACCGCCCGCCCACGGCTCGTCGGCCCGCCGCTCGTCGGCAGGCGGCCCCGGCAGTCCGGGCGGCCCCGCGCCCGCCGGTGATGAGAGGTCTCGCCGCAACCGCTGACCCGATTGCCCCTGCCCGCCCCTGTGCCTCCAGGCGCCTCACCCCCGCCCCGCCGCCGGGTGTCCGGATGCTGTCGGGGGTTTGACCGGGGTCGGCACGGCGTGCTGTACTCCGGATCATGACCGACACCTGTGTGCGCCTGTGGCGGAGGGTCCATATGGACCTGGTCCGCTACGCAGGCTGCGTGTGTCGTCCGTCCTGCTGAACTCAGCTCCCCGCGTACCTCTTCGTACGGCGTTCGCGCGCCCTGCTTCGCGCGCCTGATCCCCAGCGGTGTCCCCGTCTTCCGGGCTCTCCGGTCGCCCCCGGGCCGCCGCGCGCCGTCTCGTCGTACGCGCTCCCCGGACACCGAGTCAGAACCTCAGGACGGTTCCCATGTCTTCGCCCGTCGTGCCCATCGTGCCCGCCGCGCCCGCTCCCGCCCCAACCGCCTCCGCGTCGCCGTCGACCGTCGCGCCTCCGACTGCTTCCGCGCCCGCGCCCGCTCCCGCGCCTGATTCCGCTCCCGTGCAGGCCGGGAGCGGCTCCGCGGCGCCGACCGCCGCCCAGTTGCTCGCCTTCGTCCGCCGTGCCGCGGCCGACGCCGAACTGATCGCCTCGCTCCCCCTGGACCCCGAAGGCCGCACCTGGGTACGGCTGGAGGGGCCCGGCGGCAGTGAGGCCTGGCTCATCGGCTGGCCGCCGGGCACCGGCACCGGCTGGCACGACCACGCCGAGTCGCTCGGCGCCTTCGCCACGGCGAGCGGCTCGCTGACCGAGCACTCCCTCGCCGCCCGGTTGCCGTCGAGCGGCTGGCGCAGCCTGGAACTGGAGGAGGGCGTCGACCGGGAACGCCGGCTGGGTGCCGGTGACTCCAGGGCGTTCGGGCAGCACCATGTGCACGAGGTGCTCAACGAGTCGGCCACCGCGCACGCGGTGTCGGTGCACGCCTACTACCCTCCGCTGCCGCTGATGCGCCGCTTCAGCCGTACGGGGAGTGTGCTCCGGCTGGAACAGGTGGAGCGCCCCGAGGACTGGCAGTGAGCCGAGGACCGGCAGTGAGGAGCGAAACGGTGACCGAGCCGCAGGTGGGCATAGACGAGTTGCTGGAGCGGGTACGGGACGGATTCGACCGGGTGACCGCGCGGGAGGCCTTCGCGGCCGCCGAGGCGGGGGACGCCCTGCTGGTGGACATCCGGTACGCCGCGCTGCGGGACCGCGACGGGCTCATCCCCGGGGCTCTGGTCGTCGAGCGCAACGAACTGGAGTGGCGGCTCGACCCCCGGGGCAGCCATCGCGTCCCGGAGGCGGTGAGCCACGACCTGCGTGTGGTCGTGGTGTGCAACGAGGGCTACGCCTCCTCCCTGGCCGCCGCCTCGCTGCACCAGCTGGGGCTGCACCGGGCGACCGACCTGGTCGGCGGCTTCCAGGCCTGGGCAGCGGCCGGCCTCCCGGTCACCACAGCCCCGGAGTCCCCCGCCGCCTCCGAATCCGCCGTCGCCCCCGAGACCACCGTCGCCGCCGCCACTCCAGAGACCCCCGTCACCCCTTGAGCAGACGCGCACCCTGCTGAGGGGGCGCGCTCCGTCGAAGAGCCTGGCACGGTGGAGGAGGCGGCGCCGCCCGCCCAGGCGCCGGCCCGGACACTCCGGATGACGAGGCCCCCACTGGGGGCCCTGAGTACCTACTCCGGTTCCAGTCCCTCGGTGTCCTCGCCCTCCTGCTCCAGGGCCTGCCGTACCACCCGGAGGGCCATGCCCTCCGGGTACCCCTTGCGGGCAAGCATGCCCGCGAGCCGTCTGAGCCGGCGGTCCCGGTCGAGACCGCGGGTGGAGCGCAGTTTGCGCGCCACCAGCTCCCGGGCGGTCTCCTCCTCCTGCTCGGAGTCGAGTCGCCCGACGGCCTGCTCGATCAGTTCGCCGTCCACCCCCTTGGTGCGCAGCTCGCGGGCGAGAGCGCGACGGGCCAGGCCTCGGCCGTGGTGGCGGGACTCCACCCAGGCCCCCGCGAAGGCCGCGTCGTCGATCAGGCCGACCTCCTCGAAGCGGGAGAGGACCTCCTCGGCGACCTCGTCGGGAACCTCGCGCTTGCGCAGGGCGTCCGCGAGCTGGCTGCGGGTCCTCGGCGTTCCGGTGAGCAGGCGCAGGCAGATCGCCCGCGCCCGCTCGGCCGGATCCTGGGGCGGCAGCTCCTTCTCGGCCCTCGACGAGTCGGGGCTGCCGCCCGGCCATTCGGTGCGCCGGACCACGGGCTAGCCCTTGGCCGCCGTGGCCTTGGTCGCCTTGACGGCCTTCGCCGCCGGGGCGGGGACCGACTTCACCGGGTCGTCGCCGGCCGGGGCGTCCGCGCTGTCCGCGCCCGCCTCGGCGGCGGGCTCCTGCGGCCGGACCCCGACGCCCAGCTTCTCCTTGATCTTCTTCTCGATCTCGTTGGCCAGGTCGGGGTTGTCCTTGAGGAAGTTCCGGGCGTTCTCCTTGCCCTGGCCCAGCTGGTCGCCCTCGTAGGTGTACCAGGCGCCGGCCTTGCGCACGAAGCCGTGCTCCACGCCCATGTCGATCAGGCCGCCCTCGCGGCTGATGCCCTGGCCGTAGAGGATGTCGAACTCGGCCTGCTTGAAGGGCGGCGCGACCTTGTTCTTCACGACCTTGCAGCGGGTGCGGTTGCCGACCGCGTCCGTGCCGTCCTTGAGGGTCTCGATGCGGCGGATGTCGATGCGCACCGAGGCGTAGAACTTCAGCGCCCGGCCACCGGTGGTGGTCTCGGGGGAGCCGAACATCACGCCGATCTTCTCGCGGAGCTGGTTGATGAAGATCGCCGTCGTCTTGGACTGGTTGAGCGCGCTGGTGATCTTCCGCAGCGCCTGGCTCATCAGACGGGCCTGGAGGCCCACGTGCGAGTCGCCCATCTCACCCTCGATCTCCGCGCGCGGCACCAGCGCGGCCACGGAGTCGATGACGATGAGGTCGAGGGCACCGGAGCGGACCAGCATGTCCACGATCTCCAGGGCCTGCTCACCGTTGTCCGGCTGGGACAGGATGAGGTTGTCGATGTCGACGCCGAGCTTCTGGGCGTACTCGGGGTCGAGGGCGTGCTCCGCGTCCACGAAGGCGACCTGGCCGCCCGCCTTCTGCGCGTTGGCCACGGCGTGCAGGGTGAGGGTCGTCTTACCCGAGGACTCCGGGCCGTAGATCTCCACCACCCGGCCGCGCGGCAGCCCGCCGACGCCGAGCGCCACGTCGAGCGCGGTCGAGCCGGTCGGGATGACCTCGATGGGCTCCCTCGACCGCTCGCCCATGCGCATCACCGCGCCCTTGCCGAACTGCCGCTCAATCTGTGCGAGCGCGGCGTCGAGCGCCTTCTCGCGGTCGGTTCCTGCCATGGGTTCCACCCGATTTGCTTGTGTCGATCGCTTCACGTCAAAGACGCTAACCCCTGCCACTGACAATGGGCCCCGGCGTCCCTCCGACCTGTGGAAAACCCGGCGGCCGGAGCCCCCTCCCCCACCCGGCCGCCCCGGTGTCCCGGGCCGGAAGCTCCATCAGAATGGATGTTCGATTTTACTGTCAAGCGAGCCACGCCACCCGCACGGCGCCTCCTCCCGACTGCTCTGTGTCATCGAAGTGCGAGCGCGCGCCATGGAATCTTGAGTGGCCTTGGTCACGTGTTGTGCGTGCCGGGCGGTCCGAGGGCGTGAAAGCAGTGTCGGAGGGACGGAGGAGGGGTGGGCGAGTCGGTCTCCGCTTCCCTGATGGGCAGCAGAGGGGCTGCGCGGAGGACGGTGGGTCCACGATGAGAGGGAGGGCCGGGGAGGCGACGGTGCCGGGCCCTCTGGGGCCTCATTCGGGTTTGAAGGCGTGGTCGATGCGGGGGTCTGCGGGTGTGTCGCCGAACAGGTCGTGGAGTCGTGTCTGCATGGCGGGCCGCAGTGGGTGGCGGCGGCCGTGCCGGCGTTCGGGATAGCGCTCGACCAAGGGCACGAAGAGGAAGCCGGAACGGCCGAAGTGCACGAGTGGGTCAGGGGCCCCGGTGGCCACGAGGTCGGCGATGAGGTCCAGGTAGAGGGAGTGGTAGCCGGTTTCACGGCGGCGGGCGTGCTGGCCGTGGGCGGTGGGCTGGTGGTTTTCGACGTGGTAGATGTCCAGGGCCGCGGTTTTGGCGAGGTCCATGGAGATGGCGTCGCAGATGGCGGAGTCCATCCGCCATGTCCACGTGATCTCGTCGAGGTCGCACACCTGGCCGCATACCTGTTCGATGGCGATGGCGGCGCCGTAGGTGTTGGCGGTGTACGTCCGGTAGATCACGGCGTCCCAGACACTCTCCAGATCGTTGAGGCGCGGGTGCAGGGCTTGGTGGGTCTTCTCGGCGTACTGGAGCAGGTACTGGCGGACCATGGCCAGCATGGCGTGCACGCCGTGGCGGCCCCATCCCTGGGCGTCCAGGGCGACGGCGAGGTCGGCGGCGGAGCGCCCGTAGAGCCGGAACCTGCCCGTCACCAGGTCGAGGGGCGGGATGCAGAGATCGTCCACGATGCTGGTGAGGGCGACGTAGTGCACGGCGGCGGGCTGGATGTCGTAACGGTCACCGCACCACAGCGCCATCCACTGCACGACGTCGCGGCAGATGTATCGGCACAGCTCGGTCGCGGAGGCCGCGTGCTTCTTCGACCAGTCGGTGTAGTCCAGTTCGGCCGTCGCGCCCGCATCGGTACTCGTGATGCTCTCTCAGCAGGGGCCAGAGGCAGAGTTCGTGGACCTGAGGTGTGCCGGGTTGGTAACCGCCGCCCATGAGGCCGAACAGTTCGGCGGTGCGCCGGGTGTAGCGAGAGGCCGGCGAGCGCGGTGGTGCGTCGGGCGGGCGGGTGCGGGGGTAGTGCAGGAAGGGGCAACCCGGTCCCTCGTCGCAACGGGGGCCGCACCACAAGTTGTGTGCTGCATCGAGGAGTTCGGTGGTAGAGCTGACACGCTCCAGTTCTCCCCATAACTGAGTGGCGGAGTCCAAGGCGGTGTGAACGTCCCTCATGTCCGTGGAGGATAAGCACCGGCGGCGGATGCGGGAATGACCCGCGCGAGACATCGACTCCCCGAGAGCGCCTTCACTCTCGCCCGGGGGCGGGGAACCCGGCGTTCGCTTCGGTCGGCGCGAGGTGCCGATGCCTGCTCGTCCGCCGCCGCTCCCGGGGGGCGCACCGGGTGGGGGAACGGCCTGGACCCCGGGCGCGCGGCTGAGATCACTCGCCACGGTCGCCGCACGACCGGCCGGGCCCTGCCGGCGACACCGCGGGAGGCGTGCCCTGGTGGGCGGCGGCGCGCGGAGGGCGGCAGGGCAGGAGCGGCTCCTGGACGCCACCGGGACGGTGCTGGAGTGGGGCTGATCGGCGATCTGGTCGGCGGCGGTTCGGGGCTGGAGATGGACATCGAGGAAGCTGCTGGCGAACCACGGGCAGATGCTGGAGGCGATCCTCGCCGGGCAGCACGATCTGCTGGAAGGCATCGGCGGGGTGTCCGACCAGGTCGGTGGGGTGTCCGGACAGGTGGGTGAGGTGGCCGACCTGATCGCCCAGCTCCAGCAGGCCGGCGGCGAGCAGGCCCAGGAACTCAAGGGCCAGCTCGCGGCCCTGCTCATCGAGCAGCGCCGGTAGGCCGCGGAGATCAACGCCAACATCAAGAAGCTGTCCGGTCAGGTGTCCGGGTTGTGGGCGGACATGAACGGCTGGTTCACCGCCACACTCGGCGAGATCGACCAGCTCTCCCAGGATCTGGCCCCGCTCCGGGAGCAGGTGGCCCGGATCGAGGCGCTGCTCCAGGACGTCCTGGCGGAGCTGGCCGAGCTGCACGACCGCGTGGACTGGAGCGCGGTGATCACGCTGATGTCGGAGCACGAGTACCGCGTCGCCTACGGAGCCTCCGCCGCGCTGGAAGTACCCCTCACCGTGGACGAGGGCACCGAAGCCGAGGGTGAGGGCCGGGTCGCGGTCGACGCGGACGGGTTGCGCGCGTGGGCGCAGGCCACCGCGGACGAGGTCTCCGGCCTGCCGTAGTCCCTGTATGTGATGCACCGGGTGATGGTCGGCGACACCCTGCTCGGCAAGTCCCTGATGGAGGTCTTCTGCCGTCTGGCCCGGCACAAGGACGAACTCACCATGGCCGATGTGGGTAGGTACTTCCTGCGACTGGCCACCGTCCAGGCCCAGGGCTACGCCGCGCTCGGCAGGGCCCGCCAGGCGCTGGCCCTGCCCGCCGCCCAGGACGAGCTGTTCGCCTCCCGCCTGGACGCCCAGGCCGCCTCCATCCGGCAGACGCTGGCCTCGGTCTACGGCGTGGACGAGTGGACCCTCGGCGTCCACGGCCGGCAGACGGCACCCGCGCGCCGGTCGATGGAGCCATAGTCGACCCCCACGTCGCCATCCCCCGCGAAACCCCGTAGCGGTTCGGGCCCGGCGCTCCCTACGTTCGGCGGCATGACAGCTGACGCCTGCTTCGCGCATCCACACCTCGCCGCGATCTACGACCCGCTCGACCCCGATCGCAGCGACCTGGACGCGTACCTCGGGATCGCCGAAGAGTACGGGGCGCGCCGTGTGCTGGACATCGGCTGCGGCACCGGGGTGTTCGCCCTCCTATTGGCCGGCCGCGGGGTCGAGGTCGTCGGCGTCGACCCGGCCCTGGCGTCCATCGATGTCGCCCGGGCCAAACCGGGCGGTGAGCGGGTGCGCTGGATCCACGGTGACGCGACGGACCTCCCACCGCTGCGTGCCGACCTGGCGACGATGACAGCGAACGTCGCCCAGGAGATCACCGACCCGGAGGGATGGCGGAAGACGCTGCGGGGCGCCCACGGCGCGCTGCGGCCCGGCGGGCACCTGGTCTTCGAGACCCGCGACCCGGCCCGGCGCGTCTGGGAGGAGTGGACCCGGGAAAGCTCCTACCGGGTCACGGAGGTCCCAGGGGTCGGCTCCGTCGAGAGCTGGGTCCGGCTGCTCGACGTGAGCCTGCCGCTGGTGACCTTCCGCTGGACCTATGTCTTCGCCGCGGACGGTCAGGTGCTGACATCGGAGTCGACGCTGCGCTTCCGGGAGCGCGACGAGGTGGAGGGGGACCTGGTCGCGTCCGGATATGTGCTGGAAGACGTCCGTGACGCGCCCGACCGACCGGGGAGGGAGTTCGTGTTCATGGCGCGACGCCGGTGATGTCCGGTGGATCCGCATACGGGGCTGTCGTCTCGCGGCACGGGATGTGGCACCACCTGACGCCAGATGGCACCACGTGATGCCAAACAGGCTCCGCACACCCGTCCACGAGACCCTGGAGGCACATCCCGCCACACCACATCAAAGGCATCTCCACGGCTTTTTCGCAGCTCAGCCGGGTTCGACTGCGCTCGGAAGCACGCGCGGCGCCATCAGAGCTTGCACATGGCGCCACTGTGGTGCCACTATGAGGCCATGGATCTGACGCCCTATGTCGACACTCTCCGCCGTGAACTGGCGGTGGCCGCCGAGGCCGGCGGGAAGGACGCCCGTGAACTGGCCGAGCGGCTGATCGCCCCTCTGGAGTCCGCCACCCGGCTGACCATGCTCAATGTGCTCTCCGCCGCGATGGATGAGATCACCCGCGAGCTCGCGCCCGGCTCGGTCGATGTGCGGCTGCGCGGGCTGGACCCCGACTTCGTGGTGACGCCGCCGCCCTCCGGTGGCGGCCCCGTGGAGCCGGCCGCCGCGCAGGCCGAGCCGCTCAGGGCGCCGGCGCCGGCCGACGGCGACGAGGGGGGCACCGCTCGTGTCAATCTGCGGCTGCCGGCCCCGTTGAAGGCCCGTGCCGAGGAGGCCGCGGCCCGTGAGGCCTTGTCGGTCAACGCGTGGCTGGTGCGCGCCGTGTCGGCCGCGGTCGACGGCGGCGCCCGGCCGCGCGAGGCGGAGCGGGCCCGCACCGTCGGGCAGGGCTACACCGGCTGGGTGCGCTGAAGAACCCGCACCCCCGCTCGTACCACTTCCTCACCCACACCACGTCCCACCAGCGGGGACGCTCCCAAGACCCAGGAGGACGGAACAGCCATGCCTTCTTTTGACACGCCTCAAGCGATCTCCGTCACCGCACAGGTGGACGCCGGCTCGGTCACCTTCTCCGCCGGTGACCGCCTCGACACCCTTGTCGACGTGCGGCCGCGCGATCCCCAGCGGGACCGGGACGTGAAGGCGGCCGAGCAGACCGAGGTCACCTACGCGAGCGGCGTACTGACCATCAGGGTGCCCAAGGCCCCCAGGCTCGGCCGCACCGGCACCGTGGACGTGGTGGTCGAACTGCCCACGGGTTCGCACACCGAGACCACCGGAGCCTGGACCCAGGTCTTCGGCGAGGGCCGGCTCGGCGAGGTCCGGGTGAAGACCTCGACCGGTGACGTCCGGCTCGACGCCACCGGGCCGCTGAACCTCAGGGCCTCGCACGGGTCCATCACCGTCGACCGCGTTGAGGGCGCGGCCGAGATCACCACCAGCTCCGGCAGTCTGCGCGTCGGCCATGTGGACGGGCCCGCCGTCCTGAAGAACTCGCACGGCACCACGACCGTCGGCACCGCGATCGGCGAACTGGAGGTGCGCGGCGCCAACGGCGACATCGACATCCGGCGCGCCGAGGACTCGGTCACCGCCGTCACCGCCCATGGAACCGTGCGGGTCGGCGAGGTCGCCCGCGGAACCGTGCAGTTGGAGACCTCGTTCGGAGCCGTCGAGGTCGGCATCCGGGAAGGCACCGCCGCCTGGCTCGACGTCACCTCCACCGCCGGACAGGTGCGCAACACGCTCACCGCCTCGAAGGCCCCGGACCCGGCGGAGGCCGAGGACACGGTCAAGGTCCGCGCCCGCACCAAGTACGGCAACATCGACGTCCGCCGCGCCCGGGGCTGAGCCCCACTCCCAGGTCCTCCGGTCACCTCACTCGTCATCGCACACCCCGCACTCTTCGAACGAGAGGGCTCCATGCGTTCATCTGTCATGCCCACGTCCAGCCAGGACGGCCCTCCGCAGCCGTCCGCAGCCGTCTCCGCCCTCGGCCTGCGCAAGTCGTACGGCGACAAGACCGTGCTCGACGGCATCGATCTGCACATCCCGGCCGGGTCCGTGTTCGCGCTGCTCGGTCCGAACGGCGCCGGCAAGACCACCACGGTGCACATCCTGTCCACGCTCATCGCCGCCGACGGCGGCCGGGCCCAGGTCGCCGGCCACGACCTCGCCGGTGCACCGGAGGGGATCCGTGCCGCGATCGGCGTCACCGGGCAGTTCTCCGCCGTCGACGGCCTGATCACCGGCGAGGAGAACATGCTCCTCATGGCGGATCTGCACCATCTGCCCAAGGCGGAAGGGCGACGGGTCACCGCCGAACTGCTGGAGCGCTTCGACCTGGTGGAGGCCGCGAGGAAGCCCGCGCAGAGCTACTCGGGCGGGATGAGGCGCCGCCTCGACATCGCCATGACGCTGGTCGGCAAGCCGCGGGTCATCTTCCTCGACGAGCCCACCACCGGCCTCGACCCGCGCAGCCGCCACAACATGTGGCAGATCATCCGGGAGCTGGTCTCCGACGGGGTGACCGTCTTCCTCACCACCCAGTACCTGGAGGAGGCCGACCAGCTCGCCGACCGCATCGCCGTGCTCCACGGCGGCAGGATCGCCGCCCAGGGCACCGCCGAGGAGCTCAAGCGGCTCATCCCGGGCGGGCACGTCCGGCTCCGTTTCGCCGACCCCTCCGCGTACCGGTCGGCGGCCGGCGCACTGCGCGAGGCGACCCGGGACGACGAGTCCCTGGCGCTGCGGATTCCCAGCGACGGCAGCCAGCGCGAGCTGCGCTCCGTCCTCGACTGGCTGGACTCGGCCGGTATCGAGGCCGACGAGCTCACCGTGCACACCCCGGACCTCGACGACGTCTTCTTCGCCCTGACCGGCACCGACCGGCCCCACCAGCCCCACCCCTCCCACCAGTCGAACACCCCCGACCAGCCCGAGGAGGCTGTCCGATGAGCTCTCTGGCCCTCGCCGTGCGCGACTCCTCCACGATGCTGCGCCGCAATCTGCTGCACGCCCGCAGATACCCCTCCCTCACCCTGAACCTGCTGCTCACCCCGGTCGTCCTGCTGCTGCTCTTCGTCTACGTCTTCGGGGACGTGATGAGCGCGGGCATCGCGGGCGGCGGCGCCGACCGCTCGGTGTACCTCGCCTACCTCGTACCGGGCATCGTGATGATGACCATCGGCGGCACCGTGGTCGGGACGGCGGTGTCCGTCTCCAACGACATGACCGAGGGCATCATGGCCCGCTTCCGCACCATGGCGATCCACCGCGGCGCGGTCCTCGTCGGGCATGTCATCGGCAGCGTGGTGCAGTCGGTCATGAGCGTGGTCCTGGTGGGTGCCGTCGCCGTGGCCATCGGCTTCCGGTCCACGGACGCCACGGCCTTGGAGTGGCTGGCGGCGTTCGGGCTGCTGGCACTGGTCGCCCTGGCGCTCACCTGGATCGCGGTCGGGATGGGCATGGTCAGCCCGAACGCCGAGGCGGCCAGCAACAACGCGCTGCCGCTGATCGTGCTGCCGCTGATCTCCAGCGCCTTCGTCCCGATCGACGCGATGCCGGGCTGGTTCCAGCCGATCGCCCGGTACCAGCCCTTCACTCCGGCCATCGAGACCCTGCGCGGCCTGCTGCTCGGCAGCGAGATCGGCCACAACGGCTGGCTGGCGGTCGCCTGGTGCCTGGCGCTCTCCGTGCTCGGCTACCTCTGGTCGAAGGCGGTCTTCAACCGCGACCCGAAGTAGCCCGGCTTCCTCCCGCCCGAGGGCGGCGTACCCCCGGACAACGGATCGGGTGTGCGCCGCCCGTCCGCGTGCCCGGGGCAGCGGACATCCGCTACGGATGGGCGGCCCTCGCGACCGCCGGCGGGATCGCCAGGGGCGCCAGGGCGGCGAGGGCCGCCGTACCGGCCGCGAGGAGCAGGGCGCCGGGCAGGGACCAGACGGCCACCGGGCCGGCGGCCGCCGCGCCCAGGGCGAAGCCGGTGATCTTCAGGCTGGCGCCGGTGGTGAAGATCTGGCCGCGCAGGTGCTCCGGAGCCTCCCGGTGGCGGACCGCGAAGAGGGCGGCCAGCTGGGGACCCTCACCGCAGCCGAGGAGGAGGGCCGCCGCGAGGAGCAGGGGCGGCCGGCCGGACGCGGCCAGGGCAAGCGCGGCGGCCTGCACGAGGGCCCCGGCCCATATGACCGTGTCGGGGGTTACGGAGCGGGGGAACCGCGCGACTACGGCGGTGGCCGCCAGCGCGGCGGCCGCCGCGACGGAGAGCAGCATGGCGCCTTGGGCGGGCCCGCCCAGGGCGTGCGCGCCCAGCAGGGGAAGGCAGGCCGTCAGCATGCCCTGTGCCGCACAGCAGACGACCGAGCCGAGGGTCGCCCGGGCCAGCGGCCGGCTGAGGGCGACCGCCCGCGCTCCGGCCGCGAGGTCGCCGAGCACCGAGGCGGGCCCGGCCCTCCGCGCCCCACCGGGGCGGTTCGGCAGTCGCCACGCGGCGGGCAGTGCCAGGGCCACCAGCGCCGCGGCGACCACCACGGCCGCCGGCGCACCCAGCTCCGCGGCCGCGACCCCGGCGAGCGCCGGGCCGGCCAGGCTCGCCGCACCGAAGGTCATGGCGTCCAGGGCGTTCGCCCACGGCAGGCGGTCGCCCGGCACCACCCGGGGGAGCTGGGCGGTCCATCCGCCTGACAGAGCGGGTCCCAGCAGCCCCGCCGCCACCGCGGTCAGCAGGGTGAGGGCGAACGGCAGACGGCCGAGCCCCACCAGGACCGCGACCAGCCCGACCGCGTACAGCAGGAGGGCGCCGGCCAGCAGACGGCCCGGCCGCCGCGCCCGGTCGAGAAGTGCCCCGAGTAACGGGCCCCCCACGGCGGCGGACACGGTGACGCCCGCGAGCAGCGAGGACGCGTCGACGGGTGACCCGGCCAGGGCGAAGGCGGCCAGCATCAGCGCGGGTCCGGACATCTCGTCCCCGGTCCGCGCGGCCAGCGCTCCGGCGAGATAGCAGGGGTAGTGGTAACGGCTCATCACTGGCGGGACGTTACGGCGGTAACCCAGAACTCAGCAATATGCGTTACAAGCCGCTACAGTGCGGGGATGGCCTCCCTTCCCGCAGAAGACCCCTCCTCGGCCCGCGGCCGGTCGGCCGCGTACGGCAGGCCCGTTGAGGGCACCGGCGGCGACTGGTCCACACGGCACTCGGTGTCGGCCACGGCCCAACGGACCGCCGCGCTGATCAACGCGCTGGCCGACGACCGCCCCGATCCGGCCGCCGTCGCGGCTGTGCTCCGCGCGTACGGGGAGGCGGATCCGGTCGAGCTCACCGCCGCCGAGGTCGCCGGGATGCGCGCCGCGGCCGAGCTGCTGCGGCCGGTCTTCGCCGCCGAGGACACGGACACCGCCGCGGCGGTCCTCAACCGCCTCCTCCTGGAGCACACCGGGCCGCTCCGGCTGTCCTCGCACGGGGGCGGCACCCCCTGGCACCCCCACCTCGACCGGGACGACGACGCCCCGTGGGAGGCATGGCTCCTCGCCTCGTCCTGTATGGCACTGACCGTACTGCTCTGGGACCGGCAGCGACCGCCCGGCCGAATCTGCGCCTCGACCGCCTGCCGGAACGTCTTCGTCAGCCAGGGCAGCGGCCCGGAACGCCGCTACTGCTCCCGCCGGTGCGCGACCCGCGAAAGGGTCGCGGCCCACCGCCGCCTCCGCTCCGCCGAGCGGCCGGCGGACGGAAACGGCCGGTCGCCCGGGCCGGGCGCGGACCGGTGACCGCCGCCCGGCGCGATCAGCCGGCGTCCTCCTCCTGACGGGGGTCGGGCACCCTGCCCCCTGCTCCGGAACGCTGCTGCGCCTCCTTCTCCACCTTGGTGCGCAGCGCGCGCTGCATCCGCTGCACCCGGGCCATCACCGCCTCACCGTGCCGCCGGTGCCCATGCATCCGCGGGTCCTCCGCCACGTCGTACCGCCGGACGTAGGCGCCGAGGAAGGCCTGCAGGGTGGCGACGGCCGGAATGGCGATCAGGGCGCCCACCGCGCCGAGCAGTGCGGTGCCCGCGATGACCGACCCGAAGGCCACCGCCGGGTGGATGTCCACCGTGCGGGCGGTGAGCTTGGGCTGGAGCACGTAGTTCTCGAACTGCTGGTAGACCACGACGAAGCCCAGCACCCACACCGCGTACCAGGGGTTCTCGGTGAACGCGATCAGCATGGGCAGCGCACCGGCCAGATAGGTGCCGATGGTCGGCAGGAACTGCGAGACCAGACCGACCCAGACGGCGAGCGCCGGGGCGTACGGGACGCCGAGCAGCTCCAGCAGGACGTAGTGCGCGGCGCCGGAGATGAGCGCCATCAGCCCGCGCGAGTAGATGTAGCCGCCGGTCTTGTCGACGGCGATCTCCCAGGCCCGCAGCACCTCGGCCTGCCGGGCGGGCGGCAGCACCGAGCAGAGGGCCCGGCGCAGCCGCGGTCCGTCGGCGGCGAAGTAGAACGAGAACAGCACGATCGTCAGCAGCCGGAACAACCCGCCGAGCACGGTCGCCGACACGTCCAGCACTCCGGTGGCGCTGTTCTGCACGTACTTCTGCAGCCAGTCGGAGCGCAGCAGGCTGTCCTGGACCTCCACCCGGGACAGCTCGGTGTCGAAGGTGTGGTTGATCCATTTGATCAGCGAGTCGAGGTAGTGGGGGAAGTCGTCGACGATCTCGATGATCTGGCCCGCGAGCATCGAGCCGAGCAGGACGGTGAAGCCGACGCCGCAGGCCAGGACGGTGAAGAACACCAGGAAGGTGGCGAGTCCGCGCCGCATCCCCCGGGCCGCCATCCGCCCGACCGCCGGTTCGATGGCCAGGGCCAGGAAGAAGGCGATCAGTACGTTGACCAGCAAGCCGATGAGCTGGTGGAACGCCCAGCTGCCCAGCTGGAAGCAGGCGTAGAGGGCGAGCGCCAGCAGCATGGCCTTGGGCAGCCAGCGCGGCATGCCGGCGGCCCGGCCGCCCGGTCCGCCGGCCGGCGCCGGTGGTCCGCCGGGCCCGCCCCCGGCGGGCGCCGCTGCGGGCCCGGGTGGTGTCGTGCTGCCGTCGGTGACCGGCGGGGCCGGGGTCCGTGCCGCCGGGTCGGCGGTCGTCGTCTCGTTGTCGTCAGTCGGGGCCACGCGGCAAGTTTCTCGTACGCGGCTGACAGCCCGTCGCCCGGCCACCGGACCCGGGGGAACGGAAGCCTCCGTTCCCCCAGCTCATCCCCCGGGTCCCCCACCTCACCCTTGGTCCCCCGGCCCCCCGGTCCCCCGGGCTTCCGGTTACCCCGGCCTCAGCGCTTCTCGGGCGGGATCCCCACCGCCGTACAGACCGCCCGCCACACGTCCCGGGTCTCCCAGCCCGCGTCCAGCGCCTGCCGCACCGTCCGCCCGCCCAGTTCGGACATGACATGGTCCCGGGCGAAGGAGTCGGCGTAGGCCTCACCGAAGTGGTCGGCCATCCGCTCCCAGAAAATCGTCAACCGCATGCCCTCAGTATCCCGCTCCCGGGGGGCCTCGGGCGGCCCCGGGGGCTCACTCGGCGAGGGGCGCTCAGCCGCCCAGGGCGCGTACCACCGCCGTGACGGCGACGGCGGCGCCGACCACCACCAGGAAGGGGGCGCGCAGCACCAGGGCGAGCGCGGCCGCCGCCACCCCCGCCACCCGGGCGTCCACCGTGAGGGTGCTGCCCACCGCGAAGGTCTGCTGGGCGGTGAGCGCGGCCAGCAGGGCGACCGGCAGCAGGGCCGCGAGCCGCTGCACCAGCGGGCGCTCCAGGGTGTCGGCCGGCACCAGCAGCCCGGCGAGTTTGACCAGGTAGCAGCCGGCCGCGGTCAGACCGATGGCGATCCACACGTTCATCACACGTCTCTCTTCGCCGAGGTTTCGGAGGTGGCGTCACCGCGCCGGATCCGGCGGCCCTGGAACCACAGCACCAGGGGCGCGGCCAGCGCCGCCACCAGCACCGGCACACCGGCCGGCAGGACGGGCAGGAAAGCGAGGCCGAGTACGACGGCGAGGCCGGCGGTGGCCCGCTCGGTCGCGGTACGGAGCATGGGGGCGAGCAGGGCGAGGAAGACCGCGGGGCCGGCGGCGTCCAGGCCCCAGGCGGCGGTGTCGCCGATGGCCTCCGCGCCCAGCCCGCCGAGCAGGGTGGTGAGGTTCCACAGCAGATAGAGGGTGAGCCCGGTGGCGGTGAAGCCGAGCCGGGTGGACCGCTGGTCGGGCTGGGCCAGCGCCACCGCGGTGGTCTCGTCGATCACCCAGTGCGCGGCGAACGGGCGCACCCAGCGGGGCAGCGCCAGCAGCTGGGACAGCCGCAGTCCGTAGAAGGCGTTCCGGGTGCCGAGGAAGAAGGCCCCGGCGGCGGCGGTGAACGGGTTGCCGCCCGCCGCCAGCGCCCCGACCAGCGCGAACTGCGAGGCCCCGGTGAACACCAGCAGGCTGAGCACGCAGGTCTGGAGGAGGGTGAGCCCGGCACCGGCCGAGGTGACGCCGAAGGCGAAGCCGGAGAGTCCGACGGCCACGCCGACGCCGAGGGCATCGCGGACCACCGCGCGGTCGGGTCTGGCTCCGGAAACCACCGGCGAACCGCCCACCGGGCCCCGGCCCCGTTCCGGGCCCCGGTCCAAGCCCCCGACCTGATCCCGGTCCTCGGACGCTGTCATCGCTGTCTGTTCTGGCACATCGGCGACGTTAGGCCGGGCGGGTGCGGGCGGTCTTGTACGAAATTGCGCGCTCGCGCTGGTAGGCGCCGGGCGGGACGCCGACGATCCGAGTGAAGTGGCGGTTGAGGTGGGGCTGGTCGGTGAAGCCGACCTCGGCCGCGGCCGCCGCGGGCGGAGTCCCGGCCTCCAGCAGCCGACGGGCGGCGCGGATCCGGGCGTCGGTCAGCCAGGTGTGCGGAGGCATCCCGTACGCGGCCTTGAAGGCGCGCAGCAGCGCGAAGGTACCGGTGTCCAGTTCGCGGGCGAGCTCCTCCAGGGACGGCGGCTCGGCCATCCGCCGCAGCAGCAGCTCCTGGGCCCGGGCGGCCGTCCCCGCACCGGCGGTCTTGGGGGTACGGGCCGGCAGTGACCGGCCGTGGCGGCGCAGCAGCCGGGCCAGGACGACCCGCAGCAGGCTGTCGGCGGCGAGCGCGTTGCCCTCCTCGGCCGCCCGGTGCACGGCGCGGATGAGCAGCGCGGTGTCCTCGTCCAGGACCATGGTCTCCGCGAAACCGGGGGTGCCGCGCAGGGTGGTCTCCTCGGCCGCGATGGCGGTGACCAGGGCGGAGGACGGGTAGAGCGTGGCGTAGGACCAGCCCTCGGGGTCCCCGGCGTGCGCCGAGTGCGGGACCTCGGGGTTGACCATGACGATGGTGCCGGGATGGGCGTGCAGAGTGCCGTGCGGCATGACCACGTCCTCGACGCCCTGGCGGACCGCACCCAGTACGAAGCCCTCATGGGTGTGGCGGACGAAGGAGTGGCGGACGTAGCGGGCGCGGAGCAGGTCGAGTCCGGGCACCGCGGGGTACTGCCAGTGCCGGGCCCATTCACCGTCCCGGGCGCGGGCCGTGCCCCCGGTGCCTCTCATGCCTCCCGTACCTCCCATGACTCCATTGTGCGCACCGCGCACACTGCCGGACCTGGGCGTCCATGGTGCGGACGCAAGGCGTCCCGCCGTGCGCCGGGGCGGCGGGGCGCCGGAAGCCGGGCAATTGGCGTCGGTGCCGGGGCGCCGGAAGCCGGTATCAGGGTCGATGTCAGTGCCGGGGTGCACGATGGTGGGCATGGCACAGAGCGCGCTCGACTCCTTCTCCCCCGCGACCCGCGGCTGGTTCACGGGGGCGTTCAGCGCGCCCACCGCGGCCCAGGAGGGGGCGTGGCGGGCGATCGGCGAGGGTGCGGACGTCCTGGTGGTGGCGCCGACGGGGTCGGGCAAGACGCTGGCGGCGTTCCTGGCCTCGCTGGACCGGCTGGCGTCGACTCCCGTGCCGGCCGATCCGAAGAAGCGCTGCCGGGTGCTGTACGTGTCCCCGCTGAAGGCGCTGGCGGTGGATGTGGAGCGCAATCTGCGCTCCCCGCTGACGGGTATCCGCCAGGAGTCGGTACGACGGGGGCTGCCGGAGCCGGAGGTGCGGGTCGGCATCCGTTCGGGTGACACCCCGGCGGCGGAGCGGCGGTCGCTGGCGACCAGGCCGCCGGACATCCTGATCACCACCCCCGAGTCGCTGTTCCTGATGCTGACCTCCGCCACCCGGGACGCGCTGGCCGGGGTGGAGACGGTGATCCTCGACGAGGTGCACGCGGTCGCGGGGACGAAGCGGGGCGCCCATCTGGCGCTCTCGCTGGAGCGGCTGGACGGGCTGCTGCCGCGCCCGGCCCGCCGGATCGGTCTGTCGGCCACCGTCCGCCCGGTGGACGAGGTGGCCCGGTACCTCTCGCCTCAGCGCCGGGTGGAGATCGTGCAGCCCGCCTCCGGCAAGGAGTTCGACCTGTCGGTGGTGGTGCCGGTCGAGGACATGGGCGAGCTGGGCGGCTCCCCGGCCGCGGACGCGGGCGGCGGGCAGCAGGACCGGCCCTCGATCTGGCCGCAGGTGGAGGAGCGGATCGCGGACCTGGTGCAGGCGCACCGCTCGACGATCGTGTTCGCCAACTCGCGGCGGCTGGCCGAGCGGCTGTGCAACCGGCTGAACGAGATCGCCTACGAGCGGGCCACCGGTGAGCCGATGCCGGAGGACCACTCGCCGGCCGAGCTGATGGGCGGCTCGGGCGAGGCCAAGGGGGCGCCGCCGCTGCTGGCCCGGGCGCACCACGGCTCGGTCTCCAAGGAGCAGCGGGCCCTGGTGGAGGAGGACCTGAAGGCCGGGCGGCTCCCGGCGGTGGTGGCGACGTCCAGTCTGGAGCTGGGCATCGACATGGGCGCGGTGGACCTGGTGGTGCAGGTGGAGTCGCCGCCGTCGGTGGCCTCCGGGCTCCAGCGGGTGGGCCGGGCCGGGCACCAGGTGGGCGCGGTGTCCACCGGGGTGGTCTTCCCCAAGTACCGGGGCGACCTGGTGCAGGCGGCGGTGGTGACGGAGCGGATGCGGTCGGGGGCGATCGAGGCGCTGCGGGTCCCGGCGAACCCGCTGGACGTGCTGGCGCAGCAGCTGGTCGCCATGGTGGCGCTGGAAAGCTGGGCGTATGACGACCTGCTGGCGCTGGTGCGGCGGGCGGCGCCGTTCGCCTCGCTGCCGGAGTCGGCGTTCAGCGGGGTGCTGGACATGCTGGCCGGGCGCTATCCCTCGGACGCCTTCGCCGAGCTGCGGCCGCGGGTGGTGTGGGACCGGGTCACCGGGACGGTCACCGGCCGCCCCGGGGCGCAGCGGCTGGCCGTGACCTCCGGCGGCACCATCCCGGACCGGGGCCTGTTCGGGGTGTTCCTGGCCGGCTCGGACCCGAAGAAGGGCGGTGGGCGGGTCGGCGAGCTGGACGAGGAGATGGTGTACGAGTCGCGGGTCGGCGACGTGTTCACGCTGGGCACCTCCTCGTGGCGGATCGAGGACATCACCCGCGACCGGGTGCTGGTCTCCCCGGCGCCGGGGGTGCCGGGGCGGCTGCCGTTCTGGAAGGGCGACCAGCTGGGGCGGCCGCTGGAGCTGGGGCGCGCGGTGGGCGCGTTCCTGCGCGAGGTGGGTGCCCTGTCGGCACAGGACGCCCGGCTGCGGCTGGTGGCGGCCGGTCTGGACGCCTGGGCGGCGGACAACGTCCTCGCCTATCTGGACGAGCAGCGCCAGGCCTGCGGCCATGTGCCGGACGACCGGACGATCCTGGTGGAGCGGTTCCGGGACGAGCTGGGCGACTGGCGGGTGGTGGTGCACTCCCCGTTCGGCGCCCAGGTGCACGCCCCGTGGGCGCTGGCGCTGGGGGCGCGGCTCGCCGAGCGGTACGGGATGGACGCCCAGGTGATGCACGCGGACGACGGGATCGTGCTGCGGCTGCCGGACGCCGATCTGATGGGCCTGGACCTGCTGGACCAGGACCCGGCCGCGCCCGGCACGGAGTACGACGCCGAGAAGGCGCCGGTCGGGGCGGCCGATGTGCTGATGGACGCGGGCGAGGTGGACCAGGTGGTCACCGACCAGGTCGGCGGCTCGGCGCTGTTCGCCTCCCGCTTCCGGGAGTGCGCGGCCCGCGCCCTGCTGCTGCCCCGGCGCCAGCCGGGCCGGCGCACCCCGCTGTGGCAGCAGCGCCAGCGGGCCGCCCAGCTGCTCCAGGTGGCGAGTGAGTTCGGCTCGTTCCCGATCGTGCTGGAGGCGGTCCGCGAATGCCTCCAGGACGTGTTCGACGTACCGGGGCTACGGGAGCTGATGGGCGACATCGAGTCCCGCCGGGTCCGGCTGGTGGAGGTCACCACCCCGGAGCCGTCCCCGTTCGCCCGCTCCCTGCTCTTCGGCTATGTGGCGCAGTTCCTCTACGAGGGTGACTCGCCGCTCGCCGAGCGCCGGGCCGCCGCGTTGTCGCTGGACTCCCGGCTGCTGGCCGAGCTGCTGGGCCAGGCCGAGCTGCGCGAGCTGCTGGACGCCGAGGTGCTGGCCGAGCTGGAGGCCGAGCTCCAGTGGCGCACCGAGGACCGCCGGGTCAAGGACATGGAGGGCGTCGCCGACGTGCTGCGGGTGCTGGGCCCGCTGACCGGGGCGGAGCTGGCCGAGCGGGGCGCCGAGCCGGAGTGGGCCGAGCAGCTGGCGGGCGCCCGGCGGGCCATCCGGGTGCGGATCGCGGGCGCCGACCACTGGGCGGCGATCGAGGACGCGGGCCGGCTGCGGGACGCCCTGGGCACGGCGCTGCCGGTCGGCGTACCGGAGGCGTTCACCGAGCCGGTCAAGGACCCGCTCGGCGATCTGCTCGCCCGGTACGCCCGCACCCACGGCCCGTTCACCTCCGCCGACGCGGCGGCCCGGTTCGGGCTGGGCGGCGCGGTCACCGACGGGGCGCTGCACCGGCTGGCGGCGGCGGGGAGGGTGGTGCAGGGCGAGTTCCACCCGGCCGGCATCGGTCAGGAGTGGTGCGACGCGGCGGTGCTGCGGCGGCTGCGGCGGCGCTCGCTGGCGGCGCTGCGCCAGGAGCTGGAGCCGGTGCCGCCGGCCGCGCTGGGCAGCTTCCTGCCGCAGTGGCAGCACGTGGGCGAGCGCGGTCTGCGCGGCCTGGACGGGCTGGCCCGCGCCGTCGAACAGCTCCAAGGGGCTCCCGTGCCCGCCTCCGCGCTGGAGCGGCTGGTGCTGCCGTCCCGGGTCGCCGGATACGCCCCCGGCATGCTGGACGAGCTGACCGTCGCGGGCGAGGTGGTCTGGGCCGGGGCGGGCGCGCTGCCCGGCAAGGACGGCTGGGTCTCCCTCTACCTGGCCGACGCCGCCCCGCTCCTGCTCCCCCCGCCCCACCCCCTGGAGCTGAGCCCGCTCCACGAGTCCGTCCTCACCACCCTCTCCGGCGGATACGGGCTGTTCTTCCGGCAGATCGCCGAGCAGGTCCGTGCCACCACCCACCCCGAGGCCACCGACCCGCAACTGGCCGACGCGGTGTGGGAGCTGACCTGGTCCGGCCGGCTCACCAACGACACGGTGGCCCCGCTGCGGGCCGTCCTTGGCTCCGGGCGCACGGCGGGCTCCACCGCCCACCGGGCCCGCCGCACCGTGCCGCGCGGCCGGTACGGGACGCTGAGCGCCGCCGCCCGTACGGCGTCCCGCTCCGGACCGCCCACGGTCAGCGGCCGCTGGTCGCTGCTGCCGCCCGTCGAGGCGGACCCCACCCACCGCGCCCACGCGCTCGCCCGCACCCTGCTGGACCGCCATGGCGTGGTCACCCGGGGCGCGGTCGCCGCCGAGGGCGTGGAGGGCGGCTTCTCCGCCGTCTACCGGGTGCTGTCCGCCTTCGAGGACACCGGCCAGGCCCGGCGCGGCTATGTGGTGGAGGGGCTGGGCGCCGCCCAGTTCGCCATGGACGGCGCCGTGGACCGGCTCCGGGCCGCGTCCACCGCCCGTGAGCGCGCCGAGGGCTCCGCCGCCCCCCGCGCACTGGTGCTGGCCGCCGCCGACCCGGCCAACGCCTATGGCGCCGCCCTGTCCTGGCCCGAGCCCCCGACCGGCGCCGGCCACAAACCGGGCCGCAAGGCCGGGTCCCTGGTGGTGCTGGTCGACGGAGAGCTGACGCTCTACATGGAGCGCGGCGGCAAGACCGTGCTCAGCTGGGCCACCGAGCCGGACGACCCCGCCCTCCACGCCGCCGCCACCGCCCTCGCCCAGGCGGCCGGCGCCGGTGCGCTCGGCACGGTCACCGTCGAACGCATCAACGGCACCGCCGCCCTCACCTCCCCCCTCTCCGCCCCCCTGGAACACGCCGGCTTCCACGCCACCCCCCGAGGCCTGCGCCTACGAGGCTGACACGCCGCCCCCACGGCCGACCCCCGTGGGCCGTACCCGCCCGGGGTGGCCCCCCCACGGCGTCCTGCCCACGCGGCCGCTCTCCGCGCCGTACCCCCGGCACAGCACCAGACGCGTGAGCCGCGCCGGACGACCCGACGGGTACACGGCGACGCTCGGCCCACACGGCCGCGCCCCGGGGCGGGTGCGCCCCCTGGGCCGGACTCGCCAGCCCGGCCCCCGCGGGCGCCGTGCCCCTACCGGGTGGCATACGAACCGGACGACTGCCTCAACGGGGCGCCGCGACGAGCGGGTCGGTTCCCGAACCCACGGCGCACCACGACCGCCCGACCCGGCGCCCTGGCCTCAGGCCATCCGGGGCGGCCCAGCGCGCGCATCAACGCCCATCCCACGCGCACCCGCCGCCACAGCCAAGCCCCGCCTCTCCGCCGGGCCAAAGCAGCCCCAGTGGCCCCACGAGCACCCCCGTCGGCGCCGCCCCGCCCAGCGGCGACGCAAGGGCTGACGGCAGCACGCCACCGATCCCGCATCGGCACCGGCACCGGCCCCGGCCCCGATGCCCACCGGGGCGGACCCGCGCCTTGCAGGCATCCCGCACACCGAACCGGCGCCTCGTGCGGGCCCCGCCCAAGACCCGCGCCTCGCGCGGGGCCCCGCGGCGCCGGACCCGCGCCTCGTGCGGGGGCCCTGCAACCCGGACCCCCGCCTAGCGGGCATCCCTCACACCGCACCGCGCCTAGTACGGCCCCCGCACACCGGACCCACGCCTCGCGCGGGGCCCTGCGGCCTGAACCTCCGCCTTGTGCGGGGCGGCCCCGTGTCCAAGACCCGCGCCTCGCGCGGGGCCCGCCTGCCAAACCCGCGCCTCGTGCGGGGCCCCGCATCCCGGACCCCCGCCTAGCGGGCATCCCTCACACCGCACCGCGGCGCCTGGTACGGGCCCCGCACACCAGACCCGCGCCTCGTGCGGGGGCCCCGCGGCCTGAACCTCCGCCTTGCGCGGGGCGGCCCCGCATCCTGGACCCCCGCCTAGTACGGCCCCCCGCACACCCGACCCGCCCCCTCGCACGCCCCCCGCATCCCCCGACTTCGCGCATCATGGAGCCATGCCCGAAGGAGACACCGTCTGGCTGACCGCCCACCGGATGCACGCCGCGCTCGCCGGGCGGGTGCTGACCCGGTTCGATCTGCGCGTGCCCCGTTTCGCCACCGCGGATCTGACCGGGCGGACGCTGCTGGACGTCACTCCGCGCGGGAAGCATCTGCTGGCCCGGGTCGAGGGCGGGCTGACGCTCCACTCCCATCTGCGGATGGAGGGTTCCTGGCGGGTGTTCGCCCCGGGGCAGCGCTGGAACGGCGGGCCGGACCACCAGATCCGCGCCGTCCTGGGCGCGGCCGACGCCACCGCGGTCGGTTACCGCCTGCCCGTGCTGGAGCTGCTGCGTACCGCCGACGAGGCGAGCGTGGTGGGGCATCTCGGGCCGGATCTGCTGGGCCCGGACTGGGAGCCGGCCGAGGCGGTGCGCCGGCTGTGCGCCGATCCCGCTCGTCCGCTCGGCGAGGCCCTGCTCGACCAGCGGAATCTGGCGGGCATCGGCAATGTCTACAAGTGCGAGCTGGCCTTCCTGGCCCGGGCCACCCCGTGGTTGCCGGTGGGCAAGCTGCCCGACGGTGTACCGGAGCGCCTGGTCGCCACCGCGCACCGGCTGCTGGAGGCCAACAAGGGGCGATTCGAGCGGAAGACCGTGATGGCCGGCGGGCATGTGGACCGCCCCGACCGGAAGGTGTACGTCTACGGGCGGCGCGGCAAGGCCTGCTACCGCTGCGGGGCCCCGATCCGGCATCGGGAGGAGGACGACCGGGAGCGGGTCTCCTACTGGTGCCCGGGCTGCCAGCTCGGCCCCGGGCCGGGTCCGGCGCCGCGCCGCTGACTGAGCAGGGTCCGCCCCCGCGGCCGGGGGCCGGGACGCAGGCTCCGGCGGTGCTGCCACTCCCGTACGGAGGCGAGCCGGGGGCGTCGCGGCCGGGCCGCGGCCACGTGGACCGGCAGCAGGCTCAGGCCCCAGCCGCCCGCCGCCACGGTCGCCTCGACCGCCCCGCTCTGGCCGGGCTCCAGCACCAGCCGGAGCACGGCCCACCACCACAGCGCACCGGCGGCCAGCGCCAGTACGAGCAGGGGTATTGGCCGCCTACGTGCCCTCTCCGCCCGTATCATCACCGCCTCCGCCTCTGCTTCCGTCTCTCGGGGCGTGACGCCCATCACCGGACCGGCCGTCGGGCGAGGTCGCCCAGCCCCAGCCTTCCACCGGGCCGCGGCCGGAACCGGCTCAAAGCCGGGCAACCGCCGGGCGGCGGGGCGCACCGGTGCGCCGAGGGCGCGTCCGATGCGGCCACGCGCCCCGGACTCCCGGACGAACCGGTCCGGCGACGGGTCTCAGGCCCGCTCGGCCTGAAACATCCAGTGGTGCTTTTCAAGATCGGCGGTGAGCGCGATCAGCAGGTCCTGGGTCACCGGGTCCGGGTCATCCGTCGCCGCGACCCGCTCCCGCATCCGCGCGATCACCGCGCCGAGGGCGTCCACCAGGATCTGCACCGCGTCGTTGTCCTTGATCCAGCCCTCGGGCACCGTCGCGATGGCGCTGGACTTGGCGACCGCCTCGGCACGCCCGTCCGGGCTCACCCCGAGGGCGGCGGCGCGCTCGGCCACCGTGTCGGAGTGCTGGCGCGCGGTGGTCACGACCTCGTCGAGCTGGAGGTGGATGGAGCGGAAGCGCGGTCCCACCACGTTCCAGTGCACCTGCTTGGCCACCAGCGAGAGGTCCACCACGTCCACCAGCGCGCCCTGCAGAGCCTCGCCGACCACCTTGAGGTCGGCCTCGGGCAGGGAGCTCTTGACGACAGTCATCGGAATCCTCCACATTCTGACGTGCGGTACGTCCCGGGGGTCACCGGGAATCCCTGGCCGCACGCCTGTCCACCATGGCACATAGGACCTAAAACGGGCATTCGGAATAGGCGAAAGCCCCGGTCGGCACTCGGGTACCCGACCGGGGCTCAGCCCAAAACACTCACCGCCGGAGAGCCGGCGGCACGCTAGGCGGCGACGACGTCCACCGCTTCCGCCGGCGCCTTGATGGTCACCCGCTCCGTCGGCACACCGGTCACCGACGTCACGGACACGGGGTTCAGCATCGGGCGTACCGGAGCCGGGACCGGCTCGGTGGCCCGCGCCGACTCGGCCAGCTCGGCGAGCGAGAGCTCGTCGCTCACCTCGCGCATGAGCTCGGACATCCGTACGTCAAGCGCGTCGCAGATCGCGGAGAGCAGCTCGGAGGAAGCCTCCTTCTGCCCCCGCTCCACCTCGGAGAGATAACCGAGCGAGACCCGGGCGGACGAGGAGACTTCGCGCAGAGTACGGCCCTGGCGCTGGCGCTGCCGACGCAGCACGTCACCCAGCAGGCGACGGAGCAGAATCATCGGTGGCTCCCTCCTCGGACCGTGTAGCCGCATCCTTCTCGCCCCACCGTACCGCCTCGCGACGCGGCCGTGCGGGGAGCGATGACGTGTTCACTCAGGGCTGCAAACATCAGTTCCCCCCGTTCTGTTCCGTATCATGTGCCCGCACGTTCGCCGTGAGTTCCGCCGCGAGCAGCTCCAGCACGCTCCGTACACTCTCCTTACGAATTTCCGTCCGGTGGCCGTTCAACCGCAGGGCGAGGACTTTACCGCCGGAGCACCGGCTTCCGCTCGGCCCGTGGACCGCGACGTACACCGTCCCCACCGGCTGCCCGTCCTGCGGCTCCGGCCCGGCGACCCCGGTGGTGGCGAGCCCCCAGTCGGCCCGCAGCCGGTCCCGTACACCCGCCGCCATCTGCGCGGCGACCTCCGGGTCGACCGCTCCGCGCTCGGCGAGCAGCACCGGGTCCACCCCGAGCAGCTGCTGCTTGAGCGCGGTGGCGTAGGCGGTGACGGAACCCCGGAAGGATCGTGAGGCACCGGGTACGGCGGTGAGTTCGGCGGCGACCAGCCCACCGGTCAGCGACTCGGCGACGGCCAGGGTCTGGTCACCTTGCGTGAGCAGGCTCAGGGCCCGGGCGGCGGCACTCACCGCCCCGGCTCCACCTCGGCGCGGCCGGCGAACCTGTCCGGATCATGGACATCCTCGGGGCCGCCCCGGCCCTCGGCCGCCTCCGGACCCTCGTCCACGAGGGCGGAGGCCGGTGCCGGTTCCGCCGCCGTCGCGCGGGCGAGCGCCGCCGCCTCCGCCGCCATCCGCGCCGCCTGGTCGGCCCGCTCGGCGGCCAGCCCCTTGCGGCGCAGGACCACGGCCTGGCGTACGTAGGCGAGCCCGGTCACCACCGTCAGCACCACGGCCACCGCCATCACCCAGAACCGCAGGGTGGCCAGCGGCCCGGTGAGCGCCAGCACGTACATCCCGACCGCGGTGCCCTGGGCGAGGGTCTTCATCTTGCCGCCGCGGCTGGCCGGGATGACCCCGTGCCGGATCACCCAGAACCGCATCAGGGTGATGCCCAGCTCACGCAGCAGAATGATCCCGGTCACCCACCACGGCAGGTCGCCGAGGGCCGACAGGCAGATCAGCCCGGCGGCCATGATCGCCTTGTCGGCGATCGGGTCGGCGATCTTCCCGAAGTCCGTGACCAGGTTGTACGTCCGGGCCAGATGGCCGTCGAAGATGTCGGTGATCATGGCCACGGCGAACGCGGCCCAGGCCCAGGCGCGCCAGGCCGGGTCGTAGCCGCCGTCCTGGAGCAGCAGCAGCACGAAGCCCGGTACCAGCACCAGCCGGACCATGGTGAGGATGTTGGCGATGTTCCACAGGCTGGCCTGGTTGACGGCCGCAGCGCCCAGCTTGCCGCCGGGCGCCGGCCTTCCCGTACCGCCCGCGGCGGATGCCGGCGCTCCGGTCATCTGCCCGCCTCCTCAAGACACTCGGCCACCAGGTCGACCCCTTCGGTGCCGACGGCCTTGGCCGTCACCATACGGCCCGGCACCAGGCCCGCGCGCGCCGCCGACTCGGGGGTGAAGACCACCTGGCCGTCGGTCTCCGGTGCCTGGTGGGCGGCGCGGCCGACCGCTCCGTCGCCGTCCTCGTCGGTGTCCACCGACTCGACCATCACCTCCAGGGTCTCTCCCATCCGCTCCTCCGCACGCTGGGCGGTCAGCTCCTCGGCGAGCCGGGACAGATGCGCGAGCCGTTCGTCGACGGTCTCCTGGTCCAGCTTGGCCTCGTAGGTCGCGGCCTCGGTGCCGTCCTCGTCGGAGTAGCCGAAGACGCCGATGGCGTCGAGCCGGGCGGAGGTGAGGAAGCGCTCCAGCTCGGCGAAGTCCTGCTCGCTCTCGCCGGGGAAGCCGACGATGAAGTTGGACCGCACACCGGCCTGGGGCGCCTTGGAGCGGATGGTGTCCAGCAGCTCCAGGAACCGGTCGGTGTCGCCGAAGCGGCGCATGGAGCGCAGCACGGCGGGGGCGGAGTGCTGGAAGGAGAGGTCGAAGTAGGGGGCGACCTTCTCGGTGGAGGTCAGCACGTCGATCAGGCCGGGCCGCATCTCGGCGGGCTGGAGGTAGCTGACCCGCACCCGCTCGATGCCGTCCACCGCGGCCAGCTCGGGCAGCAGGGTCTCCAGCAGGCGGATGTCGCCGAGGTCCTTGCCGTAGGAGGTGTTGTTCTCGGAGACCAGCATGACCTCCTTCACCCCCTGCTCGGCCAGCCACCGGGTCTCGCCCAGCACATCGCCGGGCCGGCGGGAGACGAAGGAGCCGCGGAAGGAGGGGATGGCGCAGAAGGAGCAGCGCCGGTCGCAGCCGGAGGCGAGCTTCACCGAGGCCACCGGGCTGGTGTCGAGCCGCCGCCGCAGCGGGGCGCGCGGCCCGGAGGCGGGCGCCAGGCCGTCGGGCAGGTCGCTCGGGGCGCTGGCCAGGGCGTCGGCGTCGCCGTGGCCGGGCAGAGCGACCCCGCCGGCCGCCTGCTGGCGCTCCACCGGCGACAGCGGCAACAGCTTGCGCCGGTCGCGCGGGGTGTGCGAGGCATGGACGCCGCCGCTGAGGATGGTCTGGAGCCGGTCGGAGATGTCGGCGTAGTCGTCGAAGCCGAGTACGCCGTCGGCCTCCGGCAGCGCGTCGGACAGCTCCTTGCCGTACCGCTCGGCCATACAGCCGACGGCGACGACGGCCTGGGTGCGGCCGTGGTCCTTGAGGTCGTTGGCTTCCAGCAGGGCGTCGACGGAGTCCTTCTTGGCGGCCTCGACGAAGCCGCAGGTGTTGACGACGGCGACATCCGCGTCGGCGGCTTCCTCGACGAGGTCCCAGCCGTCCGCCGCCAGGCGGCCGGCGAGCTCCTCCGAGTCCACCTCGTTACGGGCGCAGCCAAGGGTGACGAGGGCGACGGTGCGGCGTTCGGGCATGGACTCAAGACTACTTCGTCCCGATGGGCGCCTTGCCGCGCAGGGTCGCCGCCCCCGGCTCCGGCCGCCCGCCGGCGCGAACCGCGCACCCCGGCTGAGCGCCCCCGAGCCGCGTCCGCCCCCGCCGCGGAAGCCCGCGGAACACACCGGCGCCCGGGAGCCGATCGCTCCCGGGCGCCCGTGGATGTGCCGGGGCTCACCCGTCCTGGGGGTCGTCGCCCTTCTGGTAGCTGATCCGCTTGACCTCGCCGAGGGCGTACCTGTCCTCGACCTTCTTGCCGTTGACGAACAGCTCGATCGCGCCCGCGTTGCCGAGGACCAGGTCGACCTGCTCGGGGTCCTCGACGTCCACGGTCCTGGAGCTCTTCTGGGGGCCGTTCTGGTCCAGCAGGCCGTCGAAGAGCCGCTTGCCGCCGGTGCCGGTGGCGGTGACCCAGCTCTTGCCCTGGACGGCGGTGAGCTTGACCGTGACCCGGTCCTTGGGGATCGCCGCGATGGCGCTCTCGGCCGGGGCGGGCCGGGGGGCGGCCTTGCTCGGCTTGGGCGGGGCGACCGACTCCCGCGCGGGCGAGGCCGGGTCGCCGGCCACGTTGCCTCGCGAGTCGGGCTCACCGCCGCTGAAGAGGGTGAAGCCCACGAAGCCGATGACCGCGACGATCGCCGCCACCATGGCCGCGGTCCAGTTGGGCCGGCGGCGCTCGGGGCGGATGCGCTCCGCCTCGAACATCGGCGCGGCGGGGGTCGGGGCGGGGCGGCCGCCGTGTTCGGCGTCGTACCGCTCCACCAGGGCGTCGGCGTCCAGGCCGGCCGCACGCGCGAGCGTACGGATGTGGCCTCGGGCGTACACGTCTCCGCCGCACCGGGAGAAGTCGTCCTCCTCGATCGCGTGCACGATGGGGACGCGCACACGGGTGGAGGCGCTGACCTCCTCGACGGTGAGACCGGAGGCGGTCCGCGCGTGCCGGAGCACGCTGCCGATCGAGGGCCGGTCCTCAGCGGGTTCGGGGTCCGGAGTTGTCGAAGGCTGCTCTTCTTCGGGGGAGTTGCCGATGGACACGAGTGGGCCTTTCGAGCGTGCAACCACCTGCGGGTAGTTCAGTTTATGAGGGGAGCGAAAGGGTGGGGCAACCGGACGGACGCACTTCGTACGCCGTTGGAATGATTGTCCGCCCGGAGGTGACAGAAGCGGGTGACGGAGAGGTCTCGCGGTGGGCTCGGGACGGCATCATCCGCCTCCCTGCCCAACGTGACGTACGCCGGGGGGAAACGGTTGCCCGCGTGCGGGCGGCGAATGCGTGTCCCTAGCCTTCGGACTCCCCCCGGATGACCGCCAGTACGCCGTCCAGCTCGTCCGGCTTGACGAGGACGTCCCGGGCCTTGGACCCTTCGCTCGGCCCGACCACGCCCCGGGACTCCATCAGGTCCATCAGCCGGCCGGCCTTGGCGAAGCCCACCCGCAGCTTGCGCTGGAGCATCGAGGTGGAGCCGAACTGGGTGGAGACGACCAGCTCGGCGGCCTGGCAGAGCAGGTCCAGGTCGTCGCCGATCTCCTCGTCGATCTCCTTCGTCTGCTTGCTGCCTCCGGTGACGTCGTCGCGGAAGACCGGCGCCATCTGGTCCTTGCAGTGCTGGACGACGGCCGCGACCTCGTCCTCGGTGACGAAGGCGCCCTGCATACGGGTGGGCTTGTTGGCGCCCATCGGCAGGAACAGCCCGTCGCCCTTGCCGATGAGCTTCTCGGCGCCGGGCTGGTCGAGGATGACCCGGCTGTCGGCGAGCGAGGAGGTGGCGAAGGCCAGCCGGGAGGGCACGTTCGCCTTGATCAGTCCGGTGACCACGTCCACCGAGGGCCGCTGGGTGGCGAGCACCAGGTGGATGCCGGCGGCCCGGGCGAGCTGGGTGATGCGGACGATGGCGTCCTCGACGTCCCGGGGGGCGACCATCATCAGGTCGGCCAGCTCGTCCACGATGACCAGCAGGTACGGATAGGGCTGGAGCACCCGCTCGCTGCCCTCGGGGGTCTTCAGCTTGCCGCTGCGGATGGCGGCGTTGAAGTCGTCGATGTGCCGGTAGCCGAAGGCGGCCAGGTCGTCGTAGCGCAGGTCCATCTCGCGCACCACCCACTGCAGGGCCTCGGCGGCCTTCTTGGGGTTGGTGATGATCGGGGTGATCAGGTGCGGGATGCCCTCGTACGCGGTGAGCTCCACGCGCTTGGGGTCGACCAGCACCAGCCGGACGTCCTCCGGGGTGGCCCGCATCATGATCGAGGTGATCAGGCAGTTGATGCAGGAGGACTTGCCGGAGCCGGTGGCGCCGGCCACCAGCATGTGCGGCATCTTGGCGAGGCTGTGCATCACATAGCCGCCCTCGACGTCCTTGCCGAAGGCGACCAGCATCGGGTCGTCCTCCTCGCCGTCGGCGAGCCGCAGCACGTCCCCGAGGTTGACCATCTCGCGGTCGGTGTTGGGGATCTCGATGCCGACGGCGGACTTGCCGGGGATGGGCGAGATGATCCGCACGTCCGGGCTGGCGACGGCGTAGGCGATGTTCTTGGTGAGCGCGGTGATCCGCTCCACCTTGACCGCCGGGCCGAGCTCCACCTCGTAGCGGGTGACCGTCGGGCCGCGGGTGAAGCCGGTGACGTCGGCGTCCACCTTGAACTCGCCGAACACCCGGCGCAGCGAGGCCACTATGGCGTCGTTGGCGGCGCTGCGGGTCTTGCCGGGGCCGCCGCGCTCCAGCAGGTCCAGCGAGGGCAGCGAGTAGGTGATGTCGCCGGAGAGCTGGAGCTGCTCGGCGCGGGCCGGCAGCGAGCCGCTGTCCTCCTTCACCGGGCTGGACTTGGTGAGGTCGGGCACCTGCCCGCTGTCCTCGCCGTCCCGCGCGGTGCCGGAGTCCCGGGCCGGGGGTACGGAGCCGGGGCCCGGGATGTCGCGGCGGCTGCCCGGCACCGGGGCGCCGGCCGCCTCCTCGCGGGCCTTGCGCCGGTCGGCGGTGACGTCCTTGGTGAGGTCGGCGACGACCGGGGAGGGCGGCATCCCGCCGAGTACGGCTCCGTCCAGCGCCGCCGCGGCGGCCGCGGCCACGTCCACCGCGTCCTGCGAGGGGCCGCCGCTCGCGGTGCGCCGGGTGCGGCGGCGGCTGCCGAGCGCCTCCGCCTCGGCCGCGTAGGGGTCGTCCTCGGCCGGGGCGACCGCCCGTCGGCGGGGCCGCGCCGGGGCGTCCCGCCACTCGTCCGCGTACCCCTCCTCGCCGGGGGCCTCGGGCGCGTACCGGGGCTCGACGACGCCGAGCCGTTCGCCGAGCGCCCGCAGCCGGCGCGGGATGGCGTTCACCGGGGTGGCGGTGACCACGAGCAGCCCGAAGACGGTGAGCAGCGCCAGCAGCGGGACCGCGAGGACCTCGCCCATCAGGAAGACCAGGGGCTGGGAGGCGGCCCAGCCGATGAGGCCGCCGGCGTTGGCCAGGGCGTCGGTGCCCTCGCTGCGGGCCGGGGAGCCGCAGGCGATGTGGACCTGGCCGAGGACGCCGGTGACCAGGGCGGACAGCCCGATGACGATCCGTCCGTTGGCCTCGGGCTTCTCGGGGTGCAGGATGAGCCGGACGGCGACGGCGCCGACGAGCAGCGGGGCGATCAGGTCGAGCCGGCCGAAGGCGCCGGTGACCAGCATCTCGACCAGGTCGCCGACCGGGCCGCGCAGCTGGGCCCAGGTGCCGGCGGCGACGACCAGGGCGATGCCGAGCAGCAGCAGCGCCAGACCGTCCTTGCGGTGGGCCGGGTCGAGCCCCTTGGCACCGCGCCCTATGCCGCGGAACAGGGCGCCGACGGCGTGCGCGAGGCCGAGCCAGCAGGCGCGCACCAGGCGGTAGACGCCGCCGGTGGCGGAGGGCGCGGGCTTGGCCGGTTTGCGGACGGCCTTCCTGGCCGGCGGCCGCTTGGCGGGCGCCTTCTTCGCGGGGGCTCTGCGGGCGGCGGCCTTGCGGGCGGGCGGCGGAGGGGCGGCGGACGCCGTCTTCCGCGCGGCCGCCGTACGGCCGGCTGACGGCTTCGCGGCGCCCGCCGTGCCCTGGGAACCCTTGCCGGACGTACGTGAGGCCATGGGGGTGAGGTTACCGTCGCGGGGCGCGGTGGACACGTGTGCCCACCGCTTCACCCGTTCGTGTCGTCCGGTGTACGAGCGCGGGCTGACGGTGCCTCAGCGGGGCCGGTCAGGAGGCGCCGGGCTCCAGGGCGTCCAGGGCGCGGCGCAGCCCGGTGAGCTTGCGCTCCAGATGGGCGGCGGTGGCCACGGCGGCGGCGTCCGCCGACTCGTCGTCAAGCTGCTTGGACAGTGCCTCGGCCTGCTCCTCGACGGCGGCCAGCCGGGCGGAGAGCTCGGCGAGCAGCCCGGGGGACTCGCGTACCGCGGCGCCGTTCTGCTCGGGGCTCTCGCCGCCTTCGAGCTGGAGCCGCAGCAGCGCGGCCTGCTCGCGGAGCTGACAGTTCTTCATGTACAGCTCGACGAAGACGGAGACCTTGGCCCGCAGCACCCAGGGGTCGAACGGCTTGGAGATGTAGTCGACCGCACCGGCCGCGTAGCCCCGGAAGGTGTGGTGCGGGCCGTGGTTGATCGCGGTGAGGAAGATGATCGGGATGTCCCGGGTCCGCTCGCGGCGCTTGATGTGCGCGGCGGTCTCGAAGCCGTCCATCCCCGGCATCTGGACGTCCAGCAGGATGACCGCGAAGTCGTCCGTCAGCAGCGCCTTGAGCGCTTCCTCCCCTGACGATGCCCGCACCAGCGTCTGATCGAGCGCAGAGAGGATGGCCTCCAGCGCCAGCAGATTCTCCGGTCGGTCATCGACCAGGAGGATCTTGGCCTTCTGCACCATGGCCCGTCCTCCTCGCCCCGGCAGTCGGCCGGGCGCCGCCCCAGAAGACGACTCCCTTGCGCCGTCCGTCCTTGTGCCGGTCATCGTAGCCGCACCCCGCCTGTCACCACACCCTGTCACCGCGATGTCACTGCGCACACAGCTCAAACGCGGCCGACGACCGGAAAGTTCCCCGGTGAGCGCCTTCTCACACGTTTTCCACCACAGTCTGTCAACAAGCAGCCGGATTTGCCCCCTTGATCGGTCACTGAAAGTCACTCCCCGCGCATCCATTGGTCCATGACCGACAGCAGATGATCGGGATCGACCGGCTTGGTCACGTAGTCGGAAGCGCCGGACTCGATGGCCTTCTCCCGGTCGCCCTTCATCGCCTTGGCGGTCAGCGCCACGATCGGCAGACCGGCGAACTGGGGCATCCGCCGGATCGCGGTGGTGGTCGCGTACCCGTCCATCTCGGGCATCATGATGTCCATCAGCACCACGGTCACATCGTCGTGCTGCTCCAGCACCTCGATGCCCTCGCGGCCGTTCTCCGCGTACAGCACCGACAGACCGTGCTGCTCCAGCACACTGGTGAGCGCGAAGACGTTGCGGATGTCGTCGTCCACGATCAGCACCTTCTCGCCGCTGAACGTGATGCTCCGCGCCGCCTGCGGCGCCTCCTCCGCCTCCTGCCCGGTCGCCGCCCAGGCGGCCTCCCCGCCCTGGGCCGCGGTCGCGCCGCTCGGGGCGGGCGCCGCCGCCTGCTCGGTGGCCGCGGCGGTGCCGTTGCCGGCCTCCAGCGCCGCCCGGGCCGGAGCGCCGTCCAGCGCGGCCCGCCGCTGGTGCCGGAAGAGCGCGCCCGAGCGCGGTGCACGGCCCTGGCCGGGCGGCACATCCCGTACCGCACCCGCCTCGCCCGCCTCCGGGCCGTCCTCGGCCACCGGCACGTGCAGCGACTCGTTGAAGGCCAGCGGCAGGTACAGGGTGAACGTCGAGCCGCGGCCCGGCTCGCTCGCCGCGTGGATCTCGCCGCCCAGCAGCCGGGCGATCTCCCGGCTGATGGACAGCCCCAGCCCCGTACCGCCGTACTTGCGGCTGGTGGTGCCGTCGGCCTGCTTGAACGCCTCGAAGATCACCCGCATCTTGCCGGCCGCGATGCCGATCCCGGTGTCCGTCACCGAGAAGGCGATCAGCTCGCCGTCCGGCTCCCGCAGCGAACCGGCTTCGAGCAGCTGCTCGCGGATCGAGGCCGGAACGTCGGCCCGGGCGGGCCGGATGACCAGCTCCACCGCCCCGCTGTCGGTGAACTTCACCGCGTTGGACAGCAGGTTGCGCAGCACCTGGAGGAGGCGCTGCTCGTCGGTGTGCAGGGTGGCGGGCAACTCGGGCGAGACCCGCACCGCGAAGTCCAGGCCCTTCTCCGCGGTCAGCGGCCGGAAGGTGGCCTCCACGTAGTCGACCAGCTGCACCAGCGCGATCCGGGTCGGCGAGACGTCCATCTTGCCGGCCTCGACCTTGGACAGGTCCAGGATGTCGTTGATCAGCTGGAGCAGGTCGGAGCCGGCGCCGTGGATGGTCTCGGCGAACTCCACCTGCTTCGGCGAGAGGTTGCCCTCGGCGTTGTCGGCGAGCAGCTTGGCGAGGATCAGCAGCGAGTTCAGCGGGGTGCGCAGCTCGTGCGACATGTTCGCCAGGAACTCCGACTTGTAGCGCATGGAGACGGCGAGCTGCTCGGCCCGCTCCTCCAGCACCTGCCGGGCCTCCTCGATCTCGGTGTTCTTCACCTCGATGTCGCGGTTCTGCCGGGCCAGCAGCTCGGCCTTGTCCTCCAGTTCGGCGTTGGAGTCCTGGAGCGCCTTCTGCCGGTTCTCCAGCTCCGCGGAGCGCTCCCGCAGCTGCTCGGTCAGCTCCTGCGACTGCTTCAGCAGCACCTCCGTCTTGGAGTTGACGCTGATGGTGTTGACGCTGGTCGCGATCATCTCGGCGATCTGGTTGAGGAAGTCCCGCTGGATCTGGGTGAACGGCTGGAAGGACGCCAGCTCGATCACCCCGAGGACCTTCCCCTCGAAGAGCACCGGCAGCACGATGACATGCGCCGGGGCGGCCTCGCCCAGCCCGGAGGAGATCTTCAGATAGCCGGGCGGGACGTTGACCTGGATGGTCCGCTTCTCCTCGGCGGCGGTGCCGATCAGCGTCTCCCCGGGCCGGAAGGCGGTCGGCATGGCCCCGGCGGTGTAGCCGTAGCTGGCGCGCATGCACAGCTCGTACGAGCCGTCCTCGTCCGAGCCGATCTCGTTGCCGCCGCCGGTGGGCATCGCCAGGAAGAACGCGCCGTGCTGGGCGGAGACCACCGGGGTCAGCTCGCTCATGATCAGCGAGGCCACGTCGTCCAGGTCCCGGCGGCCCTGCATCAGCCCGGAGATCCGGGCCAGGTTGCCCTTCAGCCAGTCCTGCTCCTCGTTGGCGAGGGTGGTGTCCCGCAGGTTGACGATCATCGTGTTGATGTGGGTCTGGAGGATCTGGATCTCCCCCGAGGCGTCCACGTCGACCTTCACGTTGAGGTCGCCGCGGGTCACGGCGGTGGCGACGGCCGCGATGGCCCGCACCTGGCGGGTGAGGTTCCCGGCCATCTCGTTCACCGACTCGGTCAGATCGCGCCAGGTGCCGTCCACGTCCCGCACCCGCGCCTGGCCGCCCAGGCTGCCCTCGGTGCCCACCTCCCGGGCCACCCGGGTGACCTCCTCGGCGAACGAGGAGAGCTGGTCGACCATCGTGTTGATGGTGTTCTTCAGCTCCTGGATCTCACCGCGCGCGTCGATGTCGATCTTCTTGGTCAGGTCGCCCTTGGCGATGGCCGTCGTCACGGTGGCGATCTGGCGCACCTGGCCGGTGAGGTTGGACGCCATCGAGTTCACCGACTCGGTGAGGTCCTTCCAGGTCCCCGACACCCCGGGCACGCGGGCCTGGCCGCCGAGTTCGCCCTCGGTGCCCACCTCGCGGGCCACCCGGGTCACCTCGGCCGCGAACGAGGAGAGCGTCGTCACCATGGTGTTGACGGTGTCGGCCAGCTCGGCGACCTCGCCGCGCGCCTCCACGGTGACCTTCTTGGTCAGATCGCCGTTGGCGACCGCCGAGGACACCCGGGAGATGTTCCGCACCTGCGAGGTCAGGTTGTTGGCCATCACGTTGACGTTGTCGCTGAGGTCCTTCCAGATGCCGGTCACCCCGCGCACCCGGGCCTGGCCGCCGAGAATGCCCTCGGTGCCGACCTCCCGGGCCACCCGGGTCACCTCGTCGGCGAAGTTCGACAGCTGGTCCACCATGGTGTTGACGGTGGTCACCAGGTCCAGGATCTCCCCGCGCGCGTCCACGGTGATCTTCTTGGACAGGTCGCCGCGCGCCACCGCGGTGGTCACCTCGGCGATGTTGCGCACCTGGGAGGTCAGGTTGTTCGCCATCGAGTTGACCGACTGGGTCAGGTCCTTCCAGGTGCCGGAGACCCCCTGCACCTCGGCCTGACCACCCAGCCGCCCGTCCGTGCCCACCTCACGGGCGACCCGGGTGACCTGCTCGGCGAAGGCCGACAGCTGGTCGACCATCGTGTTCAGGACGTTCTTCAGCTCCAGGATCTCGCCCCGGGCGTCCACGTCGATCTTCTGGGACAGATCACCCCGGGCCACCGCCGTGGCGACCTGCGCGATGTTGCGGACCTGCGCCGTCAGGTTCCCGGCCATGCCGTTCACCGAGTCCGTCAGATCCCGCCACACCCCGGCCACGCCCGGCACCTGCGCCTGGCCGCCCAGGCGCCCGTCGGTGCCCACCTCGCGGGCCACCCGGGTCACCTGCTCGGCGAAGGCCGACAGCTGGTCGACCATGGTGTTGATGGTGTTCTTGAGCTCCAGGATCTCGCCCCGGGCATCCACGTCGATCTTCTGCGAGAGGTCGCCGCGGGCCACCGCCGTGGTCACCTGCGCGATCTGCCTCACCTGGTCGGTGAGGTTCCCGGCCATGAAGTTGACGGAGTCCGTCAGCTCCTTCCAGGTGCCCGAGACCCCGGGCACCTTCGCCTGACCGCCGAGCCGGCCCTCGGTGCCCACGTCCCGCGCCATCCGGGTCACCTGGTCCGCGAAGGACGACAGCTGCGCCACCATCGTGTTGACGGTGTTCTTCAGCTCCAGCATCTCCCCGGCCACGTCCACCGTGACCTTCTGCGACAGATCGCCATTGGCCACCGCGGTCGTCACCGTCGCGATGTCCCGCACCTGCCCCGTCAGGTTGGTGAACGCGGTGTTGACCGAGTCGGTCAGGTCCTTCCACGTACCCGCCGCGCCCGGGACCTTCGCCTGGCCGCCCAGCCGGCCCTCCACGCCGACCTCGCGGGCCACCCGCGTCACTTCCGAACCGAACGCGGAGAGCTGGTCCACCATCGTGTTGACGGTGTTCTTCAGCTCCAGCATCTCCCCGGCCACATCGACGGTGACCTTCTGCGACAGATCGCCGTTCGCCACCGCCGTCGTCACCGTGGCGATGTCCCGCACCTGACCGGTCAGGTTGGTGAACGCGGTGTTCACCGAATCCGTCAGGTCCTTCCACGTACCCGCGGCCCCCGGCACCCGGGCCCGGCCGCCGAGCCGGCCCTCCGCCCCGACCTCGCTCGCCACCCGCGTCACCTCGTCGGCGAAGGTCCGCAGCGTCTCCGTCATCTGGTTGATGGTGTCCGCGAGCTGCGCCACCTCACCGCGCGCGCTCACCCGCACCTTCTGCGACAGGTCGCCGCTGGCCACCGCCGTGGTCACCTCGGCGATCCCGCGCACCTGGGAGGTGAGGTTGCCCGCCATCGTGTTGACGGAGTCCGTCAGGTCCTTCCAGACCCCCGCGACCCCCGGCACCTTCGCCTGACCGCCCAGCTCGCCCTCGGTGCCCACCTCGCGGGCCACCCGCGTCACCTCGGAGGAGAACGACGACAGCTGGTCCACCATCGTGTTGACGGTCGCCTTCAGCGCCGCCATCTCCCCCGACACATGCACGGTGACCTTCTGCGACAGGTCGCCCTCGGCCACCGCCGTGGTCACCAGCGCGATGTCCCGCACCTGCGCCGTCAGCCGGTACGCCATGGTGTTGACCGAGTCGGTGAGGTCCTTCCAGGACCCCGAGACCCCACGCACCTGGGCCTGGCCGCCGAGGATGCCCTCGGTGCCCACCTCCAGCGCCACCCGGGTCACCTCGTCGGTGAACGTGGACAACTGGTCGACCAGGTTGTTCACCGTACGGGCCACCCGCAGGAACTCGCCCCGCAGCGGCCGCGCCGCCCCGTCCGCCCCCTCCGAGCGCAGCTCCATCCGCTGCTCCAGGTCGCCGTCGGCCACCGCCGCCAGCACCCGGCCCACCTCGGACACCGGCCGGGTCATGTCGTCGACCAGCGCGTTCGCGGCCTCCACGGCCTGCGCCCAGGCGCCCTCGCCGGCCCCGACCTCCAGCCGCTCCGACAGCTTGCCCTCACGGCCCACGACCCGCCGCACCCGCGACAGCTCCCCGGTCAGATGCATCTGCCGGTCCGCGACCTCGTTGAAGACAGCCGCGATCTCGGCCATCGGCCCGTCGCCGGTCACCGTCAGCCGCTTGCGGACGTTCCCGTCCCGCATCGACACCAGGGCGCCCAGCAGCCGGTCCAGCGCGGCCGCGTCCACCTCCACGGTCCCGTTGCCCCGGGACCGGGGCTGTCCGCCCTTCGCGCGCGTGCTGCCGCCCCGCGCCGTCACGCCAGACTCCACCGTGTCCCTCCCGCAAGGGTCGACCGTCATGCTCGGTACTCCGCCACCAGCCGGCGCCGGAACCATCCCCCAGTGTTTCACCGCGGCGGAACCAGGCCATAACAGTTCGGCAGCTTCGCATAACGTCCCCACCCTCGGGGGACGGAAACAGCGGTGACCACCATCCGCCAGGACAGCGAAGGTAAGTAACCTGGCATCCGGCTGTCCAACCGCCCCGGTCCGCCCGGCGGAGGCGGTGGACGGGCGGCACGACCAGCGGTTACCGGTGTTACCAGGGGAGGGGCTGAGCCGAGCATGGCAGACCCGGGCGTCGAGACGCGTACGAGGAGTTCTGTGATCACCGCGCGGGCGGCCGCCACCTTCGAACCCGTGGGGCGGTCCGTGGCGACCGCCCGGGCCTTCGTCCGGGACACCCTCCAGGGGTGGGGCCACACCGATGTCGTCGATGACGCCGTCGTCCTGACCAGCGAACTCGTCACCAACGCCGTCATCCACGCCGGCACCTCCGCCGACGTGCTGTGCCTGCGCGCCGAGCACAGCGTCCGCGTCGAGGTCGCCGACCGCTACCCCGAACGCGAGGTCCCCCTCCAGGGCAGCGGCCCGGCCGTCGCCGACCCCGACCGGGAGAACGGCCGCGGGCTGATGCTCTGCGCCGCGCTCGCCACCCGCTGGGGCGTTGACTACTCCCCCACTCGCAAACACGTCTGGTTCCAGCTCGACCTGCCCGAGCGCCCCGTCGGCACCCGCTCCGCCGGCCCGGTCCTCCCCGTCGAACTGCTGCCCACCACCGACGACCGGGTCCGCGTCGCCGTCGTCCAGATCGACCAGGGCGGCGCCATCGGCGCCTGGAACGAGGACGCCGAGCAGCTCTTCGGCTACACCCCCGACCAGGTCACCGGCAAACCGCTGGGCGACCTCGCCGCCTGGCCGCACACCCCCGGCACCGGCACCGGCCTCGCCGAGGCCCTGAAGCTCTCCCGCTGGGAGGGCAGCTACGGCATCCGCAACACCGACGGCCGCGTCATCCCCGTCTACGGCTCCCATCTGCGGGTCCGCGACACCAGCGGCGAGCCCTCCACCGTCTGCCTGCTGGTCCGCGACTACGAGCGCGCCGTCCTCCAGTCCCCGCCCCGCAACCACTCCGCCTCCCCCGACAACGGCACGTCCGGCGCCGAGGGCCGCCCGATCGACCCCTTCGAGGTCTTCATCGGCTCCCCCGCCCCCGACGACCTCGACGGGCTCCTCCAGCGCACCGTGGAGCGCGCCCGCGACATGCTCGACGGCGACGCCGCCTTCCTGCTCCTGGCCACCGACGACGAGACCGAGCTGGAGGTCCGCGCCACCACCGGGCTGCCCTCCGCCCGCCAGCGCTTCGCCCGCGTGCCCGTCGAGTCCGGCACCGGACGGTACGCCTCCGCCCGGATGCCCGCCGTCCACGAGGACCTGGACGCCGCCCCCGGCGCCGTACCCCTCCTCGGCGGCACCGGAATGCGCTCCGTGGTCACCGTCCCGCTCAAGGTCGAGGGGCGGCTGACCGGCTCCCTCGGCGTGGCCGCCGAGGCCTCCGCGCGCTACTCCAACGAGGAGGCGCTGCGCCTCCAGTTCGCCGCCGACCGGATCGCGCTCGCCGTCGAGTCCGCCCGCCTCGGCGAGCTGGAACGCCTGCGCCGCGGCTCCCTCAGCTTCCTGGTCGAGGCCTCCGACCTGCTGGCCGGCACCCTGGACCGCGACCAGACCCTCGCCCTCATGGCCCAGATGACCGTGCCGACGCTCGCCACCTGGTGCGCCGTCTACACGATCGCCGACGCCACCTCCGACCCGTACCTCTCCTATGTGCTGCACGAGGACGAGGAGCGCATCGACGGCCTCAAGGACCTGCTCGGCAAGATCCCGCCGCCCGAACCGGTCCCCTCCCCCGGCGCCCGTATCTGGACCGCGCCCTCTCAAGCCGCCCACCAGGCCGCCGTCCGCACCTCCATGCGCGAGCTCGGCCTCGGCTCCTCCGCCTCCTCCGGCATCAGCACCACCCTGGCCACCGCGTCGGCCGTCGGCGGCGAGACCGTCGTCCTCCCCCTGGTCGCCCGCAACCGCGTGATCGGCATGCTGACCCTCGGCAAGCCGTCCGACGACCACTTCCGCCAGGAGATCCTGGAACTCGCCGAGGACCTCTCCCGCCGAGCGGCTCTGGCCCTCGACAACGCCCGCCTCTACAGCGAGCGCACCGCCATCAGCCAGTCCCTCCAGCGCAGCCTGCTGCCGCCCGGCCTCCCCGACATCCCCGGCGTCGAGGTCGACGTCATCTACCGCGCCGCCGGCGAGGGCAACGAGGTCGGCGGCGACTTCTACGACCTCTTCCCCATCCGCGACAACGCCTACGGCTTCGCCATCGGCGACGTCTGCGGTACGGGACCGGAGGCCGCCGCCGTCACCGGCCTGGCCCGCCACGCCCTGCGCCTGCTCGCCCGCGAGGGCCTCGGCGGCCCCGCCGTGCTGGAGCGCCTCAACGCCGCCATCCTCGACGAGGGCTCCCGCAGCCGCTTCCTCACCCTCCTGTACGGGGAGCTGCGGCCCCAGCCCGACGGCAGCGCCCAACTCAAGGTCGTCTGCGCCGGCCACCCGCTCCCCCTCCGCCTGCGCCAGGACGGCACCGTCACCCCCGCCGCCGAACCGCAGCCCCTGCTCGGCGTCATGGACGACCTGGAGCTGTACGAGGAGACCGTCACCCTCGACCCCGGCGACGTCCTCCTCTGCGTCACCGACGGCGTCACCGAGCGCCGCGAGGGCTCCCGCATGCTCGGCGACGACGGCCTCGCCGAGGTCCTCACCAGTTGTACGGGCCTCACGGCCGGCGCGGTCTCCGCCCGCATCATGCGCGCCGTCGAACGCTTCGCCGCCGACCCGCCCTCCGACGACATGGCCATCCTCGCCATGCGCGTCCCCGAGGAGCACCCGCCCGCCTGAGGCGCCTTTGCGTGAGGACCGTGGCCCCGAGGGCGGCCGGGATGACCGCCGCCTTCATCGGGGCCCGGCTGCCGCCCAGACCGGGGACCCAGCGCGGGAACACCTCGCCCCACGAGCCAGGAACGACCGGAACAGGTCGGGAATGGCCACGCACAACGCAAAAAAGCCCCGCCCATCAATGATGGGCGGGGCTTTCGTTATGGAGCCCCCAAACGGAATCGAACCGTTGACCTTCTCCTTACCATGGAGACGCTCTACCGACTGAGCTATAGGGGCAGAAGTTCGGCGGTGTCCTACTCTCCCACAGGGTCCCCCCTGCAGTACCATCGGCGCTGAAAGGCTTAGCTTCCGGGTTCGA